>NZ_SCQN01000026.1 GCF_004321985.1 Castellaniella sp. | reverse complement strand
AATCAGCTCGGCCAGTTCACCGCCCGAGCCGCCGATAAACACCGCATCGGGGTCGGCCCAGGCAGCCAGGCCCTCGGGGGCCTTGCCGTGCACCAGGGTGTGGTTGCTGATGCCCATGGCTAGGCGGTTGCGCGCCACGATGGCGCTGTCGTCCACGTTTTTCTCGATGGCATAGACATGGCCCTGGCGGCACAGGCGGGCCGCTTCCAGTCCGACCGAACCCGAACCCGCGCCGATGTCCCACACCACGCTGTCCAGGCGTAGCTGCATGCGCGCCAGCGACACGGCGCGCACCTCGTTCTTGGTGATCAGGCCCTTCTCGGGATGGCGCTGCTCGAAGCTGGCATCGGGGAGGCCGAACAGCACTTGCGGCGCACGCAATTGGGTGCGCCACAGCAGCACCACGTTCGGGTCGGCGAACGGCATGTGCGCGGCGGCATGAACGGCGATGCCGCTGACGATGCGCTCCCCGGGCTGGCACAGGCGCTCGGCCACCGCCATCTCGAAGTCATCCGCCAGGCCTTCCGTGACCAGCATGCGGGCGATGCGATCGGGCGTGTTGTCGGGGCTGGTCAGTACCGCCAGGCGGTCATGCTGGCGAATATCGCGCAGCAGCGCATACAGGCCGTGGCCGGGCTCTGAACCTTCCACCCAGTCGCCCGCGTCCTTGCTGTGGACGGATGAGAACTTCATGTCCTGCCACGGCAGCCCCAGCCGGGCGCAGGCCAGTTGCAGGGTGGACACATTGGGCAGCACCTCAATCGCTTCAATGCACAGGCGCGAAGCCAGATAAGCCGCAATGCCGTGGCACAGCGGGTCACCGGTGGCCAGCACCACCACCCGCTGGCCTGCCGTCTGCGCGGCACGCACCCATTCGGGCACCTGTGACATGGCGCCGGTCAGGTCGCGCTGCTGGGCACTGGGGTGGATCTGGGGCGCGAACAGCTGCAGCGTGCGCAGGCCGCCGATCACCAGTTGCGCTTGTTGCAGGTGGGCCAGCGCTGTGCGGCCCAGGCTGGCGATGCCATCGTCCAGCACGCCGAGGATGCGGCAGCGCTCGATGGTGTTTTCGTGGGTGTTGTTCAAGGAGCCTCCGCAATCTTGCGACCGTCGAAGTCGCAAACCAGTACTTTCAGTTCAAATTGATCGGGGTAGCGCGTGCGCAGGGTCTGTATGACCCGCTGCGCCAGCGCGGTGTGAAAGGCAGCGCCCAAGCCCAGAGCGTCCATGCGTTCGCTCGCATAACGGGCGGTTTCATGGTCGCGAATGGCCTCACACACCTCGGGCGGTGCACCCACACTTGCGGCCAGTTCGGCCAGCAAGCCGGTATCGACCTCGGCGCGTCCGGCGTGGGTGATGGTCTCGCCCTGCGCGATCTTGGTCAGCTTGCCGACCATGCCGCCTATCACCACCTGCTTCAAACCCGCCTTCACCGCCGCGCCCATGGCGTAGCGCAGAAAGTCGCCCATCTGCACAAAAGCCGGTTCGGGCAGGTGGGGCATTTCTTCCATCACGAATTTTTCGGTGCGTCCGCCCGTGGTCAGCACCACCACGCCATGGCCCAGCGTGCCGGCCACCTGCACCCCCTGCACCACGCTGGCGCGGTAGGCGGCCGTGGAATAGGGCTTCACGATGCCGGTCGTGCCCAAAATGGAGATGCCGCCCAGAATGCCCAGGCGCGCATTCAGCGTCTTCTTGGTCATCTCCTCGCCCTGCGGCACGGAAATCGTCACTTCAAGACCCGCCTCGTCGAGCAGCGATGCACCTGCC
>NZ_SCQN01000071.1 GCF_004321985.1 Castellaniella sp. | reverse complement strand
GCGCTCGTGGCCGGGGTGGAGCTGGGCTGACGGAAATTTCGGTGCCCCATCACTTGTTTCAACGTTAACAATAGGTTGCACGATTTTTCGGAAATTTCTAGGGTTCCGGCTTACACCCCCATACAGGCGCGTCTTCACCGTCTCCGGCCGCAGCGCCAGCTGGGTGGCGGTTTCCTCAACCGTGCACTCCTCGATCTCACGCATGACGTAGACCGTGCGAAATATTTCCGGCAATTCGTCGATGGCACGTTCGAGCAGTTGGCGGATCTGCGCTCGCTCGGCCGAGAGGGCCGGGTCCTCGCTGCCGAACTTCGAAGGAAACTGGATCACGCGGTGGGTATCCTGCAGCGAGGCATCGATCTGCTCGAGCCCGACCATGCAGCGGCGTTTGCGCAGCCGGCCGCGTGCCTCGTTCAGCACGATGCTGGTCAGCCAAGTCAGCAGAGTGGAGTCGCCGCGAAACGATTCCAGCTTGAGATAGGCAGACAGGTACGACTCCTGCAACACATCCTCCGCTTCGGAATCTTCGCCGACCACGCTGCGCGCAATACGAAACAGACGCTGGTTACAGCGCTGCGTGATATGCCGGAAGGCTTCGTGCTGGCCGCCACGAACCAAGGCTACCAGCGCATTGTCGTCCAGCGCGGCATAATCGAGGGGTGCCGCGTGGACATGGGCTGACATGGTTCTCTCCTTGCACACCTGATCGGATGCAACATCATAGCTTGAGGTTCCCGGATCAGTCGGAGAGCGCCACCAGGATCTCACGCCGCTGCGGTTCCTGCGCGAACTCGCCAAGCAGGCGTCGGGTCAGCATGGACACCCCGTGCAGGCGCACGCCGCGCGATGACAGGCACTCATGGCTGGCCTGCACGATCACCGCCACGCCGCGCGGTTGCAGCACGTGGGCGAGCGTGTCGGCGATCTCGACAGTCAAGCGCTCCTGGATCTGCAGGCGCCGGCCGAACGCCTCGACCAGCCGCGCCAGCTTGGAAATGCCAACGACGCGCCGGTTCGGCAGATAGGCGATATGCACCACGCCGCGGATCGCCGCCATGTGATGCTCGCAGGTCGACTGCAACGGAATGTCGCGCAGCATGACCAGATCGTCGTAGCCGCCGACTTCGTCGAACGTGCGACTGAGTAGGTTGGCCGGATCGAGCCGGTAACCGGAAAACCATTCCTCATAGGCGCGTACGACACGGGCAGGTGTAGCCAGCAGGCCCTCGCGCGACGGCTCGTCGCCGGCCCAGCGGATCAGTGTGCACACCGCCGCTTCCGCCTCGGCGCGCGACGGGCGCGGTGCTTCGGTGATTCGTGCCGTTACGGCGGCAGCGGGCGGGAAGATGGCTTGATCGCATTCGAGCATGCTGGCGGACTCATTGGGATAACGCGTCATTCGACGCAACGGTGGCTCTTGAGGTTCCCGCCACGCATCCCGGGCATTCCGGCCATCCCGGCAACGTGCCGACGGGAACCCGTGCATCGCTGCTGCATCTCATGGGTGCCGGCAAGCATGGCAATCGTTCGCTTGCCCCCTTCGCCCATCCCATGGAGACATCGCTCATGAACAAGACCCTCGTTACCCTCGCGCTCGCACTCGGTATCGGCTCCATCGCCAGCGTACATGCCCAGCAAGCCCCGGCTGCACCGGCCATCAATGACGCGCAGATCGCGCACATCGCCTACACGGCCGGCGTGATCGATATCAGCGCCGCGAAACAGGCGCTGAAAAAATCCCGCAACAAGGACGTGCGCGCGTTCGCCGAGGAAATGGCGCGCGACCATGCGGCGGTCAACGTGCAGGCGCTGGCGCTGGTCAAGAAGCTCGGCGTGACACCCGAGAACAACCCGATCAGCGAATCGCTGTCGAAGGGCGCTGCCGCCGAACAGAAAAAACTCGCCGCACTCAAGGGCAGCGCTTTCGACAAGGCTTATGTCGACAACGAAGTGGCATATCACAAGACCGTCAATACCGCGTTGAGCGGCACGCTGATCCCGTCGGCCCAAAACGCGGAACTCAAGTCGCTTCTGGAAACTGGCCTGAAGCTGTTCCAGGAACACCAGATGCACGCCGAGCATCTCGCCCAGAACCTGAACTAGGGAGCGCTCCATGTACCGCCTGATGATTCCAATCATCGGTGGTTTGCTGGCGGTGGTCGGCGTGTCACCGCCGATCACGGCCGCCACCACAGCGAAACCGCAAGCGACGGCGCATCCGCATCGTGAGTATGTGATCGTGATCGACAAGATGCAGTACGGCCCGATGCCAGCTGGCTTGCACGCCGGCGACCGCATCGAATGGATCAATCATGACATCTTCGAACACAGCGCCACCGCGCGCGATGGGCGCTTCGACATCGACCTGAAACCGGGTGTCACCGCGCACACGACGGCGATGGCAGGAACGACCGCATTTTTCTGCAAATTCCATCCCGGCATGACTGGCACGCTGGTGGTCAAGTGATCTGGCCATAAACACCTGCCCGCGACACCGTGCCGCGTACTTCGCTGATCGCGAACGCTCGACGCGGCGCTCGGACCACCCCTGATTGCTCCCACAACGTGGGCAACGGTTTGTCCAGTCCCCACTCCTTGATCTTGATAAGGAGCGGCAGCGACAGCGCTGCCAAAGCAGGCTGCGCCGCGACCGCGCTGGCGCGCACCAGCCGTTCGACTTCAGCCGGGGGTGTCACAATAATGGCTCTTCGTGGAAACGTGTGGGTGAATTTCGCGCGGTGATCGCGGTGCAGCCCATGCAGAGCATGGCTTGGCGGCCTTCAGCGTCGCCCTGAAATCTGGCACGCTTTGCCGATGGCTACGTCAACCAAGCGTCCCCGGCGTCTGCTCGACGCCTATCGGTTCCCCGGCTTCCGCCTGCAGGCGACGGTCAAGGGCGTATTCGGTGACCCCAAAGCACGGGTGGTCACGCTCGTTCGGCGGGGAAAAAAACGGTCTGCGGGTATTGTGGCCGGGTGCAGTCGGGCTGGTACGACCACAAGCTCCGGCAGATCCGCGACCTGTCCTGCGGCGACACGCGGGTCTGGCTGGCGTTCGAGGTGCGCCGGGTCGACTGCCGAACGTGCGGCAAGGTGAAGAGCGAGCAGCTCGACTTTCTGGCCGACAACCCGTTCTACACGAAGCGGTTTGCCTGGCACATCGGTCGCCGCTGCCGGCAATCGTCCGTGCGCGATGTCGCCAGGGAATTCAAGCTCGACTGGCACACGGTCAAGTCGCTGGACAAGCAGTACATGGCCGAGCAGATCAAGCGCGCCGGGATGCCCACCCGGTCCGAAGGCGATCGGCATCGACGAAATCTCGATCCGCAAAGGACACACCTACCGCATCGTGGTCAGCGACCTGATCCGAAGAACGGCCGATCTGGTTTGGCGGAGTGGATCGCTCCGAAGCGAGCATAGCGATGTTCTACGAGGCGCTTGGCCCAAGGAAATCCGCCGGCATACGGCTGGCCGTGATGGACATGTGGAAGCCGTTCCGCAACGCTACCCACACGCACGCCCCGCAGGCGGCGATCCTGTTCGACAAGTTCCACATCATGGTGCACCTGGGCAAGGCGCTCGATGCGGTACGCAAGGCTGAATACGCCCGCCTGAGCGGCAAGGATCGTCGCTACATCAAGGGGCAGAAATACACCTTGCTGTCGCACCGCGAGAACCTCAGCCTCGACGGCAAGGCGGCGCTCAAGCAACTGCTGGCGGCCAACAAGCGGCCCAACACCGCCTACCTGCTCAAGGAACGCTTCGGCCAGCTGCGGGACTACCGGCGCGAAGGCTGGGCCCGGCGCTTCTTCGACCAGTGGCGCCAATCGCTGCGCTGGCAGCGGCTCACGCCGTTCGAGAAATTCGCCGACATGATCGAGCGTCACTGGGACGGCATCGCCGCCTACTGTCGACCCGAGAACAAGGTATCGCTCGGCTTCGTCGAAGGGCTCAACCTGATAAGCGCCCCCTCTATTGAGGGTGGTGTGCACGGAACACGATACAACGACGACTTCCGCCTCATCACGGTGAGATTGACCTATTCGGCTGCTATCGGGCGCAGCCACGGCAAGCGCAGGTGACCCTGCTGCTGGGACTGGAAGTGTTTCGCGACGCCGATGCCAAACGCCTGCGGAACCTGCTGATCCAGCCGCTCAGGCCTGCTCGGTGAGCGGGCTCAACGCACCCACGCATAGAGGATCGCACCGAACAATGCCCCCACCGGCAAGGTGACCACCCACGACAGTGCGATGTTGGTGATCACTCGGCGGTTCACACCACTGCGCCCACTGGCACCGGCGCCAGCCAGCGCGCCGACCGAGACGTGCGTGGTCGACACAGGAAGCCCGTTGAAACTGGCCGTGCTGACCAGCAGTGCCGTGGTCAGGCTGGCAGCCAGCGAAGCACCAAGATCCAGATTCGTGATCTTGTCGCTCATGGTGCGGGCCACCCTGCGGGCACCAAGCAGACCACCGAGCAGCATCGCGATCGCTACCGCCAATACCGCCGTATGGCTGTCGAGCATGGCAATCGGCAGCAGCAGGGCGGCAATCTTCGGCGTGTCGTTGAGCCCGCGCGCAAACCCCACTGCACCAGCGAACAGGAAGTGCAGCGTATCGACCACGAGGTGGTTGCTGAGGCGCGCCAGCGGACGCGCACCGCTGGCGCTGCACGCGGCCACGCTGCCGGTTCGCAGCATCGCGGTGTCGCGCATCATCACGCCTTCCGGCGTCACGATCGCGGCTTGCTCGACGCACAGACAGTCGATGCGTTTCTGTTCCGCACGCGCGACCAATCGGCGTAGCAGCGGCGCAATCAGGAAGGCGGGGATGATTGCAATCAGCGGGCTGGCCAGCAGTGGCAACAGGAAGGTCTTGCCCAGCGATCCAAAATGCACACCCATGCCGACCGCGACCAGCCCGGCGCCGCTCATCGCGCCGACCAGCGCATGGGTGGTCGAGATCGGCAGGCCACGCCAGGATGCCAAGGCAACGGTCAGGCCGGCGCCACCCGCCACGGCCATGGCGAAGCCAGCCTGCGCGGCGATGTCGCCCGGCACCAGACCAGCACCAGTAAAAGCCTTGAGCAACGCCTGGGCGAGATAGACCGAACCCAGCGATCCGGCCAGGGTGGTGACACTCGTCCAGCCAAGGCTGGTCCAATAGCCAACGGTGCGACTGCCGTACAGCGTGGCCACCCCCTTGAAGTTGTCGTTCGCGCCGTTGGTCGCGGCCAGCAACAGCACGGTGATGAAAAGTGCGATGGTCATACGTAAGTTCCAGTCAGCAAGGTACGGTCCAAGGTGGTGTGCAACCAGTCGTGCAGGGTACGTTGCGCCGACACGGGATCGAGCAATGCCGCCAGCGCATGAGCCAACGACGGCAAGTCCGTGGCGTTATCGACGTCGGTCAACATCGGCGCGTTGGCGACGACGCCATGAGGTGCCAGCAAGGCGCGCAATTCGGATGCGGTGTGCGCCTGCGAATAGCGCACCGTGCACCAGATAGTTTTCGGGAGGGGCGCTCGACCGCCGAACAGCCAGAAGCCGCCATCACTGGCATCGCCAAGCACGAATGGCTTGTCCGCGTCGTCCAGCATTGCCAGTGCCGCCCGAAGCATGGCCGACGTCAGCTGGGGGGCGTCGGCGCCGATCAGCAGCACCCGGCCATGGCGTGCCTGCAGCGTGGTATAGACGTGATCGAGCCGTTCACCAAGAGCGCCTTCGCCCTGCTCCACTTGCGCAAAGCCATGCCATGCAGCAGCGGCTACCGGGCCGGCCTCGGCGATCGCCCAGTACGGCGTGAGTGCCGGTTGGCAGCTTTGCGCGACGGCGGCCGTGGCTGCGGCGGCCAGCCGATAAAACCGCGTGGCGTCATCCGTCCCCAGCGCCACCGCCAGCCGTGTTTTCACGGGCGACAAACCGGGGGTCTTGACGAAGATGGCTAGTGCCGCCGTCATGGCCTTGCCCTGCGCCGCGCGCGCCATGCAGGCCAAGCCTGTGCCGTGGTTCGTTGCCAGTGCCCGAGCGTGGTGGTCAACCAGCCCTGCTGTGCGTATTTGCGCGCGCTGGTTTCCAGCAACGCGGGTATGCGGCGAAGCGGTAGCGCGGCATGATGCGCTGCCCACACGAGCAGATGATCCTCGCCGTAGCGAGCCTCTTCATTGAATCCGTGCAGGGCCTCGAAACAGTGCCGGGGCAACACCAGTCCTTGGTCGCCGAACGGCAGTCCGAGCCAGCGCGAACGCAGATTGGCACCTGCCGCGTTCAAGACGGTCCAGGGCGGCCCGTCCTTGCGGAAGGCGAGCTGGAACCAGCCCAGCGCATCGATGCCTTCGGCCAGAAACCGTTGCAGTTCGCGCAGGCTGTCCGGTCGCAGGCGCGAATCGGCATGCAGGAACCACAGCCAGTGGCCAGTGGCCAGCCGGGCGCCGAGATTCAGCTGGCGGGCACGTCCTGGTTTGCAGTGACACTCCCGATAACGCAGCCGCATGGGCCATCCGGCGGGTGCCGGCCACGACTCGTCGTCGGCACGTACCACAATCACCTCGCTGCCGGCCGGCAGTGAGGTCAGCTGCTGCAGCAGCCCCTGCCACTCGGTCTCTCCGGGCGCCAGCGGCACGATCACCGACAGCGAAAGCGATGCCACAGGATGAGGTTTGTTCATGAGCATCTCAGCAGCAGCTGGCTGATGTGCTCGCCGGTGTGGCTGGGGCGCAATCGAACAGGCCGAAGTGGCGCTGCTTGTCGCCGTCGATACGGAAATGCGCTGCGTAGCGACTGCCGGCCAGCATGTCGGCGCTGTTGCCGCAGACGCGCAGCGGCTTACCCCTCTCGAACAGATGATGGTCGTCCAGCACAAAGCGGTGCGGATGTGCAGGTATCGTACCGAGATAGGTGGCGACCTGGCCGTAGTCCTCGCAGCGATCTTCCAGCGGCAGCCTGAAAGCCCGCCAGGTAATCGACTCGAAATGGGCAAAACCGATCTTCTGCTCGATCGCTTCGTCGGTCAGTGCGATCGAACTGCGTGCGCATATGCGCGCGTCGGCCACCCCGAGCTCACCGAGCAGACGGCGGAAATCCTCTACGTACAGCGCACCGGCCAGGCATTCGCCGAGCAGCACCGGATCGGCCAGCAGTTCGTGCGGCAGCCGGCGGTCGCTGTACACATCGGAGAAATACAGCTCGCCGCCGGGCTTGAGTACGCGAAATATCTCCGCGAACGCGCGACGCTTGTCCGGCACCAGATTCAGCACGCAATTGGACACCACCACATCGACCGACGCCTCATCGATGCCAAGCGCGGCCAGGTTGGCCAGATCACCCAGGTGGAACGTGACATTGGAGCGGGTATGGCCGAACGCCCGCGCGTGGAAATCGCGATGCTGTTCGGCCACTTCCAGCTGCTGCGCCGTCATGTCGATGCCGATCACGCGGCCACGCTCGCCGACCAGCTTCGACAACAGGTAGGCATCGCGACCGCTGCCGCAACCCAGGTCGAGGACGGTCATCCCGTCCAGCGCGGGCGGCAGCGGCGAACCGCAACCGTAGAAACGGTCGCGCACTTCCGGGTGCAGCTGGTTCAGGATCGTGCGCAGGTATTCGGGCATCGCGTCGATGCTGCAGCATGCCGTGGTGCGCAGATCGCGGCTCGACTGCAGGGTTTCACCGTAATAGCTGCGCACGGCAGCGGAGTGCT
This sequence comes from Castellaniella sp., assembly GCF_004321985.1. GTDB lineage: Bacteria > Pseudomonadota > Gammaproteobacteria > Burkholderiales > Burkholderiaceae_B > Castellaniella. The sequence goes on along the minus strand of NZ_SCQN01000071.1, from coordinate 20,677 downwards.
GTTCTTCCACAGCAGCGGTGTCGGTTTCGTGCTCCCGCGGCATGTTCATGTCAGCGATCCTCCACAGGAGCTGCCCGCGCCAGCGGTGCAGCCATAACAGTGACTGTCAAAGGTGATGGGCTCTTGCTCGACGTCGGCCAAGCTGGCGATATCCCACACGCTGCGTTGCTGCCCGCCGAGCGGCAGCTCCAGCGCCTGATTGAAGTCGCAGTCGTACAGCTGGCCATCCCAGCTCACCGACAGCAGGTTGCGGCACATCACGCCCAGCGCCGCCTGCGGGTTGAACGCATCAAGCAGGGTCTGCATGTAGCTCTCATGACGTCCCTCGCGTTCCAGCAAATGCAGGAAGCGCTTGATCGGCATGTTGGTGATGGTAAACAGGCGGTTGAACACGATGCCAAAGTGCTCGGCCAGCTCGCGCCGGTAGGTCACTTCCAGGGCCGCCTGTGACGGCGGCAGCGTCGCGCCCAGCGGGTTGTAGACCAGATCCAGTTCCAGTCCGGAATCCGCGCGTGCATAACCGAGTGCGTTGAGCTGATGCAGCGCACGCAGGCTGGGATCGAACACATGCTGGCCACGCTGCTGCTCGACGTTGGCCTTGCTGTAGCACGGCAGCGACGCGACCACCTTGACGCCCTGCGAGGCCAGAAACTCGGCGGTGTCTGCCTGACCGGGGCGAAACAGCACGGTCAGGTTGCAGCGGTCGATGACGGTTTTGCCCAGTGCACGCGCCTCGCGCACCAGGGTACGGAAATGCGGGTTGAGCTCGGGCGCGCCGCCGGTCAGATCCAGCGTATGCACGGCCGGTGCATCGGCCAACAATTGGAGAATGCGCTCGACCGTGGTCGCCTGCATGATCTCGGTGCGCTTGGGGCCGGCCTCGACGTGGCAGTGCTGACAGGCCAGATCGCACAGTTTCCCGACGTTAACCTGCAGAATTTCCAGCGGCTTGCGTGGCAGCGCCAGTCTGTGCTCCCGCAGCGTGCGGGCGAACGATGGTGGTGACAAAGAGCGAACAGCGTTCACAAAAGAAATGCCTCATTGGGTTGGCTTGGGTCATTCGCCAGCCACGCGCGGTGATGGTGGTCGGCACGGGTTGCGCAGTTGGGTGCAGAACGCAATATCTGGATAGTCATGGCGCTCCCACTGCGTTCAGTTGCCAGTTGTAGGGCAGGAATTGGATGTCGACGCGCTGGGCGCGAATGCGTGCCTGTATCTTCGGATCGTCGCTCAGCTGGGCGGCGTGTGCGGCCAGCAAGCCCGCTACGGAGCGACCCGGCCCATCACGAAAATCGCCGGCATACCAGTCGAAGATTCTCGATACCCGCAGCACGTCCCGCGACGGGTCGTAACGATTGCGCGATCGATCGCCCAGAAAGCGCTGCATTGCATCTTCCAACTGGCGATCAAGGCGCCCCCCCGCATAGGCTTTGGCGCGCAGCATGGGACATCCGATCGACGCGCAGTTGAGTGCGAAATGAACGCGCGGGTCGGCGTAATACTTGCCGGTGCGCAGCAGCGATTCGATGTGATCGAGATTCGTGCGCTGACCCAGCAGTACAAAAAAATCCTGCTTCCACGGTCTGGAAAAAAGACCGCCGATATCCTTGATGGAACTGAGCCTCGGCCACCGCCTGAGCACCAGTTGGACGGTGAAGGCGTTGTAGGCGTTGATCAGGAACGCCATCTGGTCGGTGCGGTTCCACTGCGCAAATTGCGCCGGCGTGATCGCGCTCAACTCTCGCGTATAGGCATCGAGTGCGGATCGGTCGCGACGCATGCCCGCGTAGTCCACGCGCGAGGCATGGCCGCCATCGATGACGACCACATGACGTTGCAGCAACGATGTCCACAGCACGCTGGACGGCATCGGTGCAGCCACTGCCGCGGCGCTGAGCAGCATCAGAACGGCGACCATGGGGAGACGGATCCAGCGACGCATCACGGCAGGCTCAGTTCCGTCGCCAGGCGTGATAGCGCGCCAGCCAAGCCAGTACCCGCTCGGGCGCATGGGCCTTCTTCCAGTTGCCCGCCGCGTATTTGTTGGCCTCGACCCAGGTCGGATAGGCGTGAATGGTGCCGAGGATCTTGTTCAAGCCCAGCCCGTGACGCATCGCCAGCACGAACTCGGCCAGCATCTCGCCCGCGTGCTGACCCACGATGGTCGCGCCGAGGATGCGATCCTTGCCCGGCGACGTCAGGATTTTCACGAAGCCGTGCGCCTGATCCTCGGTAATCGCGCGATCTAGCTCGTCCAGGTCGTAGTGGGTGACTTCGTAGTCAATTCCCTGTTCGCTGGCCTCGCGCTCGTTGAGCCCGACCCGAGCCACCTCCGGATCAACGAAGGTGACCGCCGGGATCACCGAGTAGTCCGCCCGGAAACGGCGGAACGAGCCGAACAGCGCGTTGACCGAGGCATACCACGCCTGATGCGCGGCGACATGGGTGAACTGGTACGGGCCGGCCACGTCGCCGCAGGCGTAGATATTGGGATACAGCGTGGCCAGATACGCATCCGTCTCCACCGTCGGCGCGGCGGGAATGCCGAGCGCCTCCAGACCGAAACCGGCGGTGCGCGGCTTGCGCCCCACCGCTACCAGCAGGGTGTCGTAGGGCAGCCGCACGCGCTGCCCATCGACTTCGCAGACCAGCACCGCGCCATCGCTGCCCTGCTCCACCGCCACCGCCTTGCAGCCGGTGCGTACATCGACGCCATCCGCCACCAGTCGCGCCCGCACGAAGGCTGACACCTCCTCGTCTTCACGTACTAGCAACTGTGCGGGTCTCTGGATTTGCGTCACCTGCGAACCGAGGCGCGAAAACGCCTGCGCCAGTTCGCAGCCGATCGGGCCGCCGCCCATCACCAGCAGGCGTTTCGGCAATTCACGCAGCTGCCAAAGTGTTTCCGAGGTGAGGTAGCCCGAGCCCTCCAGCCCCGGCAGGGCTGGAATCAACGGTTCCGCGCCGCTGGCGATCACAATCGCGCGGGTGGTGATGGGCACACCATCGACCTCCACCAGCCAAGGCGTGACGATCCGGGCGTGGCCATGCCGTACGTCGACGCCAAGTTCACGATACCGCTCGACCGAATCGTGCGGCGCCACGATGTCCACCGCCTGCTGCACGCGCTCCATGACTGCCCGGAAATCAACTTTCACGTCAGCGATATGCACGCCGACCCGCGCCGCATCTCGAGCTTGAGCTGCCAGCCGGGCACTGTGGATCAGCGCTTTCGATGGCACGCAGCCGGTGTTGAGACAATCGCCCCCCATCTGGTGTTTTTCAATCAGGGTGACCTTGGCACGCACGGTGGCGGCGATGTACGCGCTGACCAGCCCGGCCGAACCGGCACCGATCACCACCAGGTTGCGATCGAATCGTTTCGGTTTCGACCAGCGCGCATATAGGCGCTGCGCCTTCACGCGGGCGACGATCCAGCGCGCCAGCAGCGGAAACATGCCCAGCAGCACGAACGAGCCGAGTATCCGTGGTGACACGATGCCCGACAGCGAATCCAGACTGGCGAGCTGGGTGCCCGCGTTGACGAACACCAGCGTCGCCGCCAGCATGCCGACTTGGCTGACCCAATAGAACGTGCGTGTCGGTAGTGTCGTCAACCCCATCAGCAGGTTGACCACGAAAAACGGGATCACCGGCACCAGTCGCAGCGTGAACAGGTACAGTGCGCCTTCACGCTGCATACCCTCATTGATCGGACGCAGGCGCTTGCCGAAGCGCTGCTGCACGGCATCGCGAAACACGTAGCGACTGGCCAGAAACGACGATGTCGCGCCGAGGCTGGAGGCGAAGGACACAAGCAGCGTTCCCTCCAGCAGGCCAAACAGCGCACCGCCTGCCAGCGTCAGCAGCGTTGCCGCGGGGAGCGACAAGGCCGCAAAGGCCACATAGACCATAAAGAAAATCGCCGCGAGCAGCCACGGGTGGGCCTGCCGATAGCCCTCCAGCGCATGCTGCCGGGTCTTCAGCGCTTCCAGATTGAACTGGTGCTGCAAACCGAGCGCGAAGAAGGCGATGACCGCGCCCAGCAATCCGATGACGATCAGCGATCGGATCAGCGTGGTCTTGTTTTTCATGCGTGGGGTGACCAAAGGAAGCCGATGGCATCAACCATGCCGATGTGGCGTTCTTGCAACAAAGCCACATCGGCCATGCCAAATGAGCAAGGAATCAGGCGGACGTCGCAGAGCGGCTGAGCGCGCCGTAGGTGGCGCCGAGCACGGCGCCCCAGATCAGATGCAGCACCAGCGTCATCATCGGCGCCATGATTCCCATGTGCATGCCAAACAGGCCGGCGCCGGCCAGCGGCATGGGGATCAACATCATCAGCAGCCAGGCCAGCACGCCAAACGCCATGCCCTTCGCCACCGGACCGTTGCCTGGCAGCGGCTTGTAAAGCAGCGCGAACCCGATGCCCCAAAGCACCGTACCGATCATGAAGTGCAGGATCCAGCCCACCATCGGGCTGTCCGGCATACCCATCATCGTGTGGGCCATGCCGGTCAGCATGTGAATCACGTCGAGTCCGGGCATCACGCCCATCATCGATTTCAGCAGCATCAGGATGGACAGAACCACGGTGGCGATGAAGCCGGCAATCATGGCGCGCAGGTACGTATGCATGGTGTTCTCCGTCATGGATGAAGCCCGGCGCAAAGCGATCGGGCATGGGGCGACCGTCAGTCCTTCAGGTATTCCTGCACCATCTGGCGACCGCGATGGATGCGGCTCTTCACCGCCTCGCGCGTCAGCTGCAGCTGATCGGCGATCTCGGTGATCGAGAATTCCTCGAAATCGCGCAGGATGATCGCCTCGCGGTATTTCTCCGGCAGCGACTGAATCGCCGCCGCCAGATCGCGGCGCAGATCAAACCGGTCGGTGTAGGCAAAAATGGGATGATCCGGTTCCGGCAGCTCGACCTGCCCGCGCATCGACCGATACAGCCGCTGACATTCCCGGCGCACGATCGAGAACGTCCAGGCCGGGAAGGAGGCGACCGTGCGCAGTGCGCCGATGCGTCGGTAGATCAGCAGAAGTGACTCCTGCACCGCGTCGTCCGGATCCACGCTGCTGGCGCATTGCGACTGGGCGATCCGGCGCAAGTCCGGACGGCACAGGGCCAGCAACCGCTCCACGGCGGCGATATCGCCTTGACGCGCGGATTCCAACAAAAGGGGGTCATGTCGCATGGGGCACCTGGTGACGGTAACGCAACGGTGGCGCGGGGGTCGTCCCGCACCTTTCATCTCATAGAGGAAGCCCACGTCCGAAAGGATTCAAAACCCGTGGCGTGGCATGGCGCCCTAAACGACCCGCTCGCACGACCCGGTTCGCCCGGCGTGCGGCCAGAGCCGCGCCAGCCACCGGTCGATCGACAGCGCGCCCGGCCCCCAGGCGATCACCGCCAGCAGCATCATGGCCCAGATCTTGTGGTCGTTGAAATCGCTGCCGATCAGGCCAGTCCAGAAACCGTGCGGCCACAGGTCGGGGTAGGAAATGACCGCGACGAGGTTGTAGACGAACAGGAATGCGGCGGTGAGGCGCCCGCCCAGACCCAGCAGCAGGAACCACGGTGTGATCAGCTCGATCCAGGTGCCGAGGAACGCCGCGGTGTCGCCGGACAGCAGCGGCACGTGATACTCGTTGTTGAACAGGTACGCCGTGCCGGAGGGATCCTCGATCTTCACCACACCGGCCCGCCAGAACGCCAGCGCCACCCAGACCCGGAACAGCAGCAGTACCACGGGGCCCAGTCCCGACAGGCCACGAACCAGTTGGTCATAATAATTTCCCGTGCACGCAAGCAGCTTGTTCATGTCGCGCCCTCTTCGTCGATAAATGCCACGATCAAACCTTGCGCGAGCAGATCCCGCAGGCAGGGTTCGAGATCGAAATCGTTGTCCACGTCGGCCGCCGCCAGATAAGCCGATGCCACATCGCAGCCGTCGGCCAGCCTTTCGATGCAGCGGAACGTGGCCGGACTCACCGCCGCCATCGCCACCTCGCCGCCATCACGCCACAGCAGCACGTGTTCGCCGCCGCCCACACGGGGCGCCGCATCGGATGGCGACTGGCACCATTGCCAGAGGGTCAGCACGGCGTAATCGCTGCGCAGCCACTGCAGGCTGGGGTGCAGGCCAATCCGCAACCTTTCCGGTGCCACCAAGGCCGCCGCGGCCGCAGTGACAGCATCAACCGGCGACGCATCCGCTGCCAGCGCCGCCAGCTGACGTCGCCATTCCAGCCGTGCCACATCCGCCAGATAAGGCAGGGACTGCGCTTCCAACATGGTTGCCATGGAGTCGGCCAAGCTGCCGCCGAACTGCTGCAGGTTGCCGCAGGTGGAGGGGTGCTGTTGCCGGTAGCGCGCCGCCATCGCATCAAAAAAATCATCGCCAACCAGGGCATGCACGGCCAGGTAGCTCTCGCGCAAGGCCGCCATCAGGGTGCCGGCGACCGCATGCCGATAGATGCGCAGTCGAGCGGCCGGATCGAGACCGGCGCCATCGACCCAGTCCGCCACCGCATCGCCGCGCCCGAGTACCGCGTCGGCGAAGCCCTGCTGCAGCTCATGCAATCGCGGCGCGGCAGGCATGCAGGCTCTCCTCGGCGCGGGCTGCTTCGGCCAGCAGCACCTCCAGTTCGGGTATGTCCTGATCCCACTCGATCAGGGTCGGCTGCGGGCCGCACAGCGCCAGTGCCTCGCGATAGAGCGCCCATACCTCATCGGCGACGGGCCGGCTGTGGCTGTCGATCAGCAGCGGCACGGGCAACCGATCCTTGCGCAGAAAACCGGCCAGATGAATCTCGCGCACCGAGCCATGCGGCATGGCGCGCAGATAGTCATGCGGATCAAAACCGTGGTTGACGCTATTGACGAAGACGTTGTTCACATCCAGCAGCAAGCCACAGCCACTGCGTCGCACCAGTTCGGCGACGAAGGCCGACTCCGGCATCTCGGCGTGGCGGAAGCTCAGGTAGCTGGAGACGTTCTCGACCAGGAACTCGCGGCCCAGCGCGTCCTGTACCTGCTGCACGCGCGACACCATCAAGTTCAAAGCTTCGGCCGTGCAGGGCAACGGCAGCAGATCATTCAGGTGGATACCGCCGATCGCGCCCCAGCAGATGTGATCCGAGACCAGCGCTGGCTCATAGCGATCCATGAGCTGCCGCAGCCGGGCCAGATGCGCCAGATCAAGCGCGTCGGCCGAGCCCAGCGACAACCCGACACCGTGCAAACTCAAGGGATAGTCGGCACGGATGCGCTCCAGCGCGCTATGCATGGCACCACCGGCGGCGAAATAATTCTCGCTATGCACTTCGAACCACGGCACCGGCGGACGCTCGGCCAGTACGCGTTCGATGTGCGGTGCGCGCAAGCCGATCCCGGCGGCTGCCGGGACCGGTCGCTGCACGAAGGGCAGCATGCCGCTCATGGCACTGATCAGCCCTTGTTGGCCGGGCTGGTCGAGCCGCCGTCGATCTTCTCGCACAGACCGGCCGGCACCGCCACGAACGCGTTCGGATCACGCGCCTTGCTGTCCTGACCGGCACAGGAATGCCCCACGGACTTGCAGTCGTTCTTGTGCGCCGCATTGATGCCGTAGCACTTGGTCATACCCATGCCGCCGGCCTTCATGCCACCGGCACCGGCGGGTGCCGGGGCGGCGGTGGCAATCGAGGCGACGCCAAGCGTCAGGGCGCCAATCAGGGCAGTTTTCAGCAGGTTCTGGCTGTTCATGATGTGCATCTCCGTGGAATGAACCGGATGGTTCCGGCAACCTATAGAGCACCTGATCAGGCGAAAGGATTCATTCGCCGGGGAACCCAGTGCGCAGCTTGCTCGAGGATTGGATGCATCAGTGCACTGGCCCGGCAGAGGTCGACGGATACGAGCGCAAGTGCCCGGAATCAACGCGCGTTGCCAGCCGAAGCTGTCCCGTCAGTACCGGCCTCCCAATTCCGGCGCCGCCGCTGCCGCTGGTCGTGGCGGGCACGACGACCTTCCATGGAGCATCAAAGACTCTCGATAGACACGTCGGTGGCCACCAACCCGCACGCTGGATGCCTCCACTCCGCGTGCGCGAAGCAACGCGCCCGGCACGGCTCATGCCGCCGTCCGAACCCACAGACATCCACGGACGTGCTCTTGCAAAATGAAGCTGTGAAGGCGCTGAATGCCGCGTACTTGTTGGAAGTCGACCGATTTCAGTCAGTCACCACAACCTTTCGGGGAAGCGGCGGATGCGGGATGCGATCCCACTGCTCGGCGACAGTTTGATCCTCACCGCCTTGTCGGATGCCACTACGCGTTGAGCTTCGCGTCAAGCGCAATGGCCCGGGAGGAGAGGACTTCAAGCTGGGTGTCCTCGAGTACCGTGCGTCTTTTGTTGGCGGACAGAGCCGCGTCCCGCGCCTCAAGGATCATGCGGATCTCGTCCATGCAGAGCGCGACGACGCACTCCAGCACGTTATCGATTGCATCATGGCCGGTCCGCAGGCGCATGTCGGCGAGGATCCGCTCGGTACCGGATGCGCTGAGCATCAGGTCACCGGTGACCCAGCTGTTAACCGTGAACAGGCTGACTGGAAGCCCCTTGGCATCCATCCCGATGGCAAGCAAGTGCCGCGTGGTGACGTGCTTGTCTGGGTGGCCCGTCAGTGCCGCGAAGGTCCGCTCCGCTTTTGACTGCAGGCGCCGCGACCAGAGCGGGCGGCGGGCGAACAGGTGGAAATGGCCGTGCTCGGAAGCATCGGGGCGATCCTCCGGTGAGTGCGAGTGGTAGAACCACTGATAGCCACCGTCCGGGTCGATTGAATCGTCCTCGGGATAATGTTGCCATTGCTGGGGCAGCTGGCCCCCGAGCAGATCGTGCAGTAGGTGTTCGCCGCGAGCCGCGAGTGCCGCGTAAGTGTCTAGCAAACGCTGGCCGGCGAACCCTGTTCGGCGCGCGGCCGAGTTCGGTGATTGCCGGCCAGACGCGGATGCCATCAGTGCTTGGCGGCACACTTGGGGGCGCACTTGGCAGCGCACTTCTTGGCGCCGCACTTGGCCTGCATGGGGTGATGCTTCTTCATGGTGTGGTGCTGCTTCGAGGCGCACTTGCCCGCGCACTTCGCGCCACACTTGGTCATGCTCGACGCGGGATGGCACGTGGCTGGGGCCGCGCCCATGCTGGTTGCCGCAGCAGGAAGGGCCACGATGGCGGTGGTCAGGGCGGCCAGCGAGGCCAGCTTCAAATAGGTTTTCATTGGGTTCTCCAGGTGGGATGACGGAATAAGGCAGAGATTTGTGGTCTCCAACATTAAAGAGGCGCCGGAACGAAGAAAAGATTCGCACCACCCAAAATAATTTCTCGACGCCACCATGGTTGCGGCGCCCGGCTGCTTCCTGGCGGCCTGAGATGTCGGCATTGAGGCCCGTCTGTGGCGGATTCGGAGTGTCTGGATGTCTGCTTGCAACGCAGAATGCTACGGTCATCGCCGTCGCAAATTACATTTTACGGATACGGAATGCGCATAAAGTTTCCACCAGCAGCGAAGGCCGGACTTGGCAGCGCGCTCTTCATGGGGCTGATTGCGTTCACCGCTCACTTGAGCGGCATCGGGCTGCTGCTGTTTCCCGAGCTGGGTGCGCTGTCGCATGACATCCTCAAGCGCCCGCACGGCACCTGGGCCAATGCGCCGCTGATGCTGGTGCTGACGCCACTGCTTACTGCCGGCATGGGAATCGGGATCACGCGGCATATGGACTACGGGGCTTTGTCGGTACTGCTCGACGTGCTCGCTTCGGTGCTGGTGATCAGCGCGAGTCGGTCGCCGATTGCTCCGGCGATCTCGGCGGGGCTGTTGCCGCTGGTGCTGGGCGTGCACAGCTGGTGGTATCCACCCGCCATCACGTTCGGCACTGGCCTGTTGGCTTTGCTCAGCGTGATCCAGCGTCGCCTCTATCCGCCCCCTCCGCCGCCGACGGCACGGGACGTCGTGGATGACGTGATGGAACGCACGCCGTCCGCACTCGGCTGGCTGTCGCCCTTCGTGCTGGTGGTCACCTTGCTCGCCGGGCTGGCTCAATGGACCGGGCTGCGTTTCATCCTGTTTCCGCCGCTGGTGGTGATCGGCTTCGAGATGTTCGCCCATCCGCAGGTATGTCCCTGGGTCGCGCGCCCCTGGCGACTCCCGCTGGCTTGCGCGCTGAGCGCAGCGGCAGGCGTCGGCGCGGTCGGGCTGTTCGGCGCCGGCATGGGTGCGGCGATGGTCGTGATGGCACTCGGCATTATCGTGCTTCACCTGCTCGATCTGCATGCGCCGCCGGTATTGGCGGTCGGCATGCTGCCCATGGTGATGCCGCACCCGGGCTGGGCTTTCGTTGCGGCGGTAGGGATCGGCACGAGCTTGTTCATCGTCGCGTTCCGGTTATGGCAGACGGTCTGCGTTCGGTGGCCAACGCGGCGCTGAGGTGAAGCGCAAGAAACGCAGGGCTACTCGCCTGGGGCAAACGTCAATGCTCATCGCGCTGCATCTCTCGCAGGAACGACTGGAACTCCGGTGATTGCGAGAGCAACTGCCCGGCCAAAGCGCGCAGCGCATCGACCTGTCTGGGGTGCAGGTGAAAAGTGGTCGGCATCGCATTGAAGCGCTGCCGCTCGGCGGGATCGGTGATCTGGTTGAACGTCAGCACCGCGAAATCGACCTTGACCCTGGGCTCGCCGGGTAGACGCATGGCATTGACGTGCTGAGCCCACATCAAGAAGCCATTCTTGGCAAGGGACACGGTTTCGGTATTGAGAATGCCCAGCGATGCATCGAACGAGGCGCGCAAGGTATCGGTCAGACCTGGCGCGCGGCCTTCCAGCGACCATGCATAGGGTGCATAGACCTGCGCGTTGGCGACGATGACCAGAACGTGTCGCACGCGACGCAGCTGTTCCGGCGTGAACGCACCCGCCATGTCCGGCACGTCGCCATATTGCGCGACGGGACTCATCATCGAACCGCGCACGCCGAGGTTGTCGGTCACGCCACCATCGACCAGACGCAGGATCGGCATCTGCAGCGGATCGTCGTAGCGCGAGAGCGCGCGGGCCACCGCATAACGGCGGTCCAGCAAGTCGTCATGCGCCAGCGACTGGGCCACCCACGGCTGGTGGCGTTGCGGGCAGTCCGGGTAATTGCGCAAGGCCATGGGCGCGAACGGCCCGGGCACGGCGGACGACGCCATCACGGCGTTGGCCACCGGATAGGTCGACAGATCCGAGCAAAGGAAGTCGAACTGCTGCTGGATGAAGGAAAAGGTCGTGGCGTTGTTCAGATCACTCGCGTTAAGGATGATCATCGGCAGGCCCGCCGGCGACATGTCGGCAAAGGTCTTGCCGGCGAACAGCGTGCGATTCAGATAAGCGGCCACCAGATCGCTGCGGTTGTAGTGCGCACTGGCGATCGACATCACATGATCGGGGCGTGCCAGCAAGCCCAGCAGCGCGCCTTGCCAGTTGCGGTACAGAAACCGGGATCGGAAGTCGCGGAAGATGCGGTCACCAAACAGCCCGTAGTAAGCCGCTGTGTAGCTGCCGCCGGAAACCGACGTGATCACATCCACCAGACTCAGCAGGGGCGTCTGTTGCCCTCCAGCCCAGACTTCGGTGTCACGCAGTTTTTCCAGCACGCCGTAGCTGAAGGCGGCCGCGCGGGTGCCGCCGCCGGAAAAAGCGAGTACGACGAAGGTATCGCGAGGGACGTGCGGAAACCGCGTCTTGAACTCGTAGCGATCCTCCACTCCAACTGGCTTGATCCGGGTATTCCACGTACGCGTCGCACAACCGGTAAGTCCGGCAGCCAGGAGCATGCCAAGCAACAAAAGCCTGGACAAGGTGCGCAGCGGGCAGCGCATCGCTCCCCCAGTGGTAAGCCCTCCCCCTGTATTCGCCATGATGCCCTCTTGCGCATATTCCCTTTTCAGGGCTGTACCTTGACACCTCGCCAGAACGCAACGTGACCGCGAATCTCAGCGGCCGCCGGTTTCGGATCCGGGTAGTACCAGGCCGCTTCGGAGTTGATGTCATCCTCGACGATGACATCCAGATAGCTGGCCGTGCCTTTCCAGGGGCATACCGAATGATGGTCGCTTTCGCGGAAGTTTTCCCGCTTGAGCGATTCGCGCGGGAAGTAGTGGTTGCCCTCGACCACGACCGTATGGGCACTTTCTGCAATTACGGTGTTTTTCCACACAGCACGCATGACACTTCTCCTCGATGATGGCGGTATTCAGAAAACCTGTGGCAAGCCCGGGGCCGCGTCATTCGGCGTCCATGATCCGCCGTCGGCATACGTGCGCACCTTGATCTCACCGAGTAACGCCCGATGCACCGGACAGCGATCGGCGATCTCCAGCAAGCGCTGCCCGACCGCGGGATCGATCGAACCACGCCATCGAATATGCCGATCGATCTCCAGCACTTGGCCCGTGCTGGAATCACAGTCGCTGCAGTCTTCCGCCTGGCTGAAGCGCCGCTCCATCGTGACCTCGAATGGCTCGATCTGCCAGCCCTTGCGTTCGGCAACCATGCGCAACGTGATGGAGGTACATGCGCCCAGTGCCGCCAGCAAATAATCGTAGGGGGCCGGTCCGGCATCATCGCCACCGGTACGACCCGGCTCGTCCGACATCAGCACATGGCGCCCCACCTGCACATGTTGGGTGAAGCGTCCCGTGCCGCTCTCGACGACGCGCACCTGGCCGTCCGCGACGGACGATGAGGGTGCCTCCTCGGGCAGATAACGATCCACCCAGGCGGCAATCACTTTAGCTGCATAGGCGGCGTCCTTGCGTCCTGACAGAAGATGGTCGGCGCCATCCAGGGCGACGAAACTCTTGGGGTGTTTGGCTGCCTCGAAGATGCACCGCGCGTGGTCGATGTCCACCACGTCATCGTGAGGCGCATGCATCACCAGTAGGGCACGCCCCAGCGTGGCGATCCGCTCATGCAGGTTGTGTTCCTTGAGATCCAATTGGCGCTGGATACGAAAGGGTCGCCCGGCCAAGGATACAGCGACCTCTCGCTCGGTATCCATCTGCTCGACCGCATGGCCGAGCTGCCGGGCCAGGTGGGCCGGCTCGGACGGCGCGCCGAGGGTGACCACGGCGCGCACTTCGTCGATCGCGTGAGCAGCGGCCAGCACGGCGGTCCCTCCCAGGCTGTGACCGATCAGCAATGAAGGCGCCTGGTAGTCGCGGCGCAGGAAATCGGCGGCGCAGCGCAGAGCCGCTACGTTCGAGCTGAAGTTGGTTTCGGCGAATTGGCCCTCACTCATCCCAAGCCCGGTGAAGTCGAAACGCAGCACCGCGATGCCCTGTGCGTTTAATGCGGCGCTGATGCGGGAGGCAGTGAGTCCATCCTTGCCGCAGGTGAAGCAGTGGGCAAACAACGCAAACGCACGCGGGGGAGTCGCCGGCATATCGAGCCGCGCCGCCAGTCGGCTGCCGTCGAATCCGGCAAACGCCACGCGGCGCGCGCTCATCGGTGGGTCGCTCGCAGTAACCACTTCACGGTTTTCCCCGCACGGGTGCTGATGGTGATATCGGCTCGATGCGAATTTGCGGGTCGTTGCCGGGCACCGCCACCCGGAACGCCAGAAAAGGGAACCCCAGTCCAGACTGCCAGCGCTTCTTGCCCATGCGCCTGGCTTGAGCCCTGCCAGCCCACCAAAGGTCAAAACCTGCGTAGAGAAACGCGTACACGCATAGTCCGGGCACGCTGTTGACCCTCCACCGCTCCGTGCACAAGTACTTCCGGCGGACGTAATAGTTGCCCTCAAACCAGGTAATACCCCGATCGGTAGGTCCTACCGCCAGCAACATGCCGGTGGGCACATGCGTGATCCGAAGGATGGTCATCGGCGGTCAGCCGTCATGGAAACCTGCTTCATAGAGTCGATGGCCAGCCCAAAGGATTCACGACGACGTGGTCGCTGCCGAAGATCTTCACCGTCTCGGCATGGGCGGCAGTGCATACGTTTTGTCATGGCATCTTCCGATCCACGCCAGCCAGCAGCATGGTCTCGCCAAGATTGGGTTTCCGTGTGCTGCCGTTGGAGATGTGCCGTACCAGGATGACAAAGCCGTGGTGGGACCAACCCAGCGAACTCACCAACTGCTGGGTGCTGCTCAAGGCGGGCGTGCGCGGTGTCGCCGCGGCCACCTGAAAACTGAAGAACACGTGGTGCCAGAGTTCCGGCAGGCGGATGCCCGCCGCGGCCACCCAGACACCCTGGTCGAAATCGCCCCCCTGATGCTGGCGTGCCGATACGTAGGACAGGCCGACATCCGGCTGCACGGCGATACCCTTCCATTGACGCGTGGTACTCAGCACGTCCATGGCGGCGACAGAGGTGGATCGCTCACCGCTGGTGACGCTGGCTCCCGCGGTGAGGTCGATGTTGACAGCCTTTGCCACGCCGCCGGACATGCCGAGCATCAGAAACGCGAGAAGGAGGCGATGGCGAATCAACGCACGCCATGCCAACGACGTGACGCTGGTAGATGCTGGGTGTGGCATGCACTGTCATCCCTGCGCCGCAAGCCGGGGAAAGGTCGACAACTCCTGCTCGGTCCGCGCAGCAGACGCGAGGATGGGCGAGATGCCAAGCCGCTGCTCGATCCTGGTGCGCGAAATCAATCCGCGAACCACCGTGTGCTGATCATCCTGCCGATCCGTGACCAGGAGATGGGTCTGTCGGGTCTCACGAAAGGTTTCCAGGAGGTCGCCTATCCGCGCTTTCAGAACATCCGCAAACTGCAGGGTCGGCAAGGCCTCCACCGGGGTCATGATGTCCGCCACTTCGATATCCTGATGGCGACAGTTCGGATGAATGCAATCGGAGCCATGCAGGAACTGCAGCGGTTTCTGTCCCTGGATATCGTAGGCCGTGATCAGACCCGTCACGTGCCCTTTCGTCATCACCAGCAAGGTCCGCACGCCGCCGCCGATCATGTCCTGAAGTGCGGCATCAATCGAACGCCCCGGTTCGACCGTCAACGGGCAAGCGTTGGCAAAATCCACCATGGCGGTGACCGCCGGATCGGCATCCGTCAGCGTTGCAGCCTCATGCTCGTGGTGCCGCGGCAGAACGGTAGTGGTGCGATGGGTGTGGGTGGCAAGCGCATGAAATTTCATCAGGATGACCTCGATCTGACGCAGGTGGACAGGGCACGCTCAAGACGCCCAGATCCCTCGTTCGATCAGGATTCGGCGCAGCTTGGGTAAAAGATCCAGCGAAGCGTCCGTGCCTGAGGTGAGGGCGCGCACAGCAGGTCTGGCAGGCGTGAAATTCATGGCCCGGGAGCGCGGGGGGAAGGCCACAAATTTCCTGCTGCTGTGCGACGTCCTCACCCGTATAGAGCAGGCAACCAGGCCAAAGGATTCAACGACGCTTCAGAGTGTTCGCGACGCACCTGGCGCTATACCGTGGATGCGCTTGAAGGCACGGCTGAACGCTGCCTCGGTCGCATAGCCGGCCATCATCGCCGCTTCGGTCACGCTGATCCCGCGCTCGGCCAGTGCCGATTTCGCCAGCTGCATGCGCAGGCGGGTCAGATAGTCCTTCGGCGTGATACCCACCGATAAGGCAAAGCGCCGCGCAAAGGCGGCACGCGATAGATGGCCGTGCGCGGCGAGCGAAGCCACTGACCATGCGTGTTGCGGCTGGTGATGCATCGCCTGCAGCGCCGGCCCCAGGTGGGGGTCCGATAGCGCAGCGAGTAGCCCCTGCTGCACGCTGCCGTCGCCCAGGCATTGCCGCAGGGCATACATGAATAGCGCATCGGCGAGCTTGTCCATCAGCGCCGCTGCGCCCGGCTCGCCGGTCTCCGCCTCGGCGATAATCAACTTCAGCAGCGCGGCGGGCGCACCGGAACCCGCACGAATCGGCGTCGGATCATGCCGCAGCAACAATTGCGCCGGCAGTGAGGCCAGCAGTACGGCCGAAAGCGGTGAGTCGAACTCAAAATAGCCGCACAGCAACAGCGTGGCATCACGATCATCCGCATCGAGCGTGGCGATCAGGCGGTGGTCACGCGGGGAGGTGAAAAGCACCGCGTCCCCGGTCTGCAGAATCACGTCCGGCGTTCCGCCATCGATGCGCAGCACGCAGCGTCCGGCAGCCACCAGATGGAACATCGCCTTGCGCTCGTACTCGGCATCGACCACCCACTGGCCGCAGTGCGTGCTGCGGTGGAACACCCGCGTCTGCAGGCGCAGGTGGCGCATCAATTCACTCAGGTCGTCCACGCAGGCTCCAGATCAAGACGCTTGGACAAGTATGCGCGCGCCACAGACATGGCTGTGCGGTGCCTTGCCCAACACACTGTCACCGAGGTGATCGTCATGATCAACCGTCCTCTTGTTCATCCCAAGGAGCATGCACCATGAGTCATTTTCCGCTGCACACTGCCGAATCCGCGCCCGAAGCCGCCCGTGCCAAACTGAAGGCCGGCAAGGATCGATTCGGTTTCGTTCCCAATCTTTACGCCCATCTGGCCGAGGCGCCGGCTGCTTTGGACGCCTATTTCGACCTGTCGGCGCAGTTTGAAAAGACCTCCTTCAACCCGATCGAGCGCCAGGTCATCATGCTCACCGCCAGCGTCGAGAATGGCTGCGAGTTCTGCGTGGCGGTCCATTCCATGATTGCGCGAAAGATGGCCAAGGCGCCCGATGCGGTGGTGGATGCACTGCGTGATCGCAAGCCTGTCCCAGATCCGAAGCTTGAGGCCTTGGCCTCGTTCACCCGCACCATGGTGCAGGAGCGCGGTTGGGTGGTCGGTGCGCCATTGACAGCCTTCCTCAGTGCCGGCTTCACCCCGCGGCAGGCCCTCGAAGTCGTTTTGGGCGTCACCATGAAGACGCTCAGCAACTACGCCAATCATCTCACGGAGACGACGGTCAACCAGGAGTTTGCTGATGAGGCATGGAAGCGCGCGGCTTAATCCGAGCGCCCCCTGCGCCAGCGCCTATCCGTCATACCCGGCGACAGATGGGCGCGCGGAGTGCGCGTGGGGGTTCCCGATATGATCCGCCCATCATCGACTTGCTCGATGCCCTCATGGGTGCGCGATGTCATCACGCCACTGGTTCCGTGATCCGAGCGAGCTGTTCCCATGCCAAACACGAAGCGTCTGAGTGGGCTCTGTGCCTGCTGCGACTATCGGTATTCCTGGTGATGTTGATGTGGGCGCTGGACAAGTTTCCGCGTCGCGAGTACGCCGCCGCCGGCGTCTTTGCCCAATTTTATTCCTTGGGCGGACTGGGCAGCTGGGTGTTCTATAGTGCTCGGCGGCCTGGAGCTAAGTCCTCTTGCTGGGCTTCGTCATTGGCGCTGCAAGACGCTTCACGTATGGTGCCGTGCTGCTTCTGCATGCGATCTCGATGTTCTCCGCCTGGCACCAGTACCTGCATCCCCACGAAGGCGCCAACCTGGTGCTCTTCACGGCATGGCCCATGCTGGCGGCCTGTGTGGCGCTCTACCTGCTGCGCGACAACGATGCCTTCACGTTCGACGGCGCCTACCCTACCGGCCGGCCACCGTAGCTGTATCACTGGAGCGCAACGGGTGAATACAACGCCTCCGACTATCGCGGTCTTCGACGCCTATGGAACCCTGTTTGACGTGCATTCGGCCGTAGCCCGCCTGGCCGACACCGTCGGCCCGGATGCCGGACGCATCTCGGAGTTGTGGAGACAAAAGCAGCTCGAATACACCTGGACACGAAGCCTGATGCAGCGCTACGCCGATTTCTGGCAGGTCACGGAGGAAGCGCTCGACCATGCACTGGCCTCGTTCGGTCGTCGCGACGAAGCTGTTCGACGCGCGCTGCTCGATGCTTACCAGAAGCTGGACGCTTACCCGGACGTGCGCGAGGCGCTCGACGGTTATCGCCGTCAGGGGCTGCGCGTGGCGGTGTTTTCCAATGCCACCACGGCCATGCTGAGCGCGGCACTCAACGCGGCTGGTCTCGATGATCTGGTAGACACCGTTTACTCGGTGCATGCACTGGAGATCTTCAAACCCGATGTGCGGGTCTACGCCGCAGCAGCGAAGGCGTTCGGGGTGGCTCCGTCATCCATCGCGTTCCATTCGTCCAACGGCTGGGACGCGGCCGGTGCCGCATCGTGCGGATGGCGCGCGCTTTGGATCAACCGCGCCGGGCGGCCGCAGGAATACCCCTGGATGCACGTGCCGGCCGTGCCGGATCTCGGCCAGGCATTGGCGCATGTCACAACGGCGACCGTGCCCATCTTCGGCGCCATCCGCAACGCTGAAAGGAAGGATGCCTAGATGGGCTGGATTAGCGAAACCCCGGATGGCGAGGCGCAGGGCACGCTGCGTGAGATCTACGACGCCGTGAAGGCGCAGCGCGGCAAGGTGGCTCGCATCCTCAGCGTGCACAGCCTGGACCCACCCGCACTGAGCCATCATCTTGACCTGTACATGCACCTGATGTTTTCGCCCGGCCCGCTGAGTCGGCGCGAGCGCGAGGCCATCGCGATCACGGTCTCGGCCGCCAACGGGTGCGCCTACTGCGTGGCGCATCACCTGGAGGCGCTGCAGCGCTACGAGAAGGATGAGGCGGTACTGACCGCCATACGCGATGCGCCGGATCAGCTCGCCATTCCGCGTCTGCGCGCGATGTTGCTCTACGCACGCCGGCTCACTATCGCCCCGTCAGTGATGGACGAAGCGCAGGTGATGGCACTGCGAGCAGAGGGCCTGACCGATCAGGATGTCCTGCGCATCAATCTGATCACCGCCTATTTCAATTTCGTCAACCGGATCGCGCTGGGGCTGGGCGTGAGCCAGGACGCCAACGAGGTCGCCGGCTATCGGGATACCGGTTAGCGCCATTTCCCTACCCAATCTGGCCTTTCGCGAAGCGCTCGATCCTGTCAGCGATAGCTGGCACTACCCTGATGGAAAAGCATCTCTTGCTCGTCGAGCTCGGCGACCGATCATGGCGACCGCGCCATGATTTGGGACATTGAATGCAGTGATCTGAAACCACTGTTCGGTTCCGGCGCTGCACGACACGGCCCACCCCAAAGGGTGACATGATCGCCAAGTTCGGTCCCCGATCAAGCCCGGCCTTGTCTCGACGAAGGCGATGCTTCTCTTCTTCTGATCCCAAGACACCACAATGTCCCAGTTTCTGCTCATCCACGCCTCGGCGATCCGGCTCGGCGTCTTTGTCGGCATCTTTGCCGTAATGGCGGTATGGGAGATGTTGGCGCCCAGGCGACCGCAACCCATCGGTCGGGCCAAGCGCTGGCCCAGCAATCTCGGCATCGTGGTGCTCGACAGCGTATTAGTACGGCTGCTGATCCCGACCACAGCGGTGAGCGTAGCGGTGTTTGCTCAAAGCCATGGATGGGGGTTGTGGCAAGCGCTGCAGGCACCGGTGTGGCTCGTACTGGTCGCGTCGCTGCTGGTGCTGGACCTAGCCATTTATCTGCAGCATGTGCTGTTCCACGCAGTGCCGGGCCTGTGGCGGCTGCACCGGATGCATCACACCGATCTGGAATTCGACGTGACCACCGGTGCACGCTTCCATCCGCTCGAGATCCTGCTCTCGCTGGTCATCAAGCTGGGCGTGATCGCGGCGCTGGGCGCACCCGCGGCGGCGGTGCTGATCTTCGAGGTGGTGTTGAACGCCACTTCCATGTTCAACCACGGCAACGTCCGCATGCCACTGCAACTGGATGGACTGCTGCGATGGCTTGTCGTCACCCCGGACATGCATCGCGTGCATCATTCCTGGTATCCGCGCGAGACCAACTCCAACTTCGGCTTCAACCTGCCTTGGTGGGACCGCCTCTTTGGCACCTATCGCGCCCAGCCCCAAGATGGCCAGATGGGCATGACCATCGGCATCAACCAGTTTCGGGATCCGCGCGAGCTTCGTCTCGACCGCATGCTTTGGCAGCCTTTCCGCGGATCGGTGAACAGCTACCCGATCAATGCGCGGCCGGAGCACACCAATGGTGCGGACATGCCGTGATCGCTATCAGCACGGCGATCAAAACCTGACTCTGTCGATCTGGTTGCATGCGGCCAGACGCGGCCCTCGGACAGCCCCCCGTTAGGAGCTCAATGGTGTACGGGAAGGTCCTGCCGCCACCGCTCCACACGCTGATCCGCCAGGTCGGTGACATAGACGCTGCCGTCCGCGGCCACGGCTACCGCGCCGACGCCGTATCCCGGTACCTGCGGCGGTTGGCCGAAGGCGGTCAGGAAGCGGCCGTCGGCGGTGAACTTCTGAATCCGGTTGTTTTCCTGGTCAGCCACGAACACGTCACCTCGCGGGCCGATGGTCACGGAAGTCGGCGTCCGGAACCAACCACGAAGCCCGCCCAGAAAGTTGATCGATGCCGGCAGGTGCAGGCCGAACGGGCCGCCCCACATGCGCAGGAAGCGGCCATCCCGATCGAACACCTGGATACGGTCGTTGTAGCCATCGGCGACGTAGAAATAGCCGTCCGATGGAGAGACGGCCACGTCCATCGGATAGTTGAAACTGCCGCCGGCCACATAGCCCTTGTGCCCGGTGGTGCCGATCTGGCGGATGAAGCGCCCTTGCGGCGACAGCATCTGCACGCGCTGGTTGTAGAAA
>NZ_SCQN01000077.1 GCF_004321985.1 Castellaniella sp. | reverse complement strand
CTGCGCGACGGCGACTCCCTGACCCTGCACATCACGCGCCACGGCGCAGCGACCGACGTGCTCCTTACCGCTGCCATCAAGGGGCAGACCATCGACCACGACGACGCTGCGGTGCGTCAGCTGGTGGTCGCCCTGACCGCCCCGCTACTGGTCACCGTCCCGCAGGGTGAGTCGCTAGGCGACGCCCTTGGCGCGGCGCTGGAAGGCATCGCGCCGGCTCGCGGCGCCGCCCGGAAGGCGCTGGAGGAGCGCGTGATCGCCTTGCAGGACGCAACGGTCGGCGCGAAGTCGAGCGCCGTTCCGGCCAAGTCGCCGAAGGCCAAGGCGGCAGCGGCGACCAGCGTCCCGGTCGCGCCGGTCGTCGAGGGCGACGCCAACGAGGAGGCACCCGCTGCGACACCCGCCGCGTCGCCCGACACGCCCACAGCGCCTGCTGGCGTCCCGACCTTGTTCGACTGATCCCCACATCCCCGGATGTATCCATGGCCACGTCCCGCAGCCTCACTCGCATGTTCCGCATCGGAACCAACCTCGTTCCTGACCCGGCGCCGGATCGCAGCCCGGAGGAAGCCTTCGCGATGCTCGCTGTCGCTTGGCCCGCCGTCGCTCACTACACGCTCGACGCGCCGGTGGTCGAGGGCGAGAACCTGGTGTACGCCGGCATCAAGCCGCCAGCACAGACGAAGGGCCGCCAGACCCTACGCATGGCGCTACCCGCCGAGCACGCCTGAACCATGGCCGCCCAGCGCACGCCCCGCGCGTGCACCGAACAACGCTCCGCCGCTGCCAAGACGAGAGCAGCGCTGCGGGCCATCGACGCCTGGGGCAACGCATCGTCCACTGCCACTTACAACGAGGACTTGCATCGCGGCGTGGCTTCGGTACTGCTGCGACTGTCCCGTCGCCGAGCCAGTTGCGTGGACCCCTTCCGGATTCCCATGGCATGACGCCGATCCGGTTCGTCCACCTACCGACCAGTGCGCTCGCCACGGTCGGCGCGATGGCACACGCAGCGGTGCCCCGGATGGAACCGCTGGCCCGCTCGCGGGTTGCTGCAGCGATGCGCACCGCCGTGCTGGCGGGCCGCCTACGGCCTTCCGCTGTACTTGCGGCCCTCGGTGGCGGCCCCGACGGCGCAGACGCGCCGGTGATCGCGCTCGCTGAGCGCCGAGCGCGCCAACAGGTCCGGCGGCTCGGCCCCCGCCCGTCACTACCCGACGATCTGCGCTGCCCGTTCGATCCTCGCTTTGAGTCTCAGGGCAAACGCCAGGACATGCGGCTGTGGTTGCGTCGTCTCGTGCAGGCAGGTGCGCTGACCGGTGACGACGTCCACGGCGCGCTTCGCGATGGCGGCGCGGCCGTGGCTGACCTCATCACCCGCTGGATTGATGGGGAACTCCAACGGCAACTGGCTGCCCTGCTCGGTGCAGTCGGTGTGCAGGCCAGCGCGGACGAGCTGCGGATGAAGTGGCACATCTACCCGGCCTGCGCCGTGCTCGACCGAGAGGACCCGGATCGTCCCGCCGGGACGCTCGTGCTGGTGCCTGACGATGAACCGGCCGGCTTCTCTCTGCTGCGTCTCGGCGATACATCGGCGGTTGCCGGCTTCGAGCCTGTGCTGGATGCGCTGCACTTCCTCCACCTTTCGTTCCTCGCCCTGGTCTGGCCCAACGACCTCACGTGCTCCGATTTCCCGGATATGTTTCTCGAGGCGACCGGAGGCTACGCCGCTGAGTTGGTCGCGGACGACGGCGAGGTCACGCTGAGCCAGGACTTCCTCGACCACCTGTCGGAGGAGTTCGATTACGAGGTCGATGATCCCGAGCGGCGCGATGCCCTGACCCGACTGCTGCGCGTGCAGCACCATGCGCGTACCCGAGTCCGGGCCGCTTCCTCCGTGGAGCAGGCCGAGTCTCTACTTGAACAGATGGCGGAGGCCGCCCCCCGCGATGCAGGGCCGCTGCGCGCGATGAGGCGACTGCTGACGCTTTCGCAACCGACTCGCGCGGACCGGCTCGCGTCACAGAAGACCGAACTTCACGCCTTGGACGAGGAGGCCCAGCTGGTCCTGACGCATGTGATTTCGGCGGACCTCTCCGGCTTCGAGGATGCGGTGATCGAGGATTGGTCGGATCTCAACATGCAAGTCGGCGCGGAAGGTGCGTTCACCGTCTCGCACCGCGATCCCATGCTGGCGCTGCGTCTTGCGGTATCTGACGTGTGTCGTATCACGGTGCTCGACCTCCTCCTGTCCCGCTATGTGAGCGCCCATCAATGACCACGCCCCTGGAACCCCAGCTCGCCCTGATCGTTCACGGTTCTCCCGGTGGACTCTCCGAAATGGGCCGATTTCCGTGCGTCCTCTCGCTGCATGCGATTCGCCACGATGCGGACCAGCGCGCAAGCCTGGACGCGGGCCGATTGCTGACCGAGGCGGAGGCCGCCGAAATTGGGAGCGCGCTGCTCCTTGCTGATGGGCGCGCCTCCCAGCGCGGCGAGTTCATCCCGGCCACGCTGCTGCGCGAAACCCCGACCAGCCTGACGTGGTTCCGCCCGCCGCAACGTTCGACGCAGTACTGGCGGACCAAGGACGGGCGAACCACCATCAATGCTGTCCTGCCTGGACTGGTCTTCCACGTCGAGAGCCGTGTGCTGTTCGTAGCCGCCTACGCGGGCGGCGAACGCCCTCACCGTGGCACGGAGCTGTTCCACGCACCACTCGGCAACGTGTACGCGGACGGCCGCATCTGCACCGGGAATGCGACGCTCCCCGAGACCGTCGATCACGCCAGCATGGCCGCATGGGAGCGCGTATTGCTCGGGACCAATTACGCGCACATCAACCATACGCACACCCTTCGTGATGGCGCCACCACCGAGCAACTGGTGGCGTTCTGGACGCGCCGTCAGCGCTACGCCACGCCACCGGCTGCGAAGCTCCTGCGGCCATTGGCCCCCACCCTTTCCGATTGGCTCACGTCCCTGACGGAGGACGACTCGTGACCGCGATCGCCACCAATCAGCCGGGTCCATTGGACATGGCCGTGCTCGCTGCCATGCCGCTCGCCGCCGTGCCCCTGGACGGGCGATTCGTCGCGCTGGAAACCGGAAGGCGGCTGCTGGCCGCGCGCGACGGGTTCTATATCGAGGCCGCCAATGCGAGCCTGTACGTGCGCTGGCGCATCGCCGCGTGCGTCACGCCGTGGGGTCCAGTCACCGACGCGATCAGGCTGCGGCACGGCCCGATCCCACTCTCCTTTGCGCACCAGCTTGGGAAGGCGGCACGCGAAGCACACCCACGGGAAATGGCAGCTCTCGTGCTTGCCGACTCCGACGGTGCCTACTCGCTGCGCTTTCCACCCTCCCAAGCCACCGGCGCCAGCGTGTCCTACTCGGACGCGGACTATGCAGAGGACGCGCTGGTTAT
The DNA here is from genome assembly GCF_004321985.1 of Castellaniella sp. GTDB lineage: Bacteria > Pseudomonadota > Gammaproteobacteria > Burkholderiales > Burkholderiaceae_B > Castellaniella. The sequence goes on along the minus strand of NZ_SCQN01000077.1, from coordinate 872 downwards.
CGACGCGCACAGCCACGGCCAGTTCCCTGCCATTTTTTCCCGTATGGACGACGACTCGGATCGCTCCCGGTTCGGGCCGCATCTGAGTGTCGTGTTCGGTCGGTGCAATCCGGGAGGCCAATTCGAATACGCCGTTCGCTTGTGCGTCGGCGACTACCTCCTTCCGATTCCCGAAGCGACGTTCGAGGAGCTGTTCGCATGAGTGCCCAACGTTTCCCGACCCCCGAGGCCTTCCTCGGCGACCGTCCGATCCGTGTGCTCTTGGCCGGTGCCGGCGGGAACGGATCCATGTTGGCCGACGGCTTGGCTCGCTTGGACTGCGCGTTGCGCGCGCAGGGGCATCCCGGCATGGCCGTGACGGTATACGACGATGCTCTCGTTCGAGAGGCCAACATCGGCAGGCAGCGCTTCACCCATGTCGATGTGGGACACCCCAAAGCGACGCTGCTGGTGCATCGCCTGAACGGATTCTACGGGGTTTCGTGGGAGGCCGAAGTCCAGCGCCTGCCCGAGAGTCCGCCGCGTGCGGACCTGGTGATCGGGTGCGTTGACCTCGGCTGGTATCGCCACGCGCTGGGAAAGGCGAACGCCAAGCGACAAACCGACGCGCTTTACCTTGACCTGGGCAACGGTGCCTCCCGAGGGCAAGTATTTTTGGGCCATCTCGGCCAGCCGCAGAGCGGCCTGCGCTTGCCCAACATCTACGACCTCTATGGTGATGGGCTGCTGACCGGCGACGACGGCGACCTGCCAAGCTGCAGCCTTGCCGAAGCTCTGACGCGGCAGCGTTGGTCCATCAATCCACTGGTCGCGCAGGTAGCCCTCACCATGCTCGATGATCTTCTCCATCGCGGTGGTCTCGACGTGCATGG
>NZ_SCQN01000025.1 GCF_004321985.1 Castellaniella sp. | reverse complement strand
GTTATAAACCACATTTCCGACGGCCCCGATGATGACGCCGGCGGCAGAATAAAAGACAAGGATACCGAGCGCGACGAGTCCCGCCGCCCAAACCAGGGGACGCGAGGACGCCAGGTCATTGTTGCCAGGAGACCTTCCTGCGGTGAGATAGGCAAGGAACGCCGGTGTGATGGCGATACTGCAGGGCGAAAAAAAAGAAGCCGCACCACCCGCCAGTGCCAAGCCGAGGATAAGTGAGGAGGGGAGCGTCGCACCGCGCTGAAGTAGCGCGCCGGCGTGCAGGTATAGCGAATATCCACCTGCGCCCATCAGCAACAGGATGGCCGCCGCGCCGGCCGCCCTGAGCCAGTCGGGTATGGGTGCTGTTCTGGCCGATCGCATCGTGGTGAGCCTGTTCATGCCGATCAGTTTGGTGTTGCGGGCGCCACCGGCCCGTTCGTGGTGTATCCCAGCAGCCCGAGTCGATCGATGATTGTCGACATCTCTGTTTCAGTGGGATCGAACAGGACATCAATGCGTTGCGATGTGGCGTCCGCTTTTGCCTGATGGACGCCATTGATCCCGCTTAACACGCGCGAAACGCGCTGTTCACAGCTCTCGCAATGCAGCTTTTGGTCACCAGTGACCTTGAGAGAAACCGACTTGAGCATGATGTCGTGGCTCCTGTTTGTTGAACGATATTCGCGACGAGCGCTTTGTGACCGTCTGGTTCGCAGCTTTGTGCACCGTTGTACGCTTCGTCGATCTACGTGCTATGCACGCGATGTGCATGAGGTCTATTAAATCTTTGAACTAAGCTCCAGAGTCAAGTCGATCCTCTCGAAAAATTCTCGATCCCCCGATCTACGTCCGCCCAGTAGCCGACACCCCGCCAACCCCGCTGATGGCACCGAAAAAGAGCCCCGCATGCCCGCTCAGGGAGTTGATGAAGATGCTGGTGACGCTTGCGGCCATCGCCGCCATCGCCCAGACGGGATGGATCAGGCCGGTGGCGGCGATGGGGATCCCGATGCCATTGAACAGAAATGCGAGGCTGATGTTCTGCACCATCTTGCGGTAGCCGCGGCGGCTGATGTCGCGTGCCACCAGCACGCCGTCAAGGCGGGTGTTGAGCAGGATCACGTCGGCGGATTCGATTGCGATGTCGGTGCCGCTACCCATCGCGATGCCGACGTCAGCCTGCATCAGTGCCGCCGCGTCGTTGATGCCGTCGCCAACCATAGCGACGCGTGCCGTCCGCTGCATCTCGCGCACCACCGCGGCCTTGTCCACCGGCAGCACCTCAGCGTGAACCTGCCGGATTCCCATCTCGTCGGCAACCTGTCGGGCCGCTTGAGCATTGTCCCCGGTGAGTAGAACGACCCGCAATCCGGCCGCCTTCAGCCGTGCTACCGTGTCGTGCGCATCGGCACGCGGCACGTCGCCCAGAGCCAGGATGCCCAGCAGCACCTTCTCACGTGCGATCGCAATCACCGTGCGGCCTGCAGATTGCAGTGCCGAGACGCGTGCCTGAACCGCCCCCATGTCCACACCCTGTGCCTGGATGAAGGCCGGGCTGCCGATGCTCACGGTGGCGCCCGATCCCGCAAGGTGAGCAGTCACGCCTCTTCCAGCAACCGCTTCGAAATCTTCTACATTGGGTACGTCGAGCGCCCCACGGAAGGCCGCTTGCACGATCGCCTGGGCCAGCGGGTGCTCGGACGCGGTTTCGACCGCCGCAGCCGTCGCAATGAGTTCCTCCTTCGAGATGCCGCTAGGCTCGATTTCCCGCAAGGTCGGCTGCCCGACAGTCAGCGTGCCGGTCTTGTCGAAGATCACCGTCGTGACCTTGCGCAACGCCTGGAACGCCTCGCCGGTGCGCATCAGTACACCGTGTTCGGCCGCCTCGCCCGAGCCGCGCACGATCGACAACGGCGCGGAAATTCCGACCGCGCACGGATAGCCCATCACCAGCACCGACAGCGCGGCGAATACCGCGCGCTCCAGATCCAGGGGCCGGCCCGCCAGCAGCGGTCCGATCAGCCAGCCGAGCAGCGCCAGCATCGCGATTATGAGAACCGTCGGCGTGTAGACGCGCAAGACTCGATCCACGATGTGCAGCAAGCCGGGCTTGAGCGCGCGCGCTTCCTCGACGCTCTTGATCACCCGTTGCAGGAAGCCGTCCGCGCCAATGGCCGTGACCTGCACCAACAGCGTCCCGTTGCCGTTGATGGCGCCGCCCGCGACGCGGCTGCCCGGAACCTTTTCGACGGGCAGGGGCTCGCCAGTGATGAGTGCTTCGCTGACGGCCGATCGGCCGTCGAGCACTTGGCCATCCACCGGGATGCGTTCCCCCGGACGGATGCGAACCTGATCGCCCAGTTCGACTGCCTCGATCAGCAGATCCTGCTCGCGGCCGTCCTTCACCACGCGGGCGGTGTCCGGTTGCAGATCGAGCAGCTTTTTGACGGCCTGGAAGCTGCGGGTCTTGACGATCAGCGCGAGCCATTCAGAGAAGACGTGATAGGTCAAAACCATCGTCGTCACTGCGAAGAATGGCGCGGTGGGATATCCGGGGCGCTGCAGTACGAGGCCGATGACACCGCCGACAAGGCCGGCCCAGGCACCGATCTCCACCAGCACATGCTGGTTCAGAATGCCGCGCCGCAACGCCTGCACCGCCATGCGCAGGATGTGCGCCCCCAGCCCGAACACCATGACGATTGCAAGTAGTGCCGCCAGCCACGGAACCTCCGCTGTCAACAGGCCCTGCACACGCAAGACGAACGCCGCGAAGGCCCCCACGACCAGCGCGCCACTGCCAATGGCGGCACGCGTCCAGCCGCGGTTGCGTAGCACGGCAAAACCGAATGCCATCAGGCTGGCAACCACGAAGGCCGAGAGGGCCAACCCCCAGCCGCCGGACGGCTGGACGATCAGGCCAATCGCCGTCAGGCTCAGCGCAAGCGCGCCCAGAAAACGGTTGCGCTCGTGCGCGAGGGCGCGCTCCTGGGCCTCGAAGGGTTCTACCTTGCGCGGATCCGACAAGGTGTAGCCGATATTGGTCAGCGTGCGCATCAGCTCACCGGCGTCGGCGCGTTCCGGGTCGTATTCGACCAGTGCCTGCTCATGGGTCAGGCTCACCGCCACGTGATACACCCCCACCTTGCGCGCGAGGGCCTTTTCAATGGTGCCCGTGCACAGTGAACAATGGAGTCCACCGATGTGGGCGCGTACCCGGCGCCGGCCCGTCTGCTCGGTGGGTTCATCGGTCCAAAGTCTCGATCCAGTGGACGTTGCGAAATTCATCTCAACACCCTATGTTTATCGAACAAAAGGGATGGTAAACCTTGGTGTTGACTCAAGAGTCAAGTGGTTTTTCTGAACGTGATTGGCATGGTCCCGGTTATCGCCTGGCTCACAGACCTTGACGGCTACCGATAGGTGCGATGCGCCATGGATGACGGACCGGACAGGGCCGCGTGCATCTGGAGTCAGCCGATCTCTGTCTCGGTCTTGATCGCACATATTTTTCCCGGTGTTCTTTCGATGTGATCGATCACTCCGACAAATTTTCTTGTGAAGCCCGATTGCATGCTTCGTGAGCAACCCGCAGTCATCTGGCGAGCAATAACAGCCAACTGGCAGACGCCGCCGAACAAGTCATGGGACCATTGTTGTCGGTGGTGTGGCTCGGCATCTCACCGGGCATCGTTGTCACGCCACAGCTTTCCCAGAATGCCGTCAACAGACCACTTTCCGGGGCCCCAGGCCACCACTGCGAGCAGTATCATTGCCCACACCTTGTGATCGGTAAAGTCCCCCAGGTTCATCAATCCGCTCCAGAAACCATGCGGCCAAAGATCCGGGTATGAAATCACAGCGATCAAGTTGTAGAAGAACAAAAATAGAGCCGTGGCCCGGCCCGCGATGCCAAGCCCCAGCAGCCACGGAGCGATCAGCTCAATCCAAGTACCTAACACGGCCGCAATTCCCGGGGCCAGAAGCGGGACGTGGTAGAGGCTTTCAAACAGCATTTGCGTGCTTGCCGGGTCGGTGAATTTGACCACGCCGGCACGCCAGAAGGCGAATGCGACCCAAAGACGCATCAATACCAGGGCGACCGGGCCGACCCAGCTTTCCAGCCACTGCGTGATGCGCGGATAGCAACTATTTATGCAGGTGATCAATGCGGTGCTTGTCATGGTTGAGACCTCGTGTGTCTGTAACGGGGTAGGGCAAAACGCGCGTTACCGAGTAACGCCTGATAAGCTCATTCATGCATTGAGCAGCGTTAAATCCATCATCAAACGCGGTGGGGCACGCAACCCTATGCCGGCGCGAACCGGCATAGGATGCGCTATCGCGATGGAATCCGATATCACGACGAGCTTGTCAAGAGGACTTGAGACTACCACCGATTTTCCCGCAAACCCCCGCGGGCATCAGAACGAACGATGCCGGGTCGTGCGCTGTAGCATCCTGCCCTGCACAAGAATGGCCCGGGGACTGGCAGTCATTCTTGTATGCGGCGTTGACACCAAAGCATTTGGAATAGTGATTCTCCTTCATCGTCGTCATAGTCTTTTGCTGAGCGGCCTTCATCATCTCGGGCGTCATTTTCATTGGCTGAGCCATGGCCAGACCGGTGGCTGCTGTGGCACCGAGTGCAGCGGCACAAAGCAACGTTGATTTCAACAGGTGTGAACCGTTCATTAGTCATCTCCAAAATGGGTCAGGAGAACCCCGACGCTTCATAAGAGCCGAGGATGGCTTGAAAGGGTTCGCAGTTCTCTGATTTTTATTGCGCCTTTTTTCACGGAAAGAATTCGTCAAACCCACTTGACTCCACAGCTTCACCGAACCCCTTTCCTATCCTGGTTGTGATCTTTGAGTAGGTTGTTCATCTGAAGTAAATCCTGAACACTGGAGGTGCAAACCGAACCAACCTTCAGGAGCCCCCGGATGAACAACCATAAGGGTGTGAAGTGTAAGAATCCAGTCGCCAGCGGCGACGAAGCCCATGTTGGTGGTCATTTTCTTTTCCCGAGGCGCCTATGACAGAGGCAATACAGATGGCATGTCCGGACCCGTTCACTGCTGCCAAGACCCGCGAGGATCCGAGCCGGTCGGGGTCCTTTGCCCCTGCCGGGCGGGTTTTCTAATGAAGCGCTTGGTTCTGGCCGGCGGCGGACACGCACACCTATCAGTGCTTAGGGCGCTGGCTCAAATGCCGCCAACAGACATCGAAGTGGTGCTGATTACGCCCTCTTTATTCCAGAACTATTCGGGAATGTTGCCTGGTTGGATATCGGGCCATTATACCCAGGCACAGTGCCGGATCGATTTACGCGCTTTGGCGCAATCGGCGCGTGCCCGCATAGTGATAGGGCGAATCGTGGGCATGGATGCGGGCCGACACTGCGTCAGGTTGACGGGTGAACGGCATATCAACTATGACGTCCTGTCAATGGATATAGGCAGTGAGATCGATGTGTCGTGGCTGGAGATGGCGGGTGAACGACTATTGCCCGTTAGGCCATTGGATAAGTTTTTTGATGCCTGGCCTCGGATTTTGTCCGCTGCACAGAATAAATCCGGCTATCGTCTGGCGGTGGTAGGAGGAGGCGCTGCAGGGGTAGAACTGGCTCTCGCAGCACAATATGCATTGGTGCAATCGGAGGCCAACGGTCACATTGATCTCGTGGCCTCCGAGCCGGGTCCGCTGGTCGGGTACGCCGCGAGCGTCCAACGCCGCGTTGCACAGTCTCTGTCCAGGGCCAGGATCGCGGTTCATCGTTTGCGAGGAGCAGGTACTGCAGATGGGATATTGTTGTCCGACGGCACGCAGCTGCCCGCGGATTGCATAATCGCTGCCACCGGCGCACGGGCACCCTGCTGGCTCACGCTTTCTGGGCTGACTCTGGGTGAGAATGGGTATATCGCTGTTGATGGGCACTATCGAAGCATATCGCATCCGGACGTATTCGCGGCCGGCGATATTTGCACTCGTCAGGACACGATTGTGGCCCGATCCGGTGTACACGCGGTTCACGCCGGACCCGTACTGGCTGCGAATCTGCTGGCTTCTTTACGTGGCGGCCAGATGCGAGTTTACAGGCCTCGCAGCCGGTCATTATATTTGTTGGCTTGCGGTCGTCGCTATGCCGTTGCCTCTTGGGGAGGCTGGAGTGCGGAGGGTGAATGGTTATGGCATTTGAAAGACCGGATCGATCGGCGCTTTATCCGGCGGTTTTCAAACCCGAAGCAGCAGCATGCCACCTTATCGGAAAAAGAGTCAAACAGTGGGAAGAATATATGAAAAAAACAATGATGCCGAATGACACAGGTCCTCAGTCTGATCATGTTTCACTGCTCTTGGACACAGAATTCTTGACGAGCTTGCGGCGGCAGATGCTGAAATTTGCTACTTTACAGCTTCCAGACAGCCATCTTGCAGAAGATGCCGTTCAGGAGGCGCTACTCGGTGCACTCAAGAATGCCAGTTCTTTTGGTGCAAGAGCTGCACTGAAAACATGGGTGTTCGCAATTCTCAAGAACAAGATTGCCGATATCCTGAGGCAAAAACAACGCTTGGTCTATGTCGCTGATGTTGCAAACGAATACGGTAGCGAAGAGGACTTTACTTCCCTATTTGACGCCAAGGGTTTTTGGCACGCGAATGAACGTCCCATAGCGTGGTCGAACCCGGAAGAGTCCTTTCGAGAGGGCCAATTCTGGCGAGTCTTTGAAGCGTGCCTGGAAAGATTGCCCAGCAATCAAGCGCGAGTATTCATGATGCGTGAGTTTATCGAACTTGATTCGCATGAAATCTGCGCGA
>NZ_SCQN01000024.1 GCF_004321985.1 Castellaniella sp. | reverse complement strand
TCAAAGTTTGACTTTTACGGCGGTCGGCACTCGAGGTGCTTCTCGTGATCCATCAAGTTGCTTCGAAGTGTCTGGTGTCGGGCTTTTGATCTTCGATTGCGAAAAGGCCCCTTTGAGGGGCCAGCAATCGTAAAGCCTCCGGCTTTGCCGGAGGATGCTTACTGACCACGCATTGCCATCACAATTGACCACATCCGGCAGGAGAGTTGACCAGCGTCGCCAGGCAGTTGACCATCCGATGGAAGGTCTCTTGTCGACCGATAGTGTTGAAAAACTCGCTTCGAACGAGCTCGAATTTTCGAGGCGAGTTTTTCAACACTATCGACCCGAAGCGGTCGCTCGGAAGTACACTCTGACCAGGGTTTTGGGCAGAGCAAAAAAGGGAAAGCACTCCAACCTGTGCTTCCGATGAACTCAACGCCACCGACTTGCGTGCGTCTATAAGGAGGCTCAGTGATGCACTTCGATCTGGATCTGGAATCCGGCAAATTGACGCGTAAGATCAACGAGGTTTACCACGTCCACGGAGACCATCCAGCTTACGAGTATCTCAAGCACGCGTGCCTTTCCTTTGAAACCATGGGAATTGCAGCTTCGGCACGCAAAGCCTTCCTTTACCTTTTCCGATGCCGCGACAATGGCACGTTGGGTGGTCGTGGCGCCTATCCATCGGGCAATGGACGGAGAGCGAATCTTGAACCCCACATACTTCTCCGGGCCAAACATTTGTCCCCGATGGAAGACGATGTGTGAGATGGCATAGCGAATCTCGAAGTGACCGATGGATTCAGGATAGCGCTGAAGGGTGCGGCGGCTACCGCCTATCCCCTTCAGTCCGCGAAGCATGAATGTGCCCTCGAAAGACGTGCATTGGAGTTCGTCGACCTCATTCCATTCCAGTGTGGATGAGCGTCCCTCGAAAATATCGCCACGAACGACCAGCATGCATCCTTCCGGGCTGAGGCTCAGATCGCCGGCAAAGCAGGTTCCATTATTTTCCACCAAGACGCTTAACTGATAGCTCTCGCCAAGCTGGAGCTCTTCAAAAGTTTTGTTCATGCTACAGATCCAAGTCGCGCCGGGCAGAAGTCGACCCATATCAGAAGTGCGTTGCGAGCAAGAGCGGACGTGCACGAGTAGCCCTGCATCTGGATATTCACATCAATCAGGGCCAAGCCGTCGAGCCTGTCAGGCAGACGTAGTCGATCAGCGTTGTGCAGGCGGCGAGTTCGTCTTTTCTGTCTTTGAAGCGCTCTTGCGTGCGGCTGTCTTCCTAGCAGGGCTCTTCGACTGCGTTAAGAAGGACTCGCAGCTAAGAATCAATTCCCGGCCATACGCCTTAGAAGCGTCCCATACAGCGGTGCGACTCGCTGCCAGAAGCATGTAAGCGGCATGAGCTGCAGCCACGACCAAGACCACTGCAGTTCGGCTTCCTTGCGGCGTGTCGCTATCCCACGACAGACGCCACAGGATGAATGTGCAGATCGCTACGACGATGGCGTTCAGGCACAGCGCCAACACCTTGACCCCAAGCAGATTTCGGCGAAAGCCGTACGTGATGTTTTCCCCGAACAAAATGGGAAACTTCTTCGTGTCGCGAGTGTTTTGACGAAGCCAGTTGCCGCACTGACCATAGAAGGCGTCTGCGGCGACTTGGTCTGCGCTCTCTTCAGCTGGGCTGGGAGCCGCAACAGCCAGCTTATCCGCTAGAAAAGCTCGATATCGGTCTTTTGAACCTGCGTCGATGGTCCCGTCGTTTCGGCGGAACATGATGATAGAAGGCATGCCTCCGAGTTCAAGGTAGAGCTTGCCTTCTATTGCGCGGCCACGAGCGCGCGAGAAGTCCGCGATAGCAAACAGGAGCACGAGTATCCCGAGCGTTGCTATGAGGTTCGAAAGCCCGAACGACTTCCACGAGATCAGGAGCGTCAGTGCGGCGAGCGCGGGCGCTGCAGCGATGATCGCGGGAAACAGCCTTGCGCGTATAGAGTAGGCATCGAAGAACTTAAGAATTTCCATCAGAGTCCCTCCACCTCGTTAGCAAACTCTTCCGCAACTGCCGGAACTGTATCGGGGTGACCGCCGCCGCCGGAGTGCGATATCCATTTGTCACGGGTGGAGTAGACCTTGAAGCCCCTGCGCATGAATGCGTTTGTCACTTGGCCACGCGGGTAGTCCTCTTTGTTTGAACCGACCGAGCAGAACGCTTTACCGATTACTGTGCTTTGCGATTGCTTAGGTCCTAGCCACATGTCCAACACCGCGGGAGTTACATTGTGCCTGCTTCCATGATGAGGCACTTGCACGAACTTGGGCATGTCCAGCTCAAGCTGAGCGCCAAAGTTGCCGGCCTCCGTTAACCCGATGGGGCCTACGTCCGCAGTGAGCAGAACGCCCTTGCCGTCTAGTAGGCCATACTGCACCACGCAGCTTTCATTGGACGCCGAGGTCACGGCGTTTTTCGCTAGAGTTTCCACGTCCCATTTTTCTTCTAGCTTCTTCTTCGCAGCTTCAACCAAGGATCGGAACAGCCCGAAGCTTTGCAACTCAGCAGCTTCGGTCGTGTACCTGTCGGGAGTCTTCCCAAAATCAGGGATCGAGTTGACATACCGGTCTCTCGCGGGCGCAAGGACGGTGAATGCGCCAATCTTCGCGCCCTGAAAGACCTCGTGGATGTGGGTCCCCTTTTGAATGGCAAGCCTCTCAAGGTCCACCAGATACGGATGCCGCTCCTTGATGTTGTTAATCAGGCCTTGCAGTGTGAAGTTGCCGTGGAAGTGGTGAAGAATCTCCGCGGCATAAAGCCATGGTCTGTTCATCCACAGATTCTTAACCTCGATCTTCTCCATTACACCAACAAGCCCGGTCGCGTGATCGTCATCAGCGTGCGATAGCACCATGTGATTAATGTGGTAGCCCGGGTAGAACTTGTTGATGTGGTTAATGATGGTTTCCGCCGTTTCAGTGCGGCCCCCATCGACCACGTGGAGGTAATAGCCCTCGGTGTCGTTGCCGTAGCGGATAACGATTGCGTCTCCGGAGCCTTCCCCCACGGGCAAGAAATCGACCTCATAGTTCATTGTTGCCGCCTCCCTGTTCTGAAGCAGCGATCGTAACGGAATGCAGCAATCTGACGCTGGATGATTGCAGCCGGTGTCAGGCTACGGCCGCGGGGCCGCGCGACATCATTTTTAACCTTCTGATATAGCGAGTACCACAATGCGTTCTGCTCCTTGGCACTCACTGGAAAGGCGCCGATGTTCTTGCGCAACTTCTCTACATCAATGCGATCGTCTCGATCGATGTAGGCGCTAAACGCCCTGGAGCCAGGGTTGGGATAGTTCCAGCGCCAGAACACCATCCGTGCTTTTGCGATCTGTGGCACCGTGTTGACTAACACCAATGGCAGAACGGGCAACAAAACACTGCATATGACCCGCGCTAGCGCGATTTTGCTGGCCGTCGCCGCCTCAACGATACCCGGAAAAATCACAACGCACAGGGCCACTAAGTCAAACGTGACCAGAGTGCATAGCCAGGCAAAGTTGTCTGACTTCAAGGATTTGGATGATCCCGCTGCTACCGTCACGATCAGTTCTCCTGCTCTTCGGGATAGGGTATCTGCGGAACTGGGTTCCATCCGGGACGCTCAATACCGTTGGCCCTACACCTAGTACCACTCTCCGTACTCGAAAAATGGCCGCCTCGATGCAACATGGCTCGGATGACGGATTTGCGGGGGTGGTGATCATCTGCTTTCGCGGCGCTGCAAATGGCCGACCAGGTATGTTTGTCGGGCAGTGCCGGTAAGCGCTGACCGAGGAGCTGATCCAGGACTTCTGTCGAAACGTTGTGCCGACCCCCGTGGTGCGGTACTTGGAAGACCTGAATACCCGGCAGCGCTATGCCGATGCGCTTCGCGTAGTCGATAGCTTCTTGCAGCGTCTCACGACCTGCATCACCGGTGAGAAGTATTCGATCACCTTTTAGCAAGGTCGTCTGGACGACGCTCATCTCATTCTCGCGACTTGTCGGAGCAGGCGGAAAATACTCGTCTCCCCACAAGGCCTTGATATAGGTTGCCGCCGCCTTGATGAGGCGGCCCAAACTCTCCATGGCACCACCTATAGTTTGTTCATCGATGGCCTCTGGCGTCTTATCGGATTCGACAATCAGATCAAGGTAACGCTCTCGCGACGGGGCAAGCACCATGAAAGCCCCGATGACGGCCCCTTGAAGGGGGGCATGGATGGGAATGCCGCGCTCAAGAGCTAGATCCTCCAGCGTTGCGGTGGCGTCATAGATGGAGCGAAGCTTGCAATAAAGTGCATCTTCGGACGTGTATGTTTCGAAGCGTGGCAACAACTCCTTGGCATACCTCCAAGGGCGATTGATCCACAGGTTACGGACTTCGCATTGCTCCAGTACCTTGCGAAGACCATTGGCATGGTCACGATCTGGGTGCGTGAGAACCACATGATCGATCTCCACGCGACCGTAATGTTTAGTCAGGTGTTCGACGATTTGGTCACCTGTATCGACATAGCCGCCATCGACTACATGGATGGACTCGATGCCATCGATGGAGTAACGCAGCGTGATGGCGTCGCCGCTTTTGGCTGTCTCGACACTGAGGAAGTCAACTTCATAGTAATCAGTCATTCCCGATCCCCTGTTTGCCCATTGGGCTCGAAGTGTTTCGCTTTAGTGCGTCGTCGTGACGGATGTCGAGGCGTTCTTAAATGGCCTCACCCATCGTGATACTCAGATCTCCTTTATGGCCCACGATCACCATCAGTACGGGAACGCCATCGGCAGCCAGCGTTCGGGCCAAGCCACCCAGCAGTCCCATGTCCACGAAACTGGGAGCTGCGGATATGCCGCGCGGGTGCGAGTGCCATTCACCGACGTAATCCACCATGCCACGCGTCCGCTCAACACAGTCATTCCGGGCATCGGCCACTCCACGTTTGCCGCGGATGAAATCTCTGGTGCTGGCGATGCTGTCGCTCGGGGCGTGATAAGCGTCGACCAAGTGAATGGAGCGCGCCTTGTGATCGATTACCCCAACCAGGATGCCGCCTGTTTCGCAGGGAAGGGCGTCTTTCCGCATCACCTCCAGATGCGCTTCCAACCCAGTGTCCCAATACACGGTCCAATTGAGATAACTATGCTGTCGCACTGAATGGGGAGGTACGTCACGGAACGCGACGGCCCCTGTGGGCTCATCGACGGACCACACCCGGATCGCCGCCGTGGATTGTTCAACCGCACGCTGGAGCCCCTGGTGCAGAAGCGATGCATGCAGTCCGATCTTGCCAGCTGACATGACGAAGGAGTGGTCCCTGCACCCGGCACCCACTCGGAGAGTGGCTGGGGCCTGCAGGTGCTCAGCGCCCCAGTCCTCTCGCAGGATGGCTCGATAGTATTGAGCCTCAAGCGTCGCCACCCGGATGGTCCGCGCTTCGTCCTCCATGAGCAACACAGAACTTAGGCCGGAAGGCGCCAAGAAGACTGATGCGGTGCGCGGGAGATCCAGCGAGGACCAGTCGCGAGGCACCTCAAGGGTGGCGGTCGCATCTACCAGCAAATCGGCGTTCACCAGTGCTGCCACGAGCGTTTCTTGCGTGCGATCGTTGGCCTTTCCATGAATGGCCTGGGCCTGAGTATCTTTCTCGCCCAACGCCGATTGCATGAGCATGCCGACTACCTCCGCTTTCGGCAGCCCGACATGGAAATCGTAGGCTTGATGGCGGACGACGTTATGCGGTTCCACGACGTCAGGATCCACTATCGTCCATGATCCCCATCCCTCACGCGCCCACAGTATGGCCATGGCGCTGCCAAGAGCGCCCGCACCTGCAAGTACGCCGTGCAGATCCTTTCCCGAGTTCGGCGATCCCGACCAAAGCCTGGCTGTCGCGCGATCAGCACGGTGACGGATGTGCACTGGTGTTAGGCCGATAGACATCCAATTGTCCAAGGGAGGATTTGCCGAAGCGTTACCTCCCGTGCCCAGGTCGCCGAAGGCAAGAGCTGGAAAGGCTGGCCCCTGGGGTTGGACCTGCTGAAGGACACCCAGGGCCAATCCCAGTCGCGCAATGTCGGCCTCGACTAGAAATCCTAGTACATCAATGCGTTCAACATCCCCGTTCCGCAACCGTGGCACCCGCGACAGCAACATGGTCTTGACGCGCTTCTCGTTGGGTGAGGGTGTCAGACCTCCTGCAGCCACCTCACGCACCGCATCGATCAGCGTGGGAAACAAGGAGGTGCCCACCTGTGCGAACCGTTCCTGCAAGTCGCCGAGCGACCTCGGTAGGAATTGGATCGGTGGATGAGCGACGCCTGGGATCTCGAACGTCAATGGTTGGATCGGCACACTGGTGTCCGGGCTCGATTCGTCCAAGTCGAAGGACGCGGCCAGCGTCACGCGCCCGGGTGACTCGTCGATTATGCGCAAGCGCAAAGTCTTGGAGCGATCTTGCAGGGTGCGGGTGAACCCGACCGGAAGCAGAACCTGCCACCCTGAATCGAAGAACAGCTGCTCCAGCGCCTGATCCTCAGCATGTAGCGAACCGTCGGCGGTCTTTTCCAACCATTGGAGCACCCGCGTCAGGAACTTCGCCGGCGTCCAGATGCGTTCCAAGCTCGACCAAGGCTGGTCATAGAGACACAGCGAGCGAGGTTCATCGCTCAGCACACCATTCTGGTGCAGCGTTTCCGGAAAATCCCGTCGAAGGGCGCGAACTTCGATGGGCATCGCCGCATTTGGACAATGGACCAAGGCCAAGCGTTCGCGTGGGTGAATACCCGCAGCGTTTCGCGATGCCACGGTACCATCGCCCACGTCCACCACGATGGCATGCCATTGCACTCCATCGGGGGCGCCGCGAATCTCCACGACGTCGATGTCCGGATGCGCCTCGCAGGCGCGCAATAGCGCGGGGACAAGCGATTCCGGCGGTAGGTCGGGTGTGCTGCCGGAAAGCGGCACCCCCCATTCGATGTACTCCATGGATCACCCTGCGCGCGGGGCGGCCGCAATGGTGGCCGCAGCCACTCCGCGCGCGCGCGCCTGCTTCCTCTTGGCACCTGCCGCCGTGACTTCAATCTCCAAGGGCTCGGGCCACGTCGCGTTGGGCTCTTCACTGGTGCACAGGAATACGCCGCTGTGATTGGCGAGGATCGACTTGTACTCCCGCTTCGCCCGGATGCAGGGTGGGTCGGAATCGTCGTCCTGAATCGGCTTTGCACTGGCCACAATCATGGCGCCAAATCGTGCTTGAGCCAGCGCCGACCTGGCGTCAGGTGCCAGGGTGGCATCCTCTCCCAACTGCGACCAGCTGTCGTAGGAAAGCGAATGCCACGAGCAGTGATGGGGCGCCAACAGGAGGTCGTAAGCCAGCACGTCCGGAGTCGCCTGATATCGCTTCCATAGGCGCTCCCAGATCGCAACCTCCGCATCGCCAGCGGTCAGGAAACGACAACTGTCCAGATGCAGGATGGAGGAGGCGAGCCGCATGTTGAGAATCGTACTTGAGTGATTCTTCGACAGCAGTGCTTCGTCGTCATCGCTCTGTAGCGACCTAGGGGCGAGCAAATGCGCTTCAAAGTAGTCGTTCTGCCGGCCGTTGATGGTGCGGAAGCGATCGCCGGTCATTATCAGAATAGCGGTCAGGTCATCGGTCTTGCCGTTCTCGTCCTCTCCCAAGATCAGCACCCGCTCGCCATCTGTCGACAGCCAGCCGTCTTTGAAGCGCTGGACACGCCGTTTGGCTTCGCGGTTGAACGCCTTGGCGTCCGCGCAGAGTGTGTGCGTCTTGGAGGCTCGCCGGAACACCATGGGCGAAGACCAGATTTCGCGAATAACGATCCTCTTTTCGGCATCTGACCGATCGTCATCCGGGTAATCGGTGATGGGGCCGAGGTGAAAGTGCTTTTCGAGACCCGTGCTGTGGTCCTTATCCGGGTGGCTAAGCAAGAACGCATCCACATAGGGACGCCCCTTCGCGTCACGCGGTAGCCGATCGCGAAGATCCTTGCCCACATCGCGGGTGTCGTCGTCGGGATTATCGGCGGCGATGCGGATGTTGACGTCCACCAGTACGAACGAGGCAGGCTCATCGGCAAGGCGTACGAGCGCCATGTCGCCACAGCCCACCGGGAAAAACGTGATCATGGCACCCATGCATCAATCCTCACGCAGAACGGACGGCATCGGGCCGGATGGTGCTATGATACATCTACTGGTTAGATGGATACAATCATTATTCGCGTTATTTTGTTGCGAATGAAGAGAATTTCAATGAAAAATAATGAGTTGGATAAAAACCTAGTGCGGCGCGGGCGTTGGGGACAGGAGCGAAGGCTCGAGTTCATCGACTCCCGCCTGGCTTGGGAGGGGCGCTTGAATCGCGCGGCATTGACGGAGTTCTTCGGCATTTCCGTGCCTCAGGCCTCGCTTGACCTGGCCAAGTACATGGAATTAGCGCCGACGAATACGGAATACAACCCGTCGCAGAAGACGTACATGGCGTTGCCATCCTTTCGACCCGTGTTTGCCGATGCCAGCAGCAGCCGCTATCTGGCCGAGCTATACGCATTGACGATGGGTGTGTTGTCGCCCGATCTAAGCTTCCTGGGAACAACGCCATCGGCTGATGTGGTGAGGCACCCGACACGTACAGTGCCGGAGACGCATTTACGTCAGACTCTCGCAGCAATCCGCAATCGCCATGCGCTCTTGATCTGCTACCAAGCGATGACCCATCCCGAGCCGACTGAGCGCCTAATCAGCCCGCGGGCGCTAGGGTATGACGGCGCCCGCTGGCACATCCGCGGATACTGTCATTTGCGCCGTGGATACCGCGACTTTGTCTTCGCTCGCATTCTGGCCATGTCGCCAGGTGTCGCCCCGGAGTACTCGGCTCCCGAGGACGAGGAGTGGAACCACGTACTCGAAATCATCCTCGGCCCGCACCCGGATTTGACGGAAGGGCAGCGGCGCGCCATCGCCCTGGATTACGGCATGGAGCAGGATCGACTGGTGGTTCGCACGCGTCAGGCATTGGCCTATTACCTGCTCAACCGACTCGGTCTAGCGTCCTCGGGTCCGAGGTCGCCGGCTGAGCAGCAGATCGTTCTGCTTAACCGCGAGGAGTTGGTTCCTTACATTCCTACGTTGGCCGAGTCCCCATAGGCGGTAGCTGTAGCTGACCGGGACCCAGGCGTGGGGACCCAAATCAGCTGCGACCTTCGCCCTCTGCCGGGTCCAGCGGCCCAATAGAGGATCTGCCGCCATCCATTGGGGTGGCGGTAGGTCCGGCGCGAGTACTCGGTAACGACTTAGCCCTCGGCTGCCATCACCGCCCGGTCGGAATATAGGCGCAGGCTGGTGGGCCGGGGCCGGTTGGCGTAGCTGGCAGGCACGCTGTAGAGCGGTTGCTCTCGACATAAACAAAGCGCGTAAACAGGCTTCCTTTACGCATTTCAGTACTGTAGTATGCATAAAAGAAACATTTAAACGCATATTTAGGTAAGTGAATAGCATATATATGGAACATTTCTCGATAATTCTGGCCTTGCTTAGGGCCGCACTGAAAGAGCCTAGCCCCGCTGTGCTGGGGCACGCCAGCCGTTTGCTGGCAGCTTTGCGCAAGGACGGGGAGGACCAGCAAGCCACGCAGCTGGCCAAGCTGCTGGAGGGTGGGGAGCGGTCAGGACGCATGCAGCCCAGTCGTGTGGTGCTTTCGCGAGCGGCACTACCGGGCGAAGCGATTACTCCCAACGTGCGTCCGCCCGTCGATAAGGAAACCGGTGCGCCGCTGGCCGATATCACGCTACCCGCCATGCTGGAGATGGCTCAGGCGCCCGTGCTCAACAGCGCCTTGCGTGGCTCGGTCGACGCCTTGGTGGATGAATGGCGGCACTTGGACCGGCTGCGCGCTATGGACATCCGGCCGCCCTTGAATTGTCTGCTGTTTGGCGCGCCGGGTACTGGCAAAACCAAGCTGGCCCAGATCGTCAGTCGCGAGATTGGCTTGCCCTTGGTGACGGCGCGGCTCGACGGCTTGATTTCGTCGTACCTAGGCACTACGGCGCGAAATATTTCCGCGTTGTTTACTTTCGCAAATCGCTACCAATGCGTGTTGCTTCTGGACGAGTTTGATGCCATTGCCAAAGTGCGAGACGACCCTCATGAAGTGGGCGAGATCAAGCGCGTCGTCAACACGCTCCTGCAGTGCCTTGACCAGCGCAGTCAGCTCGGCATTACGATCGCCGTCACTAATCACGAACAGTTGTTGGACAGCGCCATTTGGCGTCGTTTCGATATTCGGGTATTGGTGCCCAAGCCCGATCTGGAGTCGAGGTTGGATATCGTCAACCGATACGTCATGCCCTTGGATTTGTCGCAACCGGAACGGCGATTCATAGCTTGGCTGACCGAGGGGCTCACCGGCAGTGAAATTGAGACCCTGGCAAATGCCATCAAACGCTCATCCGCCATGAATCCAGGGGGCGAGTTTTCAGCCATGGAAGCACTCAAGGTGCACGCCATGCTCAGCTCCAACCACCACCAGCACCCGCGGTGGAAACAGCTGCTGGGGCCGATCGAGACGCTGGCGGCGGTTTTGGGGACCGATCGAGACCTGGCTTTTACCCAAGACGACTTGGCGAGTTTCTTCGGCAAGGATCAGTCCACCATTAGTCGCTGGAAACGCAAGCATCGCGAGGTGTCCTAGTGCCCAACAATCCGCTTCAGGTGGTTCTCAACGCCAGCGACTATCAGCATATTCCGGAGCGAACCGGTGGCGGTCCGATCAAGGACTTCTTCCAGGGACACGATGACGAGTTCGTCGCTCATCAGAAACGGCTACTGACCGATCTTGATCAGATCGGCCTGGCGATGGGGCGGGGGGACCGCCCGGTGGTGACCTACATGCACGTCACGCTGAACGAGGAGGCCTGGGCCAAGACTAAGCGTCCAACGACAAAAGTGATGCCGCCCAGCAAAGTGCCTTTGGTTGGTGGCACCAATCTGGGCGACATGATCGTAGAGCTGACCCCGGAGAATCTCGAGGCGATTCGGGGCAGTATCAGCGCAGCGGAAAAAGACGTGCCGATGGTGCCGGACAAAAAGACCAACGAGCCTAAACCAAAGCCTTCGCGAGCGCGCGGTGAAGTCGGCGCGATTCGGGCGCTTCGGGCCCACCATGCAGCGGACCGCCGCACGTTTTCCGCACGGGAGGCGATCGCGTGGTTTGCCGATCCGCGCACGGGCGGCATGTACTTGGTGGAGACCTTTATTGATCCCCGCCCGAAAGACTCCAAAGAGATCCGTCGACTGCGTCAGCGCGCCATCGAGGCGTTCGCCAACTTGAAACAGGGATTGGCGCAGTTGGCGCTGCCACTGGTGGTTGAGGACACGCTAGAGCGCTGGCAAAGCATACGCCTGCTCCTTTTGCGGCTCGATAGTAACCAGGAAGCGGATCACGAGACGCTGCTCCGGTATCTCGATGAGCACCCCATTGTGCGTCGCGTCGCGTTGCCGCCCGTCCTGACGGTTGAGCATGCGGCTCCTGGGCCGGCCGGCGAGATCGCCCAGATGGCGGCGCCGCAAGCGGCCGGAGCCTATCCGGTGCTGGGTATCATCGATACCGGCGTTGCCACTATTCCTGCATTGGAGCCGTGGTGCGTCGGACGTACCGACCTGGTGCCCGGCGCTGTCCAAGACCGTTCGCATGGAACCTTCATCGCCGGGTTGTCCGCCGCGGCGCAAGCCTTCAATCCGCACCCGGTGTTCGATGAGGTGCCCTGTAAGTTTTTTGATCTGGGACTACATCCCACCCAAGCCGACGTCTATGACGACGTGTATCCGCGTGGGTTCATCGATTTCCTCGATCAACTCGACGCCGAACTGCCGGCGGCGATCGCGGTAGGGACGCGTATTTTCAATATGAGCCTTTCGATTGAGCGCCAAGTCTCCGATGCCGGCTACAGCGACTATGCCACCATCCTGGACGAAATCGCCGACAGGCATGACGTCATTTTTGTGTTGCCTGCCGGCAATCTGGAAGCAGGCATCTGTCGGCCCACGTGGCCTGACGAGCCGGCGGACGTCGCGCAAATGCTGGCCGGTTACCGACATGCGGGACAGGATCGATTGTTCCAACCCGCCGAGAGCGTCCGGGCGATATCGGTGGGTGCTGTGGATCCACCTGATGCCAATGGCCATATGCGCCCAACGGTCTATACGCGACGTGGCCCGAGTACGGCGCTTGGCTTGAAACCGGACGTGGCGCATGTGGGCGGACAAGGCGGACGCACGCCCAATCTGTTCTCAGTTAGCGCCAGCGGCCAGCGCACAAGTGGCAGTGGCACCAGCTACGCCGCGCCGATTGCAGCGAAGACGCTCGCTGCTCTGAACCACCTGATCGAAGGCGATCTGCAGCGCGAGACCCTGATTGGTCTGCTCATTCATCACGCGGCACTCCCATCACCGCTCGGCCATGCCAACGTCTCGAAGTTCGCCGCCGATTTCGTGGGTCATGGGTTGCCGGCGCACGCGCTGGACATGTTGGTCACCGGCGACCACAGCATCACTCTGGCATTCATCGGAAACTTACAGCCATCCCACGAATTGGCCTTTCCGTTCACATGGCCGGCGAGCCTGGTTTCCGCCAAAGGCGCCTGTCGTGGCCGCGCCCGCTTGACTCTGGCCTATCGCACGCCGACCCATCGCCAGTTCGGCGCTGAGTACGTTCGCGTCAACATGGAGGCTTACCTGCGTCAAGAGCACATAGATACGACCACCGGCGAGGTCAGCTGGAAGGGACGGCTCAAGTCCGAAGGCAAGATCTATGAGCGTCACCTGATTGAGCATGGCCACAAGTGGTGGCCGATCAAGCGCTACGATCAGACTCTGCCCAAGGGACAAGGCAATTCCTCGCAGTGGCGATTGGTGGTCGACTCGTTGTGCCGCACGGACGTGGAGTATCCCACCACGGGCATCCCGTTCGCCGCGATCCTGTCGCTCGACGATCCCCGCGGGGAAGCTCCGGTGTTCGATGAGTTGCGCCAGACGTTACGCAACAGTGGCGCGAAGATTGCCGACATCCGAACCGCGCAACGTGTAGTGCCGCGTGTGTGAGGGAAACCTCCAGGCTTCTTCGTTTCTACCGCTTAGCGATCTGCGACCGAAGTCGCGAATCTGCTAATTTCCAGTTCTGTTGACACAGACGGCGCGGAGCCGATGGACATTTGGGAAACAAGTAAGCTCGCCTTCTTCATCGCATTCGTGGTGCCCGGCTTCATCAGCCTCAAGACCTACGGGCTTCTCTCCCCGCGCGAGTCAAAGAGCACGGCTGATCAATTGATCGACGCCGTTGCATACAGCTCGATCAACTACGCTTTGCTGCTGTGGCCGATCTACTCGGTGGAAACGAGCGGAACAAGGTTAGACCACCCGACTGCGTACATCGTGTTCTACGTCTTCGTGTTGTTGATCGCTCCAATTTCATGGGCGTGTTTGTTTCTAAAACTGCGAACAACAAAGTTCTTTCGAGGAGCCATGCCACACCCCACGGCAAAGCCCTGGGATTACATTTTTAGCCAGCAGAAGCCTTACTGGATCATCGTAACCTTGAAGGATGGAACGCAGATCGGCGGTCTTTACAATACGCAGTCCTTTGCTTCCAGCGCTCCTGCACCCGAACAGCTGTATCTTGAAGAAGCGTGGAAGTTGAATGCGGACGGTGGCTTTGAGCGACCAAGGGTTGACAGCGCAGGGATAATGATCCTGACGTTGGACATGGTGACAGTAGAGTTCTTCAACATCACATCAGGAATTGGAAATGACAAACAAGAAGCCATTGAACGAAGGCTACCAGCCTCAGAAGGTGGAGAAGGGCTACCAGCCGGTTCAGCAGCCTAGCAAGGGAATGGCGCAGGACGGATACCAGCCGACCACGAGCCAGAAACCGGCCACGAGTCAGCCCCCTGCAAACCCACCACCGAAGAAGCCGTAATCAGTCGGCCCGTTTTGCCGCAAAAATCCGAAGCGGTCTCGATAGATAGATGCCCGCGCATTCACGCGGGCTCTATTGATCCCATTCCGTAACTTGGGCCGTCGAAGTTGAACAGGCCTGGGTGGCTCCTCTAAGGGCAAGCACAAGGGTTCGAAATAAACGAGCCGCCCTAAGGGGCTCGGTCAGGCGCTGGCTTCCGGCTTTCATGCTGCGGCGGGCCCACCGCGGACGCCAGGACTTCCGGCAAACTTATTGTGCCCAGTGGGTGGGCCAACACCGAGCGCCGGGCGTCACCGGCGTCCGACATTGGCCGACAGATATGCTTCTATGGAAAGAAGGGGGTTTACCATGTCTATATACCGACATTTCACCCGTCGTCTCGATCGTTGCTCTTGGGGTGTCACTTTTCACATTGTGGTTCACGGTCTTGCGCCGCGGGTCCATACGCTCCGCGCGCCCGTCTTTTGTGGCGATCAGGTATGACTTTGTTGACAAGCCACAGGCCCAGGCAAAGGTATTCTTCCGATGTTTGCTATTTAGCACGGGCGAGCGCGGTGTGGTGGTTGAACAGCTGTTTCTCCGGGTTTCGGAGAGGGCACGCCAAACCGAGTTCTCATTTTGGGGACATGGAGATGCCAAACTGGTTCGGGGCAGCGGTCTCTTTGTGCCAAAAACGGGCGTGGCCACAAACCATCATTTCAATCCAACCGATGCCGATACGTTATTCCGGTTTTCGGGTGGACTGTATTCATTGGAACTCATGGCCAGCCTTGTGGGGCGAAAGCAACTGGTTTCGTTGTGGAACATCGCGCTTGAAGTTCCGAGCGGGGTCTTTGACACCTCCATAGCCAACAACAAAGCCATCTTTTACAACTGGTCATCTCAAACGTGTTCCTACGTGATGAGCGTGGAGGACCGGTTCGGGCATGGGTACCAGGTTGCTGATCCTTCGGATGCGGAAGGTGGGCTATGACGTCTCAAAAGATTTCACCTTCGGATGTGCCACATGGAGAGCAGTCCTTTGGAATTCGCACCTGGCAGGATATGTTCCGGAAACTCTGCTTTGAGTTGGAAGAATTCGTCATAACCCGAGGATCCGACCACAACCTTGCCGCGCGTGGTTACCGGGCGCTTAACCTGGCGTGGACGGCCTGGCACCTTCACGATTGGTTCTTTGAGAGCCAGATGGATGCCGGTGATCTCAAGTTGGCTGTCGTCAAGCTGGTCTTCCCCAGCGCAGATTTCGAAGCCAAGAAGAGTAAGCGGGAACGATTGGCATTGTTCGGGGAAGAGTTGGCGGCTCGCTTTGAGGCGCTGAGGATCTGTCGAACCTTGGCGACCGCAGGCAAGCATGGAAAGGCGGAACATCGGCCCATGTCGGAGTTGCGTGCGCATGAAGTCCGGCCTATAGAGTGGATGCCACCAGGTCCGAACGGGCCGATTTATTACGACGTGCGCATCCTGGTGGGGAACGTGCCTTGGGATGCGCGGGATCTCTTCGTGCAGGCCATCGCAGATTGGCGGAATTTCTTCGCGCTGATTAGTGAAGCCGTCCCTGATACGCAACTGAGCGTCTAATCAAGGTGGGTGCCTTGACGGCTAGCGTACCCGAGAGAGCACGTGACCGCCTGAGTTTACTTTCTGGACTGATGGTCTTTCATCACGTCATCCAAGCGCCCGCCGCCTAGGCTGACCGCGTGGTGGTACGCGACCGACCAGAAGCGGCGTTGGTTGGGCGGGATCACGCGCCGCCGGGCTTCCAAAAGCAGCGATCCCTCGACGCTCCCTTTCTCGCTCAGATAGGTAATCCGCCAACGGTCCCGCTCACGCTCTTTGCCCAGGTCCAAGACCTCAGTGCGTGTCAACACACGCAGATTGACCTGCGCCCGAGGATCGAAGAGGTCTGGTTCAAAGTTGGCGAGCAGATACAACACGTCATCCATGTTGTGCACAATGTCGCTACCGCGCACTCGATAGATGTCGTCGAGGACGCCATCCCCGATGATCATGGCATCGCGCCATTCATCGCGATGTTCGTCATGGAATTCTTTGCCATCGCACTCGATGCCAACCCGATGCCCAGACGGCGTGCTCAGGACGAAATCAACAACGAAGCGGCCGCAGAGTGTAGGGGCGTCAACCTGTGTGCGCATCTCAACATTGTCAGCGGCATATTTGACATACCTTTGAGCAAACTCATCTTCGATCGGGCTGTCGTAGGGCGGATCATAGAAAGGTGGCAAGCACTGGCTCCGATCAATTTGATGCGGTCCGGAGACTATGTCTTATCGAAGTGCTCAGCAACACAGCCTGTAGACGCCCGCTGGGCATAGTATCTAATTATCCACATGCGGATTTCCAATCCTCATCCCGACGAGGTGGGTCGCCGGGATCAAGTAGCCGTGCCGCCGGGTTATCGGCTGCGCAACCGGCCTGAAAATACCACTCGTCATCGAAACGCGGTGATGAGGCTCGGTGGGCGGGCGATAACTATCACGCGATGGTGTGTCAGTAAGCATCCTCCGGCAAAGCCGGAGGCTTTACGATTGCACCCCTCAAAGGGGCCTTTTCGCAATCGAAGATCAAAAGCCCGACACCAGACACTTCGAAGCAACTTGATGGATCACGAGAAGCACCTCGAGTGCCGACCGCCGTAAAAGTCAAACTTTGA
>NZ_SCQN01000023.1 GCF_004321985.1 Castellaniella sp. | reverse complement strand
CCCAACGACGAGAAAAGCCCCGGAGACTATGCAGGCGACCGAACCGGCTGGACTGCATTGACGACTGGTCACCCGATTAGCATAATCGACCGATCTCCCTTGCAGATACGGACATGAATACCTGCACCTTCCAGCCGACCGAAGCCTCCGAGCACAACAACATGGACAGCCAGTCCGGCTGCGCCACGACGGGGCCGCGATGACGCAGCCCCCGGACCTTGCCAAACGATTGCAGGCCATCCTTGAATCGTCCAGCTACCGGCTGGCGCAGGAAGACATTGAACTACTTGGCGAAAAGGACCTGCGGCCGCTGCGCCTTCAACTTGAACTGCTCAAGCCCGAACGTGTCCTGCACGAGCAAGGCGTAGGTTCCACGATTGTGGTGTTCGGCAGCGCGCGCGTGACCGATGAGGAAACGGCCCTCGCACGGCTCGCTGCACTACAAGAAACAGCAACGACTTCGGCAACTCCCGCCACTCGCCGGGAGCTGGCACTTGCCCGCCGCCGGGTCGAACAGGCCCGATATTATGAGCAGGCACGCCGCTTCGCCCAACTCGTTTCACGCCGTTTTCAGCAAGAAGAACGGTGCGACTTCGTGGTCGTCACCGGAGGTGGACCAGGGATCATGGAAGCCGCGAATCGCGGTGCGTTCGAGGTGGGCGCGCGTTCGATCGGGTTCAATGTCAACCTGCCCCACGAGCAGGCACCCAATCCATACATCAGTCCGGAACTGGCGTTCCGCTGCCACTACTTCGCCTTGCGCAAGATGCACTTCCTCCTGCATGCGCGTGGTCTGGTCGCGTTTCCCGGCGGCTATGGCACGCTGGATGAACTGTTCGAGGTGCTGACGCTGATTCAGACCCGCAAGATGGAGCCCATTCCGGTGGTACTGGTCGGGCGGGATTTCTGGGACCGTATCATCGACTTCGACTATCTGGTGGACGAGGGCTATATCGCGTCGAAGGATGTCGACCTGTTCACATGTGTCGACGAAGCCGAGGAAATCATGGCCGCGCTTGAACGCTTTCACGCGGGCGCGGCCCCGGACAAGGCACCGCCCCGTACGCCCGGCCCCTGCTGAGGCCGGACGGTGGGGCCGCCCCACTCAGGCGGGTCAGATCTTCTGATAGATCTCCGACCCACGGGAGATGAACTCTGCTGATTTCGCAGACATGCCCTGCGCCAGGGCGGTAGCTTCATCCAGACCATTTTCCTTGGCATAGTCGCGCACGTCTTGCGAAATCTTCATGCTGCAGAACTTCGGTCCGCACATCGAACAGAAGTGCGCAACCTTCATGGAGTCCTTCGGCAACGTCTCGTCGTGAAACGCCCGGGCGGTATCCGGATCCAGACCCAGATTGAACTGGTCTTCCCAGCGAAATTCAAAGCGCGCCTTAGATAGCGCATTGTCACGGATCGCCGCCCCTGGGTGGCCTTTGGCCAGATCGGCCGCATGAGCGGCGATCTTGTAGGTGATGATGCCGTCCTTCACATCCTTTTTGTTGGGCAGGCCCAGGTGCTCCTTGGGGGTGACATAGCACAGCATGGCGGTGCCGTACCAGCCGATCAAGGCGGCCCCGATGCCGGATGTGATGTGGTCATAACCGGGGGCGACATCCGTCGTCAGGGGCCCCAGGGTATAGAAGGGCGCCTCGTGGCAATGCTCCAGCTGCAGGTCCATGTTTTCCTTGATCAGATGCATCGGCACATGGCCGGGGCCCTCGATCATCACCTGTACGTCATGTTTCCAGGCGACCTGGGTCAGCTCGCCCAGCGTACGCAGCTCGGCAAACTGGGCCTCGTCGTTGGCGTCGTAGCCGGAGCCTGGCCGCAGGCCATCACCCAGGGAGAAGCTGACGTCATAGGCCTTCATGATGTCGCAGATGTCCTCGAAGTGCTCATAGAGGAAGCTTTCCTTGTGATAGGCCAGGCACCACTTGGCCATGATCGAGCCGCCGCGCGACACAATACCCGTCATGCGGCTGGCCGTCATGGGGACGAAAGGCAGGCGCACGCCCGCATGGATGGTGAAGTAATCCACGCCCTGCTCGGCCTGTTCGATCAGCGTGTCACGGAAGATCTCCCAGTTCAGCTCCTCGGCTACGCCCCCCACTTTTTCCAGGGCCTGATAGATCGGCACCGTACCGATGGGGACGGGCGAATTGCGGATGATCCACTCACGCGTCTCATGGATATGCTTGCCTGTGGACAGATCCATCACGGTATCGCCCCCCCAGCGAATGGCCCAGGTCATTTTTTCCACCTCTTCGCTGATGTCGGAGCGGATGGCGGAGTTGCCGATATTGGCATTCACCTTCACGAGGAAATTGCGCCCGATGGCCATGGGCTCTACCTCGGGGTGGTTGATGTTGGCCGGGATGATCGCCCGGCCGCGCGCGACTTCGTCACGCACGAATTCCGGCGTGATGACCGGCGGGATGGCGGCTCCGAATGACTGCCCCGGATGCTGGCGCGTCAACCGCTCAGCGAGGCGGACCCCGTCCGGTCCGGCACCGCGCAGGTTGTCGATATACTGCTCGCGGCGCAAATTTTCGCGGATGGCCACGAACTCCATTTCCGGCGTGACGATGCCGCGCCGGGCGTAATGCATCTGCGAAACGTTCGCTCCCGAGCGGGCACGGCGCGCCGGCCGGACGCGGTTGAAACGCAGCGCGCTCAATTCCGGATCGGAAAGCCGGGCACGGCCGTACTGGCTGCTCAGACGATCCAGTACTTCCGTATCCTCGCGCTCCAGGATCCAGGCGCGGCGTGGGGTATCCAGCCCCTTGCGAATATCGATCGCAACGTCTGGGTCGGTATAGGGACCACTGGTGTCGTAGACAGTCAGCGGGGGATTTTTCTCACCGCCGAACATGGTCGGCGTATCGTCCTGGTGAATTTCTCGAAACGGAACACGAATGTCCGGACGAGAGCCGGTGACGTAGACCTTGTGCGAGGATGGTAGGGGGGCGATGGCAGCCGCGTCGACGACGGCCTGTGAGGCGGAGAACTGCAGATTGGTGGTGTTCAAGGCAAGCTCCAGGTTCGAAAGATTTCGGAAATGGAGCCGAGTCGGGGAGTAAGAGAAGCGGGTTCCAGAGGTAAAACCAGAACCGCACACGCTCCCAGCATCGGCATTATCCGTACTGGTACGAGGGTGTCTCTCAACCCGCCGGCGTCGCCGACGAGTACCCCTGCGTGCGGTAAGTATATAAGTTTTCCAGCAACCGATCTGCCACCAGGTGCATCCACCAGACAAGCGCAGACATTACACTACGGCACAGAAGGCACTGACCTGACGGGCGGTGCGCCAATGGGCAGAAAGATGGGGCGGCACCATGTCGACTGAGCAGATCACGTTAAAGGGCATTTCATCCATGGCCACGCGCCAGTTGCTAGCCCAGTTGACCGAGCAATATGAACGCGGCACCGGCCAGCGGGTCACGTTCGAATCCGTCGGTGGCGTCAATGCTGAAAAACGCATTCTCGGCGGTGAGCAGTTTGACATCATCATGCTGGCGTCCGGCGCCATGGAACGCCTCGCGGCGGCTGGCAAGATCGATCGGGACAGCCTGGTCGGGGTGGTGAATTCATCCATTGCGGTCGCGATGAAGGTCGGCACTACCGCGCCTGACATCCGCGACGAACGCTCGATCCGCGATGCCGCTAAACACGCCCAGGCCATCGGCTACTCGACCGGCCCCAGCGGCAAGTACATCCTGGGTCTGCTGGAAAAGTGGGGCGTGTCTGCCGGGGACGGTGTCACCAGCCCGCGCCTGGTCGAGGCCCGGCCAGGTGTCCCGGTAGGCTCACTGGTGGCGTCTGGCGAGGTCGACATCGGATTCCAACAAATCAGCGAGCTGATGAACGTCGAAGGCATCAACCTGCTCGGGCTGTTGCCGGACTCGATCCAGAAGACCACAACCTTCTCGGCCGCCATGGGATCCGCAATGCACAACCGGGAGGCGACACAGGCATTCCTCAAATTCCTGGTCTCGCCAGCCGCCGAGCCCGCGAAAGTGGCCCACGGCATGACGGCAGCCTGAAGCGCAGAAGTCTCATCGGGGGCGTGCTCAGCCGACTCTCGAAGTGCCCTGCCCGCTTACTGCTCGGGTCTGCGCATCACCAGCAACCGTATCTCCATGCGCTGGCAAACGTCCCCGTCCTGATTCCGGGTCAGACATTCGACCGTCACGATGCCGCGATCCGGCTTCGATCTGGATGGCTTGATTTCCAAGACCTTGCTGATCACACGCAGCGCATCGCCCGGGCGAGTCGGCCTGGGCCACTGAATTTCGCCACCCGCGCCAATGATCCCGCTGCCAAGCGGCAGGCTGCTCACCAGCAATTTCATCGTAATGGCCGCGGTATGCCAGCCACTGGCGGCCAGCCCCTGAAAGAAAGACTCCTTCGCCGCAGCATTGTCCAGGTGAAAGGGCTGCGGGTCGAACTGCCGCGCGAAATCGTTGATCTGCGTTTCGGTCAGAGAATGTTCCGCGCTGTGGAATTCTTCTCCCACCGCCAGATCATCCAAAAACAATACTTGTTGCTGTGCCATATCACCCCGCGGTTACATGCCAAAATCAATACGATAAATGAGGCTGGCCGCTTCAGGCCAGATCAAGTGCATCGAGCACAGCACGGAGGTGCTGCCGCGCGTCCCCTTCGAGCGACCTGACCGGTAACGGCAGGCTGGGGGCCGAAACCAATCCGCGAAGTTCGGCGGCTGCAGCAATCACGCGCACGCTTCCGTATTGTGAGAACAGTGCCCATAGAGGCGCCAGCCGATCGGAAAGCTGTTTCACTTCCTGTTCATCTCCGGCTTTGGCCGCGCGGGTGATCGCCACGGGAACCTGCGGAAACAGGCCCGCGATCACCGAATACCAGGCATCGCATCCCGCCGTCAAACCATTAGCGGCAGAGGCGTCGCCACTTACCCCTATCGTCACATGCGCAGGGATCAAGGCGCGCAGCCGCTCGACGCGCCCACGCGCCGCTTCCGGGTCAGCCGGTACCGGCGGGATCTTGATCGAGGCCACATTGGGAAGCTGGGCGATGCGGCCATGCAGCTCATCGCTGAACTCAAAATGCGTGGTGCCCGGATTGTCATACACGCACAACGGCACTGAGAGTGAGCGAGTCACGGCCTCGAAGAGGCCAAACACCTCGTCGTGGGAGAGCTTCTGATAAGACACCGGGGCCAGCAGCACGCCGCGCGCACCGGCCTGCTGCGCGTCCTGTGCCAGGTCCAGCACGTCGCGCGTGCGCAGCGAACCGATACCGACCATCACCGGCACGCCACCAGCGTGGCGGACCGCAAGCTGCACCACGCGAGCACGCTCGGTACGCGAGAGATACGCATAACTGCCCGTCGATCCCAGCGCGCAGATGGAATCAACCCCCGCAACGGCCAGGCGCTCGACCAGGCGGACGAACGCCATCTCATCGACGGCGGTTTCATCCATGGGAGTCAGCGGAAACGCACTCAAACCAGAAAACATTCCCACTCCTTTCACAAAATCACTGAGTCGTGCATCCGCGGTCGACCAATATGGTCGGCCAGCCTGCGGGAATCAGGCCACTTCAGACTTCATGCTGCCCCAGATCTCGTTCCACCGGGGTGCCAAAACTGCTGCCCGCTCGATGGAAAGGACCAGGCTGGATTCGTCCGCGACACCCTTGCCCGCGATGTCAAAGGCCGTACCGTGATCCACCGACACTCTGACGACGGGCAGCCCAACCGTGATGTTCACGCCCCGGTCCCCGTAGACTGACTTGAAAGGCGCGTGGCCCTGGTCGTGATAGCAGACGATCAGGAATTTCCAGCGCCCCCGGAAGGCCTGCGGAATGACCGCGTCGGCGGGGAGCGGACCGCGTACGTCGATGCCCAAACGCCTTGCCTCCTCGATGGCAGGCTCCAGAGCATCGCGCTCCTCGGTTCCAAACAGCCCGTTTTCGCCGGCGTGCGGGTTGAGGCCGGCAACGGCAATCGGCTCTCCCTTCACGCCAAGCGCCTGGCTGAACGCGGCGGAGAGCCTGATCACGTCGAGGACACGTTGTTTCGTCGTGTGCTCGATGGCCTGCCGCAAGGACATGTGGGTCGTGATGTGAAACACATAGAGATCGCCGGCCGACAGAACGAGTGAAAAGTTTCTCACCCCGAATTGCTCCGCGAGCAGCTCGGTATGCCCCGGGTACATGTGCCCCGCGGCATGGAGTGCCGTCTTGTTCAGCGGCGCGGTCACGATCCCGTCGATGCTCTTTTCCTTGCTCAGGCGGCAGGCCTCGACGACGAACCGGTATGCGCCGTCTCCGGCGGCCGGATCCACCTCACCAAGGCGGACGTGAGAAAGCGAAGGCCCCGTCTGCAGAACCTCGATTCGGTCCACCGCGCCGGTGCACTCACGCGGATGTCCGATAGTCCTGACGCAGCCCGGGTCCAGGCCGGCAATCTGCGCGCCCCGCCGCATGGCATCCGAATCACCGACCACGAGCAGGCGCGCCTTGGCGCGCAGCTCGGGATGGCGCAGCAGTGCCTTCGCCGTAATTTCCGGGCCGATGCCCGAAGCATCGCCCATCGTGATACCCAATACTGGTGCTGTCATTGATATTTTCCATCCATACCGATCATGGTCGAGACAATGCTCGAGAGTACATCCACTTCGCCAAACCCCCCCGCCTTGGTGACTATAGTCTTGCCCGCCGCCACGCCACCCACCAGGCGTCCCCAGGGAACCCCTTCGGCAAGCGTCCCCTCCAGCCGGACAGCCTGAGCCCCAAGCTCGGCGAGCACCGCCCGGGCGCCATCCCCGCCAACCAGGACGAGTCCGGAGACACCCGTACCGTGCAAGACAAATTCCCTGACCGCCGTGGCAATGCTGCGCGCCACGAGCGGTGCGCTGGCCCTTGCACCACCCCCGGACGAACTACCGGGTCGGGGTTGCAGCAATAACACTGGCGGCTCACCCAAACCCGCGACATCACGCGCCCATCGAGGTGGCACAGGGCGATCGCCCAATCCAGGATCGAGAAAACGGCGCGCGGCGACTGCAGGCCAGTCTTGCATGAGGCGATCCGCCTGCCGGAGCGACACCTCGTTGACGGAAGTCACCGCGACGACGACCCGCCCCGGCGCCCGGCGCATGATACGAGGCGGCTCCATTCCCTGCCCCCGCGCCCGCCAGACGCCCGCCAGATGGCCAGCCAGCCCCGCCGATCCCACCGGCACGACTTCAGACCCGAAGAAATCGATGGCGCGAGCAATGGCCTGCATGTCTTCTTCGCGCTGCGC
This sequence comes from Castellaniella sp., assembly GCF_004321985.1. GTDB lineage: Bacteria > Pseudomonadota > Gammaproteobacteria > Burkholderiales > Burkholderiaceae_B > Castellaniella. The sequence goes on along the minus strand of NZ_SCQN01000023.1, from coordinate 995 downwards.
TTCTACCACGACATACGAACCCGGCGTTCCGAGACGCCGCAGTTCGGCGATGAATCCGTTCGCATCGGGCGCCACGCGAACCAGCTTGGCCCCGGGAACGAGGTCGGCCAGTTCGCTGCTCCGAACGGGATCCACAGGGTCGCTGCCCGCCGGCGAAAGCTGCAACGGAACGCCCTTCACCAGCAATTTCCCATCCACAATGACGCGCCCCATCCCGGGGTATGCCGGACAGATAACGGAGAATGCAGCCGGAGCCTTCCGGGACCACGCATCGAGCGCGCCACGGATCTGCCCAGGAATGCTCCCACGCATCGTCGAATCAACCTTCACGTAGACGCGATCAAAGCCGTCACGAACCATTTCTGAGACCGTCTGCGCAGTCGCCTGCGCCGCCAGATCGTTGGCCAGAGAACGAGAGTCCAGGGAGCGCGAAACGACGCACGGCACAGCGCCGCACGTCATTGCAGAGTCCTCGGCGACGAGCAGATGAGATTCCCAACCCTGGCTGCGGAACTGCACCAGGGAGTCGGCCGCACCCGTCAGATCATCAGCGACGATACCAACGCGCATGGCGCACCTGCCGTCGAGGGCTTCCTTCTCATCGTCAGAACTCGATGTGATTGATGAAGACGATCTTGCCATCCTTGTTCTGAACGATGTTGTAGCCGTGCAGGCTATCGCCATTCTTGTCGAAGTTGTATGTGCCTTCGGCGCCCTTGTAACCCTTCACATTACGCAACGCGTCAGCCACCCAGGGGGCGGAAAATGCTCGTGGCGAGAACGTCCGCAGGCTGAACGACCTATGCGTCACGATGGAACAGCTCGTGCACGAACGCGCACAAGAGAACTACGAGCGCTTCGCCCTGCTGGATGGCAAATTCTACAATGACATCGCCACGCTGCGCGGGTCGGACCGGAAATGGGCGGCGATGCACTTCACTACTCGGACGCCGCAATCGCCGCAGAACTGGCGTTCGAGGGCACGGATCCCCGAG
>NZ_SCQN01000082.1 GCF_004321985.1 Castellaniella sp. | reverse complement strand
TGTTGCATCGCTGGTCAAACGGGCCGAAGACATCCGCAACGGACTAGTTGAACCCAATGAAGACAACATGCTTTGTGTGACGGGGGATGGCCGCAAGGCTGCTCTTGACATGCGATGCATTGATCCGGTCCTGCCGGATTACAAAGGCGGCAAGGTGAATGCCTGCGTCGAAAACGTCTTCCGTCACTGGGAAGACGGCGAAGGACAAAAGCTCACGCAGCTGGTGTTCTGTGATTTGTCAACCCCGGCGAACACGACGTTCTCGGTGTACCGCGACATGCGGGACAAGCTTCTTGCACGAGGTGTGCCGGCCGATGAAATTGCCTTTGCGCAAAGTTACGGGACCGACCTGCAAAAGGCCGATCTGCATCGCAAGGTGCGGGTGGGCAAGATTCGGATTCTCTTTGGCTCCACGGAGTTGATGGGGTTCGGGACGAACGTGCAGGATCTGCTCATTGCAGAACATCATCTCGATGCGCCGTGGCGTCCGCGCGACGTGGAGCAGCGCGATGGTCGGATTGAACGTCAGGGCAACCGCAATGACGAAATTTGGATTTATAGATATGTCACAGAGGGGAGCTTTGACGCTTACATGTGGCAGACGCTGGAGACGAAGGCCAAATTCATTGCGCAAGTGATGGATGGGAATTCCGACGTCCGAAGCGTTGAAGACGTTACGAGCCAGGCGCTGTCCTACGCTGAGATCAAAGCCATCGCATCAGGGAACCCCCTGGTGATCGAGAAGGCGGGGATCGACGCAGAGGTGGCTAAACTGTCGCAGATTCGCCGTGCGTTTGAAGACGGTCAACTGCAGTTGCGCCAGCGGCTACGCTACAGGCGCGAGGATCTGGCGTCCGTGGAGCAATCCATCGTGATGCTGGAACAGGATGTGGCGGCTTCGGCTGAACTCGGACAGTCTTTCCTGGTTGACGGCATGAAGTTTGTGCCAGGCGAGGAAGTCGGGAAACTGCTGATGCAGAAAATGGCAGAGGCGCGTATCGGTTCCATGAAACGAGGGATCGGTGAAACGAGCGTTGTGGATTTGGCGGAATCTGCCGGATTCACTTTGAAGATCGAGTTTTACGGTCGGGAAAGCACCAAGAAGTTCATCGTGGGCCCTTCGGGGTACAAGGTG
>NZ_SCQN01000022.1 GCF_004321985.1 Castellaniella sp. | reverse complement strand
ATCCCATGCGCAAATTTCCCGTAGGGCATGGTCAGGAAGAACGCCATCACCGTCCCCAGGTGAAGCGCCAACAGCAAGCCCATCGCTCCCGTGTCCCGCCATACCAGCAGGGCCAAACCCGTGAGACTGACCAGAAGCAGAAGCGCGATGAAACCCAGGTCCATGGGCTGCTGCGCCTTGACCAGATGCTGCGGATTGCGATGCTGGTTGAGCCACAGCAGCCCGACCGGGCCGACCAGCAGGCCGATGCCACCCACGGTACCGAACAGAACCGGGGCGCTGAAAAAGGGATACGGCGCCGGATCGTTCAGGAAATAGTGATAGATCGTCCCCAGCGAGGTCGCGATGAAACAGCACACGAAGCCGTAGAAGGTGAAATGATGGAACACCCGACGGCGCAGCGTGAAGCGGTCGTCCTCGTCGTTGCACCCCAGGCCGTGGCCGCCATCCAGGTACTTCAGCGTCACGACATTGCCGGTTGCCTGCAGCCCGGCGATAGCCATGGTCTGATGGGGCACGACTGCCGGTGACACCATGCGCCAGAATGACGTGACACCGATCCCCAGGGCTACGATGGCATACAGAAACACGATGCCGAACATCACCACCAGCATGTTGTGCGGAAAGATCGCGTAAAAATTCCCCGCCAGCGGCGCATGCAGCCAGGACCCCTGGTTGACGATCAGTACCAGCACCAGAAACAACGCAAGCCCGCCCGCCGTTGCCAGTGTCATCGTCAGACCGGCCCGTTCGTACAGGCGCCCCAGCGCACGCGGCCAGGCGAATTCCGCATAGGTCTTGGGCCGGACCGCCGCCATGGCCTGCGGGACGTTGACGCCGAACTCGTGCGGCGGCGCGTACTGGCAGGAATGCAGGCAGGCGCCGCAATTGTGGCAAACATTGGCCAGGTAATGGATATCTGCCTTGCTGAATTCGAGCAGGCGCGTCATCGCCGGAAAGACTGCGCAATACCCTTCGCAATAGCGGCAGGCGTTGCAGATGGTCATGACCCTCCGGACTTCCTCTTCCTCGGGCGACAGCATCAGAGTGGAGACGGCGTCATGCGTCAGATGCTGGAGGTCCTGCAAAGTATCCACGAAATTCTCCTATGCAGCGACCGGCGCCGCTTGCTTGAGTGCGGCCTGTGCTGCCTGTGTACCGGCGATGCGGCCAAAAGCCGTCCCGATGCTCATGCCCACGCCTGCGGTATAGCCCTGGCCCAGGACGTTGCCAGCCATGACTTCGCCTGCCGCATACAGGTTGTCACTGGGTTGCCCGCCAAAATGCACAGTGGCGTGCTCATCCACACGGACGCCCAGGTAGGTGAAGGTAATGCCGGGGCGCAAGGCATAAGCGTAAAAAGGCGGCGTATCCAGCGGCAGCGCCCAGTGCGTCTTGGGCGGCGTCAGGCCGTCGGTATGGCAGTCGTCCAGGATCTGATGGTCGAAATGGCCAACCTTGCAGGCCTGGTTGTATTCCCGTACTGTCGTGGCGAAAACTACCGGGTCCAGTCCGACCTGGGCAGCCAGATCTTCGAACGTATTGGCCTGATCCCCCTTGAAGACCGGCGGCATGAAGCGGCCCACGGCCTTGCGGTCGATGATCGAATAAGCGATCTGGCCGGGTTGCTGTGCGACCAGCCGACCCCAGATGGCATACCGCTTTGGCCAGAAATCCTCGCCTTCGTCGTAGAAGCGGCGAGCGTCGCGATTCACCACGAGTCCCAGGGAGACACAATCAATACGCGTACAGATGCCGCCGTCATACAGGGGAGAGCGGGCATCAATGGCGACCGAGTGGCACTGCGTCGGATCACCGATCCGGTCGGCGCCCTGGTCGAGCAGGTTCCGAAGCAAGACACCCTGGTTGAAACGCGTGCCGCGGATGAGGAAGTTGTCCGCCGGCCACTCACCGGCGGCATTCTGCCCCCAGGCTTCGCGCAGCCACTCCCGATTGGACTCGAAGCCGCCGGCTGCCACTACACAGGCCCGGGCCTCGATGCGTTCCTTTCCCGCCCATGCGGCCCGGAAGTGGCCGCCGTCGAGTTCCAGCCGATCGACCGGCGTTTCATAGCGAATCTTGACACCCAGGGCCTCGGCGCTGCGATAGTACGCATTCACCAGCGCCTTGCCACCCCCCAGGAAAAACGCATTGGTGCGTGCCACATGCAGCGCACCCGATAACGGTGGCTGGAAATGTACCCCATGCTTGTGCATCCAGGGCCTACAGGTAGACGACGCCCGGATCGTGATCCGGGCCAGCGTCTCATTGGTGCGACCACCCGTGACCTTCAACAGGTCCTGCCAGAACTCTTCTTCGGGATAAGCGCCGACCAGCACGTCCTGCGGGGCATCATGCATGCAGCGCAGATTACGCGTATGTTGTGAGTTGCCACCGCGCCAGACCTTGGGAGAGGACTCCAGCAGCATGACGCTGGCACCGGCTTCGCGGGCCATCAGTGCCGCGCACAAGGCAGCGTTGCCACCGCCAATCACCAATACGTCGAGCATGGACGCCTCCGTTGTAGAAACGCCTTCCAGAATAGTCGCACACGATCGCGGCGCCTAGGCGGCTGCCGGACAACGGGGGTTCACGGTTCGTGAATACCCGTCGCACCGACCCACGCTCCCTGCTGCACAAGGTCGCGCGCCACATCGCGCATCACGACGCGCGCGGCCAGCGCCGCCGGCGACAGCTCATCATCGGACAGGCTGACCAGCAAGTTACGCCGCAGCAACCCGGGGTCGGAGATCCTGGCCATACACAGATCAGCACGCGCGGCCCGACGGATGGCCACTCCCGGCTGGATCGTCGCAAACAGCCCTGCACCGACCACATCCATGAGCGTCGCCAGCGAATCGATTTCGAGAGCGATCTTCAGGCCCAGCGACTGGCGGTCAGCGACCGATGTGAGCACGCTGCGCAGCCCGTGCAAGTGCGTGGGCATGGCCAGCGGCAGGTCCGCGAGATCCGCCAGTGCAACCTCGTGGCCAGGCGGGAAATGCTCGAACCCCCGCGCCGCGATCACATAAAGGTTCTCTTCCAGCAGCGGTGTCACGCTCCACCGATGCCCCACCTCGTCGTTGAAGAGGATCGCCAGATCCAGCTGCCGTGCGTTGAGCATGGAAGCCAGGTGTCCTGACAACGACTCCACGAGATGAAAACGCACGTCGGGATAACGTTGCCGCATGGCTCGAATGAGCGGCAGCCCCATGACCGATGCCGTGGTGGGTGCCAGCCCAACGCTGACATAGCCGGACAGACGCGCCTGCTGGGCCGCGCGCGCCGCCTCGTCGATATTGCGCAGTGCGAGCTGGGCCTGGCGGAAAAACGCGAGTCCCGCGTCCGTGGGGATGACCCCCATGTGGGTGCGCTGCAACAGGCGCGTGGACAGCTCCGATTCCAGGCGGCTGACCTGCTGGCTGAGGGCCGAGGTCACCACACCAAGCTCCCTCGCAGCCTTGCCCAGGCTGCCGCGCTCCACGATGCAGACGAAATAACGCAGTTGGCGAATTTCCATCGCCCGATCTTATCGGGGAAGTGCTGGCGGCGTCCACCTGGCGTACCCCGTTCAAAAGGGCTCGGAGGAACTAATTCGGGACATCATCCGTCAAACAGGCCCGCTGCCGGGTGTGGCTGGCGCGGCACGCAGCGCGCCAACAAGCTACAGTATTCCCAACGCCGACCTCTCGGTGCGCAGACTTTCGACAAGCGGTTTCTCATGACATTTTTCAAGACGCTCTCCCTCCTGATCGCCCTGCTGTTGCTGCCGGCCGCCGGCCAGGCTGCGCCGGCGCAACCCGCCAGAACCCTGCCACCGGCAACAGCAGCGGCGTCACTGCCCAAAGGCATCCACGAGGTCGTGCTCATCCAGGGGGTGACGGAATACACGCTGGACAATGGCCTGACCGTCCTGCTGGCGCCCGATGATTCGCGCGCACAGACCACGGTCAACATGAGCTACCGCGTCGGCTCGCGCAACGAGGGACCGGGCGAGACGGGTATGGCGCACCTGCTGGAGCATCTGTTGTTCCGCGGAACACCCACGCACCCCAACGCCCTGGCGGAATTCGCTCGCCGAGGCCTTGCGGCCAACGGTTCCACTAGCGTGGACCTGACCAACTTCTACGCCACATTCGCCAGCGACCCGAAAACGCTGCGCTGGTTCCTGAGCTGGCAGGCCGACGCCATGCTGAACTCCCCGATCACCAAGGCGGATCTGGATGCCGAGATGACCGTGGTCCGCAACGAAATGGAGCGTGACGAAAACAGCGCGTTCAGCACCCTGCTGCAACAGACGAATGCAGCGGCCTACGTCTGGCATCCCTACGGACGGGCCGTCGTGGGTGCGCGCTCGGACGTGGAACACGTGGACGTGGCGCAGTTGCGCGCCTTCTACCACCGATACTACCAGCCGGACAACGCAGTCCTGATCGTCACCGGAAACTTCGATCCGAACCAGACGCTGCAATGGATCGCCCAGGCCTTCGGATCCATGCCCAGAGCCACGCGCGTCCTGCCCCGCGAATACACCGTGGAGCCCGTGCAACAGGGTGCGCGAGCCGTGACACTGCACCGTATCGGCGACAGCCCCATCGCAGTTGCGGAATACCATATCCCGGAAGCCGCCAGCGACGCCTTCACGGCACTATCGATCGGCAGCAACATGTTGGCCGACAGTCCTTCCGGGCCGCTGTACCAGGCCCTGGTCCAAAGCGGCGAGGCCAGCACCGTATTTGGCTTCGCGCGGCCCATGAAGCAACCCGGCTACATGGTCTTCGGGGCACAGCTCCAACCCGGCACCGATGCCCAGGCGGCGCTTCACACGCTGGAAACCACCCTGGAATCGGACGGCATCGGCAAACTGGATGAGGCCTCGCTCACACGGGCCCGGACGACATGGCTGAACCAATGGAAGCAGACCTACAACCAGTCGGCCAGCCTTGCCGATGCGCTGTCCGACGCCGTGGCGCTGGGCGACTGGAGGCTCTTCTTCATCAAGAAGCTGCGCGTGCAGGCCCTGACGCTGGATACCGTCCGCAACCAACTGAAAACCTGGCTGTTGCCCAGCAACCGCACCAGCGGTCTTTATCTGCCGACGGCCGCACCCAAATATGCCCCACCGGCACCAGCTCCGGACCTGGGACCCTGGATCCAGAAACTGCAGACCGGAACGACGCGACCTACGATCGCTGTGTTCGACACTAGCCCACAAGCCATCGATTCTGCAACGCAGCGCAGCACGCTGAAACTCGCCAACGGCCCCGTCGCGCTGGCGCTGCTGCCCAAGCCCTCTGCCGGCGGACGTGTCCAGGCGGTTTTGCAGCTTCGCTTCGGGACGGTGGACCAGATGCGCGGGCTGAATCTGATTCCCGAAGTCACGGCGGCGATGCTCAATCGCGGCACCCCTGATCTGACCCGGCAACAGATCGACGACCGGCTCAATACGCTGGATGCTGAACTGTCCTTCAGCGGCGACGGCAACGTGCTGAGTGCGCGGCTCGCCAGTGGCCGCGAACAATTCCCGGCCCTGCTGGATCTGACCTTCCATTTGCTGCGCGACGCATCCTTCCCCGCGGACGAGCTGGCGAAGATCCAACGCAGCCTGACGGTCAACATCGAAAATCGATCGTCCAACCCGGATTTCCTGGTGCGCAACGCGCTGGACCGGCACGACCAGCCCTGGAAACCGGATGACATCCGCTACGAACCCACGCCGCAGCAGACGCTTGCATGGGCCAAGGCGCTGACCCCGCAGGACCTGCAGCACTTCCACGATACGTTCTATGGGGCAGGCAACATCAGCCTGTCTGCAGTAGGCGATTTCGACCCGGCCGCGGTCACACAACACCTGAAAGCCGACCTGAATGGCTGGCGCGAGGCGCCGCCCTACCAGCGCATCCCCAATCCATGGTACGCGATGAAGCCAAAGGTCTTCCACATCCCCACGCCCGGGAAGGCGAACGCCGACTACCGCGCCACGCTGCCCGTCAAGCTTCAGGACACCGACCCCCGCTGGCCGGCCCTGATGCTGGCCAACTACCTGCTGGGCGGATCCGAGGATTCGCTGCTCTGGAAGCGCGTGCGGGTCAAGGACGGGCTGTCATACAGTGTCGGCAGCAGCCTGAACGTGTCATCGTGGGAACCGTCGGGGAACTGGACATTCTTCGCCAGCATGGCGCCCCAGAACGCGGCATCGCTGGAACGCGCGGTCCGGGATACGCTGGATGCGGCGCTTCAGACCGGCTTTACCCAGGCTCAGGTAGATCAGGGCGTCAAATCGCTGCTGAACTACCTGCAGCTTGGGCGCTCCAGCGACGCGTACGTCACCAACCGATGGAGCGACTATCTGGACACCGGACGCAGCTTTGCCTGGCAGCAGCACATCATCGACCAGTTGAAGAGTCTGAAGGCCGAACAGGTCAATGCGGCGATGCGGGACTTGCTCAAGCCAGATGCCCTGACCATCGCCATTGCTGCGGCGCCACCCAGCGAACTTGCTAAACGCTAACCGCTACTTCCGCAGGCCGCATGACGAAAATCGTCACCAGCTTCACTCTGAACGAGATCAAAACGAACGGTGGCCTGCCGATCGGAGGATAGACAAGTACCTGAATTCAGGGCCGCCAGGCGCTAGACAAAAAAGAAGCCCCTGAAGCAATCTTCAGGGGCCTGCTGCAAACCAAGACCTGCCTACGCACGGCCGCTGGCCGTCACAAATCCTTCACGAAAAGAAATTCTTGACCTTATCCGTCCAGGATTCGCTCTTGGGCGAATGGCGGTCGCCACCGTTGCTCAGCGACGCCTCGAACTGGCGCAACAGCGCTTTCTGTTCATCGTTCAGGCGCACGGGCGTCTCGACCGTGACATGGCAATACAGGTCGCCCGGGTAGCTGGAACGGATTCCCTTGACACCCTTGCCACGCAGCCGGAACGTCTTGCCTGCCTGGGTGCCCTCAGGGATGGTGATCTCACCGCGCCCGGCCAGCGTCGGCACCTCCAGCGTGCCGCCCAGCGCCGCAGTCGTGAACGGAATGGTAAGTTCGCAGTGCAGATCCTCACCGTCGCGCTGGAAGATCCCGTGAGGCTTGATGCGGATCTCCACATACAAATCGCCGGCTGGCCCGCCGTTGACACCGGGCTCGCCATTGCCGGACGAGCGGATGCGCATGCCGTCGTCGATCCCGGCAGGGATCTTCACCTGCAGGGTCTTGTTCTTGCGGATCCGTCCCACACCGTCGCACTCGGGGCATGGATCGGTGATTTCCTTGCCTGTGCCATGGCAGGTCGGGCAGGTCTGCTGCACACTGAAGAAACCCTGCTGCATGCGGACGGCGCCGCTGCCTCCGCAGGTATGGCAGGTGCGCGGTTTGGTGCCCGGCTTGGCACCCGACCCATGACAGGTGTCACAAGGGTCCCAGCTCGGGATTCGAATCTCGGTGTCAAAGCCGTTGGCGGCCTGCTCCAGGCTGATCTCCAGCGAGTACTTCAGGTCGGCTCCCCGATACACCTGAGGCCCGCCGCCGCCCCGGCGGCCACCCGCGCCACCGAAGATCTCGCCGAAAATGTCGCCGAAGGCGTCGGCAAAGCCGCCCGCCCCGCCCATGCCGGCACCCGCCGCATTCGGATCCACGCCCGCATGCCCGAAACGGTCATACGCCGCGCGCTTTTCCGCATCGGACAGGACCTCGTAGGCTTCCTTGGCCTCTTTGAACTTATCCTCGGCCTCCTTGCTGCCCGGATTGCGATCCGGGTGATATTTCATCGCCAGCTTGCGGTAGGACTTGCGGATCTCGTCATCCGAGGCATTCTTCGCAATGCCCAGAACCTCGTAAAAATCTCGTTTTGACATGGATGTCGTTCGTCTGCAAAAGGCTGCTCGGTTCAGAAATCATGCCCGGCGAGGCACAAGACCATCGCCGGGCACGCGCTTTTCACCCCAAAAAGGAGGCTCAGTCGCGTTTGACTTCCTTGAAGTCGGCGTCCACGACATCGTCCTGGGCCGGCTTTCCAGCATCGCCCGAAGCAGAACCCGCAGCAGCACCTGCAGCACCACCCGCAGCCCCCTCGGCCGCCGATTTCGCCTGCATGTCGGCGTACATCTTCTCGCCCAGCTTCTGCGAAGCCGTGGACAGCGCCTCGACCTTGGCATCGATGGCTGCCTTGTCGTCGCCGCGCGCCGCTTCTTCCAGATCCTTGATGGCCGCGTCGATGGCTTCCTTCTCGGAGGCCTCGAGCTTGTCGCCATATTCGGTCAGCGACTTGCGCGTGGCATGCACCAGCCCATCCGCCTGATTACGGGTCTGGGCCAGTTCGGCCACTCGGTGGTCTTCCTCGGCATTGGCTTCGGCGTCCTGCACCATGCGCTGGATCTCATCCTCACTCAGACCCGAGTTGGCCTTGATCGTGATCTTGTTTTCCTTGCCGGTGCCCTTGTCCTTGGCCGACACATGCAAAATGCCGTTCGCATCGATGTCGAAAGTGACCTCGATCTGCGGCAGGCCGCGCGCCGCCGGCGGGATGCCTTCCAGGTTGAACTCGCCCAGCGCCTTGTTGCCAGCCGCCACTTCGCGTTCACCCTGGTAGACCTTGATGGTCACAGCCGGCTGATTGTCATCCGCCGTGGAGAACACCTGTGAGAACCGCGTCGGGATCGTGGTGTTCTTCTTGATCATCTTGGTCATCACGCCGCCCAGGGTTTCGATCCCCAAAGACAGCGGAGTGACGTCCAGCAGCAGCACGTCCTTGCGGTCGCCCGACAGCACGGAACCCTGGATCGCGGCGCCAGCGGCCACGGCCTCGTCGGGGTTCACGTCCTTGCGCGGATCACGGCCGAAGAATTCCTTCACCTTGTCCTGGACCTTGGGCATGCGGCTCATACCCCCCACCAGGATCACGTCGTCGATGTCAGACACCTTCACGCCCGCGTCCTTGATGGCCACGCGGCACGGTTCGATGGTGCGTTCGATCAGATCCTCGACCAGAGCTTCGAGCTTGGAGCGCGTAATCTTCAGGTTCAGGTGCTTCGGGCCCGAGGCATCCGCCGTGATGTAGGGCAGGTTGATCTCGGTCTGTTGGGTCGAGGACAGCTCGATCTTTGCCTTTTCAGCGGCTTCCTTCAGGCGTTGCAGGGCCAGCACATCCTTGGACAGATCAACGCCGGATTCCTTCTTGAACTCGGCGATGATGTAGTCGATGATGCGGCGGTCGAAGTCTTCACCACCCAGGAAGGTATCCCCGTTGGTGGAGAGCACTTCAAACTGCTTGTCACCATCCACATCGGCGATTTCGATGATGGACACGTCAAACGTGCCCCCGCCCAAGTCATAGACGGCAATCTTGCGGTCGCCCTTCTCGGACTTGTCCAGGCCAAAGGCCAGCGCTGCCGCCGTGGGCTCGTTGATGATGCGCTTGACGTCCAGCCCGGCGATACGACCGGCGTCCTTGGTCGCCTGACGCTGGCTGTCGTTGAAGTAGGCCGGCACCGTGATCACAGCCTCGGTCACTTCCTCGCCCAGATAGTCTTCGGCAGTCTTTTTCATCTTGCGCAGGACTTCGGCCGACACCTGAGGCGGTGCCAGCTTCTTGTCCTGGGCTTCGACCCAGGCGTCGCCGTTATCGGCCTTGACGATCTTGAACGGCATCAGGCTGATGTCCTTCTGCACATACTTTTCGTCGTACTTGCGCCCGATCAGGCGTTTCGCCGCATAAACCGTGTTCTTGGGATTGGTGACAGCCTGGCGCTTGGCGGGGGCGCCCACCAGAATCTCGCCGTCCGGCATGTAGGCCACAATGGACGGCGTAGTGCGCGCGCCTTCGGAGTTTTCGATGATGCGGACCTTGGACCCGTCCAGCACCGCCACGCAGCTATTGGTCGTGCCCAGGTCGATCCCGATGATCTTGCTCATGTTAGTGAATCCTGTCGATGTTTGAATGGGGGGGCAGGCTGATCCTGCCGTTGTTTCCTAAATGGAGGCAGCTCGTGCAATTTCAAGCCCGGTGCCGTCCGATCAAGCCTGCCCGGCCGACACCATGACCAGCGCTGGTCGAAGTACGCGGTCGGCAATCAGATAGCCTTTCTGCAGCGTCTGCGCCACGGTGCCCTCGGCATGTTCCGAAGGCATGGTAGAGATGGCCTGGTGTCGATGGGGGTCAAAGGCGTCGCCCGGCGCCGGCGCGATCTCATGCATCTGGTTGCGCTCGAAGGCATTGTTCAGCTGGCGCAGCGTGGACTCCACGCCTTTCTGCCAGTCTTCAACGCTCTGGTCTCCATGGGCCAGCGCCGCCTCCAGGCTGTCGCGCACCGGGATCAGGCTCTCGGCAAATGACTCCGTGCCGAACTTACGAGCCTTGGAGACGTCATCCTGGGCCCGACGCCGGACGTTCTCGACCTCTGCGTGTGCCCGCAACAACTGGTCGTGATAGTCCGCGATCTTGGCCTGAGCCTCGGTGAGCAAAGCCCCCAGATTGTCCTCCGGGATGGCCGACTGGCCTTCGGTTGCTCCAGGAGACGGGGAGGCGCCACCTGCGGACGCGGCATCCTGCGCCTGCGGGCTGAGCGGGGCCTGAGGGTCCTGGTCTTCCTGTGGTGCCGACATACTGAAATCTCCAAAACGATAGGATGCGAATAGTCAAAAGATGGGGACTACCCAAGATTCTTCAAGGTCTCCAGCGACGGGGCGCCAACTGCTCGCCGCCGGCCGTCACCGCCAACCGGCCAGATTATCCGCCAGAAGGCCCGCGAACCCGTCGACCCATTGCGGCTCGGCATTCAGACAGGGGATATAACGGAACGCCTGCCCGCCAGATGCCAGGAACGCCTCGCGACACCCCATGTTGATTTCTTCCAGAGTTTCCAGGCAATCGGCAACGAAGCCGGGACACATCACGTCCACGGTCGCAACCCCCTCCCTACCCCAGGACTCCAGGGTGGGTTGGGTGTAGGGCTGCAGCCAGGGCGCCGCTCCGAAACGGCTCTGGAAGGTCACATGCAGCAGCCTCCCATCCGGCCCCAGGCGTTCGCGCAAGGTCTGCGCGGTCTGCATGCAATCCCGAAAATACGGGTCGCCCTGGCGCACCGCCTGCTGCGGCAGGCCATGGAAGCTGAGCAGCAGCCGATCCGGTTTGCCGGCCTCACGCCAGTGCGTCTGCACAGCGCGATACAACGCATCCTGGTAGGCGGGCGCCTGATGGAAACGGTCCAGGAAACGCAACGTGGGCTGATGCCGCATGCGGCCCAGGGCGGCATTCACCACATCGACCACCGTGCCGGTCGTGCCCGAGGCATATTGCGGATAAAGCGGCGCCACCAAAATCCGGCCGCAGCCGGCCTCGCGCAACTTCTGCAACCCGCCCGCGACGGCTGGTTGCCCGTAACGCATGGCCAGCTCCACCCGAACCGCCATCCCCCGGTCCCGAAGGGATTGCGCCACCCCATCGCGCAGGTCCTCGCCATAAACCATCAGCGGCGACCCGCGCGTCATCCAGATGGATCGATACTTGGGTGCAACGACCGACGGGCGCCGTGTGAGCACGAACAGACGCAGGATGATCTGCCAGAGCCAGCGCGGCAGTTCCACTACGCGTGGGTCGGATAAGAACTCCGCCAGATAGCGGCGCACCGCCGCCGGCGTGGGGGCATCGGGAGTTCCCAGATTGACCAACAGCAGCCCCAACGGCCCGCGATCGGGCGCGGGACCATCCGGATTCAACGCCTGGGGATCAACGGGTTCTGGCAAAAAACGGTTCATGAATTCACAGACTCACAGTTCAAAAGGCGAAAAAACGCCCGCACGGGCGGGCATCCGGAGGGCCCCATCCGTCAGGAAGCCGCTTGGCCCAGGGCGTTGGACAACATGCGGGCCGTGATGTCCACGATGGGAATGACCCGTTGGTAGGCCATGCGCGTGGGACCGATCACCCCCAGCGTCCCGACCACCTGGCCATCGACCTTGTAGGGTGCGGTGATGATGGATACGTCTTCCAGCGGCACCAGCCGCGAATCGCCGCCGATATAGATCTGGACACCCTGTGCCTGACTGGACACGTCCAGCAGATGCAGCAGGTCGGTCTTCTGCTCGAACAACGCAAACAGCCGCCGCAACCTGGCCATGTCGGCCGTCATCTCGGAGATGTCCAGCAGCTTGCCTTCGCCCGAAATGACCATCGATTCGTCGAGCGTCCCCGGCGTACCGATCCCTGCTTCCACTGCCTGCTGCATGAGGCGGGAAATGTCCGAGCGCAGCGAGGCCAGTTCCGCAGCCAGCGAGACACGCACCTCGTGGAAGGAACGGCCTGAAAAGTGGTGGTTGAAGAAGTTGGATGCCTCCAGGAGCTCCACTTCGGTGTATTCGCGCGGGACGAACAGGATGCGGTTCTGTACATCTCCGTTGGGCGTCACGATGATGAGCAGCACCCGCTTGTCCGACAGCCGGATGAATTCGATATGCCGGAAGACCTGGGTGCGCTTGGGGGTCAGCACCACACCCGCGAACTGCGACAGATTGGACAGCAGCGATGCCGCCGCCATCACTGCGCGCCCCGGTTCGGCCGCAGGCAGGCAGTCGGCGATCTGCAGGTCGGGACTCAGTTCATAAGGACGCACCGTCAGCAAGCTGTCCACGAACAACCGATAACCGCGCGGCGTAGGAATCCGCCCCGACGAGGTATGGGGGCTGTGAATCAGCCCCAGATCCTCCAGGTCGGACATGACGTTGCGGATGGTCGCCGGCGACAGATCGAAGACCTTGGACAGGGTGCGCGAACCCACGGGCTGTCCGTCCGCGATGTAACGCTCCACCAGCGCCTTGAGCAATGCCTTGGCTCGATCATCCATGACCCATGCGTCCATAGTGCAGGACATTTGCAGCGCAGCGACACCGCAAGGCTGCAATCATCCCCCTATAATCAGATAGTCCCCTATTATTCCATCATTTGCTCGAGGTACCCCTCTCCATGCACTTTCACACGGTCGCCTTGGTCGGTCGGCACCAGGACAGCGGCATGGACGCACCTCTGCGCCGGCTGGGCAAGGTGCTCCAAAGCGCCGGATGCTCGGTCCTGATCGAGACCGAAACCGGTCATCGCACGGGTGTACAGGACTTCGAACAGGCCAGCTTCCAGGAAATCGGCGCACGCGCCGACCTGGCGGTGATCATGGGCGGCGACGGCACCATGCTGGCGGCCGCACGCCAGCTGGCGACGACGGACGTCCCGCTGATCGGCATCAACCACGGGCGCCTGGGGTTCATCACCGACATCCCGCTTGGCAGCGCGGACGAGGCGATCACCAGCGTGCTGAACGGTGCCTTCGTCCAGGACGAACGCATCCTGCTGGAAGGCCGGGTCATGCGCGACGGCCAGCAGATCTTCTCGGGCATGGCGCTGAACGACGTGATCATCAACCGCGCCGGTCGTGGCGGCATGATAGAACTGCGTGTGGAATGCAACGGCGCCTTCATGCACAGCCAGCGGGCCGACGGCCTGATCATCGCCACGCCCACCGGCTCGACGGCCTACGCGCTGTCGGCGGGCGGCCCGATTCTGCACCCCCAGGTCCCCGCGCTGGTGCTGGTGCCGGTGGCACCCCAGACCTTGTCCAACCGGCCGATCACCCTGCCGGCCGACAGCGTGCTCAGCATCACCATTCTGGCCCTGGGCCGGGTCGAATCGGGCGCCAGCGTGCACTTCGACATGCAGGCCCTGTCCAACTGCCAGGAAGGCGACCGCATCGACGTGCGCCGCAGCCCCTACCGGGTCCGCTTCCTGCACCCCCAGGGCTACAGCTACTTCGCCACCCTGCGCAGCAAACTGAACTGGAATCGCATGGTCCACCCCTGGGACGAACCGGACTGACGACCATGCTGCGCGCCCTGCACATCCGCGACTTCGTCATCGTCGATCAGGCCGAGCTCAGCTTCGAAGCGGGTTTCACGGTCTTTTCAGGAGAAACGGGTGCGGGCAAGTCGATCCTGATCGATGCGCTGTCGCTCGCGCTGGGCGGCCGGGGCGATCCGACGCTGGTCCGCGAAGGCGCCTCCCGCACCGACATCAGCGCCGTCTTCGAGGCGCCGCCAGCCGCCGCCGACTGGCTGGCGGAACAATCGCTGGACGGCCCGGAAATCATCCTGCGGCGCGTCATCGACACGCAGGGCCGCAGCAAGGCGTACATCAACGGACAGCCAGCCACCCTCACCCAGCTTCGCGACCTGGGCACGCTGCTGGTCGACATTCATGGGCAACATGCCCACCAGAGCCTGCTCGAACCCACGCAACAGCGCGCCCTGCTGGACACCCAGGGCGGCCACGCCGAGCAGGCGCGGGCGGTGGAACAGGCCTGGACGGCCTGGCGCAATGCCCAGGCTGCACTACAAAACGCCCAATCCCGAGCCGCCGATCAAACAGCACTCACCGAGCGTCTGACGCAGGACGTGGCCTTCCTGGATGAGCTTGCCCCGCAGCCCGAGGAATGGCCGGAGCTCTGCACACGGCAATCTCGCCTGGCCCACGCGCAGGCGCTGCTCGCAGGCGCACACCAGGCCATCGAGGCGCTGGATGGTGAATCGGGCTCTGCCGCCCAGGCGTTGCGAGCTGCCCACCAGGCGCTGCAGGCGCTGGTTCGCCATGATCCGGGGCTGGCCGAACACTGCCAGTCCATGGAATCCGCACAGATCCTCTGTAGTGAAACAGTATCGGGACTGAACGCCTACGTGGACCGTCTGGAACTGGACCCCGACGCGCTGGCCCAGGCCGAGGCCCGGATGAGCCGTCTGTTCGAGGCAGCACGGCGCTTTCACATCGAGCCCGAAGAACTCCCTCAGCACCACGAGACGCTGCGCACGCAATTGCAGCAAATCGAGGCGGGACACGACCTGCAGGCTCTGACCCAGGCCTGCGAACGCGCCGAAGGAGATTACCAGGCTCGGGCAAAGGCCCTGAGCACCGCCCGCCAGACCACCGCTGAGCGGCTGTCAGCCCAGGTCACCGAGGCCATGCAGACGCTATCCATGGAAGGCGGTACATTCCGCATCGAAACCGCGCCGTGCAAACCATCCGCTCACGGCCTGGAATCCGTGGAGTTCCTGGTATCCGGACATGCGGGCGTCACACCGCGTCCACTGTCGCGGATTGCGTCGGGTGGAGAGCTTGCACGCATTTCGCTGGCGCTATCCGTCATCGCCAGCCAGGCCGCGCGTGTCCCGACCCTGATCTTCGACGAAGTGGACGCCGGCATCGGCGGCGCCGTGGCGGAAGTCATCGGGCGCCTGTTGCACCAACTAGGCCAGCGGCACCAGGTTCTGTGCGTGACCCACTTGCCCCAGGTCGCCGCATGCGCCAGCCATCACTTTCAGGTCAGCAAGACCACACACCAGGGGCACACGGCCTCTGCCATTCGCAACCTGTCGGACGACCGCCGCGTAGATGAAATCGCCCGCATGCTGGGCGGGCTGAAGATGACGACTGCGACGCGCGACCACGCGCGCGAGATGCTGAAGCTATCGGCAGTCTAGGAATTCCCGGTCTGGATCACGCCTTCTTGGCGGCCTGGCATTTGGGGCAAATGCCGTAGAGCATCATGTGATGGCTTTCGAGTGCAAAGCCGTTGTCCTTGGCGACGCGCTGCTGGCGCTTTTCGATTTCGGGGTCAGAGAATTCCACTACCCGTCCGCAGTTGGTGCAGATCAGGTGGTCATGGTGATCGCCATCATTGAGTTCGAAAACCGCCTTGCCGCCGTCGAACTGGCTGCGCAGCAGGATGCCCGCCTGTTCGAACTGGGTCAGCACGCGATAGACGGTCGCCAGCCCGATGTCCACGTCTTCTGCAATCAAGGCGCGATACACGTCCTCTGCACTGTGGTGCCGGGTCTCGGCCCTGCGAAATACGTCAAGGATCTTCAGACGAGGAAATGTCGCCTTCAGACCCATGTTCTTGAGCTCGATCTGGTCGTTCATGATGGAAGTATCCCGGGTGGGGAGCCGGAAAGCAAGCCACAGCGAAGATCACTGCCGCCATCCGCGCCAGGCCCCGAACGTGCGTGAATCGGAATTCCCTTTATGATAGCGGTTTTGGGGCCTGCGGACTGCAGGCTGCTCATCCGTTCACGGGGGCTTTTGTGCGTATCCTAGCGAGTACCCATTCTCACAGAGTGAAGATCGGCCTGGCAACAGGCTTGCTGGCCATCAGCCTGGCAGGATGCGGCTCGACCAATTGGGGATTTCCCTATCGCCCCGCCATCCAGCAAGGCAACTGGATCACGTCCGAGCAGATCTCCAAGCTCGAAGTCGGCATGACCCGCGACCAGGTCCGCTTCGTTCTGGGTACGCCAACGCTGGAGGACGCTTTCCACGCCGACCGCTGGGACTACCCCTATTACAACCAGCCCGGCTAC
This sequence comes from Castellaniella sp., assembly GCF_004321985.1. Taxonomy (GTDB): domain Bacteria; phylum Pseudomonadota; class Gammaproteobacteria; order Burkholderiales; family Burkholderiaceae_B; genus Castellaniella. The sequence goes on along the minus strand of NZ_SCQN01000022.1, from coordinate 85,218 downwards.
GGCAAAGACGAACTGCGGAAATTCACCGTCTGGTTCCAGGACGACAAGCTCACGCACTGGTCCGGCGACCAGCAGCCCGACCGCCAGCCGTTCCAGAAGATCGACAGCGGCCGTGAAGCCATCCCCTCAAAATCCAGCGCCGACAAGGACGCCCAGAAGGCCGCATCACCTGGCGTGAACTCGTCAGCGGCGCCAAATCAGCCAGGCCTGGACAACCTGGCAACGCCACCGGCAGCCAGTACGCCCGTGAACGCGCCGGCCGCGGCCGCTCCATCCACCAATCCTTCACCTGCTTCCGGAGACAAAAAGTAATGCGGATCGCGATTGCCGGGGCCTCCGGCCGCATGGGACACATGCTGATCCAGGCCGTACTCGATGCTGAAGACCTGACCCTCACGGTCGCCCTGGACCGCACGGGTGGCGAGACCGTTGGCCAGGACGCCGGCCTGTTTCTGGGGCGCAAGACGGGGGTGCGGGTGACCGACGACCTGGCCGCGCTGGCACAGGCCGACTGCCTGATCGACTTCACGCGCCCGGAAGGCACCTTGCAGCACCTCCAGGCCTGTATCGCGCACAACGTCAAATGCGTCATCGGCACGACGGGATTCGACGCCCAGGGCAAGCAGGCCATCCGCGCTGCCGCCCAGAAGATCGGCATCGTGTTCGCACCAAACATGAGCGTGGGCGTCAACGTCACGCTGAAGCTCCTGGAAACCGCCGCCAAGCTCCTGAACAGCGGCTATGACGTGGAAGTTTTCGAAGCTCACCACCGCAACAAAGTCGACGCTCCATCGGGCACCGCACTGGCCATGGGCGAAGCGGTGGCTCGGGCCTGGGGGGTATCCATGAACGACGTGGCCGACTGGGCCCGCCACGGCCACACGGGCGTGCGCGAAACCGGCCACATCGGCTTTTCAGTGCTGCGTGGTGGCGACATCGTGGGCGACCATACCGTGTATTTCTGCGGCACCGGCGAACGTATCGAGATCACCCATCGGTCCAGCAGTCGCGCCACTTACGCCCAGGGTAGCCTGCGCGCGGCCCGCTACCTGGCCCGCAAGGAATTCGGCCTGTTCGACATGCAGGACGTGCTGGCTTAGGCCAGCCCTCAATCCAGCCAGACCGGTTCCTGCTCCAGTTCAACGCCAAAGCGCGCCTGTACATCGCGCCGAACAGCGCCGGCCAGTGCCAGCACATCTTCGGTCGTGGCGCCGCCATGGTTGACCAGCACGAGCGCCTGACGCTCGTGCATGCCCACGGGACCCAGGCGCTTCCCCTTCCAGCCCGCATGCTCGATCAGCCAGCCCGCGGCCAGCTTGGCACGGCCATCAGACTGGGGATAGACACGCAAATCCGGGAATCGCAACTGCAACGACTGCGCCTGCGCCACCGGGATGAGCGGGTTCTTGAAAAAGCTGCCTGCATTGCCCAATACTGCCGGGTCGGGGAGTTTGCGGCGGCGGATCTCGCAGACCGCCTCGAAAATCTGGATGGGTGTAGGCCCCGGGCAGGACTCCGCACTTGCCGAAGGCTGGGTTGCATCGCCCACGTCCGCACGCATATTCTGCCGCGTGCTCAAGAAAGGATGCTGCTGCAGATCCGGATACTCCAGGCGCGGCACCCACTGCTTGGGCAACGCGACCCGCACCCGAACAATCAGCCAGCATCCCGCATTCGCTCGCTTGAATAGGCTGTCTCTATAGGCGAACTGGCAATCCTGCAACGACAGCTCGTACTGGCGCCCAACCTGCAGGTTCCAGGCCACCACGGAATGCAGCCGGTCGGCCAGTTCCACCCCATATGCACCAATGTTCTGCACCGGCGCCGCCCCCACGGTTCCGGGGATCAGCGCCAGATTTTCCAGGCCCGGCCAGCCATGAGCCAGACAGTGCGACACGAAACCGTGCCAGGACTCGCCCGCCGCCGCCTCTACGATCCAATGCGTCGCCGTCTCGCGCCACAACCGAACACCCTGCAAGGCAACCCGCAGCACCCGATGGCGGGGCCGAGCGTCCATGACGACATTGCTGCCACCCCCCAGCACGAACAGCGACGGCTCTGCCCCATCAGTCGCGGCAAGCGCACGGTGCAGATCAGGAATGTCCGCTTCATCGTCCAGGATTGCCGTCAACGCACGCGCCGACAAACCCAACGTGTTGCAGGGCTGCAGATCCTGTTCGACAAACGTCAGCGGCACGGCAATGACCTGTGGGGGATGAGAAGGCGTAAGCATACCCCGCTTCCTTTTTCAACCGCCCTTTCCAGCGAATTTGACACACGCCGGATCCATCCCGTATAGTTCGCTTCCTGCATGATTTCGTGTTGGTTCGGGGCCCTTCCGAAGGGCCTTCAAGTTCGACCGGCGCAGCAGCTGTTTGACGGGCTGATGACCACAAGATAAAATGCAGAGCTTGGTTTGATCAGCAAGCAACGCGGGAATAGCTCAGTTGGTAGAGCGCAACCTTGCCAAGGTTGAGGTCGCGAGTTCGAGACTCGTTTCCCGCTCCAGATTCAAAAAAGGCCCAAACTTCGGTTTGGGCCTTTTTGCGTTTGAAGCATTCTTTCACCCGGTCTCAAAAGAATCTGCCGGGCCGCACAATACAGATCAAAGCCGGCCGACCCACCACCTATCCAATCTGCGCATAATTCCGCTCACCATCCAAAAAACCATGTACATAACGAGAGGCTGGTTCGACACACAATAATGTTGGAGTCGCCCATTGCTCCAAACGACCATCTCGCATCACTCCAATCTGGTCCGCCATGGCAAATGCCTCGTCCTGATTGTGCGTCACCACGATGGCCGTACGGTTCGTCGCCCTGATGATATCGCGCACCTCACCGGCAAGGTGCGCACGCGTGTTCACATCCAGGTTTGAAAACGGTTCGTCCAGCAAGAGCAATTCAGGTGATGGCGCCAATGCTCTAGCCAATGCCACACGTTGCTGCTGGCCGCCTGAAAGCTCGTGTGGATAGCGGCTACCCATATCTGCAAGGCGCACAATCTCCAGCATCTCTTGAATGCGATTCATGCGATCCCGGCGGGAAACCCCGCGGACACCAAATCCGATGTTTTCGCCAATCGTCATGTGTGGAAACAACGCATAGTCCTGAAACATCATTCCAATATGCCGATCTTCAGGCGCGACGTGCCTGGTCGGCGATGACAAGACCCTGTCGCCAAGCAAAAAAACGCCGCTGGTTACCGGCTCAAATCCGGCAATTGCCCTGAGAATGGTCGACTTCCCACAACCCGACGGGCCCAGCAAGCACCCGACGTTTCCTCGTTCGAGCGACAGGGAAAAATCATGAATCACCGCCACCGGCCCGCTGGGCGTATCGTAAGCAACCCCGACGCAGGACAGATTCAGGAATGCACGCTCGCTGGCGAGCTGCCCCGATGGACCAGAAGATTGAATTGAACTCATTGCTTTCGATGTCCGTAGGAGAGGTCGGTCCGAGCAAGGAGGACCACGGGCAACAGTCCAGCGAGCACAATGGCAACAGCCGCCACCGCACCTTCCTCGTAGCTTCCGCGGGAAGCTTCCGCGTACAGCCAAGTGGCCAGCGTGTCGAAATCGAGCGGACGCAATAACAGCGTAGCCGGCAATTCCTTCATGGCCTCGACGAAAATCAGCAGCGCGCTGGCCACCAGCGCGGGGCGTAGCAACGGCAGGTGAATTCGCCGCAAGACATGCGCCGGGCGTGCCCCCAAAGTCCTGGCGGCGTATTCTATGGAGACCGGGACCCGCGTCAGACCAGCCTCCACCGCACCGATCGGAATGGCGAGAAATCGGATGGCATAAGCACTGACCAACAGCCCGACCGATCCCATGAGAAACAGGCTCCGGCCTCCCATCAACTCGCCCAGCGCCTTTTCAATCAACATCACTGGCGTGAACAACCCGATGGCCAACACCGTGCCCGGCACTGCATAGCCCAGACTCGCAACGCGCGCTATTGATCGCACCGGCTGGCGCCAGGCGGCCTCGCGAAGCGTGCGGGTTGCCCAGGCGACCATCAGACCTGCGGCCAGCGTGACCACCGTCGCCAGTAAAGCAAGTAATACAGTGTTGGAAAGACTGCGAGTCAACGCGTTGGACACGCCTTGCCCGCCATTCAATCGCTGCACTGCTTCGATTGACAGATAAGCGACTGGACAAGCAAAGCCGACGAGAATAGGCAACAGGCCGAGCATAAGGGCAATCGCTGCGGGCAGACCGCGCAGTACCCGAGGGCGCATCGGTTGCATGCGTTGGGTATTGGCAAAGCGCTGGCGCGCACGGCCTTTGCGCTCCATGAGAAGGAGCCCGACAATGACAACCAGCATGGTGAGCGCAATCTGCGCTGCCGCGCCCAGATCCGATCTCGTGGTCCACGACGTATAGACTGAGACCGTCAAGGTTTGCACACCTAGAAACTCGGAAGCGCCAATATCGTTTAGCGCCTCCAGCAGGGCCAAGCTCAATCCGATGGCCCAGGCTGGTCTGGCGAGCGGAAGAACGACACGCCAGAAAACCTCAGGTTTGTGTGCGCCCAGTATTCGGGCGGCTTCCAGCAAATTGGCCGATTGCGTCAAAAACATTGACCGCATCGTGAGATACACATACGGATAGAGCACGAAGCCCAGCACGAAAACGGCTCCGGTCATATTGCGTATATCCGGCAGCCTGAATTCGCGCGGGCTGGCATATCCCAGCCAACCGCGCAGCGTGGATTGCACTGGCCCAATCGGGTGCAGCGCGTCCAGATAGGCATAGGCCATGATATAGGTTGGCACGGCCAGCGGAAGCAACAAAGCCCAGCTGAGTATGGTGCGGCCCCGAAAGTCATAGGCCGTCACCAGCCAGGCACTTCCGGCACCCAGCAAGCTGACCAGCAGACCGACCCCTGCTAGCAAAGCCATCGTATTACGCAGGGCGGCCGGCATCGTGCCGGCCAGATACCGCCAATGGCTCAGATCGCTACCCAGGGCATGCCATCCCAACGCCAGGAGGGGGGCCATGACGGCCAGACCAACAAGAAAGGCTCCGGATGGAGCCCATAGGCCACGGACCGCCCGAGAATAGCGAAGATTGGGGGGTTTCAAGACGTCAGTTGTCGAAGCCGACTTTGTCTACCAACTCGCTCGCCTGCTTGCGATACTTGGCGACTTCAGCCACATCCAGCGAGTCAGCCTTCAAGGGCCCCAGCGCGGCCATCACCGGATCCACTTTGACGCCAGCGCGCACTGGGTACTCGTAGTTCGCATTGGCGTAGATCGCCTGGGCTTCGGGCGACACGAGGTACTCCAGAAAGCGCACCGCATTGTCGCGGTTGGGCGAACTCCTGGCAAGCGAAGCGCCGCTTATATTGACATGGGTACCACCGCCAGCACTGCTCGCGAAGGACGGACGAACAACCTTGATTGCGTCGCCCCAGGCACGGCCCTCCGAGCCGGGCTTATCATTTTTCATCCGGCCGACATAATAAGCATTGGCGATGCCGATGTCGCAGATACCGCCAAGGATGTCCCGGGCAACGTTACGATCGCCGCCAGCGGCTTTGCGAGCGAGATTCCGCTTCACGCCTTCGAGCCAGGTCTGTGTGGCTTGAGCCCCGTCGTGAGCAATTTTTGCCGCGATCAACGCCGTGTTGTACGGGTGCTGCCCGGAGCGTATGCAGACTTTGCCCTTCCATTTCGGATCAGCCAGTTCCTCGTAGGTAAACGTCGTAATCGGCAGGTCCTTGTCCGCATACAGCACACGATCCCGCAGGGAAAGCGCGAACCATCGGCCATCCTTGCCTCTCAGGTTGGCCGGTATGGCTTCTTCCAAGGCTTGCGAGCGGACCGGCTGGGTCACACCGGCATCAACCAGATCCAGCAGGTTCCCGATATCGACGGTCATCAACACATCGGCGGGAGATCGCTCCCCTTCTGAGCGAACCCGTTCCAGCAAACCATCCTTGACGAAGACTGATCGGATTTGTATCCCACTGTCTTTGGTGAAAGCGTCCAGTAGAGGCTGGATCAAGGCCGGTTCTCGCGTGGTGTAGAGATTAACCTCCTGAGCCGCCAGAGCCGCCGGCGGCGAAAAGACGGATGTCAGGACGACGGCAGCGATTTGGAGAGAAAAAGACTTCATCGGTATGTCCTTAAACGAATAAATGGAATGTGACCAGGTTTCTTAGTACATCTCTATTGCTTTCCGTTACGTCCAGCAACCAGAGGGCAATGCCGAATGGTGATTTCCTTGAGCCACTCACCCTGAACACCTCGAGTCTCCCCGAGTTTCCTGGATGGTCTGGCACCCGCTTTTTGAATTGAATAGAAATCGTTCTCACTTAGAATATCTGTTAACTATTGTGCTGTCAATCCGAAGTGAGAGCGTCCAATGCGGATGCTGGTACTCCAACCCATTTCCTGGCTCGACGGCATCACTGCCTTCCCAATCAACCCCGGCTGTTTCTGCACTCCGCCCAGTGACACGGTGAACATCGTGGGTTCCATGCAACGGAAGCCAGAATTTCATTGTATTCAACAATGTTAATAATTATCATTCTCGAGCTTTGTCTCATTCCATGACCACGCGAGGATGGGTACCCACGTTTTCGTTCCGCCTCGCGCCTGGATCCGAGGGACCAAATACTTTGACAGTCGAAGAGGGCACGGATGAATAACAAACAGAAGGCGAAGTTGCATCGACCAATCGCAGAGGCAGCCGTATTTCTAGGTGCCCTGGGCTGCTGCGGCACCGGATACGCCGCCGAGCAGGCGACAGTCGGTGAAGCGGCAGCACCCGCATCGATCTGGGAACGCGATACGCTCACGGGGGACTGGGGCGGGTTGCGTGCGGCGCTGAAAGACACCGGCACCGACATCACGCTCGGCTATGTCGGGGAAGGTTTCGACGTAATCTCCGGTGGACTCAGGCGACGCAGCAGTTACGAAGGTCGGTTCGAGTTCTCCGTCGATAGCGATCTGGACAAGGCCATCGGCTGGCCAGGCGCAAAAGCACACGTGACGATCTTCAACATCCATCACGGGGGCAGCAACGTGGCCGAAAACACGGGCAGCCTCGCCGATCCGAGCAACATCGACGGGCTGCCCACCACGCGCCTCTTCACGGCGTGGCTGGAGCAGAGCCTCTGGAACGACCACTTCTCGATCCGAGCCGGCCAGCTCGCCGCCGATGACGAATTCTTCACTAGCCCCACCGCTGGGGGCCTCATCAACGGCACCTTCGGCTGGGCCGGCCTGATGTCAGCGGATATGACCAACGGCGGTCCGGCATATCCCGTCGCTACCCCCGGAATCCGCCTCAAATTCCGGCCTACCGACAGGTTGACCGCCCTCGCCGCTGCATTCAATGGCGATCCTGCTGGTCGCCATTGCGATGATGACCCTCAGAGGTGCAATCGGCACGGCACGAAATTCCCACTGGGCGGCGGCACGCTCTGGATGGGCGAATTGCAGTATGGCGTGGATCAATCCGAGGGCGCCGAGGGCCTGCCAGGCCTCTACAAGCTTGGCGCTTGGTATTCCGATCATGGTTTTGCCGACCAGCGCTACGGTTTGACCGAAAGTGGAGCCAGCGTCCCAGTGTCAGACCCCGCCCTGGACAGTCCGCTCAACCACAGGGGCGACTGGGGCCTCTATGGCGTGGTGGACCAGACGATCTGGAAGAGCGACGCGCGCAGCCTGAGCGTATTTCTGCGCGGTGGCTTCTCGCCATCGAACCGGAACCTGGTCTCGTACTACGCAGATGGCGGCTTTGGGTTGAAGGGCCTGTTCGCCAGCCGCCCTGACGACCGGCTGACCCTCGGAGTCGCCTATGCAAAGATCAGCCAGGATGCGGCGGCAGCAGACCGGGATGCTGTGCTGTTCAACGACGCATCATACGTGGCACGCAGCAGCGAAATCGTGTACGAACTCAACTACACGGCACAGATCACGCCCTGGTGGACGCTGCAGCCCGATCTGCAATACATCGTCCGGCCCAATGGCGGACAGAACCCCGGCGATCCCACCCGCAGCATGAACCACGCATTCATTGTGGGGTTGCGCACGACGATTGCGTTTTGAACCACGGGCCGCCTGCACGAAGCGGCCATCGTCAGTTACCCTTTCTCTGGGTATCCTCAGGCTCGCGCCCGCCGATGGCGGGCGCCGTGCCCACTCCGCCACTCGAACAGCGTAATCGACAAGCCGCTACCCACAATGACGGCAATACCCAGCCAGCTCGCCAGGTCCGGCATGTCGTCCCAGATCAGCCAACCCAGAATGGCGGCGCTCATGATTTCCGAGTAAAAAAACGGTGAGAGCAACGACGCCGAGGCATTGCGGTACGCCTGAATCTGCAACACATGCCCCAACGCTCCCCAGAACCCGGTCGAAATCAACACCACCCACTGCCCCACCGACAAACCCGATACCAAATCCGGCACCGAAGGCAGAAGAGGAATCAAAATGACCGATATCGTGACGCTACCCACCAGGCCGCTCCAGATCAGCGTGCTGAACGCGTTGTCCTTGTAGACCAGACGATTGACGGTGTACTGGCCCGCCATGAGGCAGGCCGTCAACAGCCCAAAGAGCGTGCCGATCGGACTTAGACCCGAACCCGGCCGCACCACGATGAGCACCCCTACGAACCCAGTGATGGTCGCTACCCAGCGTGAGATCTTGGGGGGCTCCTTCAGGATCCAGGGAGCCACCGCCAATACCAGAAGCGGAGCCAGAAAACCGATGGCCGTGGTCTGCGCCTGGGGCAGGTAGCTGAGCGCAGTAAAACCGGCCAAGGTGGCTGACAGCATGAATCCGCCGCGCAGAATCTGGTAGCGCGGGTGAGCGCTTCGCAGAATCTGTGTCCCTTTGGCTGGCACGACGATGACCAGGCTCAGGATCAAATGCACCACATACCGAAACCAGACGACCAACAACAGCAAGGTGCCCGATTCCAGCAGCCACTTGGCGCTGGAATCCAGCCCCGACAGCGCGAAGCACGACAGCACCAGCTGCGCAATGCCGACGAAGGCCCCGCTACCGGCGGGAAGAGGACCGATTTTCAATTGACCTGATGCTCCGCTGCCAGTCGAACCGGTTGAGTCAGAAGGTGCCTGGGTAGGCAGCACCGCCAATGAGCAGGTTCAAACCGGAGATGAAACCAGCATGATCGCTACAAAGGAACGCACAGGTCCTTCCAAACTCGTCAGGTTGGCCAAAACGTCCGGCAAGAACACGTTCCAGCCAGTCACGCCGCACGGCGTCCACGCTGCGCCCCGTAGAATTCGACTGTGTGGCAATCACAGACGTCAGCCGGTCCGTCTCAAAAGACCCCGGAAGCAAGTTGTTGATGGTGACGTTGACACCATCCTCAGCGAGCGCCAAGGCACAGGCGCGGCCCAACCCCCTACTGGCACCGCATACGATTGCATTCCGGTTGCGGATGTTCAAGTCCATAGGTTCTGATCCCAAATCGGCAGGGCACTACGGCCCAGCCTGGTTCACGACCGCATGGACCGCAAGGCTTCGGCCCAGCGCAGCAATTCGTCAAGCATCGTCTTCGCCGAGGCATCGATCAGTTCGTTCGAGCCGAAAGCGCCGCTATCGTCGATATGACTGGCGACCATGGGAACCATCACACCCTCCACCATGGGCATCATTTTGAGGGTGGTGACGTGCAGCCTCTCCATCTGCACGGCACGCAGGCCGCCCGATACGCCACCGTAGCTCACGAAACCGCAAGGCTTATAGTTCCATTCCCGGTATACGAAGTCCAGCGCATTTACCAGAGATGGCGGGGGGCTGTAGTTGTACTCCGGGGTCACGAACACGTAGGCATCCGCAGCGGCAACACTCTTGCTCCAGCGCTTCGTGTGCTCGTGCTGATACTGCTGCATGCGCGGATGCGCTGGCTCGTCATAGACGGGCAGGTTGAAATCGGCCAGATCGACCAGTGCGGTGTCAAACCCGCCGTGCTGGCGGGCAAACTCGTCAAACCACTGAGCGACGGACGGTCCGACGCGACCGGGTCGGGTGCTGCAGATGATGATGTGTAGCTTGAGTGACATGTGGACTCCATTTGCCTGGCCGCAATCATTCACGGCAGCCGTGTAGATTAGGACAACATACCTCGAAACGGAAGGGGGAGAACAAAACCGGGATATGAAAGCCTGAATTGGCGACACCAGAGGCCGGAAGCCGTCGACACAGCCTATAATCCACACCTGCGTTCCCCATGGGTTCCCTCACCCCATCCACTAAAAAGGCACATATGAACTCCCCTTCTCTTCCGCCATCGCGGGCCTCGGCATATCTGGCCCTGCTGGTCGCATTCCACATCGTCATCGTCATCGCCAGCAATTATCTGGTGCAGCTGCCCATCGATCTGTTCGGGTTCCACAGCACCTGGGGTGCTTTCAGCTTTCCCTTCATTTTCCTGGCAACGGACCTGACCGTGCGCCTGATCGGCAAGATCCAGGCGCGCCGAGTGATCATGCGAGCCATGATCCCGGCGCTGATCGCCTCCTACTTTGTCTCTGTGCTGTTTCATAGCGGCAGTTTCAACGGGATCGGCGCACTGGGCGAATTCAACAGTTTCGTGTTCCGCATCGCCTTCGCCAGCTTTGCGGCTTACGTCCTGGGTCAACTGATGGACGTGCATGTTTTCGACCGCATGCGCCGCGGCGACATGCAGTGGTGGGTGGCACCGGCCGCTTCGTCCGTCGTCGGCCAGGCGCTGGATACAGCCGCCTTCTTCAGCATCGCCTTCTGGCACAGCAGCAACCCCTTCATGGCTACGCACTGGGGAGAAATCGCAGTCGTGGACTATGCCATCAAGCTGTCCGTCAGCCTGCTGCTGTTCGTGCCGATGTACGGCATCGCCCTGAACGCCATCATTCGGTTCATCAAGCCACGTGATGCCATGCCGGCTGCAATATGACGGCCTCCCGGCAATCCCGGCGCAGCGCCCTGGTCCTGTTCTCAGGCGGACAGGACTCCACCACCTGCCTGGCCTGGGCGCTGGCACGCTACAGCCACGTTGAAACCATCGGCTTCAATTACGGCCAGCGCCACCGCGTGGAACTGGACTGCCGCGCTACGCTCCGCAACCGCATGGCTGAGCTGCGGCTCGATTGGAAACCACGTCTGAGCGAAGATCACCTGCTGGACGTCGACGTATTGCGGCAACTCGGCACCTCGGCCATGACCGACGATATCGCGATCACCCTGCAGGCCGACGGGCTGCCCAACACTTTCGTGCCGGGCCGCAACCTGCTGTTCTTCACCCTGGCCGCTGCGCTGGCATACCGGCGCGGGTTGGACGTGATGGTGGGCGGCATGTCGCAGACAGACTATTCGGGCTACCCCGACTGCCGCGACAACACGCTCAAGGCGCTGCAAGTGGCGCTGAGCCTGGGCGTAGACCGTCCCCTGACGCTGGAGACCCCGCTGATGTGGCTGGACAAAGCCGACACCTGGGAACTGGCGCAGCAACTGGGCGGCGCCACGCTGGTGGAACTGGTGCGCGTGGAAACCCACACCTGCTACCTGAACCGTCGAGACACCCTGCACGACTGGGGATACGGCTGCGGTGAATGCCCGGCCTGCAAGCTGCGCGCGCGAGGCTATCAGGAGTGGACGGCGCGACGATAGCGGACCGACAACGGCTAACGGTGTGCCGCATGCAGCACGATCTGGGTAATTTCCGACGGCCGGCCCAGACGGATGGCCAGGCCATTCCACAAGCCGGTGCCGTTGCTGACATACAGCGTCATATGGCCGACTCGGTACAGGCCCGACACGAACCCATTGTTCGCCCGCTTCACCAACAAATCGGGACCACGAATCTGCCCGCCATGGGTATGACCGGATAGCTGCAGGATGACCCCGGCCTGTGCATTCTGGGGAGCAGCGCCGGGCCGATGGTCCAGCAGAATGATGGACATGCCCGCCGGGATCCCATCCAGTGCAGCCTGAAGGTTGGGTGGCGGCAGGCCGAAGGATCTGGCCTGGCGATCCGTCACCCCGGCGACGGCCAAAGACGCACCACCATGGTGAATGATCACATGCTGATTCTCCAGCATGTGCAGGCCCAGAGCCCGATAGGCAATCATCCAGTCACGGTAATCGGAATAGTATTCGTGGTTGCCGGGGATCGCGAGGACACCATCTGTGGCGTGCAGGTCCTTCAGCGGAAGCACATCATCCGCCCGCTGTTGCGGCGTGCCATCGGCCAAGTCGCCCGTGAGGACGATCAGATCGGGCTTCAGCGCATCGCTTCGTGCCACCACCGCCTCCAGCCAATGTTCCGGCAACAGCCGGCTGGTGTGCAGGTCCGTCAACTGCACGATGCGATAGTTCTCGAAGGCAGAGGGTAAGCCGTCCAGCACCAAATTGACCGTCTTCACCGCCGGTACGCGGATGGCCTGCCAGACACCCACCGCAGCCAGCAGCAGCGCCAGGATCCCGACGAAGTTCCGCAACGTTTCGCCGGATAGAATCGCGCGGCCGGGCCCTCGCGCGACCAGGAACACCAGAACACCCGCTACGTCACGGACCAGCCCCAGCAGAAAAAGCAGCAGGACGACACCAAAGGCCCACGCCAGGGCAACCAGGATCCACTGCGGCAGCTCGGGCGAGGCCAGCGTGCCAAAATAACGGCTGGTCACCCAGTGATACTCTGCCGCGAGCAGCAGCACCAGACTCAGCAGCAGCCGGAACCCAAACCCGACGGACATTGGCCAGACGAAGCGCCACAACACATACAACCAGATGATGCCCGTCACCAACGACAAGGTACTTCCCATGGGTCCCTTTACGAAATGAAAATCAGTCGCGGTCCATCTTAGCCTTTTCCCACGCCATACGCCGGTCACCCCATGGCGGTACTGGAAAGTATCGTATAATGGCCGACTTGGCTGCGAATGGCTATTCCCAGCCCTATCGGCGCAATGGCAGAGTGGTCATGCAGCGGACTGCAAATCCGTGTACCCCGGTTCGATTCCGAGTTGCGCCTCCAGTGCTCATGCGGGTTGCGAGACACATAGAAATCTTTCACGCGTCGCAAAACTGGACTTGCTTCGCAAAACGATGAATCGGGCCCGCCTCAACGCGGGCTTTTTTGTGTCCGACGCCCGGATGACGACCAGCAGTTCCGAGGCGACAATGGCATGCTGCTGAGCGCGCAAGTCTGTCGCCTCGCGCCGGAGGAACGTCGCCCGCCGGGTTGGCCGACGCATCGAGCAAATCAAATCACTGGAGGTCATCGAATGACCATCAATACCAGACACCTGCGCGAGTTGATCCACCGCGCACGACCCCTGCCGTTGGTTCTGGCCACCCGCAATAGCTGGTGCCAAATCGTGGCTGCCGACCACACGCTGGTATGCACCCCGTGCATTCAGCCGGACGGCCACCCCGATCTGCTGTTTGCTGGCGGTGCTGAAGGGCCGAATGCCATGCTGATGATCGAGGCCGTCAATGCGCTGCCCGAGCTGTTGGACGCTCTCGCCGAAGCATCGGCCCGTGCGTTCCAGGCTGACATGGTCGCGGAAGCAGCAGTCGAAGACAACAAGCGACTGCGGGCCGCGCTCGCTGGCATGATCGGGTATTCGGAGCAAAGCTGCGGCGTGGCTGATGATCCGGACTTCCCGGAGTATCAGGCCGCGCTGCGTGCGATGGAGGCCAAAAGTGCATGACTTACCCACAAAGACTGTGGATAACCTCGTGGAGAACCGTATGACAGATTCGCGACAGCACGAAGCCGTGCGGGCCCGACGTGGGGAGATCAAGGAATGAGCATGACCGACTCTTCACGTAACGGACACGGCGGGAACGGGGTATCCCGGCTTCAGTCTGGCTTTGTTGCGGCAGGATACCCCGATTCGATTCCGAGTTGAGCCTCCAGTGTTCAGCCGCCCCCCACCGTAGTACGGGCCATCTCGTAATGGGCATCCCAATCGCCGCGGTTCGACCGACCGGGGCGCCAGGTGCGTGTATACAGGTCCCAGGCTCCCTCCACATCACCGGCCGCCGGCAGAGGGCGCGGATCCGTCCACAGCAACAGCCTTCCCAGGGCTACCGCCAGGATGTCATCCTTGTCCAGCATGTCGTAGACCTGGATGGGTACCGCCACGACATGACGCGCAGCGCATACCTCGGCGGCATAACCCCGGCTCACTTGGTGCGTGAGTACGCCTCGGACACCCACCTCTTCGAACTGCAACAGGCCTCGGGCCGGTCCCCCGATCTGGCGCCGGTGCGCAAGGCCGGATTCTTGCAGCCCAATGGTGAGGAGTACGATGCGCGCCTCCGTTGACCGCATCTTTGCCGGCAGCAGGTCCAATGCCGGAGCCATGATTTCATCTGTGAAGTCGCGAGGCGTGATAGGTAATTTCAGTTGCATCCGTGGATTCCCTGTTTGAGCTTATGGTGCATGCTCGACGCCAGGATCAAGGGGTCGCCTTGCTCAGTACGGTCGTCGCCAATGCGTCCATACAGGGTGACCCAATGGCAAGCGATAGGGATGACAAGTTGCGACTCGACGTAAACAGGTGCATTCGCCGGTGGAGCCTACAAGTCCCCGCTCACCACCAGCCCCCGGCTGCGCGCCAGGTGCCGAATCAGCAACTGCGATGGCAATGGCAACACCTGGAAGCGGCGTGCCACGATGTTCAGGGGACGCTTGCTCCATGACTCCTTCAACGCGACCATCCGTAGCGGCATGATCCCCAGATAAGGCGCAACGCTGGGCGACGGCAGGATTCCGATCCCCAGTCCGGCCGCGATCATATTCCGCATCCCCTCGAAATCTGTCACCTCCATGCGCACCCGCAGAGTACGCCCCAGTTGTTCGGCGGCGGAAGCGCACAGTTTGTGAATCGACGTGCCATATGTGAGGCTGATGATGTCCTCATCCATGATCTCCTCGAACCGCACTCCCCGGCGCCGCGCAAGCCGGTGGTCCGGCCGCAGCACCAGAACAAGCTGGTCGACCCCGTACGTCAGTACGTCGAGATCCAGGGCGGGGTCGGGGGCAGACGAACAGATTCCAATGTCCGTCAACCCCGACACCACCGCCTGCACGACCTGATCGCTGGTCTTCTCGACCAGGTCGAGGCGGATCTGGGGATTCTCCTGGAGGAAGGAATAGAGATCCCTGGGCAGATACTGGACCATGGCCGTCAGATTGACATGGATGCGCACATGGCCCCGAACTCCGTTGGCGTACTCCGAGAGTTCATCCGAAATGCGGCGCAAGTGTTCGTCCAGCCGCTTGGCGTGGTGATACAGTGCCTCGCCCGCAGGTGTGGGCCGCACACCCCTGCTGTGCCGATAAAGCAGCGCAGTCCCAGCACGCTCTTCCAGCACCGAGATCCGCTTGCTCGCGGCCGAGGCCACGATGTGGTTGCGACGCGCCGCCGCAAAGATGCTGCGTTCCTCCACTGCGGCAAGAAACACTTGCAGGGACTCAAAATCGAACGGGACTGGATCCCAACCCTTCTGATTCATTCGTGCGCCTCCTCCGGATGGATGCCGCCTCCAGGCATCGATTTTCGCGATGGCTGGCGTGATGATCCATCAATATTCAAACCCAGCCCGGTTACGTAATATTTGTTTTCGTCGCGAGGACGACCGGCCAAACCCAGCCCCGACGCGAGCCTGCGCCCGCATCCATGCCGCCACAGAGCACGCGCCTGGTATCGGACAATACACCAATGGCCCAAGGGGAAACTCGCCCAGGTGGCTTCGACGCAACACACAAACGACATTCACCGAGGAGACAATAATGATAGAGGAATCGGCCATCGCGACGCCTTCGGCGCGCTGGCATGACGGCCTGACGAAGAAGCACTGGCAGGTTCTGCGCGCGGGCTTCCTGGGCTGGATATTCGATGGCTATGAGGCCATGGCCATCATCGTCGTGCTGGGTCCGATGATGCATTCGCTCCTGACACCGGCGCAAGCGACCTCGTTCAGCATCTATGCAGGCAGCGTGATCGGCATCACATTGCTCGGCTGGGGGCTGGGCGGAATCGTGGGCGGCGTACTGGCCGACTACATCGGGCGCAAGCGCATGATGATGTGGTCTATTTTCCTGTATGCGCTGTTTTCGGGCCTTACCGCCTTCGCGAACGGGGTCGTAGTGCTGTGCGCGCTGCGGTTCCTCACCGGCCTGGCGATGGGTAGTGAATGGGGTACCGGCGTGGCGCTGGTGTCGGAAACATGGCCTGACCGGGCGCGCGCCAAGGGACTGGGCTTTCTGCACTCCGGCTTTGGCTGGGGCACACTGGTGGCCGCCATCGTCTGGTACGTCCTGTCTTCCACCCATCCGCTGGGTCAGGAAACCTGGCGTCTGGTCTTTGCCGTCGGCGCCCTTCCAGCACTTGGGGTCCTTTATCTTCGGCGCGGTCTGGACGAATCCGAGAAATGGCAGAAGGCTGTGCGGGAAAAGCGCTGGCACGCCACGAGCAACGAGTCGCAACGCCCTGCTACGCAGCAATCTGCCTCCACCAGCAACGACAAGCGCCCGTTCACCCTGAAGCTGCTCTTCACGGAACCCGAGGCACTGCGGCGCACCGTCCTGGCCATGATCCTCTCGGCCGTCACCACAGTGGGCTGGTGGGCCATTTCCAGCTGGCTGCTGACCTACACCGTGACGCTGGGCAAGGCGGAAGGGGTGGCGGACCCTGCCGCGTGGGGCTCCCGGGTGTCGATCACCTACACCATCGGCGCCATCGTGGCCTACATGCTGTCGGGCTTCATCATCGACGTCCTGGGACGCAGGCTCTTCATGTGCCTGACCTTCCTGGGGTCGCTGCTGGTCACCATCGCGACCTACAAGCTGACGAGCACAGTTGAAGGAATGGCCATCCTGGCACCCATCAACGGCTTCTTCACCCTGGGCTGCGCCTTCGCATGGATGGCAATCTACCCCGTGGAACTGTTCACTCCCACAGTCCGGACGTCGGCCATCAGCATGATCTTCAACGGCGCGCGGCTGATCGCCTGGGTATTCCCCATCATCGCGGGCACTCTGATCAAATCGTTCGGTGGCATTCCGAACACCGCAGTGACCATGGGCTCCGTCTACTTGCTGGGTGTCGTGCTGCCCTGGTTCCTGCCGGAAACGACCGGAAAGAAGCTGCCGGAATAAATCCACGACCATGCAAGCCTTCACCACGCACAGGGGGGTGGTCGCCCCCCTGGATCGCGAAAACGTCGACACCGATCTCATCATCCCGAAGCAGTTCATGAAATCCATCCGCCGCTCGGGGTTCGGTGCGAATCTGTTCGATGAGCTGCGCTACCTGGACCACGGTGAGCCCGGCATGGATAACAGCAAACGGCCCATCAACCCGGACTTCATGCTGAACCAGGCCCGCTACCGGCCCGCCTCAATCCTTCTGGGACGGAGAAACTTCGGCTGTGGCTCCAGCCGCGAACACGCGCCTTGGGCCCTGCAGCAGTATGGATTCAGGGTGCTGATCACCCAGTCCTATGCGGACATTTTCGCCAACAATTGCGTCAAGAACGGGCTGCTGCCCATCACGCTGCCTGAGCCCGTCATCGACAAGCTCTTCCACGTGGTGACCAACACGCCCGGATATTCATTGACAGTGGACCTCGCCCAGCAGACCGTGTTGGCGCCGGGCGGCGAAACCTGGAGGTTCGAGATCGACGGCTACGGCCGCGAGGCCCTGCTCCAGGGGCTGGACGAAATCGGCCAGACCCTGACGCACGCCGACGAGATCCGCGCCTTCGAAGCCCGGCACTTCGCGAACCACCCCTGGCTGCTCAAGTCACACTGAGTTCACAGGTGCCGCAGCACGTTCGTCCGCTGCGCTATCGACGCCGCGCCCGGTTCACGCGGGCAGCGCCGCGATGGCTTGCGCTACCGACGCCGTCAAACGTTTGGCGTAGGGCACATGCAGGAATTCGTTGGGACCATGCGCATTGGACTGTGGACCAAGCACTCCGCACACCATGAACTGTGATTTCGGGAAACCCTGAAGCAGCAGGTTCATGAGCGGAATCGTGCCGCCCTGCCCAATGTAGCCGCAAGGTGCGCCGTAGAACTGCTGCGAGGCCGTCTCCAGCGCGCCCGCCAGCCACGGGGCCGACTGCGGGGCATTCCAGCCACTGGCAATCCCCGGGTCCTGCCTGAAAGAGACCTTGGCGTGATAGGGAGCATCCTGCTCCAGCAAAGACTTGAGCTCACCGGCGGCGGCCGCGCCATCGACCAGCGGCGGCAAGCGCAGGGACAGTTTGAAAGCCGTGCGCGGGCGCAGCACGTTACCAGCGCTCGCCAGCGGCGGCAGGCCCTCTGCCCCTGTGACGGAGAGGGCCGGGCGCCAGGTCCGGTTCAGCATGGCCTGCTCGGGGTCCGCCACCATCGGCAGCACGAACCCGCCGTCGGCCCCGCACGCCCAGGGAAACCGCCGCCAGACCTCATCACCCAGGATGCGCGCCGCCGCACGAACCTGTTCCGCGCGATCCGCCGGGATCTGGCAGTGGAAGCTCTGCGGCAGTACACGGCCAGTCTTGCTGTCCTCCAGGCGGTCTAGAATCTGGCGCAGGATCCGGAAGCTCGATGGCACGACCCCGCTGGAATCCCCGGAATGCACACCTTCGTCCAACACCTGCACCTCCAGCGTCCCCGTCACCAGACCGCGCAGCGACGTCGTCATCCAGAGCTGGTCGTAGTTTCCGGCCCCCGAATCCAGACACACGACCAGAGCCACCCGGCCCATGCGCTCGCGCAGCGAATCTACATAGGGCAACAGGTCATAGCTGCCCGATTCCTCGCAGGTCTCGATCAGGCCGATGCACCGCGGACGAGAAATGCCCAGCCGGTCCAGCGCCATGATGGTGGTCAGCGACGCATAGACGGCATAACCATCGTCAGCGCCGCCGCGACCATAGAGCTTGCCATCGACATACTTGGGCGTCCAGGGGCCAAAGCCGGTGCGCCAGCCAGAGAACTCGGGCTGCTTGTCCAGGTGGCCGTACATCAGGACGGCATCGCCATTGTCCGCACGAGTGGCCGGTGCTTCAAAGTAGATCACCGGCGTGCGCCCGGGCAGACGCAGGATCTCGACCGTCAGGTTGCGCACCGACTGGGATTCCAGCCAGCGGACCGCGTTGCGCACCACCTGGTCGATATACCCATGAGCCACCCAGTCGGCATCGAAAGCAGGACTCTTGGCCGGGATGGCAATGTATTCAGTGAGTGCGGGAACGATCTCACGGTCCCATTTGTCGTCCACGAAAGCCTGCAGGGCGTCTGCGTCCGGGTGTCCCGCGCGCCCTTCTTTCCCGGTCATGTCCATGCTTCCCCCGCTTGAAATCCTTCCCTGGCATTCTACGCTGCCATCTCCGTGCAACCGTCGGTAGAATCTCTGCATATGGATGAACAGGTTCTCGCTGCAATGGTTCGCTGGCCCAACGTTCCGGACGTTTATGGCTGGCTGTCACTGTCGTCGCGGGGAATCTGGCATCTGCATCCGGACGGGCGGGGCTGGGACGCCACCGACCCGCCAGGCACCCCCATCACCAACCCGCGGTTCATCGCATTCATCAACCGCAATTACGCGCCCGACGACGCCGGCGGATGGTACTTTCAAAACGGGCCACAGCGGGTCTACGTGCGGCTAGACACGGCGCCGTGGATTGTCCGTACCACTCGCGACGCACAAGGCGGGGTACAGCTTCTGACCCATGCCCAATCCGGCTACGGTCCCGTACGGCGATGGTTCACCGATGAGAACGGCAGACTGTATGCCCAGGCCCCACAGGGCGCCGGACTGATCGACGGCAGGGACATGCTGGACGTGGCCGACAACCTGCTGCCAAACGCCGACGATCCCCGGTATTGCGCATCCTGCGAGATCCCGCGGATCCTGAATTTCGCCCGCAAGCCAGTGCCCCGTTGACGACGGATCCCCCACCACCCGCCAAATCGCTAAAATTCCCGCATGACATCCACCACCCCCCTCTTCTACCACCCAGCGCCGCGCACGCAGCAGTTTTGCTCGCAATGCGGGCACCCCCTGTCGCGGGAAATTCCGCCGGACGACAACCGCATCCGGGACCTCTGCAAGCATTGCGGAGCTGTCCACTATCAAAACCCGCGCAACGTCGTCGGGGTAGTGCCAATCTGGAACGATCAGGTGTTGCTGTGCCGGCGAGCCATCGAACCGCGCTACGGCAAATGGACACTGCCGGCCGGCTTCATGGAGCTGGGTGAGACCACCGAACAGGGCGCCGCCCGAGAGAATCAGGAAGAGTCGGGTGCCCGCATCCGGGTCCAGTCGCTGTTCACGGTCGTCGATGTGCCCTCCGTCAACCAGGTCCATCTCTATTACTTGGCGGAAGTCCTGGGGCCACATCTGGACCCGGGCTCGGAGACGCTGGAAGCCGCTTTTTTCAAGCTGGATGCAATCCCCTGGCAGGAGTTGTCGTTCCGGTCCGTGAGCACGACGCTGGAACGCTACGTCCAGGACCGGGCGTCGGGCGTTTTCACCACCCATCACTACGCCATCGATCTGCGCTTCCCAGACTGACGCGCGGCCATGCCAATCGCCTGGGTCGAACCCGATACACCGCTGCCCAATCCGGCCGCTGCCGGTGCTGCCGACCTGATCGCCGCTGGCCGCGACCTATCGCCCGCCCGGCTGAACGAGGCCTATCACAAGGGTCTGTTCCCCTGGTTCAATCCGGGCGACCCGGTGCTGTGGTGGAGTCCGGATCCCCGTATGGTGCTGCCCTGCGATCACCTGCACGTCAGCCGTTCTCTGGCCAAGCGGGTCCGCCAGTTTGGACGCACCACGCAGCCGGCATCGCTGCGCGTGACCCTGAATCAGGCCTTTCCGGATGTGATGGCGCACTGCGCGCAGCGCGGGTCCGACAGGCTGGGTCTGGGTGCCGTGCACCGCAACCACCCGCCCCTGCCGGCTCCCGCAACCCTCGAGGGCACCTGGATCACGGGTGACATCATCCAGGCTTACGGTGACTGGCACCGTCAGGGTCGCGTCCACAGCGTGGAAACCTGGGTGGACGATCAGCTCGTAGGGGGCCTGTACGGCGTCAACCTGGGGCAATGCTTCTTCGGTGAATCCATGTTCAGCCTGGCGGCCGATGCGAGCAAGGTCGCGCTGACCTATCTGGTGGCCTACCTGAAACGCTGGGACATCCCATGGATAGACTGTCAGCAGGAGACTCCCCACCTGGCCAGCCTGGGAGCCCGTCCCGTCTCGCGCCACCAGTTCCTGTCCATGCTCGCGCAAGGCCTGGACGGCCCCATGCCGCCCTGGGGGGCGGGGCGTCTGATGCCTGATGGAACGCTGCTGCCATCCGGGTAGACCGTCCGGCAACCACACAGGCCGCTGGCATCCTCGCGACGCGGGTGTCACAATGAAGCGAGCCCACCGGATGGACTGCGGCCATGAGCAAACCTAGCGAATCGATCTTCCGCCACTTGCAGTTCTACACCACTGCGTCGTACCCCTGCAGCTATCTCCCAGGACGCATGGCCCGATCCGAGGTCGCGGCACCTGCGCATCTGGTCGATGAAGCAGCCTATTCGCGCCTGATCGAACGGGGCTTCCGCCGCAGCGGCCTATTCACCTACCGGCCGTCCTGCGGCGACTGTCAGGCCTGCATTCCCATCCGGGTCGATGCACAACGATTCCAGCGCGACCGCACACAGCGCAAGCTCTGGCATCACATGCAGCCCCGGCTGACCGCCCGATGCTCACCACTGCACTGGGACCCGGAGCATTTCCAGCTCTATCAGCGCTATCAGCACAAGCGCCACCCTGGCGCCGGCATGGACCAGGATGACCAAGAGCAATACACCCAGTTCCTGCTCACCAGCCGGGTCCGTTCCGAGATGGCAGAATTCCACGATACGGACGGGGTCCTGCGCATGGTCTCCATCATGGATCGCGTGGATACCGGAGTCTCGGCGGTCTACACTTTCTACGATCCGGACTTCCACGGCAGCCTGGGCACCTACGGTATTCTGTGGCAGCTCGACTACTGCCGCACGCTGGACCTGCCCTGGCTGTACCTCGGATACTGGATCGGCGAAAGCCGTAAAATGGCGTACAAATCGCGGTTCCGTCCGCACCAGATCCTGCGTGGGGGCGTCTGGATGGAGCCGGCATATCCACCAGGCAACGCGACGGCGAAGTCACCGGCCGCGTAGCGCCGCGCCTTCGTACTCCCGGGGGAGCGGGGACCCCAGGGAATCCATTCATGTCGCTTCTCTTCCAGGCCTACCCCGTGGTGCGCAGCGCGCTATTTTCCATGGATCCCGAACAGGCCCACGAGTGGACACTGAGCGCTCTCAAACGCTTGAACGATTGCGCCGCCACGCGCGCCCTCGCCCGCCATCGTCAACTGCTGCTGCCGCGCACCGTCATGGGCCTGCCGCTGCGCAACCCCGTCGGGCTGGCCGCCGGGCTGGACAAGAACGGCGCCTACATCGACGGCCTGGCCATGCTGGGGTTCGGGTTCATCGAGGTCGGCACGGTAACGCCGCTGGCACAGCCTGGAAATCCAGCCCCGCGCCTGTTCCGGCTGCCTCGCGCCCGATCCCTGATCAACCGCATGGGTTTCAACAATGCAGGGCTGGATACCTTCGTTGCCAACGTGCAGCGCAGCCACTGGCGCCAGGACGGGGGAATCCTCGGGCTGAATATCGGTAAGAATGCGGACACGCCGATAGACCGTGCCGTCGACGACTACCTGACCTGTCTGGATGCCGTCTACCCGCACGCCGACTACGTTACCGTGAACATCTCGTCGCCCAACACCCGCGACCTGCGCAGCCTGCAGCATCACGAGGCACTGGACGTGCTGCTTGATGCCTTGCGCGAACGGCGCGAGGCGCTGACCGACCAGCATGGCCGGCGCACACCATTGGTCGTCAAGATCGCCCCCGACCTGGACGACGCTGCGGTAGACGCCATCGCCGACATCGTTCCACGCCATGGAATCGACGGCATCATCGCCACCAACACGACGCTGTCGCGCGCGGCCGTGACTGGCCTGCCTCACGAAAGCGAACCAGGGGGGCTGTCGGGTCCGCCCGTCCACGAAATGTCGCTCAAAGTCATCCGCCGGCTGCGCAGCCGCCTGGGGACCACTACCGCCATCATCGGTGTGGGCGGAATCGAATCCGGACAACAGGCCTGCGAAAAGATCCAGGCGGGCGCCGACGCGGTGCAGATCTACACCGGGCTGATCTACCGTGGCCCGGAACTCGTGCGGGAATGCGTGCGGGCACTGGCATCGGCCTAAAGACCCTATAGGGAGCACGACTTTTCAAAGGCTATGGTCTGCAGGCTGGCGCCAAATCTGGAGATTACCAAACCCCTCTTTGCCAATCCTCGATTTTATTAGGGGAAAACCCTGTCACTCCCTGGAGAGGGCCAGCCGCTCAGGGTCTCCATTGCTTGTGTTCTGAAAAATTGGCGTTACACTTCCCCCAAGTTTCAGAGGGGCCGAGACAGGCCTCCCAAGGTAACGAGACTGGTTGTTCACATCGCATCAAGCTCTCTTCCTGTTCAGGGAGTAGCGCCGTCGATTGTGTTTTCCTGACGACATGCTCCCGCCCTTCCTAAGGAGGCAAGGTCATGTCGTATCTTTCTCACAAGCCCGGTCAGGACCACCCCACTTCCCGCCATTCCGCCAGCCGGCGACGTGTGCTCAAGGCCGGCGGGATGGCCGGCCTCGCCGCCATCGGCGCACCGCTTTTCCCGCTGAACGCCTTTGCGGCGGACAAGACGCTGAAGATCCTGCAATGGAGCCACTTCGTTCCGACCTACGACAAGTGGTTCGACGCCTTCGCCAAAGCCTGGGGCGACGCCAACGGCGTGAAGGTCACGGTAGATCACATCAATATTGCTGACCTGGTGACCACGACCACCTCGGAAATGTCTGCCAATTCAGGCCACGACATCATCGAGTTGGGACCAGAGGCCGCGCAGTTCACGCCAAACGTCGTGGACATGGCCGACGTGAACCAGGAAGCCGCCAAGAAATTCGGCGCCATCTTCGACGTCATCAAGCGGGTGTCCTACAACCCCACCATGAAACAGTGGTATGCATTCTGCCACGGCTGGACGATCGACTGCGGGGACTATCGCAAGAGCCTGTGGGAAAAGGCCGGAATGGCCAACGGTCCCGACACCTATCAACAACTGCTC
Organism: Castellaniella sp.; assembly: GCF_004321985.1. Classification (GTDB taxonomy): domain Bacteria; phylum Pseudomonadota; class Gammaproteobacteria; order Burkholderiales; family Burkholderiaceae_B; genus Castellaniella. Next base: position 61,017 of record NZ_SCQN01000022.1, on the reverse strand, counting down.
GACGTGGGCGAAAAAATCCGCAAGGAACAAGGCGTCCAGGTCGGCATCGGCATGTCTCAGGAACTCGACTCGAACATGGTGGCACGCTCCATCCTGTGGTCCTGGGGCGCCTCGGTTCAAGACGCCGACGACAACGTCATTTTGAACGTCGGCAAGAATCGCGAACGCGCCATTGAGGCCGTGAAATACATGGCCGATCTGTATCACCGGACCATGACGCCGGCTGTCTTTGCCTGGAACGCAGCGTCAAACAATCAGGACCTGATTGCCGGGAAGGCCTCGTACATCGTGAACTCGATCTCGGCCTACCGCTCCGCACAGGCCACCAAGCCGGACATCGCGAAGGACGTCTTCTTCCTCGGGCCGCTGGCCGGGCCCTACGGCGACCGCTGGGCAAACGTACACGTGCTCTACAACTACATCATCCCGAAGTTCGCCAAGGCGCGCGAAGACCTTTCCAAGCAGTTCATCCTGCACCTGGCGGCCAACTACGACCAGGCCATGTACCACAGCAAGCTCTACAACACACCCAGCTACATCGGCACTCCCGTCCCATCCGGGGACCGCGGGTACCCTGCCGTGCCCGGAGCCAAGACGACAAAGGAACTGAACGACGCCTGGTTCACCAACGATCCGTTCAAGCTGCCGGGCGAGGCCGACGGCAAACTCAAGCCACTCATCCCGGCCGAGAAATGGACCACGAATCTGGGGCACCCGGGCTACTCGAACCCGGCCGTGGGCGAAGTCTTCAACACCTTCATCCTGCCCAACATGATGGCCAAGGCAGCACGTGGTGATCTCAAGCCCGAACAGGCCGTGGAAGAAGCAGCCAAACAAGCCGAGGCGATTTACGCCCAATGGCGCGGCCGCGGCATGATCGGCGGCAAGAAAGCCTGAACCACAGAAAAGGAGACCAAATGGCCAGCCTGAGCATCGAGCACCTATGCACCACTTACGACCACGGTCGGGTCAAAGCCGTCAATGACGTCAACATCGAGGTTCCCGACGGGGAGTTTCTGGTATTGCTGGGAGCCTCGGGCTCAGGCAAATCCACGCTGATGCGGACCATCGCGGGGCTGGAACGCCCCACGAGCGGGATCATCCGCATCGATGGCCGTGTAGCCAACGAAGAACCCCCACGCAGCCGTAACATCTCCATGGTGTTTCAGAGCTACGCGCTCTACCCGCACAAAACAGTTGGGCGCAACATTTCCTTTCCGCTTGAAGCCAGCAACATGCCGGCCGCACAGATCAAGGAAAAGGTCGAATGGGCCGCCAAGCTGTTCCACATCGAGGCCTACCTGAACCGTAAGCCCCGAGCGCTCTCGGGCGGTGAGCGTCAGCGTGTCGCCCTGGCCCGGGCGCTGGTGCGCACGCCCAGCCTGTTCCTGATGGATGAGCCGCTTTCCAACCTGGACGCAAAACTGCGCCATTCGGCGCGCCGTGAATTCAGGCGCCTGCACCAACAGACCGGCATCACCACGCTGTATGTCACCCACGACCAGGTCGAGGCGATGGGGTTGGGTCAACGCATCGCCGTCATGAATCACGGCGAGTTGCAGCAAATCGGAACACCCCACGAGATCTACCACGAACCGGCCAACACCTATGTGGCGCAATTCATGGGGTCGCCCCCGATGAACCTGATCCCGGAAGGAGACTGGCGGGTAGGATTCCACGCTGAGGACGCCTGGCTGCCGCCGGCTGGCGCGGATCTTACGGGGCAGCATCCGCTCGCCATCACCATCCAGCAGGTCGAAGCCCTGGGCGCGGATGCCCTCATTTACAGCACCCTGGACGCGACCAAAACTGATCTCATCCTGAAGATGCGGGAACGTCTGTCCCAGGGGCTGGCAGCCGGCCAGTCGGTTACCTTCTACGTGCCCAACGACAAGATCCGTCGCTTCGACCCGCGCAGCGGTCTGCGCGCAAAGGGTTGAGCCATGGGAACTACACGCCGCCTGACTCTGGACCAGCGGGATACGCTGCTGGCCATGGGCATGGTCCTGCCCGCCATCCTGTATATCGTTTTGCTGCTGGGCGTTCCGGTAATCCTTGCGATCGTCTACAGCCTGAACGACGTGACGACCGGCAGCCCGGTCATGCGTTTCGTGGGGCTGGAAAATTTCACCGCACTGCTCAGCACACCAGACTTTCTACGCTCGATCAGCAATACCTTCGTCATCACGACCAGCACAGTGATCGGCGTGCTGGTGCTGGGCACCATCCAGGCCGAACTGCTGGTGCGCCCCGTGCGCGGCAAGTGGCTGATCCGGTTCCTGATCCTGTTGCCCTGGACCGCGCCGGCATCGCTGTCAGCCATCGCCTGGCTGTGGATGCTGGATTCCACATTCAGCCCGCTGGACTGGATCCTGCGCGGACTGGGCCTACTCGGTCACCCGGGCGCCTTGTTCGGAGACTTTCCCAATACTTATTGGTTGGGACGCAGCGGTTACGCGCTCTTTTCCATCATCCTGGTGAACGTCTGGCGATTACTGCCGCTGGCGACGGTCATCATCCTGGCGGGGCTGAACGGCGTACCGCGCGACATTCTCGAGCAATCCGAAATTGATGGCGCCGGCTACTTCCGGAGACTGTTCCACATCATTCTGCCCATGCTGATTCCGGTGTTCGGAGTCGCCATCCTGTTCACGTTCGTGTTCGTGTTCTCCGACATCATCACGGTCTTCATCCTGACGCGTGGCGGACCAGCCAACGCCACCCAGGTGCTGCCATCCCTTGCCTTCTTCACCGGTGTGCAGGGTGGCGCGCTGGGCCGTGGTGCGGCAACGGCACTCTTCCTGCTGCCAGTGCTGGCCGCCATATCCATTCTGATTCTGTCCCTGATCCGCCGCCGGGAGATCTGACCATGTCATCCACATCTGCCGCCGCGACGCAGCCTGCCCGCCATCTGGGGCGCAAGAGCGCCCTCTATGTCGGAACGCTGCTGTTCGTGATCTTCTCGGCGCTACCTTTCTACGTGATGCTCATCACGACCTTCAAGACCCAGGCCGATGTCTTCACGCCGTCCGTCAACCCTTTCTGGTTCCACCATCTGCCCACCCTAGACAACCTGCGGCTGCTCTTTGAACAGACGCAATACGTCCAATGGCTGTTGAACACCGTTTACGTGGGGGTTGCTGTCGTCCTGATCACCCTCGTGCTGTCGGTGCCGGCCGCCTACGGGCTGGCCAGGATCGCTGGCGGCTGGGGGGAAACACTGGGGATCGGCATTTTTCTGACGTACCTGATTCCGCCCACGCTACTGTTCATCCCGTTCTCCAAGGTCATCGCCTTCCTCGGGCTGCAGAATTCCATGGGCGCACTCATCGTGGCGTACCCAACCTTCACCGTGCCGTTCTGTACCTGGCTGCTCATGGGTTTCTTCAAAGGCATCCCACGTGACATCGAAGAACAGGCCATGATCGACGGCCACAACCGCTTCAGCGCCTTCCTGCATGTAGTGCTGCCGCTGGCCATCCCCGGGATCCTGACAGTCATCGTGTTTGCCTTTACCCTGTCCACCAGCGAATTCATCTACGCGCTCGCGTTTGTGACCCGCTCGGCCGACAAGACCATCAGCATCGCGGTGCCGACCGAACTGATCCGAGGCGACGTCTTCCACTGGGGACCGCTGCTCGCGGGCGCACTGATCGCGAGCATCCCGATCGCGGTGCTGTACACCTTCTTCATCGACCAGCTCGTGGCCGGCCTGACCGCCGTGGCGCGGGACTGAGCATCCACTTGGCCCGGCCGCAAAGGCCGGGCGACTGCCACGCCACCGCAGCAGCTGCGGCCGCCACGGGCCGACCTTCAGGCCGAGCGCTGGACCGCCCGCAGCCGCCGCAGCTTGCGGGCCTGTTTCAGCGCCCTCCCCCGGACATAGCGGTGGTGCAGGCGATCCAGATAGAGGTAAACCACCGGTGTGGTGAACAGGGTGAGTACCTGCGACAGGATGAGCCCACCCACCATGGTGTAGCCCAGGGGCTGGCGCAGTTCCGATCCCGCGCCGCTGCCCAGCATGAGCGGCACGCCGGCAAACAGTGCGCACAGCGTCGTCATCAGGATGGGCCGAAACCGCAGCAGGCACGCCTGGTAGATGGCTTCGCGCGGCGAAAGGCCCTGCTCGCGCTCGGCGACGATGGCAAAGTCGATGAGCAGAATCCCGTTCTTCTTCACGATACCGATGAGCAGCAGGATGCCGATGAGCGCGATCACGCTCAGGTCGAATCCGCTCCCCATCAGGATCAGCAAAGCACCCACCCCCGCCGCCGGCAGCGTGGACAGAATGGTGAGGGGGTGGATGTAGCTTTCGTACAGCAACCCCAGCACGATATAGACCGCGACCAGCGCCGCCGCAATCAGATAGGGCTGGGTGGCCAGCGATTCCTGGAAGGCCTGGGCTGTGCCCTGAAATGATCCACGGATCGACAACGGCACTGCCATGGAAGCCTCGGCCTTGTTGATGGCATCAACCGCCTGGCCCAGCGAATAGCCGGGCGACAGGTTGAAGGAAATCGTCACGGCCGGGAACTGCCCCTGGTGATTGATCGACAGATAGCCGGGTTTCGAAGTGTCGACCTTCACCAGACTGGAGAGCGGCACCTGCTCGCCCGTCAGGGGCGACTTGATGTACAGATGCGAGAACACGTCGGGCTGCCGCTGCCACTGAGGCGTGATTTCCAGCACCACGTTGTAGCTGTTGACCTGTGTGAAATACTGCGCCACTTGGCGCTGGCCCAGCGCATCGTAGATCGTTCCGTCGATCATGGCTGGCGTGATGCCGAACATGGCGGCCCGCGCGCGATCGATGGTGACGACCGCTGTATTGGCGTGATTCTGCTGGTCAGTCGCCAGATCCGTGAGCGGCGCGAGCGTATGGAAACGTTCCAGCAAACGCGGCGCCCAGATGTTGAGCTCGTCCAGATCCGGGCTGGTGAGCGTGTACTGGTACTGCGTGCGTGACAGGCGCCCGCCCACATTGATGTCCTGGCCGGCCTGCATGAACAGCCGCACGCCCGGAACCTTGTCCAGTTTCGGCCGCAGGCGGCGGATCACCTGATCGGCCGAAGCCTTGCGCCCCTGTTCGCGCGCCCGCAGGCTGATGAAATAGCGCCCATTGTTGAAGGTCGGCGCATTGCTGGTCATGCCGAACGCGGCCACGTCCGGGTCCTGTCGCAGGATGTCGGCAAGCGCCATCATGCGCTGGTTCATGGCCTCGAAGGAGCTGTCCTGCGAGGATTCCGCGATCCCGAAAATCGCCCCGGTATCCTGCTGCGGAAAGAAGCCCTTGGGGATCACGATGAACAGGGCGGCCGAAGCCGCCACCGTTGCCAGAAACACCAGCAGCGTGACGAACGAGTGGTTCAGCACCACGTCCAGGCCTCGCCGGTAGCCCCCCAGCAGAAGATCGAAACCCCGCTCGAAACCACGATACACACGGCCATGCTGCACATGTTGCAGATCCCGCAGGAATCTGGAGCACAGCATCGGGGTGAGCGTCAGCGTCACGATCACAGAGATCACGATGGTCATGACGACCGTGACGGCGAATTCACGGAACAGCCGCCCCACGATCCCGCCCATGAGCAACAACGGAATGAAGACCGCCATGAGCGATACGGAAATGGACACGATGGTGAAACCGATTTCGTCGGAGCCCTTCAGCGCCGCCTCCATGGGCTTCATCCCTTCCTCGATGTGCCGCCAGATGTTCTCCAGCATGACGACCGCGTCGTCGACGATGAACCCAACCGAAATCGTGAGCGCCATCAGCGACAGATTGTCCAGGCTATAGCCCACCACATACATCAGGGCAAAAGTCCCCATCAGCGCAAGTGGCACCGCCACGCTCGCAATCAGCGTCCCCGCCACATTGCGCAGGAACATGAAGATCACGCCCACCACCAGGGCAATGGACAGCAGCAGGGTGAACTCCACCTCGTGCACCGAAGCCTGGATGTTCTGCGTGCGATCGATCAGCGTGCTGACGTGGACGCTGGCCGGCATGGAGGCCATGATGCCGGGCAGCTCCGCGCGGATACGTGCCACCGTATCGATCACGTTGGCGCCTGGTTCCTTGGTCACACCCACGACCAGCGAGCGACCGCCGATCACCCGGTCCGATACACCCGCTCCGGCTCCCGCAAACGCCCAGGCCGCCTGCTTTGCGTCCTCCGGCCCGGCAATGGCCTGCCCGATATCCCGAACCTGGACGGGCGCACCCTTGTGCCAGGCGATGATGGCGTCATTCCAGGGGGAAGCGTCCAGGATCTGGTCATTGGTATAGACCGTGTAGCTTTGCTGCGGGCCGTCGATCGTGCCCTTGGGCTGGCTGACCGTCATGGTCGCGATCACCCCACGGATGGATTCCAGATCCAGACCCAGCGCCGCGATCTTGCGCGGATCGACCTGGATGCGGATGGCGGGCTTCTGCTGCCCGAAAATATTGACCTGGCCTACGCCCTGCACGCGCGAGAGCTGTTGCGCCAGGATATTGTCGGCATAGTCGTTGACTACCGTAATGGGCAGCACGTCGGACTGCACCGACAGGATCAGGATGGAAAAGTCCGCCGGGTTGATCTTGCGGAAGGTAGGCGGACTGGGCAGATTGGCCGGCAGCTGCCGGGCCGCCGAGTTGATAGCGGTCTGTACGTCCAGGGCCGCCCCGTCGATGTTGCGATTCAGGTCGAACTGCAGGGTGATGCTCGAGGAGCCCAGTGCGTTCTGGGAACTCATCTGCACCAGGCCGGGAATGGTGGAGAACTGCCGCTCTAGGGGTTGCGCCACGCTGGTCGCCATGGTCTCGGGATTGGCTCCGGGCAGCTTGGCCGTCACCTGGATGGTCGGAAAATCCACCTGGGGCAAGGGTGCCACCGGCAACAGGTTGAAGACCGCCGCGCCCACCAGGAACAGCGCCAGCGCCAGCAACGACGTCCCGATGGGGCGACGGATGAAGTGCGCGGAGATGCTCAAGATGCCGCTCCGGCTTTAGCGGTTTCAGCCGGAGCCTCGGCGATCTTCAGGCCCGGCCGCAGCTTGTACTGACCATCGACCACGACACGCTGTCCGGCCGACAGGCCCTTGGAGATCACGGACAGGCCATCCTGAGACACCAGCACCGAGACCGGCTGCACGCTGACCGTATCGTCGCCCTGGACGACATACACATACAGGCCCTCGGCACCACGCTGTATGGCCGCATCCGGCACCACCAACGCGCCGGGCCTGTCACCCAGGATAAGGCGCACATCCACGGTCTGACCCGGCCAGAGCCGATAGGCAGGATTGTCCAGTTTCGCCTTCAGACGCAGGGTGCCGCTGGCGCTGTCGATCTGGTTGTCGATCAGGACCAGGGTGCCGCTGCCGAGCAGATCCGTCTTGCCCTGGACGTAGACCTCGACCGGCAGAGGCCTGGTATGCGCGGCTGGCGCATCCTTGCCCCGGCCCGTGCCCGCCTCTGCAACTGGAACCTGCGAGCTTGCTGGAACCGGCGAGGCTACTGTCGCTTGCGAGGCGGCCTGAACCTCGGGAAACAGGGTGTCCGGGACGGTGAAGCTCACCGCGATGGGTTCCATCTGATTGATGACCACCAGGCCGTTGACGTCCGTGGAATGCACCAGATTGCCGGGGTCCACCTGCAGGACGCCGGTGCGCCCCGTCAGGGGTGACACGATGCGGGTGTAATCGAGCTGCACTTGGGCATACTGCACCTGGGCCTGATCCGCCTGTACGGTGGCCTCCAGCGTGGCAACCTGCGCCCGCTGTGTATCCAGGGTCTGGCGCTGGATGGCCGACTGGCGGACCAGCTCAGTGTAGCGGGCCAGATCCCGGTGCGCGTTGTCCAATTGCGCCTGATCACGCGCCTGCTGTGCACGGGCCTGGGCCAGCTGGGCCTTCTGGACGCGGTCATCGAGCCGCGCCAGGAGCTGGCCCTGATGGACCATGTCACCTTCGTGGAAGCCCACCGATTCGAGCTGGCCATCGATACGGGACCGCACGGTCACCGTGGACCAGGCCTGTACTGCGCCGATCCCGAGAACACGGGCCGGAACATTCCGCGCAGCAACCTGCGTCGTATGGACCAAAACCGCATCCGCTGCGGGAGGCGCCGACGAAGTGGGCGAAGCCACGGGCCGACTCAGCCACCAAAGCACGGCGCACAGCAGCAGAAACAGTGGCAGGCCAAACAACAGGACGGAACGGCGCACGGAAGACATCGGCGAGGGCTCTCTCAGATCGACGGTCACCACGAACAAATCCGCGGAGCCCAGATCAGGCCGCGCGGACGGGACTGACGCGCAACGCGGTGCGGAGTCCTGAGCGAGTATACGAGGAACAATCCGCCGATGTGGCATCCCCGAAGGGTTTTTGTGAACGCCCATGAAAAAACCCTGGAGCGGAACGCTCCAGGGTTCAATCGGTCACCCGGTCCGTGCACCGGCAGGATCACCCGGCGGCGAAACCAGCCGGGTGCCAGTGCCGGGACTCAGACGATCAGTTAGCGGCCGTGCGGCGGGCACGCGTGGTGGCCTTGGTGGCCTTGTTCACGTCAGCGGCAGCCTTCAGCGTAGCGTTGGTCGCGGCGGCAATGTTGGATTCCGCTGCGCTGGCAGCCTGGCGGGCAGCCTTGGCGGCAGACTCATACGCATTGGTGGCCGTGGCCAGCGTGGACTTCAGCAGCGCCACTGCGCCTTCGGAACCAGTCGGGGCATTACGGGCGAACTGTTCGACCGCGTCGGCGACCTGTTGCTGGCCCTGCGACAGCTGCGATTCCGTCAGCTTGCTCAGGTCACCCTGGATGCCGGAGACGATCTCGTAGAAATCCTTGCCATAAGAGACGGCCTGCTCGGGGCGCACCAGCGAAGAAGTGAAGGCCAGCAATTCCTGCGCGTCCTTCAGTTCGATGGCTTCCTGCGACTTTTGCGCTGCATCTTCCAGCGCGGCACGGGTGGCCTTCAGGTTCAGGTCGACCAGCTTTTCAAAGCCGTCGAAGAACGTGCCTTGAACAGCCAGCAGGTTGTCGATGATGGCCTTTTGACCAGCCAGCAGGTTTTGGGGGGTTGCGCTCATGATGACTCCTTGTCAATGAATAGAAGGTTTCCTCTGAGGCAAGACGCCTGGCACCTTCTCGATCACAGCGAATTGCTGCAATGCACAAACGAAATTCTATCTGATTGAACGGCCGTGTCAAGCACTTTTGTTGCAACGCAACAAATTAATGCCTGGGCTCGTATCCCAGCGCTTCGGAAATCCTGGCAGCCGTCGACATGAGCAAGGGAATCCATTCATCGCGCATGCGTTCTGCTGGCGCTGACAGTGACAGCCCCGCCAGCAACGCACCCGTGTCGTCATACACGCCGGCCGCAATGCAGCGTACCCCGAGTTCGAGCTCTTCGTTGTCGCGTGAATAGCCATGGCGGCGCACAAGGGCGAGCTCGCGATCGAGAGGATCAACCTGCGTGATGCTGTTGCGGGTAGTACCCGCCAGGCCCGTGCGCATGGCATAGCTGCGGATGCTTCGAGCATCCCAGGTGGACAGGAACAGCTTGCCGGTGGAGGTGAGGTGCAGAGGAGCGCGCCCACCGATGGCACGCACCACCTGCATGCCCGAGCGTTCGCTCCAGGCCCGCTCGATATAGACGATCTCATCGCCCTGCGCGAGCGAAAGGTTCACCGTCTGGCCGGTCTTCTGGTGCAATTCGCGCATGGGCACCAGGGATGCGGCGCGTACGTCCAGCCGCCCCTTTACCAGCGAGCCCAGTTCCAGCAGGCGCATGCCCAGCCGGTACAGGCCGCTGTCCACGCGCTCTACATACCGCCCGACGGACAGATCCGCCAGGATGCGGTGGGTCGTGGAGGCATGAAGCCCCGTAGCCGCCGACAGTTCCTTCAACGTCACAGGGTCCCGCTGTCCGGCCAGGACGTCGAGAATGCGCATGGCCCGGTCCAGTACCTGGATGGTCACCGCATCGGAGTCATGGTGAGGCGGCACGATCCCGGGGGCGTGCGCAAGCGATGCAGAAGCGGAAGAAGTCGGAATGTGCGCCATGAGGAAACGATGTTGCAATGCCACAATTCCATACTATGAAATTCTGGCGCACATGGCAAGCACTTTTCAGGCGGGGGGGTTGAGACGACCACCTACCTGGAGGACTTGGGCGCGCAGCCATTCCAGCGCTTCGGCCGCTGCGTCAGGAGCGCCTTTCACGCCCAGCTCGATATGGGGGTGACCACCCGCCTCGCCCACGCTGGGCAGACTGAAGATGTGGATGCCCGGCCAGCGCTGCTCGAGCAACTCCAGAGCGGGGGTGATGCGCGATTCGGGAAGTCCGAACACCAGGAACGAATGCTCCACCCACGCATCGTGGTGATGCCATTGCGGATAGCGGGTATCCAGTGTCCAGGCCATCATTTCGTGCGCCATGACCGGGAACCCCGGCATGAAGCTATGGTTGCGAATGAAGAACCCCGGAATCCGGTTGTACGCGTTAGGGATGATCTCCGCCCCCTGGGGGAATACTCCCATCTGCAGGCGCTGCCGGTTCTCGGACGTGGTCATGTCGGCGCTGCCCTGGCCCTTGGCCGCCATTTCCGCACACCGCTCGCCAATCAGGCGCTCGGCCTCGGGATGCAGTTGCAGTGGCACGCCCAGGGCACGGGCGGCGGCCTGGCGGGTACGATCATCAGGGGTGGCGCCGATCCCGCCGCAGCAGAACACGATGTCCGTCGTCGCGAAGCTGCGAATCAGGCACTCGACAATGTCGTCCTCGTCATCGGAGACGAACTCCGCAGCCCGCAGCTTCATCCCGCGCGCCTGCAGCAGCTCGATCAGTTTGGAAAAGTGCTTGTCCTGGCGACGTCCCGAAAGAATTTCATCACCGATTGCGATCAGGCGAACATGCGGCACTGGGGCATTCCGGGTATCGACGACCATGAAGTCCACTCCATTGAAGGTCTCCCGCACGTGCGGGCAAGATGACACATCCTACATCCAACACAGTGGCGTGCGCCGGGCCTCGGCAGCGGCAGGCAGGGGAACCGTGCCGCAACACCAGGACATCGAGTAGATCAGACCTCGAGCACGGTTTCCGCCCGTAGCCGGCTCAGCGCATCCAGGCAGAAATGGGCGTAGACCAGCGCCGAATACACCGGCATGACCAGCCAGAATAGCGGGATCAGGTTCAACACCGCCAGGCCGGCGGCCAACAGCCAAAGCTGGCGGCGATGGCGGCGCCACAGGAGGCGGCGCTCGGCCAGGCTGGCGTGTTCCACCATGGCGTCCACCCTCAGCATGCGATTCAAGGCAAAGGCCCACCAGAAGACCGGCAGCACCAGGGCAAATGGCGGCACCAGCCAGAGCGGCATGGTGAAGAGCCAGCCCAGGCAGAACAACACCCCCACCCAGATCGCATTCCAGGTTCCGAGCGCCGTGGCATGAACCCCCTGGCGCGACAGCCCGCGATAGTCACGTGCCTCCAGGTGATGCAAGGCGATGGGCATGACGAAAATGGCGGCGATCACCAGGCCCAGGATCCCGGCCATCGGCAGCAGCAGTCCGGCCGACAGCAACGGGATCAGCCACAGCTTCAGCGAAAAAAGCCCTACGGCCACCAGCCAGCCATCAACGGTATTGAAGAGCCCCCATGACGAGGCCTCCTGATCCATCCAGCCCGTCACCGGCGTCCAGAACAGCCACAGCAGGAGGACCGCACCAAGAAACGCGATGATGAAAGGCAGAAACAAGGCGGCGATCATGCGCGGGTGGAACTGGCTGACCACCGCGCGGCGAAAGGCCTGCCCCACCAGGGTCAGGCCATTGGGGGTTCTGGATTCACGCAGGGCAAGGTCTTGACGAGTCATCTGGCACTCCAGGCAAACATCTACAATGTTACGAAATTCATTCGAGTGTTGTCTGCATGAAATTGTTCAATCCCGCAACCGAACCGGACGCCCTTCAGGCACGCATGGCGGCCGATTCCGGCAACCGGGTCGCGTGCTACTGCGCGGCCTGGTGCCGGACGTGCGATGCGTATCGGCCTGCCTTCGAAACGCTGGCGGACCAGCTCCCGCAATGGACCTTCATCTGGGTGGACGTGGAAGACAGTCCCGACTGGCTGGGCGACGAAGACATTGAGAATTTTCCGACCATCCTGATCCAGGACCGCCAAGGCACCCGCTTCTGGGGGACGCAATTGCCGCAGATCGAACATCTGAGAAGGCTCATCGAGCGTGCCCCACAACTGCCTGTCGTGGACGCTGGGCCCGGAAGACTGGACGAACTGGGTCAGTAAACCCCGCAGCGGACAGAAAGTTATTTTTTTCCGCCGAGCAGCACGCCTACCGCTCGGCGCATCGGAACCAAGGCGGGCGACGAGTCCCCGACTGATGCGGGATGGCTGGCCACCGAAGGCACGTAAGGTTTGGTGAACAAATCATCGACGGGCACCTCGGCCGGGCGCCAGCCTGCGCCATGGCCACGCCGCACAGGTGCCGGACTGCGCCGCGGAGCACGGGGCAGGTCCAGCTCGCCGCGCGGAATCTGGATCTTGATGAGTTTCTCGATCCCCAACAAGTACCGCTCTTCTTCGGCGGTATACAGCGCGATGGCTTCGCCCTGGGCACCTGCCCGCCCCGTGCGGCCGATGCGGTGCACATAGTCTTCGGCGCTATGCGGCAGATCGTAGTTGATGACGCAAGGGATGCCGGCCACGTCCAGGCCCCGCGCGGCCACGTCGGTAGCCACCAGAACCTCGAGGGTGCCAGCCTTGAAGGCGTCCAGCGCCTTCATGCGCTCGATCTGGGTCTTGTTGCCATGAATGGATTCGGCGCGTACGCCGTCCTGCTCGAGCTGGCGCGCCAGCCGGCTGCAGCCGATCTTGGTGTTGGAAAAAACGATGACCTGCGTCAACTGGCGGGATTTCACCAGATGCACCACTGCCCGCCGCTTGGCCTCGCCCTCGAGCAGATAGGCAATCTGGCTGACCGTGTCGGCGGTGGCATTGGGCGGCGCGACTTCGATTTCCACCGGCGAACGCAGAAAACCGCGGCCCAGCTTGCGGATTTCCGGGCTGAACGTGGCCGAGAACAGCAGGCCCTGATGCCCGGCCGGCAACAGGCGCAAGATGCGGTCCAGATCCGGGAGAAACCCCATGTCAAGCATGCGATCGGCTTCGTCCAGCACCAGAATCCCGACCTGGCCCAGATTCACGTTGCGCTGTTCGACGTGGTCCAGCAGCCGGCCCGGCGTGGCGATCAGGATCTCGCAACCCTCGCGCAGCGCATCCCGCTGCGGGCGGATGTCGACCCCGCCGAAGACCACCGTCGTGCGCAGCGGCACATGGCTGCTGTACTGCTCGACGTTGGCGTGAATCTGATCGGCCAGTTCACGCGTGGGTGTCAGGATCAGCGCACGCACCGGATGGCGGGCCGGCGAAGCGCTGGAGTTGGCAAACGGCATCAGCCGGTGCAGGATGGGCAGCGCGAACGCCGCCGTCTTGCCGGTACCGGTCTGGGCGGCGCCCATGACGTCGCGCCCGGCCATCACGACCGGAATGGCGCGCGCCTGGATCGGCGTCGCCGACGTATAGCCGGCGTCGGCCACAGCCTGCATGATGCCGGCATGCAGGCCGAACTGAGCGAACGCCACGGCGGGTTCGGAGGAATCGTGGGAGATGGAATCGGTCATTCGAATCAAAAGGTGCGCAGCCTCAAAAAGCGGCGGTGCGCGTTCATGAACCGCTTATTTTAACGTGCATCGCGGTGGCCCGGGCAATTGCTACAATGGCGGCATCGCACCCTAGGAGACGACCATGTCGATGGCTGATCGTGACGGCTTCATCTGGTATGACGGCAAGCTCGTGCCCTGGCGCGAGGCAACCACGCACGTCCTGACCCACTCCCTGCACTACGGATTGGCGGTCTTCGAGGGGGTCCGCGCCTACAAGACCGATCACGGCACGGCGATCTTCCGCCTCGAGGACCACACGCGGCGCCTGTTCAATTCAGCGCATATCTATCAGATGAAGATCCCTTATTCTCGCGAAGCCATTTCGGACGCGCAGATCGAGGTCGTGCGCCGCAACGAACTGGAATCCTGCTACATCCGGCCACTGGTGTTCTACGGCTCGGAAAAAATGGGGGTCTCGCCCAAGGGCGCGTCGGTCCATGTGGCCATCGCAGCTTGGCCATGGGGAGCATACCTCGGCGAAGAAGCCCTCAAACAGGGCATCCGGGTGAAGATCTCCTCATTTGCTCGCCAGCACGTCAACGTCACCATGCCGCGTGCCAAGGTCGCCAGCACCTACGCCAATTCCATCCTGGCCAACGCGGAGGCCCTGGACAGCGGCTACGATGAGGCCATCCTGCTGGATACCGAAGGCTTCGTCGCCGAGGGCTCGGGGGAAAATATTTTCATGGTGCGTGACGGCGTGCTCTACGAACCGGACATCGCCTGTGCACTGACGGGGATCACGCGCGCATCGATCCACCAGCTGGCTGAGGACATGGGCCTGAAGGTGGTCTCGCGGCGTCTGACGCGCGACGATCTGTACATCGCGGACGAGGTCTTTTTCACGGGAACAGCGGCTGAGGTCACGCCCATTCGTGAAATCGACGGGCGCCAGATCGGCGCCGGCGAACGCGGCCCGATCACGGGACAACTGCAAAAAGCCTTCTTCGACGCAGTGTCCGGCAAGACCCCCAAATACCATTACTGGCTCTTCAAAGTCTGAACGCTTTCAGGCGGGCCTGGCAGCCCGCCGCCTCTTTTTCAGGAATCCCTCATGAGCAGCGCTCCCGAATCCGCCAAACAACAGGACATCATCTACGTCGGCGCCGAAGACCTGCCGGTCTACTGCCCGGGCCCCAAGGCGCCGCTCTGGAGCATGCACCCGCGCATCTACATCGAAGTCGTGAAAAACCACGTCGCACGCTGCCAGTACTGCGGGGCGCAATACGCGCTGCGCGAGGGCGAAAAAGTCCACGGACACCACTGAGCCCCGCATGTTCCCCTCGCCAGAGGAAGCTGAAGCCGCGTTCTACGAGGCCATGCGCCAAGGTGACACGGCGCTCATGATGCGCGTCTGGGGAGACGACGAAGACGTCGCATGCGTCCATCCGGGCGGCTTGCGCGCGCTGGGCCCGCGCGCCATCCAGGATGCCTGGGAACACATTTTCGCCAATGGCCCCGTCGCCGCCTTCCCGTCGCAAGTCCACGCCATCGTGGGCGTGATGAATGCCGTACACATCCTGATCGAGCAGATCGCGGTGGATACACCGCACGGCAAGGACACCCTGAACTTCTTCACCACCAACGTTTACCAGAAAGGGCCCGACGGCTGGCGCCTGATCGTGCATCACGCTTCGCCCGCGCCGCGCGAGGCCGCGCTGCTGGACATTCCCAGCTCTTCGCGCACGATTCATTGACGCGCCCGACGACGGGATCACTGACCGTCAGACTTGTTCCTGTAAGGGGCCAGCAGCGCCCGCTGCGTCTTCAGGTGTTCCCGCACCTGGCGGATCCGGGCATCCAGCTTTGACTGGACGTAGAAATCCCGCGAGAGCTTGCGAGCCTGCTCCAGGTGCTCGACCGCTGTCGGCAGCGCGCCGGTCTGCTCATAATACGAAGCCATGGCCTCATGTGCTTCGGCCATCCGGCCGAGGCGATTCAGCCCGTCGGCCAACGACTTCTGGAACTCGGGCACATCAGGCCATTGGCGGATCCTGGCCTGCAAAAAGGCGACGGCCTGCTGATCCCGTCCGGCGGCCTGCAAAGCATGGGCCCGGCCATCGGCAACACCCTGGCTGTCCGGCCACCGCTTCCAGGCAGCCGCGCTGACTTCCTCGGCAGCTGCGGGGCTCTGGGCAGCGGCCAGCTGGATGGCCAGCATGGCCAGCTGTGGAGAGTCCTGCAGCGCCTGCGCCTGAGCGACATAGGACCGGGCGCCGGCGATATCCCCAGATTGCCGGTCCAGCATGGCAAGCCCATACAGGGCGGCCGATTTGCGCATGCCCTGCTGTGTGCCGGCTTCGTTGCGCAGAGATTGCTGAAGGTTGCGGCGGCTGTCGCCGCTAACGGCCTGGAGCAACGCCAGCCGGGTGCGCACGAACCAGAACTCCGGATCAGGTCTGACCTGTACGGGGGGCAATTCGGACAGGCGATTCTCGATATCGGACAGACGCTGGATCGACAAGGGGTGCGTGGAGGCATAGGCGCCGCCCGTGCCTTCGTTCAGGCTGGCTGCATTCATCAGGCGGCGAAACATGTCCAGCATCCCGCGCGGATCGAAGCCGGCGGCACGCATCATCTGGAAACCAGCCCGATCGGCCTCCTGCTCAGCGCTGCGCGAAAAACCCAGTTGCCGGTCGATGGTCGCCGCCTGGCCAAAGGCCGCCACGCCCATCGCCAGATCGCCCTGGCCCGCCAGGGCCGCGAGCAGTGCACCGACCAGGCTCGCAACCATCATTCCAGTGCCCTGGGACTCGTGGGCAATGCCACGTGCGATGTGACGCTGCATGACGTGGCCGATCTCGTGGGCCAGAACGCTCGCAAGCTCGGACTCGCTTTGAGCCCCCACGACCAGGCCGCTGTTGACACCAATGTAGCCGCCGGGCAATGCAAAGGCGTTGATGGACGGATCGCGGATCGCGAAAACCGTGATGGGCTGGCTCAGCGCCTGGGGCGCGTGCGCAGCCAGGCGACGCCCGACACCGGTCAGGTACTGGTTGATGTCGAGCGCAGCCACATAGGTGGGATCGTGGCGCCCCTGCTCCATGATGGCTTCGCCCAGCATGTGTTCCACTGCCGGAGAGAGCTCGGCCGCCGACGTGGCCCCCATCGAGGGCAGCCCGATGGGCTGTCCCCAAGCCGGGGCGGACAACGCCACCGCCGCCGTCAGGCACAGGCTGCAACCGGTGGTTCGGACCCAATGGTCCACGGTCCGTCCTCAGGCCCCGTGGACAACCCGTCTGGCCAGCCGCCGGGGCGGAGGCAGACGATTGCGATCGGACAGCCGCATGAGTGTGCCCAGGGCATACAGCAGCCCGTAAGCCTCGATGAGGCCGGCCGGCACCCACATGATCAGCCCCCCCAGCACCTGGTCATCCATGGCGGTGAAGCCGGGCAACGCCCGGCCGCACAGGTCAAAGACAGGGTACAGGTCATGCCCACAAAGCGCGATCACGGCGCCGGCAGCCATCTGCGGCGCCATGGTGAAGATCGGTGAAAAGACCCGCCAGCCGGCCGCCATCGCCGCCGGCGGATGTGGCCGGCGATCCATGATCAGGTTCCAGTACAGCATGCCGCTGACCACCACGCCCCAGTTCATGAAGCGGTAGAGGCGCCAATCCAGCATGGAGTAGAACTGCACAGTGGGCTCGACCCACACCAGGACATACGCCAGGAACAGCATCGGAATCAGGATGGGATGGGTTGCCAGCGACTCCAGGACACGGATCGGTCCGCGCCGCCGGCGAGCAGTTGCGAGCCACGTACGCCAGGATTGTGGCAGACCCGCCCGCATGACCTGGCCGGGGTAGCTGCTCATCACGATGAGCGGCCCCAGATGATGCAGCACCAAATGCTGCAGCCGGTGGATGAAGAACATGCGCTCGGCATAGTAGTCCAGCTGGGTGTGCAGCGACAGATACAGGATGACCCACCCCACCCAGAACAGTGTCTGGCGAACCTTCCCCACACGATGCGCCTTGCAGCCCCGCCCATACAGCCAGCCCGACACGAGAAACGCCAGCACCAGGGTGGGAGAAAACTCCCAGGGTTGCAGCCAGGTGAGCAGATCCATGATGACAGCAGTATCCAGTTGGGCCCAGAGATCCGCGATGGGCCAGGGATCCCGTTTCAAAGGATTCTTAGTTTAAAGCATTCTAAAATGAACGCTTTTCGCCGTTACCATCCCCATGGCTCACACCACCTACGACATCGCAATCCTGGGCAGTGGCCCGGTCGGGTGCGCGCTGGCGCTGAGTCTGGCCCGGCACGCGCCAGATCCGACGCGCATTGCGCTCATGGGGCCGGCCCCCAAGCCACGCACACCGGGAAAGTCCGTGGACCCACGTGCGCTGGCGCTCAACCACGGCAGCCGACAATGGCTGGAACAGCTCGGCGCCTGGCCCGCCCACTCAGCGGACATCCTGACCGTGCATGTATCCCAAGCCGGGCACTTGGGGCGTACGCTGATCGACCAGTCCGAACTCGACGCGCCGCGCCTGGGCAGCGTGGTGGCCTACGATGACTTGCTCGATGCGCTGCACGCCGCTGTCGCCCGCAGCAAGCTGACGCGTCTGACCGAGCGCCCTGCGCGTCCCAGGCCCGGCCAGCCTGTCCAGCTGCGGGCAGCCGACGGCGACATCACCGCCTCGGTGGTGCTGCTCTCGGACGGTGAGCAGCCGCAGGGACTCATGCGGGGATATGGCCAGCACGCCGTGCTGGCGACCGTCCGGGCCCAGACACCTATCGCCGGACGCGCCTTCGAACGCTTCACCCAAACCGGGCCGCTGGCGCTGCTGCCGCACCCTGCTGGCCAGGATCTTTACAACGTGGTGTGGTGCGTGTCACCCGCCCGCGCCGAGGAGCTGGCGGCGCTTTCAGCCACTGCCTTCGACGCCCAGCTGCAGATCGCATTCGGCCTGCGGTTGGGGCGCCTGCAGCGACTGAGCGGCACCCACACCTTCCCGCTGTCCCTGCACGCCGGACCCAGCCTGCAAGGCGCCGGAATCGTGGCGGTAGGCAACGCCGCACAGACGCTGCACCCGGTGGCCGGCCAGGGCCTGAACCTGGGCCTGCGCGATGTGGCACAGCTGTCATCCATCCTGCACCCATGGCTCGCAGCAGCGGGAACGCCGGTCCAGCATCTGCTGGACCACTACGCCCACCAGCGGCGGCTGGACCGCAGCCTGACACTGGCGATCACCGACAGTCTGCCAAGACTCTTTGCCACCGCCAACCCGCTGCAGCGCCACGCCTGCGGGCTGGCGCTGCTCGCCCTGGACGTCCTTCCGGTCCTGCGCAAGCCGCTCGCACGCCACCTGATGCAGGGCCAGCGGCTTTAGCGCCCCGCCTGGCCAACCCCGCGAGCACAGATCCACCAAACGGGACACCCACGCGTTCTACAATCCCCACTATGCGAATCGGAACCTGGACCCTGCCCCACGCCGTCTGCGTCGCCCCCATGGCAGGGGTGACCGACCGGCCTTACCGGCGCCTGTGCAAGGCACTGGGTGCCGCGTACGCAGTCTCGGAAATGGCCGCCAGCAACCCGGCCCTGTGGGACAGCGTGAAGACCTCCCGCCGCCTCGACCACGAAGGTGAACCCGACCCCGTCGCCGTCCAGATCGCGGGAGCCGACCCGGACATGCTCGCCGAGGCGGCGCTCTACAACGTCCGCAAAGGCGCTCGGATCATCGACATCAACATGGGCTGTCCGGTCAAGAAGGTCTGCCATGTCGCCTCCGGCTCGGCACTGCTGCGCGACGAACCGCTGGTCGCTCGCATCTTGAGCCGCGTAGTGGATGCGTGCAGCCCGCTGGGCATCCCCGTCACGCTGAAGACGCGCACCGGCTGGGATCGCAGCAACCGCAACGCCGTGCGGATCGCCCGGCTGGCGGAAGCGTGCGGCATCGCAGCACTCACCCTGCACGGCCGCACGCGCTGCGACCTGTATACTGGCGAAGCCGAGTACGAGACGTTGCGCGAGGTCCGTGCCGCCATCCACATCCCGCTGATCGCCAACGGTGACATCACGACACCCGAAAAGGCGCGCGAGGTGCTGGATTACACCGGGGCTGACGCGATCATGGTGGGGCGCGCCGCCCAAGGAAAACCCTGGATCTTCCGCGAGATCGCGCACTATCTGGAACACGGAACCCACCTGCCGCCGCCCACCTACGGAGAACTGCGCGAACACCTCCTCAGCCACCTTGAAGACCATTACACGTTCTACGGCGAACAGACCGGCGTGCGCAGCGCCCGCAAGCATATCAGCTGGTATCTGGGCGACCTGCCCGGATCAGAGCCCTTGCTTGCAGATATCATGGCGGTGGACAGCACCACAGAACAGACGTCGATGCTGGGCCACTGGCTCGACGAACACGCTTCGGATGCCCCCGTACTACCCCGAATGACCGAACTCCACTGAAACCCCGACCTTTCGACATGAGCACCACCCCTCTGGAACAAGCCGTCCGCAACCAACTGGAACGCTACTTTGCCGATCTCGGCGACTCGGCCCCGCACGATCTGCTCTCCATGGTCAACCTGTGCGTGGAGCGAGCGGTGCTGCAGGTCGCCCTGGAGCGCAGCGACGGCAACCAGACACGCGCCGCCGACATGCTGGGGATCACGCGCGGCACCCTGCGAAAAAAGCTCCAGACCCACCAGATATCGGCCTGACCAGCCACCGCGCCTTCTTCCATTCCTTTCTTCCGCCTCGCCAACATGACCATCCAGACCGCCTTGATCTCCGTGTCCGACAAATCGGGCATCGTCGAATTTGCCCGGGAACTCGCCAATCGCGGCGTGTCGCTGCTGTCCACCGGCGGCACGGCCCGGCTACTGCGTGAAGCGGGGCTCGCAGTCACGGAAGTCGCGGACCACACCGGTTCCCCCGAAATCCTGGATGGCCGCGTCAAGACGCTGCACCCGCGCATCCACGGCGGACTGCTGGCCCGCCGAGATGATCCGGCCCACATGCAGACACTGAAGGAACAAAACATTCCGGCCATCGACCTGCTGGTCGTGAACCTGTACCCGTTCCTGAAGACCATCGCGCGCCCGGACTGCGTGCTGGCCGATGCCATCGAAAACATCGACATTGGCGGACCTTCCATGCTGCGCTCGGCCGCCAAGAACCACGGATCGCCCCAAGGCGGCGTCACGGTGGTGATCGACCCCGCCGACTACCCGCGCGTACTCGCCGACATGGACGGCCCCGCCCATCAACCGTCCTACGCGTTGCGTCTGGAGCTGGCCACCAAAGCCTTCGCTCACACGGCCGCCTACGACGGCGCCATCGCCGCCTACCTGAGTAGTCTGGCATCCCGTGAGCCAGCACCACAATCGGTACCCGAACGCGAGACCTGGCCACGTGTCCTGACGATACAGATGCAGCGCGAACAGGCGCTTCGATACGGCGAGAATCCGCACCAGGACGCAGCGTTCTACCACGACCTGCAGGTCGGCGACGGGATGCTGGCCGGCTACCACCAGATCCAGGGCAAGGAACTGTCCTACAACAATATCGCCGACGCCGACGCCGCCTGGGAATGCGTGCGCAGCTTCCCCACCACGACCTGCGTGATCGTCAAGCATGCCAACCCCTGCGGCGTCGCGCTGGGGGACACGCCGCTGCAGGCCTATCAGCAGGCTTTCAAGACCGACCCGACCTCAGCTTTCGGCGGCATCATCGCTTTCAATGAGGCCGTGGACGAAGCAACCGCGCAGGCGGTCGGTAAACAGTTTCTGGAAGTCCTGATCGCCCCTGCCTACACAGATGCCGCACTCACGGTGCTGGCCGCAAAGAAGAACGTACGCGTCCTCCAAGTCAAGCCTGGCCAGGCGCAAAACCCATTCGACGTCAAGCGCGTGGGCGGCGGCTGGCTGGTCCAGCACCCCGATAGCCGGGTGGCGCATGAGGCCGACTTCAAGGTCGTGACGCGCACCGCACCCACCGCAGCCCAGATGCAGGACCTGTCCTTCGCCTGGAACGTGGCGCGCTTCGTGAAATCCAATGCCATCGTGTTCTGCGGCCAGCGCATGACGCTGGGCGTGGGTGCCGGCCAGATGAGCCGCATCGACTCTGCCCGCATCGCCTCCATCAAGGCCGAGAAGGCCGGCCTGAGCCTGCAGGGCTCCGCTGTAGCCTCCGACGCCTTCTTCCCGTTCCGCGACGGGCTGGATGTGGTGGCCGAAGCAGGCGCCACCTGCGTGATCCAGCCGGGCGGCAGCATCCGTGATGGAGAAGTCATTGCAGCAGCGGACGAGCGCGGCATCGCGATGGTCTTCACCGGCACACGGCATTTCCGCCACTGATGCGCATTCTGGGGATCGACCCTGGTCTGCGGCGCACCGGCTTCGGCGTCATCGAAGCCAGCGGCGCGAGGCTGTGGTACGTCGCCAGCGGCACCATCGTGGTGCCTGCCGGGCAGCCCCTGTCCGAACGCCTGAAGGTGATTCTTGACAACCTGCGCGAGGTGGCGCGCGACGCACACCCCGACCAGGCCGCCATGGAAAAGGTCTTCCTGAACAAGAACCCCGCCTCCACGCTGCTGCTGGGACAAGCGCGCGGCGCCGCCCTGTGCGCGCTGGCCGACACGGGGCTATCAGTCCAGGAATACACCGCGCTGCAGATCAAGAAGGCCGTGGTGGGTACCGGCCACGCCAGCAAGGAACAGATTCAGGTCATGGTGCGCCACCTGCTGGCCCTGGACGGCACGCCCGCCCCTGATGCCGCCGATGCGCTGGCCTGTGCGATCTGCCACGCCCACTGCGCACCCCTGGCTGGGCGCCTCCAGGCGCTGGCCCCAGAAATCCTCTCACCCCGCACCCGGCGCCTGCGCACCGGGCGGCTCATTTCCTGAAAGGAAACACGACGCCATGATAGGCCGCATCACCGGGATCCTGCGCGAAATCACTCCGCCCACGCTGTGCGTCGAAACAGGTGGCCTGGGCTACGAAATCGACGTCCCCATGAGCACGCTCTACAAGCTGCCGGCCGTGGGCCAGACCGTCACCCTGCACACGCACCTGGCGATCCGCGAAGACGCCCATGTCCTGTACGGGTTCGCAACGCCAGCGGAACGGCGTGCGTTCCGGGCGCTGATCAAGGTCACCGGCATCGGAGCCCGCACGGCGCTGGCCGTACTCTCGGGACTGAGTGTCGAGGACCTGGCCGACGCCGTGGAGCGCCAGGAATCCGGACGGCTCGTGAAGGTCCCGGGGATTGGCAAGAAAACGGCCGAGCGTCTGCTGCTGGAACTGCGCGACAAGCTGGGCCCGGTCGCACCCGCACCGCGCGCCGACGGAACCTCGGTCGCTGGCGATGACGACGTGCTGCACGCGCTGCAAGCCTTGGGCTACTCGGCTCCTGAAGCCCGCAAGGCGATGGCCACGCTGCCGGCGGGTCTGAGCATTTCCGACAGCATCCGCCATGCGCTGAAGACATTGTCGCGCGCGTGACCCGAATGTCCACCCTCTTCGACGCCGACCTGGACCGCCCCCCCCTGGCCACGGCGTTGGATGCGCTCCAACAGGTCTTTGGCTACGAGTCATTCCGCGGCGAACAACAGGCCATCGTCCAACGACTGATCGACGGTGGCAATGCGCTGGTGCTGATGCCTACGGGGGGCGGGAAGTCGCTGTGCTACCAGATCCCGGCGCTGGTGCGCCCAGGCACGGGGGTGGTGATCTCACCCCTCATCGCGCTGATGCAGGATCAGGTCGACGCGCTGCAGGAGCTGGGCGTGCGAGCCGCGTTCCTGAATTCATCGCAAACACCGGGAGTTGCCCGAGAAGTCGAGCAGGCTTATCTGCGCGGCCAGCTCGATCTGCTCTACATCGCCCCCGAACGGCTGCTCACGCCGCGCTGTCTGGAGCTGCTCGCGCGCGGCCGTATCGCGCTCTTTGCCATCGACGAAGCGCACTGCGTCTCGCAATGGGGACACGACTTCCGGCCCGAGTACCAGCAACTGGACATTCTCGCGCAACGGTGGCCCACAGTCCCGCGAGTCGCGCTGACTGCCACAGCGACCGAAGCTACCCGCGCCGACATCATCACCTGCCTGAGCCTGCAGGACTCGCCACAGTTCATCGCCAGCTTTGATCGCCCCAATATCTGTTATCGCATCGTCGAAAAACACGAGGTCCGGCGGCAGCTGCTGAACTTCATCCGCGAAGAGCACGGCGGGGACTGCGGCATCGTCTACGCCCTATCGCGATCGCGAGTCGAGGACACGGCCGAATTCCTGAATCGCAACGGCCTCACGGCGCTGCCCTATCACGCCGGACTCCCTGCACCGACACGCGCCGAGCATCAGGCGCGATTCCTGCGCGAAGACGGCATCATCATGGTGGCGACGATCGCCTTCGGCATGGGCGTCAACAAACCCGACGTGCGCTTCGTCGCCCACATCGATTTGCCCAAGTCCATCGAGGGCTACTACCAGGAAACGGGACGAGCAGGCCGCGACAGCCTGCCGGCGGATGCCTGGCTCGCCTACGGGCTGCAAGATGTGGTCCAGCAACGGCGCATGATAGACGCGTCTGAAGGCGATGCCCTGCATCAGCGCCGACAGGTCCGGCAGCTCGACGCCATGCTGGCCCTCTGCGAAGCCGTCACCTGC
The DNA here is from genome assembly GCF_004321985.1 of Castellaniella sp. Classification (GTDB taxonomy): domain Bacteria; phylum Pseudomonadota; class Gammaproteobacteria; order Burkholderiales; family Burkholderiaceae_B; genus Castellaniella. Next base: position 36,663 of record NZ_SCQN01000022.1, on the reverse strand, counting down.
CGCCGGCAGCAGCTTCTGGCCTATTTCGGGCAGACAGTGGAACCTTGCGGCAACTGCGACACCTGCCTGGAGCCACCCACCACTTGGGACGGCACCATCGCCGTCCAGAAGCTGCTGTCCGCGATCTACCGGCTCTGGCGAGAACGCGGCCAGCGCTTCGGCGGCGGACATATCATCGACATCCTGCGGGGCCAGATGACGGACCGTGTGAAACAGCATGACCACCAGTCACTGACGGTCTTCGGGGTAGGCGCCGACCTGACCACCGAAGCGTGGCGCGGCATCCTGCGCCAAGCCCTCGCTCTCGGCCTGCTGACGGTCGATCTGGAGGGCTATGGCACGCTGGCACTGACCCCCGCCAGCCGGGACGTGCTGAAAGGCGAACGCACGCTGATGCTGCGGCCGGTCGCACACGAAACGCACGCGAAGTCCGGCCGGCGATCCGCCCGCAGCGCCGACCTGGCCGCCGCGCTGCCACCCGACGCGCAGCAGCGCTTCGAGCGGCTACGCGCCTGGCGCGCCCAAGTCGCAAAGACGCACGGCGTCCCTGCGTATGTGATCTTCCACGACGCGACTCTGCGCGACATCGCGCTGCAACAGCCCCAGACCCTGGACGCACTGGGCACCATCAGCGGCGTGGGGATACGCAAGCGCGAAGCCTACGGCCCCGACGTGGTCGCCTGCCTGATGGATTCAACCAACGGCCAGTGATGCTGCCACATACCAGACCGACCACGCCACGATCACCTGCGAATAGGAGTAGATCGGCCGGTTCATGGCCTTGGGCGGTGCGTAATAGAACACCCCCAGGTACAGCAGTGTGAACCGCAGCCCGGGCTAAGCGGAGGTCAGCCGCGGAACAGATCGGGCGCGTTACCCGACACTGGCGCCTTCAGCCCCAGGTGTTCCCAGCAGCGGCGCGTGGCCACGCGGCCGCGCGGGGTGCGCTGCAGATAGCCGTTCTGGATCAGGTAGGGTTCGATGACGTCCTCGATGGTGTCGCGTTCCTCGCCAATCGCGGCGGCCAGGCTGTCCACCCCCACCGGCCCACCATCGAACTTGTGCACGATGGCTTCGAGCAGTTTGCGATCCATCAGGTCCAGACCTTCGGGGTCGACCTCGAGCATGGCCAGCGCGGCCTGGGCCGTGTTCACGTCGATGCGGCCCGCCGCCTTGACCTCTGCGTAGTCGCGCACGCGACGCAACAGGCGATTGGCAATGCGGGGGGTCCCGCGTGAACGACGAGCGATCTCGACGGCCCCTTCCGGAGAAGTCTCGGCCCCCAGCAGCCCCGCGCTGCGCCGGACGATGTGAGTCAGGTCTTCTGCCGAATAGAATTCCAGCCGCGAGACGATGCCGAAGCGGTCCCGCAGCGGATTGGTGAGCATGCCGGCCCGGGTCGTGGCGCCCACCAGCGTGAAAGGCTGCAGGTCGATCTTGACGCTACGGGCGGCCGGACCCTCGCCGATCAGGATGTCGATCTGGAAATCTTCCAGCGCCGGATAGAGAATTTCTTCGACGACCGGCGACAGGCGGTGGATCTCGTCGATGAACAAGACATCATTGCGTTCCAGATTGGTGAGCATCGCCGCCAGGTCCCCTGGGCGCTCCAGCACCGGCCCGGATGTCTGGCGCAACTGCACGCCCATTTCGTGGGCCACGATATGGGCCAGCGTGGTCTTGCCCAGCCCCGGCGGACCAAAGAGCAGCACATGATCCAGCGCCTCGCTGCGCTGGCGCGCCGCCGCGATGAAAATGCCCAGTTGCTCGCACACCCGCGGCTGGCCGACATAATCGGACAGGGTCTTGGGGCGCAGCGCCCGCTCGATGGAATCTTCGGTGAACGATTCGATATCGGGCGCCACCAGACGGGTGTCCTGGGGGGAAGACGACAGGGAATCCGCTTGAATGGCCATGGAAAATGCTGTGCTGATATCCAGTAGATGGGGGGTATGCTAACACCTGTGCCCGCGCACTGAAAGGCGCCGGTGCCACCCGGCACTAGCGTCGCCGAGGCGACAGGACAAAATCATCCTCGCTATCGACAGCCCGCTTCAATTCCGAATAGCGTTCCAGAAGCTCGGACTTGTACACCACGCCCAGCAATCGGGGCCGTGCCTCACGGCTCACCACCGGCAGGCGTTCGCCGCGAAAGGCGCTGAACTGCATCTGAGCCTCATCCAGGCTCAGATCGGGATACAGCGGCTTGACGAAATCCAGCCGCAGCACCTCGCCGCAGGTCTTGGACTGCACATCGACCTCGCCCAGCATCATGCGGGTGAGGTCCTGCTGCGCAATCACACCCTGCCAGACATCGCTGGCGTCCGTGACATACAGATAGCGCACTGGATAATCCAGGAACATCTCCTGTGCCCGACGCACCGGGGCATCCGTGTGAATCACGGTCTGCGCTGGCCGCATGAGGCTGTCCAGCCGGGCCGTTCGCAACTGCTGGCGCAGGGCCTGGCTTTCTTCATGGTGCAAAGTCACCTGATACATCACGGCCTGCGCCAGGCCGCGCGACACGAAATATGCCACCACGCAGGCGAGCACCAGCGGCAGCACCATCTGGTAGCTCAGCGTCATCTCGAACACCATCAGAATGGCCATGAAGGGCGCACTGGTGGCAGCTGCCAGAAAGGCCCCCATGCCCACCAGAGCGAGCGTAGTGCCATGCCCGGCCAGCACGGGCCAGGCACCGGTCAGCACCTGAGCAAACAACATGCCCAATGCCGCCCCCACGAACAGGGTGGGCGTGAACACGCCGCCAATGGCGCCCGACCCAGCCGTCAGTGCCGTGGCCAGCACCTTGAACAACAGCATCCAGAGGACGGTCTGCCAGACCCAGGAGCCGTGCAGCAATGCCACCACCACGCTGTTGCCGTTGCCGGCCATCTCGGGTACCTGGGTAAGCACGCCACCGAGCAGCAGCCCACCCAACGCGAGGCGCAACGAAAGCGGCAGCTTCGTCCGTTCGAACAGCGTCTTCACGACGTGCACGAACCGCAGGAACTGGGCGGCCCCCACCCCGGCAATGATGCCCAGGGCCAGGCAAGGCAGAATGATTTCAGCCGAGACCGGCGGCAGGTCCGGCATGGGGTAGCGGGCGACGTACTCGCCGCTCAGATGCATCACCAGGCTGGAGACTGTGCCGGCCATGAGCAGCGGACCGAAGTTCTGGAAGGACATGGATCCCAGGATGATCTCGCCCACGAACACCGCACCGGCGATGGGAGCGCCATATGCGGCTGAGACCCCGGCCGCTGCCCCGCAGGCCACCAGCAGGCGCAGACGGGCCGTATCGATGTGCAGGAATCGTCCCAGCCCGGAAGCAGCCAGCGAGGCCAGATGCACCATCGCGCCTTCGCGCCCGATGGAGCCTCCTGTGGCGACGGTACACAGCGACGACAGGGACCGCAGGATCCCCTGCGGGATGGACATGCGGCCATCACCGATGGCGACGGCCTCCATGTAGCTCGAATGTGGATCGTGGGAGACCTTGTGCGCCGCCTGCAGCAGAAACCCCGCGCACAGCCCCCCCACGGCCGGAATCACCAGGCGCATCCCCCAGGACAGGCTTCGCGTGACCTGGACGATGGAACCGGACTGCCCGGCGTAAAGCTGCTGGATCAGATGGATGCCGGCATGAAAGGCAATGGTGACCACCGCTCCGCCCGCTCCGGCCAGAGCAGCCCAGCACAGCATGGCGACCACGCCATCCGCACGCAGCAGGGCCCGGGGGAAGTGCACGAGGTCAGCCCCGGAAATCCGGTGGACGTGGCGGACGCGACAGACCCAACATGCGCCAGTACACCCAGAGGTTGAAGATCAGGGCCACGGGCAACGCCACGACCGTGGCGGACAGCGCCAACCGCAGCGTGGCCACAGGGGCGGCCGCATCCCACAGCGTGACCTCATCCAGCACCAGATAGGGGAAGAAGCTGTAGGCCAAGCCGCCCAGCACCACCAGGAAGATCAGCAGCACCAGCGCAAACGGCGCGGCCGACGCTCGATAGCTACGGTTCATCAGCCGCTGAAGCGTCATCTCCGTCAGCACGAAGCACAGCAGCAGCGTTCCCCAGACGAAGCCCACGGCACGCCAATGCTCGCCGTCGCCCCATTTGAGAAAAACGCCGGCATTGGAGAAATCCAGCACCACGGCAACCCCCACCGCCCCCACCGCGCTCCAGCGCAAAGTGCGGCGCGCCCAATGCAGCGCCCGGATCCGCAGTTCGCCTGCTTCACGCATCATGAGCCAGGTCGCTCCCAGCAGACTGTATCCCGCTACCGAGCAAGCCCCCATGAGCAGCGCAAACCCGGTATAGCCGGGGCCGCTCTCATAGGCCACGCTGATCCTCGCCAGCATGTACCCGTGAGCGAACGCCGTGAGCACCGACCCGGCGCCAAACCCCAGTTGCCAGCGCCGCTGACGCTGCTCGGGCGCCCGCAGCCGCCACTCGAAGCAGGCCGAACGCAACAGCGTACCCAGGGCAAGCAGGGACAACGGCACATACAGGCGCCCCAGCGTCTGAGACCAGGCGTAGGGAAATGCCCCCGCAAACAACCCGACCCCCAGAAAGAGCCAGAATTCATTCGCATCCCGCCATGGTACGAGCAGCGACAACATGCGGGGGCGCAAGGCACGCGGCGCCACCAGCGACACACAGCCCACACCGATGTCGAAGCCGTCCAGCAGCACACCGGCGACCACCGTGGCAAAAAACACGGCCATCAGGGCCAGCGGCATCCAGAACGCCGGGTCCTGCGCACCCAAGCCCAGCGCCGCTGCCAGCGATTCGATCATGCGCGCCCCCGATGTCGGGCAACTGGCACCACGCCAAACCGGGTGGTGTGCAGCAGCAGTTGATGAAACCCCAGCGCGAGCACCGCATAGACGATCAGGTGCAGCACCAGGCCGCCCCACAAGGTCTCCTGGTTCTGGGTCGTGCCGACTTCACGCAATGTGATCGTGCCGTAGACGGCATAGGGTAGGCTGCCCACCAGCACATGTGCCCAACCCGCCGCCTGCAGGACCACGGCGCCCCACATCATGACGCGCAGGCGCACGCGGCCACCTGCGGTCAGCACGTCCGGCTCGTAATGCTGGCGGGAACCGCGCCAGAGGCTCCAGAATGCCGCCACTGCCAGCAGCAGCGTCAGCATGACCGCCAGGCGGGCCGATACGTAGGTCGGCCAGACGGGCGGACTGACGCCGGCCAGGTCCTTCAACCCCTTCAACCAGCCCGGCACCTGCGGCATCCAGTCCGAGCCCTGCGGGCCATACAGCGCCCATGCATTGCGCAGCGCATCCAGGTCCAGCCACGCCAGCAGTGTCAGGCGATCCGGCGACCCGCTGCGCCACTGAGGAATCACCGCAGCCAGCCGCGTCGGCTGGACCGGCAGCAGCTCGAGGCCGAGCTTGGCTGCGAGAAGTGCCTGCAGCACCAGCGCGATCAGCAGCAGCCACAGCCCGACTGCGTAGACACTGCGGTCTCCCTCGTCGCTGGGGCGAGTATCGGTCCGCACGGCCGTCACTGCCAGCATCAGCGTCGCCGCGAGAACCATGCCGCCCGTCAGCAGCACCCCGAAGAGCGCAGGCGCGGCACCGCCCATCACAGCGAACCAATCCGAGATCTGATAGTGGTTCTCGGACAGTGTCGTGCCTACCGGCCACTGCATCCAGGCCAGTAGCGTCACAATCCAGTAAGCCGTGAGCGAGGTCCCCACCGCCACCATGGCCACTACCAGCGTATGCGTCCGGTCCGACAGCGAGCGCTGTCCGTACAGCATGGCACCCAGGAAACAGGACTTGAAGACAAAAGCCGTCAGCACGGTCATGGCCACCAGCGGGCCCACGACCTCGCCAGCGCGATCCATGATGCGCGGCCACAGGGTGCCGAACTGCAGCAGCAGCGGCAGACTGGCACCAAAGCCCAGCATCAGCGTAAGGGCGAACACCCGCACCCAGAACCGATAGGCGAGCAGCGCCGCCGTGCTGCGGTGCGCACGCAGCCTGAGTCCAAAAAGCACCCAAGCCAGGCCCAGTTCCAGAGAGAGGAAAAACAGCACGAACCCCAGACTCAGGTAAAACTGGGTCAACGACAGAACCCATGCGGTTTGCGTCATAATGTGCGCTAGTTTAGATTATGACCCGGAAGTATGACCACCGATACCGTGCCCGCCTCGAATTTCCTGCGCACCATCATCGACAATGACCTGGGCTCGGGGCTGTATCAGAACCGGCGCTGGGCACCGCCGCCCAGCCCGGCCGAAGTCCGCCAGGCCGGCGAGATCGACCCGGCCCGCATCCGCACGCGCTTTCCGCCCGAACCCAACGGCTACCTGCACATCGGGCACGCCAAAAGCATCTGCCTGAATTTTGGCCTGGCCCGCGACTACCAGGGTATCTGCCACCTGCGGTTCGACGACACCAACCCCGAGAAAGAAGAGGACGAATATGTCCAGGCAATCGCCGACATAGTGCGCTGGCTAGGCTTCGACTGGACGCAGAATGGCACGGAACATCGCTACTTCGCCAGCGACTACTTCAAGACGCTGTACCGTTTCGCCGAATCGCTGGTACAGGCTGGATACGCCTATGTCGACGAACAATCGGCCGATGAAATGCGGGCCACGCGCGGCACGCTGACCGAACCCGGCATCAACTCCCCGTGGCGTGACCGCCCGGCGGCGGAGTCACTGGCACTGCTGCGCGAAATGCGGGCCGGACGGCATCCGGACGGCAGCATGGCACTACGCGCGCGCATCGACATGGGCTCACCCAACATCAACCTGCGCGACCCTGTGCTGTACCGCATCCGCCATGCAAGCCACCACCGTACGGGCGATGCCTGGTGCATCTACCCCATGTACGCCTGGGCCCACCCGGTCGAAGACGCACTGGAGGGCATCACCCACAGCATCTGCACGCTGGAATTTGAAGATCAGCGCCCGTTCTACGACTGGATCCTGCGGAAACTCGCCGAACTGGGCGAACTGGCGGAGCCGTTGCCTCACCAGCACGAATTCGCCCGCCTGAACCTGAGCTATGTGGTCACGAGCAAGCGCAAGCTGCGCCAGCTCGTCGAAGAAGGCCACGTCAGCGGCTGGGACGACCCGCGCATGCCCACACTGGTCGGGCTACGTCGGCGCGGTTACACGCCCGGCGCCATCCGCCTGTTCTGCGAGCGTCTGGGCGTTTCCAAGTCCGACTCCCGCATCGACTACAGCCTCCTGGAACAGGCCCTGCGGGACGATCTGGATCCGGTCGCCACTCGGGCCGTGGCCGTCCTGGATCCTATCCGTCTGGTCCTGACCAATTTCCCGGCCGACCGCACCGAGATGTGCTCGGCCCCCAGCAATCCCCACGACCCTCAGAGCACGCGCCGCGAATTCCCGCTGACGCGTGAACTCTGGATCGAACGCGACGACTTCCGGGAGGAACCGCCGCGGAAATACTTCCGCCTGTACCCCGGCAATCTGGTGCGGCTCAAATACGGCTATGTGGTGCGCTGCACCGGCTGCGTCAAGAACGCCCAAGGCGAGATCATCGAGGTCCACGCGGAATACCTGCCTGACACGCGTAGCGGCACACCCGGTGCCGACAGTGTGAAGGTCAAGGGCGCCATCACCTGGGTCAGCACCGCGCACGCCGTCCCGGCGGAGATCCGCCTCTATGACCGTCTGTTCGCCGACCCACACCCCGACGGCGGCGACCGAAACTTCCTCGAGGCCCTGAACCCGGATTCCTGCCGTACAGTCCGGGCCTGGCTGGAGCCAGGCGTCCGGGCCGAGCCTGGCGCCAGCTGGCAGTTCGAACGCCTGGGCTACTTTGTGGCCGACCGGGAACTGTCATCGCCAGATCACCCCATTCTCAACCGTGCGGCCACGCTGCGCGATACCTGGGCATAGGACGCATATGGCCAAAACATCCACTGCCCTGGATTTCAAGAGCGCCACCCTTTACGCCCTGCGGGCCGTCCTGCACGACCAGGATACCGACACACTGGTAACAGCGTTGGACGCCCGCATGCGCGAGGCGGGGGCGTTTTACGAGAACGAACCGGTCGTCATCGACGCCCAGGGACTGACCGAATCCCCGGATTGGGAGGCGCTGGCTGCCGCGCTGCGCCGGCACCACCTGCACCCCATCGGCGTACACGCCAGCGCTGAATTGCAAGCACAAGCTGCCCAATCGGGCCTGGCTCCGCTCGACATTTCCGCGAGCCCGGCAGCCACAGCAGGATCGGGCAGCAGAACTTCAAAACCTGCACAGGCCGCCCGCAAGACCGCATCAACCGAGAAACCCGTAGCAGCCGAGCGTGACGGCGCTACCTCCGCAGCCGCTACCGGCGAGACGCTGGTGGTGCGCCACCCGCTGCGCTCGGGCCAGCGCATCTACGCCAAGGGCACCGATCTGATCGTCATGGGGATGGTCAGTCAGGGCGCCGAGGTCATCGCCGACGGCAATATCCACGTCTACGGACCGCTGCGGGGCAAGGCCATGGCAGGCGCCCACGGGCGCACCGATGCCATGATCCTCACCACCCAACTGGATCCGGAGCTGCTGGCTATCGCTGGCGTCTATCGCGTGATCGAGACGCGCCTGCCAGACAGCCTGCAGAACCGGCCTGCCCAGGTTTCCCTGGACGGCGACACACTACGCATCCGCACGCTGGATGAATCGGACGGATCACTTTGACCACAAAGGGAACCGGATACCATCCGTCACACGCGATGAAGGCAGGCTCTCATCGAATCCGGCTTTTTGCTTTACGATGTCATGAATTTTGAACAGAGGGGAAACCATTCACCATGGCGCGCATCGTTGTAGTCACCTCCGGCAAGGGAGGCGTGGGCAAGACAACCTCCAGCGCAAGTTTTTCGGCCGGCCTGGCCATGCGCGGTCACAAGACAGTGGTCATTGATTTCGATGTCGGACTCCGCAACCTGGACCTCATCATGGGTTGCGAGCGTCGCGTCGTATACGACTTCGTCAACGTGATCCAGGGTGAGGCTTCGCTGAACCAGGCCCTGATTCGCGACAAGCAGCTCGAAAACCTCTATATCTTGCCGGCCTCCCAGACACGCGACAAGGAAGCCCTGACCCGCGATGGCGTAGGCAAGGTTCTGGAAGACCTGGCCGAAATGGACTTCGAATACATTGTCTGCGATTCCCCCGCCGGCATCGAAACGGGTGCGCTGATGGCCGCGTATTTTGCGGATGACGCCCTGGTGGTCACCAACCCTGAAGTCTCATCGGTGCGCGATTCGGACCGCATTCTGGGCATCCTGTCGGCCAAATCACGCCGGGCCGAGCGCGGCGAGGACCCCGTGAAGGAGCACCTGCTGCTCACGCGGTACAACGCCAAGCGCGTATCCGAGGGCGAGATGCTGTCGCTGAACGACATCGAGGACATCCTGCGCATCCGGCTGATCGGCGTCATCCCCGAATCCGAGATCGTGCTGCAAGCCTCCAACCAGGGGATCCCGGCCATTCACATCCGCGACAGCGAGGTGTCCGACGCCTACCAGGACGTCGTGGCGCGCTACCTCGGCGAAGAGAAACCGCTGCGTTTCGTAGACTACGAGAAGCCCGGCCTGTTCAAGCGCCTGTTCGGGGGGAAATGATCATGTCTTTCCTGGATTTCCTACGCGGTGAGAAGAAATCGTCCGCCAGCATCGCAAAGGACCGGCTGCAGCTCATCCTGATCAACCGGCGCGGCAGTGGCAGTAACGGTCCGGACTTCCTGCCTCAGCTCCAGAAGGAACTGATCGCTGTAATCTCCAAGTATGTGAACGTCAACCCCGACGACATCAAGGTCAACCTGGACCGCCAGGACTCGCTGGAAGTCCTGGAAGTCAAGATCGAGATGCCGCAAGCCCAGCCGCGGCCATCGGCCTGAACGCGATCCGACACACCTGTTTCGCAGGCTCCCCTCCACGCAGTGGAGCGGCATGCCTTCCCTACTGCAACCAAGTCAGTGTGGCCCATACGACCAGTGGTACCGTCGCCACCGACAGGATGTTGCCCAGCAGGACCACGCCGGCCACTGTCCGGGGCTCCACCCGGTACTGCTCGCTGAGCAGGTAATTCAGGACCGCCGGCGGCAGCATCGCCGACAGGGACACGAGCCGCATCCATTCCGGGGTCAGTGGCAGCAACCAGAACACGATGGGCAGCGTGATCAGCCCCGCCAGCAGATACAGGCCATTGACCTTCAGCGCCAGCCCGATCTGATCGATACGGTCCTGCGACAGGCGCACCCCCAGGCCAAACAGCATCAGCGGGATGGCGATCTGCCCCGTCAGATCCACCGATGTCGTGACGAACTGTGGAATCCACGCCCGATAAGGCGCCAACGCGACCCCCAGCACCGCCGCCCAGATATTGGGGTTCTTCAGCCACAACCATCGATTGCCACCCGGCGACAACAGCATCAGCCCGATGGAAAACTGCAGCAGGTTGGAGATCACAAACAGAATGACAATGTCGCCCAGCAGATCCTTGCCATAGGCCAGCATCATGATCGGAATACCGATGTTGCCCGTGTTGCGGAACATGCCGGGGACCAGGAACCCGGCACGAGTCCGCGTCAGAGGCGGCACCAGTGCGAGCAGCAACCCCGGGATGAGAATGATGAGGGCAGCCGCGGCGACCAGCGGCCAGGCCTGCGACAGATTCATCGGATTGTCGAGCAACGCTGAAAACACCAGCGCCGGGCAGAACACCACCACATTGGCGTGGTTGATGAACCCCATATCCGGGAGCCGCGTCTGGCGGCGTCCGAAAACGGATCCCAGGGCGGCAACTGCAAACACGGGCAGGACGATGTTCAGCAGGGTGAGCAGCATGGCGGGGCCGCGGGATCAATCGACACAAAGCTTGGAGTGTACAGCGCGGCATCGGCCCGCACCCTGGATCGCCCGCTACGGCCGGCCCGGCGTTCGCGCCAGGCAAAAAAGAAGCGCCCCGAAGGGCGCCCGCGGCGATCAAAGCGCCGGACCGGGGCTGCGCTTCATCGATTTTTTCCGATCTGGTCGCCGATGATGCCGCCAATGGCCGCGCCACCCACAGTACCCAGGATTCCGCCACCGGAAATGACGGCACCCGCCACACCGCCCAGGCCAGCGCCTGTGACGGTGGATTTTTGCCGATAGCTCATGTTGTCCCAAGAGGAGCACCCGGCCATGGCGGTGGCCAGCAGCACGGCCACGCTCAGTTTTCCGAATGTCGTGAGGGTCATGAAGTTCTCCTTTTCGAATGGAATGATGTCCGGAATGCCACAGAGGCACCGTCGATACCTTTATATACCAGCCCACCCGCCGAAACTGTGAGCCGACACTACATTTGTTTCGGACACCGGGCGCCCATGGCCTACTTCACAAGCTTCAGTACATCCCGAAACGCCGGGTGCGCCGGGGTTTCCTGCCACTCGTAGATGGCCATCTCGATTGTGATCGTTTCAAGCCCGTAGTGCCGCCAGCGCTGACAGGCGATCGACTGATCCTCGGGCCGACGCGAACCCACGCCATCCGTCACCAGGACAGGCCGGTACCCTGCCTGAGCCAAGCCCAGCCCCGTTTGTAACACGCAAATGTGGGCTTCGGTGCCTGTCAACAACACGCGGGTCCGCCCGCGAGGCCATTGCGCCAGAAAATCGGGCTCGCGGCAGGCGTTGAAATGCGTCTTGGCCCGGACCCTGTCCACGTGAACCGCGAGCGATGGCTCCGTCGGGCCAATCTTATCCGGACAATGCTCGGTGGCCCAGACCGGCACGGACAGCAGCCGAGCTGCCTGAGCCAACCGCGCCACGCGCCGCACCAGTGCCTGGGCATCATCGATGGCGGGCAAAAGCCTGTCCTGCATGTCCACGATGAGCAACAGGCTGCGATGAGCCGCCAACAGCGCCGAATCAACAGTGACCGCCTTCATTGCAACCCCTGCTCTATTTCAGGGCCTTGTACCGCAGGCGATGCGGCCGCGCCGCTTCCTCGCCCAGGCGCACCCGTTTGTCGGCCTCGTATTCCTGATAGTTTCCATCAAAGAACACGATGCGGGAATCCCCCTCGAAAGCCAGGATGTGCGTGGCGATCCGGTCCAGGAACCAGCGGTCGTGGCTGATCACCAGTACGCAACCGGCGAATTCCAGCAGCGCGTCTTCCAGCGCGCGCAGGGTTTCCACATCCAGATCGTTCGAGGGTTCATCCAGCAACAGGACGTTGCCGCCCGCGATCAATGTCTTGGCCAGATGCAAGCGGCCACGCTCGCCCCCGGACAGCTTGCCCACCCGCTTGTTCTGATCGGCCCCCTTGAAGTTGAAACGCCCCAGATAAGCCCGCGACGACATCTCGAAGCGGCCGACCGTCAGCAAGTCGGCGCCATCGGAGATGGCCTCGAAGACTGTCTTGTCGTCCGGCAGCGAGCCGCGCGACTGATCCACGTGGGACAGTTTCACGGTCTGGCCCAGCACGATTTCGCCGGAATCCGGTTTTTCCGCGCCCGTGATCAGGCGGAACAACGTGGACTTACCCGCACCGTTCGCCCCGATGATGCCCATGATCGCGCCGGCCGGAACCTTGAAACTCAGGCCATCCATCAGCACGCGGTCACCGAAGGACTTGGCGACGTCACGGAATTCGATGACCTCGTTGCCCAGGCGCTCGGCCACGGGAATGAAGATTTCCTGGGTCTCATTGCGCTTCTGGTAGTCCACCGAGGACAATTCCTCGAAGCGAGCCAGGCGCGCCTTGGCCTTGGCCTGGCGGCCCTTGGGATTCTGCCGCACCCACTCGAGTTCTTTCTTGATGGTACGCTGGCGCGCCGATTCGGCGGCCTCTTCGTGCTTGAGCCGGTCTTCCTTCTGCTCCAGCCAAGAGCTGTAGTTGCCCTTCCAGGGAATGCCGTGGCCGCGGTCCAGCTCCAGGATCCATTCGGCCACATTGTCCAGGAAATACCGGTCATGGGTCACGGCCACCACGGTACCGGGAAACTGGTGCAGGAAAGTCTCCAGCCATTCCACCGATTCGGCATCCAGGTGGTTGGTGGGCTCGTCGAGGAGCAGCATGTCCGGCTTGGACAGCAGCAGCCGACAAAGCGCCACGCGGCGCTTTTCACCGCCCGACAAGTGGCCGACAACGGCATCCCATGCCGGCAAACGCAAAGCGTCCGCCGCGATCTCCATTTGGGTCTCGATGTCATCGCTGCCACTGGTGGCGGAGGCTGCAATCACGGCTTCGAGCCGAGCCTGTTCAGCGGCCAACGCATCGAAATCCGCATCGGGTTCCGCATACGCCGCATACACCTCGTCGAGCCGTTTGCGAGCTTCGAAGACCTCGCCCAGTCCGGCTTCGACCGCCTGGCGAACCGTGTGTTCCGGATCCAGCTGCGGTTCCTGGGGCAGATAGCCGATCTTCAGCCCCGGCATGGGTATAGCCTCGCCTTCGATGTCAGTGTCCACCCCCGCCATGATCTTCAGCAGGGTCGATTTGCCGGAGCCATTGAGGCCCAGCACGCCGATCTTGGCGCCCGGGAAGAAAGACAGGGAGATATCCCGCAGGATCTGGCGTTTGGGCGGCACGATCTTGCCGACCCGGTTCATGGAATATACGTACTGTGCCATCAAGCAACCGTCAAAACTGCGGGCCGAAGGATTCAACCGCGCGACAGGACGATTGTAGGCTGCAACCCGGGCAAAACCCAATCCGGCTGCTCCTGGCAACTGGCCGACATCCAGCCGAAACCCGTAAAATCACTCTTGCCGCCCCCTTTTTCGATGAGTCCGCACGATGCCTCTGCCTCTCGCCTTCACCCCCGACGAAACCGCACTGCTAGGCCGCACCGCTGACGCGCTCTGTGCCTACCTGGGCAAACCCGTGATTGCAGAGGTCGTTGCCGAACCTGGCGAGGGCTTCGAGTGGGTTCTCTTCGCGATCCCGCTGGATCCCGCCGATACGGATGAGGACATCGCCCACGTCCAGGCAGGTGGCCCCGATGCCCGCATCCTGGGCAGCCAGGGCGGGCTGAACTTCAGCGACGGTACCCCCCTGGATTGCAAGTTCCTGTGGGCGATCCAGTTGTCGGATCAGAAAGACGCACGCTTCGTGAAGGTGGACGCCCAAGGCGAAGAAATCGGCTGGTCGGAGACGCTGGAAGAACTGCTGCCATTCGGGCTGGGAGACGAGCCCGCGCCGGAACAGGACGGTCGTGACGATCTGGAGGATGACGACGATCAGGGGCCACCGGAAACACACTGAACGAGTCGCCACGCCTGCTGGCGAGTCGACCCGCATGAGGCGATTCCTACGTCTTCTGCTTCCCGTGGCTCTTTGAAGCCGAAACAGCGGGACAGCTGGGGCGATTCCGTTCCCGATCATCGGGGCCTTCCCGCAGACGATCCCGGATGAACAGCGCCAGACCCAACGGCGCACAACCAGCCACCATCAGGCGCGCGCCCAAGTGCGTCAGGGCCCGCCCGGGCGGGCGACGGATGCCACGGCGCCACATGTGCAGCGAAAACCGCGTATAGCGCGCCGCTGCGGCAAAAAAGGATGCCGGCTGGCAGCGGAACCAGGGCAGGCAGTTTTCCAGCGTATCTTGCGCCAACAGCCACAGGCCCAGTGCGTGCCGCCCGCCACCGGCAGCCCGTCCCTGGCGGGAAAGACTGTCAGCGCTGTCGTGATAGACCCGGAAGACCTGATTGACAAAGCGGGTCAGATAGCCCGCCCGCGCAATCGCGTTCCAGACCAGGCTTTCGGGCACGAAGCCGGGGATGTCCTCGGGAAACGGAAACTGGCGCAGCACATCGGTACGAAGGCAGCCGAACTTTTCCCCACGCACATGGTAGCGAAAGGTCATGTCCAGCGAACTGACGTCCATCACGTCCTGAGGATACATGTCGCCCACGATGCGGCCGTCCGGCCCGGCGCACAGGCCGGTAATCGCCACGTATCGTCCACGCGCAGACGGCGGGATCTGTTCCCAGACACAGGACATGTGGTAGAGCGCGTTCGAATCCAGTTCGTCGTCGCTGTCGATGGCCACCAGCCATTCGCCCCGCGCATGGCGCACGCCGTTGTTGAAAGCCGTTTTCTTATGTTGATTGGGTTGCCAGACGTAACGGATCGGAAAGCTGGCTTCCTGTTGCCACCCCTGTACCAAGGTACGGGTATGGTCCGTCGACCCGTCATCCACCACCACCCACTCGAAGTCCTGGAAGGATTGCTCCTGGAGGGACCGATACACCCGATCCAGTGTGCTGGCGCGGTTGTATGTTGGGGTAACGACGGAAAACAAATGACGCCAGCATGCCATGCCGGTCAGCTCCTTTCGATTTCCGAGCCCCCATGATAGCTGCAAAAAAAAACCACGAACCGTTGGATCCGTGGTTTCCCTGAGACCGAATTGTATGAAAACAATACGGTCCCGCGCGGGTCGTCAGACGCGCTTGACCTTCTCGAGCATCTTGAAAACGCTCTTCGGCGCATGGATGAAAAGGCGCTTGAAGGACTTGCCAAGACAGCGGCGCTCCAGCGTATTGCGCCGGGTGCGTTTGATTTCGGCCATGAGGATCTCCTGAAATGGGGGCGGGCATGAAAGCAAAACACACCATTCTAACAAACTTTGCTGGGCACCCTGACATCCGAATGGCCGGATTATGATGAGGCCATGAACGCTCCCATCCGTATCCTTGGCGCTCGCCAGAATAATCTCAAGAACCTCGATATCACCTTCCAGACCGGAGAACTGACCGTCGTCACGGGCGTCTCGGGCTCGGGCAAAAGCTCGCTGGCCTTCGACACGCTGTATGCCGAAGGTCAGCGCCGGTACGTCGAGACTTTCTCCCCCTACGCGCGCCAGTTTCTGGACCGCATGGACAAGCCACAGGTCGACCGGATCGACGGCATCCTGCCAGCCATCGCCATCGATCAGGTGAACCCGGTGCGCAATTCGCGCAGCACCGTGGGAACCATGACGGAACTCAACGACCACCTGAAGCTGCTTTATGCGCGTGCCGGGCATCTGTACTGCCGGCAATGCGCGGGTCCCGTGCACCGCGACAACCCGGCCAGCATCCAGCAACAGCTCCAGACTCTGTGCGCTGAAGCCGACCCCCGGCTGGTGGTGAGCTTCCCCATCACCGTGCCCGCCAATTTCACCGAAGCCGAAGTCCGAGGTTTCCTGGAACAACAGGGCTACACCCGGACCTATGATCGGCAACCAGTCACCGCCGGCGCGACGGAGGGCCCCGACGAAGATCCCGCCGAACCGGAGGACGAAGGGCCATCCACGGGCCGCAACGGCAAGCGGGTCCTCCAGGTGATCCAGGACCGTTTCCGACTGGGAACCGCAGAACCTGCCCGGGTGAACGAAGCGCTGGAAACCGCGCTGCGCCAGGGTAACGGCCACCTCAGTGTGCACGCGCTGTTCGAGGACCACGAGGAAGAATGGCGCTTCAGCTCCGGGCTGCACTGTGCCCGCTGCGACATCGCCTACACCACTCCACTACCCAGCACGTTTTCCTTCAATTCGCCGCTCGGGGCCTGCGAGCACTGCAAGGGATTCGGCCGCGTCATCGGCATCGACTATGGGCTGGTGATTCCGGACGGCACACGCAGCCTGGGCGAAGGCGCCATCAAACCCTGGCAAACCGCCAGCTACAAAGAGTGCCAGGACGACATGGAGCGCTATGCGCCCCAGGCCGGGGTGCGCCTGGACGTCCCCTGGGACACGCTCAGCGCCACGGAAAAAGACTGGGTCATACACGGCACACCCGACTGGAAGGGCGGTCCCTCGGCCTGGAAGCGCCAATGGTACGGCGTACAACGGTTCTTCGACTGGCTGGAATCCCGGGCCTATCGCATGCATGTGCGTGTGTTGCTGTCCAAATACCGCAGCTACACGCCCTGCCAGCACTGCCGGGGAGCACGGCTCAAGCCCGACGCCACTCTGTGGCGCCTGGGCCGCAGCACCGAACCCATCGCCGGCCACCCCCGGTTCCTGCCGGCTGGGGTGTCCTGGACAATCGAACAGTTGGCGGCCTTGCCGGGCCTGGGCATCCACGACCTGATGGAACTTCCCATTGCACGAGTCCGGGACTGGTTCGAGCACATCGAACTGGGCCAGGTCATGGACGAAGCGCTGGCCGAGCTGCTGGCCGAAGTCCGCACGCGGCTGCGCTTCCTGTGCGACGTGGGGCTGGGCTATCTGTCGCTGGACCGCCAGAGCCGGACCCTGTCCGGCGGCGAAGTCCAGCGCATCAACCTGACTACCGCGCTAGGCACCTCGCTGGTCAACACGCTATTCGTGCTGGACGAGCCTTCGATCGGGCTGCATCCCCGGGATATCCACCGCATCGTGCAAGTCATGCAGCGGCTGCGCGACCATGGGAACACCCTGGTCGTCGTGGAACACGACCCCCAGGTCATGGTGGCGGCCGATCGGATCCTGGACATCGGCCCGGGGCCGGGTGAACGCGGCGGGCAAATCGTGTTCGACGGCACGCCGGCCGAGCTGGCATCCGCGCATACGCTGACTGGCGAATACTTTGGCGGCCGCCGGCACATTGAAGCCCCGCGGCCCATGCCGGTGGCCGACAACACGCCCAGGCTGCTGCTGAAGGGCGCCAGAGCCAACAACCTGAAGAATGTGGACTTCGCTATCCCGCTGGGGCGCCTGGTCTGCCTCACCGGCGTTTCGGGATCGGGCAAATCCACGCTGGTCCAGGACGTGCTGTACCCAGCCATGCGCAAGCGTCTGGGTCGGCCCACGGACGCGCCTGGGGAACATGACGCCTTGCTGGGCGCGGAGCGGCTCGCCGACATTGTGCTGGTGGACCAGACACCCATCGGCAAGACGGCGCGATCCAACCCTGCCAGCTACGTGGGGGCCTTCGACGCCATCCGCAAGCTGTTTGCGGCCGCCGATCTGTCTCGCGAGCGCGGCTACACCGCCGGCACCTTCAGTTTCAACACCGGCGACGGCCGCTGCCCGACCTGCGGCGGCACAGGCTTCGAACACGTGGAGATGCAATTCCTGTCGGACGTCTACCTGCGTTGTCCGGACTGCAACGGCCACCGCTACCGGCCGGAGATCCTGGAAGTCCGTATCGAACACATGGGGCGCACGGCGTCCATCGACGAAGTCCTGGACATGACGGTGAGCGAGGCCCTGGAATTCTTCAAGGGACTGCGTGACGTGCAGTGGGGTCTCGCGCCCCTGGCTGACGTGGGGCTGGAATACGTTCGCCTCGGGCAGCCCGTCCCGACACTTTCGGGCGGCGAAGCCCAGCGCCTGAAGCTCGCCGGCCACCTGGCCGAGGCAGCCCGCTCGCGAGCCCCACAGGGCGTGCGCAAGGGCAGCCTGCTGTTGTTCGACGAACCCACCACCGGGCTGCATTACGACGACATCGCGCGGCTGATGCGCGCCTTCCGGAAATTGCTGACGGCCGGCCATTCGCTGCTCATCATCGAGCACAATCTGGACGTGATCCGCGCTGCGGACTGGATCGTGGACCTGGGCCCCGAAGGCGGCGACCAGGGCGGCCAAATCATCGTTCAGGGGACCCCGGACGATGTGATGCACTGCACCGATTCCTACACAGGACGCGCACTGAGCGATTACACCCGCGAAATGGATACCCACGGGTTGACCCTGCACGAACCTGTCGCCCGCCCGCACACGCCAGCCAGCCCCGACATCCACATCCTGAATGCCCGGGAACACAATCTGAAGGGCATCGACGTCCACATCCCCCGCAACGAATTCACCGTCATCACGGGCGTTTCCGGCTCAGGCAAATCGACGCTGGCCTTCGACATTCTCTTCAACGAAGGCCAACGCCGTTACCTGGAATCACTCAACGCCTACGCGCGCGCCATCGTGCAGCCAGCCGGCAAGCCCGACGTGGACGCCATCTACGGAATCCCGCCCACCGTGGCCATCGAGCAGCGCACCAGCCGGGGCGGGCGCAAGTCCACCGTGGCCACCATGACGGAAATCCACCATTTCCTGCGCTTGCTCTATGTACGCCTGGGCACGCAGATGTGCCCGGACTGCCACGTCCCGGTGGCACCCCAGAGCCCGGAGCAGATCGTCGCGCAATTGCTGCGCGATCACGCGGGCGACCACATCGGGCTGCTGGCGCCGCTGGTCGTGGCGCGCAAGGGCTACTACACAGAAATCGCCAAATGGGCGGGCTCGCACGGCTACAGCCATCTGCGGGTGGACGGCGACTTCATCCCCGTGAGCCCCTGGCCACGCCTGAACCGGTTCCAGGAACACACTATCGAGCTCCCAGTGCGCGATCTGATGGTGGACGCGCGCGACGAAGCGGGACTGCGCGACGCCGTGCGCGCGGCGCTGACCCTGGGCCACGGGACCTTCCGCGTACTGACGGGGCTGACCCGGCCGGGCGCCGCCACGCTGGAGGCGCGGCGCACAGTGGGTCCCGCGCCAGCCCAGACGCTGCTGACTTTCTCGATCAAGCGCGCCTGCCCGAATTGCGGGACAAGCTTTCCGGAGCCAGACCCCCGTCTGTTTTCGTATAACTCCCGCCACGGCTGGTGCCCCGGATGCTTCGGCACCGGCGTACAACTGCTGGGCTTCACGGAGGACCAGACAGGAGAAGAAAACACCTGGCTGGAAGACGACAGCCAGGCTCTGCAAACCTGCCCGCAGTGTCACGGCCAGCGGCTGAATCGCGTGGCGCTCGCCTTCCAGTGGCACCAGCACTCGATTGCCGAACTGGCGGCGCTGCCCGTAAGCGACGCGCAGCGCTTCTTCCTGGGGCTTTCTTTGAGCGGCCGCGAGGCCGAGATCGCCCGTGACATCCTGAGCGAAATTCGCAGCCGCCTGAACTTCATGATGGACGTGGGGCTAGGCTACCTGGCATTGGACCGGGCCGCCCCCACTCTGTCGGGTGGCGAAGCCCAGCGCATCCGCCTGGCGGCTCAGCTCGGTTCCAATCTGCAGGGCGTCTGCTACGTCCTGGACGAACCCACCATCGGCCTGCACCCACGGGACAACCGAATCCTGCTGGATGCACTGGCCCGCCTGGAAGGCAATGGCAACACACTGGTTGTGGTCGAGCATGACGAAGACACCATCCGCCGCGCCGGCCACGTCATCGACGTGGGCCCGGGTGCCGGGACACGCGGCGGCATGGTGGTGGCGCAGGGCACTGTCCAGGACATCATCGACAATCCCGCATCGCTGACTGGCCGCTACCTGCGGGAGCCGCTGGCGCACCCCATGAACGGACGGCGTGAAGTCTTGCCCGACACCCCATCGCTGGAGATCCTGGACGCCACGCTGCACAACCTGAACCATGCCGATGCCCGTATTCCGCTGGGGCGGCTGAATGTGATCACCGGGGTCTCGGGCTCCGGCAAATCAACGCTGGCGCGCGAAGTCCTGCTGGACAATCTGGCAGGCAAGGTGGGCCGGGTCGACACGGGAAACTGGCGGGGATGCGGCCAGATTCGCGGCTGGGACGTTGTGGACCGGGTGCTGGAAGTGGACCAGACGCCCATCGGCAAGACACCGCGCTCCTGCCCGGCTACCTACATCGGATTCTGGGACGACATCCGCAAGCTCTACGCCAGCACCCGGGAGGCGCGCCTGCGCGGCTGGACAGCCTCACGGTTCTCGTTCAATACCGGTGAAGGCCGCTGCCCGGAGTGCGAGGGCCAGGGCATGCGCACCATCGAAATGAGCTTCCTGCCGGACGTGAAGGTGCCCTGCGATGCGTGCCATGGCGCGCGCTTCAATCAGGAAACGCTGGACGTGCACTGGCACGAACGCAGTGCCGGCGACGTGCTGCGCATGGAAGTCGACGAGGCCGTCGGGCATTTCGCGGCCCACCGCAAAATTGCTCGTGCCCTGCAACTGATGCAGGACGTGGGCCTCGGATACCTCACGCTGGGACAGCCCTCGCCCACGCTGTCCGGCGGCGAGGCCCAGCGCATCAAGCTGGTGACCGAGCTGACCAAGGCCCATCTGGATGAAGGCGTGCTGCGCACGGGCCGCGCATCCCGCATCCCGCACACGCTCTACGTGCTGGACGAGCCCACCGTCGGCCTGTCCACCGCTGACGTGGAAAAGCTGATCCACGTCCTGCACCGTCTGGTGGACGCCGGTCATACCGTGGTGGTCATCGAGCACAATCTGGACGTGATCGCCGAAGCCGACTGGATTGTGGACCTAGGTCCGGAAGGCGGCGACCAGGGCGGCCGCGTCGTGGCCCAGGGTAGCCCGGAACACCTGTGCACCAGCCCCACACACACCGGGCGGATCCTGGCGGAATTCATGAAGCGGTAGACAACCCCTTGCGGATCGCCCAATCGGCGGCTGCCATGCCCATGGTTGCCGTCACCGTCACCACCGAGCCATACCCCGCGCACGACAGACCCTGCGGACCCGACGGCGCGGCGACGGCGGGGGTCGCGGCCGGAGCGCCGCCCAGACCGGGCACTGCGGCCTCGTGTGTCCAGGCAGCCGGCAACACCACCGGCTGATCGAACCACAGACACGAGATTCCCATGCGCGGTGGACGATGATGGGGCTTACCGCCCGCCGCGCCGCCTTTCGGGTAACCATGGCGCTTGCGCAATTCCTGACGGATCCGGCCCAGCAGGGCGTCATTCACGGCGTCCGCCAAATCCCCGGCGCGCAGGGCCAGGGGATCCGTCTTGCCTCCGGCGCCTCCGCACACCAGCAGAGGCCACCCGAGTGCCCGGGCGTGCAGGATCATCGCGATCTTGGCCGATGCCTGATCCGTGCAGTCCACCAGCACACTGCGCAAAGCGGGCGGGGCCGGCGGCGTCACCAGAATATCGGCCAGATTGCCGGGATCCACGAAATCATCCACACAGCGCACGCAGCACAGGGGATCGATGTCGCGGATCCGCGCCTCCATCGCGAGCACCTTCGACTGCCCCAGCGTACTGGTCAGGGCGTGTACCTGGCGATTGACGTTGGACTCCGCAATGTGGTCCAGATCCACCAGCGTCAGGGCCCCAACGCCCGAACGGGCCAGGGCCTCCACGCACCAGGTGCCCACCCCGCCAATGCCGGCCACCACCACATGCAGACGCGACAGCGCGTCAAAAGCGCCGGCGCCATACAGACGATCCAGGCCGCCGAACCGGCGGGCACTGTCTACTTCATCCGCCCCAATGGCGGCTGAAGGGATGCGGCATCCCTCGGCCGCGCAACCACCGCCGCCCGTCGCGACCAGCAGAGGGGGAAACGATGGAACGTCGGACATGGCTTGAGCAGGCCTCAGCAAAGTGTATTCGGCCTCATTTTAGTCGCCGACGGCGAACTCCCCTACAATAGGAAGCAATCCGATTCAGATTCCCGAACAACCCGTGAACGCCGCTGCCCGCCCCCACCGACTGCCGCCGCCCCCAGAGGCCCTGCAGCTACGCGACGCGGCCTGGCACCAGGAATCGATCGCCCGGACACTGAAACACTGGGATGGCCATTCCGATCTGTGGATCTTCGGCTATGGGTCCTTGATCTGGCGCACCGAATTCCCCTACCAGGAAGCCCGGCTTGGGCGTATCCACGGCTACCACCGGGCCCTTTGCCTGTGGTCACGCGTGAATCGCGGCACACCCGAACGGCCGGGGCTGGTGTTCAGCCTGGGACTGGGCGGATCGTGTGCCGGCCGGGTCTACCGCGTCGCGAGCGATGGCGTCCCGGACATCATGCGCGCCCTCTGGGTGCGCGAGATGCCCAGCGCCGCCTACATCCCGCGCTGGCTGAAGTGCCACACGCCACAAGGCGTCGTTCCCGCACTGGTTTTCACCATGGACCGCAGCGACAGCAGCTACGTACCCGACCTGAGTCTGGAACAGACCGTCGGCGTCGTCCGCCAGGGACGCGGCCGCTACGGCCCCTGTCTGGACTATGTGCTGCAGACTGCGGATGCTCTGGATGCGGCCGGCATCTATGACCAAAGACTGCGGACGCTGGCCCGCGCACTGCGGCTTTCCACCTCTTCAGACCAGACCGTTCACCATGCCGTCAACCGCTGACATCCGCCAAACCTACCAGAAGTTCGAACTGCTGGAGTCTTCCGCAGCTGCAGATCCGTACGAACAGTTCGACCGGTGGTTTCAGCAGGCCCTGCACAGCGAGGTTCCCGAACCCACGGCCATGACGCTGGCCACCGCCGACACACAGGCGCGCCCATCGGCACGCACCGTACTGCTGAAGGGCTACGACCACCAGGGCTTTGTATTCTTCACCAATTACGAATCCAGGAAAGGCCAGGAACTGGAGGCCAACCCGCAAGCCAGCCTGTTGTTCTTCTGGGAACCACTGGAGCGGCAAGTGCGCATTGAAGGCCGCGTCAGCCGCATCCTGGAGACTGAATCCGACGCCTACTACGACAGCCGGCCGCTGGGCTCGCGCATCGGCGCCTGGGCGTCGCCGCAAAGCCGCCCGATCAACCACGACGATCTGGCGGATCGTGTGCGCGAATTGACCCTGCAACTGGGGGACCACCCAGAACGTCCGCCCTTCTGGGGGGGGTTCCGCCTACGCGCCGAACGCGTTGAATTCTGGCAAGGCCGGCCCTCGCGCCTGCACGACCGCCTGGTCTACACCCCCGCCGGTGACGGGACCTGGACCATTACGCGCATCGCTCCATGACCATCCCGGCGACCGCCACCATGGCTCATACCCCCGCAGCTGCTGCCGATTTCCAGGACCGATACTTCCGCTCGGCACTGGGCCGGTTTCCGACCGGCGTGACCATCATCACGGCGGAACACCCTGAAACCCACGTGCCGCTGGGGTTGACCATCAGCTCGTTCAGCTCGGTTTCGTTGGATCCGCCGCTGGTGCTGTGGACGCTCACGCATTCCGCCGCTTCGCGCCTCGCCTTTCTGGCACTGGATCGCTACGTCATCCATGTGCTCTCCGCCAGTCAGGTGAATCTGGCCCGGCGCTTTGCACGGGGTTCACATGCCGAGCGATTTGCCGGGCTCGCGCTGGGACGGGCGCCCAACGGCACCCTGATGCTGGAAGACCCGCGCTGCGCGGCATGGTTCGAATGCTGCAACACGCAGCACCATGACGCCGGCGACCACACGATCTTCGTGGGCCAGGTGGAACATTGCCACTACCAGCCCAAGGCACCGCTGATCTATCACGCCGGGGACTTCGACCTGACCCCGGCCAGCGAGCCTCTGTCGCGGAATTGAGGCCCTACGAGGGCACGATCTCGAACAGATTGGTGGCTTCGGTTTCAAAGACCAGTTCGTCAGCTTGATTGAGCAACCGCCACGTCCAGCGGACGATGCCTAGGTCGCTGCGCGAAGACGACACGCGCTTGGAATCCACCGTGGCTTCCAGCCGCAGGCGATCCCCGGCACGCACGGGCTTGACCCAGCGCAACCGCTCCAGCCCCGGCGAGCCGAACGAATCAGAGTCGCTCAGGGCTGCATCCACCGCCATGCGCATGGCGATACCGCCCGTCAGCCAGCCGCTGGCAATCAAGCCACCCCAGCGGCCTTCTTCTGCACGCTTCGCATCCACATGAAACCACTGCGGATCGTATTTGCGCGCAAATTCCAGCATTTCCTCTTCGGTCACCGTGACCGGCTCATGGCGAATCACCATGCCCACTTCAAAATCTTTGAATTTCATGCAATGCTCCAATCAGCCGCGCCACCACGATTGTGGCAGGTGACTTGTCATTCATCATACGGATCCTGGAGCACAGCCCCAACCCGGTAACTTAACATTTTTCAACACGTGCGAACCTGCGCGTCTGCCACGACCAGGCTCCTCCTACGCTAGAGCTCTGGATGCGCGGCCTAGTGCATTCCCGCTACGGGTACGGCTGCGGCACACTGCGTCCCGTGGACGGACTCCGGTCATCCAATTACCCGCCCGAACAAGCCCGGGATCACTTGCCCACACTGCTGCAAACATCTTCAAAGAACGCCAGCATTGATGTAGATATGCTTCTGCTCCATGAAATCCGCCATCGCGTCATACCCGTGCAGGCGGCCCACTCCGCTGCGAAGATATCCGCCCGTTTCAGCCTCGGCAAACAGTCGGTTGTGATCGTTGACCCAGACGGTGCCATCACGCAGCGCGCGGGCGACTCTGAGCGCGCGAGCGGCATCATTCGTCCATACGCTCGCGGACAGCCCGAAAACCGTGTGATTCGCCCGTGCAACGGCCTCCGCCTCATCCTCAAATTTCTCCAGTACCACCAAGGGTCCGAAGATTTCTTCCTGGCAAAAGAAGGCTGAACTGTCACCGTGGCCAACCAGCGTCGGAGACAGGAAGAACCCCTTCGACAGCGCACCATGAAGACGCTCGCCGCGAAGGATGACCTCATCGCATTCGTCGAGCGTCCTGGCTACGCTCGCCGTCACGCGCGCCAGAGCGCCCTCATCGATAAGTGGGCCGATATCGGAATCTGGAGCCACGCCGGGTCCGACGACCATGCCATTTAAGGCTTCCGAGAGCGCACGCTTCATCTCGTTATATCGGGACGCATGCACCAGCACACGCCTGGCAGCCGTGCACTGCTGGCCCGAAATGATCATGGAAGCCCGAGCCAACTTGACCGCCACGTCGGGTATGGATGCGTCGGGAAAGACGACGGCGCATGACTTTCCGCCAAGCTCCAGTGACAATTTCTTCATCGTCGACGACGCCGCTGCCATAATCTGCTGGCCTACGGCGCTGGACCCAGTGAAACAGATGACGGCGACATCCGGCGACGCCACCAGCCCGTGCGCAACCGCGCTCCCCTTCTCGAAAAGAATATTGACTACTCCGACGGGAAGGTCCTGGACCAGGGACAGATCCCTGATCATTTCGTACATGATCAGCGATGCCTGAGGTGCGGCCTTGATCACCGTCGAACAACCCGCCGCTAGCGCCGGACACAATCCCCGGACAAGCAACACCGCGGGCGCATTCCAGGGCACGATGATTCCAGCCACACCGGCAGGTTCCCGCAACACGGTCGAATAGGCCCCGGGCTCCACTTCCAGCGCGCGGCCAGGAATGAAACGCGTCACACCCGCATAGTATCGGATCTCGGAAATCGCCCCGGCGATCTCGCCGCGCGACTGGCCCAGGACCTTTCCATTTTCACGAGTCAGGATCTGAGTAAGCTCATCGATCCGGGACTCGAGCCGGTCGGCCCAGCGCAACAACACCATCTGGCGCAGGCGAGGACTATGGGACCAGACCGGCCGATTGAATGCATCCACCGCACAGGCAATCGCCTGGCGCGCATCCTCGATCGTGGAGTCGGGATAGGACCCAATCACCTCGCCGTTGGCTGGATTGATACTCTCGCATTTCGCGAGCCCGACAGCACCGACCCACCCACCGTTTATGAAATTCTGCGCATCCATCATGACAGTCCAAAAGAATCAAAACACAAGCATCAATATTCCAGGCGGCAACCCTAATGCATGACCGACCCGCCATCCACGACCAGGACCTGACCGGTCACGAAGTCACTGTCACGACTGCACAGATAGAGGAGGGTTCCGCACATATCCTCTGGCGTAGCCTCGCGACGGAGCGCACGGCTGGAAATGTTTCGTGCGACGATGTCCCCCTTCCAGTAAGGGCTTTCCATCACGTTCTGGCTCATCACCAGCCCGGGGGCCAGTGTGTTGATTCGAATGCCATATGCACCCAGTTCGCGCGCCAGCGCGCGCGTCATCGCCACGATCGCGCCCTTGGATGTCACGTAGTGCAGCATCATGGGCGCACCCTTGAAAACCGTGCCGGAAGCGATGTTGATGATCTTCCCGTAGTTCTTCTTTTTCATTTCGGGGAAGACGGCCTTAACGCACTCGAAACTGCCGCGCACATTGACCGCCATCATGCGATCCCATTCCTGAGAATCGATCTCGGAAAACGGCTTCAACGCGACCTTGCCAAAAAGCGCTGCATTATTGACCAGAATGTCCACGCCACCGAACCTGGCGACTGCGGCAGACACCATGTCCCCGACCGAATCCGGATTCGTTACATCTGTCTTTACGTACAAAGCCGCTCCACCGACCCCAATCAGTTCCTTGGCAAGCGGTTCCCCGTCCTGTACATCGGCAATCACCACTGAAATCCCTTCAGCCACCAGAGTCTTCGCGTACTGCGCGCCAATTCCCTGGGAGGCGCCAGTCACGATCGCCACACTACCGTTGATCCTGCTATTCCCAGCCATCATCACTCCTGTTCGCCATACGAAATCGACCACCCTTGGGCAGCCTCCGCTCGGATTCCCCGCTCCGTTCAGGGTATCAATTGAGTCCCAGGAACTTCCGCGTGAACTCCGGATTGTCCGCCAGATCACCACAGTCGCCCTCTAGCACCGTGCGTCCGTTTTCGAGCACATACGCCCTAGATGCAAAACCAAAGGCCCGATGAATATTCTGCTCGACGAGCAATACCGTGACCCCACTGGTGCCGATATGCCTCAGCGTGTCGAGGATCTCTTCCACAACTTTGGGAGCGACACCAATGAAAGGCTCATCCAGAAGCAGCAGTTTGGGTGATGACATCAGCGCGCGCCCGATGGCGACCTGTTGCTGCTGGCCGCCGCTCAACTCGCCGGCCTTCTGCGAGCTTTTTTCCTTGAGAATCGGAAACAGATCAAAGACTCGTTCCATCTCGCGATCGACCCCCTTGCGGGAACGCGGGCTGAACGCCCCCATGGCGAGATTCTCATAGACACTCATGGCCGGGAAGAGTCTTCGTCCTTCGGGAACCAGCGAAATCCCTTTCGCGATCGTGTCGGACGTATCCTGGTGAGCCAATGGCTGACCCTGAAAGGCGATGTGTCCGGCGCTCGTGGGCACGAGCCCCACGATAGCATTGACGGTGGTCGACTTGCCCGCTCCATTGGCACCCAACAGCGCGACACGTTCCCCCTCCCTCACGAAGAGACTGACATCCCACAGCGCCCGAACCTTGCCGTAATCGACGGCAATACCTTCGACTTTAAGCATTACGCGACTTCCCTCAAGGCACTGCCCAAGTACGTGTCCAGAACACGCTGGTCCTGGATCACCGACTCCAACGGCCCGTCCGCGATCAAGGTACCCTGCTCGAGCACCACCACCCGATCCACAACCTTTGCAAGCGCCGAAAAGATGTGCTCGACCCAGATGACCGTTATTCCAAAATCATCGCGGATACCGCGGATGTGCTCCACGAACCGGTCGATCTCGACAGGCGTCAGACCTGACGCAACCTCGTCAACCAGAAGTAGGCGCGGGCGTGTCGCAATGGCCCTAGCAAACTCCAGTGCTTTCTTCTCCTGCAGGGAGAGCGCATCCGCTCTGTCATCGATGCGATTGGCCAGTCCGACATACGAAATAAAACTGGCAGCCCTTGAAAGGGCTTCCCGAGGCTCCAGACATCCCTTGCCATGCATCAGTGGGACCGCCACGTTCTCCCGGACAGTCAAATCGCCAAAAGGTCGCGGGATCTGATTTGTCCGTCCCACGCCGAGCTGAGCAATTTCGTCTCGGCGAAGCGCGGCCAGGCCACGACCATCCAACCGTATCGTTCCAGCAGTAGGCGTCAGAACCCGGGAGATGCAGTTGAACAACGTCGTCTTACCCGACCCATTGGGTCCGATGAGCCCCACGATCTCTCCAGGCTGCACGACCAGGCTCACATCGTTGACCGCGATGTTCCCACCAAACTCCATCCGTACGTTCCGACATTCCAGAACAGGTCCGGCCTTGTCAGACGCCGCCGCCCGCACCAGAGGCAACTTTGCACCAGCGGGCGCTGCGATGAGCGCATCCTGAACCACAAACTCATGATGCTCCCGGGTCAACGGATTCAAGGCCGGGATCCTCTTCAGCCAGGTAGCCCGCAGCAAACCACCCGGCATGAAACGGCCGATCAAAAGAATGATCAATCCAAAGACCGCGACATGAAGAAACTGCAGGTTGATCAGCAGCCACTGCTGGATAAAGGCAAGAATCACGACGCCAACGACGGGGCCCCAACGGAGCCCTGAGCCACCAAACAGCGCCATGGCAATCGGCACGAGTGCGATATCCAAACCGAACACTGTCCGGGGATCGATATAATTCAACTGCCAAGCCTGAATGGCTCCGGCTAATGCCGCGAAACTCGCGCTGAGCCCCAATACCAAGACCTTCACAGGAGTAATTCGGACACCAACCATCTCCGCCATGGACTCATCATTCCTGATGCTCCGGAGCTCGTATCCGAACCGGCGCTTCGTCAACCAGAGCGTCGTCAAGAACGTGACCGCGCACAGAACGACAGCCAGATAATAGGCCCGCGTCAGAATATTGGCAGCCGGAAGAATGATACCGTCCACGCCGTTTGTAATGGAGGTGAGATTACTGGCAATCAGTTCGAACAGGGGCAAAAGGGCCAGCGTCGCAAAAGCAAAATAGTCGCCTCGCAGGCGAAACAGCGGAAACGCAATCAACAACCCAACGACTCCCGTCACAACCAAGGCGATCAGTATGGACAACCAGATCGGAATGCCGGACACCAGAGAGAGCGAGAAAAGGTAAGCGCCAACACCATAGAATACATAATGCCCCAAATTGATGTAGCCCATCTCGCCAGCGACCCAGTCCCAGCTGGCAGCCAATATATAAAATATCAGGACACTGAACAAAAAGGAAACAGCGTAGACACTGCCAAAGATAGGCACGGCGGCCAGGATCAATATTACCGGGACCGCGATCAGAAGCTGATTACCATGGATTATTTTCACGACTGCCTCTGCCCGCTAGCCTTTGGAAAGATGATGAGAATCATCAACATCAGGACAACGCTGACCGCCGGGGCCCATTCGGCATCCCAGAACAGGCTCGTCATGCTCTCAGCCACCCCAAGGAAAACGCCGGCATAAAGTGCCCCGCGAAGATTGCCGATACCTCCCAATATGATGATCGTGAATGCCTTGACCGTCAGAGGGAACCCCATGTACGGGCTCACCGGATAGGACATGGTGTACAGGATCGCGGCAATTGCGACAGTGGCTGAACCGAAGGCAAACGTGATGCTTTTCAGCTTGATACTATGCACACCGCAAATCTGCGCGCCAACGCGATCCTGCGTGACCGCCCTGATTGCGCGGCCCAGCCACGCCTTGCTCAGAAAAAGCTGCACCAGAATCGTTAGCACCACAATTCCCAGCAAGACATACATCTGAGTCGTGGATATCACGATCCCGTTCAGATTGATCGCATGGAAGGGAAGCTGGATATTCCGTTGTGTCGCACTCGCCAGAGACGTCGCGACATCACTCAAAATGAGCATGGCGCCGACCGTCACCAGCACGCTGCCAACGACGCTTTCGAACTCACTCCGGCTTTCCAGCGGGTAGATCAGGGATCTGTAAAAAAGATACCCGAAAAGGAACATGAGAGGCGTGATGATGATCGCGATGACCAAGGGGTGCAGGCCAAGCCCGGTATACAACACGCTGGCGGCTATCCCGCAAACCGCCAGCATGGTCCCGTGCGCGAAATTCAAGATCTTGACGATCCCGTAGATCAGAGACAACCCGAACGCTATGAGCGCGTAGAGGCCTCCCAGCAGAATACCGCCTATTAGAACCTGAAGGATGACTTCGATAGGCATTACCGTACACCCATGATTTCAGGATGGAGCGCCCCCGAAGCGGACCGCATTACCGGAGGCGGTTTCCACCGATTATTGCCAAGTAGGCGAAGGCCAGATCACCTTGCCGGTTGCCACACTGGAAGGCCAAACGACGACAGGCTTGCCATGTTGCATCTGAAGCGTAAAAGCTCCGTTGGTCTCGGGGAAGCCATTGTCCGAGAATACGATATTCCCTGCCGGTGATTTGAACGTGCCCTTGTACAGAGCCTGACGGACGGCCTCGCGATCCACCACACCAGCTTTCTCGATGGCCTGTACCATCACGAGATAAGAGGCAACCCGCGCAAACGTGAAGATGTCGTCGAACATGTCAACTTTCGATCTTTTCAGCACGCTCTCCACCAAATCGCTGTAATCACCCTTCACGCCAGGATACCAGGGGAGTTCTCCGGTCATACCCTCGATGTCCTTTCCCACCTGCCGATAGAGCGATCCCGTGAGCATCGTGTGATGTACATCCATCGCGTGGATTCCGAGCTGTCGAATCTGCTGGACGAGTGGAACTGAAGCGCCATCAAAGGAGCTGATATAAAGGATATCCGGCTTGGCTGCGCGCACCTTGGCGAGCATCCCTGTGAAATCCATCAGGCCCGATGGAAAGACGACCTTCGAGAGGACCTTCAAGCCCTGCTCTTCCGCCTTCTTGGACCATGTATCCGTGATGGCCCGCATCACCGGATTATCCTGCGTGATGAAGTAGATGGACTTCGGCTTCGGCGTCATCTTAGAAATCATATCGAAATAACGCTCTGACCAGAGCGGGACTTCCGGGTAAGGTGTCCCAAAGAGATATTTGTAGCCGTGCTGATAGATGGACAGTGTGGCGACATTCCCCGCCACCATCGGGATCTTGTGCTTCTCAGCAATGGCAGCCACGGGGTTACCAATGGAGGACCAGTCCGGACCAACGAAGAAGTCCACCTTGTCCACCGTCGCCAGCCTTTCATACAACGACACGGCTGTCGATGGAATGCTCTGGTCATCATAGATCACGAATTTCAGCGGCAACTTCTTGCCGCAGGACTTTACCTCGATGCCACCCGATGCGTTGATCTCTTTCGCAAACTCCTCCGTCATCTTGCTCCAGTTGTCCGTTAACGTCGAAAACGCACCGGACTCCGAAATCGTGGTCCCGAAAACGATGGGATCATTGCAGGAACCAACCTTTGAAACCGCCTGCGCGGAAACGAACAACAGGCTGCTGGCGAAAACCGCCAATGTGCATTTTTTAAGATTCATGTCACTCCTCCATACAATAAAGACGAGAACGAGAACGGCAGCCCGGGTCATGCAACGGCAAATCAGCTCTGCTTTCCGGATGCTCCCTTTGCAATGAGTCTGCGTAGAATCTTTCCCACGGCGGACTTTGGCAACTCTTCGACAAACACGTATTCACGCGGTCTTTTGTAATTGGGCAGGTCCGATTCCCGGCAATACGCGTCCAGATCATCCTTGGTCGCAGCGGCCTTCAGCTTGATGAATGCCGCAACCTTCTGACCCCATCGGGGGTCCGGCAAACCGACGACAGCCACCTCGTCAACAGCTGGGTGCGTGGACAACAGACTCTCGATATCGGTCGGAGAAATGTTCTCGCCACCGCTGATGATCATGTCGTCGACCCGTCCGGTCACGAACAGATCCCCATCCTCATCGAAGTAGCCAAGGTCTCCCGTCAGGAACCAGCCACCATGCAATGCTTTCTCGTTTGCGTCCGGACGCTTCCAGTATCCTTCGAACGCCTCGTCGCCCACGAGGTCCGCGATGATCTGCCCCTCTTCCCGAACGCCGGCAACCTCGTCGCCACTCTGGGCGTCCAATTTGATAACCCGAATGCGCTGATTGAGCCCCGCCTTCCCGGCACTGCCGGGTTTCGCAACCGCGTTCTGGTCGATCGTGCAGGTGTAGACCTCCGAAGAACCATAATGGTTGACGAAGAGATTCGGCTTGAAAGTCTCGTTCAGCCGCTTGAGCAGCGAGGCCGTCATCGAAGCGCCGGCAAAACCAAGCTTGCGCACTGAAGAAATATCGGTGGCCGGCAGATTCTGATGAGCGAGAATGTCGTGATACAGGGTCGGAACCAGATAGAGGTTGGTGACACGCTCCTGCTCGATGACCCGCAACACCGCCGCCGGATCAAATCTTGAAACACAAACGAAGCACCCGTTGATCATGGCCATGGACAACAACGACCGCACACCCATCGTGTGATAGAGAGGCATGACACCAAGCGTGCACTCACCGCGCCCGTACAGATTCTGGGCGATATGCGCAAGTGCCGCGGAGCGCTCATGGCAATGGCGTCGGGGAACACCCTTCGGCCGGCCCGTCGTCCCCGAAGTGAACAGCATCAGGGACCAGTCACTGGCATCGGCATTGACCAGATTCCCGGCGTAGCTCGACGACAGCAGCTCCCCGAACTGGACCGTTCCACCCGACAAATCGCCAACGGATATCTTCGGAAGCTTACCGGCGGCGGGCGCGGCGCGTACCGCTTCCTCGGAAACGTCCTGGTAGACGACCGCCCTGGCCTCTGAAATGGTCAAGCAATAATCCACCTCGTCGGCCTTTGCGCGCCAATTCAGCGGCGTCATGATGGCACCCAGCAACTGGCACGCCCAATGAAGGGTCGCCATTTCCCAGCGGTTCTGCAAGATGGCCACCACGTGGTCGCCATGCTCGATCCCCAGCTTCTCCAGCCCCCCTTCGATGCGTCTGATACGGTCGAACCAGTCGCCATAAGACAGATGCAGGTCGGCATCCACGATGGCCAGCGCGCCGGGGTCCCTCTCCACCGAAGCAACGAAACTACGACCCAGGTCAAGCATGCCAAACCTCCCCCTTCTGCTGTTCATCGTGTGAAACAGCGGCATCCACCACCGCGTCCACGATATTCGTGTAGCCGGTGCAACGGCACAGGTGCCCGGTCAACATGTCTCTGACCTGTTCCCGAGTCGGATTGGGGACACGCCGTAAATAATCGTCGCAGGACATGAGGATTCCCGCCGTGCAAAAGCCGCACTGCAAGGCATGATGGTTCTTGAAGGAAA
The DNA here is from genome assembly GCF_004321985.1 of Castellaniella sp. Taxonomy (GTDB): domain Bacteria; phylum Pseudomonadota; class Gammaproteobacteria; order Burkholderiales; family Burkholderiaceae_B; genus Castellaniella. The sequence continues at coordinate 2,937 of NZ_SCQN01000022.1, read as the reverse complement.
GCTGGAGGGTATTGAGCTCCTGCCCGCAGTCCCGATTCAGACCCTCGACGGTCTCCACGACAGACCCCTCTGCCTGGACCGCCAATTGAAGGCACGAACGCATGGCGACTCCGTCGATCTTCACCGTGCACGCCCCGCAGACACCATGTTCGCAGCCCACGTGCACTCCCGTCGCCCCCAGCGTGTGCCTCAGGAAATCAGACAGTAGCGTGCGAGGTTCAGCCAAGCCGCTGGCTTCCCTGCCATTCAAAGTCAGGGCGACGAGGTGCGGATTGTCTTTAAGATACCGTTTCATGGCGTGTTCCAAAAATGAGTTTCCGTCCCAATTCCCGCACCAGATGGCGCCGGTATTCCGCGCTGGCGTGGCTGTCGCTCTGTGCCTGCAAATCCCAGGCAAACTCATTGAGTGCGTCATCGACGTCCGATTCAGCCAAGGAACTCGGCCACGTGCGGCGCACGGGCCGATCTGCGACCCCGCCCACGGTCAGGGATATTTCCAGCGGAGACGCATCAAGGGCTACGCCGGCTACCGCGAAATCCCCCCGTCGCATCGCAACCTCATCAAAGGCGTACCGATGTCCGTCGGCTACCAGCGGGAAGCGCACTTCCTTCACCAATTCGCCCGGTTCCACCGCCGTCGAAAGCATCCCGGTAAAGAATTCATCCGGCTTCAAGATGCGCTGGCCATGCCGCGCCAGCAACACCACCTCGCCCTGGAGCGCCGTCAGGCAGAGCGGAAGTTCCGCACTGGGATCGGCATGCGCGATGGATCCGCAGACTGTTCCACGATTACGAATCTGAAAATGAGAGATGAAGGGGAAAGCAAGCTTGAGAAGAGGCACTTCTCGCTCGAGCGACTCGCGCCATTCCACGCTAGCCTGGGTGGCCGCCGCACCAACGACAAGGGCGCCTTTTTCGACCCGCACATACGCCAGTTCCGGACACCGAGAAATGTCGATCAGCGCCTTGGGCCTGGCCAACCGATAATTCAGCATTGCCATCAGCGACTGGCCACCCGCGAGGATGCGCGCATCCTGTCCATACGAGTCGAAGGCATCGAAAATCTCTGAAATCTTTTCGACCCTGACATAATCAAAAGGAACCGGTTTCATGGACGCATCCCCAGCCACACCAGTACACGCCGCCACCAGGACAGACGTGGAGCCACGCCGCCGGTGGAGGCCATCCTGCCAAGGCGGTCGAACATCTGGCGCAGGATGATTCGTGCCGCGCCTTCGAGCATCCGCCCACCTACGGCGGCCACCTTGCCGCTGACCGATACTGCGTAGTCATACGACAGCCGGGTTCCACCTTCCAGCGGAACCAGACGAACAGTGCCACGCCCCTCTGCACTTCCCAGCGCACTGATTCCCTTGCCGCCCAGCGAAAGTTGATGAGGCGGCTTCAGATCGCCCAGCTCGATCTCGGCGCGGTAACGCGCCCTCACGATACCGACACCGATCGTGATGTCCGCACTGAAGCGGTTCTCACCCATCCTCTCCAGACGGTGACAGCCCGGAATCACGCTGGCCAGCGCATCGGGATCCAGCAACACGGCAAAGACCCGTTCAGGCGGCGCGGGAAGATCCACTGCCCCCGACATGACCAGAGCGCTGTCTCCGGCCGGCGGCGGAACCTGATTGACAACTTGTCTGGATGTACCGGACGGCTGCGGATCAGGAATGCCTCGAAGCGCATGGATACGTGAAGGCGTCAGCGGCAGCCGGACATCCGCCACGCCCAGCGCATCCGCAACTGCATTGGCGATGCACACCGGCGTGCTCATGTTGTTGCCCTCGCCCAGACCTTTGGCCCCTAGCGGCGTAAAGGGCGAAGGAGTCTCCAGATGGACAATGATGGGGTCCGGAACCTCGTAAGCCGTGGGCACGAGATAGTCCGCGAACGTGCCGGACAGAAAGCTGCCATCCGCCGCGTAGTCATATTCTTCGAGCAGCGCTGCCCCAATGCCCTGAGCAAAGCCACCGCGAATCTGACCGTCCGCAAGAGCCGGATTCAGGATCCTGCCCGCATCATGTGAAGTGACATACCGGTCAATGCGCACCTGCTCGGTCACACGATCGACCTCCACGGCACAGATATCGAAGATGAAACCATAGGCCGCCGAACTGTTGATCACATCGTGCTCGTCAGGCGCATCCGCATGGGGTGGCGTCCAGAACACGGTTTCCCTCAGGCCCGGCGCCATGCCCTCTGGCAACGTGCCAGGAGACCAGTGCGTCGTTCCGGCCACCCGGTGAAACCGAAGCGAATGCCCGGAGTCGACTCGTGAGAACACGGAATGGTCGGCAAACTCGATCGTATCGACGGGCTGCTTCAGGATATCGGCCGCGATGGCCGCCATCTTTTCGCGGATTTTCACGGCTGCCAGATGCACGCTGCCTGCCGTCGCGCCGGCAAACCGGCTCGAATAGTTCCCCGCCGCGATCGACCAGGCATCCTTCTGGGTATCGAGTTCGGTATTGACGATCACATCATCCGTATCCAGTCCCAACACGTCCGCCACGACTTGTGCGGCCGCAGTCCGGTGCCCCTGTCCGCCGGGGACTGAATCGATGATGACGGTCACGCTGCCCAGGGGATCCACACTGACCGTCGCGCTTGCGATGGCCCCGTTCTTTGGACCCGCCTTTGCGCGGTCTTCCGCCGTCATCACTGTCGTGATGTAGCCCATGTTTGAAATCGATGGCTCGACGACGGCGGTATATCCTATTCCATAGAGACGCCCCTCGACCCGCGCTTGCGCACGCCTCTCCAGCAGCTCGTCCAGCCTACCCTGTGAACACGCCAGAGCAATGGATTCCTGATAATTCCCCGATCCAATGAATGCCCCCGCCGGAGCACGATACGGAAAAACGTCCGGCGTCAGCAGATTGCGGCGAATGACATCGAGCGGATCCAGGTTCAGCTCGACCGCGA
>NZ_SCQN01000001.1 GCF_004321985.1 Castellaniella sp. | reverse complement strand
GACACAACGCCTTCATTTAGTTATATTGAATGCAATGAAGTCATATCGTGAGGTACAAGCCATGGCCGTTCTAACCGTGCGAAATTTGCCCGACGAAGTGCGCCGCGCACTGCGCGTACGCGCGGCCGTCCACGGGCGCAGTACCGAGGCCGAAGTAAGGGCGATCCTGGAAGCGGCGGTCAAACCCGAGGGCCGCCTGAAACTCGGTTCGCTGCTCGCGTCCATCGCGCGCGAAGCGGGTGGGCTTACCGATGCCGAGGCCAAGCGCTTCGACCAACTCCGCGACAAGACCCCGGCCGAACCGATCCATTTCGAATGATCGTCGTCGACACCAACGTCATTTCCGAACTCTGGAAGATCACGCCAGCCCCAAATGTGCTCGCGTGGATAGACTCGCAAGTGGTCGAAACCCTGTACCTGTCCTCGATCACCGTGGCCGAATTGCGTTTTGGCGTGGCGGCCATGCCGGCAGGCAAGCGGCGAGCAATCTATCAGGAGCGCCTGGAGCGCGACGTGTTGACGGCCTTCGCGGGCCGCGTGCTGTCGTTCGACCTCGATGCGGCACGGATCTACGCCGAACTGATGGCGCGAGCGAAGGCAGAAGGCAAGGCCGTCGGCAATGCGGACGGCTACATCGCCGCCACGGCCGCCGCGCGCGGCTTTACGGTTGCCACACGCGACGTCAACCCGTTCGAAGCCGCCGGCCTGACCGTCATCAACCCGTGGGAGTCGTAAGGGTCCATCCCTCGTCGGCGTCATTCTCCCCAAGGAGGTTCTTGCCCGGTTACGCGTTTCCAAGGGAGACTCGGTCTTCGTGACGGATTCGGCCAATGGCGGCGTGACTCTGACGCCTTACGATCCGGCGCTGGAAGAACAACTCAAACACGGCCGCGAATTCATGCGGGCGTATCGCGACACATTCCACCAGCTTGCCAAATGAGCGGCTGGCGGTGGATCAATCGCCTGGCGCTGCTACTTTTGCACGATGAAAGCCTCGCCGAACACGGCGGCACGCCAGGTGTGCGCGACGAAGGGCTTCTCGACTCGGCGCTATCTCGCCCGCTGAATCTGGTCGCCTGCGGCGCCACCCCGGATGCCGCTGATCTTGCGGCGGCATATGGAGTCGAGCTGGCGAAGAACCATCCGTTCGTCGACGGCAATAAGCGGGTGGCTTTTTTGGCAGTCGGTTTGTTTTTTCTGCTGAACGGGTGCCGCCTGAGGGCCACTCAGGCAGAAGCGACGCAGGCGATATATTCCGTGGCCGCAGGGGAAATGGACGAACGACGCTTCGCAGAATGGCTACGTGAACACATGCAACAATAGTAGGAGATGCGGGCAAGGCCAACACAGAGGTCCATATCACCGTCACAGCATCGTGAACGGATACCGAAATCACTGTTCACATTGGACCCAAACACCCATTACGCAGCCGCGTGCGCCGGCTCGACATCTAGACCCTCCCCCGAGTGTTCGGCCCGCCACAGATCGTAGGCAATCTGGCCGCGCAACCACGTTTCCGCACTGGGCCCACGCCCATCAGGCTTGCGCAACCAGGCTTCCAGCCTACGCGCGAAATCCACCGAGATAGCAACATGACCATGCAAAACACGCGATAGCGCTACGCGGCTCACGCCGAGTTGACGCGCAGCCTCGGCCACAGACAGGCCAAGTGCCGGCAGCACGTCCTCTCGCAGCGTTTCACCGGGATGAGGGGGGTTATACATACGCATCGCGTCCTCCTAGTGATAATCCTGATAGTCAACCAGGATCACGTCCTGGCCTTCAAATGCGAAGGTCAAGCGCCAGTTTCCATCAACCTGCACTGACCAATGGCCCTTCAGATCACGGCCTTTCAACGGGTGCAGGTTCCAGCCCGGCATATCCATGTCATCAGGCCCCGCGGCATCGTTCAGTTGCCGCAGTTGCCGAGACAGCCTTTTGGCATGCGCGGGCTGAATGCCTGCCTTGGAGCCAGTCTCAAAGAACCTCTGCATGCCGCGATGTTTGAATGCCTTGATCATACCAAAGTGTATCGCATTAATATACGTATCGCGAGCAGAACGCATGGGACGTGGATGAAAATTCGGCCCCCATCGGATAAAGCCAATCACCAAGTGTGTGACACAACGCCTTCATTTAGTTATATTGAATGCAATGAAGTCATATCGTGAGGTACAAGCCATGGCCGTTCTAACCGTGCGAAATTTGCCCGACGAAGTGCGCCGCGCACTGCGCGTACG
>NZ_SCQN01000021.1 GCF_004321985.1 Castellaniella sp. | reverse complement strand
GCGATGGAGCGTGTCGAGGAACCAGGCGAGCCACTCGGTGACGTCCACCGATCGCTTCTGGGTCCGCTCCAGGATGTCGTAGTAGGCCTTGCGCTCCCGCTGGATCTGCGCCGACAAACTATAGAAGCGTTGTGGGCTGCCGTCGGCACGTGCCAGCAGCAGGTCGCCGATGGCCCGAGCGATACGTCCGTTGCCATCGTCGAACGGGTGCAGGGTGACGAACCAGAGATGCCCGAGGCCGGCCTTGAGCAGCGGCGGTTCGCTTGATGCGCTATTGAGCCAGTCCAGGAATCGGCTGGTTTCAGACTCCAGGCGATCGGCGGGCGGCGCCTCGAAATGCACGTGCTGGCGGCCGATGGGACCGGATACCACCTGCATCGGGCCATTGGCATCGTCTCGCCAGCCGCCGACCTTGATCTTGGAAATGCCTGAGTAGCCGGTGGGAAACAGCGCGGCATGCCAGCCGAACAACCGCTCCCGAGTGACCGAGGTTGTGCAGTTGGCGGTGGCGTCCAGCACCATCTCGACCACACCTTCGATGTGACGATCGACCGGAGCCAGGGCACCGATGTCCACGCCCAGTCGACGCGCGATGCTCGAACGCACCGATTCGACATTGAGCTGCTCGCCCTCGATCTCGCTGGTCTTGACTACGTCCTCGGTGAGTGCGGCGAGGCTCGCCTGGGCGCGCAGCGCCATGCCCACATCCGCCAGGCGCCCCATCAAGAGTCCCTGGGCACGACTCACCTGCACCATGGGCCCAGCAAGCGCCACCAGGTCATAGCGCCAAGTCGGCCAGTCGCTAGCCTGCCAAATGTATTTGTAACCGCCGCTTCTCATGCGGAGATTATGGGGTACTTTCTCCGCACGAGCAAGTTATTCCCCGCATTTTATGCGGGGATAAGAGGTGCCATTCGTCGCACTCCGATCTGTGACGCGCCTGAATAGTACGCTGTTGAAGCCCGCATGGTCCGTCGGCTACGAGTGAACGCGTGTGAGAGTGGTTTCCTGCAGAGTGCCGCCTTCTGTGGGCGGGCGGTCCATGGGGTGCAGGTCCAGGCGCTTGAGCAACGCCAGGTCGTGGTCCTCGGCTGGGTTGGGGGTTGTCAGCAGTCTGTCGCCCACGAAGATGGAACCGGCGCCGGCAAAAAAGCACCAGGCCTGCATTTCGTCGCTCATCTGTTGGCGCCCGGCCGACAGGCGTACGACGGAATCGGGCAGCACGATGCGCGCCACTGCGATCGTGCGGATGAATTCGAACGGATCCAGCGGCCTGGCGTCTGCGAGCGGTGTGCCCGGCACCGGTACCAGCTGGTTGATGGGAACCGACTGCGGCGCTTGTGGCAGGCAGGTCAACGCATGCAGCAGGCCGGCCCGCTGGCGCCGCGTTTCGCCCATACCGACGATGCCGCCACAACAAGTCTTCAGGCCCGCCTGGCGGATCTGGTCCAGTGTGTTTAGGCGATCCTTGAATTCACGGGTGTGGATGATTTCGCCGTAGTAGTCGGGTGCGGTATCGATGTTGTGGTTGTAGTAGTCCAGGCCGGCCGCTTTCAGGGCTTCGGCCTGACCTTCGCCCAGCAGGCCGAGGGTGGCGCAGGCCTCCATGCCCAGTGCCTTGATTTCGCGGATCATGGCGGCAACTTTGGGGATATCCCGGTCTTTGGGGCCGCGCCAGGCGGCCCCCATGCAAAAGCGGGTGGCTCCTGCCGCCTTGGCGGCGCGGGCGCTGGCCACGACTTCGCCCAGTTCCAGCAGCTTTTGTGCCTCGACGCCCGTGTGATAGCGCTGTGCCTGCGGACAGTAGGCGCAATCTTCGGGGCAGCCGCCCGTCTTGACCGATAGCAGCGTGGACAGCTGTACGGCGTGCGGGTCGTGGCGGGCCATATGGATTTCGTGGGCGCGCGCCAGCAGAGCCATGAAGGGTTCGTCGAACAGGGCCTCTATCGTTTCCAACGTCCAGGCGTGATCCTCTGTGACGCCGGGACCGGCCTCCACAGGGCGGTTCTTTGGCAATGGCAGGTGCATGGGAGTTTGATGTCAACTTATTAAAAGACAAAAAGTTTACTTCAAAAACCCATCGCACTCGCCTGCTCGATCCGACTATGGTTGCACCGAAGGCACCCCCACAGGGAACTTGCGCGACTTGTGCGTCGCCGGCAGGCTGCGCCCCTTGATGAGAATGTTCCAGTAGAACCAGGGCAGAAAGGACCGTTTGAGCCACCAGTAGAAGCGGCGTGGCACGCGTGGGTCGAGCGGCAGGCTGGGCGTAATGGTGCCGCCGTAGGTGAACTCGGCCAGCAGCACTTTGCCGCGTGAGGTAGTGAGCGGGCAGGCGGCGTAGCCGTCGTAGGATTCGATGTTGCCCGCGCTGCTGTTCAGGGCGCTGAGCAGGTTGCTCACCAGTACGGGCGCCTGGCCCTTGATGGCGGCTGCCGTCTTGCTGTTTGGGGAGGAGGTGCAGTCGCCCAACCCGAAGACGTTGGGGTAACGGGGATGGCGCAAGGTGTGCTTGTCCACCTCCAGCCAGCCGTTGGCGTCGGCCAGGGCACTCTGTCGGATGAAGTCGGGCGCACACTGGGGCGGTACGACGTGCAGCAGATCGTAGGCCACCTCTTCGCGCACTTTTTCGCCGTTCACCACGGTCTCGAATACGGCGATGTGCTCTGCGCCGCGTACCTGTACCAGATTGCTGCCAAAGTGCGGATCCGCCTCGTACGAAGCCATGACCTTGTCCAGCGCCTGCGCGTAGAAGGGGATGCCGAAGACACTGGCACCCGCAGTGCGGAACTGCAGGCTCTCAGCCTTGACGCCGATGCGGCGGAAGTGGTCGGCGGCCAGGTACAGCGCTTTTTGCGGAGCGCCGGGGCATTTCACGGCACCGGCAGGCTGTGTAAAGATGGCTGTACCCCCCTTGAACTGCTGGACCAACTGCCAGGTGTAGGGGGCCAGATCGTAGCGGTAGTTGCTGGTGACCCCGTGCTGGCCCAGAGTCTCTTCCAGCCCTTCGATGGCGTTCCAGTTGATCTGGATACCGGCGGCAACCACCAGATAGTCGTAAGCCACCCGGCTGCCGTCGGCCAGTTGCGCCAGGCGCTGGTCGGGC
>NZ_SCQN01000020.1 GCF_004321985.1 Castellaniella sp. | reverse complement strand
GCAGCACATCGCCCATGCCATCACCGACAACTACCCGGACGCCGTGATGATCGTGCTGCTGGTGGACGAGCGGCCGGAAGAAGTGACGGAAATGCAACGAACGGTCCGCGGAGAGGTCGTCGCTTCGACCTTCGACGAGCCGGCCACGCGCCATGTGCAAGTCGCAGAAATGGTTATCGAGAAGGCCAAGCGTCTGGTTGAGTTAAAAAAGGACGTTGTCATTTTGCTGGATTCGATCACCCGACTGGCGCGCGCCTACAACACGGTCGTGCCGGCCTCCGGGAAAGTCCTGACCGGTGGTGTGGACGCCAACGCGCTGCAGCGCCCGAAGCGGTTTTTCGGCGCGGCACGCAACCTCGAAGAGGGTGGCTCGCTGACCATCATCGGCACGGCCCTGATCGAAACCGGCAGCCGTATGGACGAAGTCATTTATGAGGAATTCAAGGGTACTGGCAATTCGGAAGTGCACTTGGAACGGCGACTGGCCGAGAAGCGCATTTACCCGGCCATCAACCTGAATAAGTCCGGCACGCGTCGCGAGGAACTCCTGATCAAGCCCGAGCTTTTACAAAAGATCTGGGTGCTGCGTAAATTCATCCACGACATGGATGAGGTCGAGGCCATGGAATTCATCCTGGACAAAATCCGGGCCACCAAAAACAACGCCGAGTTTTTTGACATGATGAGAAAATAAGCGAGCACTTCTGATGAGTCTATCTTCTGTCGATCAATTCCTGTCCCAAGTCAAGGCACGGGACCCGCATCAGCCCGAGTTCATGCAGGCCGTCAACGAAGTCATGCACAGCCTGTGGCCGTTCATCCAGAAAAATCCGCGCTACGCGAGCCAGGCGTTGCTCGAACGCCTGGTAGAGCCAGAACGCGCCATCCAGTTCCGCATCGCATGGCTCGATGACGCTGGCCAGATCCGCGTCAACCGCGGCTTTCGCGTGCAGTACAACTCGGCGATCGGTCCGTACAAAGGCGGCATGCGCTTTCACCCCTCGGTGAACCTGTCGATCCTGAAGTTCCTGGGTTTCGAACAGACCTTCAAGAACGCCTTGACGACCCTGCCTATCGGCGGCGCCAAGGGCGGGTCGGACTTCGACCCCAAGGGCAAGTCGGACGCCGAGATCATGCGTTTCTGCCAGGCGCTGATCCTGGAACTGCATCGTCACCTGGGTCCGGATACCGACGTCCCCGCGGGCGACATCGGCGTGGGTGGGCGCGAAGTCGGGTTCATGGCCGGCATGTTGAAAAAGCTCTCGAACCAGAGCGGCTGCGTGTTCACCGGCAAAGGCATCTCCTTCGGCGGCAGCCTGATCCGCCCCGAAGCCACCGGATACGGGCTGGTATATTTCGCGGAAGAAATGCTCAAGCAGGCCAATCAGTCACTGGACGGCTACACCGTGTCCGTGTCGGGCTCCGGCAACGTGGCGCAATACACCATCGAGAAATGCATCCAGCTGGGCGCCAAGGTCATCACGGTGTCCGATTCGCATGGCTGCGTCGTGGACCCTGAAGGTTTCACGGCCGAAAAGCTTGCCGTCCTGATGTTCATCAAGAACCAGCAACGCGGCACGGTCCAAGACTACGCCAAGCAACTGAACCTGACCTACGAGGACGGCAAGCGCCCCTGGCACGTTCCGGTGGATGTCGCCCTGCCCTGCGCCACGCAAAACGAACTGGAAATCGGCGACGCAAAGGCACTGATCGCCAATGGCGTGCGTTGTGTGGCCGAAGGCGCCAACATGCCCTCCACCATCGAGGCGGCAAGCGCCTTCATCGACGCCGGCGTGCTGTACGCGCCAGGCAAGGCCAGCAACGCCGGCGGCGTGGCGGTCTCGGGGCTGGAAATGGCCCAGGACTCGCAGCGCATCATGTGGACGCGCGACCAAGTGGACGACAAGCTGCATGGCATCATGCGCAGTATCCACGAAAACTGCGTGAGCCACGGCTCGCAAGGTCGCAAGATCAACTATCTGAATGGCGCCAACATCGCGGGCTTCGTGAAGGTCGCCGACGCCATGCTGGCACAGGGTGTGTACTGATCGGATCCTCGACCCTGGTCGGCTGTCCGGACATCAAAAAAGCTCCTGCGTGAACCGCACCCCAAAAGTTGGACACCAATCCAACCTTTGGGGTGTTTTTCATGTCAGAGCATGACGGAGCGCTACCCCCCCGGATTGTGAAAGAGGGCAGGCCCCGCTGGATCCTCTTCATCCTCATCGCCAGCCGAGGTGAGACTGACATCAAGCATCTCCCGCGCAGGCGCAACCGGCAGTTCCTCAACCCCCCTGAGCTTTCTTTGGATGGCACGGGTACGTACGTCCACCTGCTCAAACTGCTTGGATGCTGCTTCGAGCTTCCGCCTTGCTGCTTCAATGACGTCGCCGAATTTGCCGAACTCTGTCTTGACCGCACCCAACACCTTCCAGACTTCCGACGATCGCTTGGTGATGGCCAACGTCCGGAAACCCATCTGCAGGCTGTTCAGGATCGCAGTCAGCGTGGTCGGGCCAGCGACCGTCACCCGGTAATCGTGCTGCAGCATCTCGACGAGGCCCGGACGGCGCAGCACCTCGGCGTAGAGGCCCTCGATCGGCAGATAAAGGAGGGCAAAGTCTGTCGTATTCGGCGGATCGATATATTTTTCGCTGATCGTCCTGGCTTCGCCCTTGATGCGGGTTTCCAGCGCCCTGGCAGCCTCGTCGATGGCCGGAAGGTCAGCCCGATCCTGGGCATCCAGGAGTCGTTGATAGTCCTCGATCGGGAACTTGGCGTCAATTGGCAGAAAGACTTCAACGTCTTCTTCTCTGCCCGGCAGACGAATGGCGAATTCCACGCGGTCGTTGGAACCTTTCTTGGTGGTGACGTTGGCCACATACTGCTCTGCAGTCAGCATCTGTTCCAGCAGCCGGGAAAGCTGCATTTCACCCCAGGTCCCGCGAGTCTTCACATTGGTCAGCACGCGCTTCAGGTCGCCGACACCGCTGGCCAGGGTCTGCATCTCGCCGAGGCCGCGATGAACTTGTTCGAGACGCTCGGAAACCAGTTTGAAGGATTCGCCCAAGCGGGTCTCCAACGTCGCCTGGAGCTTCTCATCGACAGTCTTGCGCATCTCTTCGAGCTTTGCGGCATTGTCCATCTGGAGGGCCACAAGCTTCGTCTCCACACCGACCTTCAGCTTCTCGATATTGGCATTGTTGTCCACCGTCAGCTTGGTGACCTTGCCTTCCAGACCCTCAACCGCACCCTTGGTGATAGCCGTCATCTCTGTGCGATGCGTGGCGGCTTCATCGCGCATTTCCTTCAACTGTCTGCCGACGGAATCCCGGATGCTGTTGATGGCTTCCGTGTTGGAAGTCGAAAGGGTCGTAAACCGGCCTTCGATACTTTTGATGAGCTGCTGCACGGACTCTACGTTGGCCTGGAGCTTGGTCTCGACTTCCTGTCGGTACGAGGCCAGTTTGGTGTCGAGTTCGTGGCTTCGCTGAGCAAAGTCGGTGGCGGATTTAGCGGTGAATTCGCGCTGGCCCGCTTGCAGGCTATCCCGGAGCTCGTTGAAACGCTTTTCGGCGGCCGTGCGTTCCTCAACGATGGTCTGGTGCATGGCTTGCGACGACTCCCTCAGGACTGGCAGCACCCGGGAGGTCATGAGTTCCTGAAGGGCGGTACTGACCTTTTGCAGATCACCGGCAATCACCGCAGGCAGAGTGGACTTCAGTTCGGTAACGGTATCGCCAGCGACCCGCTGACCATTTGCGAAATCGGTCAATTGCCCCTGAATCGCGCTAAAGCCCGCAACCAGCTGCTTGGAAGCGCCGTAGGTCTCAGTCATCTGAAGCCCTATCCTGGCTGCGGCCTCCTTGTCAGATTCCAGCTTGCCCAAGCGGTCGATGACTTCCTTGAAGTGCGCCTGCTCAGTCTTTCGCATCGCGAGCGCCACAAGCACGATCAGAACCGTCAGCACCACCAGGCCCAAGACTACGTCCAGTTCCACATCGTCTCCCTATCTGCCGCGGGCAGAAAACCCTTGTAACAATAGTACGACAGTACGCACCCGTCAGGGGCACTCAGCCCTCAGTGGACGTCCGGCGCGATCGTTGCGGTGGCCGCCACCGGAACATCCTGGACCTTAGGGTCATCCCAGGTTCCGGTAATCTGGTAGTGGGACGTCATTACCTTGGCCAGCGGCGTCTTCAGCAGCCACTGCGTGATGAAAGCGCCCAGCCCGATGATGGGGTTGATGGCAATGCCGGCTGCGATGGCTGCGCCACTGACATCCAGATTGGGGACCACCACGGCCTGCATGTTGAAGGTCTGGTCCATGATGTTGGTCGTGCCCTCGAGCAGGATGGTGCCGACAGAACCGATCAACTTGTAGTCGTGCACCTGGGCCACGCCCTGGTTCAGGCTCACCGACCCCCGCAACTGATCAAAGGGCACACCCTCGTGCAGCAGCCCGGCCAGGCCGGAATCCAGCTTGGTCAGGCGGGCAATGGACTGCAGCGACAGAAACTCCAGCAGCTTGGCCGTGTGCGAACCCAGCTTCGGAAAGCGTCCCTTGTCCAGCGACACCTTGAGGTCACCCCGCAGGTTGACCTTGTCGTGGGTCCACGGCAGATCACGCCACTCGAAGCGGCCCTTCAGATCTCCCTTTCCCCCGACCATCACGTCCTTCCAGCCCGCCCGATCCATCCAGGCCCCCAGGTCCTCCGTCTTGACCGATGCATTCAGGGTCAGGCCGCGATCGTCTCCCCGAAGACGCCAGGTCCCGCTGCCGGCCAGACGCGTCTGGCCATCGCCAATCCGCAGATTGCGCAGGTGCCACACATGCTGCACCCCGTCGCGTTCGCCTTCCAGCGAAAGCGCACCCACCGGGCGGCCATACAACCGGAAGTCGTCGGCCTGCAGCAAGATTCCGGAAATTTCCAGATCGTCGTCAAAGGCGGCATCCTCATCGATCTGGGCATCCGGCAGAAGCGCATTGTTGTCTCTGGGGTCGTCACCCAGGCTGAGCCGCGAAAAACGTGCCGACATCTTCCCCTGGACACGCCCGTCCCGCTCCTGCCACTTCAGCGTTCCCGTGGTCTGCAGGGAGCGCACATTCATGGACCAACGTTCATCAGCCGACTTCACGACCCGCAGCACGGAATGGTCCAGGCGCGTACCCAACAGCCGCAACTGATCCGCTTGCACCGAGAGCAATGCCAGATCGGGCCACAGGGGGCGCTTCGCAGTATGGCCGCCTCGCGCCTGAACCTGACCGCGACGCACAATGGAAAACTCGTCCACGATCCGATTCCAGACGTCCAGATCGAACAGCGGATAATCCACCGCCACCTGTAGCCCCGGAGCCAGTGTCGCTGCCTGACCCAGGCCGATCGCCGCCTGCTGAAAGTAGGGGCCCTTGGCCGAGCCGCTACGGGCATGGCGCAGGTCCACGCGCAGACCGCTGCCATAGCGGATCTCCAGCGTATCGTCGCTGGGGTCGGCGTCCGACCACTGGAGATTCAGCGTACGCGCTTCGCCCTGGGGCTTGGACAACGGCGCCGGGAAATCCAGTGCCAACGCAGACGTGTCCGAATCCAGGTTCAGCAGGTACCCCCGCTTTTGACGCGACAGGCGGGCCTGGTAAGCCAAGGTTCCCGTGATTCGCTTCATCCCTGGGACACCAGCAAAATGCCCGATCGCCGCAGCGCTCATCTGCCCGTGGAACGACAGTCCCGGACCCGCATGATCGCCCAGATCACCGAGGACCTGGACAGGCCCCCCGAGCAGGCGGCCCTTCAGGGGCTGGACGATGCGCACCCCGGTCTCGCTGAAATGGACCTGCCCCTCCAGATCCTGGAAGGCTGGCGCCTGAGGCAGAAACTGCAGGCTGGTCCGTTGCACGTCCACTCGCCCCTGGACCTGGGCATCATGGCTGTGCAATAGCGGAACAGTGATCGCCAGAGGAACCTGCCAGTCGCCGGTGACCCTCGCCTCGTCGAAGACGCCGCTGAGCATTCCGCCCAGCGGCGACCGCTGGATCAGCGCCAGATAGGCTGCCGCCGGCGCCGAGGTCTGGCCTGACACCGACAGGACAGGCTCATGCTCCATATCCGGGATACGGGCCTGCAGCGCCTTCATGGCGATGACCTGCTTATCCGAAGGTGCCATGGTGGCCTGATCCGCCCGCAGGTTCAGATCCATGCGATGCAGATCGACATGGCCCGCCGGTATCTGCAGCAAGGGCCAGGACTGCTTGAGCGCGATATCCGGCACCAGGTCGATACGCGCGCCACGAAAATCTCCCGTGATTCTGAAGTCCCCCGCCTGTGGCCGGTCACCAAACGGGAACTCTGCGAGATCGCCCCTCAGCAGCCAATTGGCGTCGACCAGTTCGCCCGCCTGCAAGCCCGTGGCCAGCCACTCGCGGGCATCCGCATTCACCACGAGCGGCAGGTAACGGTGGATGGCGCCCATGCGCGCCCGCGTAATGGTGCCGCTCAGATCGGCAATACCGGCACCAGCGTTGCTCCGCCAGGTTCCCTGGGCGTCCAGGTCCGCATCCGCGTTATGCCAGCTGGCGCGATCAATCTGAAGCCTCCAGTCGGCTGCTCGCTGCAGGCGGCCTCTGGCCGACAGCGCCCCCAGATCGAGCACCGAGGCGAACCACTGGGGTTGAAACAGCTGGACACCCTGTGCACGCGCCTCGAAGGCGATCCCGGGTACCGATCCGGTCCCTGCACCGCCCGCTGATTCCTGAGCCGAAGGCGCCTGTGTCAGCGCGTGCCACTGCGCCCAGGACCCCTGCGCCCAGGCAACAGCCGTCGGGACGCGCAGGTTGGCATTTTGCGCGCCAGCCCAGTCCAGCGACTCGATCCGTCCCTGTACAGTCAACCGGGGGGTCCCATTGGATATCTCAGCCCAGGCCTGCAGGTCCAGCATTCCCTGCCGCCACTCGGTCGGCATTCCCGACACCCAGTGCTGCCAAGCCAGCGGCGTGATCTGCGAGGCATGTAGCCAGGCCCGCGCATGAGCAGGCCACTCGCCCTGTATCAGCGGCGTCAAGTCGTCCAGTACGGCACGCAACTGCACGCGAGCATCGCCGGCGGCCCGGGCCCGCGCGGAAGCCTGCAGGCTCGCGCCACGCGTCGTGTCATGCACCCAGACAGCACTGACCTCATCGAACGACAAGGGGGGCGCATTCTGGTCGCGCCAGCGCACGGTCACATCATGAAAGGCAATCAGCGGCTGGGACAGTACCCATTGCAGCCACGGAGGCAGGGCGACAGGCGCCGCTTCGCCGGGGTCGAACGAAAGGCCCAGCAGGCTCACGCGCCCATCGGGCAGCCGGGAGACATCCAGATCCATCCCGGTTACCCGAAGCCTGAGCAAGCCGCGATGTCCCGGCAGCAAGGCCCGCCAGTTCAGGCGGGCCTGCACGGACGGCGCGCTCAAAAGCTCGTACCCGCTCGCATCGCTCAGGCTCAAACCCTGCACATCCAGGATCGGATCCCAGCCGTGCCAGTCAGCATGCAGAGCGCCAAGCCTGACCTGCACGCCCAGCCTGTCCGCCAGCCGATGCTCGATCTGCGGGCGCCAGTGGTCGATCTGCGGCAGAACCACATACCGCAGGCCCAGCAGCCCAAGCCCTAGCCCGAAATACAGGCAGGCCACAAGGACCAGAAGCCAGCGCACCCAGGTGGCGGAACGGCTTGAAATCAATTGGCGCATGCCGTTGTTTGAAGTATGTTAGAACCCCTTGCGAGGTCGGTCAGCGCCGGCCCGCCCAATTGAATCACGGGCAGCTCCCATGTCTGATGCCATTATATTAAAGCCCGCACTGGAGTGGTCCGGGGTTCTACGCCGGTCATTGTTGGCGCACCCCGAGCACGAGGCCCGGCTGGTGGCCGACGCCGGGCAGGCTGTCACGCGCAAGACCCTGCTGGACTGGTTCCAGGAACTGACCGGGACCGACACGAACCAGCCAATCCCACAGGACGCGCTGAAGTCCGCCCTGCGCCGGCTACGAGGACGGGTGTTTGGCACGCTCATGGTTCGTGATGTCGCGGGGCTGGCCTCGCTTCACGAAGTCGTGGCCGCCATGACGCAACTGGCAGATCTGGCCATCGGCCAGGCCTACGCCTGCGCGATGCACACCCTGTCCGAAATCCACGGAACACCGCGCTACGCCGACACGGGTGCCCCGCAGGATCTGCTGATTCTGGGGATGGGGAAGCTGGGAGGGAAGGAACTGAACGTTTCCTCGGACATCGACCTCATCATGCTCTATGGCGAGGAAGGCGAAACCGATGGGCGCCGGCGCATCAGCCACCACGAGTTCTACGGCAAGGCCTGCCGCCTGCTGTCTGCCCTGCTGTCTGAACAGGACGCCGACGGCTACGTCTTCCGGACCGACCTGCGGCTGCGTCCGGACGGCGACAGCGGGCCCCTGGCATGGAGCCTGGCGGCGCTGGAGAACTACCTGGTGGCCCAGGGCCGCGAATGGGAGCGCTACGCCTGGCTGAAGGCCCGCCTGATCCCTTGCCCACTGTTCGACACGGTCCGCTTCGATACTCTGGCGCACGAGATCGAGTCCCTGCGCCTCCCATTCGTCTATCGCAAATACTTCGACTTCGACGCACTATCGGCACTGCGAGGCCTGCGCGAGCGCATCCGCACCGACTGGCAACGCCGCGCACACGCCCGCAACGGCGTGGACACGCACCACAACATCAAGCTGGGAGAAGGCGGCATCCGCGAGATCGAGTTCGTCGTCCAGCTCAACCAGCTCATCCGGGGCGGTCGGCAGCCATCGCTGCAGCAGCGCAACCTGCTCTCTGCGCTGCACAGGCAGCGCCGCGCCGGCATCCTGGGTGATACCGAAGCCAGCGGGTTGGAGGAGGCCTACGTCTTTCTGCGCCGTATCGAACACCGCCTGCAGTATCGCGAGGACGAGCAGACCCACCTGCTGCCGCGCACCCCGGACGGCACAGCCAGCCTGGCCCACGCCATGGGCTACGCCGATCCAGCGGCATTCTCGGGGGAGCTCGCCCACCACCGCGACTTCGTGGCCCAGTGCTTCCGTGATGCCTTCCGGATTGCTGGTATGGGCGGCGATGACAAATCCCCGCGCGCCGCCGCGCCGCAGCCACCGGATGCCTCCCCCCTGCCGGATGCCCAGAACGGCGAACTGCAGGCCCGCATCGACACGCTGCTCGACAGCCACCGAATCCAGAGCCTGCCGCTGACCAGCCAGAAGCGCGTCAACGCCCTGATGCCTGGCCTGCTCCAGGCGGCGCTGCGAACGGACACCCCGGCCGACACCCTGCAGCGGCTGCTCGATCTGGTGGAGCACGTCGCACAACGCAGTGCCTATCTGGCGCTGCTGGCCGAATATCCGGAAACCCTGGCGCGGATCGCGCGCATCGTGAGCGCCAGCCCCTGGGCCTCGCGCTACCTGACGCGCTACCCACTGCTGCTGGACAGCCTGATCGAATGGCGCAGCCTGATGCAGGCACCAGACTTCGCGGCGCTGGCCGAGCAGCTTCGCTCCGACCTGGACGCCTGCGTGCTGCCCGACGGTCAGCCCGACGTGGAACAACAGATGAACCTGATGCGCGACGTGCAGCACCAGGTCACCTTCCAGCTTCTGGCTCAGGACCTGGAAAACGTGATCAGCGTGGAGGGTCTGGCCGATCACCTGTCTGCACTGGCAGACCTGCTGCTCGCCGAGACCATTTGCCGGGTCTGGCCGCAGGTCCTGCCGCGAGACCAGCGCGACCACCCCGCCCCGCCGCGCTTTGCCATCATCGCCTACGGCAAACTGGGCGGGAAGGAACTCGGCTACGCCTCGGACCTGGACCTGGTGTTCCTGTATGACGACCCTGACCAGGAAGCCGGCGAGCGCTACGCCAAGCTGGGCCGGCGCATGGCATCGTGGCTGTCCACGCTGACCTCGTCGGGGCGACTGTACGAAATCGATCTGCGGCTGCGCCCGGACGGCGACGCCGGCCTGCTGGCTGTGCCAGTTTCAGCGTTTGAGCGCTACCAGACCACGCATGCCTGGGCCTGGGAACACCAGGCCCTCACCCGCGCACGATTCGTGGCCGGTGACGCGGACATCGGCGCTCGCTTCGAGGACATCCGCCGGCGCATCCTGCTATTGCCACGCGACCCGGAAGCACTACGCCGCGACGTCTGCTCCATGCGCGACAAGATTTCTCAAGGCCACCCCAACCGCAGCCCGGACTTTGACCTGAAGCACGACCGAGGCGGCATGGTGGACATCGAGTTCATCACCCAGTTCCTGGTGCTGAGCCAATCTTGCGCACACCCCGAACTGCTGGGTAATCTGGGCAACATCGCACTGCTGGGGCTGGCAGCGCGCGCCGGGCTGATTCCCGGGCCCCTGGCGGCTGAGGTGGCCGACGCCTACCGGATCTTCCGCCGCCGCCAGCACGCCCTGCGTCTGCAGGGTGCCGAGAAGGCCCGCGTCCCCGCTGCCGAGCTCACGCGCGAGCGCGCCGCCGTGCGCAGCCTCTGGCGGCAAGTGTTGGGCCAAGACTAGAATGAGGTTTGCGCCATCCACTGCGAATGCGCTTTCCCCCGTCCCTGATTGCGCCGCCTGTGCGCGGCCTGCTGCCATGTCCGAATTCCAACGTCCCATCCTGACCCTGCCGGAAGACCACTCGAAGCTGCTGCTGCACTCCTGTTGCGCGCCCTGCTCCGGAGAAGTCATGGAGGCCATCCACGCCTCCGGGATCGAATATTCCATCTTCTTCTACAACCCCAACATTCACCCCAAGCACGAATACGAGTTGCGCAAGGAAGAAAACATCCGCTTTGCCGACAAGCATGGCATTGAGTTCATCGATGCCGACTACAACGTCGAGGACTGGTTCGCACGGGTAAAAGGCTTTGAGAACGAGCCGGAGCGCGGTAAGCGCTGCACCCTGTGTTTCGACATGCGGTTCGAACGCACCGCCCTCTATGCCCATGAACACGGGTTCGACGCCATCACCAGTTCGCTGGGGATCTCGCGCTGGAAGAACATGGAGCAAATCAACGGCAGCGGCGAACGTGCAGCCGCCCGCTACCCGGGCATGATCTACTGGACCTACAACTGGCGCAAGGGCGGCGGCTCTCAACGCATGATCGAGATCAGCAAGGCCGAACACTTCTACCAGCAAGAATACTGCGGCTGCGTGTTCTCGCTGCGCGACACCAACCGCTGGCGCCGCACAAACGGCCGAGACGCCGTGCGCACCGGGGTGAAATACTACGGCGACGAAGACCACCAGGAACCCGAACACCCGCCGGTCAAACCCACGGTGCGCCCCGCAGGCTGACCGCCGCCCGCGCCATCCATGGAAAAGGCCTTCGCGGACGGCGTCCGCGAAGGCCTTTTCACATCCAGCATCCGGCCAAAGCCGGGCACAAGCCGTTACTGCAAGGTACGCTCGAACACGAACTTCTCGCCATCCCAGTCCACGGGTACCACGTCCCTGGGTCCGAACTTGCCTTCCAGGATGAGCCGCGCCACCGGGTTTTCCACATACTGCTGGATCGCCCGCTTCAGCGGTCGTGCCCCGAACACCGGATCGTAACCAACGCGCGCCAGTTCCTGGACAGCCGCGTCCGTGACTTCCAGACGCATGTCCTGCTGGGCCAGCCGCTCGGCCAGGCGCTTCAACTGGATGCGCGCAATCGGTTCGATATGCGAAGCGTCCAGACCGTGAAACACCACGATTTCGTCGATGCGGTTCAGGAACTCGGGCCGGAAAGCCGTCTTCAGTTCATCGCGGATGACTTCCTTGACCACTTCATAGGGCTGATCCGCCAGATCCTGGATATGCTGTGAACCAATATTCGAGGTCATGATGACCACCGTATTGCGAAAATCCACGGTCCGGCCCTGGCCATCGGTCAGGCGACCGTCGTCCAGCACCTGCAGCAGCACATTGAACACGTCGGGATGGGCCTTCTCCACTTCATCGAGCAGGATCACGCTATAGGGCTTGCGGCGCACGGCTTCGGTCAGGTAGCCGCCTTCCTCGTAGCCCACGTACCCCGGAGGCGCCCCGATCAGGCGCGCCACGGAGTGCTTTTCCATGAACTCGCTCATGTCGATGCGCACCAGGTGATTGTCCGAATCGAACAGGAACTGCGCGAGCGCCTTGGTCAGCTCAGTCTTGCCCACGCCGGTGGGCCCCAGGAACAGGAAGGAACCATAGGGCCGATTGGGATCGGACAGACCGGCGCGTGAACGGCGGATGGCCTCGGACACCAGACGCACAGCCTCGTCCTGGCCGACGACGCGGTCATGCAGCACGGCTTCCATGCCCAGCAGCTTGGCGCGCTCGCCCTGCATCATGCGCGAGACCGGGATGCCGGTGGCCCGCGACACGACCTCGGCGATCTCTTCGGCTCCGACCTGGGTGCGCAGCAGGCGCGGCTTTTCCGAGCCCGAGTCGTGGCTGGCCGACTCGGCCACCTTCAGTCGCGCTTCCAGCTCGGGCAACCGCCCGTACTGCAGCTCGGCCAGCTTGTCGTACTGACCCTTGCGCTGCAGGTCCGCCATCTCGGCGCGCACCCGGTCGATCTCTTCCTTCACGGCCTGCGAGCCCTGGACGGCCGCCTTTTCCGACTTCCAGATTTCCTCATAATCGTTGTATTCGCGCTGCAGCGAGGCCAGTTCGTCCTCGATCGCCTTCAGACGCCGCCCCGACGCTTCGTCCGTGTCCTTGCGTACGGCTTCGCGCTCGATCTTCAACTGGATGATGCGGCGATCCAGCCGGTCCATGACCTCCGGCTTGGAGTCGATCTCCATGCGGATGCGAGCTGCCGCCTCGTCGATCAGGTCGATTGCCTTGTCGGGCAGGAAACGGTCCGTGATGTAGCGATGGGACAGTTCGGCCGCCGCGACAATGGCTGGATCGGTGATCTGCACGCCATGGTGCAGCTCATAGCGCTCCTGCAACCCCCGCAGGATGGCGATGGTGGATTCCACGTTGGGCTCATCGACCATGACCTTCTGGAAGCGGCGTTCCAGCGCGGCATCCTTCTCGATGTACTTGCGGTATTCGTCCAGCGTCGTGGCGCCCACGCAATGCAGTTCGCCGCGCGACAGCGCCGGCTTGAGCATATTGCCGGCATCCATGGCGCCCTCAGCCTTGCCTGCGCCCACCATGGTGTGCAGCTCGTCGATGAAGACGATGGTCTGGCCGGAATCCTGCGCCAGCTCCTTCAGGACAGACTTGAGGCGCTCTTCAAATTCGCCGCGATATTTCGCGCCGGCCAGCAGGCCCGCCAGGTCCAGCGCAAGAATGCGCTTGCCCTTGAGTGTCTCGGGCACTTCACCGTTGACAATACGCTGCGCCAGACCTTCCACGATCGCGGTCTTGCCCACGCCCGGCTCACCGATGAGCACCGGATTGTTCTTGGTGCGGCGCTGCAGGATCTGGATGGTGCGGCGGATCTCGTCATCACGCCCGATCACCGGGTCGAGTTTGCCCTCGCGCGCACGCGCCGTCAGGTCCAGCGTGTACTTCTTCAGCGCCTGGCGGTTGTCCTCGTCCTCGGCGCCGGTGACCGTAGCGCCGCCCCGCACCGAGGCGATAGCCGCCTCCAGCGCCTTGCGTTGCAGGCCGGCCTCTCGCAGCGCACGGCCCACCTCGCTCTTGTCGTCTGCCAGCGCGAGCAGGTAAAGCTCGCTGGCGATGAAATCATCGCCGCGCTGGCCTGCTTCCTTGTCGGTGCGCGCCAGAGCAGCCTGCAGCTCGCGCCCGACCTGGATGTTGCCCTCGGCGCCTTGCACGGTCGGCAGTGCCTTTAGTTGGCGCTCCAGCTCGGTCTGCAGGCGCTGCACCGCGACGCCGGACTGGGCCAGCAGACTGGCGGCACCACTGTCATGATCGGCCAGCAAGGCGGAAAGCAGGTGCACGTTCTCGACATAAGGATGATCGTGGCGCACGGCCAAGCTCTGGGCATCGGCAAGCGCCTGCTGAAACTTCGTTGTCAGTTTGTCTAATCGCATGGTGGGTGTTCCCGAATGTGGGTGGAGGCGGTACGCCCCGATGGAACGTAAATTGGGTCACCGGGCACGATTTTCAACAGGGTTCCGCACCAAGTGTTGCCGCCATGACGCATCCATAAGCTTATATCTGTTCATGCCCCTAGCGGCAGGTCTACAATTCCCGCAGTTATCATTCGGGTGGTTTTCACCCGCCTCCCACGATCAGACCAGCCCGCCATGTGTCAGCTACTGGGCATGAATTGCGCCACGCCCACGGACATCACGTTCTCCTTCACAGGCTTCGCCGCCCGCGGGGGCGACACTGACCACCACGCCGACGGTTTCGGTATCGCGTTCTATGAAAATCGCGGCTCGCGCTGCTTCCTGGACAACGCGCCCTGCTGCCAGTCGCCCGTCGCAGACCTCATCAAGCGCTACCCAATCAAGTCGCGCAACGTCATCGCCCACATCCGCAAGGCCACCCAGGGCGCGCTGGAACTCGAAAACTGTCACCCTTTCGTGCGCGAGCACTGGGGCCGGCACTGGCTTTTCGCCCACAACGGCGACCTGAAGGGGTTCGTACCCAGCCTGCGTGGCGACTACCTGCCCATCGGCCAGACGGACAGCGAACGAGCGTTCTGCTTCATCATGGAAGGTTTGCGGGCACGGTTCGGTGCCTCCGAGCCGCGCGACGAATCCCTTTTCGAGGCCATCGGCGAGATGACCGCCGATCTGAACCAGTACGGTGTATTCAATTTCCTGATGTCCAACGGCCGCTGCCTGCTCGCCCACTGCTCGACCAACCTGTACTACATCACACGGGCATGGCCCTTCCACGCCGCTCACCTGATCGACGCGGACATGACCATGGATTTCGCCCGCACCAACGTGCGCGGGGACTGCGTATCGGTCATCACCACGCGGCCGCTCACGGACAACGAAACCTGGACGCCGCTGAAACCCGGCGAACTGGTGTTGTTCGCGGACGGTGAACCCAGAATGCACCGCCACATTCCTATCACGGAAGATGTGCAGCTCAGCAACTGGCAGAATCTGGCCTGCGCCTGAACCAGACTCCCGATCGCCATGCCTGATTCCCGTTTCCCGGAAAACGACACACGCCCCGCCGAACCGGTGGAGCCCGACCTGAACGAATGCTGCGGCAACGGCTGCACGCCTTGCGTCTTCGACACCTACGCCGAGGACAAGCGCCGCTGGCAGGAAGCGGTCCGGGCCTGGGACCTGCGCCATCCGGACGCTGGCCCGAAGCCGGACTGAGTGCCCGGCAGGGGACATCCCCATCGCGCGTAGGGTTCCCCCCATCTGGCGCGGCCGCGATCCCTATAATCGTGGCCACTTCTCACTACTCCAGGATGATGCACCGTGGCCTCTGACGCTATCCCCATGTTCGCTGAAAACACCTACCCGCTCGACGCCCGCGGGATTGCCAAACGTTTCCGTCACGCCGCAATTTTCGGTGCTCTGTCGGCGCTGCAACCGGGCGAAACCATGCGGTTCTGCAATGACCACGACCCGCTGCCGCTGCTGCAGCAACTGAAGGAACACTTCGGCGAAAACATCGAGTTCGAATACCTGGCTCGCAATCCTGGCGAGATCGTGATCGACTTCCACATCGTCCCGTAACGTGAGCGACGCATTTTCAACTACCATAGGGGTTCCAACCCATTTGCCTCGGAGCCCCTCATGAGCTTGTCGCCATTTCACCTGGCCATCCCCGTCTATGATCTTCCCGCCGCCCGTCATTTCTACGGTGACGTCTTTGGCCTGTCTGAGGGCCGCTCGGACACGCATTGGGTGGATTTCGACTTCTTTGGCCACCAGCTCGTGATCCATGAACACCCGCGCACACCTTCGCAAGAACACGCGCATACCAACGCAGTGGATGGCCACGACGTGCCGGTACCGCACTTCGGCGTGGTGCTGCACTGGGGTGAATGGGAAGCGCTGGCCGAACGGCTGAAGGCGCGCGGCACGAAATTCGTGATCGAGCCCTATGTCCGTTTCAAGGGCCAGGTCGGCGAACAGGCCACCATGTTCCTGTATGATCCCTGCGGCAATGCGCTGGAATTCAAGGCCTTCAAGGACATGAGCCAGCTTTTCGCGAAATGACCGGCTGCAGCGGCCCCACGGCACCGGCGGACCGCACGCTGGACGTGCGGGGCCTGCCTGCCCCCGAGCCGCTGGAGCAATGCCTGCAGGCGCTGGACGAGCTGCACGCGGCGCAGCGCCTGCAACTCCTGGTGGATCGCGAACCACACCCCCTCTACCCACTGCTCGCGCGCGCCGGCTTCCAGCATGACTGCGTGTTCGAACCACCCCATTACCGCGTGACCATCTGGCGCGACTGACCCGCCATGCAACGCGCACTGGATTTCGACAAGACGCCCGCACTGGCCGTACCACTGCCGCTGCTCCTGAACGTGCCGATCTTCGCACTGCTGGCCGGAGCGCTGGCCACCTGGGCTGGCCCGCAGGCCTTCGCGAGCCGCTGGAGCCCGGTGACGCTGGCGCTGACTCATCTTTGGACCCTGGGCATCCTGACCAGCGCCATGTTGGGAGCCCTGATGCAGATCCTGGCTGTCGCGTGCAACGTTCCCACATTGCGCGCCCGTGGCGTCTCCAGCTTCGTGCATGCGACGCTGACCACGGGGACGCTGTTCCTGGTAGCGGGCTTTCTGTGGTGGTGGCCCGCCGCCTGGCGCACGGCCACTCTGCTGCTGACTCTGGCGTTCGCCACCTACCTCCTGGCCATGGCGGCATCACTCTGGCACTACCGGACCCAGGTCTATGCAGGGGCCCGCGAAATTCTGGTGGCCGTCCGCGGGTCGCTCGCCGCGCTCGCCGCCACCGCCATCATCGGCCTCGCGCTGGCCGGTTCGCTGAGCGCCGGCCGCCCACCAGCCGACTGGGTGGACAGCCACGCGCTATGGGGCCTGCTGGGCTGGGCCGGCCTGCTGCTCATGGGCATGTCGTTCCAGCTGCTGCCGATTTTCCAGGCCACGGAGCTCTATCCCCGACACCTGGTCCGCTGGCTCCCGCTGGCCATTCCGCTGCTGCTGATCGCGTGGACGGCGTTCAGCGTCATGAGCGGCCACGCATCCGTGCCGCCCAGACTTGCCGAACTGCTGCTCGCCGGCGGCTATGCCGTCTGGGCTGGTGTGACGCTGCATCGCCTGTGGACCCGCAAGCGTCCAGCACCCGAGGCAACAACGCTGTACTGGTATGCCGCCATGGCCAGCCTGCTGGCCTGTACGGCTCTCTGGCTGCGGTTCAGCCCAGGACGGGCGACCCAGCCGGAACTGGCGCTGGGGACCCTGATGATCGTGGGCGTCTTCGGGTCGGCGATCCAGGGAATGCTCTACAAGATCGTCCCGTTCCTGCTGTGGAAGCACGCCCAGGAAGCTCTTGAGATTCCGGGATCCGATCCCGCCCGGATCCGGGCCTGCCTGAAGCGCCTGCCCAAGATGGTTCAATACATCCCCGCTGGCCGTGCGCGGGCCCAGTGGGTGGCCCACGTTGTCGTGATCCTGAGCTGGACGATCGCAGCGCTGGGCGGAACGGCTGCCGGATATGCGGCAGGCCCCTTGCTGTTGCTGTCGGCGGCCGGCCTGTCCTGGAACCTCGCTGCGGCCCTGTGGCGCTACCGCAGCGCGACCCGGACGCTGGCGGCGCTGGTCACGGCACACGCGGCCGACCGTTTGGACGCAACCATCGAATAGAGCCCTTTGGTCGTCCCGGCCGCTGCGTCGGCACCGCACACATTCATCGTATGCCGGCAACACAGGCTGGAAACGCAGGCTGGAAACGCACGAAGGCACCCGGTTTCATCGCGTATCATAGGACGCGAAACCGCCGGTCCCTGGCCTCCTCCGAATGCTCCTCACCCTGGTCCTCGCCATCCCTTTCGCCGGCAGCCTGTTTGCAGCGCTGCTGCCGACGCACGCCCGGCGAGCGGGAGCCTGGACGGCAGGGCTCAGCGCACTGATCAGCCTGACGCTCACGGCGACCCTGACACCAGCCGTCGTGCGCGACGGCGTGGTGAAGCTGACGCTGCCATGGATTCCCTCTCAAGGCGTGGAACTCACGCTACGCATGGACGGCTACGCCTGGCTGTTTGCGGTCATCATCACGGCCATGGGGGCGCTCATCGCGCTGTACGCTCATTACTATCTCTCGGAGCAGGACCCCGCCCCCCGGTTTTTTGCGTTCCTGCAGGCTTTCATGGGCGCCATGCTGGGCGTAGTGCTCGCGGGTAACCTGATTCAGCTCGTGGTGTTCTGGGAACTCACCAGCCTTTCGTCCTTCATGCTGATCGGCTACTGGCATCATCGTATGGACGCACGGCGCGGCGCCCGCATGGCGCTGCTGGTCACTGGCGCGGGTGGATTCTGCCTGCTGGCCAGCATGCTGATCATCGGCCATATCGTGGGCAGCTATGACCTGGATGCGGTGCTGGCGGCTGCCCCCGCCATTCGCAACCACCGCTGGTATCCGATCCTGGTAGTGCTGCTCGCCATCGGAGCGCTCACCAAAAGCGCCCAGTTCCCCTTCCATTTCTGGCTGCCCAACGCCATGGCGGCGCCCACACCCGTCTCGGCCTACCTGCATTCGGCGACCATGGTCAAGGCAGGCGTTTTCCTGCTGGCACGATTCTGGCCCATCTTCTCGGGTACCGACTGGTGGACCTGGATCATCGGCGGAGCGGGGCTGTGCTCGCTACTGCTGGGGGCGTACGCAGCGACCTTCCAGCGCGACATCAAAAGCGTCCTCGCCTATTCCACCATCAGCCACCTGGGGCTGATTACGCTGCTGCTGGGCATGAACAGCCGCTTGGCGCTGGTGGCTGCCGTCTTCCACATCATCAACCACGCCACCTTCAAGGCATCGCTGTTCATGGCGGCGGGCATCGTCGATCACGAGACCGGGACACGGGACCTGGTGCGCTTGTCGGGGTTGCGCGCGAGCATGCCCCTGACGGCGGTGCTGGCGGCCGTCTCGGCAGCGGCCATGGCCGGCGTCCCACTGCTGAATGGCTTCATTTCCAAGGAAATGTTCTTCGCCGAAACCGTCTTCGTCACCGGGCACTGGGCCAGCCGCTGGGGACTGCCGACTCTGGCTGTCATCGCCAGCGCCTTCAGCGTGGCCTACTCCCTGCGCCTCATTCTGCAAGTGTTCTTTGGCCCGGTCGCCACCGACTTGCCCCGCGTCCCGCACGACCCCCCACGCATGATGCTGATTCCCTGCGCGATCCTCGTCCTGATCTGTCTGGCCGTGGGCATGCTGCCGTCGCTCACGCTGGGCCCGGTTCTCGCCATGGTCATGCACGGACTGCTCGGAAACCGCGTCCCCGCCTACGATCTGCAACCCTGGCATGGCCTGAATCTGCCGCTGCTCATGAGCTTCATCGCGATGCTGGCCGGGATCGTGCTGTACCGGCTGCTGCGCAGCCGCGACCAGCGGGCGCCTGGCCAGGTACCGATCATCTACCGGCTCGACGGCCGCAAAAGCTTCGAAGCGAGTCTGGAAGCCGTGGACGCCGGCAGCGCCTGGCTGCTTGCCAGGCTGCAGACGCATCGGCTGCAGCCCCAGGTCCTGCTGCTGGTCCTGTGCACGGCGACCGTCGCCGCGCTGCCGCTGCTGGCGGGAGGCTGGTGGACGCAAGGCCAACAGCAGTCCAATGCCGTGGAATCGTTCGGCCTCATGTGGCTGGCCGGCGGTGCCTGCGCAATCGCCTCCGCGCGTCTGGCCAAATATCACCGGCTGGCCTCACTCATGCTGGCGGGGGCCGCAGGCCTCATCACGTGCGTGACCTTTGCGTGGCTCTCGGCCCCCGATCTGGCCCTGACTCAGCTCTCGGTCGAGGTCGTCACCACCATCCTGCTGCTCCTAGGGCTGCGCTGGCTGCCTGCGCGCATCGACGAGTTCCCCCAGCCCGCCTCGGGCCGCATCCGCTGGCGCCGCATGCGCGACCTGACAGTCGCCATCGCCACGGGTGCCGGGCTGGCGGCACTGGCTTATGCTATGATGGTTCGGCCCACCGGCCTCCCCAGCATATCCGCCTTCTTCGTGGAACAGGCCTGGCCACTGGGCGGCGGTGCCAACGTGGTGAACGTCATTCTGGTCGATTTTCGCGCCTTTGACACATTCGGCGAAATCACCGTGCTCGCCATCGTGGCGCTCAGCGTCTACGCCCTGCTGCGGCGCTTCAGGCCACCGGCCGGAACCATCACGGTTCCGCTGCAACGCCGCAGCCGGCCAACGGAGTCCCCCGTCTTCGTGGAGCCCGATCCACAGGCGCCGCTGCCCGACGGCCTGATGCGCATCCCGGCAGTGCTGGTGCGGCTGCTGCTGCCGATCTCCACGCTGATCTCGCTGTACTTCCTGCTGCGCGGTCACAACCAGCCGGGCGGCGGCTTCGTCGGCGGCCTGGTCATGGCCACCGGCATCATCCTGCAATACCTGGTGGGCGGCATCCTGTGGGTCGAAGCCCGTCCACTCATCCGTCCCCAGGCCTGGATGGCCTCGGGCCTGCTGGTCGCCGGCACGACGGCGCTGTCGGCCTGGTGGTTCGGGCGGCCACTGCTCTCGGCCTACAGCCTGGACGTCACGCTGCCGCTTCTGGGTACCCTCCACTTGTCCAGCGTGCTGTTCTTCGACATCGGTGTCTACATGCTGGTGGTGGGTGCCACCATGCTGATGCTCGTCGCGCTCGCCCACCAGTCGCTGCGGTTCTATCGCAAGCTCACTGAACCCGTTGCCCCGGCGACGTTGCGGGAGACCTGACCATGGAATGGATACTCGCACTGGCCATCGGCATCCTGGCGGGCTCGGGCGTATGGCTGCTGCTGCGCCCGCGCACCTTCCAGTTCATCATGGGGCTGACGCTGCTGACTTACGCCGTCAACCTCTTCATCTTCGCCATGGGCCGGCTGCGTCTGGACGCGCCGCCCGTGATCGACCCGCACTGGGCCGACCCGGCACGCTACGCTGATCCGCTGCCCCAGGCGCTGGTGCTCACGGCCATCGTCATCGGCTTTGCCACGACTGCGCTGTTCCTGGTCGTGCTGCTGGCAGCGCGCGGCATGAGCGACACTGACCACGTCGACGGCGAGGAGCGGCGCCCATGAGCCTGTGGCTGCAGCCACTGCCCGTTCTGCCCGTGCTGGTGCCCATGATGGCGGCAGCCGCCATGCTGCTCACCCGCGACGTGCAGCGCCCGATTCGGGTCTGGCTGGCGGCTATTTCATTTGCCCTGCAGGGCGCCGTCGCACTCCTGCTGCTGGCTGCCACGCTGGAATGGCTGCCCACGGGATGGCCTGACGGGATCGGCGTCTACCTCTTGGGAAACTGGCCCGCGCCTTTCGGCATCGTGCTGGTGGTGGACCGGCTGAGCGCCCTGATGCTGGGGCTCACGGCGCTGCTCGGGATCTGCACCTGGATCTACGCCACGGCCCGCTGGGACAACGCAGGCAGCCACTTTCATCCACTGTTCCAGTTCATCCTCATGGGCCTGAACGGAGCCTTTCTGGCGGGTGATCTGTTCAACCTGTTCGTGTTCTTCGAAATCCTGCTCACCGCGTCTTATGGGCTCATGCTGCACGGGTCGGGCAAGCAGCGCGTCACCGCCGCCCTGCACTACATTGGCGTGAACCTGATCGCGTCCTTCCTGCTGTTGATCGCCATCGCCCTGATCTACGGGCTGACCGGCACCCTGAATTTCGCGGATCTGGCACTGCGAGCGCAGGTACTCCATGGCGCTGATCGCCGGCTCTTCGACAGCGCAGCCGCGATCCTGGGGATCGCCTTCCTGATCAAGGCCGCCGCCTGGCCCCTGAATTTCTGGCTGCCATCGGCCTACTCCCAGGCGTGCGCACCGGTCGGTGCGCTCTTCGCCATCATGACCAAGGTCGGGATCTACGCGCTGCTGCGCATCGGGTCGCTGCTGCTGCCAGCGGGCGCGCCAGCGGCCTTCGGGGGAGCCTGGATGTTCCCGGCCGGCATCGCCACACTGGCGTTCGGTACGCTGGGGATGCTGGCCAGCACGGAGGCCAGGCGCATCGCAGCCTATGCCGTCATCACCTCGTCGGGCACCCTGTTCGCGGCGCTGGGCATGCCGGGCGTCACGCTGACTGGCCCAGCCCTCTACTACCTGCTCAGTTCGGTCGCCGCATTGGCTTCGCTCTTCCTGCTGCTGGAACTTACCGAGCGCAGCCAGCCATTCGGCGCAGATATGCTGGCCATTACCCAGGAAGCCTTTGAAACCGAGGAAACAGACGCCAAGAGCCTGTCGGAGCAAACGGTCGGTGAGCCGCTGCCGGCTACCATGGCGTTCCTGGGCCTGAGCTTTTTTGCCTGTGCGCTACTCATCATCGGCTTGCCGCCCCTGTCCGGATTCGTGGCCAAATTCTCCCTGCTGTCGGCGGCCCTGCGCACAGCGGAATACGGTGCGCCAACCCTGAACGTCTGGTTGCTGGTGACCGCGATGCTGGTGTCCGGCCTGGCATGCCTGATGGCCCTGGGGCGATGCGGTGTGCGGCTGTTCTGGATTCCGGAAACCCTGCAGATTCCCAGGCTCAAAATCCGGGAGATCGTGCCCATCCTGATCCTGCTGTCGGCCTGCGGGCTGTTGACCGTACAGGCCGGGCCCGCGCTGGACTACCTGGACGACACGGCATACTACCTGAACGAGCCTGGCCGTTACGTACAGGCCGTGCTGGGCCAGGACAGCCGACACCCGGATGCCGCACAAGCAGCCGAAACAGCTGCCACAGGGACGATGCCATGAGATACCTGCTGCGATCACTGCCGCTCGCCGGCCTGCTGTTGGCCATGTGGCTGGTTCTGAATGACAGCCTCTCCATCGGACAGTGGAGCCTGGGTTTGGTGATCGCTCTGGTGCTGGGCCTGCTGGCGCCGATCCTGCGGCCCGTTCGGGCCCGCCTGCGTCACCCTGTTGTCGCCTTGCGGTTGATCAGCCGGGTCGCTCTGGACATCGCGCATTCGAACTACCTGGTGGGCCTGCGGATCCTGCGCGGCGATGCGGCCGGCGCCCATCCCGGATTCCTGGACATTCCGCTGCGCGTCCGCGACCCGCACGCCCTGGCAGCGCTTTCCTGCATCGTGACCTTCACGCCCGGCACCGTCTGGGCAGGGCACGATCCCGACCACAATGTGCTCACGCTGCATGTGCTGGACCTGAAGGACGCCACTGACCTGACCCACACCATTCAGGACCGCTACGAGCGGCCGCTCCTGGAGATTTTCGAATGAGCCTGATGATTCTGAACGGCGCCATCGCCTTCGCACTGCTGTGCTTCACCCTGGGCCTGGGATGCGCCGCTATCCGGATGGTGCGCGGCCCCACCGCCCAGGACCGCATCCTGGCCCTGGACACGGTCTACATTGACGGCATGCTGATCCTGCTCGTCCTGGGCTTGCGTTTCGAGGCGGGGCTGTACTTCGACGTAGCACTGCTCATTGCCCTGTTCGGCTTCGTGGGCTCCACCGCACTGGCCAAATTCCTGCTGCGTGGCGAGGTGATCGAACCATGAACGAGCTGCCGCTGTGGGCTGCCGTCATCGTGGCCCTGCTGCTGGCTGTGGCCGGCATCGCCACGCTGATCGGTTCCCTGGGCCTGCTGCGCCTTCACAGCTTCTATGAGCGCATGCACGCCCCGACCATGGGAACCACGCTGGGCGCATTTTGCGTGGTGCTGGCCTCCACTCTGGTGGCCGGCCTGCTGCAGCACCGCCCCATCGTCCACGAATGGCTGATCTGTCTGTTTCTGGTGCTGACAGCCCCCGTGACCGCGATCCTGCTCATGCAAAGCGCCATCCGCCGACACTGAGGAAATTTGTCACATTCTGCTAGGTGAAAACCCGTAAACTGATGCTAGCTGTAACATCACTGGTACAGGCATCGGCCTGTATCGTCATTCAGATAGGAGTGCCATCATGCGTCAAGTGACTCGAGTCTCTCTGCGCGCAACCCTGTTGGCCGCTGGCCTGGGTTGTGCCTTCCTGCTTTCTCCGGTGGCCGAAGCCGCCAGTCCCGCGCAATCGCAATATCAACGCGATGTGCAGCATTGCAATACCACCCCGGGAATCGACAAGAAGGCCTGCCTGAAGGAAGCTGGCGCTGCCGCGCAGGCTTCCCGGGACAATGGGCTGGCTGCTCCCGGCATGCAGTCCGAGACCCAGAACCGCACCCAGCGCTGCAAT
Organism: Castellaniella sp.; assembly: GCF_004321985.1. GTDB lineage: Bacteria > Pseudomonadota > Gammaproteobacteria > Burkholderiales > Burkholderiaceae_B > Castellaniella. The sequence continues at coordinate 86,926 of NZ_SCQN01000020.1, read as the reverse complement.
GCACTCACAGGCACTCAGCGCCAGGATTGCATGATCCTGATGGACAACAAGAACCAGGTCCGTGAACAGGGCTCGGTGCAATCCGGCGGCATCCTGCGCGAAACCACCATCACGATCCCGGCATCCGGCTCCGGCTCATAGGACGTGGCGACGGCGCCTCAAAGCTCCATCTGCATGCCCATTTCAACCACCCGGTTCGGCGGAATGCGGTAGAACCGGGTGCTGCGGCTGGCGTTGCGCGCCATGAGCGCGAACAGGTGCCGTCGCCAGCTCTTGTACCAGGGCAGCCGCCGTACCACGATGATGGTCTGTCGCGACAGAAAATAGGATGTCTGCATGGGCTCCAGATTCAGCTCGGGAACTTCCTGGGCGATCTGGCCCACGACCTGCGGCACATTCGGTTCCTGCTTGAACCCCCAGCGGGCGATCGCCTGCCAGCTGCTGCGGCTCACCCGATCCACCTTCAGACGCTCACCAAACGGCACATAGGGCTCGTCGGCCACCTCGATGGTCAGGAAGAGCGCCTGTTCATGCAGCACCTTATTATGTTTCAAATTGTGCAGCAACGCGGGCGGCACCGTGCCCACAATCATGCTCATGAACACGGATGTGCCCGGCACCCGAACGGGCGGATATGCCTCCAGAGATTCCATGAAGCTCCCCAGCGACTGGTGGTCGCCCGCCAGCGTGTCATGCACCTGCTGGCGGCCCCTCTTCCAGGTGGTCATGAGCACCAACAGCACGATGCCCACCACCAGCGGCAGCCAGCCGCCTTCGTGCAGCTTCAGCGTATTCGATGAAAACAGCAGGACATCGATCACGAGGAACACAGTAATGAGCGCAAGCCAGGCCAGACGCCGGCCGCCACGTGCGCCCCGGGGAAGCACCGCAAAGGCCAGGACCGAAGTCATCAGCATGGTGCCCGTCACCGCGAAGCCGTAGGCATGTGCCAGGCGGTCTGATGAACCAAAGGCCAGAATCAGGATCAGCACGGCTCCCATGAGCAGCCAGTTCACGCGCGGCAGATAGATCTGGCCTTCCTCACGCGCCGAGGTATGAAGAATGGTCATGCGCGGCCAGTAACCCAGCTGAACCGCCTGGCGCGTCATGGAGAATGCGCCCGAAATCACCGACTGAGAGGCGATCACCGTCGCCACCGTGGCGAGCGCCACCAGCGGCACCAGCCCCCAGTCCGGGGCCATCAGAAAGAACGGATTGCGAATGGACGACGGGTCGCTGAGCAGCAGCGCCCCCTGGCCGAAATAGCACAGGACGAGCGCAGGGAACACGGCCGAAAACCAGGACCGCCGGATCGTCGAGCGGCCAAAGTGCCCCATGTCGGCGTACAGAGCTTCGGCCCCGGTGAGGGCCAGCACTAGCGCGCCCAGCGCCAGGAATGTTTCCAGCGGCGCATCGGCGATGAAGCGCACCGCCCACAGTGGATTCACCGCCTTGAGCACCTGGGGTTCTTCGATGATCCGCCAGGCGCCCAGGGTGCCCAGCACCAGGAACCACAGGAGCATCACCGGGCCAAACAACCTGCCCACGGTACCGGTGCCGCGCGACTGAAACATGAATAGAGCCACCAGCACTGCCGCGGAGATGGGAACGATCCAGGGATCCAGGCCGTGTGACACGATACCGATGCCCTCCACCGCCGACAGCACCGAAATGGCAGGCGTGATCATGCTGTCGCCATAAAACAGGCTGGCCCCGATCAACCCCAGCAGAATCAGCCGCCAGCGAACCTTTTCAGTACGGCCGCGCATCGCCAGTTCCATCAGCGCGAGCGTCCCGCCTTCACCCCGGTTATCGGCGCTCAGGATACAGACCACATATTTCAGCGAGGCCACCACCACCAGCATCCAGAACAGGATGGAAAGCATGCCCAACACGTGTTCCACATCGGGCGGGCCCCCGACCCCGGCCAGGGCAACCTTGATCGTATACAGCGGGCTGGTCCCGATGTCGCCGTAGACGATTCCCAGTGCCCCGATCAGCAGCGCCGCTTTGGGGCTTGCGGCCTCTTCATTCTGTGTCGCCATGTTCTACTCGCTCCGGGTCAGGCCGATGCCGCGCCTGGGCCCAGGGAAAATGATGGTGATTTGCGTGCCTGAAAATTCCGGCCGGCTGCGGACTTTCCACCAAGCGCCGTGGGCCCGCGCAATCTCGCGCACGATGGCCAGTCCCAGCCCGGAGCCCCCCGAGCCTGCGTCAGTCGCCCGATAAAAGGCCTCGAACACGCGTTCCACGTCCCCCTCGTGGATACCGCAGCCGTCGTCGGCCACCGAGAAGGACGGCGGATTGGCCATGACCCGCAACTGGATGTTCCGCGCCCCCCGCCCATAACGCAAGGCATTATCGATCAGATTGCCCAGCAACTCCCCCAGCAGCACCGGGTCGCCGTCCACCCAGACAGCATCGTCCGGTGCCGTGAGCTGCAATTCCAACTCGCGCGCCTGTGTGCGCCCCAGCCACTCCGATCCGGTACAGCGCATCCACTCGCACAAGTCCAGGCGCACGAAGCTGTCCTGCGGGCGGGCTGTATGATCGGCGCGCGCCAGCACCAGCAGTTGCTGCCCCATGCGGATCATGTGGTCCGTGACGGACTTGATGCGTTCGGTGCGCATCCGGATGTCCGCCGGCAGATGGTCCTGGCTGAGCATGAGCTCGGACTCCACCTTCAGGCCGGCCAGCGGCGTACGCAATTGGTGGGCCGCGTGGCCGATGAAGCGGCGCTGTGCCAGCATGGCATCACCGACGCGTACCAGCAGATCGTTGAAATGCAGCACCAGGGGTGCGACTTCGCTGGGCAGTCCCACCAGATCCAGCGGCTGCAGATCGTCGATGGAACGCTGGCGGATCTGGTCGGCCAACCGGTTGATGGACGTGAGTTCGGTCCGGATGCCCGACACCAGCACCCAGACGAACAGCAGCACCAGAAAGGCCTGGGCCAGCAGCATCGCCCAGAACAAGTCACGCAGCAGCCAGGGCTGCGGACGAATCATGCCGGTCATGAACCAAGTCGCCAGCAGATCGATGGCGATCAGGATGAACAGCGCCGGCAACAGGCGCCGGACCAGGCGGCGCGCCAGCGAATCCTGCGGCACGAGACGCTCGAACCACCCGAGTGCGTGTCTGTCGTCCTGGAGTGGATCCCGAGCAGCTGGCTTAATCGGCACTTTCGACGTCAAGCAGGTATCCAAATCCGCGGACAGTCTGGATGCTGGCCCCGGTCCCATCAAGCCGCTTGCGCAGCCGATAGATGTAGACTTCAACCGCATTCTCGCTGAAATCCGCATCCCAGGCCGAGAGGGAATTGACGATCTGCTGCTTGGTCACGACACGACCCGACCGCGCCATGAGCATCTCCAGCACCGAAAGCTCGCGCACGGAGAGCGACAAGCGCTTGCCGGCCACGCGAATCTGTCGCCCCACCGTGTCAAAGGCCAGAGGACCGCATTCCAGCACGGTCTGGGCCTTCCCGTGGTTGCGTCGGGCCAGCGCCCGCACCCGCGCAGCCAGCTCGGCCAGATCGAACGGCTTGGTGACATAGTCGTCAGCCCCCGCATCAAGACCCGCCACCCGGTCATCCAGCCCATCGCGCGCCGTGAGGATCAGCACCTGGCCCTGGTAGCCGCCCGTGCGCAAATGCTGCAGGACCTCCAGCCCCCCCATCCCGGGAAGATTCAGATCCAGCAGAAGCAGGTCATATGCCTGACCGGCAACGGCGCCTTCGACACGGTCTCCTTCCTTGAGCCAATCCACGGCATAGCCCTGACTGGTCAGGAATTCCTGCAGCGCGTGGCCCAGTGTGGTGTCGTCTTCGATGACTAGAACTCGCATGGGGTGATTCTAGCCTGAACCCGTCATTCGACGTCACCAATGAGCAGGGCTGGTTACATTGTTGACGCCGGGGGGACCGGTGTGGTCGCCCCCGGCTGCGTGACGAACCCCAGGCGCTTCATCCCGGCCACACGCGCGGCCCCCATGATCCGGGCCAACAGCCCATAGCGGGTATCCCGGTCGGCACGGATGCGGATCTCGGGCTGCGGATCGCGTACAGCCTGCTGCTCGAACAGCGACGGCAAATCCGTCTCGGCCACTGGCTGATCGTTCCAGAACAGGGCCCCGTGAGCGTCCACAGCCAAGTCGATCGGCTGCGGTGTTTCCTCGGTCGGCTGGGCACTGACCTGGGGAACGTTGATGCGAATGGTATGGCTGAGCAAAGGTGCCGTGATCATGAAGATCACCAGCAGCACCAGCATCACGTCGATGAGCGGGATCATGTTGATCTCGGACATGGCCGAGCCGGTGTTCTTGGAATCGAAGCTCCCGAAAGCCATTTCAAGCTCCCCGCTTGGACGCCAGGCTGATCATGGGGCCGCGGCGTTCATGATCACCGTCATCGACCTGCTGACCCGTGGTCAGGAACGTGAACAAGTCATGGGCAAACGCATCCAGCCGGGCCAGGTAGACACGATTGATGCGCACGAAGGCGTTATAACCCAACACCGCCGGAATCGCCACGGCCAGCCCCAGCCCCGTCATCACCAGGGCCTCGCCCACCGGCCCCGCAATGCGGTTGATGGTCACCCCGTCAGCCATGCCGATGGAAAGCAGCGCATGATAGACCCCCCACACGGTGCCAAAGAGCCCCACGAATGGCGCCGTGGATCCCACCGATGCCAGGACCGTCAGGCCGTTCTCCAGCCGGGCGGTTTCCTCGTCGATGACCTTGCGGATGGTGCGTGTCACGAACGCGGCCGTGGAACCGCTCTCTTCGAGCTTCAGCGCCCCGTACCGGGCATGGTGCTTCTGCGCGTGGATGGCGTGACTGGCGAGATGGGCGAACGGTTCGGTGGCTCCATGGGTGGCGATTTCGTTCTCGACCTGCTCCAGCGAGCTGGCAGCCCAGAACTCGGCCAGAAACTTCCTCGATCGATGACGAATGCGCAAGTGCGTGAAGGCCTTGGCGAGAATCAGATACCAGCTCGCCAGGGACATCAGCACGAGAAAGACGAACAGCGACTTGCCGATCAGGTCACTCTGCCCGACGAAGTGGGCGATTCCCAGACTGCCCGCAGCCGCGGCCGCTGCCGGCGCTGCCGCCAGCACATGGGCACCCGCCGCGACGGCTCTCGAAGCCGCCGTCGTGCCGGCGTCAGCGCCGCTGACCTGGGCCAGCGCCAGCGCAATGGAATGGATGACATCGAGCATCATGAGCGCAACCTTTTACGATGAAAGCTATAGGACGAAATCAAAGGGAATGTCCACCCTTGCCGGATAGGCGACCCCATTTTCCGTATAGGGCCGGAAGTGTGCCCGCCGCATGGCCTGAACCGCCGCCTCGTCCAGCCTCGCATAGCCCGAGGAATGCTGGACCTTCACATCGGCCACCCCACCCTGAGGCGTGATCAGTACCCGCAGCACCACCCGCCCCTGCTCGCCGCGCCGCTCGGACAGACGGGGATAGACCGGCGTGGGGCGCTTGCCCAGATAGTCCACCTGACCCACGGTCCTGGGACGATCCGGATCCACGGCCTGCAGCTGGCCGGGGGCGGTGGGAGCAGTGTCGGACCGGCTGGTCGAAGCGGCACTGGCCGCAGCCAGCGACGGCGGCACGGCGTCATGAGCCGGCCGTGCCTCGCGGACGGGCGCGGCTTTGGTTCTGGCCGGCGGGACCGGTCTGGTCTTGTGGACCGGCTTTGGCTTCGATTTAGGCTCTGGGGCCGGCTCCGGCGCCGGTTCAGACTCCGCAACCGGCACAGCATGATCAGGCTTGGACTCAGGCGCAGGCGCCTGATTCGCCGGCGCCAGTTCCACGAACTGCACGTCCAGCGCCTCCGGCTGTCCCGCCGCCACCTGCACCACTGGCGAGGACAGCACCATGGCCAATACCGCCGCATGCAGCCCCAGCGCCGTGGACGCAGCCGCAAGCTTCAGCCACGGAAAGCGGGCAACGCCAAGGCGCATGGAGACCATTGATTCTGACGATAAGAAGACGGGCATTTTATCAATGATGAAAACGATTCCCAATACAACCAAAAACACGTACAGAAATAAAGGATTACTTATTTCATGAAACTTCACACGGCTGGATACAGTCTGTCAGTCAGGAGACACTCCCTATTTTTTCCACCGATCGAGAGGCCTAACAACACCATGCCGAGAATCTCTGCCCTGTGGGTCACCGCCTTGTGTGCCCTATGCCTACAGACCGCCGCACTGGCCGCCGACACGCCTCCCGCCAGCATCTATCTATCCACGGATTATCCATCCCTTACGCTGCAAGCTGGGCAGACTTCCACCGTGTCGCTGCAGTTGCGCAACCAGTCCACGCCCCCCGAGCGGTTGACGCTTTCCATGGCGGGGGTCCCCAAGGACTGGAAGGCCACGCTGCTGGGGGGCGGGCGCCCCGTGGAATCCGCCATGCCCGCCAGCAATGACTCGTTGAGCCTGCAATTACGCCTGGACATCCCCAAGAACGACGCCAAAAGCCAGCATACGATCACGGTCCACGCCGACAGCAGCTTGCGCCACCTGAGCCTGCCCATTGACGTGACGCTGGCTACCCAGTTACCAGCCCAGTTGTCGGTCAAGCCGGAACTGCCTCAGCTCACCGGGTCCGCCAGTACCTCATTCGATTATCAGCTCACGGTGAAGAACGAAAGCGGGCAGGACGTGCTGGCCAGCCTGGCAGCCCAAGCACCACAGTACTTCGACGCCACGTTCACCGAAGGATACGGCACGCAGCAGATCAGCGCCGTCCCGATCAAGGCCGGTGAATCCAAGACCGTGAAACTGCACGTTCGACCGCCCATCTCGGCAGCCTCGGGCGAACACGACATCCAGGTACAGGTGGCAGCCGACGGGGTCAAGGCGGCAACCACGCTCAAGCTCGACATCACCGGGCAGCCAGCGCTCACGCTCGCTGGCCGCGACGGCCTGATGAGCACCCAGGCGCAGATCGACCACGCCAGCACCATGCCGCTGGAGCTGCGGAACACCGGAACCGCCGTGGCCCAGGACATCGCGCTGGACAGCACCGCGCCCTCCGGCTGGAAAGTCAACTTCGAACCCGCTCAGGTAGCGCATCTGGAGCCTGGCAAGACTGCCGAGGTCCAGCTTCACATCACACCTTCGACCCAGTCGCTGGCGGGGGACTACATGGTCAAGCTACACGCTCGCTCCGGTGGCCAATCGGCGGACGGCGACCTGCGGGTCTCGGTCACCACGTCCTCGCTGTGGGGCATCACCGGCGCGGTTCTGATTGCCATCGCGCTCCTGGTGCTGATCGGTGCCATTGCCCGGTATGGCCGGCGATGAGCAGCGCAGCCATCACCGCCCAGGGGCTGGGCAAGGACTATGGCCGGCGGACCGTGGTCCAGTCGCTGGACTTCGACGTCCGGGCCGGTGAAGTCTTCGGCCTGCTGGGGCCCAACGGCGCTGGCAAAACCACCACCATCCTGATGCTGCTGGGGCTGACCGAAGCCAGTCGCGGCCAGGTCCGCATCCTGGGCGAAGACCCCTGGCGCAACCCGCTCGCGGTGAAGCGCCAGATCGGCTACATGCCGGACTCGGTCGGGTTCTACGACTACCTGAGCGCACGCGACAACCTCCGCTTCACCGCCCGGCTGCTCAGCATCCCCGCGAGCGAGCGGGACGCCCGCATCGAGCAGGCGCTGGCGCGCGTCTCGCTGCAAGAGCGCATCGACCAGCGCGTGGGCACGTTCTCGCACGGTATGCGTCGCCGCCTGGGCCTGGCTGAGATCCTGCTCAAGCGCGCGCCCATCGCGATCCTGGACGAACCCACATCTGGCCTGGATCCGCAATCCACGGAATCCTTTCTGCGCATGATCGCCGACCTGCGTGAGGACGGCACCACCGTCCTGCTGTCCTCGCACCTGCTGGACCAGATGCAGCGCATCTGCGACCGCGTGGCGCTCTTCAATGCCGGGCGCATCGCGCTCATGGGCCCGGTGGCTGATCTGGCTCGGCAGGTGCTGGGTGGCTGCAGCCACGAGATCCGCGTAGAAGCCGACGGCGCCGACCTGAACCAAGCCCTTTCAGCAGTGCCCGGCGTGAAATCGGTCCATGCCGACGCGAATGGCAGCTATATCCTGCAGGCCGAGGCGGACGTGCGCGCCCAGGCCGCGCAGGCCGCCGTGCTGGCCGGCGCCAGGCTGCGTGGCCTGGCAGTCAGTACTCCCAGCCTGGACCGCATCTACCACCACACCTTCTCGGAGAACGCCGCATCATGAAGACCCACCGCATCGGTTCGCCCTGGAGCGGGATGGGAGCCGTTCTGTCCAAAGAGCTGGCCGATCACATGGGCAGCGCACGCATGCGCATGCTCGAGTGGCTGGTGGTGCTGACGGCTGCCGCCGCGCTCTATGGCGCCATCCAGGGCATCCGGCAGACCACGGCCTCCGATCCTTTCGTGTTCCTGCGCCTGTTCACCGACACGCGCGCACCGCTGCCATCTTTCGCTGCATTGCTGGGGTTCCTGATCCCGCTGGTCGCCATTGGGCTGGGGTTCGACGCCATCAACGGCGAATACAGCCGGCGCACGATGAGCAGGCTGCTGTCGCAGCCGCTGTACCGCGACGCACTGCTGCTGGGGAAATTCCTGGCCGGACTCGCCGCGCTGGGCATCTGTCTGGTCTGCCTGTGGCTGCTCGTCATGGGCGCCGGCCTGATCCTGCTGGGCGTCCCGCCCAGTGGCGAGGAAGTGTTGCGTTCGCTCATGTTCCTGCTGGCGGCACTGGCCTACGCAGGCGTGTGGCTGGCCGTGGCCATTCTCTGCTCGGTGGCCTTCCGGTCTGCTTCGACCTCGGCGCTGGTCGCCCTGGGTCTGTGGCTGTTCTGCGCCCTGCTCTGGCCCATGCTGGCGCCCGCCATCGCCCAAGCGATCGCACCGCCCGATCTGGCCACCCAACTGGCAGGCGGGATGGACCTGCATACCGTCGCCTGGCAGCAGGGACTGCTGCATGTGTCTCCAACCACGCTGTTCAACGACACGGCCATCACCCTGCTGAGTCCCTCCACACGGACGCTGGGGCCGGTCTTCCTGTCGCAGATCCAGGGCGCGCTGCTGGGCAGCCCGCTACCCCTGTCGCAGAGCTTGGCCATCATCTGGCCCCAGTTCACGGGGCTCATCGCCGCCGTCGTGCTGCTGTTCACGGCGGGCTATGTGGTGTTTCAACGCCAGGAGATCCGCGCCTGATACGGCGGGCGCCCGCGCGTGGCCAAAGATTCACGGGGGAACCGGAGAACCACGCCCGCCCTCGCCCGTCGGGTCAGACCCCCAGATACGCCTGCAGGACGCGTGGATGATCAAGCAGTTCGGCGCCCGTGCCGGACAGCGCCAGGCTGCCGTTTTCGAGTACATACCCGTGCTGCGCCGATTTCAGCGCCTGGCGCACGTTCTGTTCCACCAGAAACAGCGTGAGGCCATCTGCATTGATGGCGCGCAGGGCGCGAAAGATTTCCTGAACCAGCAGCGGGGCAAGCCCCATCGAAGGCTCGTCGAGCAGCAGCAGGCGCGGCTTGGCCATGAGCGCGCGGCCGATCGCCAGCATCTGCTGCTCGCCGCCGGACAGATTGCCAGCGAGGCCATCCAGGCGCTCCTTCAGCCGCGGGAACAGCGAAAACACATAGTCGAAATCAGCCGGCAAGCCATTGTTCCCGTGGCGATAGGCGCCCAGAATCAGATTTTCACGCACCGTCATTTGCGTCAGGATGGCACGGCCTTCGGGGACCTGGATGATGCCGCGATCCACGACCCGGTGCGGCGGCAGGCGCGTGATGTCCTCGCCGTCAAAACGGATGGTGCCACCAGCCTTGGGGACCAGCCCCGATAACGCCAGCAGCGTCGAGGATTTACCCGCGCCGTTGGCGCCCACCAGCGCAGTGATGCCGCCCAGCTCCAGATCGAAATCGATGCCGCGCACGGCCTCTACATGGCCATAGCGTACCGTCAGGCCGCGTACCTCGAGCACCGCACTCATGCCGCCTCCTCGTCACGCCCCAGATAGGCTTCGATGACATCGGGATTGCTGCGGATGGCCCGCGGCTCCCCGCAGGCAATGATGCGGCCGAAATTCAGCACCGCCACCTGGTCGCACAGGCCCATGACGAAATGCATGTCGTGCTCGATCATCAGGATGGTATAGCCGCGCGCCCGGATGGCCTGGATGTCTTTCATGAGTTCAGCCCGTTCGCCGGTATTCATGCCGGCCACGGGTTCGTCCAGCAGCAGCAGCCGGGGTTCCGATGCCAGCGCGCGGGCCAGCTCCAGCCGGCGCTGCTCGCCATAGGACAGGTTGTTGGCCAGGTCGTGGGCCTTGTGATCCAGCTTCATCCAGGTCAGCAGTTCCAACGCTCTTTCGCGGGCGGCGGATTCCTGCTGGCGGTAACCCTGCAGGCCCAGCAGCAGCGAGGACACGCCGTAATTCATGTGGCGGTAGGCCCCCACCACCACATTCTGCAGCAGCGTCATTTCCTTGAACAGGCGGATGTTCTGGAACGTACGCGCCAGGCCCAGGCGCATGATGCGATGCGGCTTCATCCCCACCAGCGAGCAGTCCTCGAACCGGATGCTCCCCGCCGCAGGCGTGAGCAGCCCTGTCACCAGATTGAAAATCGTGGTCTTGCCGGCTCCATTTGGGCCGATCAGCCCGAAGATCGAGCCGGACGGCACCTGAAGGTTGACGTCCTGCAACACCTGCAGTCCGCCGAAATGCACCGAGACGTTGGAAAGTTCAAGCACGGCGGTGCCTCCGTTTGCCCAGCCACGCCCCATAGCGCGCGGGATCCCAGATCCCCTGGGGCAGGAACAGCACGATGAGCACCAGAATCAGGCCATTGGCCACCAGGCGGAAATGGTCCAGACCACGCAGGACCTCTGGCAGCAACGTCAGGATGGTGCCACCCAGAATCGGGCCCAGGAGGCCGTTGATGCCGCCCAGAATCGTCATGGTCAGGATCTCTACCGCCCGCTCGAAGCCATACTCGTTGGGACCGATATAGAACGTCAGATGCGCATCCAACGCGCCCGCGAGCCCGGCCACGGCCGCCCCCAACACGAAGGCGAGCATTTTGTTGGCCACCACGTTCACACCCATCAAGCTGGCCGCTGTCTCGTCGCCGCGGATGGCGTCAAAGGCCCGGCCGATCCGGGAAACCTTCAACCGCCACAGCACGAACAGCACCGCGACTACAGCCAGCAGGACGTGCCACCACTGTGTCAATTGGGGAATGCCGTTCAGACCCAGCGCCCCCCCCGTGAGCGACGTTGTGTTCAGTACGAAGACGCGCACCACCTCGCCAAAGGCCAAGGTGGCCATGGCCAGATAGACCCCCGACAGCCGCAGCGTCGGCAATCCGATGATCGCCGCTGCCAGCGCCGGCACCGCCATACCCGCCGCCAGCGACACGATGAAGGGCGGCGCGAAATTCACCGTGAGCAGCGCCGCCGAATAAGCGCCAATGCCCATGAAAGCCGCGTTCGCGATGGACAACATGCCGCAGTCCAGCGTCAGCCAGATCGACAGCGCGAGCAGCGCATTGGTGCCCAGTGAGAGCACGACATTACTGTAGATGGCCCAGAAGGTCTCGAAAGCAGTCATGTCGGCCTCACGCCTTGCGTTGAACGGCCTTGCCGAACAACCCTTGCGGGCGCAGCAACAGCACTAGAAACAGCAATCCGAAAGCCACGGCATCGCGCATCGTGGACCCCACATACGCGACCGACAGAACCTCCGAAAACCCCAGGAAAAGGCCCCCCAGCATGGCGCCCGGAATACTGCCCAGGCCGCCCAGGATCACCACCGCGATGCCCTTTTGCAGCATGGGCTCACCCATGAGGGGATACAAAGCGTCCGAATACAGGCCAATCAGCACACCAGCGATCCCGCCCAGGCCGCCCGCAGCAAAAGACGTGGTGAGAAACAGCCGTTCCACATCAATGCCCAGCAGCCAGGCCGCCTTGGGGGATTCGGCCACCGCCCGCATCGCGCGTCCGAAGCGTGTACGCCGCATCAACAGCATGAGCAGCACCATCAGCGCCAGCGACAGGAAGATGATGCCCAGCTCCACGACCGTCATGCGGATGCCGGCGACCTGCAGCGTATCGGTGGGGACGATGCCATGCGGAAAGCGCTGATTGTTCGGGCCAAAAATGCCCTGAGCGCCATTGGTCAGAATGATGCTGATGCCGATCGTCGCGATCATGGCGATGAGTTGCGGAGCGCCGCGGCGACGCAGCGGCCGAAGCACCAGCCGGTCGATCACGGCAGCGCCGAGACCCGCCACCGCAAAGGCGATCAGCAGCCCGGCCCACAACGGCATCCCCAGGCTCGCAATGGTGTAGAGCGCCGCGTAGGCCCCCACCATGAAAATCGCGCCGTGCGACAGATTGATGACGTCCAGCACGCCGAAGATCAGCGTGAAGCCCAGTGCAAACAGGGCGTAGACGCACCCCAGCGATAGAGCATTGATGAGTTGTTGTGCCAGCATGGGACTAATGATGTGCCATTTGGTTGATTCGCACGCCTATTTTAGGGGCCTGAACGGAAGAACCAGACAGGACACTGCCCATGCGGGCACAGGACTGAACCGATTATTTTTCGATCACGTATTTGCCGTTGCGGGTCACGCTGATGATGGCCGTTTGCTTGGCATCATAACCAGCCGGCTTCCCCGCCTTGGTCTTGGACTGGACGAACTCGAACGCACCGGTGGCTCCCGTCCACTTGACGGCCGGCAGCGCGTCGCGCAGCGCCGTACGATCCGCCGCCAGATTGCCGCTGAGCTTCACCTTCTTCAGCGCCTGCACGGCGATATGGGTCGCATCGTAGGATTGCGCAGCGAACTGATCGGGTGCGGCACCGAACTTGGCTTTATAGGCCGCCACGAACTTGGTGTTCTCCGGCGTGTCGTTGTCGATCGACCACGGGCTGCCCACCCACAGATCATTGGACGCAGCACCCGGAGCCAGGGTGAAGACCTTCACCGAGTTCATGCCGTTACCGCCGATGAACGGCAGCTTGATCCCAAGCTGGCGGGCCTGAACCATGATGGGACCGCCTTCGGCCATCAGCGCCGACAGCACGATCGCATCCGGATGGGTGCTCTGGATCTTCGTCAGCTGTGCCTTGAAGTCCACGTCGCCCTTGGCGAAGGTTTCCGTCGTGGTGACCGGGATCTTCAGGTCGGACAGGGCCTTCTTGAAGTTGTCGTACCCACTGACCGTGAATACGTCGTCATTGCCGTACAGCACAGCGACCTTCTTGATGCCCAGTTTCCGCTGCGCAACCGACAGCGTCACCGGCAGCACGTCGGCCTCGGTCACCGAATTGCGGAAGATGTAATTACCAATGGAAGTGATCCCATCAGCCGTGTTCGAGGTCCCGAAGGCGACCGTCTTGGCCCCCTGAGCGATCGGATCGGCAGCTTGCGCAGAATTCGACAGCGTCGGTCCGAAGACCATCAGGACCTTGTCCTGGAAGATCAGTTTCTTGAAAACGTTGATGGCGTCGTCCTTCTTGCCTTGCTCGTCTTCAACCACGAACTTGATCTTGTTGCCGTTGATCCCGCCCGCCGCGTTGATCTCGGACGCGGCCAACTGGAAACCGTTCTCGATCGAATGACCATACTGAGCAGCTGGGCCGGACAGCGCTTCCGCGACGCCGATCTTGATGTCGGCCGCCTGGGCTGCCGTCAGGCTGCCGGCCGCGACGAGCGACACGAGCAGCAAATTGCGTATACCTTGCATGTTGAGACCTCTTCTGGTTTTAGCTGAGATACGCTGGAATGAGCCAATCCTCGAAATTGTCCCTCGACACCTTGCCACTCAAACGCAGCTTGAGCGAGATTCTAGTGCAAAGCCAGATCAGTGAAAACGGACAAATCGTTGTAATCTGCTGACAACTCCAGTCACCGTCAGTCGTTCATGGACGATACACAGGTACTCAGCATCACCGAACCAGCACGCCGCACCCCCGTTCTGGACGAGGTCGACATCCTCGTCCTGGGAGGCGGTCCGGCCGGCCTGGCTGCGGCGGCATCAGGCGCCCGGCGTGGTGCGCGCACCCTGCTGGTGGAACGCTACGGCTTTCTCGGAGGCATGGGAACAGCCGCAGGCGTGACGAATTTCTGCGGCCTGCACGGTAACGTCCATGGCACGCTGCGCCAAGTAGTCCAGGGTACGGGCGCCGAGCTGCTGGACCGCATCGCCGCACTGGGCGGGCTGAATGTCCCACATCTGCTGTTCGGCGGCCGCATTGCCGCTCAGGCCTATGACACCGCCGCCTACAAAGTCGCCGCCGACGAACTGCTGGCGTCTACGGGCGCGGAAGTCCTGCTGCACGCCTGGATCGCGGGTGTGCAGATGCGCGACGCCGCGCACATCGACGTAGTGCTGGTGGAAACCAAGTCGGGGCGGGCGGCCATCCGCGCCCGTCTGTTCGTGGACTGCACCGGAGATGCCGACGTGGCCGCTCACGCCGGCGCACCCTTCGAAAAGGGCAGTGACGGGCACTCCATGCTGTATCCCAGCACCATGATGCGGATCGGCGGAGTCGACGCAGGGCGCGCGGGCGATGCCTGGCGCCACGTCGCCGAACACATGCAGGCCGCTCAGGCGCGGGGGGAGCACTTCGCCCGTCAAAGCCCGATTCTCAGACCACAGAAAAACCCCACCGAGTGGCGCGCCAACGTCACGCAGCTCGCGCGTGCCGACGGTGGTCCCGTGGACGGCACCGACGCGCGGCAGCTTTCCGCTGCCGAGAGCCAGGGCCGGCACCAGGCAGCCGAATTCATGCGCTTCCTGCGCCGGGACATGCCGGGTTTCGATCAAGCCTATCTGCTCGACCTGCCGCCCCAGCTCGGCGTGCGCGAAACGCGCCGCATCGTGGGCGACTACGTGCTGACGGAGGACGACGTACTGTCCTGCGCAAGCTTCGACGACACGGTGGGAGTCAACGCCTGGCCCGTCGAGGAACACCTGCCGGGGCGGGTGGAATTCAGATGGCCGCATGGCACGGATACCGCACAGGGCCGCGCCGCCTGTCGTGGCTTCAATCACCTGCCCTGGCGCATGCTGCTGCCCCGGGGCATCGACAACCTGCTGGTGGCGGGGCGCTGCGCGAGCATGACCCACGGGGGCCAGTCCGCCGCCCGCGTCTCGGGTGGCTGCTTCGTCATGGGGCAGGCCGCCGGCACAGGGGGTGCACTGGCCCTGCAGGCCGGCTGCCCGCCGCGCAACCTGGCGATCGCCCCGCTGCAAGACGCACTGCGGCGCGACGGCGCCTGGCTCGGGCAACCCGGCGATCCCCTGCCACCCGCCATCGCCGAGCACTAGACTTCCTCTCGTACAACCAACACCTGATACCAGGAGCCTATCCACCATGCAACGCAGAACCTTCATCCTGAAAGCCACAGCGACCGCTGCGGCTGCCATTGCGGCCCCCATGACGGTGTTCGCCAAGGACTGGCCATCGCGACCTATCAAGCTGGTCGTCGGCTTCCCGGGCGGCTCCACGCCCGACATGGTGGCCCGCACCCTGTCCGAACCTATGTCCAAGGCACTGGGCGTCCCCATCATCGTGGAAAACAAGTCCGGCGCCAGCGGCAACATCGCCGCCGAATACGTTGCCCGTGCCACAGATGGACATACTCTGGGGATCGTCATCAATGGCAACCTGACCTCGTCGCCGCTGCTCTATCCCAACCTTCCCTACGATCCCATGAAGGATTTCAGCTTCATCAGCCTGCTGACCACCGCACCGCTGGTGCTGGTGGCACCGGCGAATGAACCATCGGGGTCCGCCTTCTTCGACAAGGCACGTCAGGAAGGCGACAAGTGGAACTACGGGTCAGTCGGGATCGGCTCGGTCTCGCACCTGGGCATGGAACTGCTCAAAAGCGACGTGCCCGGCCTGGCCCCCGTGCAGATCCCGTACAACGGCGGCAACCCGGCGGTCGTGACGGCGCTCATCGGCGGCCAGGTCCAGATGGCGCTGATGCCGCCCGGCACAGCCTTGCCTCAGGTCAAAGCGGGCAAACTCAAGGCCATCGGCGTCACCAGTGCCCAGGAGAGCGACCTGGCCCCCGGCATCCCATCCCTGGCCCAGGCCGGCGTGAAGGACTTCACCTTGGAGGTCTGGACCGCGATGGTAGGGCCCGCCAGCCTGCCGGCGGCGGCCCAGCAGAAGGTTTCCGACGTGGTGATCAGCGCGCTGAAGGACCCAGCCATCCGCAAGAAGCTGGTGGTACAGGGCTGGCAGGCGGTCGGGACTACTCCGCAGGACATGCGGATCCGGGTGGAAAAGGAAGCCCAGCTGCTGGGCGGCATCATTCGCAAGCAGCACATCCGTTTGCAATGATGGCGATCAAACGAATCAACAAAGACTATTACGGCGGGGCCCTGATGGTGCTCTTCGGGCTGGGTGCCATCGCCGAAGGGACGGGCTACCACCTGGGCACGCTGCGGCGCATGGGACCGGGCTTCTTTCCCGCAGCCGTGGGCGCGCTGATGGTGCTGTGCGGAATCATCATCGCCCTCGAGGGCCTGGCCGGCCAAAACGTCAGCAACGGCAAGGGCAGGCCAGAATGGAGGGGCTGGCTGTGCATCACAGGCGGGATCGTGGCGTTCATCCTGCTGGGGAAATACACCGGCCTGCTGCCTGCCACCTTCAGCATCGTCTTCATCTCCGCACTGGGTGACCGCCAGAACACCCTGAAGGGCGCACTGATCCTGTCGGTCGCGGTCTGCGCGGTCGCTGTCGCGATCTTCTGGTGGGCACTGGGAATCCAGTTTCCCCTGATCATGTGGGGAGCACCATGATCGAAAAGGCGCTGCTGGACCTGATGTACGGCTTTGGCATTGCCTTCGAGCCACATAACCTGATGTGGTCCATCTTCGGCGTCATTGCCGGCAACCTCATCGGCGTGCTGCCGGGACTGGGCGCACTCACCGCCATGTCCATCCTGCTGCCGCTAACCTATGTGATGCACCCGGTGGCGGCCATTCTCATGCTGGCCGGAATCTTTTACGGCTCGATGTACGGCGGCGCAATCGGCGCCATCCTGCTCAACCTGCCCGTACACCCGCCCCACGCCGTCGCCTGCCTGGACGGCTATCCGTTGACGCTGCAGGGCCGCGGCGGCGCCGCGCTGGCCGTGGCCATGATCGCCTCATTCGTGGCCGCCTCCATCGGCATCCTGATCATGGTGTTCTTCTCACCGCTACTGGTGGAAATCGCCTTCAAGTTCGGCCCTGCGGAACTCTTTTCCATCATGCTGCTGGGCCTGCTGGCGGGCTCGACCATGTCGCGCGGCTCAGCCGTCAAAGGTGTGGCCATGACGCTGCTCGGGCTGCTGCTGGGCGTGGTCGGCACCGACGTCAACACCGGCACCATGCGGTTCACCTTCGGCCTCATGCACCTGCAGGATGGCGTGGACCTGGTGGCGCTGGCCATGGGTCTTTTCGGCGTGGGCGAATTCCTGCTCAGCGTCAACAAGATGAGCACCGTGGGAAGCGGCGCCAGGATGCGCTTTCGCGACATGCGCCCGACCCGAAGCGAACTGAAGAAATCGTTCTTCCCCATGCTGCGCGGCACGGCCGTGGGCACCCTGTTCGGCGTGCTTCCAGGCACCGGCCCCACCATCACCACCTTCGTCGCCTACGCGCTGGAGCGCAAAGTCTCCAAGACACCGGAGCGATTCGGCCACGGCGCCATCGAAGGCGTGGCGTCTCCGGAGGCCGCGTCGCACTCGAAGACACAGGTGGACTTCATCCCCACCATGAGCCTAGGCATCCCGGGCGACGCCATGATGGCGCTGATCCTGGGCGCCCTGCTCATCCAGGGGATCCAGCCCGGCCCGCAACTGGTGACCGAGCACCCCGACATTTTCTGGGGCCTGGTCGCGAGCTTCTGGGTCGGCAACCTGCTGCTCATCGTCCTGAACATTCCGTTCATCGGCCTGTGGGTCAAGCTGCTTCAGGTCCCCTACAAGTACCTCTACCCCGCTGCGCTGTTCTTCATCGCCATCGGTTGCTTCAGCACCCAGAACAGCCTGTTCGAGGTTGGTGAAGTACTGTTGTTCGGCATTCTGGGCGCTGTGCTGCGCTACCTGGATTTCTCCGTCGCCACCATCCTGCTGGGCTACGTGCTGGGGCCCATCGTCGAAGAAAACTTCCGCCGTGCCCTGCTGCTGTCGCGCGGCGACCTGCTGGTGTTTCTGGAGCGGCCGATCAGCGCGGGATTCATCGCCGCATCGGCGTTGCTGATCGGCGTGCAGATCGCGGCGTTCGTGTGGAAAGTACTGAAGCGGCGGAACCAGCCGGGGCTGAAGCAGGAAAAGGAAGCGGCAACCTGAAGAACGGTCGGATCGCCGCGGCCACGGAGCACCGGCGATACCGACCGGAATCCCTACGCTTCGGGCTGTCCCACTCCCGCCCCGGGCCGCTGCGTGACCGCCTCGCGAAACGGCAGCAGATCCGCTTCGTCGAGCGTCTCTTTTTGCAGCAACAATTGTGCGGAGCGATCAAGCGCATCCCGGTGCGCCCCTAGCAGCGCGAGCGTGCGATCGAAGGCCTGGTCCACGATGCGCTTGACTTCGGCATCGATTGCCGAGGCGGTCTCATCCGAGTAATTGCGTTCCTGAGGACTGAGGAAGACCTGATCCCGCGCGAGGAACGACCGCTGCTCCCTTTCCAGCGTGACGTGTCCCAGGCGCGCGCTCATGCCATAGCGGGTGACCATGGCGCGAGCGATATCGGTGACCCTTGCGAGGTCGTCGGCCGCACCGGTCGACAGATGCCCGAAGACGAGCTTTTCCGCGGCACGGCCGCCAAGCAGGACGGCCATCTTGTTTTCGAGTTCCTCGCCCGTCATGAGGAAACGTTCCTCGGTAGGGCGCTGAATGGTGTATCCCAGCGCGCCGATGCCGCGCGGGATGATCGAGACCTTGTGGACCGTGTCACTGCCGGGTAGCGCCATTGCCGCTAGCGCATGTCCCATTTCGTGATATGCGGTGATCTCGCGCTCCTTCGGAATGAGCAGGCGATTGCGCTTCTCGAGACCCGCCACGATGCGCTCGATGGCATTGGTGAAGTCCCTCATCGTCACCGCATCCGCTCTACGCCGGGTAGCGAGCAGCGTGGCTTCATTGACGAGGTTCGCCAAGTCGGCCCCGGTGAACCCTGGAGTGAGCGCGGCGATTTCCTCAGGCGAGATGTCAGCCGCCAGTTTCGACTTCTTCAGGTGCACGCCAAGGATCTGAACGCGCCCCTGCTTGTCAGGGCGATCGACAAGAACCTGGCGATCGAAGCGCCCGGCACGCAGGAGCGCGGGATCGAGGATTTCCGGGCGATTGGTGGCCGCCAGCAATACCAGGCCGCTCGACGGATCGAAGCCATCCAGCTCCGCAAGCAGCTGATTGAGTGTCTGCTCTTTCTCGTCATGCCCGCCGAACGTCGACCCAATGGCGCGCGCACGACCGAGTGCGTCGAGTTCGTCAATGAAAATGATGGCGGGCGCCTTGGCCCGTGCCTGTTCGAAGAGGTCGCGTACACGGGCGGCGCCAACCCCCACGAACATTTCGACGAATTCCGAGCCAGAGATCGAAAAGAACGGCACGCCGGCCTCGCCCGCGACGGCACGCGCGAGCAGGGTCTTGCCCGTGCCCGGCGGACCGACCAGCAGAATCCCCTTGGGCAAGCGACCACCAAGCCGCCCGTAGCCTTCCGGGTCCTTCAGGAAGTCGATGATTTCCTTGAGTTCGTCCTTCGCCTCGTCGACACCCGCCACATCATCGAAAGTGACGCCCGTGTCCTTCTGCATGTAAACCCGGGCCTTGGACTTGCCGATTTGCATCAGACCACCGCCAAGACCCGATCCCACGCGTCGCAACAGGTAAATCCAGACCCCGACGAAGAGCAGCGTCGGCACAATCCACGACAACAGATCCCGCAGGAACGTGCTCTCGATCTGCCCCGTGACCACGACATGATGCGCCTGCAGCTCACGGGCCAGATCCGGTTCGACGCGGGTCGTGGCAAATTTCGTATGCCCCTCGATTGCCTGGGTAAAGGTGCCACGGATGTACTGATCAGAGACCGCAACCTCGGCGATCTTGCCCTCGTTCAGATAAGTCAGGAACTGGCTGTACGGTATCTGTGCGACCTGCGTCGTGGCCGCGAAGAAATACTGGAACAGCAGGAGCACAGCCATTGCGCCGACCCAATACCAGACATTGAATCGCGTTTTCTTGTCCAATTCCATCGCCGCCGACCTCCGATCTAGAGATTCCGTGCACCTGCAACCGAATAGAACGTTGGATAGAATGGATATCCACCATCATCCAAAACCCGCCCTGGAAGTCTTCGTGGCATTCCCAGGCCTCGGGCGCGCTGGGACAGGAGGCCGGCGGGGCTGGCTCAAATGTCCTTTTATAACGGCCTGCTCAAGCGCCCCAGTGGCGCACCCTGCCGGTGTCGATATGCACGAATTGCTCACGAGAGTAGTACCCAACCCCTCCTGCTTTCAGCGATAGCGCGACGTCCCGCAGTTCCGTCAGTGGAACGCCTGGCAGGCGGATGTCGATTGCCTTCCCATCCATGTGCAGACTATGTTTAGCAACGCCTCCAGTGTTGGCGGCGCGCAATCTGTTGTTGGTGGCTGGGCAGCGGTAGCCGGAAATGACCTGGAATGGCTGCAAGGCCGTGCCCAGCACCAATACGATGCGATGCAAAACATCAAACAATTCCGGATCCATGGCTCCCACGTCTCCGGTATAGTGATCACGCAAAAAGTGGTTCAAGCGGTTTAACGCCTGCGGCACATAATGGCCACCCTCGGAATAAATCAGCGAAATATTTTCCTTGGTATGCGTATGGTTAAAAGACAGGCTGGATGCCTGTGTATCGCTTGCCAGCACTCGCGGAGCATAGGTTGCTCCAATTCCAAATGTAACAACGCCCGCGGAATAACAAAGAAACTGGCGTCGAGAGGAGGTAAATGATTTAGTCATGATAAATGGCGCCGTAGCGGAAAGCTTGTATTCGACTGGCTATTGCACAGGAACGGAGAGAGGGTCAGCACGAACGCGGTGTCTCAATACGTTCTCGAGCAAGTCGTCCTGTGCGTACACATCGGGGAAAAAGTAGACCTTATCATTATTGACGATCACTGTGCTGTAAGTGATCAATACCCGCAGGGGTTGCTTCAAACGGATTGTTTTTGACGTGCCGCTCGACATGGCATCGCGAATGCGCTTTTCGGTCCATTCGGGATCGTCTTGAAGAACGAATCTCGCCAGGCTGACCGGGTCTTCGACGCGGATGCAACCGTGGCTGAAATCCCGCCTGTCGCGGTCGAACAGCTGAGGCACAGGCGTGTGGTGCAGATAGATGTTTTGATCATTCGGAAAAACGAATTTTATATCCCCCAAGGCATTGTGGGGGCCAGGCCTCTGACGGATACGTAACTGACCCTGCTGCACGGCCAACAGGTTCGCATCAGACAACGTACTTATCGGCTGCCCTCCTTTCGTAACGAATTCGAAACCTTGTTGCTGGAAGTATCCAGGATCGCGGCGCAGGCGCGGTATGACTTCGGAACGGGCGATCGAAAGAGGTACATTCCAGTAGGGGCTGAACTCAATGAAACGCATGTCCTCGTCGAACACAGGCGTACGCTTGTCCAGCGCGCTGCCGACGATAATCTTCATTTTCACTCGGACAGTGGCTTTACCGTCCCTCACTTCATAAGCACGCAGAACGAACTCAGGGATATTAACCACTACCATGCGCGGTGCTTGAAGCAGCGGTGTCCAGCGAAGGCGTTCAAGGGTCAACTCAATTTGGCGCACTCGGCGAGCCGGCATTACCTGTAATTGCTTGAATGTCGCGTTGCCAAGAATGCCATCGTCCAGCAGCCCATGGCGTTGCTGAAATGCGCGAACGCCATCGACCAGTGCACCTTCGTAACGCGCGGGTACCGGTGTATTTGCGCGTAGGTCACCCAACGCGACAAGCCGCTGCGTCAGGACCGCCATCCCCTCATAAGCCTGCCCCGGCTCCAGCTTTTTCCCAGGTATGACGGCCAAGTCGATTTTCCAGGCTGGGTGGCCAAGCAACTGACGGTATTCGGCCAGGGCCTGCCGCAATTTGGCGTACAAAGGTATGCGCGGCGTAGCCAGATGCACCGCCTCGGGCAATTGATTTGATGCAACGGCATTGGACAAATAGGTCGCGGCATCAAAATAGGTGGTTGCCGGAGGCGCTTTGAAATACTGATGAATAACTCGCGGATCAAGCCTGCCCTGATGCAGATCAAGCAGATAGCGTTGCATGGCAGCAGTCAACGCGGCATCCAGCTCGGCAATGGCGGACGCAGGCTGCATCGGCCCGTGTGCCGCCTGATCCAGTGCCTTTCGCAAAGGTTGTGCGTGGTAGTCCGCAGGCGCCAAACCATCCAAATCCGCGGTGGTTAAAAATTCCGCCGCCTGGATAGCTTGTGATGTCGGTCGCCCGTGGTCAAACCATAACAAAGTGTCTTGCGCCGCCGAACACGCCAAGTGAAGGCATAGCGCAAATGCCAAGAATAACAGGCGGACCGTATTCCTGAATCTGGTATTGCCCAAGACCACCCCCCATTTTGGCGATCCGCTCGACTCAGCAATTCCCCTTCTTGGCCTGCCCCGGAGGGCAGAATCCACCGTGCCCATAACCCGGATCGGGGTCAACGACCACCGATCCGCCTGGGGTATACACTGCACAAGCGGAAAGCAGGGACAACAACGCGCAGACCAACAATATTCTTTTCATGGCAACCCCTTTTGTGGCGTAGCAATTCTGCCCCAGGTTGCCGATGAAAGCACTACAGGTCGTAACTGAACTGGTCGGTGCGGGAGGCGGGGGATGTACCTGGTTTGCACACCACTACCCCGATGAGGACGTGGCGCCGTAAGGCCCCGGTGACTGCGGCATAAATTGGCAAATACTGCAGCCGGTTCCAAGCTTAGGGTGCATCCAGGTCGAGCCGCACACCCGAGCGATCCGCCACATTGACGAGGTGGGCGCGCATGGCCGCGCGGGCCTTATCTGCAGAGCCGCTGGCCAGCGCCTCGATCACGCACGCATGCTCGGCAATAGGCTCCACCACACGATCCGGGTTGGCGAAAGCCACGCGGCGGCTGCCCTCGACCAGATCCTGTATGCTGGTAAGGGTATCCAGCAGCAGCGGGCTGCCTGCCAGCTGGAAGATGTACGCATGAAAGTCGTGGTCACCCTCGGACATGGCGACCAGATCGCCCACGCGCGCAGCTGCTTCCATCTGCCGCACCGTGGCACGCAGCCGATCCAGCCCCGACGGCGTCACTACCCGGGCCGCCAGCATGACGGCCATGTCTTCGAGTTGGGCGCGCACCTGGTAGACGTCACGCAGCGCGTAGCGTCCCTGGAACTGCCATCGCCCATAAGCGCTGCCCTGCCCCCGCTCGCGGCCACTGGCGATAAAGACCCCGCGACTGGGCTCGCTACGCAGGATGCCCAGGCCTTCGAGGACGGTGATCGCCTCGCGCAGAGAGGCGCGGCTGACCCCCAGTGCTTCAGCCAGTTGCCGCTGCCCCGGCAGGCGGTTGCCGCGCACCCATTCTCGACGCTGGATACGGTCCTGGATCTCTTGGGCAATGCTCTGGACGATGGAAAGCTTTTTTTTCTGCATATGCATGGCACCCACGAAACGAACTGGTCAGACCGGATGAGCCTGCCTGTACCTTTGTCCGTTCATGCTGAAAACGTACAAAAACCTCGGCCTAAAACTTTATGAACAAGCAATTATTGACACTCAACGAGTGCCAAATTAGCATGACCAGTCAGACCGGTCACAAAAAAATAAGTCTTTGGTCCGCAGCGGCCGTCAGCAGCCACACGCGGACCGGCCCGACACGAACCCAAAGGAGGATTCCATGAGACAACTACGTTTTGCAGTGGCCGCGGTGGCAGCCACCATCTTCGGCCTGGCCAGCACCGCGCAAGCGGCCGACCCCATCCCGGTCGGGGTCAGCCTCACGCAGTCGCCACCGGGTTCGGTGGTTCAGGGCACCGAGGTCAAGCACGGCATCGATATCATGACCAAGATGCTCAACGACAAGGGTGGCGTGCTCGGGCGCCCAATCAAGATCCTCTACGAAGACGACCAGGGCATCCCTGAAAAGGGCCGCGCCGCGGTCGAGAAGCTCATCACCACCAATCACGTCGTCGCCATCACGGGCAGTCACCAGAGCTCGGTCTGCCTGGCCGAACTCGAAGTCGTGCACCGCTACAAGGTGCCCTACATCGACACCAATTGCTGGTCCGACGACATCCGCACAAAGGGCTACCCCGAAGTCTTCAACCCCGCCAATTACAACACGCGGGTAGCAACCGCCATGGCTGAAACCATCGCAGCCATGAAGATCAAGAGCATCGTCGCCATCGCCGAGAACACCGACTACGGAATCGGCCAGGCAAAGGTGCTGGGCAAGTTGCTGGCTGAACACTCGCCCAACATCAAGTACAAGTACATCACCATAGACCGTGCCGGCAAAGACTTCACGCCCACGGTACTAGCGCTGCGCGCCAACCAGCCCGACATGATCGCCAACATGGCGCTGCCGCCGGCGGCCTACATCATGATGAACCAGCTCTATCAGCAAGGCGTCGCGCCCAGCAAGAAGACCTGGTTCTATGACGGCGGCGGCATCTCCGACTACCCCGACTTCTGGCAGAACGTCAAGGATGCCGGCAAGTACATGATCTCCTTCGGGCTCTACCACCCTGGGATGCCCATGCCTGAACTGGGCAAACAGGTAGCAGCCACCTACGAGAAAGAGTTCAAGCACGAACCCAACCGCCTGACCTTCCAGGCAGCCGACTCAGTACTGCTCATTGCGCAAGCCATCGAGATGGCCAAATCCACAGATCATGCGGCCATCATTCACGCCTTGCAGACCGGCACCTTCAAGGGGGTGCGCGGCGAGTTCAAGTTCTCCGAAAAGCCGGGTATCACCTACCAGCAATGGGCTGACATCCCCTACGTGACCTACCAGATCACGGCCGTCAACCAGCCGCTGGCAAAGACCACGCTGGTACAGGCACCCGGCCAGCCTATCGACGTCAGCAAGCTCGAACGTCCCACCCACTAGGCCAGACGCGGTCCGCCCACACGGCGGACCGCACATGTCCACACCGCATCCCCACACAAGTGTTCCGTTTGACCGGTCTGGGCACTTGAAAAACACCAGGCACCCGGAGGTACGCGCGTGCTACCGCTAGAACTCCTCTTCACCGGGCTCATCACAGGGCTCTACTACGCACTCATGGCCGTCGGCCTGACCATGATCTTCGGCATCCTGAAGATCGTGAACTTCGCCCACGGCGAGTTCTACATGATCGGTGCATACACCTACACCATGATCGCCATCGGGTTGGGGGTCTCGCCCTGGCTGGCGCTGCCCATGGCGGCCGTAGCGGGGGCCATGATCGGCTGGGCCACCGAGCGCCTGCTGATGCGGCCCCTCTATCAGGGCTACGGTTCCTGGCGCTTCATGAAGGATGAATACGCTGTGGTTGTCACCTTCGGGCTGTCGCTGCTGCTCATCAATCTGGTCAACAAGGTCGTGGGGCCCTATCCCATTCTCGGCCCGGCGCTCTGGGACGCGCAGCGCGTCGCCGTCGGGCCCTTCCTGCTCAGCGGGCAGAAACTGATCACGGCGGGCCTGTCGATCGCACTGCTCGTGGGGCTCGCCCTCTTCATCAAATACTCCTTGTGGGGACGGCAGATCCAGGCAGTGGCACAGAACCGCTTTGGCGCCTCCATCGCCGGCATCAACTCGGCGCGCGCGAGCAACCTGGTCTTCGTCGCCTCAGGCGTGCTGGCCGCCACTGCGGGCGCCCTGCTCGCGCCGGTCATCAACCTGGACCCCAGTGTCGGCATCTTCCCGGCCGTCAAATCCTACGTCATCGTGGTCATCGGCGGCATGGGGTCCATCCCGGGCAGCATCGTAGCGGCACTCCTGCTGGGCGTGATCGAGAGCTTCGGCGCCGTCTACATCTCATACGACTACCGCGATGCCTATGGCCTCGTCCTGCTCATCCTGATTCTGGTGCTGATGCCCCAGGGTCTGTTTGGCGAACGCTCCCGCGAGGTCTGACCCATGATGCGCATCCGCCAGAATCCCAATCTGCATACCAGCAAGCTGCGCGGCGAAATTCGGCTCAGCCTCATCCTGCTGGCGCTACTCGCGCTCATCCCCCTGGGTGTGCACTCGCCCTACTGGCTGGGGGTACTCATCGTCAGCATGTACTTCGCCATCGTCACGGCCGGCTGGAACCTCCTCGCCGGCTGGGGCGGCCAATTCTCGCTGGCGCCGGCCCCCTTCGCCATGGTGGGCGGCTACGCCACGGGGCTGCTCGCCTACCATCTGCACGCCCCTCTGTGGGTCGGCATCCCCATGTCTATCGTCATCCCGGGCATCGTGGGGCTGGCGCTCGGACGTATCGTGCTGCGGCTCTCGGGCGTCTACCTGGCGCTCACGACGCTCTCCTTCGGCGAAATCCTGCGGGTCATTGTCTACAACTCCATCGATTTCACCCGCGGCGACCAGGGGCTCAACGTGCCCACGCTGGTGCAGAGCCGGGTGGGCTATTACTACATCTTCCTGCTGGCGCTGCTGGCGGTCACAGTGCTGCTCTACTGGCTTATGCGCATCCCCTTCGGGCGCTTCCT
Organism: Castellaniella sp.; assembly: GCF_004321985.1. GTDB lineage: Bacteria > Pseudomonadota > Gammaproteobacteria > Burkholderiales > Burkholderiaceae_B > Castellaniella. The sequence continues at coordinate 60,143 of NZ_SCQN01000020.1, read as the reverse complement.
GCAGACCATCCGCGACGATGAAATCGGTGCCGCCAGCCGCGGCGTGAACGTAGTGCGTTACAAGACTGCCGCCTTTGCGATCAGCTGCGGCATCTGCGGCTTCGCCGGCGGCCTCTACGGCACCTTCGCACAGCTCGTGAGCCCCGAGCTCGGCCTCATCCAGGAAACCGGCATGGTCATCGCCATGGCCATGATAGGCGGCATGGGGACGCTCGTGGGGCCGCTCATCGGCGCGCTGCTGGTCTATACGGCTTCCGAGATGCTGCGTTCCGTGGGTGGCATCCAAATGATCGTCTTCGCGACGCTCGTCATCATCTTCGCGCGCTTCTTCCAGGAAGGCCTCTGGGGCCTGCTGCGCCGCCTGCTCACGCGCCAGACGCCCGCCGACAAGGGGGCCACGCCATGACGCTCCTCACCGTGGATCAGCTCAAGAAGCACTTCGGCGGCCTGCGCGCCGTGGACGGCGTCAGCCTCGAAGTCCGCGAGGGTGAACTGCTCGGCCTCATCGGCCCCAACGGCTCGGGCAAGACGACACTGCTCAACATGATGTCAGGTCACCTGCACGCCGATTCCGGCGCGCTGCGGCTCGACGACAAGAACATCCTGGGCCTGGGCCCCATGCGCTTCACCCGTTTGGGCATCCTCCGCACGTTCCAGATGACGCGGGTCTTCAACCGCATGTGCGCCTTCGACAACCTGATGGTCTGCGGCATAGCCCTGGGCATGAAAGAAGCAGCTGCCGAGAAGCGTGCCGAGGCACTGCTCGAAGAACTCGAACTCACGCGCGTCATGTATCTCGACGCAGGCCAACTATCTGGCGGTCAGCGCAAGCTGCTCGAGTTCGGTGCCTGCTTCATGGTGACGCCTCGCATCGCTCTGCTCGACGAACCCTTCGCCGCCGTGCACCCCGTCATGCGGCAGACCATGGCCCAATTCATCCGCAAGCGCAACGCAGCCGGTCAGACCTTCGTGCTCGTGAGTCACGACATGCCAACCATCGTCGATCTCTGCCCGCGTTCGGTGTGCATGAACGCCGGCAAGGTACTGGCCGAGGGCCCCACCCACGAAGTCCTGCAATCCAACGCCGTCATGGAAGCCTACCTGGGGGGCGACGAAGCCGAGGAGACCCCGCATGCCTGACCTGAACGCCCCAGTCTCACCCGCCAACCCGGCCACGCCAGCCACCGTCCTGCAAATGGATCACGTCACGTCGGGCTACATGAGCGACATCGACGTGCTGCGCGACGTGTCCATTGATGTGCACAAGGGGCGTATCAGCGGCCTCATCGGCCTGAATGGCGCGGGGAAATCCACGCTCTTCAAGACCATCTTCGGCTTCCTCAAGCCCAAGTCTGGCACCATACGCCTCGAAGGCGCCGACATCTCGGGCCACGAGCCGCACACGCTGATCGACCAGGGCCTGTGGTACATCCCGCAGGAATCCAGCCTTTTTCCGTTCCTGACGGTCGAAGAGAACCTGCGCCTGCCGCTCGACGGCCGCCGCAAGCATTTCGGCAACGCCGTGCAACAGCGGCTGGACGACACACTGCAGAAATTTCCCATGTTGCGCGACAAGCTGCACGCCCAAGCGGGCGACCTCTCGGGCGGACAGCAGAAATCGCTGGAGTTTGCCAAGGCCTATATGGTGCATCCACGCGTGTGCCTGATCGACGAGCCCAGCATCGGGCTCGCCCCCAAGGTGGCCGCCGAGACCTTCGAATGGGTGCGGCAGTTCGCCGCAGCCGGCATGGGCATCCTGCTGGTGGATCACAACGTGCGCCGGGTGGTCGCCATGGCCGATCACATCTACGTTCTCAGCCTTGGGGAGATCGCAGCCTCAGGCACACCCGCAGACTTCCAGGGCGACCTCTACGCCCAGGTCAAGGAATGGCTGGGCATCACCTTTTAACGGGCCGCCCGTGGCCGTGACCTGACGGAGCGTCAGGACAAAATTGGTGGTGGCGTTACGGCAAAAGGAAATTGCTTGCTCAGCAAAGGCTGTCGTGCTAGAAAAGCGAGATTCCGGCGGCACAATGAAGGGGGAGATGATGGCAACTCCGACGCAAGTCAACGAATCCGTCCAGGCGCACTACACCCGGTCCGGTCTAGGGGACCTTATCCTTGCCGCGCTTGAAGGAGCTGGTAAAAATTTGAATCGGCTCACACCGGAAGACTTGGCGCCCATCGATGAATTCCACATTCGCGGTCGGGCAGCAACGCTCGAACTTGCTCGGGCAGCGAAGGTCGACGCTACAAAACGCGTGCTCGATGTGGGCAGCGGCGTCGGCGGGACGTCTCGTTGCCTTGCCCGGGAATTCGGCTGCCGCGTTACAGGCATCGACCTGACTGGCGAGTACTGCAGTGTGGCTGCAATGCTTTCCGAGCGGACCGGCCTGGACGAACTCGTCGACTATCGCCAGGGCGATGCAACAAGTTTGCCCTTTCCAGATGCTTCGTTCGACATCGTGTGGACGGAGCATGCAGCGATGAATATTCCGGACAAGCCAAGGCTATACAAGGAGATGTCTCGCGTCCTCAAGCCGGGGGGCACGCTCGCGATCTATGACGTTCTCGCCGGGCCATCCGGCCCTGTGCTCTTCCCGGTTCCTTGGGCGCGTAACCCTGAAGCGAGCTTTCTCGCCACGTCGGACGAACTGCGCAGTCTCCTTGAGGCCGCCGGGTTTGAGATCAAGGCTTGGTTGGATACAACCGATGCCGCGCGTACATGGTTCGTAGCGCTGGCAGAAAAGATCCGCAAAGAGGGCGTCACACCGCTCAGCTTCCATGTGCTCCTAGGATCAGATTTTTCGGCCATGGCCCAGAACCAGCGGCGCAATCTCGAGGAGGAGCGGATTGTTCTGGCGCAAGTCGTTGCCAGGCGGCAATAGCTGACCCCGGACGTTGAGCTTCGGCCCCGAGGCGACGAATCGGTGGCGGTGTCTTGCAATCAGGTCGATGGAACCCGCCAGGGCGGTATCAACCCACCGCCTGGTCGCTGGTCTCTCCGAAGGCTGGCTTATCGGCCGATGCCGTAACCGAAGACGAGCCGCCCACCCAACCAGCCACCGACAAGGAGCACGATGAACGCTGCTGCGTCGATCGAAAGCGAAAGCGCGTCAGGGGGCAGAGGCTGCGCATGATCCATCCGCAGCACCAAGCGGAAGGCGTACAGCATGAGCGCTACCACCATAAGACTCAAATGCAGAAAGGTGTCCCGCAGGGCTGGGCCGTTCGGAACGCGTGAAAATTCGAGCAAGCCTGCCAACATGGCAGCCAGGGCGATCAAGCAGCCAACGGACAGCAAACCGGCGGACCAGTGCCATAAGGACTGGCCTGGCCGCAGGCTCGCGAAGTCCGCAAAGGTCGCCAGGGACCAGCAGGCGATGGGGAAATGAACCAAAACCGGGTGAAGTGGATGGCGCATGATGAATGTTTCGGACGAATGTGGCGGTACACTCTGACCCACCGGGGATGACAAAGTATAGGGCCGTCTCACAAGGCCCTGCCAGGCGCGGCTTGATCCAACACGCGCGCACATGACGAGCACGATGACCCACACTCTCCTGCTGATTGGCGGTGACCTCTGCGAGCGCGTGGCGGCTTGGCTGGACACAAACGGATGCCGCTGCGTCGATTGGCCCGATGCGCTGGCGGGGTACGAGGTCTGCCTGTGAACGCGCCCACGACCGTCTCCGCGCCTCAGCCCGGAGGAATCGAATCGCGTTATGCCTGGATCCGGCTGATGGTGGCCCTCGCATTGGTGACCATTGGCAATATCGGCATGTACGCAGCCTCTATCGTGCTGCCCTCCATCCAGGCGGATTTCGGCGTCAGCCGCGCGGGCGCCTCGCTGCCATATGCGGCGACGATGCTGGGTTTTGGAATCGGCGGCATCTTCATGGGCCGGCTGGCAGACCGCTTCGGGGTGTTCGTGCCAGTGATCGTGGGTGCGCTGGGGCTGTGTGCCGGCTTCGTGCTCGCGAGCAGTGCCGAGACCATCATGACCTTCAACCTGGTGCACGGCCTGGTCATCGGCCTGCTGGGGTCATCCGCCCTGTTCTCACCGCTGGTGGCCGACACCTCCCTCTGGTTCACCCGACGGCGCGGCCTGGCCGTGGGCATCTGCATGTGCGGCAACTACCTGGCAGGCGCCGTCTGGCCGCCCATCACGCAGCATTTCGTGGAGCAGATCGGCTGGCGCCAGACATACACGGGCATTGGCGTGTTTTGCCTGGTGACGCTACTGCCGCTGGCGCTGTGCATCCGCCGCAAACCGCCCTCCATCAACCTGGCCATCCCCAATACCCCTTCGGTCCCGCGCTCGCGCCCGGACGGCGACCGACCCCTAGGGCTGTCGACGGGCATGGCCATGACACTGCTGTGCATCGCAGGAGTGGCCTGCTGCGTGGCCATGGCCATGCCGCAGGTGCAGATCGTGGCGTACTGCGGCGACCTGGGGTATGGCGCGGCCACCGGCGCGAACATGCTGTCGCTGATGCTGACCATGGGCATCATCAGCCGGCTCGCCTCGGGCTGGATTTCGGACCGGATCGGCGGACTGCGTACGCTGCTGCTGGGCTCGGTGCTGCAGGGCCTGGCCCTGTGGCTGTACCTGTTCAACAAGGGGCTGCTGCCGCTCTATGTGATCTCGGCCCTGTTTGGCCTGTTCCAGGGCGGTATCGTGCCAGCCTATGCCGTCATCGTGCGCGAGCATTTTCCGGCCGAAGGCACCGGCGTGCGAGTGGGAATCGTGCTCATGGCAACCCTGGTAGGTATGGCCCTGGGCGGCTGGATGTCGGGGGCGATCTACGACCTGACCTTGTCGTACTGGGCAGCCTTCGCCAACGGCATCGCCTGGAACCTGCTCAACGCATTCATCGCGATCTTCCTGCTCTACAAGAGCGGAGGAGGCCGGCTGCGCCGGCTGCGGCACCAGATGGCCTGACCCCCCTGATTCACCCTACAGGCCTACCTGTTCCTCGTGACCCTCGTCTCGCTCTGGGCGAAGCGCGCGCGCAACGCCCGTTCAACCAGGCGATGACGGTGTTGCCATCGACATCGTTTCACTGACCCCGTCGGGCCGAATGCTACACTGGCCTCCCCGCTTCGCAGGCGCCTGACGATGCCCACGCAAGAGTCCGAAGACCGTTACGTACGCGTTGCCGTCCTGATCATGCTGTGGCTGACATTGTTCGCGAGTGTCAGTGCCACTTTGATCCATTGGCTTGGTCCGGTCCATCACATGATGGACCTGATCGTGCCCCCCTCTGGTGCCGTGATCTTTGCCGGCCTGATCATTGCCCTGATGCTGCGCCCCTGGTGGTTGCAGGCTATCGTGCACGTGTCGCTGGCCCTCGGAGCGCTGATGCTGATCGCGCCGGCCTGGTTCTACACCTTGCAGGCGGCATCGACCGGGGTACGGCTGATCGACGTGCTGCCACCAGTGGCGTCGCTGTTCGTGATACTGCTGACGATGGTGATGATCTTCGTTCCCGGTCGCCGGGCTTTCCTGGTAGCGCTGCTCTGCTGGCTGGTGATCGCGCTGCCGATACTGACTTACCTGGCGTTTCATCCTGGTGAGATGTGGACGCCTCGCGGCATGGACCTGCTGATGGCGTATGGGCCGGTCAGCATCATGGTGGTGGTACTGTTGCCGGTGCAACGCGGGCTGACTGATACGATCAAACGGATGGCATCCGAGCGTGCACGAATGGAGACCATGCTTCACCGTGACCCGGTTACCGGTATCTACAACCGCCGTCTGGGCGAGCGTGTGCTCAGGGACTTGCTCAATGGCACTCGCCCGGCCGGCTTGATCATGCTGGATCTGGATCACTTCAAGGCCGTCAACGATACGCATGGCCACCCAGTCGGCGACCTGGTGCTGCAGGCGGTTGCTGGGCGCTGCAAGTCGTTGCTGCGCCCGGACGAATGCATCTCACGCTGGGGTGGCGAGGAATTCCTGGTGCTCGTGCCGGGCATCGATACGGCTACCCTGCATATGGTGGCTGAGCGCCTGCAACTGGCGATCGCACAGCTATCCGTAGCACCGGTGCCCCAGGTCACCGCCTCGTTCGGCGCCACAATGCTGGACAGCGCCGACAACTTCGATACGGCGCTGCAACGGGTCGATCGCGCTCTGTATGCGGCCAAGAAACAGGGCGGCAATCGCGTTGTGCTGGCGGGGGCCACCCCAGCCGTGTTCGCACGCCAGTTCGCTGGCGTGCACGATATGCTGGATTCTGTACAGTAGGCCTGTCCATACCATGGGAGGAGGTCAAACATCCCGATTTCTCCAGCTTAGGCCTGTCCATGTCTTGGGAGGAGGTCAAGGGGTAGAGCCGAAGAAGGCGACAGCTGGTATAAAACGGTTTTCACTCAAGCCCAGCACATGACCCGCATCAACTGCGTACCCGTCGAAGAACTTAGCGGCCCCCATCTCGTTGCCGAGTACCGGGAACTGCCTAGGGTGTTCGCGCTAGCAGAGAAAGCGGCTACTCGCAGTACTCTTGCTCAGCCCGAAAAGTACACGCTGGGCAAGGGCCACCTGCTCTTCTTCTATACCCGCTTGGGCTACCTGGCCCGGCGCCACGCCGAACTGATCGGCGAAATGAAGGCGCGCGGGTACAAGCCAACATTCTCGGGTGTACGCCGGGAAAATTTCCCGGGTGTGCCAGATGCTTACTGGAATGACTGGAAACCAACCGTTGAAGCGATGGCAATCAATCGGGCCAGGATCAAAGAACGAAGCAAATAACCCGGGCGGATATACCGTACGTTGTGTAGAACAACCTGATGCAATCTTAGGCAACATTCGGAGCTCTGGCAAGCCGCTTGCCTCACTCGCTTAACATAGACTGCGGCATGTGAGGATCTGCCCCCAAGCGCCCAAGAGAACAAGTCTCGCCACGAGCGAAGTTCCCTATTTCAGGCTACCGCCATTCCCCGTTCTACCGCTTTCGCCAAGCACGGGGAGCATGATACTCACCCGCACTGAGGTACAGACTCACGGAAACGTCCAAGGGAGCTGTCAGCAAGGGGGCTCAGGCTTTACCGCAAAGATCCGAAGCCCCGATCGTCGTCATGAGCAGACTCAACCTTCGCAATCCAACAGACACTACGGCAAGCGCAAGGCTGTTGGCCATACCAAATAGGTCTGCCGCCGCGTGTCAGTCGCCCCTGGTCATCTCGCCATCGAAGCCGCAGGAGGCGCCATGATAGGTCTTGCAGGGCCCGGCGACCTCCGCGCTCAGCATACCCTCGGCGAGTGACAGTTCCACGCGGCAGACCGGCGCGGCGGAATCGTTCGGATCATGGCGTTTGCCCAGCACCGTAGTGCCCTTCGGCTTGCCGTAGAGCGTCACGGCGCCCGAACAGCCTTCGGTGCCCACGATGAGATCGATCACGCCCTTGACCAGCTCGACTGGCTCACGAGTCGGCGTTTGATGCAGGGGCACCCAGCTCGTCGACCACCGATTGGAACGCTTCCAGCGCCGCCTGCAGGTTGTCGACGATGTCCGCTGCGATTTCATCGGGCGGCGGCAAGTGGTCCACGTCTTCGAGGCTGTCGTCCCTCAGCCAGAAGATGTCGAGGTTGAGCTTGTCGCGTTTGAGCAGCTCATCCACGCCGAAGCGCCTGAAGCGTTCGGTTTCGGTGCGTCGGGCCCGATTGGCCGCGGCATAGCAGCGCACGAAATCATCCAGGTCGGCACGCGCCAGCGGATTCTTCTTCAGCGTGAAATGGTGATTGGTACGCAGGTCATAGATCCACACGGCGCTGCTGTTCGGTGATCCATCCGCCCGCGGCGACTTCTTGTCGAAGAACAGCACGTTCGCCTTGACGCCCGGCTTGTAAAAGATGCCGGTCGGCAGACGCAGCAGGGTGTGGAAGTCGAACTGCATCAACAGGCGCTTGCGGATACCCTCGCCCGCGTTGCCGGCCTCGAACAGCACGTTGTCCGGCAGCACCACGCCGGTGCGGCCATTTTCGGCCAGGATGGTCATGATGTGCTGCAGGAAGTTGAGCTGCTTGTTGCTGGTGGTGAACTTGAAGTCGTCGCGCTCGTAGTTTTCGCGCTCGGTGTCGAGCGAGCCGTCCTCGCCCACCACGGTGAAGCTGGATTTCTTGCCGAACGGCGGATTGGTCAGCACCACGTCGAAGTGCTCGCCGACGTTGCTTGCCAGCGCGTCGCGCTGCGCGATCGGGCTTTCGCCATTGCCGATGCCGTGCAGGTACATGTTCATCGCGCACAGGCGCACCACCTCGGGCACAATGTCGTCGCCACTGATCGATTCCTCGCGCAGCTTGCGCTGACGGGCCCGGTCCTGGCTTTGGCCCTTCATGTGGGCATAGGCGGACAGCAGAAAACCGCCGGTGCCGCAGGCCGGGTCGTGCACGGTTTCGCCGATCTGCGGGGCCACCACTTCGGTCATCGCATCGATCAGCGCGCGCGGCGTGAAGTACTGGCCGGCGCCGGACTTCACTTCCTCGGCATTGCGCTCCAGCAACCCCTCGTAGATCGCGCCCTTCACGTCCACGCCGATGCCGATCCAGGTTTCGCCGTCGATCAGCGACACCACGCGTTTCAGCTTGGCAGGGTCGGTCAGCTTGTTCTGCGCGCCACTGAAGATCGTGCCGATCAGGCCATGCTCACGCCCGAGCGCTTCCAGCGTATGGCGGTACTGGTCTTGCAGCTCGTCACCCGCCAGCGGTGCGAGTTTGTCCCAGCGCCACTGCGTCGGGATCGTGGAAGCCTCGTTCAGCAGATCGTTGCGCTCCTGGTCCATCTTCAGGAACAGCAGGAAGGTGATCTGCTCGACGTAGTCGCCGTAACCTATGCCCTGGTCGCGCAGCACGTGCGCGTAGTTCCAGACCTTGCCGACGAGGGCGGAATCGATGGTACTCATGTGGTCTTCCTGGTTCGTTTGCGCTGTGGCGGTGCGGTATTCGCGCGCTCGGCGGCGATGCGTTCCAGCAGCTTCGATGCCGGCTCGTCGTTCGGGTCTTGCGGCACGAGTTGACCGCAGAACGCGGCTTTGAGGATAGATTGGCGGAGGGCGGTCGCGCGGCGAACTCCATCATGCATGTCACGCACGAGTGACTCAGCATCTTCTTCTGACGACACAATTTTGCGCATCGCCTCCTGTTGCTCGCGTATGGGTGGCAACGCGAACGCGATTGCGCGCAAGATTGCTTGGTTCAAGAAACTGCGTGTGCTGCCCTTACACATCGCGTTGATTCGGTCAAGAACTGTTGGAGAGCCATAAATCTGGCACGCGAAAAAGTCGGGGAGTAAGCCATCCTGGGCCAAGGTCATTTTCATCAAATTGGTGGAGATCCTTGCATCGCCAATTTCTTCTGGCACGACGCAGACATCTCCGACGGTACCTGATCGAGAGATCAGTACGTCCCCTGGCACCACGCGATACCCAACGAGCTCCGCTGCCTTGACAAGCGTAATGTGGATATTGCTTCCAGATATGAACCTGCGAGCTTTCACATTCTCGATGCCGAGCACCGGTATGCCATCGGAAACGTGTTCGTGCTTCTTAAGTAAGCTGCCAAATGGGCCGGTCTTCATGGCATCGCCGGTGGGTTGAAGTACTTGATCGATGCCCGCCCATACCCACCCTTCCGGCAACTCAGGCAGGTCGGTAGTGTTGGGCGGCGCGGGTTCCTGGTACTTCTGCTTCCAGCGGTCGTCGGTGGGCGTCTTACCCTTGGCTTTGAGCTTGGCGATTTCGGCCCTCTCCCATGCGGCGCGGCGGGCTTTGAGGATGCGGGCGAGCAAGGCCGCGCCGGATTCCATGGGTTCACCGGCACGCTTACGCGCCTCGCGCCAGTCGCGGGTGAGTTCGCCGGTGACGGCGGCCTTCAGCACCGACTGGCGGTAACGCTCCACCAGCTTCGCCACGCGTTCGAGCGCCTGCTCGCCTCCGTCAATGCGGCTAAACAGCTCGTCGATCTTGGAGACAATGCGGTGTTGCTCGTTGGTTGGCGCGACCGGAAGTATCTGCTCCCTTACATCGCTGTCCTGAACCGACGGAGGGCTGTTACCGCGTTGAAGCGCGTTGACGGCCAGCACGAACTTACGCGAGCTGACGTAGTGGTACAGGTAGCGGGCATTGATGCCACCGGTCGGCCGCAGGACGCAAAACGCGGTCGATCCAATTTCGCCTTCAAGGTCCGGCGAAACCTGTGCGATGTTTTCGAGGTACACCCGCACGTTGGAAAACAGTACATCGCCAGACTTCAAGACCTGTTTCGCTCGTGAAGGCGCCGCGCTCATTTCAACGGTGGTGGCCCCCGCGATCTTGCCGGTCGCGCGATCTATCGAACTGAGATCGACGTACTTAAATGTCAGCTTCGACTTGTCAGGGCCGGTCTTCGCAACCGGATCGCATATGTCGCCCACTGTAGCGCTCGCCCAAATAGCCGGTACGGAGCCGCTCATGCCGCCAACGCCTCGGTCATCTCATCCAGCATCCCGTTCAGCCCGTCCCCAAACAGCCGGCGCGCCGCAATCACGCCGCCCCACGCACTGAACGGCGTGTCGTGCTGCAGATCGGCAGGTGCAATCTCGACGTTGGCAGCGAGATAGTCGCGGATGGCTTTGAGCCAGTTCATCTGTTCCTCGGAGTAGTGTTTGCCGGCCTTGATCTGGCGGCCGATCCACAGGTTGAATTTCTGCTCCACGCGCGCGGAGTACGGCTCCAGCACGTCGATTTGGCCAGTGGCAAAGCGCACCAGCGAAATGATGTCGGTGAGCACCTTGTCGCTGGGCGCGCCGCGCACCAGTGCGGCTTCGATGCGCTTGTAGGCCTGCCACACGTCGGCGGTGTTGAGGTGCCACGGCGAATCGGTGAGGCGCTGCGCCAGCTCGCGGATCGAGGCATAAGTGAGCCGGCGTTTGACGTAGGGCTGGCCATAGAGGATTTGCAGCGCCAGCAGCTCGTCCTTGTGCTGTTCGATGAACCCCTTGAATGACTGCACGCGCGCTTCGGCGTGCTTGACGTCGTAACCGGCGCTGGCGACGGCATCCGGTGTGCGCTCGGCGATCAGGATGACGGATTTCTGCTCGATGTCCTTGACAAGGTTGCGCAGCTTCGGATCGTCCAGCGGTGCACAGGCGGCGTCCTTCAATTCATCCGCGACGGCCCTGGCCTGCGCCTTGGTTGCCGCTGCAGCACTGCCGTGGCGCTCGATGAGTTTCGCTTCGACGATGTCGGGGCTGATGGCTTCGAGCAGGCGGGCTGCGAGCCATTTCAGCGTGGCGCCGTGGCCCGCAGCCGAGATGCGGCTGCGGTCTTCGTCCTCGATGCGGTGGTCCAGTGCGGCAAGACGACCGGCAAGGCTGGAGATGGCATCGTCATCGCGTCGGCCCTGCGCGATCTGGTCGATCAGCTTGTCAAAGGGGATGCTGCGCTTGCGTTCCAGCGGCTGGCTGACGGTCTTCTGGCTTTCGGTGACGCCGACCGCATCCACCAGCACAAAGCGCGTCTTGGTCTGCGCATCGGGCGTTACCTGGTGCAGGTCGGAATCGGCGATGCTGCGCACGCCGCGGCCGCGCATCTGCTCGAAGTAGCCGGCGGATTTCACGTCGCGCATGAAGATCAGGCATTCCACCGGCTTGATGTCGGTGCCGGTGGCGATCATGTCCACAGTGACGGCGATGCGCGGGAACGGATCAACCCGAAATGCCTTGATCAACGCCTTGGGATCGTCGCCGGTGCGGTAGGTGATCTTCTTGGCGAAGTCGTTGCCGGCATCGAACACTTCGCGCACCGCGGTGACGATTTCCTCGGCGTGGTTGTCGTCCTTGGCGAAGATGAGCGTTTTCGGCACCCACTCGCCGGTGCGGCCGGGGAACAGCTCGGTATACAGGTTGTCGCGGTAGCACTGAAGCACCGCGCGAATCTGCGCCGGCACGGTCACCGAGCGGTCGAGTTCTTCCTTGGCAAAGGCAAGGTCTTCGTCCAGCTCTTTGTAGCGCAGCGCGCGGGTGCGGCGATCACGGATGGGCGTGGCGTAACCGGCCTCGACCTTACCGCCTTTTTCACCCACTTCCGTCTTGATGCGGAACACCTCGAAGCCGACGTTGACGCCATCGGCGATGGACTGCTCGTAGCCGTATTCGGACACCAGGTTGGAATTGAAGAACGCCAGCGTATGTTTGCTCGGCGTGGCGGTCAGTCCGACCAGGAACGCATCGAAGTATTCCAGCACCTGCCGCCAGCGCCCGTAAATCGAGCGGTGACATTCGTCGGTGATGATGAAATCGAAGGTTTCGATAGGAATGGCGGGGTTGTAGGTGATGGGCGGAATCTCGCCTTCGCCATTGGTCTCGGTCTCGAACGCGGAGCGCTCCTCATCCTCTTCGGACAGCTCCTTGCCACGCAACATGGCATATAGCCGCTGAATGGTCGTGATGACCACCTTGGCGTCGGGGTCGATGTGGTTGCCATGCAGGTGCTGCACGATGTAGGTGTCGGTGAACTTGCGGCCGGCGCCGGGTGCGTCGTAATTCTGGAATTCCTTCAGCGTCTGATCGCCGAGGTTGTTGCGATCGACCAAGAACAGGATGCGCCGCGCCCTGGCGAACTTCAGCAGCCGCCACGAGAAGGTGCAGGCGGTAAAAGTCTTGCCGGCGCCGGTCGCCATCTGGATCAGCGCACGCGGGCGGTCGTGGGCGAAGGACTGCTCCAGCCCGTGGATCGCGCCGATCTGACAATCACGCAAACCATGGGTGTCCAGCGCCGGCAGGTGCGTGAGGCGGGTGCGCAGCGTGTCCTGCTCCTTCAGCCATTCGTGCAGCATGTGCGGCTGATGGAAGGCGAAAACGCGGCGTGAACGTGGCTGCGGGTCGCGGCTGTCGCAGAAATAGGTTTCGTCGCCGGTGGCTTCGTAGTCGAAATACAGAAAGTCGTTCCAGCGCGCGAGATGCGCCGGCAACGCGAGCTTGTAGCGCACGGCCTGCTCGGCCACCCCGGACAGCGTGACGCCGGCCCTCTTCGCCTCGATCACGCCCGCCGCCTTGCCGCCGACGAACAGCAGGTAATCGCAGGGGCCGCTGTCCAAGCGAAACTCGCGTACCGCGACGCCCTCGGCTGCATTGCGGTTGAAGTCGGCCATGCCCTGCAGCAGCCAGCCCGCCGCGGTGAGCAGCGCGTCGATCCTCATGCGGGCTTGTTGTTCTGGTGTTTCGGGCATCGCCCGGCTCCTCCATCCTCTCCGCAACGCAGAGATCAATTGGAACATAATCGGAGCGATGAGCTAAATTCCAATCGCATATCCCCTTGTCGCGCCTTGACCTCTCCCCAGGAATTCGGCCGAGGACGTCAACCCTGAATGCAGCGACAGGTACGTTCGTGTTGCGATACGTATACCAATGCGATACACTTGCACATGATCAAGACGTTCAAACATCGTGGTCTGCAGCGACTCTTCGAGACGGGCTCCAAGGCAGGCATTCAGCCAGCACACGCTCCGAAGCTGTCTCGGCAGCTGCGTCAGCTGAATGATGCGTCCGGGCCTGAGGACATGGACCTGCCCGGCTGGAATTTGCACCCTCTGAAGGGCCAAAACCTGAATGGGCACTGGTCTGTATGGGTCAATGGAAACTGGCGACTGACGTTCACATTCGATGGTCAGGACGCCACTCTGGTGGACTATCAGGACTACCACTAGGAGAACATTATGCGTATGTACAACCCGCCACACCCCGGCGAGACGTTGCGTGAAGACGTTCTACCGGCTTTGGGGCTATCGGTGGCTGAAGCGGCACGCCAGCTCGGCGTGAGTCGCGTGGCCTTGTCTCGCGTGCTGCATGGGCGTGCGGGAATCTCGGTTGATCTGGCGCGTCGCCTGGAAGCATGGTTGCGTAAACCGGACGGGCGCGGGCCGAGCGCAGAGACGTGGCTGCGTGGCCAGGTCGCCTATGACCTGTGGCACGCCGAGCATTCCGGCCGTGATCTTCGGGTAGACCCAGTGCATGCGGCAGCGCAAGCCTGAAGCTTGATACTGGAGCCTTCGTATTGGCCTACTCGTCGACAGGGCCGCCAAACAGAATGGTTTGCTGATGGCAACTGGCGGAGAGGGTGGGATTCGAACCCACGGTACGGGGAAACCGTACGCCTGATTTCGAGTCAGGTACATTCGACCACTCTGCCACCTCTCCGGCACGACTGCGGTCAAGGCGCGCATCTTAGCATAGAATAAGCCCCACCCACCAACAGGACGCTTGCCATGCGCCGCAAGGCACAGGTTTCTCCGCCTGCGGACCGGGCGATCCCGGCCTACCAGCGCATCAAGGACTATGTGCTTGGACAGGTCCAACAGGGCGTCTGGACCGAGGGCGATCTGATTCCGACGGAGCTGGCGCTATGCCGGCACTTCAGCGTGTCGCGGATGACCGTGCACCGAGCATTGCGCGAACTCACGGCCGACCAGATCCTGGTACGGCACCAGGGCTCGGGGACATACGTCGCGCCGGCCAAGATCCCGTCCACACTGATCGAAATCCGCAGCATCGCGCAGGACGTCAGAGATCGCGGGCACCGACATTCCTGCCATGTGCTGCACCTGGAACGCACACAGGTCACCGCCAGTCAGGCGCAGCGATTTCATGTGCAGGTGGGGGCGCCGCTCTTTCATTCGGTCATTGTGCACTACGAAAACGCCGTGCCCATCCAGCTCGAGGACCGCGTGGTGGATGCGCAGCGCATGCCGGATTATCTGGACCAGGACTGGTCGGACACCACGCCCAACGAATACCTGATGCGGGCGGCCCCTGCCCCCAGCGGCTCGTACACGATCGAGGTCAAGCTGCCGCCCGGCGAAGTCGCCGCCCCGCTGGACATCCCAACGACGCAGCCCTGCCTGGTGCTGGACAGGATGACATTCTCCGGCGGCGCCTTCGCCTCGCAGGCCACGATGTGGTATCCGGGGAACCGCTACAAGCTGGCTGGTCTGCTCTAGAGTCCCATACGATCCGGTACAGACACCGGGTGTCCCCAGCTCAGCGAAATCGTCTCGTCTGGCCCGGACACTCTTTTGTTCCATAGTATTCTTACACGCCGGCCGAACAGCGAGGACTTACCCGAGTTTGACTGGACGGGCCCCCGCCGCAGCGCTGGCGTTCATTGACAGCACATTGCCGATGTATATACTTTTTCAGGGCCTTGAAAAGCGCCCATTTCGCCGCTGACACACACAATGATTGGTTCGGGCACGGCTGCTGCTGCGCCGGCACCAGGAGGAGCACACATCATGCGCATGACCCAGACGTTCAAATGGTTGCTGGCCAGTACCTGCCTAGCGGCCGCTTCGTTCAGCCTGCCGGCTCAGGCCGACCAACTGGCCGACGTCCACAAGGCCGGGGAACTGGTTATCGGCACCGAAATGCAATTCGCGCCGTTCGACTTTCTGAAGGACGGCAAGCAGGAAGGCTTCAACAAGGAATTCTTCGCCGAGGTCGGCAAGGCGCTGGGCGTGAAGATCCGCTTCATCGACCTGCCGTGGGCCAGCGTGCTCCCTGGCCTGGATGCCAACAAATTCGACTTCGTGGCCGGGCCGCTGAACGTCACCAAAGCACGCAAGGAACGCTATCACTTTACGCTGCCGATTGCCGACGGCACCGTGGCGCTGCTCAAGAGCGCCAAGAACAAGGCCTTCACCAAGCCCGAGGACATCGCCGGCAAGGTGATCGGCAGCCAGCGCGGCTCGGCCCAGCTCGAGCAGACCAAGACCTACGCCAGCACGTTGAAACCGGCACCGGAAGTCCGTGAATATGTGGACTTCAACCAAGCCTACGCGGATCTGGCCAACGGCCGCATTTTTGCCGTGGGCAACTCCATCACCAACATCGCAGTGGTCGCCAAGGAACGCCCCGACACATTCACGGTGGTCCAGCCCAGCATCGGCAAGAAGGTCTACTTTGCCTTCATGGGCCACAAGGGTGCGAACAGCGACTCGCTCATCAAGGCCATCGACAACGTGATCCTGGCAATGCACAAGGACGGCCGGCTGGCAACCCTGCAGAAGAAGTGGTTCGGCATGGAGATGGCCGTTCCGACGGCCGACTTCGTCCCCAACGTCTGACCGCCTGATCCCGCGAGCCGGCCACGTTCCGGCCGGCCGCGATATTCGAGGCGGGACGCGCACAGCCCTGACGTCGTGCGCGCAATCCCTCACGTTGCGCTTCAGTTCGCCTGATGTTTGACGCCCAGTCCTTCCTGCATGCCCTGCCCCTGCTGCTGCAAGCCGCGCAGATGACGGTGTTCGTCTCGGCGGTGGGCTTGCTGATCGGATTCCTGATCGCCATCGCCGTGGTCAGCGCCTGCCTGTCGCCCCGGCCGCCGCTACGTCGGCTAGGCAACTTCTACACATTCGTTTTCCGCGGTGTGCCGCTGCTGGTGCAGCTCATGCTGGCCTATTATTTCCTGCCCAGTCTGGGGATCAACGTATCCCCGACCGTCGCCGCCATCGCAGCTGTTTCACTGTGCGAAGGCGCCTATCTGGGCGAAATCCTGCGGGGCGGCTTCCTGGGGATCCCACGCGGGCAGATCGAGGCTACGCAGATGCTGGGCATCTCTCGGTTCGCCAGCCTGGTCCACATCGAGATCCCCCAGGCGATCAAGTTCACGGCGCCTTCGCTGGTCAACGAAATGATCCTGCTGGTCAAGGCATCATCGCTGATCTCGGTGGTCGGCGTGGCCGAAATCACCCGAACGGCACAGAACATTGCGGCCAGCACCTTCCGTCCGCTGGAAGCCTACGTCGCGGCGGGCCTGATGTACATGGTCGTCAACGGAATCCTGTCTGTCCTGGGCCACTACGCCGAGCGGCACTTCGAGAGGGCCTAGATGACGTCCAGCCTCTCTCTGATCCAGCAATACGGGCCACAGGTCCTGTCCGGATTCGGCATCACCATCGTGAGCTGGCTGGGTGCAGTCGTGCTGGGCATGGCGCTGGGGTTCCTGATCGCGGTCCTGCAGCTTTTTGCAGGACGCTGGGTGCGCGCGATCCTGCGTGTCTACATCGAAGTCCTGCGCACCACGCCCTTCCTGGTCCAGTTGTTCATACTCTACTATGGAGGGCCGAATTTCGGCCTGTCGCTGCAGGCGCTGGATGCCGGAATCATCGCGCTGGCCATCTATGGCAGCGCCTATTTCGCCGAAGTCTTCCGCTCGGGCTTCACATCGGTCCCGCGCGGCCATATCGAGGCCGCGCAATGCCTGGGCATGTCGCGCCTGACGACCATCTGGCGTGTGCAGCTTCCGCAGATGCTGGTCATCATCACCCCATCGCTGGTGAACCTGATCATCATTCTGAGCAAGGAAACCTCGGTCCTGTCCATCGTCACGGTGCCCGAGCTGACCGCCATCCTGACCCAGATCGGCTCCGAGCAGTTCGTCTATGTGCAGACCATGCTGATCCTGAGCGTCTGCTATCTGCTGCTCGTCGGCGTCACACAGAAACTGGGAAGCTGGGCCGAAGCCAGGGCCAGCCGATTCCTCCAGCATTGAAAGGACCGCACCATGACGTCCACGGCAACCCCACCTATCAGCCCCGATGCGCCGCTGATCGACATCCGAAACCTCAGCAAGCACTTCGGATCCAACCGGGTGCTGGACGGCATTTCCCTGGGGGTGCACCGCACGGAGGTCATCTGCATCATCGGCCCGTCGGGCTCTGGCAAGAGCACACTGCTGCGCGCCATTGCGTTCCTCGAAAAATACGACGCAGGCGAGATCTTCATCGAAGGCCAGCTTCTGGGGTATGTGAACCAGGACCAGGGGCGGCGCGACGCCACGACCGCCGAGATCAACCGTGTGCGCCAGCACGTGGGGATGGTGTTCCAGCACTTCAACCTGTGGCCCCACATGACGGCGCTGGGAAACGTGGCCGAAGCGCTGCTCCGCGTCAAGCGGTTGTCGCGCGACGAGGCCCGCCGCAAGGCGATGGCCATGCTGGACCGAGTCGGTCTGGCCGCCAAGGCGGATGCCTACCCGATCCGGCTGTCGGGCGGCCAGCAGCAGCGCGTCGCGATCGCGC
Source organism: Castellaniella sp. (assembly GCF_004321985.1). GTDB lineage: Bacteria > Pseudomonadota > Gammaproteobacteria > Burkholderiales > Burkholderiaceae_B > Castellaniella. The sequence goes on along the minus strand of NZ_SCQN01000020.1, from coordinate 42,088 downwards.
GGGCCCTCGCCATGGAGCCGCACATCATGCTGTTCGACGAACCCACGTCCGCGCTGGACCCGGAACTCGTAGGCGAAGTGCTGCAGGTCATGAAAAACCTGGCGCACGATGGCATGACCATGATGGTCGTGACGCACGAAATGGGTTTTGCGGCGCAAGTGGCCGACCGGGTGATCTTCCTGGACCAGGGCAAGATCGCGGCCAGCGGCCCGCCCGCCGTCCTCTTCCGTGACGTGCAGCAGGAACGGTTGAAGCAGTTTCTGCAGAACTACCTGGACCGCAACGCGTTCTGGGAACGATGAAGGAGAACGGGATGTCCACATTGCAAACGCTAGCCAAGACGATCTCCAGTCTGGGGCCCGAGGACGACTTGTCACGCTATCTGCGAGACGAAAGCGGGCTGGAGGCCGAGGGCCTGCCCGCGCAGGTGCTGCGTCCGCGCACCACGGCCGAGGTCGCCGCCATCGTCCGGGCCTGCGGGTTGGAGAATCGGCGGATGACGATCCAGGGCGGCCGCACCGGCTTGGCGGGTGGTGCCGTCCCCGACCCCGGTGACGTGGTGCTGTCGCTCGAACTCATGGACCAGATCGAATCGCTGGACGCCTTCAGCGGCACCGTGACGGTGCAGGGCGGCGTGGTGCTGGAATCCCTGTGCCGGCAGGTGGAGGCCCAGGGCTGGTATTTCCCCATGGATTGCGGAGCGCGTGCCTCGTGCCAGATTGGCGGCAACATCGCCACCAACGCCGGCGGCAACCGGGTGCTGCGCTACGGCACCATGCGCGAACTGGTGCTCGGGCTTGAAGTCGTGCTGGCCGACGGCACGGTGCTCACCATGATGAACCAGGGCTTGAAGAACAACACGGGGCTGGACCTGAAGCACTTGTTCATCGGCACCGAAGGCACGCTGGGGATCGTGACCCGTGCAGTGCTGCGGCTGTTTCCCAAGCCGGCCGAGCGTCACAGCGCTCTGGTGGCGCTGGCGGACTTTCACCAATTGACGGATCTGCTGAAAGCCGCACGCGGCACGCTACCCACGCTGTCCTCGTTCGAGGTGATGTGGCGCGGTTACCTGCAGGCAGCTGCACGGGCCCTGAACTGCCAGGAACCTTTCGACGGCGCTTATCCGCTGTGTGTGCTGCTGGAGGTGGAGAGCGGCCGACCAGACGCCGGCGACGGCCAGGCGCTGCATCGTTTCCTGGAAGAACGCATCGCTGGCGGAGAAGCGCTGGATGCCATCCTGCCCCAGAGCCGGCAACAGGCCGCGCAGCTCTGGCGCCTGCGCGACGCGATTGGCGAGATCTTGTACGACATGCAGCCCTGCGTCGCCTTCGACGTGGGAATCCCGCTGCAGGCGCTGCCAGGTTTCATGGAGCGCGCCTGCGCGCGACTGGATGCGCGCTGGCCCGACGCCCGCCGACTGCTGTTCGGGCATCTGGGCGACGGCAACCTGCACCTGTCGACTGGACCGCACCCGCCAGCGGATCTGAGCGCAGTCGAATCGCTGGTATACGAAGAAGTCGAGCGCGTGGGCGGCAGCATTTCGGCCGAGCACGGCATCGGCCGCATCAAGAAGCCCTTCCTGCACCACAGCCGCTCGGCGCCGGAACTGGCGCTGATGCGGCAGATCCGGCATCTGCTGGATTCGCGCCAGCAACTGAATTGTGGTCGCGTCCTCGACCTCTGAGCCACCGGGGGCGGCCCAGCCCAGGCTTCTGGACACCAGCCCCCGCCCTAGCCCCCCGATCGCTGATCCGGGGGAACTTAGATGTATAGACATTTGATAAAGTCCACTATACATTTGTCCTATCCACCTTCCCGCTGATCAACCGCGCCCACACCGGCCACACGCCAGCGCCGACCAGCTCCCCTTCCAAGGAGCAGACCATGAGCCCCGCAGCTCCCTCCGATGACCCCCGCTACGACGCCACCCGCGAAATCCATGCACCCACCGGCGCGCAGCTCCACTGCCGCAACTGGACGATCGAAGCCGCCTACCGCATGATCCAGAACAACCTGGACCCGGCAGTCGCCGAAAATCCGAAGCACCTGGTGGTCTACGGCGGGATTGGCCGGGCCGCCCGCAACTGGGCCTGCTTCGACGCGATCCTCGAGAGCCTGCGCACGCTGGGCGAGGACGAGTCGCTGCTCATCCAGTCGGGCAAACCCGTCGGGATCTTCAAGACCCACCTGGACGCCCCGCGTGTGCTGATCGCCAATTCCAACCTGGTCCCCAAATGGGCGACCTGGGAAAAGTTCAATGAGCTGGACCGCGCCGGCCTGTTCATGTTCGGCCAGATGACCGCCGGGAGCTGGATCTACATCGGCACCCAGGGCATCGTGCAGGGCACCTACGAAACTTTCGCCGAAGCCGCCCGCCAGCATTTCGGCGGATCCATGCAGGGCCGCTGGATCCTGACAGCCGGGCTGGGCGGCATGGGTGGTGCCCAACCCCTGGCGGCCAGCTTCGCGGGCGCCTGCTCGCTGACTGTCGAATGCCAGCAGGATCACATCGATTTCCGCCTGCGCACCGGTTATCTGGACAAGCAGGCGGGCAGCCTGGACGAAGCGCTGGGCCTAATCCGGCAGCACACCCAGCAGCATGAAGCCGTCTCCATCGGACTGTTGGGCAATGCCGCCGACGTCATCCCCGAAATCGCCCGGCGCGCCCGGGCCGGCGGCCTGCGTCCCGACCTGGTCACCGATCAGACCTCGGCGCACGATCTCATCCACGGCTACTTGCCCGCTGGCTGGACGGTGGAACAATGGCAGGCCGCGCAAGACGATCCGGCACAGCACGAACGGCTGCGCACGGCGGCCGGCCAGTCCTGCGCCCGCCACGTACAGGCCATGCTGGACCTGCACGCGCTGGGTATCCCGGCCGTGGACTACGGCAACAACATCCGCCAGGCAGCACTCGATGCGGGCGTACGGAACGCCTTCGACTTTCCCGGCTTCGTCCCGGCCTACATCCGTCCGCTGTTCTGCCAGGGCAAGGGGCCGTTCCGCTGGGTGGCCCTGTCGGGCGACCCGCAAGACATCTACAAGACAGACCAGAAGCTGAAAGAGCTGTTTCCGCAGAACACTCACATGATCCGTTGGCTGGACATGGCGCGCGAGCGCATCGCATTCCAGGGACTGCCTGCCCGCATCTGCTGGTTGGGTCTGGGTGAACGCGACGTGGCGGGTCTGGCCTTCAACGAGATGGTGCGATCCGGCGAACTGAGAGCACCCATCGTTATTGGCCGCGATCACCTGGACACTGGCTCGGTCGCCAGCCCCAACCGCGAGACCGAGGCCATGCGCGACGGCACGGATGCGGTATCCGACTGGCCGCTGCTCAACGCGCTGCTGAACACGGCGGGCGGCGCAAGCTGGGTATCCTTCCACCACGGCGGCGGCGTAGGCATGGGCTACAGCCAGCACGCGGGCATGGTCATCGTGGCCGACGGCACGGATGCGGCCGCCCGCCGCCTCGCCCGGGTGCTGGTCAATGATTGTGGCAGCGGCGTGATGCGCCACGCGGACGCCGGCTACCCCGAGGCCATCGCCAAGGCCAAGGCCTATGGCCTGAATCTGCCAATGATTTCCCCGGCCTCGCGAGGGACCTGAGATGACGGACACGCTGATGCTGGAACCGGGGGCGGTCGACCTGCACCAGTTGCGCCGCATCTGGCGCGGCGAGGTCGCGCTGGCGCTGCCCGTGCAGGCGGAAGCCGCCATGGACGCCTCGGCAGCCATCGTGCAGGCTATCATCGCCCAGGGGGCGCCGGCCTATGGGATCAATACCGGCTTCGGCAAGCTCGCCAAGACCCGGATCGCCGACGAACAGCTCGAACAGCTGCAGCGCAACCTCATCCTGTCGCATTCGGTCGGCGTGGGCGAACCGCTGGAGCCGCGTATCGTGCGCCTGGTGATGGCACTGAAGATCGGCAGCCTGGCCCGCGGCTATTCCGGTATCCGGACACGGGTCGTCAAGGCGCTGCTGGGCCTCTTCAATGCCGGGCTCATCCCCCATATCCCCGAACAGGGCTCGGTCGGCGCTTCGGGTGATCTGGCGCCGCTATCGCACATGACACTGGCACTGATCGGAGAAGGCCGGATCCTGGCCCATGGCCAATGGCTGCCAGCAGCCCAGGCCCTGGCGCAGACGGGGCTCGCCCCCATCCACCTCGCTGCCAAGGAAGGGCTCGCTCTCATCAACGGCACCCAGGTATCCACAGCACTTGCGCTGCACGGGCTTTTCCTGGCCGAACACCTGTTCCACAGCGCTGTGCTTGCCGGTGCCATGAGCGTGGATGCTGCCAAGGGCAGCGATGCGCCCTTCGATCCGCGTGTGCACGAGATCCGTGGACAGCCCGGTCAAACCCGCGCGGCCCACATGTACCGCACCCTGCTGGCGGGCAGCACGATCCGCAAGTCCCACATCGTGGCGGACGACAAGGTACAGGATCCGTACAGCCTGCGCTGCCAGCCACAGGTGATGGGCGCCGCGCTGGATCTCATGGAGCAAGTCGCGCGTACCCTGCTCATCGAAGCCAACGCGGTGACCGACAACCCGCTGGTGTTTCCAGGCCAGGACGGCCTGCCGGACCAGGTGATCTCGGCCGGCAACTTCCACGCCGAGCCGGTGGCCTTTGCGGCCGATATCCTGGCCCTGGCCATCGCAGAAATCGGCGGTCTGTCCGAACGGCGCGTTGCGTTGCTGATCGACGCCAGCATCTCGGGCCTGCCTCCCTTCCTGGTCCCGGCTGCAGGGCTGAATTCCGGCTTCATGATCGCCCACGTCACAGCCGCAGCCCTGGCCTCGGAGAACAAGTCGCTGGCGCATCCGGCCAGCGTGGACAGTCTGCCCACATCCGCCAACCAGGAGGACCATGTGAGCATGGCGACCTTCGCCGCGCGCAGACTCGTGCCCATGGTCCGCAACACGGCTCACATCATCGGCATCGAGCTGATGTGCGCGGCCCAGGGGATCGACTTCCACGCGCCGCTGAAGACGTCGGCGCCGCTACAGGCCTTGCACCAGCAGATCCGCAAAGAAGTACCGTTCTATCGGCACGACCGGCTGCTCGCCCCGGACATCGAGACGCTGTACCACCACGTAATGGACGGCTCTTACACCGTGGACCAGCCTGAACTGCTCACACCCTGATCGGGCCGACTCAGGCGACCGCGCCGTGCACGATCTGGCCGTGCCGCACGACCAGACGGCAGCGCGGCAGCCCGGTCCAGTAGGCAAGCTCGGCCGGGCTGTCGACTTGCCAGGCCACAAAATCGGCCGGATGTCCCACTGCCAGGCGGGCGCTGACGCCTGCGGCGCCCAGAGCATCGGCTGCATGCCGGGTTACCCCGTCCAGGACCTCGCCCACCGTCATGCGGAACAGCGTGCAGGCCATGTTCATCATGAGCAGCAGCGATGTGCTGGGTGAGGTCCCGGGGTTGCAGTCGGTCGCCAGCGCCATCGGTACGCCATGGCGGCGCAGCAGATCGATCGGCGGCAGGCGCGTTTCACGCAGGAAGTAAAAGGCGCCGGGCAACAGCACGGCCACCATCCCCGCATCGCGCATGGCCTCCACGCCCGACTCATCCAGATATTCCAGATGATCAGCCGACAGGGCCCCATAGCGTGCGGCCAGCGCCGTGCCGCCCATCAGCGACAACTGCTCGGCATGCATCTTGACGGGTAGTCCACGCCGCGTGGCGGCCTGCAGCACGCGTTCGGACTGCGCCAGCGAGAACCCGATGCTCTCGCAGAACACATCCACCGCGTCGATCAGGCCTTCGTCATCCAGCACCGGCAGCAGGGTGTCGCACACCAGATCAATGTAATCGTCGGCACGGCCTGCATATTCCGGCGGCAGCGCATGCGCCCCCAGGAAGGTCGTGCGCACCGTCACGGGCCGGGCTTCTCCGAGGCGCCGGGCCACCCGTAGCATCTTGCGCTCCGTCGCCAGATCCAGTCCGTAGCCCGACTTGATCTCGATGGCTGTGACGCCTTCGGCGCGCAGGGCGTCGAGCCGACGCAAGGCCTGGGCAAACAAAACATCTTCGGACGCCTCCCGCGTGGCACGCACGCTGGAAACGATGCCGCCGCCACTTCGCGCAATCGCTTCATAGCTGGCGCCGGCCAGCCGCATGGCGAACTCGTCGGCGCGCTGGCCGCCGTGGACCAGGTGGGTATGACAATCGACCAACCCAGGCGTGACCAGCGCGCCCCGCAGGTCGTGTTCTTCCACCTCGGAAGCCAACCCAGCGGGCGCCTGTCCCGGCTCGCCCAGCCACACGATGCGGGCGCCATCGGTCAGCAGGTCGCTGGCAGCAATCTCACCCGACGTCCAGCCTGCCGGCACCAGGCGAAGGTTCTTCCACAGGATTGGACCAGCCGCCACGACGAGATCTCCGATCAGTCGGCCCGGATGGCTTCGAGGCCACCCATGTAAGGCCGCAGCACGTCCGGCACGACGATGCTGCCATCCGCCTGCTGGTAGTTTTCCAGGACTGCGACCATCGCACGTCCGACGGCAAGTCCGGACCCATTCAATGTGTGCACGAACTCCGGCTTGGCCTTGGGCCCCGCCGGGCGGAAGCGCGCCTGAAGCCGCCGCGCCTGGAAGTCCAGACAATTCGACACGGACGAGATTTCCCGCCAGGTGTTCTGCGCCGGCAGCCAGACTTCCAGATCAAAGGTCTTGGCCGAGCCAAAGCCCATGTCGCCGGTGCACAGCAGCACCACCCGGTAGGGCAGGCGCAGCGCCTGGAGCACATGTTCCGCATGTCCCACCATCTCGTCCAGCGCCTTCCAGGACTGGTCCGGATGCACGATCTGCACCATCTCGACCTTGTCGAACTGGTGCTGGCGGATCAGGCCGCGCAAGTCACGCCCGCCGCTGCCGGCCTCGGAGCGAAAACACGGCGTATGTGCCGTGAGCCGGATCGGCAGGTCCGCCACATCCACGATACGGTCGCGCACGGTTCCGGTCAGCGGGATCTCGGCCGTGGAAATCAGATAAAGCTCTTCGGTCTGCCCGTCGTCATCGGGCGTGCTGCCCTTGCCACCCCGGGTGACCCAGAACATGTCGTCCTTGAACTTGGGAAGCTGCCCGGTACCAAACAGCGTCTCGCTGTTCACGATGTACGGCGTATAGCATTCCTGGTAGCCATGCTCGCCAGTCTGCAGATCCAGCATGAACTGCGCCAGCGCCCGGTGCAGCCGGGCAATGGGGCCGCGCAGCATCATGAAGCGCGCACCGACCAGAACGCGCGCGGACTCGAAGTCCAGCCCGAACGGCTCGGCCAGGTCCACATGGTCCCGGGGCTGGAACGCCAAGGGCGCCGGATTGCCATTCGCGTCTGCCGCACCAGGCAGCCAGCGCCGGACTTCGATGTTGTCCGCTTCTGACAGGCCATCGGGCACACTGTCGTCGGGCAGATTGGGAATGGTCATGAGCCAGTCCCGCAGTTCCTGCTGCACGTTCGTCAGATCCCCTTCCAGCGCCTTGAGCTGCTCGGGGATGGCCTGGGACTCGGCCAGCAGGCTGGACGCGTCTTCTCCGCGCGACTTCAGTTGGCCGATCTGCTTGGCCAGCGCATTGCGGCGAGCCTGGAGTTCCTCGGTGCGTACCTGGACCGACTTGCGGCGGGTTTCCAGCGCGTGATAGCGATCCGCGTCGAAAACAAAGCCGCGACGGGCGAGCGTGCGAACCACCTGGTCCAGGTCCTTGCGCAGCAGATTCGTGTCTAGCATGGTGTCAAACGGAATAGGGAAATCAGGGAATCAAGGTCCGTATTGTATTAAATTCAGGGACCGACCCCCCATCTGGCGGCGCCGCGCAAGACCTGCGCCGTCATCCACAGCCTTCCATGCACGATCAGATCCACATCACCACCGCAAGCGAAATCCAGCCGCAACCCTGGAAGAACGGCGGCGGCATCACGCGCCAGCTCGCCATCCATCCGGAAGGCGCCAGCCTGAACGACTGCATCTGGCGGGTGAGCGCCGCCGAGATCAACGCACCGGGCCCGTTCTCGGTCTGGGACGGCTACGACCGCATCCTGATGGTGACCGATGGCGACGCCGTGCGCCTGATCCGGTCCGACACGGGAGCCGTCACACTGCTGGAACCCGGGTCAAGGCTGTACTTTGCGGGCGAAACCCCCTATGCCGCCGAGCTGCCGGGCGGCCCCGCACGGGACTTCAATCTGATGCTGCGGCGCAAGCAGGCTCACGGCTGCCTTGATCTGCGGCGCAGCGCCCAGGCAATCCCCCTGCGCCCCGGCGACACCATCCTGTATTGCACCCAGGGCCGGTTCCGCCTGGATTTCCCGCCCCGCATGGGCGGCCCACGCACGCTGGCGGCGGGCGACACACTGCACCTGACGCTGGACTACATCCCCGCCTTTCGGCTGGACATCCACCCCGAGACGGCCGACGCCTGCCTGGTCGATGCCCGCATCAACCTCTACCCCGGCGTCACCCAATGACGGTCATGAACCAGATCGCCCTGCTCCCGCGCGAACTGATCCACCATGGCATTGATGAACCCCAGCATGGCAGATTCCGCCCGCAGCGGCTGCCGCTGGGCACGCTCGATCAGATCGAGTCGGCGGCAAAGTGTAGGCTGCACGATTCTGCGCATCCGCAGGGTGCCTGAGCGCAATTCCGCCATCACGGTGCCGCGCGGCAGGATGCCAGCCGCCTCACCGTGCAGAATGATATTCTTCATCGTCGAGATGGAAGACGCCTCGTATGCCACGCTGAACACGCAAGCCAGCCGCCCTGCCTCGGCCTCGACCAGACGGCGGACGGGATCGCGGCCGTCGGCGAGTACCAGCGGATGCGACACGGCCTGCGCCAGCGTGATCTCCGCCGCGTTTTTGTCCTCGTCCTGTTGCCAGAAGGGGGACGAAGGCGCGGCGACGAACACCAATTCTTCCTGGAGCAGCGCCGTGCTGCGCAGCCCCGACTTGTTGCCGACCTCGTAGGCGAGCGCCAGATCCACATCCGCCCGCACCACCGCATCGGCCAGAACGTAGCTCATTTCCTCGACCAGGCTGATGTGCACCGTGGGAACCGCATCGCGTGCCTGCACCAGCAGGCCGCTGCCCAAGACATTCGCGATGCCGGGTGTCACGCCCAGGATCAGGCTTTCCTGACGACCGCCACCCAGCGCCATGATCTCGTGGCGCAGAGATTCCATATCCTGCAGGATAGGCAGCGCCCGACGGTAGAGAAGATCCCCCGTCGGCGTCGTGCGGACTCCCCGCGAATGGCGCTGCAACAGATCGACGCCAAGCTCTGCTTCCAGCAGACGCACCTGGGAGCCCAGGGCGGGCTGCGCCACGTACAGTTCGTTGGCGGCCCGCGTGATGCTGCCGGCCTCGACGATGCGGACGAAATATCGAAGCTGTCGCAGATTGATGCCGGCCCCCTGAATGAAGCGAATCGGAACATGCAGCCACGTGCCGCCTCATGGAGACGTGAGGTCACTATAGCATGAGCCATACAAAATACTTTGAGCAGAGGAAGAAAAGCCGTTCTGGACGCACACCCCACCCGTTCTTAAGATGAATCTCATTCTGCGATGCCTCAGGACGATTTCATGCCAGTCACAACGACACCCGACTCTGCACCTTCCCTACCGCCAGTCCTGCCCAAACATCGGCAACTGTTCTACGGCGGAGAGTGGCACGAGGCCGAGCGCGGCGCCACCTGGGAACTCACCAGTAGGACCAGCTCAAGCGCTTCATGGCGGCATATCGTGAGACCGTCGACTGGATGTACACCGGGGATGCGCCGCTGAAGGCCTTCGCCAAATTCAACAAAACGGATCTCGCCACCGCCCGCAAGGTGCGCGACGAGTTCTTCCCCAAGAGCCTCATCGACCCCGACAAGATGATCGGTCTGGATCTGCTGAACAAGGACGGGATCGCCTTCAAGGCGCTCAGCCAGCCACTGACGCAACAGCAATTCGACACACTGATCCAGATCCCTCCCCGTCAATAAACCCCAGGAGCCCCAAGCCATGCCCAATCTGAAACTGTCCTTTGCCATCGGGGACTATGACCGCAACCGCGCCATCATTGATGGTCGTGCCCTGGTCGACGGCGTCGACCCGGTCGTCATGAAGCTTTCGCCCGAAGAGATCTTCTTCCGGGCCATGCGCCACGAAGCTTTCGACGTCTGCGAGCTGTCCCTGAGCAGTTTCACCTTGCGCGTGGCGCGGGGCGACAACCCCTATGTCGGCATCCCGGTGTTCCTGTCCCGGGCCTTCCGCCACGGCTCCATCATCGTCCGCAAGGACAGCGGGATCCAGGCGCCCGCCGATCTGGCCGGCAAACGGGTCGGCACCCCTGAATGGCAGCTCACGGCCAACGTGTGGACCCGCGCCTTCCTGCAGGACGACTTCAACGTGCAATCCCGAGACATCCACTGGCTGCGAGGCGGCGTGGAGGAACCTGGTCGCGTGGAAAAGCTGAAGACCAGCCTGCCAGACGGCGTCGTGATGGAAGACATCCCGGCCGGCCGGACGCTGGGCGACATGCTGGACCGGGGCGACATCGACGCTTACATCGGTCCCCGAGCACCGCTCTGCTTCACCACGGACAACCCCCGGCTGCGCTGGCTGTTCGATGATCCCACGAAGGCCGCGCTGGACTATTACCAGCGCACGAAGATATTCCCCATCATGCACCTGCTGGGCGTGCGCCGCAGCCTGGCCGAGGCCCACCCATGGCTGCCGGTCGCGCTGCAAAAAGCCTTCAACCAGTCGAAGGCGCTGGCGCTGGAGGCGCTGGCCGATACCTCGGCAACCAAGGTCACGCTGCCCTTCGTGGACGAGCAGCTGCGGCTGGCCCAGACACACATGGGCCTCGACTTCTGGACCTACGGCGCCCACGAGAATCAGCATGTTCTGGAATACTTCCTGGCGCACCACCACGCCCAGGGCATCTCCAACCGCCTGGTGGGTATTTCCGAGCTTTTCCACCCCGCCACGCTGGAAACCTACCGGATCTGACGGCCGCCGTCGGGCGAGCGGCACATCCCGGACGACCGCTCAGTCGTCCGCCGCGTCTTCGTCCAGCTTGCGCAGCTGTGCGAGCTTCTCGGCGATCTTTGCCTCCAGACCCCGCGGCGTGGGGCGATACCAGCCCGGCTCTTCCATTCCGTCGGGCAGGTACGTTTCCCCGGCTGCATAGCCGCCTGGCTCGTCATGGGCGTACCGGTAATCATGCCCGTAACCCAGCTCCTTCATGAGCTTGGTGGGCGCATTGCGCAGGTGAATGGGCACCTCGCGGCTCTTGTCCTGCCGGATGAACGCCCGAGCCCGGTTGTACGCCAGGTAGCCCGCGTTGCTCTTGGCGGCGACCGCCAGATAAATCACCGCCTGACTCAACGCCAGTTCACCCTCGGGGGACCCTAGCCGCTCGTAGGTTTCCGCTGCCTCATTGGCAATCTGGATCGCCCGGGGATCGGCCAAGCCGATGTCTTCCCAGGACATACGCACGATGCGCCGCGCCAGATAGCGCGGATCGGCACCGCCGTCGAGCATGCGGCACAGCCAGTACAGCGCCGCATCGGGGTGCGAGCCCCGCACCGATTTGTGCAGAGCCGAGATCTGGTCGTAGAAGTTGTCACCGCCCTTGTCAAAACGGCGGCTGTTGAGCGTCAGCGCATTCTGGACGAAGGCCGCATCCACCCGGGTAACGCCGGCCGCACCAGCCGCCGTGCAGCACTGCTCCAACAGGTTCAAGAACCGCCGTGCGTCACCGTCGGCATAACCGATGAGCGTATCCACCGCCAGATCGTCAAATTCCAGATCGCCCAGCGCCTGCGCACGCGCCCGTACCAGAAGCTGGCGCAAGTCCTCGTCGGTCAGCGGCTCCAGCACATAGACCTGAGCCCGCGAAAGCAGCGCCGAGTTGACCTCGAACGACGGGTTTTCCGTCGTGGCGCCCACCAGCGTGACCAGGCCGCTTTCTGCGTACGGCAGCAGCGCATCCTGCTGAGATTTGTTGAAGCGGTGGATCTCGTCCACGAACAGGATGGTCTGGCGGCCTTCGGTCTGATGCTGCTGGGCCTGCTCCATCGCCGCCCGAATGTCCTTGACCCCCGAGAACACAGCCGACAAGGCGATGAACTCGCAGTCGAAGGCATCAGCCATCAGCCGCGCGAGCGTGGTCTTGCCGACGCCCGGCGGCCCCCAGAAGATCATGGAATGCGGCTTGCCGGCCTCGAATGCCAGACGCAGCGGCTTGCCCTCGCCCAGAAGCTGCGGCTGCCCCACGACGTCCGCAAGCGTCCTGGGCCGCAAAAGCTCCGCGAGCGGCGCGCTCAGCACGGGCCCCGGCGCGCCGCCGGGTCGACCCGATGCAGGGCTTCGACGATGGTGAGCCGGCTGCGGACCCGTTGACGGCGGAGGCTCCATGCCCGGCAGGTTATCCTGGGAGCTCATTTACCCATCTTGACCAGCGCCGCTCCCTTGGGCACGGTGAACTGGAACTGATCCGCCGCAATGGTTGGATCGGTCTTCATCTGGCTGAGCACGATGCGCGTGGTCTGGCCAAAGGCATCCAGCAGCTCAAGCCGCACCGGCAGGCCGGCCGAAAAACCAATGTCCACATGGGAAAAGCCCGCACCGGCATCCTTGGGCGTGGCACGCAACCACTGCAACCCGTCCCGATCGGGCTGGTCCTGCAACGTGAAGGCATCGCTCAGCGATCCGGAGCCAAACAGCAGCGCGGCCGGGGAGGCGCCCACGGCCTGGCTGGCGTTGCGCTCGGTCACCTGATCCAGATCGGGGTCATACTGGTACACATGCCGGCCATCGGACACGATGAGCTGGACGTAAGGCTTGGTCACCTGCCAGCGGAACTTGCCAGGCCGCTGGAAGGCGAAAGTGCCACTTTGAGAACGCTGTGCACCGCCGCCATCACCCGCGCGATCCTGCTGGAATTGCCCAGTGGCCGACCGGACCTTGTCCACGAAGGACTGGAGCTGCGCACTGGCTGTGGCCGCAACCGACGGCAGCGGCGTCATCAGCAGTGCCGCCGCAGCCAGCGCCAGCGCACCCAGCACGCGGCGTCCCCGTACAGCACCACCACAGAGTGACCGTTCGTTTACGCGTATCCGCAAGGTTTCCATCAAGGGTCGTTCCTGAAAAATCTGTCTGAAAGAGAACACCGGCCACAGCCACAGCCACCGCCAGGCCGCATCATTCATCCTCTGCCACACCGCTGGCCGGTGCCAGAATCTCGCGATTGCCATTGGGCTGCATGGCCGACACCAGGCCAGAACGTTCCATCTGCTCCAGCAAACGCGCTGCGCGGTTGTAGCCAACCCGCAAATGCCGCTGCACCGAGGATATCGACGCCCGGCGGTTGCGCAGGACGATCTCGACCGCCTGATCGTACAGCGGGTCGGATTCGTGGTCGGTGAAACCAGTGACCGAACCCACGCCGTCCCCGGTTTCTCCCGAGCCCGTGCCTTCCAGCACACCATCGATGTAATCGGGTTCGCCCTCTGCCCTCAGGGCATCGACCACCCGGTGGACCTCTTCGTCGTGCACGAAAGCCCCGTGCACCCGGGTCGGCACATTGGCGCCCGGCGGCTGGAACAGCATGTCGCCCTGTCCCAGCAGCGCCTCAGCGCCCATCTGATCCAGGATCGTGCGTGAATCGACCTTCGAGGACACCTGGAACGCGATGCGCGTCGGGATGTTCGCCTTGATGAGGCCCGTGATCACATCCACGCTGGGGCGCTGGGTCGCCAGAATCAGATGAATCCCGGCCGCACGCGCCTTTTGAGCGAGTCGCGCGATGAGTTCCTCGACCTTCTTGCCCACCACCATCATCAAGTCGGCCAGCTCGTCGATGATCACCACGATCATGGGCATCGTGCCCAGCGGCTCCGGCGCATCCGGTGTGAGCGAGAATGGATTGGGAACGGGTTCCTCGCGCTTCTGCGCCTCGCGGATCTTGGCGTTGTAGCCTGCCAGGTTGCGCACCCCCAGCTTGCTCATGAGCTTGTAGCGCTTTTCCATTTCCGCCACGCACCAGTTCAGAGCGTTGGCCGCGTGGCGCATGTCCGTCACGACCGGCGCGAGCAAATGCGGGATTCCCTCGTAGACAGACATCTCCAGCATCTTGGGATCGATCAGGATCAGACGCACCTGGCTGGCGTCCGCCTTATAGAGCAGGGACAGGATCATGGCATTGATCCCGACGGACTTGCCCGAACCGGTCGTTCCGGCCACCAGCAGATGCGGCATCTTGCCCAGATCCGCGACCACGGGATTGCCGGCGATGTCCTTGCCCAGGGCCATGGTCAACATGGAATTGCTGGCGTGGTAGACCTGGGAGCCCAGAATCTCCGACAGGCGCACCATCTGGCGGCGGGGATTAGGAAGCTCCAGCCCCATCAGGTTCTTCCCGGGGATGGTCTCCACCACCCGGATCCGGACCAAGCTCAGCGCCCGCGCCAGATCCTTGGCCAGATTGACGATCTGGCTGCCCTTCACCCCGGTCGCCGGCTCGATCTCATAGCGCGTGATCACTGGCCCGGCCTGCGCTGCCACGACGGTGACGATGACACCGAAGTCCGACAGCTTCTTTTCAATCAGGCGCGAGGTGAATTCGATCGTCTCGGGAGAGACGGTTTCCTGGGTCTGCTCCACCGGATCCAGCAGCGATAGCGGCGGCAGGCGCCCCGCCATGTCGGGATCCTCGCGGGTGGTAAACAGCGTCTGCTGCTTTTCCTGTTGCACACGAGGCGATTTGGGGACCGTGGTGACGGAAGGCTCGATACGCACTGGCTGCTCGTGCACAAACTGCGGCTGGCGGGTCTCGACCAGCTCCTGGCGTTCGGCCTGGGCCGTAACCCCCACCCGCCGATCCAGCCAGGCATTTTTCAGGTCCATGACCCGGCGGATTCCACGCTCCAGCCCAAGCCCGACCCGTTCCGAAACGTTCAGCCAGGAAAACCCGAAAAACAGGCTGGATCCCATGACGATGAAGGCCAGCAGCAGCAACGTGCTGCCGGCTGAACCCATCAGTTCCGCCAGGCTGCTGGCCAGCAGCCGACCCAACTGCCCGCCCGCACCCGCCGGCAGCGCCGCGCCCCAGACCTTCAGGCGCAAGGCCTCGATGCCCATGCAACCCAGGAACATCAGCGCGAAGCCGATGCCGACCTCCCAGGGGACCCTGGGAAGAATCTCGGGAACCTTGGCCGGGAGTACCACGCGCGTCAGCCGGTAGAATCCTGCGGCCACACGACGACCCAGCCAGAGCACCCAGAGCCAGGCCGATGCGCCAAACAGGTACAGCAGCAGATCCGCCACATAGGCGCCAAAGGTGCCACCCCAGTTCAGGGTGATCCCGCTGTAGATGGAGTGCGACCACCCGGGATCGGATTTATGCCAGGTAGCGAGTACCAGAACCAGCCAGGCGGCGACTGCCGCCATCAGGATCCAGCGGGCTTCACGCAACAGGCCTGAGAGCCGCGCCTGCAGGGGCGACGGGCCGTTGCGCACATTGCGCGAGGAGCGGGACGAGGGAGCCGGAATTCTTGCCATCGCATCATTATAATTGCGGGGTCATTGATGAATGGATTTTCTGTGATGTCTACCGCAAAACACGCGAAAGTGATGATACTGGGCTCCGGACCGGCCGGATACACGGCGGCCGTCTATGCCGCGCGGGCCAACCTGTCCCCTGTCCTGATCACCGGGCTGGAACAGGGCGGCCAGCTCATGACCACCACCGAAGTCGACAACTGGCCGGCCGACGTGGCGGGCGTCCAGGGGCCGGATCTGATGCAGCGGTTCCTGGAACACGCGCAACGCTTCAATACGGACATCGTGTTCGATACCATCGCCAAGGTCGACCTGTCGGTGCGGCCATTCGTGCTGACCGGGGACACGGGCGAGACCTATACCTGCGATTCGCTCATCATCGCGACCGGCGCCTCCGCGCAATACCTGGGGCTGCCTTCGGAACAGGACTTCATGGGTCGTGGGGTCTCTGGCTGCGCCACCTGTGACGGCTTTTTCTACAAGAACCAGGATGTCGTCGTAGTGGGCGGCGGCAACACGGCCGTCGAAGAAGCCCTGTATCTGTCGAACATCTGCAAGACCGTGACCCTGATCCACCGTCGGGACAAGTTCCGCGCCGAACCCATCCTGGTCGACAAACTGATGGAAAAGGTGGAGCACGGCAACATGCGCCTGAAGCTGTTCTCCGAACTGCAGGAAGTCCTGGGCGACGGCTCTGGGGTAACCGGCGTGCGGCTGCGGAACAACCAGACCAATGCGACGGAAGACCTGGCTGTGACGGGCGCCTTCATCGCGATCGGCCACAAGCCCAACACGGCCATCTTCCAGGGCCAGATCGACATGAAGGACGGTTATATCATCACCCACGGAGGTCTGCAGGGAATGGCCACCATGACCTCGGTACCCGGCGTATTTGCAGCGGGCGACGTACAGGATCACGTCTACCGCCAGGCCATCACCAGCGCCGGGACCGGCTGCATGGCCGCCCTGGACGCACAGCGCTGGCTGGAGAATGAAGGCCACTAAATCCACGCTCTCGGACCTGCGGCGGCTGCGCGCGCAATCGGTGGACGGCACCCCGCCGGTTGCGCCCGTAGCCCCCAGGAAGCCGGATCCCGAAACTCCCGCCACCCCCCCTGCAGCCACCGCGCTCGCACCGGATGACCTGGCACTGTTCCGGCAGGCCATGCGGTTCGTACAACCGCTGGCCCATCACGGACGCCGCGCGCGCCGGAACACCAGACGAGACCCCGATGGCTTGCTGCGCGAGCGGCGAGTCCACGCACAGGGCGAAGAGGCACAACGCGAACCCACGCCTGTACGCAGCCGGCGCAGGCCACCGGCCGCACCGGATCCGGAAGCCCACGAGTTCCTGCAAGCGGGCTGCGGGACCGATCTGCTGCGCGGGCTGAGACGCGGTAAATGGCTGCCGGAGGCCGTCCTGGACCTACACGGCAGCACGGAAGACCAGGCACACGAACGGCTGGATCGCTTCGTGGCCACCTGCGTGGAGCACGATATCCGCTGCGTGTGCATCATCCACGGAAAGGGCATCGGGTCACGGCACGGCACGCCTGTCCTGAAAACCGCCGTGCGGCTGCATCTGTGCCGTTTACAAGCCGTACAGGCCTGGGTGCAATGCGCCGAGCCGGACGGCGGAGCCGGCGCCGTGGCTGTTTTGCTTCGCCTTCCACCAGGGCCCGGCACCCCATGAGTTGGCTGTACCTGAGCATTGCCATCGTCACAGAGGGCATCGCCATCGGCGCACATTGAAAATCGGAAAATGGAAGGGGCCGATGACTTTTGCCATCGGCCCCACCAGATTCTCTTTTTTATGGGTACTGCCACAAATGATAGCGCCGTCTTTGTGCGCCAATGCCCAAGCAGGGCTGTCTCCTCACCTGCATGAGACGATTATGCCTGCCAGGCATTTGAATATCACTTAGGGAAGTCCCTAGAACAACTTCCGCCTGCCATTGGCCGACGACGCGTCTGCCGCCAGGCAGTCATTCATCGAATGAAAACTCCTTTCCAATCATCTCATCAGGGATCTTTGCATGGTGCCCATCGCAATAAGGGGCGTTTTCGGTCTGCTTGCACCGGCACAACCAGGCCTCGCCGTCCTTTTCCGCCCGGAAAGCCAGCGGCGTAAAGCTCGTGACCCGGTGCGAGCCATCACAGAACGGCTGATTCTTCGAGCGACCACAGCGACACCAGTGATATTCTTCACCGGCTTTCAATTGAACGCCGATGGGTTTATTGAAGGCGACGACAGGTTTCATCAAAAACTCCTTGGAATAGGACTGGCCCGAATATGGCCCAGGCCATAAAAACCATTGTAGGAACCTGGATAAAATCCGCAATGCTGGATGACACCAAGGACTTCCCGGGCCTTCAGCCGCAGCCCACCCGGTTGCCCGGCCCCCCGGACGGGGGGCGGCACGCCCGATCGCAAGCGGTCACCACCAGACGCTGTAAGATCAGCGCATTGCCTCAAGTATCGTACGACCGCCATGCCTCTCACCGAACCGGTCAGTTCGCTGCGCCACTACGACGGACAGGCGCATGTTCATACCCACGACCATGCGCAGATCATGATGCCACTGGCCGGACGCATGGAACTGGAAATCAACGGACACTCCCTGTTTACGGACCCATCCTGCGGCATGGTCATCCCGGCGGGCGCCCGGCATGCTTACGAGGCGCGGCCAGGCACCTGTATCCTGGTAATTGATGCGCCAGAATCAGCGGGTCTGGAGCGGCTGCGCCGCTTCGCCATCACCTCGGCCTGCCGCTCAATGGATACGCAAAGCGACGCCCGCCAGCAACTGTCCCTGCTGCTGAATCTGCCCACCGTGCAGGCTTCGCGACGCGGGCTGGACCTGGCCCGCCTGGATGCGGCGCTGATCCAGTCACTGCACGAATCCTGGACCACCCCCCGAATGGCTGAGCTTTTTCATCTCAGCCCACAACGCTTCCACATCCGTCTACATGAATTGACCGGCTGTACACCGGGCGACTATCTGCGCGCCCTGCGCCTGAAGCACGCCGCTACCTTCCTGGCGCGTGGCATTTCGCTGGAAATCGCTGCCGCGCGTGTCGGCTACCGATCGGGGAGCGCCCTGGCCTATGCCCTGCGGCGCGACCAGGGCACCAGTGCCCGAGCCTTGCGACAGTCATCCCACTGAGACACCCTCTGCAAAGACAGCAGGGGCCGCCAGCAGTCGCACCCTGCGCCAAGCGCGCGCGTTTCTCGATAGTTGCCCGGCCGGCAGGCTGCCATCATGGCTGCATGAGCACTCTGCCAAAGCCGTCTTCTCTCTCCTCGACGATTCCAGGCACACCCCTACGGGGTGTGCTGCTGGTGCTGGGCGCCGGCGTCCTCTGGGGGACTACTGGTACGACCTAAAGCTTCTCTCCCGCCACACTGTCGCCCTATTGGGTAGGCGCACTGCGCCTGCTGATAGCCTCCGTATTCTTTCTCGCTTATGCGTACCTGCACCTGGGAGCCACCAGGGTTCTCCGCGAACTCGCGGACCTGAGCTGGAAACAGACCATCTGGGCCGGGGCCTGCATAGCCGGCTACAACCTGACGTTCTTCGCTGGCGTGAAAGCGACGGGAGTCGCCGTCGGCACCGCACTGGCGCTGGGCAGCGGACCGATCTGGGCCGGGTTGCTGCAGATGGCAGTCGGTACGCGCCCGGCAGCTGGCTGGTGGCTGGGGACGCTGCTTGCTGTCGCAGGTGGCGTGCTGCTGGTCTTCGGGCGAGGGGGAGACGTACAGACGGACCCGCTCGGCATCGCGCTGTGTCTTGCGGCAGGTCTGTCCTACGCACTGTACGCACTGATCAACAAGCAGCTCATCCACCGATCCGCGCCCGCCATCACGACTCTAGGCGTCTTCTTCGTGGGTGCGGTGCTTGCCTTGCCGGCGGCAGCGTTACAAGCCGGGCCCCTACAAACCACAGCTTCCGGCTGGTTGGTGGCGGGCTTTCTGGGCATCGCAGCCACCGGCATCCCCTACCTGCTGTTCAGCACAGGCCTGCGCAGCATCAGCGCCGCCAGCGGCGTGTCACTGGCCCTGATGGAACCCGTGACGGCCTTTCTGCTGGCCATCCTGATTGTGGGAGAACGGCCGGGCGCCCTGGCCTATGCCGGACTCGCCGCGCTGCTGGCGGGACTGGCCATCGTCATCCGGTCGGAGACCCACGCGGCGTAGCCGGACTGCATCCACGCTACGCAGGTGATTTCACCAGCAACACCGGGCATGCAGACAGCGACAACACACGCCCCGCCACCGATCCGATCACGGCGTCCATCAGCATCCCACGACCTTGCGCACCCATGACGATCATGCGTGCGTTGATCTTCTTGGCATACTCGACGATCTGCTGGGGGGCAAACCCCACCAGAGCGTGCGATTCGAAGGGGACACCTGCGTCCCTGAGAACCTGAGTGGTGGGATCAAGAACCCTGGCGGCCTCCTCGGCATACCACCCGTCGATCGATGCCTTGTCGACGAATCGCGTCACGTGCGCCGGAAGCACCGGAGAGACATGCAGGACGTGTACTTTTGCACCCTCGGTCAACAAACCCTGGGTGATGAACTTCGCAGCCGCGAGGCTATAGCTCGAACCATCTGTTGCCAAAACGATGTCAGACATAATCCACCTGGATGTTTGAAGGGATTGTCGGCATGCGTGACCATATCGAATGAAATCGATCAGCAGCCTCATTCTAACCAGAGAGATACACCTACGAGACAGCTGACGCAAAAAGGCCCCGTTCACTCTTCCGTGAAGACGGGGCCTTTTTGGACCTTGGTGGATCAGATCAAAACAATTACATGTTGTTGATCATCACCTGGCCGAAGCCCGAGCACGACACCTGGGTGGCACCTTCCATCAGACGCGCGAAGTCGTACGTGACCTTCTTTGACAGAATGGACTTTTCCATGCTGCTGATGATGAGGTCGGCGGCTTCGGTCCACCCCATGTGGCGCAGCATCATCTCGGCCGACAGAATTTCCGAGCCCGGATTCACATAGTCCTTGCCGGCGTACTTCGGGGCGGTGCCGTGGGTCGCTTCGAACATCGCCACGGAGTCGGACAGATTGGCGCCCGGGGCAATGCCGATCCCACCCACCTGGGCAGCCAGAGCATCAGAGATATAGTCGCCGTTCAGGTTCAGCGTGGCGATCACATCGTATTCAGCCGGGCGCAGCAGGATCTGCTGCAGGAAGGCGTCGGCAATGACGTCCTTCACCGTGATGTCGCGGCCGGTCTTTGGATTCTTGAATTTGCACCACGGGCCGCCATCGATGAGCTGGGCACCGAATTCACGCTGAGCCAGGGCATAGCCCCAGTCGCGGAAGCTGCCTTCGGTGTACTTCATGATGTTGCCCTTGTGCACCAGGGTCATGGTCGGTCGGTCGTTATCGATCGCGTACTGGATCGCCTTACGCACCAGACGCTCGGTCCCCTCGCGCGAAACAGGCTTGACCCCGATGCCGGAGGTCGCCGGGAAACGGATCTTCTTCACGCCGAGCTTGTCCTGCAAGAACGCGATGAGCTGGCGGGCCTTCTCGGATTCGGCTTCGAACTCGATCCCGGCGTAGATATCCTCGGAGTTTTCGCGGAAGATGACCATGTTGGTCTTCTCGGGCTCACGCACCGGTGAAGGCACGCCCTTGAAGTAGCGCACCGGCCGCAGACAAACGTACAGGTCCAGTTCCTGGCGCAGCGCCACATTCAGCGAACGGATGCCGCCGCCCACCGGGGTGGTCAGAGGACCCTTGATGGCGATGACATACTCTCGAACGGCATCCAGGGTTTCCTGGGGCAGCCAGACGTCCGGTCCGTAGATCTTCGTGGACTTTTCGCCCGCGTAGACTTCCATCCAGTGAATCTTGCGCTTGCCGTTATAGGCCTTCGCGACCGCCGCATCCACGACCTTCAGCATCACCGGGGTGATGTCCTGGCCGGTGCCGTCGCCCACGATGTATGGAAGGATGGGCTCGTCGGGAATGTTGAGGGTGAAATCGGCGTTGACCGTGATCTTTTGCCCGCCGGCCGGGACCTTGATGTGCTGATAAGACATGGATGCTCCAGTGACTCCGGAATGATTAGTATGAAAAGCGAAAGGGGTCGAGTCTTATATAAGAGTTTAACGTAAACTGGGCCGGTCGCCGCAAGCAACGACCCCAAAAAGGGAACCAATACCACAAAAAGCCGCAGATCAGCCGATAAAATGAAAGCTTACAGCGGCATGGCAAGGTCCGCAGCCGCGCAAGACTGAAACCAATGTATCACCGCCCGACCGGGGCACCCGCATTTCATGGCCATCTTCAACCCTTCCAAGGACCAGGTCCGCAGTTTCTTCACCGACGCGTGGCGCAAGCGCCGCGCCGGGGGCGTGCTGACGCCGCTCGAAACCATGGCGGCCGACCTGATCGCCCAACATCCCGAATACCACACCGATCTGGAAGACCCGGACGCCTCCCAGCGCGAATACACGGTAGAGGGCGGGCGCACCAATCCGTTCCTGCACCTGTCCATGCACCTGGCGATCCAGGAGCAGTTGTCCATCGATCATCCGCCCGGCATCCGGGCAGTCTGGGAACAACTGCTGCGCAGCCGCGATGAACACGAGGCGGCCCACGTGATCATGGAAGCGCTGGGCGAGGTCGTCTGGGAGGCCCAGCGGTTGGGCAAGCCGCTGGATAGTGACCACTACCTGGATCTGATCCGCCGACAAGCCACGCACGACCACTGAAGGGTTGCCGGCCTCCGGCCCTGGAATGATATGGGCGGCAACCGCCGCCCATATCCGATCCAACCCCCGCACCGATGCGGGCCAGAACCACAACCGCAGGTGGAGATACCGCTACTTGAACTCTTGTGGGTGCACCGAAAGCGGTGTGTTCTGGCTGGACAGCCAGGCGGTGATGTTCTCGATATCGTTCGCCGAGAGCTGCATCGCCATGCCGCCCATGATGGCGTTCTTGCGCACGTTGGCCGATGCCGGCTCGCCCTTTTGGCCACGCTGGTAAGCCACCAGGGCGTGAGCCAGATAGTCCTGATGCTGACCTGCCAGAATCGGGTACGTCGGCAGGATGGGCGATTTGGCATCCGCCCCGTGGCACGACGCACAATTGAATTTTTCAAAGCTGGCCTTGCCGGCCGCGAGATCGGCGGCCTGGGCCGTACCAACCACCATCAGGCCACATCCAAGGGCCGCGATCCAGAATTTACGCATGATGTCTCCCGATCACTTGAGGCTGGAATAATAGGCTGCGACGTCCGCCATGTCCTGCGGGGACAGGGCTCGTGCAATGGCGCCCATGGTCGGGAAGGTCCGGGAACCATCCGCGTATTCCTTCAGAGCAGCGACAATGTAGGGGGCATTCTGCCCGGCGATCATGGGCACGTGGTACAGCTCCGGATACGCCGTCTTGTAGCCCTGGATCTGATGACACCCAATACACATGGACACCTTCTGGGCTCCCGCCTGGGCGTCTCCCTTGATGGCCGGGGCGTCTGCTGCAAACGCAGATCCAGCAAACAGACAGGATGCCGCAACCAGCACGGAACCCACCCCACGATCAAGCAATTGTCGCGACTTCATATGGCCTCTTGTCTCCAGGTTCATCTTTGCGTCAGGCACCGACCGCTCTCCTGCCCGGCCGATAAGGCTTGTCGATTGTACGATAATTATCCTTACCAACAGTAAGCCGATTCACAGCTTGTGCGGGCAACTACAGGAAAGCCCTGATGTCCGATCGGCCACACCGCTGGCTACACCGTCAGATCAGTCCCCCATTGGGCTGGACAATCTGTCCGTGGACCCACGATGCGCGATCCGATGCCAGAAAGCTCACCACATTGGCAATTTCATCGGGCTCACCCACCCGATTGAAGGGGCTCATCGCGGCGGACCGCTGCAGGGCCTCGGGGCCCTTGCCCGACCGGAACAGGTCGGTGTCCACGGGGCCTGGGGCGACCGCGTTGACCCGGACCTTGCGGGCCGCCAGCTCGCGGGCCAGAGAACGCACCAGGCACTCCACGGCCGCTTTGGTCGCGCTATAGGGGCCAACCCCGGGCACGGCGCACCGCACCAGCGAAGTCGTCAGCGCGATGATGGTGCCCCCGTCCTTCACGTTGCGCGCAGCCTCGCGCAGCACATTGAAAGCGCCGACGATATTGACCTCCACCAGACGCCGGAAACTGTCGGTGTCGAACTGCGCAAGCGGGCTACCAGGAACGTTGATCCCGGCATTGGCCACCACGCAGTCCGGCGCGCCTCCAAAGTCCTTCGCCACGAAGGAGAAGACGCCCGCCACCTGATCCGGATCGCGAATGTCGACGGCATAGCCGAGGCAGCGCCGCTGGTCCAGATACTCGGGGAAATTGCCGGCCCCGGTAACATAGGTGTAGGCAACGTCGAAACCGTCGCGGGCCAGCGCCCGGACACAGGCGGCACCTATGCCGCGGGAGCCGCCGAATATCAGAGCTGTCTTGTTGCTCATGGAACCCTCACTGAAATGGGTTGAAGAAAAATCACATCTGGCAAGCCCGGACCGCTGGCCCGGGGCAACCACTGGTCGCTACAGCCACAGGATCTGCTTGCGGTAATCGAGGTCCGTGAGCAGCGGCTGGGCCGGGCCTTCATGGAAGACCGCCCCGCGCTCCAGCGCATAAACGCGGTCCGCCAGGGCCAGGACCAGATCCAGATTATGCTCGACGATCACGATGGAAAGGTGCTGGCGCAGGCGATCGAACACTGTGAACAGCTCCTGCACGACGGCGGGGGCCAGGCCCTCGAACGGCTCATCCAGCAACAGGAGCCGTACATTGCCCGACAGCGCCCGGGCGACCGCAACCATCTGCTGCTCGCCACCCGACAGATAATCGGCCTCCACATCCATGCGCTCGCGAATGCGCGGGAAATACTCGAAGATCTTCGCCTCGTCCCAGACCACGCCCGAGCAGCCGTCCGTCGGCCGCGCCTGACGCCCGAGGGCCAGGTTCTCGGCCACGGTCATGCCCGCAAACAGACCACGCCCCTGCGGCACATACCCGATCCCCATGCGCGCGATGTCCGGAGCGGCCATCTGCGCAATGTCCTGCCCGGAGAACTCGATGGCCCCGGACGCGGCACGCACCAGGCCCACCATGGTCTTGAGCAGGGTGGATTTGCCGGCCCCGTTGCGCCCAAGCAGGGCCACGATCTCGCCTTCGCGGACGTCGAGCGAGGCCTGCTGCAGAATGTGGCTCTTGCCGTAATAGGCGTCAACCTGACCAAAATGCAGTAGCGTTGGCCGATCGGCGCCGGAGCTCTCGGAGCGCCCCGTCACCGGCGGCGTGCCGGTACCCGTATAGATTTCCTGCACCTGGCGGTCCTGGCGGATGGTTTCGGGGTCCCCGGTGAGCAGAACCTCGCCCTGATTCATGACCGTCACCTGATGCGACATCGCCAGCACCCGGTCGATGTCATGCTCGACGATGAGCACAGGGATATTGCTGGCGATCGTCTGAACCAGCCGGGACACCCGCTCGCGCTCGGCAGCCGCCAGCCCGGCCAGCGGCTCATCCAGCAGCAACAGCCTCGGCTTGGACCCCAGCGCGATGCCTAAATCCACCAGCCGCTGCCCGCCGTAGGAAAGCTGATCCCCGTGCACCTGTTCCATGCCTTCCAGCCCCAGAAACCGCATGAGTTCGGTCGTTTCCGCATGGACCTTGGCATAGTCATCGCTATCCCGCCACAGATTGAAGCGCCCCGGGCTGCAGGACTGCAGTGACAGACGCAGGTTCTCGTAGATG
Source organism: Castellaniella sp. (assembly GCF_004321985.1). Classification (GTDB taxonomy): domain Bacteria; phylum Pseudomonadota; class Gammaproteobacteria; order Burkholderiales; family Burkholderiaceae_B; genus Castellaniella. Next base: position 16,719 of record NZ_SCQN01000020.1, on the reverse strand, counting down.
GTGAGTCCTTTGAACAGGTTGGTGATCTGGAAGGAACGCGTCAGCCCCATCCGGCAGATGGCCTGCGCATATTCACGCTGAATCTCCTGCCCGTGCAGCAGCACACGCCCGGATGTCGGCATGAACATGCCCGAGATCAGATTGAACGTCGACGTCTTGCCGGCGCCATTGGGCCCGATCAGCGCATGGATCTCACCCGAACGAACCGTCAGGTTGACGTCCTGCACCGCATGAATGCCGCCAAAACGCACGTTCAAGTCACGCACCTGCAGCACGTCGCCGCTGCGCGCGGCCGGGTGCAGGAAGTCGGGCAACGGAAGGCCCTCATAAATCTTGCGCTTGCTCATCGCGGCGCTATCGGTGGGCAACGGCCGCAGCGCACCTCGTACCTTTGCCCAGACCCCCGTCAGGCCAGTCGGCGAGAACAGCACGAAGCCCATGAAGACCAGACCAAACCACAGCAGCCAGTTGCTGGTGTAAATCGAGAACAGCTCACGAAAGAGCTGGTAGAACAGCGCCCCCAGCGCGGGCCCCAGCAGGCTATGCATGCCGCCGATCACCACCATCGCCAGCAGTTCGCCAGAAAACTCGACCGTGGTGGATTCCGCAGCCGCAATGTGGTGCAGGAAGACCAGCAGCGAACCGGCTAACGCCGTGATGCAGGCCGACAGCACGAAGGCGACCAGCTTGTAATATTCGGTGGTATAGCCCTGGAAGGTCGCACGCTGCTGGTTCTCGCGGATCGCAACGAGCACGTGACCAAACGGCGAACGCACGACGCGCAGCAACAGATACAGCACCAAGGTGGCCACGATCGCCGTGAACACATAATAGGTCAGATAGCCTTCGAGTTCGAACGGCCCGATCACACCGCGACGCAGCCCACCCAGCCCGCCCTCACCGCCGGTCAGGCTGGTCCAGCGGAAGGCCACGGAGAACGTCAGTGCGCAAAGGGCCAGCGTGAGCAGCGCGAAGTAGACGCCACGCCGCCGAAGGATCAGATACCCCACCACCACCGACGCGAATGCGGTGAAGAGCAGCGAGAACAGGATCGGCAGCAACACCTGATCGGGAAACCAGTAGATCTGCGCCAAGGCGGCCGCGTAGCCGCCGATGCCGAACCACGCGCTGTGGCCAAAGGACACCAGCCCGGTATAGCCCACGAGCAGATTCAGTCCCATGGCCGCCATGGCCAGGATCACCACCAGAGTGGCGCTATCCAGCGTCAACCCCAGCGCCTGAAAGACGACGGGCAATACGATCAGGCCCAGGATGCCGGCCCAGAGGGGCCAATACTTGCGAACCATTCCCAGGCCCCTCATTCGAAACGCTCGATACGCTTGCCCAGCAGCCCGCGCGGCCGGAACATCAGCACCAGGAACATCAGCACATACATGGACGCCTCTCCCGCCGCTGAATCAAAATAGATCGTGACGCCACGCACGACGCCCACCAGGATCGCCGCCAGCACCACCCCCCAGAAGCTCCCCAATCCGCCGATGATCACCACCACAAAGGCCACCGTCATGATGTCGGTCCCCATGGCAGGTTCGACCACCGCAATGGGGGCGAACAGCACCCCAGCCAACGCCGCCGTGGCAACCCCCAGCATGACGATGGCCGTCAGGTAGGGCTGCAGGCGGATCCCCAGGACCGCCACCATGTCGGGTTTCTGAACCCCCGCGCGGATCACGCGGCCAAAGGGAGTCTTGTTCAGCAGCAGCCAGATTCCGGTCATGAGGACCACCACGACCAGCAGGATGAACAGGCGATATTTGGAAAGCAGGAAATTGCCCAGTGCCAGTGATCCCTTGAAGGATGCAGGCATGGACAGAAACAGCGGCGCCGCCCCCCAGATCATGCGGATGGCCTGCTCCACCACCATGGCGAGCGAAAATGTGACCAGGAGCCCCAGGATGGGGTCCGCCGTATAGAAGCGCCGCAACAGGAAGCGCTCGAACAGGATGCCCAGCAACCCAACCAGCACCGGCGTGATGATGATGCTGCCGCCGAAGCCCACGTACTTCATGAGCTCGAACGAGACGTAGGCGCCAATCGCATAGAAGGCACCGTGCGCCAGATTGACGACGCCGCCGACGCTGAAGATCAGCGACAGCCCCAGGGCGATCAGGACGTAATAGCCGCCCAAGACCAGGCCGTTGACGACCTGCTCGAGTAGAAAGAGGAGTTGCATGGTTGACCGAAAATGAAGGGCTACAGCCACGAACCGCACCTGCCGCCGCCATCAGGCGGCCATGGCAGGTGCACGCGCGGAGGTGTCACATGTGGCACATGTTCTCTGACTTGGGCGGCGCAAGAACCTCGAGCGACTGGTCAGCGGCGGGGACAGCATCCCCCAGTTTCAGGAAATCATGCGGCCCCTTCACCTGGTCGGGCGGCAAAACCGTATAGGTATAGGCCTCCTGCATGAGCTGGTGGTCCCATGGACGGAAATACGCCTCCCGCGCCTTCAGGATGTCGAACTTGGCCCCGGATTCCAGATAGGCGATCAGCTTGTCGGTATTGGTGGACTTCGTCGCCGTGATGGCCTGCGCCAGGATCTTGAGGGAGATATATTCCACCCAGGCATGGTTCTCGGGCTGGGTGTGGTATTTCGCCTCGAAGGCCTTCACAAAGGCGGCGGAGCCCGGCGTCTTCAGCTTGTACTGCCAGACCGTCGGCCAGATCCCGCTCAGATTGCCCGGCCCGGCGGCCCATGCGTCGGCCACATTCAGGTTGAAACCGGCCAGCGGAATCTTCAGACCATATTCCGCGTACTGCTTGATGAAATTGGTCACCTGGTTGCCGGCCAGATTGCAGGCGATCACGTCGGGATCGGCCTGGCGAATCTTGAGCAGATAGGGGCTGAAGTCCGTCACGTCGGTGGCCACCAGCGCGTTGCCGATCATCTCCCCGCCATGCGAGCCGACGAACTTGCCGACAGCCCTGGCGAGGTCATGGCCAAACAGGTAATCAGCCGTCAGCCCGTAGAGCTTCTTGCCCTTGATCAGCCCGGCACGGTCCAGCGACAGACCCGCCGCATTGGCCAGGACGGTGACCGGGATGTCCACGTGAAAGGTATAGCGGTTGCAATCCTTGCCGCGCAGAGAGTCCGAACGCGCGCCGGTATTCATATACAGGATCTTGTTGCGCGCGGCCACCTGGGAAATGGCCAGCGCCGAGGCTGAGCTGATTTCACCCAGCAAAGCAACGACATGATCGCGCTCGACCAGACGTTGCGCCTTGGTCGAAGCCACCTGAGGATTCACCGAGTCCTCCGAGACCAGCTCGATCTTGCGCCCCAGCAGGCCGCCAGCGGCGTTGATCTGCTCGGCCTGCAACTGGATGCCCTTGACCGCGTAACCCCCCAGCGCCCCCAGGAACCCGGTCAAGGGAGTCAGGTGACCAATTTTGATGGGACCCGAATCCGCGCCCCAGGCCCAGGGGCTGAACCCCAGAGCGGTACTGCCTATCAATGCTGCGCCAGACTTCAGCATCGTTCGACGCGACAGGGTCGCGTCCGTGATCTGCTTGCCGTTTTTCATGGCCTTGTCTCCGATGGATGGGATGTGCAGGGTGCTGCCGTTTTGCAGGGAGCCGCTTCTTGTAGGAAATGAGGTTTCGATGATAGGGGTTTCTTTGTTTTTTGATGAAATACTGTTTTTCAAGGTAAGGCATACGCAAATCTTATGGGCCAACCCTGGCACCCCTGAATGACCCATAATGACCACACCAGCCACGAGAGGCCGCCATGAACCTGAAGCAGCTCCAGTACTTCGTCCAGACCGTTGAAAGCGGAAGCATGACCAAGGCCTCCCTGCAGCTCTTCATCGCTCAGCCGGCACTGAGTCAGCAACTGACGAAACTCGAAGACGAGGTCGGCAAGCCGCTGCTGGTGCGCTCTGCCCGCGGTGTCACACCCACGGACAACGGGCTGGCGCTCTATCACCACGCCAAGTTCATGCTGCGCCAGCTCGACCAGGCGCTCTCGATTGCGCGCCAGGAGACCATGGAAACCTACGGCATGGTGACCGTGGGACTGGCCGCCACTACCGTCTCGGCACTGGGTTTGCCGCTGGTCAAGCGCATCCGCGAACGCTACCCCCGCATCCTCCTCAACGTCGTCGAAGGCATGAGTGGACACCTCGGTCAGATGATGCGCATGGGCCAGCTGGACATCGCCATCCTGTTCAAGGCCAACGTCGCACCTGACCTGACGGCCGTTCCCATCCTGGAGGAAGAGCTGTTCGTGCTGCTGCCCAAAGCCAGCCCGCTGGTACCTGCAGACCAAAGCGAGATCACGCTGGCGGAAGCCGCCAATCTGCCGCTCATCCTTCCCACCAGCAAGCATGGCCTGCGCCAACGCATCGAAAGCGAACTCGAGGCCCGCAGCCTGAACTCCCACATCGTGGCCGAGATCGATTCGCTGTCGCTGCTCATGAGCTGCGTCTATGGCGGCATGGGGGCAACCATCAAACCGATTTCGGCGCTCGTCCTGGAAGGCGAACGCGGTAAGGAATGGCGTGCGCTGGCAATCTCCGACGCGCGCATCACCCGGCGCAACTATCTCTACACGATCTCGCACGAGATGCTGTCGCCGGCAACCGCCCTGATCGCCTCCGAAATCAAGAACACCATCCGCTGGCTGTCCAAGACCCGGCAATGGCCCACCATCAAGCTCCTGTACTAGGGATCCTCTGTTTCGCTTATACCCTTCCTTAAAAAACAGTATTTTTCTTTCGACGACCGGCTCCTTATCCTGTCCTTATCCACTCATCGAACAAGGCGGACTTCAATGGAAGCACAGGTCGCTCACCACCTTGAGACAGGCCGCAGCCTGTTCATCGCAGGCAAATGGACGCAAGGGTCCGCAGCCCCCTTCACGGTGCTGAACAAATTTGACCAGCAGGTGCTTGCCGAAATCGGGACACCAACAACCGCACAGATCCACGCGGCGGTACAGGCGGCGCTACAAGCATTCCATGACAACCGGACACTCAGCCCGTACGACCGCAGCCAGTTCCTCGAGGCCACCGCGTCGGTACTGGAAGCGCGCACCGAGCGCCTGCAACAGATCATCTGCGCCGAAACGGGGTTCACGCTCAGCGACGCCGCTGGCGAGATCCGGCGCACGATCCAGACCATGCGGCTCTCGGCCGAGGAAGCACGCCGCTTCTCGGGCACGCTGATACCGGTCGAAGGCGCACCCGGCCAGGCCGGACGGATGTGCTGGACACAGCGCGTACCCCTGGGTGTCGTGGCAGCCATCACGCCCTTCAACGCCCCGCTGAACACCGTCGTGCACAAGGTCGCCCCCGCGCTGGCTGCGGGAAATGCCATCATCCTCAAGCCCTCCCCCCACACTCCGCTGATTGCGTGCGAACTGGCGGACGCCCTGATCGAAGCTGGCACCCCGCCCGGACTGATCACGGTGCTGAACGGCGGCGTGGATGTCGTCAACGGGTTGCTCGACGAACAGGACATCCGCTTCTACGCGTTCACCGGCAGCACCGAGGCGGGACGCGCAATTCAGCAGCGCGCGGGCCTGCGTCGCACCCAGATGGAGCTGGGTTCGATCGCCTTTGCGGTCCTGTGCGACGACGCCAATCTGGATTTCGCCATTCCGAAGATCATCAATGCCGCCTACCGGAAAGCCGGCCAGGTCTGCACCTCGATTCAGATGTTGCTGGTCCATGAAAAGATTTTCCCGGTGGTGGAAGAAAGGCTCACGCAAATCGTTAAAAAGCTGAAGGCTGGCGACCCCACCGATCCTGCCACGCAGGTCGGCCCCCTCATCAGCGCCAATGCAGCACAACGCGTCACCGACTGGATCGCCCAGGCCACGCGCAGCGGTGCGGCATGCCTGGCCGGCGGCACCCGCACGGGCAACGTGGTGGCACCGACTCTGCTGAAGAACGTCTCGGCTGACACCCCGCTGGGCTGCCAGGAAGTCTTCGGCCCGGTGATGTCGCTCATGCCGTTCTCCAGCATCGATGAGGCCATTGCGCGGGTCAACGACACACCGTTCGGACTCGCGACCGGAATCTTCACGAACCGGCTGGGTGATGCCTTCCGATTCATCCGGGAACTTGAGGTGGGCGGCATCCACATCAACGAGACACCGAGCTCACGGGTCGACATGATGCCGTACGGTGGCTCCAAGGCCAGCGGCTTCGGCCGCGAAGGCCCGTACTACGCCATGCGCGAGATGAGCGAAGAGCGCGTGGCCACATTCATTCCCAATACGAGTCCAGGAAGACGGCCATGACCAAGCGAAAAGGCGGAGAAGTCATCGTTGACTATCTCATCAAGCAGAAGGTGCCCTATGTGTTCGGTATCTGCGGGCACGGAAACGTAGGCATCCTCGACGCACTGCACGCGCGCAAGGATGAGATCAAGCTCGTGGCGCCACGCCATGAGCAATGCGCCGGCCACATGGCCGACGGCTACTTCCGCGTGAAGCACGCCCCAGCCGCGACGCTGACGTCCACCGGGCCCGGGTCCGCCAATCTGGTGATGTCACTGGTCACGGCGCTGTCAGACTCCTCAGCCTTCCTGGCCATCACCGCCAACGTCCCGACATCGCAGGCCAACCGCGCGCCCTTCCAGGAACTCTATAGCCACAATCAGGCCGATTTCGCCCAGGTCCTGCGCCCAGTGGTGAAGCGCAGCTTTCAGCCGTCGCGCGTAGACATGCTGCCGCTCGCGCTGCGGCAGTCTTTCAACACTATGCTTACGGGCCGCCCCGGCCCCGTCAACCTGGACATTCCCTACAATGTCTTCCAGGAAGAAGACGAGGTCGAAACACCCGCGGACGCCCACACGTTCGGCTCACACCGGCCAGCCGCCAGCGAGTCGGACCTGGCGCAAGCAGTCGCACTGCTGGCCGCCTCCCGCCGGCCGGCTTTCTTCATCGGCCAGGGCACCACGCTCTCGGGCGCCGGCACCGTACTGTCCGAACTGCAGGCCAAACTAGGCATCCCGGTCATCACATCCCCCAACGGCATGGGCTGCGTCCCCGCTGACGATCCGCTGACGTTGGGCTTCATCGGCCGCAACGGCGCCTACCCGGCCAACCAGGCGGGCCGGCACGCCGATCTGGTGATCTGCGTGGGTACCCGCTTCGACGACCGTTCCTCGTCCACCTGGAAACCCGGCTACTCCTGGAACTTCCCCAGCACGAAGCTGATCCAGGTCGATCTGGATCCGGCCGAAATCGGCCGCAACTACCCACCCACACTGGGCCTGGTGGCCGATGCCAGAACCTTCTGCGAGCAACTCCAGGGTGCCATCGAAGGCCACGGCTCGATTCACCGCGAACAGTTTTCCGCCTGGCGCGATCAGATTGCGGAATGGCAAAAAGAATGGAACCAGTTCGTCGCCCCCAACTTCAGCGCCATCACGACCCCCATCCGCCCGGAATACATTGTTGGCACCTTGCAGAAGGTGCTCCCGGATGACGTGATCCTGACGCTGGACTCGGGCGTGCACCACAACTGGTTCATGCAGTTCTGGCATCCGCGCCGACCCGCCAGCATGCTCAACAGCTGGGGCTACTCCTCCATGGGGTTTGGGGTCTGCAGCGTGCTGGGCGCGCAGTTGGCCGCCCCCGACCGGACCTGTGTGGCGGTCGTGGGCGATGGCGGATTCATGATGGCGCCCTATGTGGTGGCGACCGCAGTGGAATACCAGCTCCCCTGCATATGGATCGTCTGGAACAACTTCGCGTGGGGCGCCATTCGCGACCTGCAATACGGTCTGTTTGACGGGCGCGAACTGGGCACCGCCTTCTACAAAGGGACGCAAGGCCCTGGGGGACAGCGCTACAACCCGGACTTTGCCGCCTGGGCGCACGCCTGTGGCGCTGACGGGGTCACCATCACCCGCAGTGAGGATCTGGCACCAGCCGTCGAACAGGCGGTCCGCAACCGGCGCCCCTGCGTCATCGACGTGCATGTGGATGGGGAAGTCCGCCCGCCTTCGACCGGTACCTGGCAGCTCCCGCCCATCCCCTACCCCGAACCGCTTTTTGGCAAACCTTGGGTGGCCTGACATGGCCCGGAATTCAACCGAGGCAGTCTTCGACGTCGTCGTGGTCGGTGGCGGCGGCTCCGGCCTGGCGGCCGCCATCGAAGCGCGCGAGGCGGGAGCCCGCGTGGTGTTGCTGGAGAAAAACCCAAAATTGGGCGGCTCGACCGCCTGGTCCATCGGCTCGATCTCGGCGACCCAGACACCCCACCAGCGCGCCAAGGGCATAGACGACAACCCACAACAGCACTGGGAGGACATGCCCAAGTTCGCAACGGGGATGAACCGGGCGGACAACGACGCATTGCGCAAGATCCTGTGCGACGAAGTCCCGGCAGCCTTCCAGTGGCTGCTGGACTCAGGGGTCCGCTTCATGGGCCCCATGCCCGAGCCGCCGCACCGGCTGCCCCGGATGCACAACGTACTGCCCAATTCCCGATCCTATATCTATCACCTGGAACGGCGCGCCCGGCGCGACGGTGTGGACATCCGCTGCAACGCGAGAGTGCACGAGCTGGTGCTCGACAAGGGGCGCGTGGTCGGGGCCAAAGTCCAGCTCGATGGGCGCGATGTCTTCTTCCGAGGCATCAACGGCACTATCCTGGCGGCCGGCGACTTCACCAACAGCCCGGAACTGAAGGCGCGCTTCATGGGGCCCCGCGAGGCCAAGGTCGAGGCCATCAACATGACGGCCACCGGCGACGGCCAGAAATTGGCCGAAGCCCTGGGCGCGTCCGTTCTGAACGGGGATCTGGCCCTAGGTCCCGAATTGCGCTTCATTCCGCCGCAAAAGGAAACACTGATCCGGCGCCTACCCCCATGGCGCGCGCTGGCGGTCTTTATGCAGTGGTCCATGTCGCATGTGCCTCAGGCCATCCTGCGCCCGTTTCTCATGCAGTTCCTGACGACGGCGCTGGCGCCTTCATTGTCATTGTTCGAGGCGGGCGCCGTACTGGTCAATCAGGAAGGCAAGGCGGTCCGGGACACGCCGCAGAAGCTCGCCTACGCGCTGGCCGACGAGCCGGGCAACCGCGGCTGGATCATATTCGGGAACGACATCGCTCAGCGCTTCTCGGCCTGGCCTGACTTCATCTCTACCGCACCAGGCGTCGCCTACGCGTATCTAGCCGATTACGCCAGGAACCGAAAAGACATCTACACGCAGGCGGACTCCCTGCCGGCGCTTGCGGCCCAGCTCCACATGCAAGACTCGCGGCTGCAGGAAGCGTTGGGTGAGCACCCCATGCCTGGCCCGTATGTCGCCCTGGGACCAGTGCGCTCCGTCTTCGTCCATAACGAGGGCGGACTGAAGGTCGACACATCCCATCGGGTGCTGGACACCGATGATCAGCCGATCGACGGGCTGTACGCCGTCGGTTCCACCGGCCAGGGCGGGCTGCTGCTGAAGGGACACGGTCATCACATTGCCTGGGCCTTCGTCTCCGGGCGCCGCGCGGGGAAGCTGGTGGCTTCGTTGCCGCGAGAACGCCGGCAGCCCTCCACGCCCGTCAACCCGGGGGACGCTCCGTGACTGCCCTCCAACCCGCCAGCGTCAACACCTACGGCTACATCTGGAGCCATACGCTGCGAGCGTGTCTGGAGCAGCTCGCCCCCTACGGATACCGCCAGTTCGAAGGCGTCATCAACCCACCTCATCTGGACGTGGAGGCCTCCGCCCGCGAGCGCCGCGAACTGAAAGCCTATATGCAGGGCGAAGGGCTGTCCTTCACCTCCCTCAACCTGCCAAGCCTGGACACCAATCTCGCCAGCCCATTCGCCTACACCCGCGACTACACGATCGCACTGTTCCAGAAGGCGCTGATCCTGGCGGCCGACCTGGGGGCTCCTCGGCTCGTGACCGTGCCTGGACGAGTCAATCCGCTGTTGCCCTGTCCGTCTGACCGGTCCCGCGCGATCCTGCGCGAGACGATCGGAGCCCTGATTCCTCTGGCCCGCAACCTGGGCATAAAACTGGCCATCGAGAACGTGCCCTTTGCCGCGCTGCCGCATTGCCGTGACATCCGCGAATTCCTGGACGAAATGAGCGACACGACGCTATGCGCCTGCTACGACGTGGCCAACGCTCACTTCGCGGGAGAATCACCGGCCGCCGGTGTGGCAAGCCTGAACGGGCGAATCGAACTGGTGCATTGCTCGGACACGACCCGCAACGGCTGGCGCCACGACCCGGTGGGCGCGGGCAATGTCCCCTTCGAACTGTTGCAGGACGCTCTGCAGGCCCATGGCTACGAAGGCCCCATCCTGCTGGAGATCATCGCGCCCGACATCCTGCCCGCCATTCTCTCGAGCCACGATGCGCTGGCGCGAATGAACATCACGAGCGCGAGGCAACACCAACATGCCGGCTGATCTCGGATTCGAGCCTCAATACAGTCTTCGCGGATTGATTGAACACACCCCAGGACACAACTGAACAGGAGACCCACATGGCCAAGTCACACACCCGTAAGTCCGGCACCCCGAAGGCCGCCGTCACCCGCAATCTTGCCGAGCTGTTCTGGACCGAATACCCGGGACACCACCACCAGGCGCTTTCCAAGGCCATCGTCACACCCGAAATGAGCGGCAGCCGGTTCTTTGACCACCGCATTTCCTGTTACGAGCCCGGCGCCTTCGTGGAAAGCCACGTCCACAAGGTCCAGGAACAGATCTACCACTTCCTGAGCGGTGAAGGCGTGCTGATCACCGACGGGGAGAGCCGGGTCGTCCGGGGCAATGACGTGGCATTCATTCCGCCCGGAGTCGTGCACGAACTGCATTGCACGGGGACGGAGACGCTGGTGTTCCTGGTGATCACCACGCCGCCGACCGACGACTGAAGGCGAGGCGCACCATGGCACAAGGCATCCTCGTCACAGGCGCCTCGGGGTGGCTGGGCTCAGCCATCGTCGAGGCATTGCTCGCCCGGGGAGACCCGGTGATCGGTCTGGATCTGCGTTCCTCGACCTCATCGCTTGCACTCGCGCAACGATACCCGTCGCTGTCCCTGGTGGAGGCCGACCTGGGCGAATGGGGACAGGTCGTGGACGTATTCCAGTCGTGGCAACCACGCGCGGTCATCCACACGGCGGCCATCGTCGGTGTGGCGCCGGCGGCCGACATCCCGATCAAGGCCCTGCGCGTCAACACCGAGGGCTCCATCAACCTGCTCGAGGCCATGCGGTTGAACGGCACCCGCCGGCTGATCTACGTCAGCACTGAAGAAACCTACGGCGACTTCACCGCACCTGTCATCACCGAGGATCATCCGCAAAGGCCCAACAGCGTCTACGGACTGACCAAGCTCGCCACCGAACACTACGGCCGCATCTACGCCGCCCGATACGGCCTTGAATGCATCAACATCCGGACCTGCTGGGTGTACGGACCAGATCTGCCCAGAGCCAGGGTACCCAAGATCTTCATCGACGCTGCGCTCGACGGCACCCCCTGCCACCTGAGCGAGGGCGGCGACCTCGCGGTGGATCAGGTCTACATCACGGATACGGTGGCTGGCGTGCTGCTGGCGCTGGACAAGGATCACCACGCATTCGATGCCTACCATATCGCCACGGGCCAGGCGCCCACCATTGCCGACGCGGCCCGCATCGTCAGCGAACTGATTCCGGGGGCCGACCTGTCGGCGGCCCCCGGCCTGTACCGGCATGGCGGCCGGTTCCCGACCGCCATGAAAGGGGCTCTGGACATTTCCCGGGCCCACCGCGAACTGGGATATACCCCGCAATACGACCTGCAGTCAGGTCTGGCCCAAACCATACTGGCCGCCAGACGACAGAGGACCGCCCACAAAGGGGAAAACACGCAGAAGCCATAGGGAATGCCTATTCCCAGTCTCAGAAAGCCCGAGAAACATCTCAGGGTCCATGCAGCAACCACGCTCAAGCAAGGAGACACCATGTCCACTCACCCGCTCACCCGATTTCCAGTCAGGCTGATCGCCGGCGCCCTGCTACTGGCGGCCACCAGCCTGGGGCCCAGCTACGCGGCCCAACCCGACATCAAGGTCGGCCTTTCAATCACCCAGACGGGCCCTTATTCACCGCCCGCCATCTTCGAACTGCGCGGCTACCAGCTCGCCATCGATGAAATCAACCAAGCCGGCGGCCTGCTGGGCCGCAAGCTGGACCTGATCAAATACGACGACCAGGGAAACCCATCGACTGCCGTGCAGCTCTACCAGAAGCTGCTGACGGATGACAAGGTCGACTTGCTCGTGAGCCCCTACCAGACGGACCTGACGGCTGCCGTGGCCCCTATCGTCAACCGTGCCAAGAAGGTCATGCCCTCGTTGGCTGCCAACGTCGAGAACTATTCCGGCAAATACCCGTACCTGATCCAGGCCATCACCCAGACACCGCAGTACATGACTCCGGCACTGGATCTGGCGGCCTCCAAAGGCTACAAGACGGTTGCGCTGCTGATCCAGAACACGCAGTTTCCGATTCAACTGGCTGGCGGGATCGAGGACGAGGTCAAGAAGCTCGGCATGAAGATCGTCTTCAAGGAGTCCTACGATCCGAGCACGACGGACTTCAGCGCGCTGGTTCTGAAAGCCGGCAAGCTGCATCCGGATGTGATCGTCGGAGCGACCTACCTGGCCGACGCGGAAGGCATCGTACGGGCAGCCAAGTCGCAAAATATTGCGGCCAAGATGTTCGCCTTCAGCATCGGACCGGTTGAGCCCGAGTTCCAGAAATCCCTGGGGACAGCCGCCAACGGGATCTTCGGGACCACGCTCTACTTCCCCTCCCTGAAAACCAAGGGCAACGAGGAATTCGTCAAGGCCTTCCAGGCGAAGTTCGGCGTGGCGCCGGACTACCACGCAGCCGTCGCGTACGCCAGCATGAAACTGTTCGGCAAGGCTGTCACTCAAGTAGGCAGCCTGGATCAGACCAAGATCCGCGACGCGTTTCTGAAGACGTCAGAAGAAACGGTCGTCGGGCACTTCAAGCTAAGCCCCACCGGGCTGCAGACGGGCTACCGCAGCTACGTCCTGCAATGGCAGGACGGCAAACAGGTACTGGTCTGGCCCAAGCAAGACGCGCAGGCCAAGCCGATGCTCCCGCACGGCGGCTGGAAGTAGGCTGCTGACAGGGTCATGACCGGGACGCAGGCGCACCGGCCATGATCACCACGAACCATCGGGAATTGAGCTAGACATGTGGATCACGATCATCAACCTGCTGCTCCTTGGCCTGCTCTGGGGCGGCGTCTATCTGCTCATGGCGACCGGACTGAACCTGATCTACGGAGTCATGAAGGTCGTCAACCTGGCCCACGGCGACATGATCATCATGGGCGGGCTGCTGGCCTTCACGCTGTTCTCCGCACACGGCATTTCGCCCATCATCGCCTTTCCACTCGCGGCCGGGCTGCTGTTCGTGATCGGCGTCGTCGTGCAATACCTGATCCTGGAACATATCCCGGTCAAGGGGTCGCTGGGAGAACTGCGGACGCTGCTCGCAACATTTGGACTGTCCTACGTCATCGCCAACACCAGTTTCCTGATATGGGGCTCGCAATTCCAATCCCTGCCTTTTTTGCAGGGATCCATCGAGCTGGACGGAATCGCGCTGCCGCAGGCTCTGGTGGCCGCTTCGGCCCTGGCGTTCTGCACCGCGCTGGCGCTGCACCTTTGGTTGACCTACACCATGATGGGAAAGTCGGTGCGCGCCACGGCGCAATCGGGGCTTGGGGCTGCCTGCTGCGGCCTGAACGGCCGCTTGATCCGCATCATCAGCTTCGGCGTGGGCGCCGCTCTGGCGGGGGCGGCCGGTTCGCTGGTCATCACCTTGATCCCGTTCCAGACGACCGCCAGCGGCGAACTGACCATCCAGGCCTTCACCATCATCGCTCTTGGCGGGCTGGGGAACTACATGGGGGCGCTGGTCGCCGCTGAAATCCTGGGCATCGTTGAAGTCTTCACGCAATACTACCTGGGGTCCAACCCGGCCAGCGCCGCCATCTACGTCATCTTCATTGCCGTCCTGATCTTCCGGCCGCAGGGCCTGTTCGGAAAAGTGGGGCGGGTATGAAGAGCAATGTCATTCAGGGAACCTGCCTCATCCTGCTCACTCTGGCCGGTGTCGGCGTCGCGCTGGCCGGATCGGGGTACTACGCACAGACACTGTTCACGATCGCGCTCTTCATCCTTCTGGCTCTGGGGTGGAACATCATCAGCGGCATCGCCGGATACGTGTCATTCGGACAAGTCAGCTTCTTCGGCTTCGGCGCCTACGCTGCGGCGCTGGCGATGATCCACCTGGAAGTCGAATGGTACGTCGCCGCGCCGCTGGCTGCTGTGGCAGCCGCCATCCTGGCGCTGGTCCTGGGCGGAGTGATGCTCAGGCTGCACGGCATCTTCTTTGCGCTGGGCATGTTCGGCCTTGCACGTATCCTGCAGATCATCGCCAGCAGCCTGTCCATTACCGGTGGACCCATGGGCACCACCGTGCTGCCGGCTGAATCTCCCAACGAAAGCGCGCTGGTCATGGTTCTGGTGGCCGCTGGTGCGGTCCTCATCGTCCATGCCCTGAGCCGTTCCAGGCTGGGTCTGCGCCTGATGGCAACCCGCGATGATGATCTGGCCGCGCAATCCTCGGGGGTCAACACCTTCACGGCAAAACTGCGCGCACTTTGCCTGAGCGCGGCCTTCGGCGGCGTGGGCGGCGCCCTCTACGTCTGGAATATCGGCTACCTGGATCCCAACAGCGCCTTCAATGGCAACATTGAGCTGCAGACCGTGCTCATGGTGCTGGCCGGCGGCATTGGGACGGTCTGGGGCCCCGTGATCGGCGGAATCCTGATCTCGCTCATCGGGACCTTCCTGTGGGCGCGCTTTCCCACCGAACAACAGGTCATCCTGGGAGCCCTCACAATTTTCATTGCTGTCGTCATGCCGGGCGGCATCACGGCCTTCTTCGACAAGCTCGGCTGGTGGCGGCGCAAACCGATCTGGAGCCCCCCACCTGCTACACGACCCACCCCACCGCCAGACCCTGGCAGCGCCAATGAAAACACGCCCGACGGGCACTCCACCGCACTCTCCTGCCACGGGCTGGGCGTCCGCTTCGGCGGCGTCACAGCGGTCGACAACGTGGATCTGGAGGCCCGGTCGGGCGAGATGCTCGCGATCATCGGCCCCAACGGGGCCGGCAAGAGCACCCTGTTCAGCCTCATGTCCAACTACCTGACGGGCAGCGGCACGACACACTTTGGCAAGCGCGACATCCACGGTCTGAAACCCCACGCGCTGGCGCAGATGGGGCTGGCGAGGACGTTCCAGTCCAGCCGCCTGTTTCCGTCACTGACCGTGTGGGAAACCATCCTGGTCGCCGCATCCTCAGGGCACGTACCGCGCGAGACAGCCATCCACAGAACCACGGAACTTCTGAGAGACACGGGTCTCCTGGACCACTGGTCCGAGCAGCCCGACACGCTGCCACCGGGGCTGCAACGGCTGCTGGAGATCGCTCGCGCGCTGGCATTGAGACCCAAGGTCTTGCTGTTGGACGAAGCGATGGCAGGCATGACAGTGCATGAAATCGAACAAGTTCATGCGGCGCTGCGACGGGCCATGGCCGGCGGCTGCGCCATCGTTGCCATCGAACACGTGCTGCCAGCCATCGTGGACCTTGCCAGCCGCGCGCAGGTACTGGATTTCGGCCGGATCATCGCAAGCGGGACACCTCACGAAGTCCTGTGCAATCCCGAGGTGATCAACGCCTACATGGGCGCGGACTACGAAGGCTGACGACAATGACCACCACCGAATGCCTCAAACTTGAATCCGTGACGGCCGGCTATGGCAAGGTCCCCGTGATTTCCGGCATTGATCTGCACCTGGATACCCGCGACACCATCGCGGTCGTCGGCGCCAACGGGGCAGGAAAAACAACACTGCTACGCACCATCATGGGGGAAATCCCCAGCTCTCAAGGAACCGTGACATTCGATGGCCAACCGTTGACGGATCTGCCAACCTACCGACGTTGCAAAATGGGGATAGGCTACGTTCCCGAAGGGCGGCAACTTTTCCCCGAAATGTCGGTGCGCGAAAACCTGGAGCTGGGCGCGGCCCGCGAGGCGGGCGCTGAACGGACCCGTCGAATTGACGAGACCTTGCAGATATTTCCCAAGCTCAAGCCGCTCATCAAAGGGCGCTGTGGCTTGCTGTCGGGGGGCGAACAGCAGATGGTCGCCATCGCTCGGGCCCTGATGGGAAAGCCTCGGCTACTTCTGCTGGACGAGCCCTCCACCGGCCTCGCACCGAAAATCATCTCCGAGCTCTATGCGACGCTTGCAGGCCTGCTCGAATCCGGCCTCACCATCATGGTCGTGGAGCAGAACGCCCGCGCCGCACTGCGCTTCGCCAACCGCGCGCTGGTGTTCGAACAGGGGCGGATCGCCGCCGCAGGGACTTCCAAGGAGCTGCTCGCCGACCCACGCATGGTCGAGGCTTATATGGGCATGGCGGGCGCACACTTGGGCGCCGCCTGACTGGGGTACTCGGCGCCCCGGATCCAGCAGGCCGCGGACCTCAGTGCGCCGAGGCCGCAGCGGTCGCCGCCGCATCCATCCGCCTGTCCACTGCATTCTTCAGCAGCGCGGCCGAGCGGAAGATCCCATGCGCAAATTTCCCGTAGGGCATGGTCAGGAAGAACGCCATCA
>NZ_SCQN01000068.1 GCF_004321985.1 Castellaniella sp. | reverse complement strand
GAACTCCTTGTAGCCGCCGCGGAAGCGCACCAGCACGACGCCCCGCGGCGACGGGATCATCTGGCGCACGAGGGCCGGGTCTTCCAGCGCTTTGGCGACCTGGTCGACCATCGTGTGATCGAGGCCGCCCTGGTCGAGGCACAGCAGGAGCTCTTCGTCGAAACTCAGCAGGTCCTGGTAGATCACCAGCGGTTCATCGCGCGCCGCCGGCTCGCCGTTCGCCAGCGGCAGCACCTCGACGCCCTGGCCGGTGTAGATCTCCAGATTCGTAACCATGCCTCGAAGGCGGTCGAGGTCGGACAGCTGGTTCTTGGCATTGGCCAGCAGCGCGCTGGCTTTCTCCTGGTGAAAGCGTGCCAGCGCGCGGGCCTGGTCCCCGAGTTCGTCGCTGTGTTCCTTGATCCACGCCACCTGGGCATCGGCGGACGCCTTGAGCGCGTCGGCATGCTGGGTCATGGCCTTCAACCCGTCTTCGGTGGCCAGCTCCTGCCCAGTCGCGCCGCCGACGTTCAGGCGTGGCTCCTGGCCTAGCCGCAGGGCCTCGGCATCCACGGGCGGGGGCTGGCTCATCGCCTCCTGGGTGAGGCGCATCGCGTCGATAAGCGCCGCCATTTCTCGGCTGCGCACGGCGTCGCCGTCGTGGGCGAGCTCCCAGTCCTTCTCGAAGTCGTCGGCGTGGATGCGCAGCGGGATCTGATAGCAGCGCTCCCAACCGGGGTGCGGCGCCAGCACGATCACGTGATCGTCGCCGTCAGCCTTCTCGATGTCCTGCAGCAGCAGCACCTCGCCGGCGTCCACGCCGTTGTACTTTCCGCGGGTGTCATCCCGACCTTCGACGTCGTGGCGAGCACGCCAGTACTGGCCCGGGGCGGGGCCGGCGATGCGCTCGACGGTCGCGCTGGCGGCGGCACTGTGGTGGGTGACGGTCAGCTCTTTCATGCCGCGCGCTCGGCGAGGGAGTCATGCCTGCTGGCGCCCTCCAGTTCGAGGATGCGACCGCGCAGCGTGCGGAGGGCAGCGGTCGCCTCGGCGGGCAGGGGGCTGGCGTGGTCGGCCATGGCCATGGCGCGTTCGAGCGAGATTGCGGCGTCGCTGGAGGTTGCCGCCCCGCCGCGACCGCCGGTGGCTCGCTGGTTGGCCGCGTGCGGGGTACCACCGTAGTTCAGCCGATCGTAGATCTCCCGCAAAGTCGCTTCGTCGGTCGCCCCCATTTCGATCGACGGGAACGACACCCGGTAGAACCGCCGCCGGCGCTCCGCGAGCGAGAGGTCCGCAAAGCGAGTGCTACCGAACACGGGGAACTCGCCCGCCGCGAAGGCGCGCAGCGCACTCAGCCGTTGCTGGCCGTCGAGGAGCAGCCCGGCCCACGGCTGGCGCACGCCATCGTGGTCCCAGTCCCACTCGGTGGTGACGTAGTACCCCGTGCCCAGGCCCAGGAAGATGCCCTCCACGAAACGCACCTGCTGCTGGCGCGTCCAGACTGCCGGGCGCTGCCACACGGGCAGGACCAGGCCGAGCAGGCTGCGCTCGCCCTCCCGCAGATGCGTGGCCGGCGCCATCGCCAGCAGGTGCTCGACATCGAAGGCGCGCTCGCATCCGAAGAGGATGGGTGAGGGAAGGGTGGATGGATGCATGGGATGGCCGTTGACGGGGTGGTGACCCATGGTGTGCCAGGTCGCTCGCGGCGCAAGCGGCGGAGGCAGGGGTCGTGCGTTGTCGCGGCTGGACGAACCGGAAGGGCGACCGCCTCGCCTCCAACGCGCTTCATGGCTTCCGCGAGGCTGATCGCGGCGCCTCAATGATTGTCATAGGTGCGCCGGTAGGCGGCGGAAGCCAGCTGCTCGCAAGCGAGTTCGCGATCCACCGTGTAGTCGCCGAGCGCGCAGCGCACCATCTGTCGCATGACGACAAGCATCTTCGGGGAGGGCGGTTCGCGCAGCTGCAGGTCAATGAGACGCAGCGTTCCGAGCGCGATCGCCTGCGCCTCGCGGTTGAGGTCTGGGAGGTGCGCCGCGGCGTCGCCGCCGGCGGCCGTAGTCAATGCCGCAGCGTTGAGCAAGGCGGCGATGCGCTCTGCATCACCCTGGCCGCCGACCACGTCGCACACCGTGTCGTCGCCACACTTCACGCACCAGCCCGACTCGTGCCGCCCGCCGGCGGGGAAGGCGGTGTAGCTCTCGGCTGTGTAGGGGACGGTGTCCGGTGTGTCCTGCGGCTTGTCCTGCGCAGAGCCCGCGGGCGACGTCGCGCCAACGTCGACCGTCTCGACGGCCAACTCGATTTCCTCGCGATTGCAGGCGTTGCACGCGGCGCCGTCGTCGTGGAGGCTGGAGACGATCCAGTCTTGCGTGGCGACGTCCCACACCATGGTTGCGGTGCGCATCACGTCGTCGCTGCCGCAGTGGGGGCACACCTTGCGTACGTGTGCGCCAGCATCGCCGGCAGGGCTCTCGGGGAGATTCGAGGTGGTTGGCAGCATGGGCACTCCGGGCGGCTCGTGGATGACCCATGGTGCCCCGAGCCTGAAACCGCGCAACGCCTGTGGGCTGCAGCGCGCGACCGGCTCGCCACTGGAGGCTGCACGGTCCTGGCCGGACGGCCACGTGGTCGGCCGTGGTCATTGCCGTGCCGATCGGTCCCCAGCGTCGCCGTAGCCGGCGTCGACGCGCACGACAGCGACCTGCAGGCCGCCCTCGCGGGCAACGAGACGGGCGATCAACGGCTCTCGCGGGGCTTAGGGCACCGCTCGGTGTGCGATCCGCCCGAACTCGCTCCCGGCCATGCGGCCTGGGTAGTAGCCGCCCGACGCCGGGACGAAATGCACGGTTTCGCCGCGACCGGCCGGCACGACGGCCCGGACATCCACGGTGACCTGTCTGTCCGGGTAGGCCAGCACGTACCTCTGGCCAACCTCGATGGCAGCGGTAGCCCGCACCGTGCGGCTCATGCGTTCGCGCACGTGGTCAGTTCGCGGGGGACGGCGACGGCGGCCCGGGCGGCGATGTCCACGCCGGCGCGGACGGGTGGCGCCGCGTCGATGCCCGCCAATTGCCGGCGGATGTCGCTGGCCAGCTCGTGCTCTTCACGGAAGAAGGTCTCGCTGTCGGGATCGAGCCCCAGGCGGCGCGCATCGGCGCCGCACAGAGCGAACATGTACCAGCACTGCGAGCCGCGGCGTGAGGCGGTCACCAACCACTGCGATGAGCGATCCAGCACCACGAAGGCGAAGGGCTCGCCGTCGGCGCCGTGCAACCGCACACCCCGCTTCATGCGCTGCGCGTATCCGTCCGGCGCGTTCTGCAGCGACCGCGAACCGGCTTGCACGGCACGCGTGAACGCCGCACGGCCGATCAGGTAGCTCTTGCCGCCGATCGACAGATGCGGGGTAGGTGGCGGTGAACGTCGGGCGTGGTTCGAAGGCATGGTGACTCCCTTGGCAGAGGTGCGGCCAGGCCATCATCGGGCGCGCGATGACTGCGGCAAGATGGCGACGATCGAGATTCTTGACGGAGCGCGCGATGTCGCACTATCGTTCTGGCCAGCATCGTTGAGCCACGCTCCGTTGCACCGTATGTCCCGCGACGACACCCACCACTCTCATTTTTGGATCGTACGATCCAAATTTGCTGTATCCGGTCGGCATGTTCAGCCGTACGTCCGAACGTGCGTACGATCGTCGTCGGACCGGGACGCTGAGCGGTGCTGTGCGCCCGGTGAGGGCCATGGCTGGCGCCGGTGCCGCGGCTACGCAGGCAAGGCGTCCAACATGCTCTGGCTGTATTCCCACCGTCGGTCGCCGGCCAGGGCCGAAGCGCAGCCGGCCGCGGTGTAGAGCCGCTCCACCAGCGCCGCTTCCACCACGCGCGCGTCGGCAAGGGCGATGTGTTGGCGCGCCGACGGCAACGATCCCTGCAGCCAGGCGCGAAGGCGGCTGGCGAGGCGCGGCGGGGCGGCCAAGCGGTGCAGCACCAGTTCCACCGCATGGACCGAGCTGCCTGACTCGACGGCGACGACCAGTCGGCCTGTGGTGCGCAGATGCGGCCGTGACTGCAGCAGGCTCGCCACCAGTGGTACGTGGAAGTCCTCATTCAGCAGCTGGAAGTCCGGGCGCGCCTCGCCGCCGGCCCGCTGGCGCACCAGCAGCCAGTCGTCATCGCCCCCGTTGCTCTGCGCCGCCTGTAGCGTGCGGGCGACGAAGTGGAAGCGGCGGCGCCCGATGTCGGTGAGATCGAGTTCGTGCTCATCCCATCCGGGTGGAATGTCGTTTTCCTGGAAGGACGCACATGGGAAGGGGTGCCAGGTGCCGTCCGGGTCCAGTACCTCGATGTCAGCGTGAGGGATGCCGGTCGCCGACCAATCGGCATCGCCGTCCAGCGGGTCGGTGCGCCAGTAGAGCCAGGCGCTTCCCGGCAGGTATTCGTCGTCGCCACGTTGCATGCTCGCGAGGAAAGGGTGATCGGCGCGCACCCGCTGCAAGACGGGCGTCGAGATCGCCTCGGACCACCCCAATGCAACGGGCAGCTGAAGGTCGCAGCGGGCGTCGGCCAGCGTGCGCCACATCGAGATGCGAAACACCCCATGGCCGGGCGGCGCCGCGGCGAGCGCATGCTCCAGCTGGTGGTGCGCGAACGGATTGTTGGTCTGGGTCCGGATGCGGCGCGCACGCAGGACGTTGTCCGCGCCCTGTTTCCGCAGGTCCGCCAGAGAGTCGTAACGGTAGAGGTAATCGGCCATGCAATGGATTCCCGGCGGCCTCAGGCCGCGTGGCAGGCGCACGAGCAGCCGTCATCGCAGAGCGAGTGCACGGGAGCGTCGTCGCCCTCGAAGAGGCCGCGCGGCGGCTGCACGCGGTAGGCCTTGAAGTCTTCGCGCGTGGCAGTGCGGAAGGTGTCGGCTGCCGTCCGGATGAAGGTACCGTCGAGCCAGCTGCGGCCGCCGCGGATCACCGAGCCGGCGAGAATCGTGTAGGACGGCTGACCCTCGCGCAGGCAGCACAGCGTGTTTTCGTTGGAGACGAAGTACTCGACCTTGCTCATACGACCTCGCGCGAGATTCCCGGGATGTCGATCAGCATGCGCCGAACGACCCGTGGCGCAAGACGTGCAAGGCTCGTCGCGCAGGATCCGCGGCCCGACGGTATGCAGCGTCCAGCCAGGACCGGGGTCAGTGAGCCGACGGGGCGTCGACCGCGCCAGCGCCCGGCGGTTGATCCGCTCGAAGGCTTTCGAGGATGCGTGATCGCTCGGCCGCGTCTTGGCCGGTCTTCTCGGCGGCCGCCCCAGCATGGTACGGCGATGTGCCGATCACCGCCTAGGCCGAGGAGCGCACTCTTTCTCCATGCCGTACGCCAATGCTCGGTTGACGCGGTCGCGCTGCGACGGGGGTACATCCCAGGACCTACCCACGCCAGCGGTACCGCTCCCTCTGCGCCGCTCTACGCATCAGCTGTTGAGCGTGTTCTCGATGAAGCTGTCGATCTGGTCCGACGTCATACCCTCATGGCGACCGCTGCACGTCAGGATGTCGCCGACGTTGCCGTCGTTGGGCGCCACTTCGCCGAGGTCCAGCGCCCGTTGCAGGAGGCGCAGGCCGGCCATTACCGCATCGCGCTGGGGTTCGTTGAGGGTCAGTTTCAGCATGGCGGAAGCTCCGGCAGGTGAGTGGACGTGGTGAGCCACCATCGTGCCGCCGAACGTGATGCCGGCAAGGGTCTGCCGTGGATTCGCGTGAGCGTCGCGGGCCGACAACGCTACGCGACCGACGAGGGACGCGCCGCCTTCGCCGCCGATGCCTTGGTCTCAAGGAACGTGATGGCGGATGCGTACGCGCTGATCACCCGGCGCTTGGCCGATCCGCGCCGCGCGCACGTCAACGTGACGCGGCCCTTGTCCATCGCGACGCTCTCGATGGTCGCCGAGCTGTAGACCACGCCCTCCAGCCGGATCGCCCGCAGGCGCCCGCCCTCGGCCAGGCCACGGGTCTGGATGATCGTCCGGCCCGACTCCTGACGGCGTTCCTCCTCGACCT
>NZ_SCQN01000019.1 GCF_004321985.1 Castellaniella sp. | reverse complement strand
CAAACTCCTTTTGCTGGACGAGGTCATGGCTGCTCTCAACAATCAGGAAATGGACGATGTGCTGAATCTGGTTCAGTCGCTGCAACAGCGCGAAGGCATCACATTCATCATCATCGAGCATCACATGCGCGCAATCATGACGCGTTGCAGCAGAATCGTTGCGCTGAATTTCGGCCGAAAGATCGCCGAAGGGACCCCTCGAGAGGTAGCAGACGATCCGATGGTCGTGGAGGCATACCTTGGGTCCACCCTGGCGACCTCAGGGGGCGCCACATGAGCCTGTTGTCAGTGAGGAATCTCGTCGCTGGGTATGGCTCCGCGCCCGTGCTGCACGGTGTTTCGCTTGACGTTCCCGAAGGAAGCTTCGTTGCCGTCATTGGGGCAAACACTGCGGGGAAGAGCACTTTGCTTAGAGCGATTTCCGGATTATTGAAGAACGTCAGTGGTCAGATCGTTTTCAATGGACAGGAGATTCTCGGGGCACCAGCGGACCGGATGGCCCAACTCGGGATTGCACATGTCCCCGAGGGCCGACACGTGTTCCCCAAGATGACGGTCCAAGAGAATCTTCTCCTGGGGATGTATGCCACTCATAAGGCGCTGGGCTCTAGAGAGACCCAGTCTCGTCTGAATAGGATCTACACACTTTTTCCTCGGCTTCAGGAGCGTCGGCGCCAATATGCCGGGACGTTGTCGGGGGGTGAACAGCAGATGGTTGCACTGGGTCGTGCGCTTGTGCTAGCCCCGAAACTACTGATGCTGGACGAACCCAGTCATGGCCTGGCGCCTCGAATAGTCGAAGAACTGCATTCGACACTGGCCGATATTCATCGCACTGGTCAGACAATTTTGCTCATCGAACAGAATACGCAGCTTGCCTTGTCGGTTGCCGACCGAGCGTTCGTGCTCCAGTCGGGAATGATTGTATTGCAGGGAGCATCCGAAGATCTCCTCAAGGACTCCCGGGTCCGTACCGCGTATCTCGGGATTTAGCCACGTAACGGTATTGAATGTTTTCGTTGTTCTTTATTAGGAGAAAGTCATGCAAGAGTCTGAAACGAATGAACTCAAGGCCCTCTTCGACAAGGGGCTGAAAATACGCCGTGAAGTGCTGGGTGCCGAGTACGTCGACGGGTCACTCTCGAAGACGAACGATTTCATGATGGGCTTCCAGCATATTACGACTGAGTGGTGCTGGGGCTATGGATGGGGGAATCCGTCCCTGGATCGAAAGACGAGAAGCATCATCAATATCGCGATGTTGACCGCGCTTGGCCGTTCCAACGAACTTCGCCTCCATGTGAAGGGGGCGCTGACCAACGGTGTCACGGTCGACGAGATAAAGGGGATCCTCTTGCAGGCAACCATCTATTGCGGGATTCCAGCGGGTCTTGACGCCTTCAAGGCGGCGAACCAGGTCCTGGAAGAGTCCGGCGCATTCGAGGGCTCCAAGAGTTGATGCCATGTCCACTTCTATCAAGAAAATAGGCTTTATCGGTGTCGGCCACATGGGTACACCCATGGCGAGTTGTCTGCATCACGCCGGTTTTGATCTCGTGTTGATGGACGCTGACCCTTCTGCGGCAGCCTCGCTGGCAGAGGCGTTGGGCGGCACGGCTCAGGCTGTTGACCATGGTACTGATCTGGGAGTGCGGTGCGACCTGATCATCACCATGCTGCCCACCAGCGCCATCGTCAAGGAAGTGCTGCTTGGAAAGAGTGGCGTCCTGGCAGCAGCCCGGCCGGGTACCTGGTTCCTGGACATGACTTCGGGAGTCCCCGATCAGACTCAGGATTTGGCGAAGGTGGTTGCTGGTGCAGGATCGGCCCTTCTGGATGCTCCCGTTTCGGGCGGTGTTTCCCGTGCCAGGACTGGTGACCTTGCCATCATGGTTGGCGGAACCGATGCCCAGGTCGAGGCCGTTCGGCCGGTGCTGTCTGCCATGGGCAGCCGCGTTCTACACACTGGCGAGGTGGGATCCGGGCATGCCATGAAGGCCCTGAACAATCTCGTATCGGCGGGGGGCTTCCTGGTCGCTGTGGAAGCGCTCATGATCGGCGCTCGCTTCGGGCTGGACCCGGGAGTGATGGTCGACGTGCTCAACGTCTCGTCCGGATCGAACAACTCCACCCAGAAAAAATGCAAGCAGTTTGTCCTGTCCAGGACCTTTGACTCGGGGTTTGGCCTGGATCTCATGGTCAAGGACCTGACCATTGCGCTGGGCATTGCCCAAAACAAGCATACGCCGGCACCATTCTCTTCGCTGTGCAGAGAGATGTGGGCTTCCGCGGCGGCCGTCCTGGGGCCGGGCCAGGATCACACGGCCATCGCCAAGCTTGTGGAAACCCTCACTCATGCTGAACTTGAGTCCGCATCCGTGCCGCGCTCAGTAGAGGCATAAGCTGCACTTTTTATGGTGTGTGGGTTTTTTCTGGGCTTGCTGGAAGAGGGTTTTCGTGCAGCGCCACAATGCCCTGATCCTGGGCTCCCCAGGCAGGGTAGCGCTTCATGACCTCGGGGTCGTGACCCGGCACGATGTGCGCCGTCGACTCGGCCGCCCGCCGGAGCTTCTCATAGCCGGCCAGCATGTCCCCGACGTTGAAAACTATCGGAAAGGGCGACTGTTGGTCCATGTTCTCGTAGTAGTGACTGGCGTCCGATGCGAGCACTACCCAGCCGCGTCTGGTATGAACGCGAACCGCTTGCAGGCCCATCGTATGTCCACCAATGAGCAGTAGTTCGACCCCTGGATACAGCGTGTCATCGCCGTCATGGAAGGCGACACGGTCGTCATAGACCCCCTTCAGGACATCGATCACATCCTCGACGGTGTACGCGTGACACAGCGCGTGGTACTTCATGTATTTGCCGGTTGCATATTGCATTTCCTTTTCCTGGACATGCAATCTGGCATTTGGCAAAAGGTCGATGTTACCCGCGTGGTCGTAGTGCAGATGTGTCAGGATCACTTCGGTCACTTGCTCGGGCCGTACGCCTAGCAAGGCAAGGCCGTCTATCGGTGATCTCAGGAAATTGCGTTTGCGCTGATGCGCAGCCGCTTCATTGAAGCCCGTATCGACCAAAATCAGCTTTTCGCCGTTTCGTATGAGCCACACGAAATAATCCATGGGCATGCTGCGGTCGTAATGATCACAGGTCACGAAATTGGTGCCTCGCTGTTTGTCCACCCACGCGTAGCGGACTGCGAACACCTCATAGCATGGAAGATCGTCAATGGGCATTGGATGACACCATCCTTCTGATCAGGTCGAGTTCGGGAAGCAGGTAATCGAGCAGCCGTGATGGATTCTCCACCATGGGGAAGTGCCCCAAGTCCTGCATGACGATGAGCCTGGAACCAGGAATCACAGCGGAAACCTTGCCACTGTCCGTCGGCGATGCAGAGTAGTCGTAGGCACCCGTCAACAGTGTGATGATTCTGTTTTCGCCGCTCAAGCCGACAAGATCCGCTTCTGCGTCGAAGTCATCACTGTAGAAAATGAGGTCGCCGCCGTAGATGTCGAAGCCGCCTTGTCCATATATCCAGGCGGCCCTCCTGCGAAGGGCGAGGGGGCTGATGGGACTCATGAGCCCTCTGACATAGGCGGCGTTGTGGGCGACCTGATTGACCTGGGCGTGGCACAGCATTGGCGATCGGCGACCCTTTGCCTTCCAGGGCGCCTCAAGCGCGACAGCTGCCAATACTTCCTCTGGAAACTCTTTGGCAAGCTTCAGCGCCATGGCGGCTCCCATGGAACACCCCAGAATGACGATCTTCCGACGTAAGTACTGGGTGATGAACGCCTGGCAGATGCCGAGGTAGTCGGCCTTGGTCAGCACGTGGGGCCGCCAGGCGTGACCCTGGCGCGGCATGCTGCGTCCATGCCCCGGCATGTCGAATGCGACCAGGCGCCAGTCGCTTTGCAGAGACTCATTCGCCATCAGAGCGTGGTACTGGCGTGCATCTGCACCTGCGGTGTGCAGCATCAACAGGACCGGACCATCGCGCTTTCCGGATTCCTCTGTGAAGACTTGAATGCGCTCCCCGTCCGGCATCGTGAGCACCGCATAGTGGCCGGAAATGGACTGGAGCGACGGTTCATCCACGCCTTCGTCTCGTTGCCCGCGCAGGATTTCGAACAGCCGTTCCAGCGCATGCAGTGATTGTGCGATGTGCAATGCCTCGCCGGTGATCTTCACGGCACCAGACCGTAATGCGGCAGTCAGTGAGTGCTGTCCGACTGGCGGGCAAGCGGACATCACGTTTTCCCACACAATCGCAGGGGCGCTGATGATCAGACGTTCCGAGCCCGGAGCGCCAGTCAGAACTTCAATGGCGTGGATCCCGCCTGGGTCCCCGTCCTCGGTGATGCCGAGATCCAGGGCATTGTCCAACCCACGAATTGCCGCGATGAATTCTTGATCCTCCCGTGTCGCGGCAATTTGCGCATACAGCCTTTGCTCGGTTTCGCTTCGTTCCATAGGGGGTCGGCACCTCGCTCGTAGTCGCTCCATCAAGAAGACAATATATCCCTGGTCACCGGAGCAGGGAAGGTTGGTTTGGCGCCGATGAGCGTTCTCCGGTTGATCCGAGCGGTACCCCATGGGTTACCATTACGCCTTGTCAGGCCAATCCCACCTTTGACCCATCATGCATGAACGCATTCTGATCCTGGACTACGGTTCTCAGGTCACCCAGCTCATCGCCCGCCGCGTGCGCGACACCGGGGTGTATTGCGAGATCCACCCGGGGGACGTGAGTGATGACTTCATCCGTGCCCAGGAGGGAGTAAAAGGCATCATTCTGTCGGGCAGTCACGCGTCCGCCTATGCCGATGAATCACCAAAGGTTCCGGCTGCGGTCTTCCAGATTGGTGTGCCCGTACTGGGTATCTGCTACGGCATGCAGTCCATGGCGCAGCAACTGGGCGGTCGGGTCGAGTTCTCCGATCACCGTGAGTTCGGCTACGCTGAGGTCCGGGCACACGGTCACACCCGTTTGCTGGACGGTATTCAAGACTTCCAGACTCCCGACGGCCATGGGATGCTCAAGGTCTGGATGAGTCATGGTGACCGAGTCACGTCCCTGCCGCCAGGCTTCAAACGCATGGCATCGACGCCGACTTGCGAATTTGCCGGAATGGCGGATGAGACGCGCGGCTTCTATGCCTTGCAGTTCCACCCCGAGGTGACCCACACCGTTCAGGGTCA
This sequence comes from Castellaniella sp., assembly GCF_004321985.1. Lineage (GTDB taxonomy): Bacteria > Pseudomonadota > Gammaproteobacteria > Burkholderiales > Burkholderiaceae_B > Castellaniella. The sequence continues at coordinate 15,268 of NZ_SCQN01000019.1, read as the reverse complement.
GGCCATCCTGCAGCGCTTCGTGACGGAAATCTGCGGTTGCGAGGGTGACTGGAACATGCCCGACTACGTGACGGAGGCCGTGGCGCGCATTCGTGAGCAGGTGGGTTCCGACGAGGTCATTCTCGGGTTGTCGGGCGGCGTGGATTCATCCGTCGCTGCGGCTCTGATTCATAAGGCCATCGGCGATCAACTGACTTGCGTGTTCGTCGATCACGGCCTGCTGCGCCTGAACGAGGCTGAGCAGGTCATGCAGACCATGTCGGCCAATCTGGGCATTCGTGTCATCCACGTGGATGCCAGCGCACAGTTCATGGGCCAGTTGGCGGGTGTGTCCGACCCTGAGGCCAAGCGCAAGATCATCGGCCGGGAGTTTATTGAAGTCTTCCAGGCGGAGTCGGCCAAGCTCAAATCTGCCCGTTGGTTGGCACAGGGCACGATCTACCCAGACGTCATCGAATCAGCTGCCTCGAAGACCGGCAAGGCGGTCGCCATCAAATCCCATCATAATGTCGGGGGGCTGCCTGACACGCTGAACCTCAAGCTGCTGGAGCCGCTGCGCGAGCTATTCAAGGACGAGGTCCGTCAGCTTGGCCTGGCGCTGGGTCTGCCGCCCGCCATGGTGTTCCGTCACCCGTTCCCGGGACCTGGACTGGGCGTGCGTATCCTGGGTGAAGTGAAGCAGGAATACGCCGATCTGTTGCGGCGAGCGGATGATATCTTCATCCAGGAACTGCGCGGCACTGTAGATCCCCAGTCAGGAAAGTCATGGTACGACCTGACCTCGCAGGCATTTGCTGTATTCCTGCCGGTGAAGTCGGTGGGCGTGATGGGCGATGGGCGGACTTACGACTATGTGGTGGCGCTGCGCGCCGTACAGACCACAGACTTCATGACGGCGGACTGGGCAGAGCTGCCATATTCATTGCTGAAGAGGGTGTCGTCGCGCATCATCAACGAAGTGCGAGGGATCAATCGGGTGACGTACGACGTGTCAAGCAAGCCGCCCGCAACGATCGAGTGGGAGTGATTTCCCGTCTGGTGGGCCAATGCAATAACTGGCCTTAAAATTCTGCATTACCGCATCACCAAGCCGCCGTCCACAAACAGCACCTGGCCCGTCATGAAGCCGCTCAGATCAGAGGCAAGGAACAACACCGGCCCGGCCACGTCCTCGGGTCGTGCCAGGCGCCGCATCGGTGTGGCCGCCATCAGCGATTCGCGGAAGGATTCGCGCGTAGCCAGGGTACCCTGGGTTGGGTAGACCAGGCCAGGAGCCACGCAGTTGACGCGTATGCCTACGGGGCCCAGCTCGCTGGCCAGGTTGCGGCTGAAGGCCACCAGCGAGGCCTTGGCTGTGGTGTAGTCGTGGTAGGGCACGACCGGGCACTCCACCAGATTGCTGGCGATGTTGACAATGCTACCCTGTGTGCGCTGGCGCATCCGTGGCAGGATCGCGCGGCAGACGTTGAAGGCCGAGCCTACGGTACCGTCGAATTGGGCCTGATAGTCGCTCCAGTCCAGATCGTCGAAGCGGCTGCGCCTCTCGGGATCAAAGGGATAGGGCCTGAAGGCGTTGTTGACCACGATGTCGATGGCACCCATCTCGCGGGCAATGGAGTCGGCCATGGCCTGCACTGCGCTGCGCGAGCCCACGTCGGCCTGGACGGCCCAGGCGTCGCCGCCTGCTTCTTTGCCTGCCATCTGGCAGGCCGCCACCGTCTGCGTGGCAGCTGCAGTGTTGGACAGGTAGTTCACGGCCACCGTCGCCCCTTCACGCGCAAAGGCCATGGCAATGGCTGCGCCTATGCCCCGGCCGGCGCCCGTGACCAGTACCACCTTGCCGCGCAAGCCCAATGAAGATGGTTGCCCCATGTCAGGCCCTGGGGATCAGCGTGGTATCGACTACATCCGATATCTTGATTTGCTTTTGCACCATACCCAGCGCCCGGTAAGTATCCGCTCCCTTTTGCAGGGCTGGGAGGTCAAAGCTACCCAGCGGTTTGCCGGCCTGCGTCGGCTGCGCTGATGCGTTGCGCAGGCGAATTACGTCGAGGTTGATGTCGCGCTGTGTCCCGTCGATCGCATACTTGCCGGCCAGAATGGCGGCTTCTTCGGGGTTAGCGATCATCCAGGCGGCGCTGTCGCGGTAACCCTTGAGGAAGGAACGCAGCAGGCTCTTGGTTTTGTGCAGCGTGTCCTCGCGCACCACAAACATGTCGCTGGGGATGTTCAGGTAGTCGCGTACCTGCATCACATCAACCTCACCCAGGCCCTTGCGACGGCCGACGGCCAGGCCGGTGTCGGTCGCGGCCGTGGCGTCGATCTGGCCCTGTATCAGCGGCGCGAAGTTGAGCAGGCCAGTGACCACGATGTTCACGTCCGATTCCTTGAGACCCACCTGGTGCAGCATCATCAGCAGATTCTGGCGCGTGCCGCTGGACAGGCTGTAGACGCCGATCTTCTTGCCTTTCAAGTCGGCCGGCTTATGGATGCCCTTTGACTTGAGCGAGACCACGTTGAACACGTTCTGCGGGTATATGTCGTAGATGGCGATCAGCTTCTCGCCTTTGTCCAGCGCCATGAAAAACGACCCGGGATCGGTGAAAGCCACGTCGGCCTGGCCACTGAGCATGTTGCGAATGGCGTCGCCGCCGCCTGTGCCCGGCAGGTAGGCCAGCTCCACACCCTGGGCCTTGAAGAACCCTTTGTCGGGCTCAGCCAGGATGTTGGTAATTTCGCTGATAGGCTTGCTCCAGCCTGCCAGGCGGATCTTACCCTGGGCGGGAGCGGCCCTGACGTGGCTGGCCAGCGCCAGGCCGACAAGGCCCGCCGTGGCGCCTAGCAGACTGCGACGAGAGAGGTACGGAGGTTGGTTTGGTATGTGCATGGCAGTGGTTGTGATCAAGGTGTGTGGGAAGAGAATGCATAGGCGCGCAGGAGCCATCGCTCCAGCAGCAGGCAGGATTGGTACAGCAGCAGACCCATGGCGGCGATCAGCACCAGGGCGGAGAACATAAGGGGGGTGTCCATCGTTCCTTGGGCCGTGATGACCACGGCGCCCAGGCCGCGGCTGGCGCTTATGAACTCGGCCACTACGGCGCCAACCAAGGCCAATACCGAAGCCACACGCAGGCCTGCAAGGATGGCGGGGAGACCCGTGGGCAGCTTCAGGCGCAACAGCGTCTGCATTCGGGTGGCGCCCAGCATGCGAAACAGCTGTAGCCGTTGGGCATCGGTCTGGCGCAAGCCGGTCAGGGTGTTTTCCATCAGCGGGAAAAAGCAGATCAGCGTGGTGATCAGCACCGTGGGAAGCATGCCGAAGCCAAACCACAGCACGAACAGTGGCGCCAGCGCCAGCTTGGGCACGACCTGACTGACCACAATGTAAGGTTTGAGCACGCGTTCCAGCAATTCGGATTCGGCCAGAGCCATGCCCGCCAGCAGGCCAACCACGCTGCCGGCCGCAAGCCCAAGCAGCACCGCTTGCAACGTGGCCCAGATGTGCTGCCAGAAATAGCCCGAAACCAGTCCGGACCATAGCGACGCTGCCACGGCCGAAGGAGTTGGCAGCACCAGGGCGGACAGGCCCCAGTGCCGTACCAGCAGTTCCCACAGGCACAGCAGTGCCAAAAACAGCGCGGCGGCCATGAGCCTGGCCTGGGATGGCGTTGGCGTCATGTGTGGCCTCGGTCCATGGCGGCCAGCACATGAGTGCAATAATCGTTGAAGGCCAGGCCATTGCGTATAGCCTGGGTGCGTGGCGCAGTCAATTCGATCGTCCAATCATGCACGATGCGACCCTCATGCATCAGGGCGATGTGGTCGCCCAAGTAGATTGCCTCGTTGATGTCATGGGTGACGAAGAGAACTGTAGTACCGCGCTCGCGGCAAGTGCGCAGCAGGTCGTCCTGTAACTCGGCGCGTGTGATGGCGTCCAGCGCGGCGAAGGGCTCGTCCAGCAGCAGCAGCGGTGGGGCGAGGATCAGCGCGCGCGCCAGCGCCACGCGGCTTTGTTGGCCGCCCGAGAGTTGACCCGGATGGTGCTGGGCGTGAGCTGCCAGGCCCAGCTGCTCCAGCAGCTGCAGTGCGCATGCTTCGTCCTGCTGCGTAGGCCGGCGCTGGAGCGACACGGGCAGCAGCACATTGGCCAGCGCCGTGTGCCACTCGAGCAATGTGGGCGACTGGAACATGAAACCCTGCTGCGGACCAGGATGCAATAGTTCGCTGCCCTGCAGCAGGATCCGACCGGACTGCGGCTTGAGAAGACCGGCTACCAGTTTGAGCAGGGTGGTTTTGCCGCAACCGCTGCGACCCAACAGGCAGTGGATCTCGCCAACCGGCACACTCCAGTCCACACCATTTATCACAGGCGGGCGGCTTGGGTAGGTGAAGAACACCTGCTCGATCTTGAGGAACTCCATGTCTTCGGCCCAGTCATTCCGAGTAGGGGGCGAACGGCTGCGCTGCGGCCTCGGCCGACTGCTCGATTTCTGCCATACGTACCAGGTCGAGCAGGTTGAAGCGCCCGTCATGGTGCCAGCCGGCCTCAGGCATGCTCATGGAGCCTATGGCGCTGATGCGCGTCACACCGGCTGCGCCCAGCAGGCCGGCCAACCGGTACAACTCTTCGGGCGGTGCGGCAATGCCTGCCGTCTGCAGGAACTCGCGCTGCGCAGCGACCATCGGCACGGCATCATCGAGGCTATCCACGCCCACCACGGCAATGGTGCGGTACAGAGCCGTAGGCGCGAGCGGCTGTAGGCTGTCGCTATAGGCCACGCCCCAGGCTGCATCCACAGGACCCAGCAGTTGCTGCTCTTCGTCCGACCATTCCACGGCCTGCTGCCATTTGGCGATGGCAGCGCGCTCTTCCAACACCAGTGAACGGCGCGCAAAGCGCCGCTGCAGGTTGGCCAGCTCGGCCGACAGATAGTCCGCAAAGGCGCGCGGCGGCACAGGCGCGCCGCGCTCCACATAGAAGGTATGGGGCGAGTAGCAGCCCTGCTGGTCGTAGCGCATCACGTCCCAGGCCGCCAGCCGCGCGACAGCGGGCGCCTTGAGCGTGTCCAGCGCCGCGGCGCCCACCATGCCGAAGCCCAGCCTGTGCCCGTGCGGCAAAAAGCGCGTCGTTACGGGCAGGCGCTGACGCAGGATGTCCAGCGTCTGGTTGTTCCCATAGGCCAGAACAGTGTCGGCCTCGGTGTAGAGCGCGTCGGCATCCTCGCCACCTGCGCCACTCCACCATACTATGGCCAAGCAATCGGCCAGCGGTGGATGGACCTCGGCCAGCAGTCGTGCGAACCAGCCTGAGAACAGCGGCTCAGCACTGGCCAGCTTGCCGACGCTCGGCGCCTTGACCAGCAGACTGCAGACTAAGCTCCACAGCGACAGCGCGGGCACATTGCCGGCCCATACATGTGCTAGCAGATCGGGCCCGAAGGCGCGTACAGCCCCGCCCTTGGGCGCGGGCTCAAAACCATCGAGTATGGCCGGATTGGCAAAGTCCTCGGCCACGAAGCGGCGCAGCTGCGCAGCGCGGAAGGTCTTGAGAAAACCCGTCAACCCCAGCCGCACCATATCCGTGTCATATCCGCTGATTACGGGTAGCCAGGTTTCCGCGAGGCGGCGATAGGGATCGTTGCGGTCGAGCAGACGGGCGATAGCGCGATCAATAGCATTGATAATCTCGGCCACTGGCATGGCCTTCAGGTGGCGGCCGGCGGCCTGGCGTACATGGGCCGTCAGCGCGCGCATCTGCGCGCCGGTGAGCACGGGCACGGAGACTTCCAGCCTCAGCCCGTTGCTCTCAAAGGGCAGGATATGCCACTGCACCTCTTCCTCGCGCAGGCCAGGTAGGTAGCCGGCCGTGATCCGCTCGGTTGTCATGCGGTGGCAGCCTTGACGAACTCCTCAACAGCCAGCGAGCAGCCTTTGGCGGCGGCGCCCTCGGCGCGCCCCAACAGCAGGAAGCCGCTGGTTTCGTCGCGGTTGGCCCACAGTCCTACGTCCTCGGTGAGGATGGTGGTGACGGCGTCATAGTTGGCCAAGTCGCAGTGCACGAGGATGCCGTGTTTTCCACTCGCCACGTTGCGGCCGGTGAGGGGGTCGACGAGGCGCGAACGTATCCAGTGCGGCCCTGACTTGACCGAAGGTAGCGTGGCATTGCCGTTGTCATAGAACTGCGTGCTCAGCTCGGTCATGCCGTACATGTTGATGCAGCAATTGCGCGGCACACCCAGCAGTTGCGACAAATCGGTGTAGAAATCCTCTGGTGGCAGCTCGCGCGACTGGCCTTTATAGCCGCCTGTGTCCAGGATACGGCTCCCGGCCGGAAGGTGAAAACTGCGGCCCTGTTCGCGCAGGGCGTCCATTACATGCACCATGCTGAAGCTGGCGCCCAGCAGTGCATAGGGCTGTTCGCTGGCCTCGGCCTGCTCCAGCGTCGCGCACAAGCCCTGCATGTCTAAGCCTTCGGGGCGCATAAAGTAGCGGCTGTCGGATGTACCGAATTCGGATTTGGCCAGTGCTAGATAGTGGGCCAGCGACGAATTGGGCATAGCCTGCTCGTCGGGGAACAGGATGCCCATGGGAAGGCGCCCCGTGCCCCGCATGAAGCGCTGTGCGAAGTTACGCGTCATCGACAGGTCGTAGACATCGAGCGTGGGATGGAAGTTACGCCCGCGCGTCGCGCGGCCCGTGGTGCCGCTGGTCATGAACACGTGCTCAGTGGGCGAGGCCGGTGCGCTGCGTAGTTCCGTAGCCTTGAACGCATCGATAGGCACGGCTGGGATGTCGCTCCAAGTCTTCACATTACGCGGTGTAGCGCCGCGACGCTGACAGAAGCGACGAAACGGCGTGTTCGATTGATACTGGTAGGCAAACAGCCGCAAGGCGAGTGTGTTGAACTGGTCATCAGTGCTGCGATCCATAGCAATGAATGCCAGCACGTCTGCAACCAGCGAAGCAGCCTGGTCCATGGAATTCCTTCGAGAGCAGGGGATATACACTCCGAAGGTTCCAGCATGTACCGGCGCAATGCACGGCCCAGCTGAAATAAGCTCTTCTTACGCCGGAATGACCCGGTTCAAGTTCTCGGGTGTAGATCTCAGCACTGGCGTGCACCCCGGAGCAGCAACCATGCTACCCAAAGTGGACCCCTCGGTCAAGACACAGTCTCGTCCTTGTGTACGTCCCAACCACCACCGAGGGCCTTGTACAGCGCCACCAATTGCACGGCGGCATTGGTGTGTGCCCGTGCCGCCGCAGTTTCGGCCTCGTGCATGCTGCGCTGAGCGGCTAGCAGTTCGACCAGCGTAATGTCGCCTGCCGTGTAGCGCGCCTTGGCATGGCTGTAATTTGTGCGCGAAGCATCCAGTGCCACGCCGCGGCGTTCCAGTGTGTCCAGCCCGCTTTGGTAGTCGCCCAGCGCGCGTTCAGCATCACCCAGCGCTGCCAGCACGGCCTGCTCGTAGGCCAGCGCGGCCCCCCGCTCGGCCGCCTTGCGTGCCCGAATCTCAGCGCGGACGCGACCACCGTCGAACAAGCGCCAAGAAATCAACGGCAGGATAGAGAAGCGTGAACTGGAGGCATCAAACCAATTGCCTGTGCTGAGCGCCTGGAACCCGCCGCTGGCACTGATAGAGAGTTTAGGGAACAGTTCTGCTGTGGCTACGCCAATGTCGGCGGAACTCGCCGCCAGGCGCCGTTCAGCAGCCAATACGTCAGGGCGCCGGCGCAGGATATCGGCTCGCTCGCCCACCGGCAGCGCCCGCAGCGTGCTCGGCGCCAAGGGGCCGTCCAGCAGGGCGAGTTCCCGCTCCGGTGGGGCGCCCAGCAGCACGCCCAAGCTGAGCACTGCGGCACGCTGGCGCGCCTCGATATCCGGCAAGAGTGCGTCGACTGCTGCCCATTGAGCGTACGCCACCTCTACGTCGGCAGCCGACGCGTCGCCCAACGCATGCCGCCGGCGCACCAGTTCCAGGGTCTGCTGCAATGTGTCCAGCGTGGCCCGTTGTGCGTTTAGCTCGTAGTGGGCGCCGACGGCAGTGAACCAGGTGCGCGCAACCTCGGCCACGATGCGCATGCGGATACCCTGTGCCTCGGCCTCTGTCGCCTGCAGGCGGGCACTGGCGCCTTCCAGCGCGCGCCGCTTGGCGCCGAATAAATCAACCTCCCAGGCCGCGTCGAAGCCCGCGTCATAGATGGTCTGCGTGGGTTCGAGGCCGGGGATCTTGCCGACGGGCAAGGGGCCGTTCTCGCTTTGGCGGCGTCGGTTGACGCTCGCGCCGGCGCCAACGGTCGGTAATGCCTCACCGGCCACACGATCACGCAGGGCACGCGCCTCATCGATGCGTGCCGCAGCTTGGCGCAGATCCAGGTTCTGAGTTAACGCGGTGGCCATCAGTCGATCGAGAACGGGGTCGTCCAGTGCAGACCACCAGTGGCTCAGGTCTGCGGACTGAGCTTTGCTGGCCAACGGCAAGGTCCAGCCGGTGCCGACGTCGACAGGCGGCGGTTCGTGGTAGTCGGGGCCTACGGCCGCGCAGGCGGTCAGCAGTACGCAGGACAGGGCCAGCGCGAGAGCGCGCGCGCGCCCAGGAAGCAGGCTGGAATCGGCTGCACGAAGTACCGGAGTAGGGATCTTGGGTTTCATTGCAGGCGTCCTCGAACGAATACGGTGGCCATGGTCAGCGTTGCCAGCGCAATGACCGCCAGCGGCCATAGACTGGCCAGAATGTTGCTGGGTGGCATAGCCTTGAGGAAGCTGCCCTCGACGATGATCAGGAAGTGGGTCAGCGGGATGGCCTGCGCCAGCCATTGCAGGACGACGGGCATGTTCTCTACCGGTGTGGCGAAACCGGATATCAGCACCGCCGGGATCCCCACGGCGAACGCGCCGAGGATGGCCTGCTGTTGCGTCATGCTGACCGCAGAAATCACCAGGCCGATACCAACCACTGACAGAATGAACAGCACCAAGCTGGCGAGCACAAGTGCGAACGAGCCGGTGAACGGGATGTCGAACAGGAAGACGCCAGCGCCGATCATGAATAGCCCCAGCAGCGTGCCGATGGCGAGTGCTGGCAGCGACTTGGAAACGATAATTTCAGACGTCGACGTGGGGGAGACCAGCAACTGGTCGAACGTGCCAAGTTCACGTTCGCGCGCAATTGACAGCGAGGTGATCAAAAGCGAGCTGAACAGCGCCAGAATGCCGGTCAGGCCGGGCACGATATACCAGCGATAGACCAGATTCGGGTTGAACCAGTGGCGTACCACGACGGGCGCTGGCGCTTGTGCATCGGGCACCACTTCGGCGCCAACATCAGCCGCGATGGTCGACAGGTAGGATACGGTGATCTGCCCCGAGTTGCTGCGCCGGCCATCGACCAGCACCTGCGCACGGCCACTGTCGCCGGCGGCAATCGTGCGCGAGAAATCCACAGGAATAGTCAGCGCCGCAATCACATCGCCGCGGTCGATCAGCTCGTGCAATCGCTGCCTGCTGTCGATGTGAAGCACATGGGTAATGAACTGGGCACTTTCCAGCCGTTGCACCAGCTCGTGCGACCAGCGGCCCGCGTCCTGGTTGTAGACGGCAATATCGACGTTGCGCACTTCCAGTGTGGCAGCAAAGGCAAACACCAGTAGTTGCAGGATGGGTGGCACAAATACCACCATGCGACTGCGCGGATCGCGCAGGACACTGAGCACTTCTTTGATGAACTGGGCGCGCAGACGGATGAACGAGAATGCGGAGGTCAACATGGGTTCACTCCAGGTTCTTGCGCGTGGCGCGCTTGGCGATCGTGAAGAACAGAACCCCGATCGCGGTCATCGCCGCCAGATTGGGCAGGAACACCGCCCAGATATCTCCAGCCAGGAACACGGTTTTGAGCGAATCGACGAAGTAGCGCGCTGGGACCACCCGGGTGATGGCCCGGATCGGCGCGGGCATGGCGTCGATCTCGTACAGAAAGCCCGACAACATGAAGGCCGGCAGGAAACCCGTGAACAGCGCAATCTGCGCCGCCAGGAACTGGTTGCGTGCCAGTGAGGAAATCAGCAGGCCCTGGCCCAACGCCGGCACCATGAACACGGCGGACAGCAGCAGCAGAGCCAGCAGGGAGCCACGCATCGGCACGCCGAATACAAACACGGCCAGCGCCGCCGCGACCAGCGTGGACAGCATGCCGAGCACGAAGTACGGCAGCAGCTTGCCGATCAGGATCTCGGCTACCGATGCGGGTGTGGACAGCACGGCCTCCATGGTGCCGCGCTCCCATTCGCGCGCCACCACCAGAGCGGTGAGCATGGTGCCGATGATGGTCATCACGATGGCGATGGCACCAGGGATCAGCGCGCGGCGGCTTTCCAGCTCGGGGTTGAACCAGTAGCGCGGCTCCAGCACGACGGACTGCACGGGGGCCGCCACGTCGAGCCCAGCGCGCCAGGTCTGCACCACGCCGCGAGCGTAGTTCTCGACATAGTTGGCGGTGTTGGGGTAGGAGCCGTCGGTGATGATCTGCACCAGCGGCTCGCTGCCGCGCTGTGCCAGGCGCTGTTCGAAATCCTGCGGAATCACCACGTAGCCGCGCAGGTCGCCAGACACCAGCTTGTCGGCCACCTCTCGCCGGTCATGGGCGAACTGCACATGCAGGAAGCGGGTGCGCGAAAACGCAGCGGCCAGCGACTGAGCCGACGCGCCGGGGGATTCGAGCACCACGCCGACACGAACATTCTTGGCGTCCAGCGACACCGCATAGGCAAACAGCAGCAGCAACACCACTGGCAGCACGAAGGCAATCAGCAGCGTCGAAGGGTCGCGCAGCGCCTGGTGGCTTTCCTTGGTGACCAGGGCCATCAAGCGCCGCAGGTCGAAGCGACGCAAGTCGACCGGTATCGGGTCACTCCCCTCCGTGTGCTTTGTGGGGCGGTTCATACGGCAGTCTCCATCTCGCGCGCTGCCGACTCGACCAAGTGGATGAAGGCATCCTCCATGGTCGGGTCGGGTCGTTCGAGACTCGCCGTCGAGCGTTTGAGCGCATCAGGCGTATCCAGGGCAATCAGCCGGGCACTAGAGAGCATGGCCACGCGGTCGCAGTATTCGGCCTCGTCCATGAAGTGGGTGGTGACCATGATGGTCACGCCCTTGCGGGCCAGGCCGTTGATGTGGGTCCAGAACTCGCGCCGGGTGATGGGGTCCACACCCGAGGTCGGCTCGTCCAGGAACAGCACCGTGGGGCGGTGCATCAGCGAGCAGGCCAGCGCCAGACGCTGCTTGTGCCCCAGCGGCAGGGAATCGGGCGTGGCCGAAAGCCAGTCGCCCAGATCGAAGGTTTCGATCATCTCGGCGATGCGCTCGCGCCGTGTGCTGCCTTCCAGCCCGTAGACTCCGGCCGAGAATTCCAGGTTTTGCTGCACCGACAGCAGGCCGTAGAGCGAGAACTTTTGGGCCATGTAGCCCAGGCGGCTCTTGGCCGCACCGGTGGCGCGGCGCAGGTCGAGCCCCACCACATGCGCTTCGCCCGAAGTGGGTTTCAGCAGGCCGCACAGCATCTTGAAGGTGGTGGACTTGCCGGCCCCGTTGGGGCCGAGCAGGCCGAAGATTTCGCCCTTTCGCACCTCGAAGCTGACCTTGTCGGTGGCCGTAAATTCGCCGAAGCGCTTGGTGAGATCGCGGCACGACACGGCAATGTCCGAACCCAACTCGACCGGCAACAGCCGTTCGGCCAGGGTTGAAGTGCCGCCAGGGCCTCCGCCGAGCAGGTCGATGAAGGCGTCTTCGAAGCGCGCCGGCACCTGCGCCAGCACTACCCGCGTGCGGTCGGCCAAGGCCTGCACCTGTGCCACATCTGCGCCCGCGCGCAGCACCACGCGCACACCAGCGCCCTGGATCACGCCATCACTGACGCTGGGCAGATCAAGGGCTTCGGTCAGGACCTCCCGGCGGTTGGCCCCTACACTTTCCAGACGGAAACTTCGGCCTTCAAGCTGCGCGGTCAATTCTTGCGGCGGACCATCGAACAGGAGCTGCCCGTGGTTCAGCAGCAGCACGCTTTCGCAGCGCTCGGCCTCATCGAGGTAGGCGGTGGACCAGACCACGGCCATGCCCTCACCGGTCAGCGCCTGCACCATGCGCCACAGGTCCTGGCGGCTGACCGGATCGACGCCCACCCCGGGCTCGTCCAGCAGCAGTACTTTGGGTCGCGCCATGAGCGCACAGGCCAGCCCCAGCTTCTGCTTCATGCCGCCCGAGAGCTTGCCGGCGAGACGTTTGGTGAATGGCCCAAGCCGCGTAAAGTCGAGCAGCTCGGCAAACAGATCGGCATTGCGTCCAGCGTCCATGCCGCGCAACTCCGCGTACAGGCGCATGTTCTCCATCACCGACAGGTCCTCGTACAGACCGAAGCGCTGTGGCATGTAGCCGCTAGCGATATGGATGGCATCATTGTCCTTGATCACGTCGAAGCCGGCCAAGGTGACGCGGCCAGCATTGGGCGCCAGCAGGCCGGTCAGGATGCGCATCAGTGTCGTCTTGCCGGCACCATCCGGGCCGACCAGGCCCGTCAGCCGTCCATAGTGGATGTGTGCGCTCAGGCCTCGCAGGGCCTGCACCTTGCCGAAATGTTTGTCCACGCCTTCGATGACGACGGCGGCACTCAAGGCCGTGCCGTTCGGCGTGGCAGCGATGGCGGCATCTGCGGGCATCTCAGCGTTTTCCGGTCTGTGCGGCAGGGCCAGACTGGGCATCGACCGTGATCGTCACCGGCATGCCCTGGCGCAGCGCTGTGTCGCTGTCGGCTTCGTCGATGACGATACGCAGCCGGTACACGAGGTCGGTGCGCAAGTCGGTCGTCTCCACCGTCTTGGGAGTGAATTCGGCGCGCGGCGAGATGAAGCCGATCTGGCCGCGATAGACCTTGTCCGACGAGTCACTTTTGACGTGCACCACTGTGCCGGGCGCAATGCGCCCCAGATCCGGCTCACCCACATAGGCGCGCACGTAGACCGGCTTGTCCAGACTCAGGCTGTAGACCGTGCTCTGGCTGGCAACCATGCTGCCCGGCTCACGCACGCGTGCGATCACGGTGCCGTCGCTGGGCGCTACCAATTCGGTGTCCGCCAAGGCTGTGGTAGCTTGCGCGGCTGCCGCCTGCGCGGCCGCCAGGCGGGCCTCGGCCGCCGCGATGTCTTCCTTGCGGAAGCCTTCGGATGCCTGCGACAGAGCTGCCTTGGCTGCTTCCGCGCCAGCGGTTGCCTGATCGCGCGCCAGGCGTGCGGTATCGACCGTGCGCTGGCTACTGGCGCCTGATGCCAGCAGGCGGCTCTGGCGCTGGAAGTTACGTTCGGTCTCGGTGGCGAGCGCCTGCGCCTGTCTGAGTGCTTCGCGTGCCTGAGTGATCTCTTGCGGGCGCAAGCCACGACGCAGCTTGGCCAGCTCCGCCTGGGCAACCTGTACCTGAGCCTGCGCTGCCGCAAGTGCCTCCCGATACGGCTGCGCGTCCAGTGTGGCCAAGCGCGTGCCAGCGCTGACGGTATCGCCCTCGTCGAACGCCATCTGCATTACGCGCCCAGGCTGGCGGAAGGCCAGTTGTACCTCGCGAATGTCGATATTCCCGTAGAGGTGCAGCGAGTCTTCTTTGCCATGGTCGCGCAATAGCCAGAACGCCAGTCCGCCACCAGCGACGAGTATGACGACGGCAATCATGAGCCAGCGGGTTCTTTTGGTGGGGGTGTTTGGAGTAGTCATTGATGGGGTTCCGCTAGATAACGCTGTTCAACGTTTGCGGTCGAGTGGTCTTCACTGGGTGGATGTGATACCGCGGAGATAGATGACAAACACTGCTGGAGCGTCACGCCGGATGCGACTGACCTTGCCGGCCAGCAGTGACTGCATGACCAGTCCTTGGATTGTTCCGATGAACAACACGGCGGCGGCATCCACGTCCAGATCCGCGTTCAACTCGCCCTGTGTCTTACCTGCCTCCATCAGACGGCGCAAGCGTTGTTGATACTGACGGATCAAGGTTTGTACCAGCCGCTTGGCCAGTGTTTCGCCAGAACGCTGCAGCTCCCCGAAAAGTATGCGCGGCACGCCTGGGTGCTCCGCCACGAAATCGATATGCGTCATGAACACGGCTCTAAGAGCTGCGGCAGGTGACGTGGCGCCTTCAGCCGCCTTATCTACTCTGACCAGCAGGCGCTCGCCGACCCAGGACATCGTCGCTTCCAGAATTGCGTCCTTGGTAGAGAAGTGGCGAAACAGGGCCCCCTGCGTCAAGCCCATTTGATTGGCAATGGCCGTGGTCGTGATCTCGGCAGGGTTCTGGTCTGCAGCCAAAGCGATCACGGCTTGCACTGTGGCTGCGCGCCGCTCCTCCGCGGACAGGTGCTGGGGACGCTCATTCACAGTCTAGGCTCCGTGTAGTAAGTAATCTATTACTATCTTATCACCTAAAATACCATCCTACAAGATCAAAAACCTGATTGCTTGGCTTAGAGCTACCGATCTGGACCAGAGCTCGCCTGATCCCAGCCGCTCTCGCCCGTTGCGGCGGGCCGGGATGGACGAGAGACCGGTATCGCTACACTTTCGTTGATGCCGACACAGGGTCAGGCCTTACCGGGCTTCACCGTGAATGGCATGATCATGCCGAGTTCGAAGTGGGGCTTGCCTGTCTTGATGTCTGGCACGAAGCAGATCGCAAAATAATCGCCCGGTTTTAGGTCCAGCACGGCCCAGTTCGTCTCTCCAGGGTTCAAGGGAGCGATTCCTGCCATCCCAACGAAGGGGGGTGGACCCGCATGGGGGCTGGTGGAATCGGGCGGTGCAGCCGTCAGGATCTTTTCGATCTGCGCAAACGACATGCCCGGTGCGATGCGGTTCAGGATGATCTCGTGCAGCTGCTTGCCCGTGTCCACGACCTTCCAGACATGCTTTCCAGCCTTGACCTGGCGAGGCAGATTTGTGAAGGAGAAATCGACCAGATCGACGGTTACGGAAGCCGCCGGTGGTTTCCCTTCCTGCGTCGCCTGAGAGACTGTCAGGGGAGCCAGCATCCCCATCTTGTAGTGCGGCATGTCATCGGCGCCGGGCACTATGCAGATGACGACATATTGGCCAGGTGTCAGGTTGAGTATGGCTGTGGATTTCTGTCCCTGGTCGACGCTACCGGGTCCGCCAACGGATGTCGATACAGAAAACAATGCTCCCACATCCTCGTGCTGGGCGATTTTCATGAAATCATCCAGGGTCTTGCCGGGA
>NZ_SCQN01000081.1 GCF_004321985.1 Castellaniella sp. | reverse complement strand
TTCGGCACCGGCTATTCCTCGCTCAGCTACCTGCACCAGTACCCGTTCGAGACGCTGAAGATCGACCGCTCGTTCATCACCGAACTGCCGCCGGACGACACCGAAACGCAGGGCCTGGCGCTGGTGCGCGCAATCCAGATGCTGGCCGATTCGCTGCAGATGAAGGTGATCGCCGAAGGCATCGAGGACGAATCGCAGCGACAGGCGCTGCTGCGCGTGGGCTGCCGCTACGGCCAGGGCTTCCTGTTCGCCGAGGCGCAGCCTGCCGCCACCTGGCTCGGTGCCGGCAGGCCGCTGCTGCTCAACTGAACGGGGAATCCGCGCGCCTTACTGCGCCGTACCCGGTGCGCCGGGAGCCGCACCTTCGCTCAGCAGGTGCTCGGCATCGATGCGGTCGAAGTGGTAGCGCTGCGCGCAGAACTCGCAGACCACCTCGATCTCCCCGTCGCGCGCGGCCAGCGCCGCCTCCACCTCGTCGCGACCGAGCGAGCGCAGCATCGCGGTGACCCGCTCGCGGCTGCAGCTGCAGCCGAACGCCAGCGGGCGCGGCTCGAACAGGCGCACCGATTCCTCGTGGTAGAGCCGGTACAGCAACTGCTCCGGCGCACTGGCCAGCAGTTCCTCCGCGCCCAGCGTGGCGGTCAGGTGCACCACGCGGTTCCAGGCATCGTCGTCCTGCACGACGGCATGGCCACCCTCGCCCGGCATCTTCTGCAGCATCAGGCCGACCGCGCGCTCGCCATCGGCGGCCAGCAGGATGCGCGCCGGCAACTGCTCGGACTTGGTGAAGTAGTCTTCCAGCGAAGCGGCCAGGTCGGCGTGGCGCAGATCCACCAGGCCCTGGTAGCGCTGGCCACGATCGACGTTGCCGATGGTGATGGCCATGATCGCGTCAGCCAGCGCATCCAGCGCCAGCGGCGCGGGCAGCGGCTCGTTCCAGCGCGCCAGCCCGCGCAGGCGGCCCTGGTCGCTGCATTCGGCGAACAGCAGGCGCAACGCGCCGGCGCTCTTCAATTCGATCGACAACGCGCCGTCGAGCTTGATGCCGCCGGTCAGCAGCGCGCTGGCCGCCAGCGCCTCGCCCAGCAGGGCGTGCAGCGCCGGCGGGTAGTCTGCGCGGCCGGCCACTTCGCGCCAGGCCGGCCCCAGCCGCACCAGGGTGCCGCGCACTCCGGCGCGCTCGAGCAGGAAGCGGTGCAACACGTCATCCACAGGCAGTTCGTCCACGGCAAAACTCTCTTCGGGTCAAGCGCCACAGATGGGGGCACCGCGGCGTCCGGACAACGTCCCGGCGGCGGGCCCCTATACTGCCTGCCTCCTTCCGCGCGTACCGCCATGCCTGTTCCGTTCCGCCGCGCCCCGCTGACACGCCTGCTGCGCCTGCTGGCGATCGCGCTGCTGGCCTGGCTGGCGCTGAGCTGGCTGGTGGTGCTGGTGCTGCGCTTCGTGCCGCCGTGGACCTCGGCGGTGATGCTGGAGCGCCAGCTCGGCGCGTGGATCCACGGCGAGCACGACTTCCGGCTGCGCCAGCACTGGGTGCCGTGGAGCCAGGTGTCGGGCTGGGTGCCGCTGGCGATGGTGGCCGGCGAGGACCAGAAATTCCCCTACCACCACGGCTTCGACCTCCATTCCATCCAGGACGCGCTCGACGCGGCCGATGACGGCGGGCGCCTGCGCGGCGCCAGCACGATCAGCCAGCAGACCGCCAAGAACCTGTTCCTGTGGAACGGCCGCAGCTTCGTGCGCAAGGGGCTGGAGGCGTACTTCACCGTGCTGATCGAACTGAGCTGGCCGAAGCAGCGCATCCTCGAGGTGTACATGAACATCGCCGAGCTGGGCGACGGCGTCTACGGCGTGGGCGCGGCCAGCGAGGCGTACTTCCACGTTGCGCCGGCCCAGCTCGGCCCGGCCCAGGCCGCCCGCCTCGCCGCGGTGCTGCCGAGCCCACGTCGGCTGCACGCCGACCGCCCCAGCGCCTACCTGCAGCGCCGCGCCGGCTGGATCCAGCAGCAGATGGTCCGGCTCGGCGGCCCCGGCTATGTCGAGGGCCGCGCGCCGCTGCATCCGCCGCATTGAGCGCGGCTCGCCTCGCCGCAGCCAGTTGGTTAGCATGACGCCGACTTTCGCAGGTTCCACCCATGCCGCAGCTCACCGTCGTCGTTCCCGCCTACAACGAATCGGCCGTGCTGCGGTCGTTCCACGAGCGCCTGTGCAAGGTGCTGGACGGCCTGCCGCTGGCGTGTGACGTGCTCTACGTCGACGACGGCAGCCACGACGACACCTGGTCGATCATCGAGTCGCTGGTCGCCGCCGATCCGCGCACCGGTGCGCTGAAGCTGTCGCGTAACTTCGGCAAGGAGGCGGCGCTGACCGCCGGACTCGACGCCGTACTCGCCGATGCCGCGGTGGTGATCGATGCCGACCTGCAGGACCCGCCCGAACTGATTCCCGCCCTGGTCGAGCAATGGCAGGCCGGCTACGACGTGGTCTACGCCACGCGCAGCGCGCGCGAAGGCGAGAGCGGTTTCAAGCGCCTCACCGCGGCGGCGTTCTACCGCAGCATGGAGCGCCTGTCCGAGACCGCGATCCCGCGCGACACCGGCGACTTCCGCCTGCTCTCGCGCCGGGCGCTGGACGCGCTGCAGCAGTTGCGCGAACGGCAGCGCTTCATGAAAGGCCTGTTCAGCTGGATCGGCTACCGGCAGACCGCCGTGCACTACCAGCGCGAACCGCGCCAGGCCGGCACCACCAAGTGGAACTACTGGCGGCTGGGCCAGCTGGCGATCGAGGGAATCACCTCGTTCTCCACCGCGCCGCTGCGGCTGGCCACCTGGGTCGGGCTGGCCGCGGCCGGGGTGTCCTTCGCCTACGGCGCCTTCGTGCTGCTCAAGGCCCTGCTCTACGGCGACCCGGTGCGCGGCTACCCCACCCTGATCCTGGTGGTCCTGTTCCTCGGCGGGGTGCAGTTGCTGGCGCTCGGCGTGATCGGCGAATACCTCGGCCGCAACTACGCCGAGAGCAAGCAGCGGCCGCTGTATTTCATCGAGGAACGACGCCCGCCACGCACGCCGCGCTGAACCCGGCAGGGCTTCACAACTTCGCTACACGCCAGCCCGGCCGCGGCGCTAGACTCATTGCGGGCGGCCCGTCCGGGCCGATGGGAGAGTCCAGCATGAGCCAGGTCAAGCATCTGCTGCAGGGCAAGGGCAACGCGGTCTACAGCATCGCGCCGGAAGCGCCGGTACTCGATGCGATCAAGCACATGGCCGAGCATCGGATCGGCGCGCTGCTGGTGATGCGCGGCGAGCAGCTGGTCGGCGTGATGTCCGAACGCGACTACGCGCGCAAGGTGATCCTGCAGGGCCGCTCCTCGTCGCGGACCGCCGTGTCCGACATCATGAGCGGCACCCCGCTGACCGTGAGTCCGGACACCGACGTGTTCGACTGCATGCGCCTGTGCACCGACAGCCGCATCCGCCACCTGCCGGTGGTGCAGGGCGGCAAGGTGGTCGGGGTGATCTCGATCGGCGATCTGGTCAAGGCGGTGATCGACGCGCAGGCCGAGCAGATCGAGCACCTGCAGCGTTACATCACGAGCTGAGATTCGGGATTCGGGATTCGGGATTCGGGATTCGGGATTCGGGATTCGGGGAAGCATCGGCTCAAACCGGTGCTTGCGTATCCTTGTCCGCTGGCGCACGGTCGTCCGGCGTCAGATCCGGCGACCAGCCGGCACGCCGCGCCACCACGGTCGCCAGCGCAGCGACGCCGGTACCGGCCAGGGCCAGGCCGGCCACGCCCCAGCCCAGCAGGCGCAGGCCGCTCACCGCGCTGGTCACCACCAGGTCGCCGAAGCGCCACACCGCGGTCTCCACGAAGTTCTTGCCCTTGTAACGCGTCTCGCGCGGCACCCGCGTGTACAGCGCGTCCACCGCCGGCTTGGTCATGCCGTAGGCGAAGCCGCGCGTGATCACCTGCATCACAGCCAGCAGCGGCACGCTGTAGCCGAAGAACGCAAAACTCCCGCCACCGATCAGCGCCACCCCGGCCAGCAAGGCCAGATTCACCAGCGATGGGACGACCAATCCCCAGCCCGCGCCGCAACGCACCAGCAGCCACGGCGTCACGCTCAATTGCAACACCGCACCGAGCAGGTTGGTGGCCAGGTCGAGGTCGTTGTAGAACGCCGTGCGCGACACTGCGTCGGCAAAGTGCGCCTTGGCATAATCGGCCACCAGCGCATAGGCCAGCGTGCCGATGCCGTCGCCGAACAGCATCAGCAGGGCCATGTAGCGCAGGAACGGACGCGACCACAGCTCCCTGATGCCGGCCCACAACGAACCGCCGATGGCCTCATCACCATGACCGCCCGGTTGGCGTTCATGGTTCGTCGAAAGCCGCAGCAACAAGGCCAGCGACAGCGACAATGCCAGCGCCGAGACCAGCAGCAGCGGCGCCACCCCGATCGTCCGCACCAGCAGCTTGGTCACCAGCGGCCCGAACAACGCCCCGCCCATGCCGCCGAGCGCAATCAGCGAGAACACTCGCCGCGCCTGCCCGCTGGAGAAGATGTCCGCCATGAAGCTCCAGAACAGCGACACCACGAACAGGTTGAACACGCTGACCCAGACGAAGAACAGCACACCCAGCTCGCGCGCGCCGATGCGCTCCTGCGCCATGAATGCGGGCACGAACGCGAGCAGACAGACGATGAAGAAGCCGTAGCTCCAGGCCAGCAGCGGCCGGCGCCGGAAACGCGCCACCAGCATGCCGAACAGCGGCGTCAGCAGCAGCATCACCACGAACACCGCGCCGTAGAACAGCGGCAGCGACTGCGAACCGACCGCCCCGCTCAGCTGGTCCCGGACCGGCCGGATGATGTAGTACGAGGTCATCACGAAGAAGAACGCCAGCGCGGACAGCGCCGGCGCAGCGGCTTGTTCCACTGGCGATGAACGGGGCAAACTCACGGGGGCATCCGGCGTGGGGCGCGGCAAGCCTAGCACGCGGCCACATCGAGCCAGCCAAGCGGGGACGTCTTGAAAAACTTCGACTACATCATCGTCGGCGCCGGCTCGGCCGGCTGCGTGCTGGCCAACCGGCTAAGTACCGACCCGGGCAAGCGCGTGCTGCTGCTGGAAGCCGGCCCCGCCGACTGGAACCCGCTGATCCACCTGCCCGCCGGCATCGCGCGGCTGGCCACCAACCGCGCGCTCAACTGGAACTACCGCACCGAACCGGAGCCGACGCTCGGCCAGCGCCGCCTGTGGTGGCCGCGCGGCAGGACGCTCGGCGGTTCCAGCTCGATCAATGCGATGTGCTACGTGCGCGGCGTGGCGGCCGACTACGACGGCTGGGCCGAGGCCAGCGGCGACCCGCGCTGGTCGTGGCGCGAGGTACTGCCGTGGTTCCTGCGCAGCGAGGACAACAGCCGCGGCCCCAGCGCGCTGCACGGCGTCGGCGGCCCACTGGGCGTCGCCGATCTGCGCCACCACAACGTGCTGTCGGAAGCGTTGCTCGACGCGGCCGCGAGCGCCGGGTTCGCGCGCAACGACGACTTCAACGGCGAACCGCAAGCCGGCTTCGGGCTGTACCAGGTGACCCAGCGCGACGGCGCCCGCTGCTCCAGCGCCACCGCCTTCCTGAAGCCGGCGCGCCGGCGCGCAAACCTGCACGTGCGCACGCACGCGCTGGTCGAGCGCGTACTGCTCGAGCACGGCCGCGCGATCGGCGTGCAGCTGCGCCGCGGCCAGCACGGCGCCGAGCGGATCGAGGCGGGCGAGGTGATCCTCGCCGGCGGCGCGATCAATTCGCCGCAGCTGCTGATGTTGTCCGGCATCGGCCCGGCCGACCACCTGCGCAAGCACGGCATCGCCGTGCTCGCCGACCTGCCCGAGGTCGGCGCCAACCTGCAGGATCACCTGGACGTCTGCACGCTCGACGGCAACCCGAACCGGGTCAGCTACGACCACCTCAACGAGCTGGCTGCCGGCTGGCGCTGGCTGCGCCACCGCGACGGACCGGGCAGCTCCAACGTGGCCGAGGCCGGCGGCTTCGTGCGCAGCCGCCACGCCGCGGACGCGCGCTGCGACCTGCAGTTCCATTTCGTGCCCGCGCTGCTCGACGACCACGGCCGCCATCGCCTGCCCGGCTACGGCTACACCCTGCACGCCTGCTACCTGCATCCGCGCAGCCGCGGCCGGCTGCGCCTGCACTCGGCCGACCCGGCGCAACCGATCGCGATCCACGCCGGTTACCTGAGCGATCCGGAAGGCCACGACCTGAAGCTGATGATCGAGGCCGCACGGCTGTCGCGCGAGATCCTCGACCAGGCCGCGTTCGCGCCGTACCGCGGCGCGCCGGTGTTCCCCGAGCGGCGCATCACCAGCGATGCCGAGTACGCCGACTTCATCCGGCGCAAGGCGGAAACCATCTACCACCCGGTCGGCACCTGCCGCATGGGCCGCGACGGGCGCGCGGTTGTCGACAGCGAGCTGCGCGTGCGCGGCGTGACCGGCTTGCGCGTGGTGGATGCCTCGATCATGCCGAGCCTGCCGACCGGCAACACCAACGCACCCACGATCATGATCGCCGAACGCGCGAGCGCGTTGATCCTCGACGAAGGACGAACCCTGTAGGAGCGCACCCCCGGATCGAGTCCGGGGCAGGCTCTGTGCGCGATGCTTTCCGTCACGTGACCAAGAGCATCGCGCGCGACCAAAGGAAGTCCCTTGTGGACAAGGCGCGCTCCTACAAAGGCAGCGGGGAATGCAGGCTGGCGCAGATCACCCGCAGCAGTTCCACCTCCTCCACGCTGACCTGGCCGTCGGCGCGGATCGCGCGCAGCAAGGCCTGGATCACCCGTTCCTTGGCCATCGGGCTCAGGCCGTCCAGATCGTCCAGCGCGCGCTCGAACGGCGCCTGCCAGGCCGCCGGCGGCGGCGTCCACTCGATGGCCTCGCCGGGGAACGCCTGCTGCATCGCGAACAGCCATGCGCGCCTTGCGCCGGCCTCGTCCGAGCAACCGGCCGCGGCGACGATGGTGCACACCAGGACCACGCTGTCGCGCACAGCCGGGAGCTTTTTCACGCCATCGACCGGCGCGCGGCGCGGCGCGCGCGCCTCGCTCAGCTGAATGCGCAGCAGCCGCGCCAGGCAGTACTCGTTGATGTCGACCCGGCCGTCCACCTTGACCAGGTCGTCGAGAGCGCGCAGCAAAGTCTGCTGGCGTCCGTCAGGCAGTTGCCTGAGTGCAGGAAACGCCAGCGAGACCAGCGGCAGACGCGCAACCGGCGTCAATGCGGCCAGGGTGGAAGCCTGCGCCTGCACGGCGCGCTGCACGTCGTCGCCAAAGGCATCGGCGACGATCCGGCGCTGCGCCGGCTGCAGCTCTGCCTCCAATGACAGCGCCAGCGCCAGCATCACCGTCAGTGCGGACTCGGGCTGCTGCACGGCTACGCTCAGGCTCGGCGGTATCGCCTGCTGCACGGCCGCGGCACGCTGGAACGCTGGCGCAGCCGCGGCAACGCCGCCGGCCAGCACGCCCGTCGGTATCGGTGGCAACGGCAAGCCCGGCATGCCGGAGGAGGCGGCCGCGGCGTTCGCCCGCACAGGCGGTGGCGACGCCGCTTCGCGCGGCATTCCTGCCGCCATGCGGGTCAGGTCAGCCTCGTTGAAGCCAGGCTCCAATGCGCGGATGCGCTCGAGCAGGGGCGGATGAGTGGCGAACAACGCGTTGAACCGCCCGGCTTCGCCGAACAGCATGTGCGCCACCTCCTGCCGGTTCGCCACCTGCAAGGCGGAGCCCTCGACGTCGATCGCGATCTTCTTCAGCGCGCCGGCGAGACCGTCGGTCTGGCGGGTGAACTGCACCGCCGAGGCATCCGCCAACGCTTCGCGCGAACGCGCCACCGCGGCCTGGATCAAGCGCGCGAAGAAATAGCCGATGTAGCCGACCACCATCAGCGCCACACCGATCAGCAGCACCTGGCTGCCGCCGCGACGACTGCCGCGGCCGCCGAACTGCAGCAGCCTGCGCCCCGCCACCGCCAGCACCAGGATGCCGAACAGCAGGCCCATCAGGCGGATGTTGAGCCGCATGTCGCCGTTCAACACGTGGCTGAACTCGTGCGCGAGCACGCCCTGCAACTCGTCGCGGCTGAGCTTGTCCAGGCAGCCCCGGGTCACGCACACCGCCGCGTCGGAGCTGGAGTAGCCGGCGGCGAACGCGTTGATGCCTGCTTCGTCGGCCATCAGGTAGATGTCCGGCACCGGCACGCCGGAGGCGATCGCGACTTCCTCGATCACGTTGCGCAGCCGGCGCAGCTGCGGGTCGCCGGTGTCCGGCGGCACCGCCACCGCGCCGACGCTTCCGGCCACGGCCTTGCCGCCGCCGGACAGGCTCATGCTGCGGAACAGCGAACCCAACCCGATCCCGACGACCACCGCGGCGCTGCTGACCAACAGCAGCGGCAGGTTCGACGCCGCCGGCTCGCCGTCGGCCGGATAGCGGCCAAAGGCAAGCCACACCGCCGCGTCGATCGCCGCCACGATCGCCGCCACGGCCAGTGCGAACAGCAGCACCAGCCGCCGGCTGCTGCTGCGTACGCGCGCCTGTTGCGCAAAGAAATCCATGCAAGCTCCCGGAGTGCGCCGCGGCGCGCGCCGCGACGCCGCGATCAGCCGAAGGAAACCTTCGGCGCGTCGCGCACGGCCGGGTTGTCGATCGCCAGCGGTTCGGCGGCGGCGAAGCCTAAGCCGTTCGCCACCAGCGCGGCGGGAAAGACCTCGCGCCGGTTGTTGTAGGTCAGCACCGCATCGTTATAGGCCTGGCGCGCGAATGCCACCCGGTTTTCCGTGGAGGTCAGCTCTTCGGAGAGCTGCATCATGGTCTGGTTCGCCTTCAGGTCGGGGTACGCTTCCTGCAGCGCAAACAAATGCCCCAGGGTCTGGGTCAGGGCATTTTCGCTGCTGGCCAGCTGCTGCATCGCGGCCGGGTCGCCCGGGTTGGCCTTCGCACCGGCCAGCCCGCTGACCGCCGCGTTGCGCGCCTGCACCACCGCCTCGAGCGTGCCGCGCTCGTGCGCCAGGTAGCCTTTGGCGGTCTCCACCAGGTTCGGAATCAGGTCGTGGCGCCGGCTGAGCTGCACGTCGATCTGCGCAAACGCGTTCTTGTAGCCGTTGCGCGAAGTGACCAGTCCGTTGTAGATCGCCACGAAGTACAAGACAATCAGAATGATGACTATCAGAAAAATGATCAGGCCCATCATCACGCTCCCCTTTCCCAAGGCGCATCCCCCGCGCCGGAACCACGCCAGAATACCATGCAGTTTCAGAACATCTTCCTGCTGATCGCCGGTGCGCTGGGGCTGGCTTGCACGCCGCTGCCCGCCGCCGCATCGCTCGCCCCGCCGGCATCCGCCGCGCTGTCGACCAGCGTCGACAATGCGCCGCAGAAGCTGCCCGCGGCGCGCGTCAAGCAGACTCTCGCGGACTACCAGCACTGGCTGGATCGCCTCGCCCAGCGCGATGCCGTGGCCGGCCTGGCCACGGCGGTGGTGATCGACGACAAGGTGGTGTTCGAAGGCACCGTCGGCTATGCCGATGCCGCCACCAAGCAGCCGATCAAGCCGGACACCGTGTTTCGCCTCGCCTCGCTGTCCAAGGCGTTCGCCACCGCCATTGCCGGCCTGCTGGTCGACGACGGCAAGCTGGACTGGGACACCAAGCTGGTCGACGTGCTGCCGTACTTCAAGCTGAAGGACATGCAGGCCGCCTCGCAGGCCACCGTCGGCGACATCCTGGGGCAGCGGCTGGGCCTGCCGCGCAACACCTACGACA
>NZ_SCQN01000018.1 GCF_004321985.1 Castellaniella sp. | reverse complement strand
CGCGATGCTCCTGCACCAGCCGCACGGCGCGTTCGCGCACTTCGGGGGAAAACTTCGTTTGGTTTGCCATGACTCCATTCTCTCAAAGCTTGGAGCCTCCGCGAAACCCGGGGCGATTCAGTTCGTGGGTATGGCGTGGATGTGCGCGATGCGCGGGCCGTGTCCCGGCTCTTCGATGAAGTCTGGTCGCAGATGGGGGTGGTTGATGTCCTCGTGAACGCTGCTGGGCTCTACCCCAGCCACCCCTTGCTCGATATGAGCGAACAGGCCTGGGATCGCGTGTTCGACACTAATCTGAAGGGGCCTCATCTGTGCGTTCAAAGCTTTGCGCGCAAGCTCGTGGCGGCCGAGACGCCCGGGGTGGTGGTCAATATCTCGTCGGGCGCGGCAAAGCGCGCGCGGCGCGGGGCCGCGCACTATTGCGCCTCCAAGGCCGGGCTTTCCATGCTCACCTGCAGCCAGGCGCTTGAGCTTGCCCGGCAAGGCATTCGCGTCAATGCGGTGGCCCCAGGCTATGTAGAGGTTCACAGCACGGTAAACCCCATTTCCGAGCAGTATGCGCAGGCTGTCGCCGACACCGTGCCGCTGGGACGGGTGGGCAAGCCGCAAGACATTGCGAACGCCGTGCTCTTTCTTTGTAGCGAGCAGGCTAGCTGGATTAGCGGCAGCGTTCTGGCGGTCGATGGCGGGGCGAGCGCAGGTTCGTTGGGGCTACCCTTCAGCGGCTCTTGATTGGACAGAAGGAGGAAAGTGGAATGAAGCAGCTGATGGTGTGTTTAAGCTTCGATGTGGATGCGATGTCGGGGCTGGTGGCGCGAGACATGGTGACGCCCAACCCCATTTCGCGCGGTGAATTCGGCGCGGTGGCGGTGCCGCGGATTCTTAATCTGCTTGAGCGCCAAGGCATCAAGGGATCTTTCTTCATCCCTGGCGTGGTGATTGGGACTTATCCGCGGATCTGTGAACAGATCGTCAGGGCCGGCCACGAGGTTGGCAATCACGGGTGGACCCACATTCCGCCCGCCGCCCTTTCCCTAAAGGACGAAGACGAAGGCCTGGCGCGCGCCAATGAGGCCATCGAGCGCCTCACGGGGCGCAAGCCCACGGGGTATCGCTCGGCTTCCTGGGATCTTGGACCCAACACGCTGAAGCTTCTCGTCAAGCATGGCTTTCTTTACGAGAGCAGCATGATGGGCAACGACTACGAGCCCTACTTCGTGCGTGAAGGCGATAAGATCTACAAGACTGAACCCATGGAGTTCGGTAAGAAGACGTCACTGGTCGAGCTGCCAGTGAGCTGGTCGCTGGACGACTTCCCGCACTTCGAGTTCCTGCGCATGCCAAACAGCGTCATGAATGGGCTCAAGGACGCCGAAGGCGTACTCTCCAACTGGGTGGGAGATTTCGAATACATGTGCCGCATCTGCGACTGGGGCATACTGACGTATACGTTTCACCCTTATGTCATCGGGCGGGGCCACCGGATGCTGATCCTCGAACGCCTTATCGAGATTTTGAGGGGAAAGGGGGCCACCTTCATCACGATGGAACAGGCTGCCCAAGCGTATTTGGCGCGCCAGAAGTGACGGGGCGGCAGTAAAAATCGATATCGCGGCCCGCCGAGGGCCGCTTCGTGATTTCGGCGATCCTGTGTCATCAAACTGTCATATGTGGTCTTTATCATGCCAACTTGACAGCGATGACGCTGTCGTTCATCAAATCCTTACAGGGATATGACATGTTCAAAAGCAAGTGGGCGCAATGCGCCGCCGGTCTGGCGCTGGTGATGGCATCAGGTACTGCCGCTCAAGCGGCCGACCTGACGGGAGCGGGCGCCTCCTTCCCGTACCCCATCTATGCCAAGTGGGCTGCACAGTATCAGCAAGCAACGGGTAATCGGGTGAATTATCAGTCCATCGGTTCGGGTGGTGGTCAGCAACAGATCATCGCGCGCACCGTCGACTTCGGTGCTTCAGACGACCCCATGAAGCCGGCCGAACTGGAAAAGAATGCGCTGGTGCAGTTTCCAGCGGTCATTGGCGGCACAGTTCCCGTGGTCAATGTCCAGGGTGTGAAGGCGGGGGCGCTTAAGCTCACTGGTCCCGTTCTGGCAGATATTTTCCTCGGCAAGATTCGTACCTGGAATGACCCGGCCATTGCGCAATTGAATCCGGACCTCAAGCTGCCCGCCAAGAGCATCGTGGTGGTGCACCGTTCGGACGGTTCGGGCACGACCTTTGGCTGGACGCACTATCTGTCGCAGGTCTCTGATGCCTGGAAGTCCCAGGTGGGTGAAGGCAAGGCCGTCAAGTGGCCCACGGGTCAGGGCGGCAAGGGGAACGAAGGGGTCGCGGCCTATGTGCGCCAGCTGGCCAACTCCATTGGTTATGTCGAATACGCCTACGCCCATCAGAACAAGCTGGCCTGGGCGCAGCTGAAGAATGAGGCAGGTAGCTTCGTGCAGCCTTCCCAGAAGGCGTTTGCGGCGGCCGCTGCACACGCCAACTGGGATTCCGTGCCGGGCATGGGGGTCATCCTGACCAACGAGCCGGGTGCTGACTCCTGGCCGGTCACTTCAGCCACCTTCATCCTGATTCCCCGGAAGGTGCCCGATGCATCGCGCGCCCACGAAGTCCTCAAGTTCTTCGACTGGGCCTGGAGCAAGGGCGGCGACATGGCCCGCGAGCTGGATTATGTGCCGCTGCCGGAAGCAGTGACCAGCAAGATCCATGCGGTCTGGTCGTCGCAAATCCGCAGCCAGGACGATAAGCCTGTTTGGCCGTAAATAGCCCTGCAGTCCGGGAGGCCGTCTCTGCGGAGGCGGCTTCTGGATTGTTGCGGTGCGGTAAGACGGTATGGTGCTGGCCTGTAGCGCGATCGTCGGGTACTGTGGGAAAATGACGGTCTTTGAGTTTCGGCGGGCGGCCTGCAACGCGCCGCCCATCGCCTCGGACTTCCTCTTCATGATCAACAAGCAACGCAATCTGTTGGTAGATGCCGGTTTCCGGCAGACGACTCGCCTGTTTGCGTTCTTCGTCTTCATCCTGCTTGCCGGCATCCTGGTATCGCTCATCTACGGCAGTCGCGATTCGATTGCCCAGGGTGGGCTTGCCTTTCTGTGGACTGACGACTGGGATCCGGTACGTCAGCATTTTGGGGCGCTGGTGCCCATCCTGGGCACGGTCATCAGCGCGTTTCTGGCGCTCCTCATCGCGGTGCCGGTGTCGTTCGGGATTGCGATGTTCCTGACCGAGCTCTCGCCGGTCTGGTTGCGCCGGCCGTTGGGGACCGCCATCGAGATGCTGGCCGCCATCCCGTCCATCATCTATGGCATGTGGGGGTTGTTCGTCTTCGTGCCGCTGTTTCAGACCTACGTGCAGCCCTACGTGGTGGATCTGTTCGCCGATATTCCGGTGCTGAACCATATGTTCGCCGGTCCTCCCATGGGCATCGGCCTTTTTACGGCCGGGCTGATTCTGTCGATCATGGTGATCCCGTTCATCACGGCCGTCATGCGCGATGTCTTCGAACAGGTGCCGCCCATGCTGAAGGAATCTGCCTACGGGCTGGGCAGCACCACCTGGGAAGTTGTCTGGACGGTCATGCTGCCCTACACCAAGCATGGCGTGATCGGCGGCATCATGCTGGGGCTGGGGCGTGCCTTGGGGGAGACCATGGCGGTCACCTTCGTGATCGGTAATGCTTTCAACCGACCCACCTCGATTTTTTCACCGTCGAATTCCATTGCCTCGGCGCTGGCCAACGAATTCAATGAGGCGGGAGGGCTACAGAAGTCCGCGCTGCTGGAACTGGGCCTGATCCTGTTCCTGATCACCACCGTTGTGCTCGCGCTTTCCAAATTCATGCTCTTGCAGCTGTCGCGCAAGGAAGGGACTACCCGCTGACCGCCATGCCTGCTGCCGATTCTTTCATTAGCCAGTCCAACCCCCTGTATCGCCGTCGACGGCGCTTCAATCGCGTGATGCTGGCACTCTCCGGCGTCACACTGGTCTCAGGGTTGTTCTGGCTCGCCTGGATCATCCTGACGCTGCTGTTCAAAGGCGCAGGGGCCTTGTCGCTGTCTCTGCTGTGGCAGAGCACACCGCCACCAGGACAGTCCGGGGGGCTGATCAATGCCATTGTGGGCAGCATCCTGATTTCGGGAGTAGGGACGCTGATCGGCACGCCCATTGGCGTGCTCGCCGGCACCTATCTGGCCGAGTACGGTCGCCGCGGCTGGCTCGCGCCGGCCACGCGATTCCTGAATGACGTGCTGCTGTCGGCCCCGTCCATCGTGATTGGCCTGTTCATCTACGCCGTGTATGTTGCTCCGATCGGGCACTATTCTGGGTGGGCTGGCGCGTTTGCCTTGGCGATCCTGGTCATCCCGGTGGTGGTGCGGGCCACGGACAACATGCTTAGCCTGGTTCCCAACAGCCTGCGTGAGGCTGCCGCAGCGTTGGGGTGCCCCCAGTGGCGGATCGTCGTATTCATCTGCTATCGCGCCGCACGCTCGGGCATTCTCACCGGCATTCTGCTGGCGGTGGCGCGAATTTCTGGCGAAACAGCGCCGCTGCTGTTCACCGCACTGAACAACCAGTTCATGTCGCTCGACATGAATGCGCCCATTGCCAATCTGCCGGTGGTCATCTTCCAGTACGCGGCCAGTCCCTTCGAGGACTGGAACCGGCTGGCATGGGCGGGTGCGGCTCTCATCACGCTGCTCGTGCTGGCCATCAATATCGCCGCGCGCAGCCTGTTTCGCAATAAATAGTCCATAGATACCTGCCCATGACATCGATCGCCATCGCTGACCAGGAGCACACCAAGCTGTCGGTGCGGAACCTGAACTTCTATTACGGCGCATTTCAGGCGCTGCGCGACATCAACATGGACGTTGCGGAGAACAAGGTCACCGCTTTCATCGGGCCGTCCGGCTGCGGGAAGTCCACACTGCTGCGGACCTTCAACCGCATGTTCGAGCTCTATCCAGGCCAGCGTGCCGAAGGCACCATCGAGCTGGATGGCGAGGACCTCCTCAATTCCCGGCTGGATATCTCGCTGATTCGCGCAAAGGTCGGCATGGTGTTCCAGAAGCCCACGCCGTTCCCCATGAGCATCTACGACAACATCGCATTTGGCGTGCGGTTGTTTGAGCGTCTGAGCAAGGGCGAAATGGATGAGCGCGTCGAATGGGCGCTGATCAAGGCAGCGCTGTGGGACGAGGTCAAGGACAAGCTGGGCCAGAGCGGCCATGGCCTGTCAGGGGGGCAGCAGCAGCGTCTGTGCATCGCCCGCGGCGTGGCGATCAAGCCTGAAGTGCTGCTGCTCGACGAGCCGTGTTCGGCGCTGGATCCCATTTCCACCGCAAAGATCGAGGAGCTGATTGCGGAACTGAAGTCCGACTACACGGTGGTGATCGTCACCCACAACATGCAGCAGGCGGCCCGCTGCTCGGACTACACGGCGTACATGTATTTGGGCGAACTCATGGAATTCGGACCCACTGACCAGATCTTCGTCAAACCCACCCGTAAGGAAACCGAAGACTACATTACGGGGAGATTTGGATGAGTCAGGCTGCCGTCGAAAGCCGGGCGATTGCGTAAGGAGCAAGCGCCAGCGTGTGCATGCCAGCCCTGACAAGCGTGTCGATTGCCTCCGGGTCGCGAGCAGCGAGTACGAAGCTCGTTTCATCCAGCATGACACAGTCTGTGACTTCGCATTCGCAGCGTAGTGTTAGTGCTTGCCCGGTGATGTTGGCTAGCCATACTGTCGTGGTACCTCTCTGATCACGTCCGGCGATTGCCTGTACCTGTGCAGGTTCAGAGATACTCACCGTGCGGCGCTGTGTGCCGTGCAAGGCCGCTAGCCCGCGCAACACGTGGTACATGGGGAAGAGGCCGCCGGGGTTTTCGTCGTACCAGGGCTGTGGCCAGCTCTGTGGGGTATGCAGCAGACCGAAGGGCCCGGTCGCACCACCTAGTGTGATGGCTGAGGCGCCACCGGTTGCAAAGCGTGCGAAATAGCCTACGGCCCAGCCCGCGCCCAGTAGCGCGCGGTGGCGCGGGTCATTGAAATTCATCGCCTGACGGATATTGTTCGGGTTGCCGAAGGGGGCGTCGCCGTACGGGTTCATGCGCAGGCCGATGGCACTTGGGCCGACCGCCCATGGCTTGTCCCCCGCAATCCTGCTGGCGGTCAACGTCATGGCGGGCAGTGACTCCAACCCTTCCATGATGGAGACGTCGTCGCCAGCGTGCAGCATGGCCGTGGTTGTGAAGCTCAGGAAGTCGATCAGATCCATGGGCGGGCGTTTGCGGTTCATCTCGGTGAAGAGGCTGAACATCCCTCCACCCAGACGGGCTTTCGGGAACGCAGCGCGCGCTGCTGCAAAAAATTCGCGTGGAGGTGGCGCTGGCGGCCACACGCTACCAGGCAAGGTGCATTTGAGATCAGGCGCGGGCGAGACAAGCACTGTCGTGAAGGGAGAGCCCTGGGCCTCGACCATCTTACCCAGGCGCGTGAGTTCCTCGGCAAATCCGCCCACCGATGCCACGACGGCTTCTAGCCAGGGGGTGGCACCCATCTTCCTGGCCGCGTCGGCCAGGCCATGCAAAGTGTTGGCATCATGCCCCTCGCGCGGATCGTAGTAGCCAATGATGTGTCCAATGCCTACCTTTCTAAGCCTGTCCATGTGCGTACAGGTGTCAGCAATGTCGCGCGGCTGCAGGCCTAGACCTAGTGGCGGGATGGTACCCTCCGTGGCACCGAGCTTTAGTGTGACGGGGATGACGGCATCTGTGGATGAACGGCGTGGCATCGAGCCGGTGACCGAGAGCCTGATGGACTGTTCAATCGCCGTGCCCTTCCGCATCGTGTATGGCCAGGGCAGCGCGAGTGGGCGTGTGTAGGTTTTGTACGAGGCATCCGTCCAATTGCGCTGGTCTTCCATCTCGTAGGTGTCGCCTTCCATCCGGCAGGTGACACGCAAGCCTGGCGTTGCGCTGTGAGTCAGGCAGCGCAGATCCATCATAGGTTGCAGCGGGTCGATCTCCTGCGGGAACTGGCCTTCTTCTACCTTGCCGTCCGTGTGCTCTATTGTGACGGGCTTGCCGGCAAGCGCGCAGGGGTGGAGCACGACAAAGCCTGTACGGTTCGTGAGGAAGTCTGTCTCCGTTGCACCCCTCACGGCAAAATTCAGACCAGTTTTGGCATTGCCCTCGATCACGGCGCTGAAGCGCAGCCTTTGTCGCTCATCGCGGGCACACGCATCGTAGGTGACGCGGAACCTACCGTCTCGCTCATCGATCGCCAGATTTTCGATCTGCGGACTGTAGGTACCCCAGTTGTGGTCGCGAACGATGAAGGAGATGGCACGGATGAGTTCCACGCCGCCCTGGCGGATATGGCGCAGGTTGCCAGCGTCGAACTCGGCGGTGAGCGGCCCGGCCGTCAGCACGCGCGGTGCAGTGACGGGTTCTTCGGTGCCGAAGAGCTTGATAGCGCGAAGTGGTTCAGTGATGGTGTTCATTTGCTGGCTCTGTTGCTGACGAAACGTTCGACAAGAAGTGCCACGATGATGACAGTGCCGATGGCCGAGCCTTGCCAGAAGGGTGATACGCCCATGAGGTTCAGGCCGTTTCGGATCATCACCATGATGAATACTCCGAAGAGGGTGCCTATCATGGAGCCGCGGCCGCCATAGAGGCTTGCGCCGCCGATGACGACCGCCGCGATGGCGTCGAGTTCCATTGCGTTGCCCATGAGCGGGTCGGCCGACATGATCTGTGCGACCGAGAACGACGCTGCAATTGCTGACAGGGCCCCGGCGAGCACGTAGGGCAGAATCGAATAGAACAGTGTGCTCAGGCCTGCCGCGCGCGCCGCCTCGATATTTGAACCTACGGCATAAATGGTTCGCCCTCCCTTGGTGAAGGTGAGATAGACCCAGCCTGCAAGATACAGCGTGAGCAGGAAGAGAACATTGGAAGGGATGCCCAGGACATTGGTGTAGACAATGTCCTGTAGCGCGTCTGGCAGGTTGGCAATCGCCGTCTGCCCTGAGAGGATGTAGGCGAGGCTCCGGCCGATCGCCATCACCCCCAGTGTGACCACGAACGGAGCGAGGCCAAAGACCGCGATGAGCACGCCCGAGACCAAGCCGATGCCAGCACCCGCGAGCACAGCGAGCGCAATGGATGGTGCAATCGCCATGTGATGTAGCGAGAGGCCAAGCACGATACCGGTGACACCCACCACCGACCCCACTGAGAGATCGATACCGCCGATCAGAATCACGAAGGTCATGCCCACGGACACAATGCCGATGATGACCGACTGGTCGAGCATGTTGAAGATATTCGAGCGCGTGAGGAAATACGGCGACATGATGGACAGGCCGAGGCCTATCAGCAGTACCAGAATCAGCATCCGCACTTCCAGGCGACGTGCAAGGCGGGTGGTGATTGGAGTGTGCCGGATGGCGGGAACTCCAGAGGGGGTTTCGGCGTCGGTGGCGGTTGCGTTCATGGTCAGAGATGGGAGGCGATGGTATTGACTCGAGAACGGATGGCTTCTACCGAGGGTAATTCCGCAGTTGCGTCCATACTCAGCCCGACCCATCCGAGGTCGTGACCGCGGGTGCTGCGCATGGGAACGAGCAATGTGCGGCGGCCATCATTTCGCTCGAGTACGAAGGTGTTGTCCCTTCGCACTAGGGCCTGCGGTATGGCGGTCTCGGAGAATGTGCGTGTGTCACCCGGGCCGAAGCCCGGGTCGAGTTTGGCGTCGCGTACGACGGAGTTGAGACAGATGAGCTGCTCACCCTCGAGCAGTGCCCAGAAGCCGGCTCCACCGTATTGCTTTGTCAGTTCTGCCAGGAGGTTGGTATTGCGCTGCATAGAGGTGCGTGGGGCTGCGAGCACAGTGAGTTTTTCTTCACTCAGCACGTTGCTTGGCAGATCAGCGACGGAACGCCCGTCGCTGACAATCACAATGCGATCGCACAGTCCGAGGATCTCTTCGAAGTCAGATGACACTACAACGATCGCCACGCCGGTCTTGGCGATGTGGCAAAGCATGGCGTAGATACTTGCACGCGTGCCAATGTCCACACCCTTGGTGGGTTCATCCAGGATCAGCACCCTGGGTTCGAGCACCAGCCAGCGCGCGATGATGATCTTCTGCTGCATCCCGCCCGAAAAGTTGAGCATGGACTGCTCGGTGAGCCGTTCTTCAGGTAGGCCCAATTGTGCGAACAACTGCTTCACCTTTTGTTCTCGTGTGTGGTAGCCCCGAAAGAAACCGCTGTGGGCCCCCAGGTGAGCGAGGAGCAGGTTTTCACGTACGGAGAAGTCCGGCACGACGTTCTGGGTGCGCCTGTCTTCCGCAACGAAGCCGAGTCCCGCGCGGATGGCTCTGCGCGGGTCGTCAGCCTTGAGCGCCTTGCCATTGAGCAGCACCTCACCTGAGGACCTGTGCCGGAGTCCAAATATCGCTTCCACGGTTTCGGAGCGCCCCGCGCCGACCAGCCCCCCCAAGCCCACGATCTCGCCTTTGCGCACGTTGAAGCTTACGTCTCGCACGGTGGGTGCGGATGCGAGGTGTTTCACCGAGAGTGCAATGGGCCTGTCATCCTGGGTAGTGTCTGCAGACTCTGTTTGTTTGTAGATCGGGCCTATATCCGCTCCCACCATGGCGCGGATCAAATCTGCTTGGTTCAGGCCTGTGGTGGGCTCACCAGCCAGCACCGTACGGCCTTCGCGCATCACGGTGACGCGGTCGGTGATGGAAAACACCTCTTCAAGCCGGTGCGAGACAAAGATCAGCCCATGGCCGGTTGCGCGTAACCGTTCCATGATGTCGAAGAGCCGTTCGACCTCGCTGGGGCTTAGAGATGCGGTAGGTTCGTCGAAGATCAGTACCTTTGCGTCCACGCCCAACGCCTTCGCAATTTCGACTAGTTGCTTTTGCGCCGAAGACAGCCGGTGTACTTCCCAGTCGAATACAAGACTGTCTGCCTGGCCCAGGCTGTCGAGGATCTCGCGGCCGCGGTCGAGCAGTGCATGGGTGTCGAGGCGTCCGCGCTTGCCGAGTTCTGGCAGAAAGATGTTCTCTAGCACGGTGAGGTCGGGGACTAGGGTCGTTTCCTGCATCACGATGGTGATGCCGGCACGCAATGCGTCGCGCGCACCGCGCAGCCGTAACGGTTGGCCACGGAAGATGAGTTCGCCCGAATCGGGAACGTGATGGCCTGCAATCACCTTTGAGAGCGTGGACTTGCCTGCGCCATTGGCACCGAGCAACCCGTGGATCTCACCTTCGGCGAGTTCGAAGTTCACACCCGAGAGAGCCCGTGTGCGATCGAAGGTCTTGACGATCCCGTGCGCCGAGAGAAGCGGTTGCACGGGTACTCTACTCTGCTGCACCGTCACTCACCTCTGTAAAAGGGGATGCGTCGGGGCAAGGACTCAAACCTCGCTGGCGAAGACTGTCTTCCGGATGGTGGGGAGCTGTTGCTCGATGTTTTCGCTGGTGACGGCCAGTACCGGTACCTGGATGTCTTTCTCCGGCGTCTTGCCGTCCAGTACCTCGAGTAGCGCCTTGCCGGAGGTGACGCCCATGAGATATGGCTGCTGCATCCCGTCGACCACAATCTGGCCGGACTTAATTAGGTCGATGAACTCGGGGATGCCGTCGAACGCAGCAAGCAGCACCTGGCCCTGACGGCGGGCTGCCTTGATGGCACGCAGGGCGCCTATGGACGGCTGGTCAGTCTGGACGAACAGGCCGCGCATGCCAGGGTTTGCGGTGAGCATGTCCTGTGTGAAGGTGAACGTTTCCTGTGCGGTGTACGACTGCATCTGCTGCATGCCAGCCTGCTTGCCGGTAAAGCCGCCCGCTTTCAATCCGTCGAGGAAACCCTTGGTGCGAGCCTGACCGTTCTTTCGGGCTTGCGAGATCGCGATGATGCCGACCGAGTCGCCTAGCCAGCCCTTCTTTTTGAGGGCTGCGGCAAGTCCCTCGCCTACTCCATAGGCGCCCTTGTAGTTGTCGGATACGATGAAGGAGGCATAGTCGCCGCTGTTGGTGCCGATGTCGCCGATCACGACCGGTACTTTGGCTCGCTGCGCGAGCGCCAGCACGCTGGGTGCGGTGGAAGAGTCGGTGGGGGAGAGCACTAGGCCGGCAATCTTGCGTCCGATTGAATCTTGTGCGTTTTGCAGTTGTGTCTGGGCACTGTTGTGCGAATCGAGCACCTGGAAGCCGTAACCCTTGGCTTTGACCGTGTCCTCGATGCCCTTGGATAGGTAGCGCCAGAAGGGAAGATCAAGACCTGGGGTGAGGTATACGATGTTCTTTCCCGCAGCAGCGGCCAGGCTCGGGACACCGAGCCCCGCTGCTAGCGCGGCATAGCCGCCCATTTTGATGAAGGTTCTGCGTTCCATCTCGTTGTCTCCTTGTTGGCGTTGCGACACGGATCAGCTAGTCTGTGCCGCCCGGGTTCTTTGCTGCATCATGATGCGCGGCCCGCGTGCCTGTCAAGGGTGTGAGGGATGCAGCCGGTACGGACCGGCATAGGTGAATAGTCTTCGATTGGTGGGTCGTGAAGGAGGGTGCGTCTCAGGTCTGGGTCACGAACTTGGTGACCAGATAGCCGTCGAGGGGCTCGTCTTCACCTTCGCTGCCGATTCCAGTGTTCTCGATGCCTCCTGCGGGAGTCTCCGCCAGGCCGACCCACTGATTACGGTGGACTCAGGGAGTGTCCCTGCCCAGGGGCCTTGAGCAGTTCGTAACCAGAATCCCTTGGCTTTGCCAGGGATATTTAGTTGCCGGCAGCTTAATTGAACCTGCCCGACCGGCCGCTCAGGCTGTATCGACCCGCCCCTATCAGCAGGATCACCAATCCGCTCACCAGATACAGGCCCTGCAGTTCCAGCGCCCAGCCGCCGCTTTTGCCCAGTACAAACAGATCTTTCATGTGCGCCAGACCCAGGGCGAACAGCATGTTGATCGCGACAATCAGGCCGCCGATCCGGGCGTAGATGCCCAGGATGATGAGGATGGGAGCGACGATTTCACCGATGTAGACGCCGTAGGCGACAAAACCGGGTAGTCCTCGGGCTGCCACCATGCCGGTAATCCAGTCTACGCCGCCGTGAAGCTTGGATATGCCATGCAGCAACAGCAGTGCGCCCAGGCCGAGGCGGAGAACGAGCTTGCCCAGATCGTCGAGGGAGGAAGAAGACATTGGAAATTCCTTGAACGGCGAACGAGCCCAGACTATACACAGAAACCTGGCGCAAAATGTGTGGGAATGTCACCTGATACCCGTCTTCTTGCCACCGGGATTCGGTACCGTGTGTCTGGTTCCCCGCGGGTCCGGCGAAGAGGCACTGCGAACGGCTCGCTCGACCTTGATTTTCCACGTCGACGGTAGTGCCATATGATGGCGCAGTGGGGCCGGGAATGAGGCCGTATCCGGTGTTGTCGACCCTTTTGGGCGGGTACGGGGCACGCTGGACTTGTTCAGGAGGAGGTGTGGCATGGGGTGGCTGATGCCCGTCGCAGCGCGCGTGATGGCCCGCGCCCGCGCCATGGAACCCGGAGGCTTTGCGCTGGTGATGGCTACTGGCGTCGTCTCGGTCGATCTCACCCAGCATGGGATGTTGGTGCTGGGCAAGGCGCTGTTCTGGCTGAACTGGGCGGCGTACTTGTGGCTGCTGCTGATCAGCACGTTACGCTTCATCTTTTATCGTGACGAGATGGTCTCGAATTTCGTCGCGCCTGGGCGGGGCGCGGCGTTCCTGACGATGGCGGCCGGGACTTGCGTGCTGGCGATTCAATGCCTGCTGGTCGTGTATCTGCCGCTGTTGGCGCGGATCATCGCGGTTTGGGGTGCGTTGTGCTGGGTGGTGCTGATCTACCTGTTTTTCTTCTCGACCATGACCCGTCGGGTCAAGGCACCGTTCAGCGCCACCATCAATGGGAGCTGGCTGGTAGTGGTAGTCGCGACGCAGGCGCTTGCGGTGCTGATCGCGATCCTCGCGCAGGACGGTGCGCTGGCCGTCCGTGAGTGGCTGCTGTTTGCCGCGATGTCGCTGTATCTGATCGGGTGTGCATGGTATCTCGTCATCATTACGCTGATCACATACCGGATGGTGCTGCTGCCCCTGGTTGCGCGCGAATTCACCCCGCCGTACTGGATCAACATGGGTGCGCTGGCGATCAGTGCCTTGGCTGGCAGCCTGATCATCCTTCACGCTCCGGCGCAAGGCCCGCTCCACGATCTGCTGCCATTCGTCAAGGGTTTTTCCCTGCTCTACTGGGCGATGGCGACCTGGTGGATCCCGTTGTTGGTGATTCTGGAGCTCTGGCGTCACGTCTGGAGCCGTGTTCCCGTGAACTACGAGGTGGACGACTGGGACATCGTATTTCCGGTGGGCATGTACACAGTCTGCACGGCCACTCTGTCGCGTGCGACAGGCGCCGAGTACTTGATGGTGATCCCCGACGTGGGGGTCTATGTCAGCTTTCTGCTGTGGGCAGTGGTGGGTGCAGGCTTGGCTTATCGCCTGTTGCACCGCCGCCGTGATGTGGGTGTCTGAGGTTCATATCCCGGTGGTTGGTCGGGGCGACATGATTCGAACATGCTACCCTCTGCTCCCAAAGCAGTTAAGTATATTGACCGTAGTAATCCAAGGAAGTCCAGGATTGAAGAAAAATCAATTATATTCAATTAGTTAGAGTAAAATTTTTTGACCAAGATAGTCCACGAAGGCTCATCATAAGCTATCATTCTGTTTACCCCTTTATTTACCCCTTGGAGGCAGAATGACGACCCGATACCCGAAGGCAGGTAAAGGCGGCAAGTGGACGATCCGTGAGCTGCAATCCATTCCCACCGACTGGCATGGTGATACCCTGAGCGACGGCGAAGGGTTGTCCGGGGAGGTTCGGGTGGCCAAGAGCGGCAAAACGACTGCTCGCTTCAAGTATGCTTTTCGCTGGCAAAACAAGGTGGCTTGGTTTCAGTGTGGTACTTGGCCTACCGTTGATCTGGCGGAAATCCGCAGTAACCGTGACGCCGCCCGCGATAAGGTGAAGGCGGGTGTCAATCCCAGCACCGACAAGGCTGCGGCCAAGATCGAGGCCCAGGCCGAGCGAGAGGCTGTCATCGCCCAAAAGGCGGCGGCAGATGCCGAGCGCAAAACAGTGCGCGACCTGTACAACGTCTGGATTGTGGATGGTGTAGCCCGCAAGGACGGGAACAAAGAGCTGAAACGCCTGTTCAATAAGGATGTGTTGCCGGAACTTGGCAGTATTGAGCTGCGCAAGCTTGTGGATACCCATATCCTGGCCCTGTTGCGCAAGGTTGCCGCCCGCACCAATGGGCGCCTGACTGTGGTGATCTACCGTGGCGTGACACAGATGCTTCTGTGGGCGGAGCAGCGCAAGCCCTGGCGTGGCCTACTGGTTGACGGCAACCCCGCCAAGTTGATCGACGTTGAGAACTTGCTGCCAGACGATTACGAGGAAGAACGTGACCGCGTCCTATCCGTTGCGGAAATTCGAGAACTGGCGGACATCTTTACCCGTATGCGTGAGGATTACGAGGCGGCACCAGCGGGCGCGAAGTATGAAGCTGTGCGCCCATTGAAACCGGAAAGCGAGCTTGCTATCTGGATTTGTCTGGGCACCCTTTGCCGCATTGGAGAATTGCTCATGGCCGAGTGGTCGCATGTGGACCTAGAAGCTAGAACATGGTTCATTCCAAGG
The DNA here is from genome assembly GCF_004321985.1 of Castellaniella sp. Lineage (GTDB taxonomy): Bacteria > Pseudomonadota > Gammaproteobacteria > Burkholderiales > Burkholderiaceae_B > Castellaniella. The sequence continues at coordinate 2,093 of NZ_SCQN01000018.1, read as the reverse complement.
GCGAACGTCAAAGGCCAGCGAAAGCAGAAGCAGGATCTTATGGTTTACCTGTCTGACTTTTCCTGTCGCCAATTTACCCGACTGAAAGAATTAACGGGCAAATCCCGATGGCTATTCCCAGGTAGGAACGCGGCAGGAAAAGATCTGCATGTCTGCCTCAACTCCGTGAGCAAGCAAATCGGGGATCGGCAAATCCGATTCAAAAACCGCAAGCAGTTATCTTGTCGCCGTCATGACAATACGCTGGTACTGGCCGATGGGGCCAAAGGCGAGTGGACGCCGCACGACTTGCGCCGCACCGGGGCCACGATGATGCAATCTTTACGCATCCCGCTAGAGATTATCGACCACTGTCAGAACCACGTGATCAAGGGGGCGAAAACACGCCGCCATTATTTTCACTGGAGTTATAAGGAAGAAAAGCGGGAGGCATGGACAGCTCTAGGAAACCGTCTGGACGCAATCTTGACCGGTGGCGCCGAAGTCATTCCGTTGACACGCTCGCGGTAGCCCTCTCTCACTAAATGGAGAAAAGAAATAATGATCAGACTGGTATTACTCGCTATGGCCTATGCGGTGTTTATCGGGGGTGCCCACGCCGCCGATGCCAGCGCCTGCTACACCATCTCAGACCAGGATGCCCGCGCGTTCTGCCTCGCCAAGGCACACAACGATTCTTCTCGATGCTATGCCATCCAACGCGCGGACATGCGCGCGGCGTGTCTCGCCGAGATGAGAAGTAAATGAACGGACACGCTTTGCGTCGACTACGTGGCTAGAAAGCCAGACGCTTGCCGAGGCGGCGGCGACCATCCAGATGAGCAACGGCCCGTGTGAGCCGCTTGCGCGGTCAAAAGTGCATCGTTGGGTGCCGAAATGAGGCCCTCGCAATTCAATCATACGCACCGGCGTATGATAAAAGCTATCAAAAATAACACGCCAATAGAAAAACTTGAATTGTGGTGGTTTCAGTGAGAGAATCGCCTCAAATACCCGGCTGTAGCCGGCCGATAAACCGTTCGATGCTTTCCCGGCGTAAATGAGAATGCCCGGGGCTGTTGACGCAGCGCACCGGGCATTCAAGTTCCACATATGAATTATATAGCCGAAAATACCTGCGTGCCGCGACCCACGCAAGAACACAACTCGCCGACCCAGCAGGGTGATGAGCTCGACCGAGCTCTCAGCGCTCTGGACTTTCTTGATCCTCCCATCGAGCGCGAACCATGGGTGAAGCTGTTGATGGCGGCCCATGATGCTGGCATCTCGGAAGACGACGCACGCGCATGGTCAGAGCGCGGTGAGAACTTCGATCCGTCCGACTTCCGATCGACATGGCGTAGTATCAAGCCCGGAGCTATCACCGCGCGCACCCTGTTTGGGGCTGCCATAGATGCTGGTTGGAGCGCCTCGCCATCTGGAAGCAGGGCAACCGGCGCGGAGCGTGCTCTGCGTGATGCTGAACACGCCGAGCGTCGCAAGCAGGAAGCCGCGAAAAGGGTCGAGCGCGAGGCCGAGGCTGCGAAGCGCGCTGCCAGGATATGGAACGAGGCCGGTCCGGCGGACGACGATCATCCGTACCTCCTGCGTAAGCACGTACCGGCCTATGGGCTGAGGATTGGCCGCTGGGAGCGGCTCGACCGCGAAACCGGTGAAGTGCACTTCATCGAGAACGCGCTGCTGATCCAGATCCGCGACATGGGAAAGAAGATCCACAGCCTGCAGGCCGTCTTCCCATCCAACGACAACGTACTGGGGCGCGATCGGGACTACTTACCCGGTGGTGCGAAACAGGGCCACTTCTTCGCTATTGGTCAGCCCCGGACCATCGACGGCAAGAAGACCATCGTGATCGCAGAGGGCTATGCGACCAGCGCCAGCATCCACCAGTGCACTGGATACGCAACCATCGTCGCCTTCGACGCTAGCAACCTGGAGCCTGTGGCCAATGTGATCCGCAAGCGCATCCCCGATGCCCCCCTCGGTCACAATAGATGTCCGGTCACCTGAAAACGGAATTTGAGGGGGTGATCGGAATGATTTCATGTCCACCTACAGCCTGGAACTCAAAGAGCAGATTGTCAGAAAGATGA
>NZ_SCQN01000017.1 GCF_004321985.1 Castellaniella sp. | reverse complement strand
ATGGATTCGAAGCGGTGCCGATGAGCACATTGTTCTTTAAGCGTTCTGATGACCCGTTCGACCATGCCGTTCTGCTGCGGGCAATGCGGCGTGATGAACTCCTGACGCAGGCCGTAGCTGCGCACCAATGCTGTGTAGCTGCGAGAGGTAAAAACCAACCCGTTGTCCGATCGAAGCAAGAACGGCTCAGGCACACGACCCAGGGTTCCAAACCGGGTGATCAGGGCTTGCTCTAGCGCACTGCTGGCAGTGGTGGCCTTGCCACTGCGCGACAGATGCCAACCCAGCAGTTCGCGCGTGTGGCAATCAATCACCAGCGCCAGCGTGGCCCAACCGTCGCGGCCTGCCCAGATTCGGCACAGATCCGTGGACCAGCGCTCATTAGGCGCGGTTGCTACCGACGGAAGCGCCTCGATGCGAGGCCTGAACCCGACGGCACGCTTCTTCGCCTGCCAGCCCTTGAGCTGGAAAATACGCTGCACCGTGTTCTTGTTCAGGCCCAGTAGGTGCGCCACTGTCCGGTAGCCAAAGGACGGCGACTCTTCGATCATGGCCTTGATGGGCTCGGCAAACTTCGCATCGACCTTCGGCGCAGACTTGCTTGGCTTGTAGTACACCGTGCGCCGGGGGATGTTGAACCACTGGCACAGCTTGGCGATCGAGACGGAGTACCCGTCTGCTTTCAGTCCCTGGCGGATCGCCTCGATCATTTCTCTTCCTCGCCCAACAGGGACTGCAATTTTTTTCTGGCACGCAGCTCCAACATCGCTTCACCGTAAGCCTCTTGAAGATCCTTGAGCTGACGTTCGTACTGCTCTCGGATATCTTCTGGCTTGGCCCGAAGGGCATTCTCCATGCCCCGCTTGGCGTCGTCGATCCAGTTCTCAACCTCCGAGGGACCCAGGTCGTAGGAGCGACTTGCCTCCGATACCGTGGTCTTGCCCTGGATGATGTCTAGCACCAAAGCGCTTTTGCGCTTGGCCATCCAGCGTTTGATCTCGTCTTCCATCGTTGTACTCATGGTGATTTCCTCGATTATCACCTGAGCAGATTTTCACTGGGTCATTACAATCGTTCATAGTGGCTCCGGCCGAATTCACCTACCTATCATATCTGCCCCAATCCGACACCGGAAGCCGTAGGCTCCGATCAAGGGCCGAACTTGACCAAAGACTTAAAAGTAATCAAATGCGATCATGATCAGATCAGGATATGGGGACACGCGATGGGCGATCACACTCGGGCCGGGGAGACTCAATTCGTCAGTTGGTTCGGGCCGCTGTTTGATGCGCTGAGCAAGCCTGGCGGATCAGGATCGCCAGAGGAAGTCACCGAGCAAATTGCAGCCGACAAGCATATCTCCAACGACGTGCTGAACGGACTGACATCCTCCGGATAGCCCAACTTCAAAAACCAGGCAGCATGGGCAAGGTTCTATCTCCCCCGAGAGGGCCTGCTGGACTCATCCCAGCGCGGCGTCTGGAGCCTGACGGAGCGCGGGCGCACCACTACCTTGACCTACAGACAAGCCCACGAGATTTTCAGATGCTGGGTTGCAATCTTCCCAGTTTCCAGGGAGCGATGGTCGGGCGGGCAGGCAAAGGCATCATCATCACCACAGGCACGTTTATAGCCGAGGCACGTCGTGAAGCAAATCGGGGCGGAGCGCCGCCCATCAAGCTGATCGATAGCGAAAAACTCATCGACATCCTCTCCAATCTGGAACAGGGACTGGCGCCGGTGACCACCAACGAGGTCGAAGAGAACTCCTTCGGCGAATTCATGAAGTAGGCTGAGTTTTTAGGGCCACTTGGCGGGAGACATCCGCCTGGCAAGACGATCCAACCAGGCGCTTCATAGGTCGAACCCAAAAACGCCCTTCATCTAACAGGAAAATTTCATGCCTGAACCTTCGGACAGCTTATGCTTTAATTCGTGACGTTCGGCCACTGTATGCTTTAACACGGCAAAGCCGTTTCCAACCGCCCACTAGGGGCCCGGACAGCCAATGCCAGTGCTGCGCGCTTTAGTTCATACCCACGACTTCGACGCCACGCGCCGCACGACCAGGTGGAAGGAAGCTGAAAAACTCGCTGACCTCATCGCCGACGGCCTGAAACCCCGTCTGGCAAGCGGCTCATCATTCTTTTGGCGGGGGACGACATCATGAATCCGAACCCCATGAGTTCGTGTACCCTGGCAGGCACGTATTTTTCGCGCGTGATGCCGCATCTCGTTAGCGCCCGCACCGAAGATGGCTACACGCTCGTGACCCCGACACCACTGCCAACTGGCCTCTTTGATGACGGCGGCATGTGCGATACAGGCAACTATCACGTATTCAACATCGCCCTATTCTGGGCCGATCTGCGCGCCAATGCACGCAAGAGGCTCGCCGCGTTCTTCGCCCGCGCGAGTCGAGAGCGCGCTCAGGCTACGTAGCCGAGCACGGCTACGTACTGCAGGGCGCTTGCAACCAGTACGAATAGATGCCAGATGCCATGCGCGTGCCGCCAGCGATGGTCATTCATATAAAAGAGAATCCCGGCGGTATACACCACGCCGCCGCCGGCGAGCCACAGAAAGCCCCGGCCCAGCGCCTGCAGCAAGGGCGGTGCTGCGATGGCCGCCAACCAGCCCATGAGGACATACAGCGCCAGCGACAAGAGCCGTTTGCCGTGAGCGATCCAGATTTCCTGGATGATGCCAACCAGCGCGAGTCCCCAGACCGTACCGAACAACGACCAGCCCCACGGACCGCGCAAACTGACCAGCGTGAATGGGGTATAGCTGCCGGCGATCAACAAGTAAATGGAGCAGTGGTCGAACTTGCACCAGACCCGGCGGGCTCGACCCTGGAGGCTGTGATAAAGCGTGGAAGCCAGATACAGGCACAGCAGCATGGTGCCATAGACGCTGAAACTGACGACCTTCCAGGGGTCACCGGCCCGCGCCCCCAATACGATAAGCAACACCATGCCAATGACGGCCAACACCGCACCGACCAGGTGAGAAATGCTGTTGAAACGCTCACCGTATACCATCTGGCCTGCCCCCCGGAGAGGTTTGCTTCCCGATCTGCTGACCGGCGTCCACCCGCACGGACTCTCACCGTAGCACGGCGGCCATCAGAAGTGCCAGGTTAGCGCCATCATGTGGCCGATGCTCGCCGCCTGCCTGGTCGGCGTCAACTATTCTCTCAAGGCTTGGAGCCCCCGCCAATCCTGGGGCGATTCAAGGTGAGGGGGGTTATGCATGAGCGTCAACGGTATGTTCAGGCTGAACAACAAGCCAAACCCCCAATCAGAAATTTGGATAGTGCTCATGACGGGTTCTCCCGATTGTTTCGGAGGGCGCGTGCCAATTCCTTAGCCCGCTTGACATCACGATTCTGTGTAGCTTTCGTACCGCCACCCAACATGACGATCATCACATCAAGGGTAATCCCCCCGTTTTCAAAGTCAGGCCAGTCCGCTCAGAGGATGAGGAACATAGGGCGCTTCCAGCCGAGCGATCTCCTGTTCGTCGAGCGTCACTTCGAGCGCGGCGATCGCGTCGGTCAGATGTCCGATTTTGGATGCCCCCACGATGGGAGCCACGACCCCCGACTTATGTAGCAGCCACGCCAGGGCCACCTGGGCCTGTGGGATGCCGCGCTCGGTGGCCACCTGTTCGAGCGTGTCGACCACCTTGCGATCCGACGCCTCGGTGGCCGCGTACAACACCTCACCGTAAGCATCCTGTGTCGCCCGTGGCGTGGCCTTGTCGCCCCAGGGACGGGCCAGCCTGCCGCGCGCAAGGGGACTCCACGGCACGACGCCCACCTCTTCAGAGAGGCACAGGCCCAGCATTTCGCGTTCTTCTTCGCGGTAGAGCAGGTTGAGATGGTTCTGCATCGAGATGAACCGCGTCCAGTTGTGCTCGCGAGCCAGGTAGAGCGCCTTGCAGAGCTGCCAGGCGAACATGGATGAAGCGCCCAGGTAACGTGCCTTCCCCGACTTTACGACGTCGTGCAGTGCCTCCAGCGTTTCTTCGATCGGGGTGTCCGGATCCCAGCGGTGGATCTGGTAGAGATCCACATAATCGGTTCCCAGGCGGCTCAGACTGGCATCGATCTCCGACATAATGGCTTTGCGTGACAGCCCAGCGCCGTTGGGACCCTCGCGCATTCGGTTGTAGACCTTGGTAGCGATGACGACTTCGTCGCGACGTGCGAAATCGCGCAGCGCCTTGCCCAGGATCTGTTCGCTGCCTCCCGCCGAGTAGACGTTGGCAGTATCGAAAAAATTGATGCCCGATTCGATGGCCTGCCGGATGATGGGACGGCTCTGTTCTTCGTTGAGTGTCCAGGGGTGGGATTTCGAGGGCATGCCGAAACTCAGGCAGCCGAGACACAGGCGCGAGACTTCCAGCCCTGAGCGCCCCAGATGTTGGTATTTCATGTTGCCGACATTCCGTGTCATGTGGTGTGAACAGGCCCTGGGGCTCAGGCGATTTCAGGCAGGCACTGGATCCGGTAATGGTGGCTGAGGCAGCGATTCAACCTGGGATCAAAGAGCTCCATGGAAAAAGAGGCCGACGGCCGGATGCCGCCGATCGCTCCGACCGTGCCGCAGGACATGGCCGTGTGATCAGGCAGTGTGGTTGCGCCCGCCGTCAGGCCGGCAATCAAGTTGCCCGGTGAGCGCAGCGATGCGAGCGACCCCTCTTGGTACAGTACCTGATGGCCACCCTCTTCGATGTAGGAGCGAAGCACGAGATCGTCCCAGTGGTCCTGGACGTCTGCCATGCGCCATGCCGCGCCGCCTATGGGTTTGGAGCAGATTTGCTTGGACAGCGCGATGCTATAGGCCTCGAGCTTGCGGTCGGTATGGTCAGATGCCACGGTAACGTAGAGCTCCCCGTCGATCGGGAAAATGAACGCCTCGACTTCGCCCGAGGTCGAATCCCCCACCACCTGGATCTGCGAGTCCTGCGTCAATTGATGGGGCGAAACCCGATAGTAAAGCGGGAGTGCGCTCGGCGGTTTGATGCCGAGTTCCGCCAGTTCTTTGATGTGGTGTTCGATGGCTGCGGTATCTCTGCCCGACCAGCCAGCGATGATCAGGGTGTGGATATCGGTGGTGATCGGCGTCGATGATCCGTTTGCATCAAGAGTGAAGGAAAGAATCATGGCAATGTTCCGGGATGAAGGTTAAGGGGAAAAGCGACGTCAGCTCACGTTGACCATGTGGGGCAGCCACATCGCGATCGACGGAAAGAGGGCCAGCAGGCCGATGATCACAAGCAATGCGATGACAAACGGCAGACTGCCCACGATCACATCGTTCATCGAGCCCGTTTCGCGCAAGCTATGCACCACGAACAGGTTCATCCCCACGGGGGGTGTGATGAGCGCCGTTTCGACCAGCACGATGATGACGATGCCCAGCCACACAGGATCGAACCCCATGGCGATCATGATGGGGGCGATGATCGGAATGGTCGTGATCATCATCGACAGGGTTTCCATCAGGCAGCCCAGAATCAGATAAAAAATCACGACGATCAGCAGCATCCAGCCCTGGGACAGGTGTAGCGCGATGACCGCGTTGGTCAACGAGTCGGTCAACCCCGTGGACGACATGACGAAGCTGAGGAACGCGGCGCCGATCACGATCAGCATGATCATGGCTGTGGTGCGCATGGTCCCTTCGACGGAATCGCGCAGCATCGACAGCGTCAGACGCCGCGAAAACGCAGCTAGGACCAGCGCCCCCAACACCCCTAGCGCAGCTGCTTCGGTGGCGGTGGCCAGTCCGGCATAGATGGACCCGACCACCAGAAGAAACAAGCCCAGCGGCGGCAACAGGTCGACCAGGCTGCGGAAACGCCTCCGCCAGCTGGCTTTGACGCGATGGCCGCCCCAGGCGGGACGAAGCGAGCAGGCGATCCCGATGGTGAGCATGAACAGGGCGGCAAGCAGTATCCCTGGGATGAAACCGGCCAGGTAGAGCTGGGGAACCGAGGTGTTGGTCAGGACGCCATAGAGGATCAGATTGATGGAGGGCGGGATGAGGATGCCCAAGGTGCCGCCCGCCGCGATACTGCCAAGAAACAGCGACTCGTTGTAGCCATGTCGCTTGATTTGCGGCAGGGCCACAGTGCCCACGGTCGCCGCGGTGGCGACACTGGAGCCGGAAGTGGCTGCGAATAGTGCACAGGCCCCGATGTTTGCGTGCATCAGGCCCCCCGGCAACCACGACAGCCACAGGGTCATGGCATCGTACATGCGCTCGGCGAAACCAGTGCGCAGCAGGATCTCGCCCAGCAGGATGAACAGCGGAATGGCCACCAGCAGAAATTCATTGCTGGTGTTCCAGGAGATCTCGCCGATGGCACGGGAGAGTGGCAACATGGAAAAAAGTTTGTCGCCGATCAGGCCCAGCACCCCGAGGGCGGCTCCGACCGGGATGCTCAGGCCGATGAGAACCAGCAGGGCAATCAGCATAGTCGCGATCATGCTGCGTCTCCCTTGACGAGGCGCTCACCGGCCTCTGCTTCTTCCTTGGCCTCTTCTTCCGAGGAGCGTTGTCCGGCCAGCGTCTTCACCAGCGGGATGTTGCCCGTCACCAGAGCGACCGAGGCTCTGATGAGCATGAGCACCAGCACCACGCTCATCCAGAGCAGCCCGACGGCCCACAGGCTTTGCGGAATCCACAGCGGAGTGCCCAATGTGGTGTTGGCGGCCGCATCGCGCACCCAGGAGGTTTGCGCCACCTGCACCCCGTAGTAGCTCAGGTAGCCGACGAAAATACCCATGACCACGACGGCAAGCCAGTCAAGCAGCGCCGTCACCCTGACCGGCAACAGACGGTACAGGACGTCCACCCGGACGTTGACCCGTTGCAGCATGGTGAAACCCAGTGCCCAGGACGTGCTGATGGCGAACGCGTAGCCTGACAGTTCGTTCGAGCCGTTGGTGCTCAATTCAAAGAACTTGCGCGTCACCACGTCGATGCAGATCAGGAAGACGCTCGCGATCATCAGCGCGCCCCCCACCCACACGGCGATTCGAGACAGTTTTTCGACCCAGTGCCAGATCCGCTCGAGCACTTTCGTTGATGGGACAGGTGCCATGGACAGCATATGAGGATCCTTCATGTGCCGCTGGCCCGCGACCGGCAAAGCCGGTGCAGGTCAGCCTGGGCGGTGAGTGCAGACCACCGTCTGCTGCCAGGATTACTTGCTGGCGGTGATGCCGAGTTTCTTGCCGATGGTCTCGTTGAAATCGGCGACGCAGTCCTTCGAGCAGCGTTTGGCCCACTTGGGTACCACGTCGTCCTTGGTGAGCTTGGCCAGCAGTTTCTTGTCGGCGTCGGTGGGCACCACAAGCGTCATCTTGCCTTTGACCTTGGCCTTGCAGGCAGCCGCCCCGGTGTTGCAGTCGTAGCCCTCTTGTGTCTGACGTGCCGCGTCATCCCAGATGCTGTCGATCATCTTGCTCATGTTCGTCTGGATGAAGGCCTGCACCTTGGGATCGATCTTGTCCCAGGCCTTCAGATTGACAGCGTAGATGATGGGATTCCAGTTGATGGGGAGCTCGAGCAGGTAGTTCGAAACTTCGTACCATTTGGCGGTGAATCCCGACAGCGAGCCTGTGATCGCACAATCCAGGACCTTGGTCTGCAGTGCCGGCACGACTTCAGCAAACGCCATGTTGACGCTCGATCCCCCCAGGGCTTCGACGAAGTCTGCTTGCGTACGGCTGCTGGTGCGCACCTTCTTGCCTTTCAGCCCGGCCAGGCCCTTGATGGGCGAGTTGCAGAAGATGACCTGTGCCGCGTTGGTGCCGATGCCCATCAGCCTGATACCTTGCTTGAGCAGGCGGCGCTCGTAGACCGGCTTGAAGGTGTCGACGATCGTGCGCTCCTCCTGGACGGAGGGCGCCATACCGGCCAGGTCGACGGCCTCGTTGACGGGGTTGTCGCTCGCGAAATAGGAGAGCGTGGCGGTACCGAATTCGATGACGCCATTGGACATCAGGCGCAGGATCTCGGGCCCCTTCAGCCCCATTTCATCGAAACTCTTGATGTCCGCCGTCACCCGACCGTCGGACAGTCGAGGAATGGTCTCGGTCCAGAACGGTTTTTCGAATTGCAGGTAGGCGGGAACGTTGCTCAGGTAGCCGACGACCTGAACATGGGTCTTCGGCAATTCTTCCTTGGACATGGCATTACCGCTCATCAGCAATGTGGCGGCCAGTGCAGCAAGGGCGATATGTTTCTTCATATGCGAGTCTCCTTCCGAAGTGGGCCGATGCAGGTGCACGGATCCCGTCGATGATTCCCCTTGGAGCAGGGGGGGCCAGAGGCGGCAAGATGCATTGTGACGCCGCCGTATATGTTGATTCAGTGTGCGAAGTGGGTGTCGAGCACCGGGCGGCGCATATGCCAGTCCGTTGCCTTCTGATAGGCGCAACCGATACGCAGCGCCATGGCCTCGTCGTAGCGCCGGCACATGACGTGCAGCGATGTCGGCAACCCGTTTTCATCAGCGCCGTTGGGCATGGCGATGGCGCATAGATCCAGGAAATTGGCGAACCGCGTGAAACGGGAAGGCGCATTTCCCTGGTCGACCTGCGTCAGCGGGATCGCCGTGGTCGCCGTGGTGGGGGTCAGTAGCGCATCGACTTCAGCCAATGCATGGTCGAACTCGTCGATCATCTGGTTGCGCCGTGCGAGCGCCCTCAGATAGTCGTACGCGGTGATGCCGCGCCCCGCCAGTATGCGCGGTCGCACGTCTTCATCCAGCGCAAGATCGACGTCGTCGACGGTATCGGCCAGCAGCGCATAGCTTTCCGCCGCCATGATGCGGCCGTTAAGGGCTGCCACGTCAGAGAAGCTGACCGGGAGCCTCAAGGACACGATTTCCGCCCCGAGGCGGGAGAGCTCGTCCAGCGATCGATCATAGGCGGCGAGAACAGGCGATGAGACGCCTTCGCGTTCGCTGTCGGGCATGCGGGCCAGCCGCAGGCCGGCGACGCCCTTGTGCAGGGTGCGCAGCGTCAGTTCCGGCGGCAATCCCAGGGTACGGCGATCCAACGGATCCGGACCTTGCATCACCAGATACAACTGCGCCACGTCCTTGGCAGTAGCTCCCATGGGGCCCGGCGTGTCCAGCGTCTGGCTCAGCGGCAGCACGCCGTAGTTGCTGATGCGTCCCGCCGAGGTCTTCAGGCCGGTGATGCCGCACAAGGATGCAGGCAGGCGAACCGAGCCACCGGTGTCCGTACCCAGAGCCCAGGGCGCCAACCTGGCCGCCACCGCCACACCCGAGCCGCTGCTGGACCCTCCTGGAGTGCGCGCCTGCTGCAGGTCCCAGGGATTCCAGGGCGTGCCCATGCCAGTGTTGGTGCCCCAGCCGCCAAAGGCGAATTCCACCATGTGGGTCTTGCCCAGCACGATCATGCCTTGTGCGATCAGGCGTCTGACCAGTGTTGCAGTGACTTTCGAGCGGCGATTCTTCCATAGGGCACAACCGCCGGTGGTGATGCGGCCTTCAATGTCGGCAAGGTCCTTGAGGGCAATCGGGATGCCGTGCAGCGGGCCTAGCGCATGGCCGGAGCGTCTTGCCTTGTCCGCTGCCTCGGCTGCGAGACGAGCTTCTGTCGCGTAGACCTCTACGTAAGCATGCAGCTTTCCATCCAGCGCGTCGATGCGCTCGAGGTACGCCCCGATCAGTTCGACGGCGGAAAGATGGCCGGAAGCCAGCGCTTCCGATTGCTGCGTGATGGACCAGTCAGGTGAATCTCCGGACAGCGTCATGGTGTCTCCTTTTATGTTTTATGTTTTTAGGCGCTATTGTGTGGCCTATCCGTCTGGCTGTCACTAACGTCGCAGGAATAGGCACGCGCATCGGGCAGCTCACTCAGAAAAGGGAGCCAACATGCTCAAGAACCTCTTTGCTGCCATGCCCGCTGACACAAGCTGTGAAGCGTTCGACGATCTTCTGGACGTCCCAGGCCTGCGCATCGAGCGCATCGTGTCTCACGGGCAGGAAAGCCCACCTGGCTTCTGGTACGAACAGGACGAAGACGAATGGGTCATCGTCTTGCAAGGCTCGGCCACGCTCGAGGTTGAGGGCCGCGAGACCCTCATCACGCTGGAACCGGGTGACCACTACTGGATCCCATCGGGCCTCAGACATCGTGTCGATTCGACGGCTCCGGATGGTCCTACGATCTGGCTGGCCGTCCACCGCTGATGGTTCGAGTATCGCGCTTCGACTCACTCCGCGACCTTGGCACGCAATTGTTTGATGGCGCTGCGCTCGGCTTTGGCTTGCAGGCGGCGCCGGCGTGCACCCTGCGTCGGTCGCGTGGGGCGCCGGACAGCTGGGGTGTCGCTGACACGATCGATCAGATCCTGCAGGCGTGCCAGCGCTTCCATCCGGTTCTGCGCCTGACTGCGACTGGATTGCGCCTTGATGACGACCATCCCCGTGGCCCCGATCCGACGATCACCAAGGGCAAGCAGGCGTTCACGGACGGGCTCGGGCAGTGAGGAAGCCCGGATATCGAAGCGCAGGTGGACGGCGCTGGAAACTTTGTTGACGTTCTGGCCGCCCGCGCCTTGGGACCGGATGGCCGTGAATTCGACTTCGGATTCACGAACCCGATAGCGGTATGGACTCAACGGCTGGCCTCTTCGAGCACGTCCCGCTGCTCGGCGGTCAACGTCAATTGGGTGGCGCGCACCAGACTCTGCAATTGGTCCAGACTCGTGGCACTGGCAATGGGCGCCGTGATCCCGTCTTGCGCCATGATCCAGGCCAGCGCCACTTCAGCGGGTTTGGCGTGTTGCGCATCGGAGACCTGATCCAACGCCGCCAGAATGCGCTCGCCGCGCTCGTTCAGGTACTTGGCGATGCCCTGACCACGCGGGCTTTTGTTCAGATCGGCCCGAGAGCGGTATTTGCCCGACAGAAAGCCCGACGCCAGGCTGTAATAGGTGATGACGCCAATGTTCTCGCGCGTGGTCAGATCGCGCAAGGCGCCGTCGAATTTGGATCGGTCGTACAGGTTGTACTCGGGCTGCAACACGTCATAGCGCGGCAGGCCGTGTGCCTTGGCCACGTCCAGCGCTTGTGTCAGCTGGCCCGCGTCCAGGTTGGAAGCGCCAATCGCGCGGATCTTGCCCGCCTTGAGCAGCATCTGGTAGGCGCTCAGGGTCTCTTCGTAGGGGGTGTCCGGATCCGGCCAGTGTGACAGGTACAGATCGATGTAGTCGGTACGGAGTCGACGCAACGAGTCTTCGACGGCTGCGGTGATCCAACGCCTCGACAAGCCCTTCTTCATCGGCCCCAGGTCCGATCCGACTTTGGTGATCAGCACCAGCTGGTCGCGCTTGCCCGGATGGCGTTGCAGCCAACGGCCGATGAGGGTTTCAGACTCTCCGCCCTGATGGCCACTGACCCAGCGCGAATAGCTGTCGGCCGTATCGACGGCGTTCAACCCGGAGTCTGTCAGCGCATCAAGCAGTTGAAAGGAAGTGGACTCATCGGCCGTCCAGCCGAATACGTTTCCACCGAACACCAAGGGCGTGATGTTCAGGCCGGTTTTTCCAAGGGCTCGTGTGTTCATTCTGAAATCCCGACAAAAAATCCACAACTCGCTGATCCGCAAGGGACTGGCGCACCGCCAATACCTGCAGCGCCACGTCAGTCGGAAAGACTGAAGTTACCAGGATCTAGCTTGGGGTTTCCTAGGGATCTTCCTGAATTGTCGTAACCTTACCGTTCATTTACGATCAATAATGTTCACAAATAATCAATCCGTCGGTGCCGATAAGGTGCATTTTCAACGATCTGCACCGCTACTAAAGCGAGACCTTTAGATGACTTGGATCCAACAGGGCGCTTTGCAAAACAGGTTGGTCAGCGGCGCCTGGCTCAGCCTGGGTTCGGCTATTACAGCAGAAATAGCAGGCCGGTCTGGCTACGATTGGTTGCTCATCGATATGGAACACGGCTGCGGAAGTGACAACGACTTGATGCACCAGATTCAGGCTCTTGGTTCGTCCAAAAGCAAAGTCATCGTCCGCGTTCCCGCGGTCGAACTGGCGGTCTTCAAGCGCATCTTGGATATGGGCCCGGCTGGCCTGATGATTCCCAACGTGTCCACTCCAGATCTCGCCAGACAAATTGTCGACATGGTGCGCGTCGGACCCGGATCACCCAGGGGCATCGCGCAGACGACGCGAGCCAGCGGCTACGGGTCCGACTACAGAGCCTACCTGGATACCGAAAGCAAAGAGCTGGCCATCGTTGCGCAGATCGAGTCGCGAAAAGCAGTGGAAAACGTCGATGAGATCGCAGCGATCGATGGCATCAGTGTGCTTTTCGTCGGGCCTTTCGATCTCAGTATCGATTTATCCGTCAACCCGGACGACGCTCGGTTTGACGCAGCCATCAGGAAAGTTGCAAAGGCCGCAGCCAAACATGGAAAAGCGGCAGGCATTCTGGTTCGCAACTCTGAACAGGCCAAGCACTATGCCTCAATGGGATACGCATTCATCGCCATGGGCTCCGACCGAGGGGCCGTCATATCGTCCATGCGTTCCAATGCGGCATTGCTTGCGGAGGTGCCTTTTGAACCTTTCCACGCCTGACTTTCACAGGAAATCATCAAAGGAACAGGCTGGTGTCTGTCTCTTTCGCCGCCATTGACCTTGGCACGCAGAGCCTGCGAATTTCCGTGGTCAACAGCCACGGAGAAGCACTATGGCGTTGGTCCCATGCGGTTCAATCACGGATAAACGGCCCCATCTATGAGCAATCGCCCGAAGAATGGGCAACACTTCTGGGTGAGGCGCTTGGCGAACTGGGTCGTACCGGGCTCGCGCCTGATGCCTTGGCAGTCGCGGCACCTCTCGCAGGCTACATTGCGGTAGATTCGGCTGGCCGTGCGCTGACGCCCGCCCTCATGTACCCCGATCATCGAACAGCCCGTCATATCGAACCCGTCGAGCAGGCGGTACGGACCTGCTCTGGTTCAAATCCCTACGGCCTGCGAACGACGATCGCCGATCCCCTTCCGCATTGGCTTCGCTTGCGTGACCAGCCTGCCCTCTGCGCACGAACGCACCGCCTGCTGGACGCTACCGGCTGGCTCAATGAGTATCTGACCGGTATTTCAACGATCAATACCTACACCGCGTTACGACTCTACAACTCCGAAGTGCGCCAGCAATTGCAAGTCCCAGAAGCCCTTTTTGGTCGCACTACTGCCATCGGGGCTGTCATCGGTGCGCTCAGGCCCGCCCTGTGCGACCGGTTCCAACTACCAGCCGTGCCCGTCATCAGCGCAACGTTCGACAGCAAATGTGCATACATTGGCGGCGGTATTCATGAAACTGGTGCCGGCCTGGATATTTCCGGCACCGTGACGTCCTTCGGCGTGGTGTCAGCGTCTGTGCTGATAGACGAGAAGAGGCGAGTCTATTCTGTACCATTTGGCCGCGACAAATTCCTGGCCCGAGGTTCAAATGCTTCGTCCGGTGGCATCCTCGAGTGGGCGCGAAAAGAGCTTTTGGCAGACAGCTTCGAAGCCATGGATGCCCTCGTGGCCAGCACACAGCCCACAACCAGAAGCCCAATCTTCCTGCCCTACATGGCCGGTGAACGCACGCCCTTATGGAACCCGTTCGCGACCGGTGCGATCTTGGGGTTGAGCCTGGACCAAAGCAACCGCAATCATCTGGCCCGTGCGATATACGAGGGCATCGCGTTTTCACTATGTCATATCACTGAGACCTTATCCGAGTGTGGCGCAAAGATTGGCAGCATTCGCTTGGCCGGCGGCCTGGCCAGAAGCAACACACTTGCACAAATAAAGTCTGACGTCCTGGGGCGGGAGTTGATTCGATACAGTGAAACCGAGCTCACGACCATCGGGCTTTGCATCATCGCGGGGCACGCCCTCAAAGTCTGGCGACCCGATGAAGACGCCAACGCATTCTTTCTGAAGCCAGACAGGATATTCACACCTGACCCTCAAAATCATCATATATACGAGCAAAATTTCCGGCGCTACACACAGGCGATTACCGCACTGCTCCCTACATTCAAAGGTACGGACGAGACCGCCGCATGAACCACACACTCCAATCGAATGAGGTCTGGCAAGGGGCGGACACCCGAACATCGTCGCTCCCCAGACAGCGAGTCATCGTACAGCTCGCCAGAAAGCACGGCTTCGTGATGATTGACGCCTTGGCACGAGACTTGGGCGTCACCACACAGACTATCCGTCGCGATATAAATCACCTCTGCCGCTGCGGCATCCTTTCCAGGTTCCACGGCGGCGCTGTATTCGGGTCCAGTATCGAAAACCCGCCCTACGAGGCCAGGGTCGGTGCGCTATCGGCCGAGAAAGAGGCTATTGCCGCCACCGTCGCCAAGGAAGTACCCGACGGCACGTCCGTATTCCTGGATATAGGCACCACAGTCGAAGCTGTGGCAAGACGTCTGACCAAGAATCGAAACATGAAGGTTGTGACCAACAACCTGAATGTCGTAGAAATTTTCCGACACTGCGATTCCATCGAGACAATCGTAGCCAGTGGCACGGTCAGGAAGGCAGACGGCGCCATCCTTGGCACCAGCACAGCCACATTCATCCGACACTTCTCACTGGATTTTTCCATACTGGGTGTGGTCGCCATATCGAAGACTGGCGACATACTGGATTTCTCGATGGATGAAGAACCGACAACGCAGGCTATCCTCGGATCATCCGAGAAGGCGTTCATCGTTGCCGATCACAGCAAGTTCGGCCGGACTGCCATGTTCAAGGTCGGTCATGCATCACAGGCTCATGGCGTCGTGACAGACGCGTTACCTGAGCGTGGCGACTGGGCCCACGACCTCGACGCAAGAAAGGTCAGGGTCGTCATCGCAAAGTCGATACGCCTCACCAGCGCATCCTGAGGATACGAAGGAATGGGTGCGATAGTGGTGGAGTCGCGCCAAGACGGATGCGGCCGCGACGAATTGAGCAACGTCAAAGGTGGCGTGGCTGCGCCGTGCTAGCCTGATCGCATCATCTTCTCGAAAGGGTGCAGACGATGTCCATGACTACCTTGTTGCGATCGCTCGTCGAGGCGGTCGTTCCCACCGCCGAGGCCCATTGCGACACCGCCGACGGCCCTGCTGTCGTTGACGGGCGCCGCGCACTCGAGACCGGCAACATCAACTACGCCCTCAAGTGGATCCAGCCCGATGGCGAGATCGAGTTGGCCGAGGTCTTCGCCAAGTCGCTGGTGGTGCGCAAGCTCGGCGCGGATGCTGCCGAGGTCGCCGACCGGCTGTTTCTCGAGACCCTGGTCCGGCTGCACCGCATGGGCGAGGGCGTCGGGTTCACCGGTATCCAGCCAGCCGGCACCAGTATCGATCCCATCGTCGTGGCGGCCGACCGGGCGCTCGAGGTCGGCGACGACCGCGATGTGCTCGCGCTGGCGCCAGCCGAGCGCCGCGACGAATTGCACCGTCGCTTCGCAGTGGCCTTGGGCAAGAAGGGCTTCGACATCAATGACGTCGCCGCCGCGCGGGACTATGTGGCCGCTTACGTGAGCTTCTTCAAGTATGCCGAGGGTGAGGACCACGCGCACGGCCACGCTGCACACGGCCAGCACTCCCATCAGGCTAACGCCGAAGCCCACGCCCATCACTCGCACGACGCCCACCGTTGACATGGCGCGCTGGATCCCCCTGGTCCGTATCCACGGCCGCTCGATGCAGCCGACGCTGCACGCCGGTCAGATACTGCTGACGCGCCCAGCGGGTCGGCGCGTCGCTGTCGGCGACGTCGTCGTGCTCACCGCGACCGTGCCTGGCGCTCTGTACGTCAAGCGGATCGCCGCCGGGCCAGGCGATGTCGTCGAACTCGAAGCCGGGCGCCTATATGTCAACGATTGTCCGTGGGACGACTGTCCGCGGGTTGCCGGGGCGCATGTGTGCAGATGGCGCGTCCCGGACGGCCACTACTTCGTCGTTGGCGACAACCTGCGGGAATCAACCGACTCGCGCGTCTGGACGCAGCCCTTCGTGCCGGCGTCGCGCATCAGCGGGGTCGCAGTCAAGCGCTGGCTGTAGCGCTGTCTTGTGCAGAGGCACGCTCACCTCTGCAGCGTGTGCAGCTTCTTTTTCGGCCCGCAGGCCATCTTGAATACGTCTCTGACCAGCTCGCCAGCGCATGACGGGGACCGCCAGGCCGACCAGGCTCGAAGCCTCTCCGCCACGAAGGCCTTTTCGCCGTTATCGAAATAAGTGCCATACGAAAAATGATGTGCCGTAATGATTCGCTGGTCCTCGAATACTTTAACCCGTCGGAATGTTTCCGTTACTGGCGCATCATCAAAACCGACGGCGCCGACAACTCGATAAGTTGATCTAACGCAACATCGCGTTGGTGCGCAGCATTATTCTTTTCATTATCGAATTCGGAAAACAAATTCGACAGCAGTGCCGCACTGAAGTGCATGCATGGGAGGTTTATACAACATCGGCAAACACAATCACGTCTTGTTCTCATCTGAACCACGACAGTAAGACGCCGACGCGAAGAACCGTATCTGGTTCTACTAGTCTATCAATTGGCGTATTAACCAAGAAGGAGAAGTCATCATGGAAATGTCATTTCGAGACCTCCTCACCGTCTTGCACGGCATGGGTTTTGGCGCTCTGTTCATGCTGGCCTTCAGTGGCGCCATCGCGGAGTTCTATCGCTCGACGGCCGGCGGCCCCGTTGGTTCTGTCGACCGCAACTCGCAGACGTTGATGCGGGTGTACCTTGTCGGCATGGTTGTGCTGGCATGGCTGACGGTATTTTCTGGAGCCTATATCGTCTACCCCTGGTACCGCGCCATCGCCCCCACCGGCACGACCGACCTTTCGGGTTTCCCTCGACAACTATTGCTGTCGAGTCCCAGCACCTCGGGCTGGCACGATTTTGGAATGGAGTGGAAGGAGCACGTTGCCTGGATCGCTCCTATTGCGATGACGATGGTCGCTTACATCTATGGCAAATACGGCACCAGCCTGGCCAAGTTCGCCGGCTTGCGTAAGGCCGTTCTGGTCTTCGTCATCGCGGCATTCATCGCCACAGGGGCCGCCGGAGCATTCGGTGCCTTCCTCAATAAGTTTGCCCCCGTGCGCGGCGGCCAAAACATCCATTTGATGAACGGAGAATGATGATGACGAACACCACAAACAACGAAATCGGCCAACTCCGTAACGGCCCCGGTGCTGCCGCCTTGTTGGCGGCGGGTATCGGCTGCGCAGCGATGGGTATCTTCTCCCTGCTGGGAGACGCGTTCAAGAGTGTCGGCAATTTCTTCAACATCTACAACCCGACTGGCACCCTATCGGGCGTTTCAACCGGCGCCATCGTCGTCTGGCTGGTGGCGTGGGCGATCTTGTCCAGACGCTGGGCAGAGGCCGATGTGAACCTACGAAACGTCAGCATTATCTCGTTCGTGCTGCTCATCATCGGATTCGCGTTCACTTTCCCGCCGATCATGGATTTCATCCAGGGCAAGTAAACTTCCTGACGCCGGCGGTGGTGCACTCTCCGCCGGCGGATCAGGTCCCACGATGATCCGCGCGTTGCGCTGCCAGGTGAAATAAGACCAGGCCCAGTTCCACAGGACCGCCAGGCGATTGCGAAAGCCGATCAGGAAGAAGACATGGGCAAACAACCAGAAGAGCCAGCCCGGTAGTCCGTGAAGCTGCAGGCCGCGCAGCCGGACCACGGCCGAAGCCCGGCTGATGCTCGCGAGTGTGCCGTCATCATGGTAGCGGAACGCAGGCGGTACCCTGCCAGCCAGCCGTGCACGGATGGCCCGCCCGGCATGGCGCCCCATTTGCTTGGCCGCGGGTGCCACGCCCGGCACGCGCCGCCCGTCGGACTCGCAAAGCGCCAGGTCGCCCACGACGAAGACCTCGGGGTGGCCGGGCAGTGACAAGTCCGGTTGCACACGGACCCTCCCCGCACGATCGAGGACGGTAGAAAAATCCCGGCCCACAGCAAGGTCCCGGCCAAGCGGCGAGGCGACCGTGCCGGCTGCCCAAAGCACGGTGCGTGCCGAAATGGCGCCGTGCGCCGTCTGCACGCCGGCCGCGCTCACGTCGCTCACGGCCGTGTCCAGGTGGACACAGGCGCCCATCTGTTCGAGCTTTGCGCGCGCCAGCGCGGACAGGCGCTCGGGCATGGCGGGCAGCAGCCGTTTGCCGGCCTCGATGAGATGCACGGCCGCTTCTCCGGGATGCGCCTTGCGGAACTCACGCGGCAGCGTGTGACGCGCGATTTCCAGGAGTGTACCGGCGAGCTCCACGCCCGTGGGGCCGCCACCCACGATCACGAAGGAAAGCCAGCGTGCACGTTGCACGGGATCGGGCTCGCGCTCAGCCGCCTCAAAAGCGGACAGGAGGCGACGCCGAATCACCAGTGCATCGTCCAGCGTCTTCAGGCCAGGAGCATGTCGCGCCCACTGGGCGTGGCCAAACCACGTGGGCAACGACCCGGTCGCCACCACCAGCCAATCGTAGGTCAGCTCGCGTTGCCCTGCGAACACACGCCGATGTGCCACATCGATGCCGCTCACCTCATCCATCCAGACCGTGACATTACGCTGCCGCCGCAGGATGTGGCGCAGCGGCGCGGCGATGTCGGTGCCCGACAGCCCCGCGCCGGCCACCTGATAGAGCAGCGGCTGGAAGACGTGATGGTTCGAGCGGTCCACGAGCGTAATGCGCACCGACGCACGGGCCAGTGCGCGGGCCGCCCAGAGGCCGCCGAAGCCGCCGCCCAGAATGACGACGTGCGGGAGGGTGTCTCTAAAGTCCATCACGCCACGGCTGTCAGCCCCTGGCGGGAGCCGGGTTGATCACGCGCCCCCAGGTGCTCTTGTTGCCCCAGATGTTCTGGCGCAACGCCTCGAGTTGCAGGATCTGGCTATGGTCGACGAAAAGGTTCACCTCGTTCCCGTAGTTCTTGATGTACCACTCGAAAACCGGCCCGTCAGCCGCTTCGAACATGACGTTTTCGATGCCCAGCCCGTTGATGATGGCTGCGGCCGCCGCGGTATTCCATTGCACAACATTCTCGGTGATGCCCTCGGACTCGATCATGATGATGGAGGCGCCGGCATCGAGGGCGCGCTTGCCCCGGTCAATGAGGTCGCCGATGTCTTTCTTCGCCTCGGCGGCAAGCTCGGCTTCGCCCGAATCCCCGCCGGAGCCGATCTGAATGCCCAGTTCTGGCTTCGCCTTCAGGCCTGCGGCGACAACGCGCTTCACCAGGCGCTCGAGCCCGCTGGTGGGCACCATGATGAAGCCGGTGGAAACCTCGATGACATCGAAGCCCACGTCCTTGGCCTCCGCCAAGTACTGATCGACCGCCGCATCACCATAGCGCAGGACGGTTTCGATCCAGCCGCCGGAAGACACATACGCGCCATTGGCGTGAGCGACGTCATTCATCGCCTTCACCTGTTGGCGCGGCATGAGCGAAAACGAACCCCCCGCCCACTTGATGCCATCGATCCACTGCCCGGCCGCCTCGAAGACGTCCATCAGGTGACGCGTGCCAAAGGTAGCATAGTACGGTGCGCGCACTTCGGTAATGCCGAAGGTGCGGGGTTTGGCCGGGCGCCAGGCGCGCGGCACGAAATTGAACGAAACATCGTGTGCAGTCATGTCAGCCATTGCTTTCTCCTTGCTACGAATGAAGGTCGGCGCCCTTGCGCGTGCGACTGACACGGGCAAGAGCTGCCGTCAGATCCACGCTGCGATGCCGCTCGAGGTGGTGGATGATTTCCGCGAGCTCGTCGCGCAGCGCCTGATCGGCGAAAGGCGCCGCGAGCTCGTCGAACTTGGTGCGCGCTTCGCCCCAGTCGAGCGGATCGGTGTAGAACCCGCGATAGGCCTTGCGCGAGGCCTGCAGCGTCGTGCCATCCCGCAGGACGATCTCCAGTTCCGCAGGCATGTGCTGCGGGAACTGCGCCGAGAGCGCCGCATCGGGGGTGATGGTGATGCGCTGCATGAGCGCCTGCACGTCGTGCGCACTGATGCGCGCCGCCGTGTATTGCGCAGGCGTGAGCTTGCCATCCAGCAGGACGACCGCCAGCATCCACGGCAGGGAATGATCGGCGTCCTCCTTGGTCTGGACGCTACGCTTGTCGCCCTCTTCACCGCCGCCGATGATTGAATAGGCCACCTGGAAGGTGCGTAGCCGCACGCGGTCGATTGCCTCGACATGGAAGGCGTTCGAGGCGCGAATCTCTTGCGCTGCATCCAGCGCCGACTGCGAGTGGATTTCGGCGTTGTGCTTCTTGACGATGGTCTGACGTACGCGCTCGAGGTCCTCAGCCTGCCAGTCAATCGTGAACGGGCCGGAAACCGTCTCCTTGAAACCCTTGTTGCCTTCGAAAACCGCCTCCGGCCCGGTGATTCCATGGGCCGCCAGATGCGCCGCGAAGACGGCTTCCTTGGAGACGTGTGCGTAGGCGAGGCCCTTCCAGTTGCTGAGCACACCGGTGCGCGTCACGCGCAGCGCCACATTGGCCGTCCCGGCAATGGCCGCGGCATTCGCAATCTGCGCCTGCGGCAGCCCCATCGCGCGCGCCGCCGCCACGGCTGCCGCGAAATTGCCCTGCGTCGTGTGGTCGAAGCCACGCGCGCGCACCGGCGCCACATCGGACAGCCGCGTGTGCACCTGGTAGGCCACGGCAAGCGCTACGAGCAGCTCCGCCCCCGAGGCCCCTGCGCTTTCTGCCGCGGCAAGCACGGCCCCGAGGTTGTCTGACGGATGATTCGTCTCGCCCGGGGCGATGTAAGCATCCATGAAGTCGAGGTAGCGGCTGAGCGCGCTCGTGAAGAATGCCGCGAGCTCCGGGCTCGTGCGGCCGCCGCCCACCAGGGTGCAGGCGGGCTTGCCGCCAAGCTCGTCGATCAGCGAACGAATGGCGACGATCGGCGGCGCATCCAGCGCCCCGATGGCCACGCCCACCGTATCCAGCACTCGAATCTTGAGCTGCTCGAGCGCCTCAGGGCTCAGGTCTTCGAGCTTTGCCTGCGCGGCAAACCCGGCAAGACGTTGGACCTCCGTTCTGGCTTCTGTCATCTGGTTCTCCCTGCCGATTTGCAGCGCAGCGCCCCGAAGGCAAGCGTTGAAATCGACTTGATGATTCGTAACGCTTCTCATTCTAATCAGAATACCGAATTATGTACGGGTTAACCCTAGATGCAAAGTACATATCCTCAGGGGCGCGACCAGCAGCCGCGCGATTTCCGTTCTGGTTGATGCTGGCTGGGTCGCTCAGACATGAAATCGTCGCTGACGGCAGGACCACCGATAAAAAAAGCTGTCCCAAGTCTGGTCAACTGGTGCGATGATGCGGTGGTTGCCCCGAACGCACACTTCCAGCCCTGGACACCCCATGCCCTATTCCGCGCCACCTGGCCGCCACAGGCCCATCCGTCCCCACCGTGCCACCAAGGCGCCGCCCACGCAGCCTCGGCTGCTGATCCTCAACAAACCTTTCGGCGTGCTGACGCAGTTCACAGACGACCAGGGGCGCGCCACGCTGAAAGATTTCGTGGATGTACCGGACGTCTACCCGGCTGGGCGGCTGGACCGCGACAGCGAAGGCCTGCTTCTGCTGACCAACGACGGACGCCTGCAGGCGCGCATTGCCGACCCCCAGCACAAGATGGCGAAAACGTACTGGGTGCAGGTGGAAGGAGAGCCGGACGAAGCCCAGCTGCAACGCCTGCGCGCGGGGGTGATACTGAAGGACGGCCCTACACTGCCGGCACAGGTGAAGACCATCGCAGAACCTCCGCTATGGCCGCGCGACCCACCAGTGCGTTTCCGCAAAAATATCCCAACCGCCTGGCTGGAAGTGACGATCCACGAAGGCCGCAACCGCCAGGTGCGCCACATGACGGCCGCCGTGGGGTTGCCTACGCTGCGCCTGGTCAGAATTCGCATCGGGCCCTGGAGCCTGGATGAACTGCCTCCCGGCCAGTGGCGCGACGTGGCCTAGCAGCGCTCGGGCCGACCTGAACTCAGGTATCAGGAACCGCCAACACCTGGGCAATGTGTGCCGCAGCGGCCGCAACGGTGCTACTCGCGTCAATCTGCAGCCAGGCAAGCCGCCCGCAGTCGCGCGCGAGCTGTTCGCGGACGACCTCGGCTGTCGCGTCGGACGGGTCGCCAGAGCGCTGATCAACCCGCGAAAACAGCTGTGCCGGCTGGGCGTACAGCCAGATGCCGGTAAAGGGAACACCGGTCTCCAGCGCGATGCGTTCGATCCGATCTCGCTCGTCGGCACGGTCATACACCGCATCCGCTACCGCGCCATGACCAGCCGACAGAACCACTCGTACGTTTCGAGCCAGGGCCGCGTAGACTCGTTGCGACACCGCAAGGTGATAGGCTTGCGCTGGAAGACGGGTCTGTGCCGACACACCATAGCAGCGCTTGCGGATACGATCACTGGCCACGACGCGCGCACCGGGCGCAGGTCCGATTGTGTGCGCAATGGCTGCTGCCACGGTTGACTTGCCTGTGCCGCTCAGGCCACCGATAGCCACCAACCGTACCGACACCGGAGCCAGCAAGCGAAGCGCCAGGGCCGCGTAGGACTCTGCCTCGGCCGCAAGGTCATCTCGCTGTTGTCCAGTCGCCTGCGACGCTAGCTGGGCAGTGACGTGGGCACGGATCGACGCCCGCACTGCCATGAAAAATGGGAGCAGCGACAAGCCGTCCACCTCGTTGCGCTCATCCAGGTAACGGTTAAAAACGAGATTGGCATCAGACGCCAGGCCGAGATGCCACAGATCCATGAGCAGGAAAGCCAGATCGTACAGCACGTCAACTGTGCCCAGCGCCTCATCAAATTCGACGCAGTCGAACAAGGTTGGAACGCCTTGCACCAGACAGATGTTGCGCAGATGGAGATCTCCATGACAGCGCCGTACTTTGCCCTCTCGTGCGCGCGCATTCAAGAGTGCAACATGCTCGTCGAAAGCTCGCCATAGATTCGTGGTGAGTGTCGCGATTGTTGCAGGGAGGAAGATGCCGCTGACGGTCAGCGATTCTTCGTTCGTAGTCAGCACCGCGGCTATCCGATCCGCACCGCCACCGTGACGATCAATGGCAGCCTCCGCATGAAACCGGGCGATGATGCCGGCGAGCTCGGTCAGTACGATCGGGGTCAGCTGACCCCGCACCGCCAGCCTGTCGAATAAAGCATCCTCGTCGAAGCGAACCATCTCAACTACTGCATCGAAAAGCTCGCCTGGGCCGTCAAATACCAGGCGACCATCCGCCTCGCGGGTGATTTGCCGAACGGCGACATAAAGCTGCGGTGCAGTGCGCCGATTCAAGGCCAATTCTCGGTGACATGCCTCCAACCGGCGCTGCGGTGTCGAGAAATCCACATACGGCAGACGCACGGCACGCTTCAGTTTGAAAACCCGCGAACCAACGAAAATAATTACAGACAGGTGCGTTTCTGTCGTGTGAATATTCAGCGCCGCATCGCCATGGCTGAGCGGGTTCGTCAAAAATGCGAGGACGGCGTGCTGATCCTGGGTCACCATGCGTGTTCTCAGCCTCGTAAGTCACAGACCCTACGGGCAGGATGCCTATCATCCTGCGCAGCGCGAAGTCGTGTAGTCTTCAGCCTAGTCAGGCGTTCCATTGATGAAGCATAGTGCTGGATCAACGGGTGAAAATTGAGATGCATCAGATTCGAGGACGCTAGATAGCGGCTGCATGCGCTGCGGCAAGACCGACAGGTGCCGCTGCCCTGGCCGCACCCGGAGGAAAATCGGGCTCATGGTGGACTGCGATACCGGTAGCTCCGGAAGGATGCCAACTGGCTCTAACCGACCTTGATCAGCCTCGGAAAGTGACTACAATTCGAGTGACGTTCAGGCAGGCCGATGGCGTCACTAAGTTTTGCCGTGGCTAGATGGAAGCCAAGTACGATCTCTAGTATTGCTTGGGCATTCGCTGCGGCGCTGGAGGGTACCCGTGGACTTCGGAATCATTATTGCGGATGTCGATTCGCTGCGGCATAGTTACACGTCATTTGCGCTCAGCCAAGTCCGCTTGCCCACCAGCATTGGCGCCACAGACTTGGACCAGCTGGATCCACTCATAGGCGACAAGCGCCTGTACGAGCACCGCGAGGCAGTATTCCATCAAGGCGATCCCTCCCGCGCTCTATATATCGTGCGATCCGGATCACTGAAGACGTCTGTAGCGGACCCCGCTGGCGGAGAGCAGGTGCTTGGTTTCCATCTGCCTGGCGAGATCGTGGGCATCGGCGGTTTGGGTAAGGATTTCTACCTCGGTACGGCGGAGGCCCTGGAGTCTTCCAACATCTGGGCAATTCCGCATGCACGCCTGCAGCCAATTTTGGAAAAATTCCCTATCCTGCATCAGCAGCTGCAACAAATGGTCAGCAGGTGGGCTGACACCAATCTGGAGCATCTGATCATCATGGGCAAGACACTGGCACAAGTGCGACTTGCCATGTTCCTTCGCAGTTTTGCCAGCCGCTGTGATCGGTTGTCCCGAGATCCGCTCAATCTGACGCTGCCGATGTCTCGTCGTGATCTGGCCAGCTATCTTGGCCTGACACTTGAGACGGTTAGCCGCGAGTTCAGCCGTATGCAGGCAAAAGACATTCTTGCCGTGCGAGGCAAGGAAGTGCGCATTCTGCGTGCCGATCGTCTGGTTGACCTGTGCGGCGACGGCCAGCCCTTGTTACATCGAGGCACTTCTGAGTGATTCCAGCTTCTGTTCTGGAAACTTGATATTGCGCAATACATCCGCTGGCCTCCGGAGTACGCTGGAAAGACTACGAATAACCCAGATTGCAACAGATATTCATAATGACCATACGCAATCTAGATTATCTGTTCCGCCCCCGTTCCATCGCCGTCATAGGCGCCACGGATCGCCCCCATAGCGTGGGATCGATAGTGATGCTCAATCTGATACGAGGCGGCTTCGGAGGACCTATCCTGCCGGTAAACCCAAAGCACGAGCGCATTGCCGGCCTTCCCGCCTTTCACGACCTCTCAGCACTGCCCACCGTTCCCGATCTGGCGATCGTATGCACTCCGCCTGCCACTGTACCCGATTTGATCAAACAGCTAGGACACCTGGGCACCAAAGCTGCAATCGTGCTGACGGCGGGGCTGGAGGCGGATTGCACCGGAAATGGGGTGGATGCCCAGCGAGCCATGCTGGAAGCAGCGCAGCCTCATCTACTGAGGATCCTGGGGCCCAATTGCATAGGACTGATCATTCCCGGTCTTGGACTTAATGCCAGTTTCGCCGAGTCCACCGCATCGCCCGGAAAGATCGCCTTCGTCTCGCAGTCTGGGGCCCTGACGACAGCGGTGTTGGATTGGGCGGCAGAAAATACCATCGGCTTCTCAAAATTCATTTCGATCGGCAATAGCGCCGACATCGATTTCGGGGACATACTGGATTACCTCGCCAGCGACCCGGACACCAGAAGCATCCTTCTGTACATTGAATCCATCAAGCATGCGCGCAAATTCATGTCGGCCGCCCGTGCGGCCGCCCGCAATAAGCCCGTCATAGTCGTCAAGGCGGGGCGATCGGCAGCAGGAGCCGCAGCGGCGACATCGCATACAGGGGCCATGGCCGGATCGGATATCGTATTCGACGCGGCAATCAGGCGGGCAGGCATGCTGCGGGTCAATACAACGCAGGATTTATTCAGTGCAATAGAAACCTTATCACGCGCGAAACCTCTGCGCGGGGATAAACTGATCATTATGACCAATGGTGGAGGCCCCGGAGTCATGGCGGCCGACGCTTTGAGCCTCGCCGGAGAGGAACTGGTCGCCTTGACAGACGACACAAGACGAAAACTTGACGCCATACTACCGTCTACCTGGTCCAAGGCAAACCCGATCGACATCATAGGCGACGCGCCCGTCGAGCGTTACCACGAGACACTGTCTGTCCTATTGGGTGATGGAGGATCCGATTCCCTGCTTTTCATGCATGCTCCCACGGCAATCGTGCAAAGCGAAGAAATCGCCCGAGAATGCGCACCGCTAATTGCCGCCTCACCGCGCAATACCTTTGGATGCTGGCTCGGTGGACTGGGGGTCTCGGCTGCCAGGCAGGTCTTCAGCCGAGCCGGCATACCCACCTATCAGACCCCCGAGGAAGCCGTGCAGGCCTTCTTGTACCTGCTGGCCTACCGAAGGAATCAGGAGTTATTGCTTGAGACACCTCCTTCACGGCCCGTAGGTCTGACGGTCGATACCGAGCAGGTAAGAAGGATCGTAGAAAAAGCCCTTGCGGATCAGCGCAGCTTGCTGGACGAGGCGGAAGCCAAATCGGTACTGGCAGCCTACGGCATTCCGGTGGTTGAAACTCGAGTCGCATCCACAATCGAGGTCGCAGCGGTCCTCGCACAGCAAATCGGATTTCCCGTCGCCCTGAAGATCCTTTCTCCAGATATCACTCATAAGTCCGATGTCGGCGGAGTCGCTCTCAACCTGGAATCCGTAGAGCACGTTCGCATAGCCGCAAGGAACATGGTGTCTCAGGTGAGCCAGAGTCGCCCCGACGCTCGGCTTACCGGCTTCACCGTCCAGGCCATGATCAATCGGCCCGACGCGCACGAACTGATTCTGGGCATGGCTGAAGACCAGACATTCGGCCCGATCGTTTTATTCGGCCAAGGAGGCGTTGCCACACAAGTGATCAACGACCGCTCGGTAAGTCTGCCTCCTTTGAACATGGCTCTCGCCGAAGATCTGGCAGCCCGTACACGCGTATTCAAGTTGCTGCAGGGTTACCGGAATCACCCTGCAGCCGATTTGCCGAATCTATATCGGACGATGGTCGCACTTTCTCAATTGATCGTGGATATTCCGGAGATGGTCGAGCTGGACATCAACCCGCTATTGCTGGATGAGAACGGGGTGATGGCGCTTGACGCGCGAATAAGGGTTGCACCATCCCTATTGCAAGGGACCGATCGCCTGGCCATTCGGCCTTACCCTAAAGAGCTCGAGGAAATGCTGGAGCACGGGACAGGTCCGCTCTTATTGCGCCCGATTCTCCCATCTGACGCACGATCGTACCAGTTTTTTCTGCAGACTCTGAATGCGGAGGACGCCCATAATCGCTTCTTTTGCGCAGTACGCCAGCTGGCTCAATCCGAACTGGCAAGAGTCACCCAAATTGACTACAGCAGGGAAATGACACTAGTGGCAGTCAGTCAGGGCGGATCCGAGAGCGAAGTGATCGTGGGCGAAGTGCGACTGATTTTTGACCCTGATAATCAGCAGGCGGAAGTGGGACTCGCAGTGAGTTCAGCGCTGAAATCCAGCGGCCTGGGTTCAAAGTTGCTATCCAAGGCCATTCGCTATTGTCGTGAGCGCGACACGGCCTGCATGGTCGGTACTGTTCTGGTTGACAATTTTCGCATGCTTGGCCTGGCCAGGAAATTCGGTTTTGCGCTGTCCGCGCCTCGCGATGGTCTGATCGACATTCATCTGAAACTGAATACCGACCGTTGTACCTGACGGCATACTGATGTTCAATAAAAATGCAAAAGCAGCGGCCTCCGAATCCGGACCACTCTCTGGCGCATGGTGGAGGCTTGCATCCACACAGGACGAGTTGAGTTCCTCTTCAGACGGCCTGACCAACGCAGAAGCGCAACGACGCTTGCGTATATATGGTCCGAACCGATTAAGCGCACCCGTGCACAGGAGCCCATTTTTCGAAATCCTGGGCCGTTTGCGTAATCCATTGGTTTTGCTGCTTCTGGTTGCGGGAGGAGTATCCGCCGTGGTGGGCGACGCCACGAGCGCCAGCATTATTGCGACCATGGTTGTACTGAGTGTCACGTTCGACTATCTGCAGGAGCACAGGGCTGAGATGGCAGCCGAAAAACTGCGAAAGTCTGTGGCCTTGACAGTGACCGTTCGGCGCGACGGCATTGACCAAGAAATGCCGGCCGAAAACCTGGTACCCGGCGACGTGATCGGCCTGTCGGCTGGTAGCCTGGTTCCCGCTGATGGGTTGGTGCTCAGTGCGACGGATCTGTTTATTCAGCAGGCGGCATTGACCGGCGAGTCGTTCCCGGCCGAAAAGCATGCGGATGCCATCCCCAATGAAGACGCCCTGGACTGTGCCGCAAATGCCGTTTTCATGGGATCAAGTGTTCTTTCTGGAATCGGGTCGGTACTGATAGTCAAGACGGGAGAACACACCCAGCTAGGTATGGTGGGTGACATCATTTCCGAGGACCACCCTCCGACGGCGTTTGATGAGGGGATACGCCGCTTCGGTTATCTGATTTTGCGCATCACTCTCTCGCTGGTGCTGTTCGTGCTTCTGGCCAATGGACTCGCCAACCGTCAGTGGCTCGAGTCGTTTCTCTTTTCCTTGGCTCTGGCCGTCGGGCTGACGCCAGAATTATTGCCCATGGTGGTGACCGTCACACTGTCACGCGGCGCACTGCGGCTTGCCAAACACGGGGTCATCGTAAAGCGGTTATCCGCCATGCAGAATCTTGGTGCCATGGACACCCTGTGCACCGACAAGACAGGCACGCTTACCGAGGCGAATATCAGCCTGGCTTGCCACGTTGATATCACCGGACAGGACAATGGCCATGTATTGGAGCTGGCCTACCTCAACAGCCGCTTTGAAGCAGGGGTACATACTCCTCTGGAAGACGCCATCCTTGCTCATGAATCAATGGACATCACCGAATGGAACAAGCTCGACGAGGTCCCATTCGATTTCCAGCGACGGCGATTGTCCGTACTGCTACGGCATTCGGATGATAATTTCCTGATCGTGAAAGGTGCTCCCGAAGACATGCTGGCACACTGCGGTTGCTACGAGGGTACCGGATCACAGGAAATACCCTGGTCAGACGAATCTCTTGCCCTCGCACGGCAAACGCTGAACAGGCTCAGCGAGGCTGGCCATCGTGTACTGGGAGTTGCGTGGAAGAAGGTGCCGATCGATACTGTCGACGCGACAATCGCCGACGAAAATGACCTTATATTCGCCGGCTACGCCGCATTCCTGGATCCCCCTAAAAAAGACGCTGGCGAGGCAATTCGCAACCTGTCGAGCAGGGGGATTGCGGTGAAGATCCTGACTGGAGACAGCGAACTCGTCGCACAACACGTCTGCAAGGAGCTGGGTGTCTCGGTGACCGGCATGCTGATGGGAAATCAGATCGCCAAACTGGACGATCACGCCTTGCTTCTCCAGGTAGAATCCGCCAATCTATTTTGTCGTGTCAGCCCCATACAGAAAAATCGGCTGATCCTCGCTTTACAGAAACGAGGCCATGTGGTCGGATTCATGGCAGACGGGATCAACGACGCCCCAGCACTGCACAGCGCCGATGTCAGCATCTCGGTGGATACGGCCGTCGATGTAGCCAAGGCTTCGGCAGACCTTATCATGCTGAAGCACGATTTATCCATGCTCGAGTTTGGCGTCACCGAAGGACGCAGAACCTTTGCGAATATTCGCAAGTACATCATGATGGGTACCAGTTCAAACTTCGGCAATATGTTCAGCATGGCTGGCGCTGCATTGTTCCTGCCCTTCCTGCCCATGCTCCCAACCCAAGTACTGCTTAATAACATCCTGTATGATCTATCGGAAACAGTAATTCCTCTCGATGAGGTCGATGCAGTCGAAATCGCCACTCCGCAGCATTGGGATATCAAATTGCTGCGCAATTTCATGATGGTGCTCGGCCCAGTCAGCTCATTGTTCGATTTTGCGACGTTCTATCTGCTATTGACGGTCCTGAAAGCCGACGAGAGTCTCTTCCAGACTGGCTGGTTCATCGAGTCTTTGGCAACACAGATTCTCGTGATTTTTGTCATTCGAACAAGAGGCAATCCTTTTCTCAGCCGCCCGCACCCGGCGCTGTGGCTCGCGGCGATCAGCATCCTTCTCGCCGCCGCAGCCATTCCTTTTTCGCCGCTAGCTGAGCTCTTCGGCTTTACCGCACTGCCTTGGCGCTACTTTCTGGCTCTGGTCATCCTGGTATCCCTGTATCTGGCGATGGCTCAAGTCGTAAAGGCTTGCTTCTACCGTTCCAGGCTTGCTCCCGAGCGGATCTGAGTCGCGCAACATACGACCTATTCCACACCTATTTGATCATCGTCAACATCGCCCCCTATCGTTCATCTAATCTTTAGACACTGCCACGGAACAATACCGAACGACACCAGGGAGATCGATATGGCCCGCCAACCCACCATGAAGGCACTTGTCTACCTCGGCCCAGGAAAAATAGCATGGGAAACGGTTCCCACTCCAGAAATCCTGCATCCGACCGACGCACTCGTAAAGATCACCAAGACCACCATTTGCGGCACCGATCTGCACATTCTCAAGGGTGATGTGCCTGCCGTTGGCAGTGGAAGGATACTGGGTCACGAGGGGGTCGGAATTATCGAAGAGGTCGGTAGTGCCGTCCGCGGCTTCAAAAAATCTGACCACGTACTCATTTCATGCATCACTTCCTGCGGGCGATGCGGGTATTGCAAAAGGCAAATGTACGCCCATTGCGAGGATGGGGGCTGGATACTTGGACACCTGATCGATGGAACGCAGGCGGAGTATGTAAGAATCCCACACGCCGACAATAGCTTATACCCCATCGCAGCCGGGAAGGACGAGGAGGCGCTCGTCATGCTCAGCGATATCTTTCCCACAGGCTTTGAAATAGGCGTTCTCAGCGGTGCCGTAAAACCCGGGGATGTGGTTGCCATCATCGGGGCCGGCCCAATAGGGATGGCTGCATTATTGACCGCCAAACTTTATTCGCCCGGCAAGATCATCATGGTGGACACAGACCATTTCCGACTGGATACCGCCAGAAAGTTCGGTGCAACGGATGTCGTGAATAGCGCCGACGGCGACGCCGTCAAAGCGATTCTCGCACAAACAAAGGACGGAGTTGATGTTGCGATCGAAGCGGTTGGAATACCACAGACTTTCAATATATGTCAGCGGATAGTCCGCCCCGGCGGGCATATAGCCAATATCGGCGTTCACGGAAAAGGTGTCGAACTTGAGCTCCAGAAGCTGTGGATTCAGAACATCACCCTGACCACCGGTTTGGTCAACACCAATACGACGCCAATGCTGCTTAAAACGGTCGAGTCGAAGCAGTTGATGCCCGAGGCCCTGATTACCCACCACTTCAAACTCGATCAGATCTTGAGGGCCTACGAGGTGTTCGGCAATGCGGCCTCGGAGAATGCCCTGAAAGTCATCATCAGCAATGCCTGATGCCCTTGTGCTCCAGTGATTCCGGCCACACAGCAGATTGTTCAGTCGGGGCCCGACTCGAAATTTCCTGACCTTGCCTTGAAGAAAGACAGATTTTTGATATTTGTCAACTGCCGCTGCTTTCGCAGGAATAACATGATTGTACGCGCCGCGTTCCAGACATAAGCGCCAACATTTGGCGCTTATGTTCATTCGATGGAAGACGGCGAAATTCGAGATTTTTCTTTGTGAGATCAATCATGGCCAACAATCTGATGCAGCTTGATCCTTTCAACGAAATTGCCAATTTCTTGCCATTGCGGAACTTCGAAGATCTTTTGAGGGATCTCCGCGTACGACCGGTATTCGGTAATTTTGAAGCCGAACCACTTATCAAGATGGATGTCTCCGAGACAGATCAGAGCTATACCGTAAAGGCAGAGCTACCTGGCGTAAAGAAGGAAGACGTCAAGGTCGCCATCGAGGGCAACCAGGTAACCATCTCCGCCGAGGCGAAGCACGAGACCGAGAAGAAAGACGGTGAATCAGTCGTACGTCGGGAGCGTTATTTTGGCGTCCAATCCCGCAGCTTCACCTTGGCGCATGAGATTGACGATTCAAAGTCCACCGCCAAATATTCTGACGGTGTGCTGGAATTGTCCTTACCCAAGAGGTCGGGAAATAGCGGCAGGAAACTGCTTCCAATCGGCTGACGGCATGGCCTGACGGCGCCATCCCTGCCTTCCTCATAAAGATGGTTGAGAAATGACGAAGCATCTTTCCAGCAGCGATATTCAGGAACTGCACATCCTGCTTGTCCAGACAAGGGCCCGGCTGATGGACGAAATCCGGACTGCCGAGGCCGACATCCAAGCGGCACACGAAGCCCGGGAGGCCGAAGGAGGGTTCGGCTCCGATGTATCAGAGATCACCAGGATCGAGGAACTACGACGCTCGGAGATCGCAATTGATGAAGAACAATTGCGTTCAATCGAGGAGGCCGAATCCAGGATGAGCGAGGGCCGGTACGGAATCTGTATGGATTGCGGCAGGCCAATCATGCGTGCGCGGCTCCTTGCACTACCGGCCTCTGTCCGGTGCGCAGACTGTGAGAGCAGGCGAACGGCGCCATCGGCGGGGGATGGAAGCGAGCGTATGGAATAGGCTGATAAAAGAGTGGGGAGAACCGGCGACCGGCAGCCTCTACTCAATTCTCGGCGACCGGGCCGACGCGCCCGTTCCCGCTCGGTTCCATATCACAACAAGCACACCTGATCCTGGCGCGGCGCGATAGCCTCCCAACCGAGGTCGCGCCGAATACGTTCGCGCAGCGCCTCGGAAGCGTCAGGTTCCCCATGAACAATGAATACACGCCGGGGTGGCTTCTGAAAGCCAGACAGCCAACGCATGAGATCTGCACTATCGGCATGCGCGGACAACGACGGCAATTCGGTGACTTCGGCGTTCACGGGAATCCACTGCCCGTGGATCTTGGTCTCCCGCGCCCCCTGCAGCAGTTTGCGGCCGCGCGTCCCGGCGGCTTGAAAGCCGCTGAACAACAGCGTGTTGTGGTGGTCCGGGGCAAATGCCGCGATGTGATGCAATACACGCCCACCTGTCGCCATGCCGCTGGCGGAAATGATCACTTTGGGATAGCGGCTGGCAGACAACGCCTTCGACTCCTGGACATCGCGCGTGCAGATGACCTCAGCGCAGGCGGCCTCGTATTCCCCTGTCGGCAGCTTGTGGTCATCGGGGTAAGCGTGCATCAGTTCGCTGGCGCTGGTTGCCATCGGGCTGTCCAAGTAGACCGGGATGTTCCGCAGCTTTCCAGACCGGCGCAGCAGCCACATGCTATAGATCAACAGCTGGGCACGACCGACAGCGAAAGCGGGCACCACCACCGTGCCACCACGTTTGACCGTGCGGTCGATGACGGCGCCCAATGCCTCCACTGGATCGGTGGACGCATGCAGGCGATCACCGTAGGTGGACTCGATCACGATATAGTCCGCTTCTGGCACGGGCTCAGGATCGTGCATCACATAATCATCGTAGCGGCCCAGATCACCCGAGAATACGATGCGTTTCCCGCCGATGTCGATCTGGGCGCTGGCAGCGCCAAGGATGTGGCCCGTACGGCGCAACAGGAGCCTCGCCTCCCCCGCCAGCGTCTGCTCGCGATGGAGTGCAGTCGCAGTGAACAGCCGGATCGCATGTTCGGCATCGGCGGGTCCGTAGAGCGGCAGTGCCGGATGGTGCTTGCTGAAACCCTTGCGGTTGGCGAAATCAGCGTCCTTCTCCTGGAGGAACGCGCTATCGCGCAGGATCAGGGCAGCCACGTCGCAAGTGGCCGGGGTAGCGTAAATTGGACCGGAGAAACCATCGAGCGCCAGCCGTGGCAGATAGCCGCAATGATCCAGATGCCCATGGGTCAGCACGACTGCGTCGATGTGACGCGGCTCAACAGGCAAGCGCTCCCAGTTGAGCTCACGCAGGTTCGCCAACCCCTGAAACAAGCCGCAATCGACCAAGATGCGGGTCTTGTCGTGAGTCAACAGATGCTTGGATCCGGTGACGGTGCCCGCGGCACCCAGGCAGGTCAGCGATAACGTAGTCATTGTCTTGGTCGACGATCGACATGAGTCCAGGTTTCTTGTGCGTGCCCTCCCCAGTGATCATGGGCTGTGGTGCGCAACTGTATGCCGACCCTTCTGGGTTTGACGGCCCCATTCTACATTTCCTGGTGCTCCCCATCAGGAAAATTGTCTTCGCCGCCGCCAAGGTCTGTCCCAGGGACCGTCCAAAAGGCGACTGCCGTAGTAGCATGCATCCAAGGGCTATTGTCCAGACTGAAGGTCAGCTTCCTGTCCACTGAAAGTGGAGATCTCCGTCGATATCGTCAGACCCGGTTGATGATGCCATTCCAGAATTCTCCACCAGTCGCTCTGATAGAGTTGCCAAAAAGGACTCACGAAGCATGAGAACAGCCGGTGACACTCAGCATCATGGCCTGACCACTGACTTGGCGAGTACGCGGTTACGCCTTGAAGGCCCCAATGAATTACCCCAAGCCGGCAAGCGCTCGGTATTTCGCATCGTGCTGGACGTCCTGCGCGAACCGATGCTTATGCTGCTGCTGGCGGGCGGATTCGTCTATCTGCTCCTTGGCGACCGCACCGAAGCGTTCATCCTTCTCATCTTTGCCCTTTTCTCGATCGTCATCACGGCCGTTCAGGAAACCCGTTCCGAACGGGCCCTCGAAGCATTACGCGATCTATCTTCACCCCGCGCCCTCGTCATTCGCGAGGGTGCGCGAGTACGCATTGCCGGCCGGGAGGTCGTGCGAGGCGACCTGCTGGTACTGCAAGAGGGCGACCGGATTGCCGCTGATGCAATCCTCATCGACGCAGCCGACCTGCAAGTCGACGAATCGCTACTGACTGGAGAGTCATTGCCTGTCGGCAAGGTGGCCAGTGCTTCGCCAACCGAACCACCCGGCGAATCCGTGGGACTGCACCCGGGCGGCGAAGGCCAGCCGTATGTCTACTCAGGCTCACTCGTCATCCGCGGCAGCGGAGTCGCCTGCGTCGTGGCCACCGGCGCACGCACTGAAATCGGCAAAATCGGCCAGTCGCTGACGGGATTGGACGTCGAAGCTCCCCGCCTACGGCGCGAAATCACTCGGATCGTTACCTGGTGTGCGGTCGGAGGCATCTTGGTAGCATGTCTGGTCGTGGCGCTTTACGGGCTGTTGCACGGTGAATGGCTGGAAGCAATGCTGGCTGGGATCGCCGTCGGCATGTCACTGCTTCCTGAAGAATTTCCTGTCGTGCTGGCTG
The DNA here is from genome assembly GCF_004321985.1 of Castellaniella sp. GTDB lineage: Bacteria > Pseudomonadota > Gammaproteobacteria > Burkholderiales > Burkholderiaceae_B > Castellaniella. The sequence continues at coordinate 5,630 of NZ_SCQN01000017.1, read as the reverse complement.
TATTCTTGGCGATGGGCGCCTGGCGGATAGGAAAAGTCGGCGTATTGACCCGACGTGCGGCAGCGATCGAGACGCTAGGCTCGGCAACGGTGCTTTGCACCGACAAGACAGGCACACTCACGGAAAACCGTATGGCGCTTGCGCAAGTCTGGCTCCCGCTGGGCGAGGCAGTCATACTCGAACATGGAAAGCCCGTCTCCGATGATTGCCGCAAGCTCATCGAAACAGCAGCACTGGCCAGCGCTCCTCATCCATCCGACCCCATGGAGGTCGCACTTCACAACGCCCGCGATACTTTCGCACACACCGAATCCTCCGGCACCCTGCCAATCCACAGCTATGGATTGAGACCTGATCTGCTGGCAATGTCGAACATTTGGGATAACGGCCAGGAACTGACCATCTGCGCCAAAGGGGCACCAGAATCGATCATCCGCCTATGCCACCTGTCGACTGACGCAACACAAAAAGTACTGAAAGCCGTCGAGGAGATGGCCACGCGCGGAATACGCGTGCTGGCAGTAGCGACGTCAACGGCGCCTGACCGCCAGTGGGCGGATTCACAACTGGGCTATCGCTATACACTCACCGGTTTGGTCGGATTGGCCGACCCGCTACGCGCCAGTGTGCCGGGCGCCATCGCCGAATGCCGCCGGGCCGGGATCCGAGTTGTGATGATCACAGGCGACTATGCCGCCACAGCTCGATCGATCGCCTCACAAGCCGGCATCAAAGATGGAGAGGTACTGACAGGAAGCGATCTGGAAGCTCTCGACGACGAGCAGCTCGCCGAACGATTGAAGAGGGTCACGGTATTCGCGCGGATCATGCCCCAGCAGAAACTGCGAATCGTCCAGGTATTCAAGGCATGCGGTGAGGTCGTTGCGATGACCGGTGACGGTGTCAACGACGCGCCATCACTCAAAGCAGCGCATATCGGCATTGCAATGGGCGGACGGGGGACGGATGTCGCGCGTGAGGCCTCCGCATTGGTGCTGCTCAACGATGATTTTGCGGCAATCGTCCAGTCCGCCCGGCTGGGGCGGAGAATCTACGACAATATCCGCAAGGCCATGGCATTTATTTTCGCCGTCCATATACCGATTGCCGGGCTGGCCCTTCTACCGCTGTTCTTCGGCCTGCCCATCCTGTTGGGGCCGATTCATATTGCCCTGCTCGAAATGGTGATCGACCCGGTCTGTGCGCTCGTGTTCGAAGCCGAACGTGCGGAGGACGACGTCATGGAGCGAGCACCACGTGCCCCGGCTGAACGTATGTTCTCAGCCCCCATGCTGGTCTGGAGCATCATGCAGGGCACTGTTGCCTTCACAATGCTGGGAGCCGTTTTTCTTACAAAAACCTGGGCGGGCGCACCAGAGGTTGAAGTCCGGGCCCTGGTCTTTTTCGGCTTGGTGGCCCAGTTCGTGGCGCTGATCCTGGTGAATCGCTCTTTTCAGGCATCGCTACGCGATGCTTTCCTTCGCAAGAATGCCGCCCTGGGGTATGTTGTGATCGCGGTGGCCTGCGTGGCCGGACTGGTTTTGTTACTGCCACAAGCCCAGGCACTCCTGATGTTCGGCTCGATTACCCGAAACGACATGCTCCTGGCCTTGGGCCTGGGTGTCGGACTGCTTCTGATACTCGAAGGCTGCAAGCCCCTGATGGCACGAGCCGCGTCATCAGGCGCATCTTTTACGTACCGCAAAATCGGGAGTCAATGACATGGATCGGTCTGATCCTCGCATTTCAACTACAAGTTCATCTCTACATACAGAAGAGCACTCAAGATCCGACTCCGACTCGGACAACACCAGCACAGCCATCGCGCGCGTATTGGCGGGCAGCCTGCAGGTGCTGGCATTTCCCAGCGCCAGCCACGTCTACAACCCGCTGATCTACATGTGGTCGGCACACCGCGAATACTTGCAGCGATATGGCAGCCGGAAGGGTCGGATCCTGCTGGTCGGAATGAATCCTGGTCCTTGGGGCATGGCCCAGACCGGGGTTCCCTTTGGCGAGGTCTCCGTGGCACGCGACTGGCTGAAGATCGAAGAACCCCTGGGCGGCCCGCTACCGGATCAACACGACAAGTACCCGATCACCGGCTTTGCCTGCCACCGCAGCGAAGGCAGCGGGGATCGCTTCTGGGGCTGGGCGCAGCGACGCTTTCACAGCCCCGACCGATTCTTTCAGGACATCTTTGTCTGGAATTACTGCCCCTTGCTGTTTCTGCGCAATAACCGCAACCTGGTCCCGGAACAATTGCACAAAGCCGAACGCGAGCCGTTATTCGGCATCTGTGATGCAGCGCTGGGCGCCGTCATCCACGCAATCAGGCCACGCGCGGTGGTGGGCATCGGCCGCTTTGCCCACAGCCGCGCGCAGATCATTACAGACACGGGCCGCAGCAATGTGCCCACAGCCTATCTGCTGCACCCCAGCCCGGCCAATCCGACAGCCAATCAGGGCTGGGCCGACGTCGCCGACAAGACTCTGGCCCCCTGGCTGTGAGGGTGCGCCAGAGATCGAAGTCCTGCCATCAAAAATCAGAATCCCGCTAATTGGGAATGCGTTCCAGATCGGGATCATCCACCGGCACAGCAGGAAGACCTGCCATATTCGCAAACATATGCTTGCTCGAGACACCCGACGCGGTGTGAACGATCCCCACCGGGTCCTTGTAGACGAAGCCCGGCGTTCCGGTCAGCCCCAGATCGATGAACAGTTTCTTGTTGCGAGCCAGAGTCTTCTGGATCTCTGCAGTCACAGGGCCTTGCTTGAAGGCTCCGCCCCCATCTTCCAGCCCCTTCCATCCCTCCTCACCCTCGGCTAGCGCCTGGGAAGGATCGGCGCTCAGCAACACCCAAGCCGCCTTGGGCGCGCTGTCCGTCATGAGGAAGGCAACTGGAATCCACCGCACCTGCAAGCCTTCTTGGTAGTAGTGGCGCGAGAGCTTCCAACTCAGATGACAAAAGATGCAGTTGGGGTCAAAAAAAGCATAGAGGGTTGCCTTCTTTGTGCTGTCGCTAGCCCCCTGGATGATGTACTTCGAATGAGTGACCTGCTCCCAGAGCGCCTGCACCTGCGGGGTCGCCGAAGTGCCGTCGGCCTGCGAACCCGCCGTAGTCTCTGCCGCAGGCGCCGACGCTGCCTGCACAGGACCTGCGGTAGCCACCACAGCAGTAGAAAAAGCCCAGAGGACGACTCTGGGCAGCAAGCGACCAAATGAAGCACGTTTCATGAAAGCACCCTCAGGACGAAAGGGACAGCGTCCGCCAAGCTAGTGTAAATCCGCAGGCGGCTCTCCGGTTCAGTCCCCTTGCCGTGGCGGCCACAGTTCCGCATCATCGGTCATCCCAGCGTATGCTTTAATCTACGGCCACAGTATGCTTGACGGTACGGTCCAAGATTTCCCATGCGGAAAAAAACTTACACGCCCGACGCCAACTTCATCGATCTGCTCATAGACGCGGTGTTTGCAGTCGACATCGACGCACGTGTCGTGTTCGCCAGCGCCGCATGCGAACGCATCTTCGGGTATACCCCTGAAGAAATGGTCGGAATGAATATGTTCGACATCATGCTGCCGGAGGATCGCGAACGAACTCGACAATCGGTGGGCGAGATCATGGCCGGCCACCCTCAACTCCACTTCGAGAATCGCTATCTGCGCAAGGACGGGCAGATCGTCCATCTCATGTGGGCAACACGCTGGTCGCCGACTGACCAGGTCCGGATCGGCGTGGCGCGCGACATTACTGAACGCAAGCATGCCGAGTCGATTCAGACCTCGCTCTATGCGATCTCTGAAGCTTCTCAAGGAGTCGAGGACCTGCTCACACTGATTCGGCGCATCCATCAGATCGTCGGTACCCTGCTTCCGGCGGACAATTTTTCCGTCGCACTATACGATAAGAGCACGGGATTACTGAGCTTCCCATACCACGCAGACAAGTACGACCGCAAGCCCGATCCCTATGAACCAATGGCCGGGACACTGTACGCGAGGATCCTGCAAAGCGGCCAGCCGCTCCTGCTGTCACCGGCAACGGAAACCACGGACGAGCCGGGCATCCATGTCGGCCCGAAGCCGCTCTGCCAACTGGGTGTCCCGCTCAAATCGCATCACGGCACCATTGGCGTGCTGGTGCTGAAGAGCTACCCGGGCGGTGTGCGCTACAACCAGAAGGATCAGGAGTTGCTGCAGTTCATCTCTACCCAGATCGCCACCGCCATAGAGGGCCAGCGAATGCAGGCCCGGCTTCAGCACATGGCGCAATACGATCAACTCACTGGGCTGCCCAACCGTGGGCTGCTGTACGACCGACTCAAGACGGCTCTGTCAATGGCGCGGCGGGAACACGAGCGGCTGTCGGTGCTCTATCTCGATCTGGACCGATTCAAGCCGGTCAATGACACCCTGGGCCATAGTGTGGGCGACCTGTTGCTGCAAGAGGTCGCCAGCCGCCTGAAGCGGTGTGTGCGTGAGTCGGATACAGTGGCGCGTATTGGCGGCGATGAATTCGTGGTGCTCCTGCAGCGTGTACTGGAACCCGGCCAAGCCGCAGTGGTGGCGGCGAAAATCCACGACGCAATGAGCCGACCGTTCACTCTCGACGGCCACACGCTGAGCATCGTGCCCAGCATCGGGATTGCGCATTACCCCGAGCATGGCGAAACAGCACAACAGATGCTCAAACATGCCGACCAGGCCATGTACCAGGCGAAACACGAAAAGAAGCTGAAGACGGGCAGTGAAGTGTGACCGACTGCTGATTCAATCACGCCGACCACAGAAGCACGGTCCAGGTAGTTGAGCTGAACGGCCCGGATTCGAGATGTGCCGCCGATCGTCTGGGCAGTCAGGCGAATTCCGCCACAGGCAATAAAAGAATAAAGGTAAGTTGTCAGGTGTTTGTAATCTAATAGCCAGCAGAATGTAACCTTTGTGCTGTCCATAAGATCGCACAAACATCAAAATGGCGGAGACCACAGCCGCTGCAGAAAGAGTCCGGAAGGCCAACGGCCCGAAGGATCAAAGAAATAAATAACTAAAGAACCAAAGGAGACGTTATGAAAAAGGCGATATTTCGCGGGCTGATCCTGTCCGCAGCAATCGGCGTCTGTGCGTCGATGCTCCCCACGGTACCGGCAGTTGCGGCACCCGTGACACTCAAGATCTCGCACCAGTTTCCGGCCAATACGGACTTCCGCGATCAAGTCGCCCGCAAGTTTGCGGCCGAAGTCGAAAAGCGTACGAACGGCGCCGTCAAGTTCCAGATCTACCCGGGCGCCTCGCTCTTCAAGGCCAACCAGCAGTTCGAAGCCATGTCGAACGGATCGCTGGACATGGCGGTCTACCCGCTCGCCTATTCCGGCGGCAAGCTGCCAGCCACGAACCTGACGCTCATGCCGGCGCTCATCAAGAACTACAAGCAGGGCTACAACTGGGAATCCGCCCCCATCGGGAAGTGGCTGGAAAAGTATCTCGAAGACCACGGCGTCGTGATCGTCAGCTGGATCTGGCAGGCGGGCGGCGTCGCATCGCGCGACAAGGCCGTCGTGGTTCCGGCCGACGTCAAGGGGCTCAAGGTGCGCGGCGCGAGCAAAATGATCGAGCTCATGCTGCA
>NZ_SCQN01000016.1 GCF_004321985.1 Castellaniella sp. | reverse complement strand
CATAAGCAAATAGCCAGCAGTTCGTTTGACGGCACGCTATCCGGAACTAACGTAATAAGGTCTACGTTTTTTACGGTTGCGGTGGCTTCTTGCGCCTGCCGTTTGCGAGCCATGTCAAAGATTTTTGTCATTCATGAAAATAACGCCTGGGTGGAGCCCCTGCGCGAGGCGTTTGCCGAACTGAACCTGAGTTTCGAGGAGTGGTTCCTTGACGAAGGGGTGCTGGATTTTTCGACGGCACCACCGGATGGGGTCTTCTATAACCGGATGAGCGCGTCGTCCCACACACGCGGACATCGTTATGGTCCCGAATACACGGCGGCGGTCCTGGCGTGGCTTGAATCGTATGACAGGCGCATCATCAACGATAGCCGGGCATTGCGCCTGGAAGTCAGCAAGATTGCCCAGTATGCCGCGCTGCGCCGCTACGGGATCCGTACGCCCCGGACACTTGCCGCCGTCGGTGCGGATCGTATCGTCCAGGCGGCGCGCGAGATGCCTGCGCCGTTCGTCACGAAGCACAATCGTGCCGGCAAGGGCTTAGGGGTGCATCTGTTTCATGATATCGCGAGCCTGGAAAAGTACGTCGCCAGCCCGCAGTTCGAACAATCCGTCGATGGAATCACGCTGATTCAGGAATACATACAGGCGCCCGAGCCCTGCATTACGCGGTCCGAGTTCATTGGTGGGAAGTTCTTGTACGCCGTCCGGGTGGATACGTCGCAGGGCTTCGAGCTGTGCCCCGCCGACGTCTGCCAGATTGGCGATCTGGCCTGCCCTGTGGGTGGGGAGACTGCGCCGGCCCGTCCCCGCTTCGATGTCATTCCGAACTTCGATATTCCCGAACTGGAACGTTACCGGCGTTTCATGGCGGACCATGGTATAGGCATCACAGGCATCGAGTCGATTGTCAACGCGCGCGGCGAGCGCTATACCTACGACGTCAACACCAATACCAATTACAACGGCGAAGCTGAGCAGCGTGCCGGGTTATATGGCATGCGTACCATCGCGGCGTATCTCGGGCGTGAATCCGGCCAGTTGGCGGAACACGAACCCGCCTCACAAGCCGCTTGAGATCAGGAGAGAACATGAACAGGACATTGGCTCTTGCAGCCATGGCGGCGACGCTTGGTTTTTCCATGCTGACGGTGGCGCATGCGGACGCCGTCAGCGACATTCAGGCCAGGGGCACCCTGGTGGTCGGCGTAAAGGCAGACTATCGGCCGTTTGGCTATCTGGATGCCTCGGGCGGCATCGTCGGGTTCGGCCCCGACCTGGCGGCGGACGTCGCCAGGCAGTTGGGAGTGAAGCTGCAGATGGTCCCGGTGGTTGCGTCGAATCGCGTGCAGTATCTCCAACAGGGCAAGATTGATCTCATCCTGGCTACGCTGACCGATACCCCGGCACGCGACAAGCTCATGGAGATGGTGCAGCCGCATTACTACGGAGCGGGGGTCAACGTCCTGGCCCCCAAGTCCGCCGGTTTCAAGAGCTGGGATCAATTGCGCGGCAAGAAGGTCTGCCTGATTCAGGGGACGTTCACGAACAAGGATCTCCAGACCAAATATGGCGTGCAGGGACTGGCATTTCCGGGTACTGCGGAAGCGTACACAGCGCTTAGAAATGGCTCCTGTGCCGCGTTTGCCTACGACGACACCGCCATCCAGGGTGAACTGCTCAAGCCCCAGTGGAAGGACTATGGCATGCCGCTGACGTCGATCTTTTTCACGCCGTGGAGCATCGGTGCAAAGAAGGGTGAAAGCCATTTCGGATCCCTGTTGTCAAAGATGGTCGTGGGCTGGCACAAATCGGGCAAGATCCTGGCCCTGGAAAAGAAATGGGGCATCAAGCCGATTGCCTTTGCCCAACAGGAACATGACAGGTATCAGTGATGAAGGCCGGCCTGGGCCCTTCGAGCCCAGGTCTGGTTCGCTGTCTTGTGGGCCCGTCCTTCTGACCTGACCGAACAGTACGCCGGGTGGCTGCCATGCAGGGTTTCTGGGACTGGTTTCGTTGGTTGTATGAGACGACGGGGATCAACCTGTCCATTTTTTACGATGCCTTCGACAGGGCGCATTTCCTGGCGGGTCTGCTGGTAACGTTACGGCTGTCCGCTGTCTGCATCGTGCTGAGCGTCGTCATCGGAATCATCGGTGCCTGGCTGCAGGACTCCCGGCTGAAATTCGTTCGTGGGCTGGTGTACTGGTATATCCAGTTCTTTCGCAATACGCCTCCGCTGGTGCAGCTCTTTTTCTTCTACTTCGGATTGGGCGGCCTGCTCACGTCTGCGACTGGTACGGGTGAGCACGTTCCGTTGGTAGGGAATATCACGTGGGCCATCGTGTCGCTCTCATTCTTTGCCGGCGCGTTCAATACCGAGATTTTCCGGTCGGGTATCCAGGCGATTTCAGGCACGACCATCGAGGCGGCCCAGTCGCTGGGGTTCAGCCGGCTACGCACGTATTTGCTCATTGTTTTCCCGCTTGCGCTTCGCATCAGCCTGCCGGCGCTGGCCAACAATCTCGTCAACCTCGTCAAGGCCACCACACTGGCCTATGCCATCGCCGTGCCGGAAATGCTGTATGTGACGAGCCAGATCTGGTCCGACGAACTGAATGTGCCGGAACTGATGAACGTATTGCTGGTCTGTTATGTGGTTCTGGCGGGTGCGCTGGCCTATCTCATGCGGCGCTGGGAGCGAGCACTCCATCTGCCAGGCTTTGGCTCATGAAGCCGGATTCTCGGACCGATCTGCCGGTACTGATCCCGGAAGCGCTGCGCCCTGCCTCGGCGAAGGCTTTGTGCGCTGGCCGAGGATGGCGCTATTCGGGTCTGATGAGGCCCACAACAGGTTGGGGCCTGTTGCTGCTGTTCGTAGCCTGTTGCGGTGTGGCGCAGGCACAGGCGGGTGTACATCAGCCTTCCGTATGGGTGACCCTCTGGAAGTGGACGCCGCTGTTGCTGCAGGGGTTTCTGCTCAACCTTGTGATCAGCGTGTTGGCCATGCTGGCGGGAACGGTCATGGGGTTTTTGCTGGGGTTTGCACAGATTGCCCAATCGGCCTGGGTGCGCAAACCGTCATGGCTGGTGACACAGTTCTTTCGCAATGCGCCGTGGCTGGTGCTGCTGTTCTACTGCATGTATCTGCTGCCGTTCCGGGTGACCATCCTGGGGAATGTGGTTGCGGTTCCCGGATGGGTAAAGGCGACTCTGGGGTTATCTCTTCCAGTCATGGCGAACGTGTCGGAAATCCTGCGTGGTGCCGTTCAATCCATTCCGACCGGACAGTGGGAATCCGCTGCGTCCTTGGCCTTTTCCCGGCGCTGGACACTGTGGATGATCATCCTGCCGCAGTGCATCAAGCGCATGCTGCCACCGTGGATGAATTTGTATTCGATCCTGACGATGGCCACGGTACTGGCCTCCATTGTCGGCGTTGACGAACTTCTGACACTGACCGCGAGGGCGCTCAGCGCGGAGGATAGGCCCGAGCTGCTGTTGCCCTTTTACAGCTACGATCTGTTGTGGTTCTTTGTCTATTGCTATCCGATCGCTCGCCTCACCCTTTATCTGGAGCGCCGATATGCCGTCCCCGATTGAACGTGCCGCGGCGACCCCGCCGGTGGCCGTGACTGTCCAGGATGTCCATCAGTCGTTTGGCGGGGTTGAAGTCCTCAAGGGAATGTCGCTCGTCGTCCCTCAGGGCCAGGTGGCCTGTGTCATCGGCCCATCGGGCGCCGGAAAATCAACATTGCTGCGCTGTATCAACGGTCTGGTCGGTATTGACAGGGGAAGCATTCGTGTTGGGGCCTTTGATGTCCAGAAGCTGCGGACCGATGTCCAGAAAATTGCGCTGCGTAAATGCGTCTCGATGGTGTTCCAGCAATACAACCTTTTCCCGCACAAGACGGCGCTGCAGAATGTGATGATGGCCCCCGTCCATGTGCTGCACGAGGATAGGGGAGAAGTTCGGGCGCGGGCGCTGGCGCTGCTGCAAAAGGTGGGGCTGCTCGACAAGATCGACAGCTATCCTGGGGAGCTGTCAGGGGGCCAGCAGCAGCGGGTGGCCATTGCCCGTAGCCTTGCCATGCGGCCCCAGGTAATGCTGTTCGACGAAATTACGGCCGCGCTGGATCCCGAATCGGTCAAGGACGTATTGGACGTCGTACGTCAGCTGGCTGGGGATGGCATGACATGCATCCTGGTGACGCACGAGATGCGCTTTGCGCGTGAAGCTGCGGACATTGTGTACTTTACCGACGGCGGGATTGTTGTCGAGGCCGGCCCTCCTTCGGAGCTTTTCGATCATCCATCGAATCAGCGCACGGCCTCGTTTCTGTCCCGTGTCTTGTAAGGTGGATGGCCCCGCCATGCTGACCGCGGCTCTGGAGCACGTGCGGTCTCGTGCCCGTGCCAGACCCGCCTCAGACCGGGTCGAAGTGGGTCATGACGTCCAGCACCGGCAGATCAGCCATGACGCGTTCGCGGGCCGCCACGGCGATGGCATGACCCGCCTCGATGGTGAGCTGGCCGTCCATTTCGATGTCCACTTCCACCCAGATCATGTCGCCCATTTTGCGCGTGCGCAGATCGTGGATGCCGCGCACACCCGGCGTACTCACGATGCGCTCCCGGATGGCGAGCTCGGTGTCGCTGTCGGCGGCCCGGTCGACCAGGTCGTTGAAGGCCTGCCACGAGAACTTCCAGCCCATGCGTATGATCATGAGCCCTACCACCAGTGCAGCCAGCGGGTCAGCCAGCGGCACCCCGGCCAGGTTGGCCGCCACGCCCAGCGCCACTACCAGGGATGAGGCTGCGTCCGATCGTGCGTGCCAGGCGTTAGCCACCAACATGGTCGATCGCACGCGCTGGGCGACCTTCAGCAGGTAGTGGAACAGGCCTTCTTTGGCCAGCAGCGCCAGCAGTGCCACATACAATGCAGACACATGTACCACGGCAATCAGGCTGGGGTCTTCTAGGCGCCGTATGCTGCCCCACACCATGCCCAGGCCAACGAGCATCAGCAGGGCTCCGATCCCCAGCGTGGCGGCTGTTTCGAACCGCAGGTGTCCATAGGGGTGGTCGGCATCCGGCGCCTTGGCGCTGTGTTTGTTGGCTAACAGCACGACTGCGTCGGAAATCAGGTCCGACAGCGAGTGGATCGCGTCTGCTACCAGCGCCTGGGAGTGTGCCAGCAGCCCGATGACAAGCTGCGCAGCTGTCAGCAACAGGTTGACCCAGACGCTGACCCATGTGCTGCGGCGTGCAGCAGCGTGGCGCTCGGGTGGGTCGGCGGGCGAGAGGTGGATGGGCGGCATGCGAGCAGTATACGGGCAGTTCTCCAGCGCCTGTGCAGTACACTGCAAGCCTTGTCGGTAATAGGGCATTGCATCCGGATGCTGATTCCAAGGGCGAACTGGCTGGCGCGGCCGCTGCTGCTGTTGCGCGCGTTCTGGCGCGCCTTCCCGTGGCACTGGTTGTTTGCAGTGCTGGTGGCGGTGGACGGGTATTTGTTCCTGGACCCCGTGCTGACAGTGCTGGGCGGGCATGGGAAGGGCGTGATCGAATCGCTGCGCACGCTGGACAGCGATCGGCTTGCGTCCTTCGTTCAGACCGGCGGTATTCCACAGCTTTCGCGGCTGATGCTGGGGCTGGGTGTGCAGGTAATGGCGGTCGGCCTGTTCATGCGCGCTCGCCTGGCCTGGGCCATGAGCATTCTGCTCCTGGCCGTTGTGGGCACCTTCTCTTTGTGGCGCGGCCAGGGGCATCTGGGGCTGCTTGTCTATACCGTCGTGCTGGTTGCGATGCTGACGGTCTACTGGCGGCGGTTCGACCGTTCCAGCCTGACGGCAGGCAGCCTGTTCGCCATCATCAGCGTGGGTTCCCTGCTGGTGTATTCGGTCTTCGGGGTGCTGTATCTGGGCAATGAGTTCAACCCGCCCATTCATGATCCCGTCACGGCGCTCTACTTTTCCATCGTTTCCATGTCCACCGTGGGATATGGGGACATCGTGCCACACACGGGTGCGGCGCGCCTGTTCACGGCTTCCATCATCCTTATGGGGATCACGGTCTTTGCCACGTCCATTGGCGCCATCGTCGGGCCTCTCATCGGAGGAAACCTGCGACGCCTGATGCGTGCGCGGATCTCACATGCCATGCGAAAGAATCACATCATCATTGCGGGGGTGAGCCCGCTGGCGCAAAGCGTCTACAGTGCCTTGCGTCAACGAGGCCACGACGTCACCGTGATCGTTCCCTCGGCTGATCCGCATCCGTATCCCGACGATGCGGATGTGCTGGTGGGCGATGCTTCGGATGCCGACGTGCTGCGCCAGGCGGGCGCCGGCCAGGCCCGCTATGTGCTGGCGCTGCGCCTGGACGACTCCGAGAACGCCTTCATCGTGATGGCGGGGCGGGAAGTGGCTGGATCGGGCACCAAGCTGGTCGCCCTTGCGAATTCGGCCGTGCACCTGGCCAAGATCCGCCGCGTGAATCCGGACATCGTGATTTCGCCGCAGCTGCTGGGCAGCGAAATCCTGGCGCGTACCCTGAGCGGCGAGTCTATCGACGAGGCGATGATCACGCGCCTGCTGTTCGGGCAGAATGCCCCTGAAGGCCAGGCCTGATGATCCCGGGCCGCGCTGAAGCGGCTTGGAGGAGGTCCCTGCAGCCTAGTGAATCCGCATCCCCGGCTGCGCTCCCGGCCACGGCTCCAGCACGTAGATGCCAGGTTGCGCTTTTTCGTCGGCGTGGCTGGCCGCCAGCACCATGCCTTCGGAGACGCCAAAGCGCATCTTGCGCGGGGCAAGGTTGGCCACCAGCACGGTGAGTTTGCCCGTCAGATCATCGGGCTTGTAAGAGGACTTGATCCCCGAAAACACCTGACGCAGGCGACCTTCACCCACGTCCAGCGACAGGCGCAGCAGTTTGCTGGAGCCTTCGACCTCGGTGCATTTCACGATGCGTGCGATTCGCAGATCGACCTTGGCGAAATCGTCGATCTGGATGGTGTCGGCGATGGTCTCGCCGCCGGGCACTGCCGCAGTGGGCGATTCGGGTGGTTCGAACAGGGCATCGAGTTGCGCCGGATCGACGCGTTGCATCAGGTGCTTGAACGCGGCAATGTGTGTGGGCAGATCATCCGCGTCGGTCCATTGATAGTTCCGGCTGTGGCCGAACAGCTCGCGGGCGACGCGCTCGCTCAGCGCCGGCAGGACCGGTGCCAGCATCACGGACAGCGCCTGGAAGCCGGCCAGCGTGCGTGAGCAGATGTCCTGCAGCGCCGCCTTCTGTGCGGCGTCGGCCTGGGCGATACCCTTGGCCAGCACCCAGGGCTGCGCAGCGTCGAAGGTCTGGTTGATGCGGTCGGCTTGCGCCATGATTCGGCGGATGGCGCGGCCATAGTCGCGGGTCTCGAAGTCGCCCCGCACTTCGTGCGCCAGCGTCCGCAGTTCGTCACGCAGGGCCTGTGTGTCGCCGGTATAGGCCAGTTCGCCGCCAAAGTGCCGGGTGATGAACGGGGCCGCGCGGCTGGCGATGTTGACGTATTTGCCGATCAGATCGCTGTTGACCCGCGCGATGAAGTCCTCGGGGTTGAAGTCTACGTCTTCGACGTGGGCATTCAGTTTGGCGGCAATGTAATAGCGCAGCCATTCCGCGTCCATGCCGATGTCCAGGTAGCGCAGCGGTGAGATCCCGGTGCCGCGGCTCTTTGACATCTTTTCGCCACTGACGGTGATGAAGCCATGCACATGCAGCATGTCCGGAGTCTTGCGGCTGGAAAATTTCAGCATGGCCGGCCAGAACAGTGCGTGGAAATAGACGATGTCCTTGCCGATGAAGTGAACCTGTTCGGTCCTGCTGTCAGGGGCGAGCAGGGCGTCGAAGTCCAGGCCCTGTTTCATGCAGTAGGCCTTGAGCGACGCCAGGTAGCCCACCGGCGCATCCAGCCAGACGTAGAAGTACTTGCCCGGCGCGTCCGGAATCGGGATGCCGAAGTAGGGTTCCTCGCGCGAGATGTCCCAGTCGGCCAGATTGGCCTGGGCGCCGTCGGTCGTACCCAGCCATTCGCGGGTCTTGGCCAGGACCTCGGGTTGCAGCCGCAGACTGCCGTCGGCCCGTGCCCCTGTGGTCCATTCCTGCAGGAACGCCACACAGCGTGGGTCCGACAGGCGGAAGAAAAAGTGTTCGGAACGGCGCAGCACCGGGCGCGCCTTGGTCAGCGTGGAGTAGGGGTCGATGAGATCCGTGGGGCGGTAGACCGCGCCGCAGACTTCGCAGGAATCGCCGTACTGATCCTTTGCGTGGCAGTGCGGGCATTCGCCCTTGATGTAGCGATCGGGCAGGAACATGCCCTTGACCGGGTCGTAAAATTGCTCGACCTCGTGGCGGTCGATGAAACCGGCGGCCTTCAGCGCGCGGTAAATGTCTTGCGACAATTCCACGTTTTCGGGTGTGTCCGTGCTGTGCCAGTGATCGAAGCGGATGTGGAAGCCGTTCAGGTACTTTGGCCGCTCGGCTGCGTAGCGCGCCACCAGGGCCTGCGGCGTGATGCCCTCGGATTCGGCCTTGAGCATGATGGGTGCGCCGTGCGCGTCGTCTGCCCCCACGAAGTGCACCGTATGGCCGGCCATGCGCATGGTGCGCACCCAGGTGTCGGCCTGGATGTATTCCATGATGTGGCCGATGTGGAACGAACCGTTGGCGTAAGGAAGGGCGGTAGTGACGAAGATCGTGCGCGGCATGGGGACAGAATCGAACTGGCAAAAACCCCTATTCTAGGGGATTTCGCGCATTTCGATGTCCACCACGTCATGCTCGCGCCGGCTGGCTGCCTGGCGCGACCAGGCGCTCCTGTGCCCCGGCATGTTTGGCCTGCGCCGCTCGTCCCAGTAAGCCTTCACGCCAAAGGGCCGCCCTTGTAGACGCGCCACGATGTACAGCACCCCGATGGCCAGCGCCGTCGAGGTCATGAAAATCAGGGCCATGATCACGCCGAAGAAGGCGAGAATCAGGAACAGGGCGGCGCGCAGAGTTTGTTGAATGATGTTCATGTGGCTCTCCTTGCCGTTGAAAATCGGGCGTTGCGGGGGCGGACCGAGGCGATCTGATGTCCATATCGGGGTCAATCCGTCGATTTCCAGAGCGATCCGCTATGCTTTCGGTTTCGAACGATTTCATCCGGATCCGATATGACTGCCACTGTCCAGGATGTCCGCGCGGTTTTGTCCCGCGTGGTCGACCCCGAAACGCACAAGACGCTATCCGTCACCGAGCCTGAATTGCAGGTCGCTGCCGAAGGCGACGCTTTCAGTATCACTGTAACCCTGGGCTACCCCATATTCAATGGCAGCCAGGCCTTGCGTGCGGCCATCGAGGCTGCAATGCAGGCGGCGGGTCAGCGCCTCGGGAAGCTGGATGTGCAGATGAAGGTCCGTACCCATGCCGTGCAGCGCGGCCTGCGCGCGCTCGACACCGTGCGCAACATCATTGCGGTGGCTTCCGGCAAGGGCGGGGTCGGCAAGAGCACCACCGCTGTGAATCTGGCTCTGGCGCTGCAGGCCCAGGGCGCTCGCGTAGGGCTGCTGGATGCGGACATCTACGGGCCGAGTGTACCCATCATGCTGGGGCTTTCCGGCAAGCCCAAGAGCTCGGACGGCAAGAGCATGGAGCCCCTGATCGGGCATGGCCTGCAGGCCAATTCCATCGGTTTCCTGATGGATGACGATGGGCCCGCGATCTGGCGCGGTCCCATGGTCACCCAGGCTCTCACTCAGTTGCTTTCACTTACGAATTGGAACGATTTGGACTATCTGATAGTGGACATGCCGCCGGGAACCGGCGATATTGCCTTGACGATGGCGCAGAAGGTTCCCCTGACGGGGGCGGTGATCGTGACCACTCCCCAGGACTTGGCGCTCGCCGATGCCCGCAAGGGTCTCATCATGTTCCAGAAGGTGGATGTCCCGGTGTTGGGGATCGTTGAAAACATGTCGGTGCACATATGCTCGAATTGCGGGCATGTCGAACCTATTTTCGGGCAGGACGGTGGCCGGCATCTGGCAGCCAATTATCATTTGCCTTATCTGGGGGCGCTGCCCTTGCAACTCGACATCCGCGAGGAAACTGATTCCGGGCGGCCCAGCGTGGTGGCGTCCCCCGACGGAAAGGCCGCGCAGCTCTATCACGAGATCGCCCACCAGCTTGCCATTCACGTCGCGGGCCAACCGCTGGACGACTCCGGCGCAAAGCCGCGAGTCGTAGCCCGAAAGTCCTGATGCATTGGGGAAGTACCGCCGTTCTGTGCTGCGTTGCCATCTTCATGACGCAGTCGGCGCGGGCGGTGCCTCCCCAGGTGATCATCGACCCTGGGGGTGCGCCCCCCAAGGTGCTACAGGACATTACCAAGGCGGTGGGCGCCATCACGCGCCTGACTCAAGATCAGGATGTGCACGAGGTTTTGCGGCTGCGGCGCCGAGCTCAGGATGCGGCTCTGGCCGCCCTACGCACCCAGGGGTATTTTGCAGGCAAGGTCACGCTGGACGTTTCCCCGGGAGAGGCGGGCAAGGGTGAGTTCTGGGACATCACCATCGACCCAGGGGAACGTACCCAGGTCCGGCAATTTGGCCTGTCATTCAGCGGTGCGATTGCGGGCGATGCCTATGCCTCGCGCCGCGAGTGGCTTCGACAGCAGTGGCTGCTCAAGCCGGGCATGCCGTTCATCAATGACGACTGGAGCAAGGCCAAGTCCGATCTGCTCGACGAGGTGACGGCGCAGGACTTTTACTTTGCTCGCGCCGACAAGACGCTTGCCGAAGTGGATCCGGTCCAAGCTCGGGCGAACCTTCAGGTCGAAGTGAACAGCGGCCCGCCCGTGCGCCTGGGGAAACTGGAGGTCATCGGCCTGAAGCGTGTACCGGAATCGCTGATCCGGCGCTATGTCCGCTACGATCCGGGCGATCCCTACGACAGGAAGCAGCTCGAGGACTGGCAGCAGGCATTGCAGTCCACCATCTTTTTCCGCGGGGCGTTCGTCACGCTGGATGACGGCACCACGCAGCCGGCGGGTGGAGCGGCTGGCGGATCTTCCGAAACCCGGGCTGCGGCTCGTGCCGATGCCGGGTTGGCGCAATCTGGCGGAGCGCGGCAGGAGGATGCCCCGGTGACGGTCCCGGTCAGGGTTCAGGTGACGGAGGCGCCCGCCCGCTACTTCAGCGGTTCGCTAGGGGCGGACAGCGATCATGGCGTGCGGGTCGAGGGCCTCTACCGCCAGAACGTCGTCGCCGGGCTGCCGATCTGGATCGAGACGGGGGCGGGCGTGGACAAAGACCAGCAGCGTGCTTTCTTCGACGTGCACCTGCCACCGACGAGCGGTGGCTATCAGGACAGCTTCGGCCTGCTGTATGACCATTCGGACATCCAGGGCCTGGAAAACAGCCGCACGGGCATTGGCTGGAAGCGCAGCCAGGAGCGCAAGGCTGCTGGTGACAGCCGCGTGGAATACGAAGTCCGCTGGGGAGCCCAGGTCACCTACGACAAGACCCGGATTGCGGGGGCGGATCACTACGAGGTGCCCAGTCTGGTGGGCACCTGGCAATGGCTGCGCCGGGACGTGAATAGCAAATACGATCCTCGCGAGGGGAATCTCGTCGAATTCGGAGCGGGCGTGGGCACGACGCTGGATGACGGCAAGCCCTTTTACCGCAGCAGCCTGCGCCTGCAGAAATGGTGGCCGATCGGGGACCGCGACGTGCTGACCATGCGCGGCGAGATTGGCAAGGTCTGGTCGCAGACCGACCGGCTGCCTCAGGACTTTGCATGGCGCACTGGCGGTGCGCGCACCATCCGGGGTTATCGCTACCAGAGCATCGGTCTGCAGCGCGGCGATGCAATCGTGGGTGCACCGGCGCTGGGCGTTGCCAGCATCGAATACACGCATTACTTCACGGATGTCCTCGGGGCCAATCTGTTTGTGGATGCAGGCGACGCGGCTGAATCCTTCCGGCAGTTCAAATGGCATCTGGGATACGGTGCCGGCCTTGCTGTACGCACGCCAGCCGGGCCGTTCTTCGTGGATCTGGCCTGGGCGCAGAAGGACCAGCGTCTGCGGCTGCAGTTCTCCCTGGGGATCGCGTTTTGAAGGGGCCGCTGCGTTTGTTGCGTCCGTTTGCGCGCGGGTTGCGGTTGCTGGCCTTGTGGGGGTTGCCGCCGCTGGTGTTGGCGCTGCTGCTGGTGTCTGGATTCGCCTGGTGGTGCGTCTCCAGCCAGGCCGGGACCCGCTGGCTGCTGCGCACGGTCGTGGCCCAGATGGATGGACAGGTCCACGGGGTTCAGGGAACGCTCGCCGATGGCTTGTCGGTACAGGATCTGTCGATCGGGCTGCCGGAAGCGGAGGTCCGCCTCACCGGTTTGCACCTGGCCGTCCTGTGGCGGGAATTGCGGGATCGCCGGCTCCATGTGACCGACCTTTCCGCCATGCGTGCCGATGTCGTCGTGACGACGAATCCGGCCAAGCCATCGGAAGGCCCCTTGCACATACCGGCCTTGCCGGTGAACGTCCAGGTGGACCGGCTGGCGCTGGCTGATGGTCTGGACCTGACCGTCGATGGTCGGCCCTTGCCCGTGGCAGTCGGCTCGGTGTCTGCGGCGCTGACCCTGGATCGGTCGGGTGCAACAGTGGTGCTGACACAGTTGCAGGGGTCCGGTAAAGACTCGCAGGTGAGCCTGTCGGGCCGTGGGGTGCTGCACGCGTTGGCCGCGCCCTGGCCGTTTGATCTGGATCTGCGGGCCTCCGCCCTTGCGGATGGCCCGGATTCGCCCTTCTGCCTTCGGAACGTGCTGCGCAGCGAGCCGGAGAAGTCCGGTCCGGCATGCCCGGTCCGCTTGCGGGCCCAAGTGAGCGGCACCGTCGACGACTTTCGTGTGCAGGCTGGTGGTGACGGACAGGGCGCGCGGCTCGAGGCGGATGCCCGCGTCACTCCGGGACGGGCGTTCCCTCTGGGTCAGACGCGTCTGGCTCTGACCCTGCCCGGTGAGACAGCCTTGCAGTTGACTGTGTTGCCGCAGGCGCCGGCCGCCGATGGGTCACGCATGGTTCAGACGCAGTGGTCAGCGCGCCAGTTGCGGTTGAATCCCTGGCTGCCCAAAGAGTTGGGATCCACCGTGCTGAATCTGAAAGGTGATGCTCAGGTGCATCTGACAGCCGCGCAGCAGATTGATGATCTTGCCCTCCGGCTCGAGCTGGATGGCCCCAATCGCTGGAACGGCACGCCGATGTCGGGGCACGTCAAGGTTGCGCACCTGAGGCGCGTCCAGGGGGTCCTGCTGGACCTGGGGGCGACTGGTCCGTGGAATCCGCGCGGACTGGTGCTCACCGGACTGGATGTGATGCTGACCTTGGGGCCGAACCATCTGGAGGCGCGCGGCGATGTGGCCGAGACCGCCAGCCGCCTGTCATTGCAGGCCCAGGTTCCGAGTCTGAAGGCCGCTTGGCCTGGTCTGTCCGGCGGTGGTTCGGTCGGCCTGACTGGCGACGGATCGCTTGCGCACCAGCGCAGCGAGCTGAAGTTGCGGCTGGTGCCGGACAATCCCCAGGAAGGCGTGCTCGGCCGGGCTCCGCTGTCGGCCGATGTGGCGATGGTTGGCGGCTGGACGGAGGGCCGCGGCTGGCAGGGGCAGGTCTCCACGCTGCAGTTGCAGCACGCCGGCCTGGCTGTTCGCAGCCGCGTGGCCGTGCCCGTGTCCGTCACGGATTCGGGCGCCTGGACTGTCGGGCGTGCGGTGCTGGATGTGGCGCTGGACGGGCAGGAACTGCTGCAGCTCCAGCACCAGGCATCCAGCGGCTCCGCCGGGCAATGGGCGACACGCGGGCAGATCGAGCCATTGGTTATCACGCCCGAGCGTATTCTGAAGATTCAGTCGTGGCTTGAACGAGGCGGCGTTCAGACGGGCGGCGTGCATACGGCGCTGTCCGACCGGGCCCGCCGCAGCCGTCTGGAGACCAGACTGACGTGGAACCTGGGATTCAAGGGGGCCCTGAGCGGCGACATTCATTTCACCCGTACGGGTGGAGACCTGATCGTTCCGGGCGACGTGCCCATCACCCTGGGACTGCAGACCGCGAGCCTGGATCTGACCATCCGTCCCGCGCGCCAGGGCACCAGCGTGGCCCGCGCCGATCTGCAGATCCGTACCGACAAGATGGGCAGCTTGCGGGTGCAGGCTGACACGCCGGTGCATGCGTTGCCGGGCGGCGGCATTGTGCTGCATCCGAAGGATGTGAAACATGTTCGCGTGGAAGCGGACTCGGACGATCTGGCCTGGGTGAATCTGCTGGTGGGTGGGGCCCTGGAGATTGGCGGTACGGTGCATGCCGACGTGCGTGGACAGAGCCAGGCTGACGGTCGCTGGACGTTCTCGGGACCGGTGCAGGCGCAGAGTCTGCGCATTCTTAGCGTGGACCAGGGAATCCGGTTGCTGGACGGGACCTTGCAGGCGCATCTGGCGGGCACGCGCATTGTGCTGGATCATCTGCGCTTCCCCGCAGTGCGCCGCGTCACGCCCAAGGAATGGCGCACCGCTACCTGGATTTCCGAGAATCCGGACGCACAGAACGGGAGCCTGGATGTATCGGGGGATTGGGACCTGTATCAGCAGCAGGGGCAGGTGCAGATTGCCTTCCGGCGTTATCCCATCCTGCAACGGGCCGACCGCTATGCCATGGTGAGCGGCGATGTTTCCGTGCAGGCCGGTTTGCCGGAGATCCGCGTGGGCGGCAAGATCGTCGCTGATGCCGGCTGGTTCGATCTGGACATGCTGAACAATATCCCGTCCCTGGATGGCGATGTCGTGATCCTGCAGCCTGGCAAACCGGTCGCGCCGGCGCCCGCCACCCCGCTGGATCTGTCAGTGGATCTGACCGTGGATCTGGGGCCGCGCTTCTATCTGACCGGCTACGGCGTGAACTCGGGCCTTGTGGGCAGTGTGGATCTGCGTATGCGACAGGGCAAGCTGACGGCGCTGGGCGCCCTGCGCACGCGCGGCGGGTCTATCGATGTGTACGGCCAGCATCTGCAGTTGCGGCGCGGGACCGTGACCTTCCAAGGCGATATTGCCAACCCGGTGTTGTCGATCGAGGCTCTGCGCACCGATGTGGCAGTGCAGGCCGGTGTGCGGGTGGCCGGCACGGCCCGCCGCCCGCGCATCGACCTGGTGTCGCACCCCGACGTCAGTGAAACTGAAAAGCTCACGTGGCTGCTGTTGGGACACGGCCCGGACCAGGGCGGGGGTGGCGACATGTCGCTGTTGTTCACGGTGGGCAGTTCGTTCTTGTCGGGCGGTGAACCGTTCTACAAGCGCTTCGGTCTGGATGAACTGAGCATCCGGTCGGGAACACTGGGGAGCACCGGCAGCGTATTGCCTGCGCAGAGCGTGGTCACGGATCTGGATACGGGTGCGAGTCTTGCCGAACGGAAGTTTGCCTTGGCCAGCAAGACGTTGACCGACAACCTGAAGATCAGCCTGGAGCAGTCCCTGGCGCAGACCGGGACCGTTGCCCGCCTGAGCTACCGGGTCCTGCGCCGGCTGCAGGCCGAGGTCACAGTGGGGACGGTCAGCGGGCTGGCCCTGGTCTACCGCTGGTTTTCCATGGATTGACAGCTGCGCGCGAACGCCTCGGCGCCAGCACGGGATCTTGACTAAAATACCTGAGAATTCACTGAGCAGATCCGGCGGAAAGCAGGCGCGGCGACCGGTTCAGAAGATTTCCAAAATTCCACAGAGAGGCTCCATGAGCATCAAGAACGATCGCTGGATCCGCCGCGCTGCTGCTGCGGGCATGATTGAACCTTTCGAGCCGGGCCAGGTACGCTCCGTGAACGGCCAGCGCATCGTCAGTTACGGCACCAGCAGCTATGGCTACGATGTGCGTTGCGCCAACGAATACAAGATCTTCACCAACATCAATTCCACGATCGTCGACCCCAAGGCGTTCGACGAGAAATCTTTTGTGGATTTTCACGGCGATGTCTGTATCATTCCGCCGAATTCGTTCGCTTTGGCGCGCACGGTGGAATACTTCCGCATTCCACGTTCCATCCTGACGGTGTGCTTGGGCAAGAGCACCTATGCGCGCTGCGGCATCATCGTCAACGTCACGCCGCTGGAACCCGAATGGGAAGGCCATGTCACGCTGGAGTTTTCCAACACTACGCCGCTGCCGGCGAAGATCTATTCTGGCGAAGGCTGTGCCCAGATGCTGTTCTTCGAAGGCGACGAGGTCTGCGAGACTTCGTACGCGGACCGGGGTGGTAAGTACCAGGGGCAGCGCGGGGTTACCTTGCCGCGAACCTGACACTCGTCAGACAGAGCGCCGCGCCTGGGGAAACCGGGCGGGATATAAGTCATTCGCATGGCCGGGCTGCGGTCCATGCCGACCTTCTCTTTTGGGGTCATTGCAATGAAATTTCGTTTTCCGATCGTCATCATTGACGAAGACTATCGCGCCGAAAACACCTCCGGCTTCGGCATCCGTGCCCTGGCTTCGGCCATCGAGGCCGAGGGCGCCGAAGTCCTGGGAGTCACCAGCTATGGTGACCTCAGCTCCTTCGCGCAGCAGCAGAGCCGTGCCAGCGCGTTCATCCTGTCCATCGATGACGAGGAATTCGACGAGGACTCGCCGGAAGACGTCGCCAACGCGATCAAGAACCTGCGCGCCTTCATCGGCGAGCTGCGCTTTCGCAACGAAGACATCCCCATCTACCTGTATGGCGAGACGCGGACCTCTCAGCACATCCCGAACGACATCCTGCGCGAGCTCCACGGCTTCATCCACATGTTCGAGGACACGCCAGAGTTCGTCGCGCGCCACATCATCCGCGAGGCGCGTGCCTACCTGGACAGCCTGGCGCCGCCGTTCTTCCGTGAACTGCTGGAGTATGCCTCGGATGGCTCGTATTCCTGGCACTGTCCTGGACATTCGGGCGGGGTCGCGTTTCTGAAGAGCCCCGTGGGCCAGATGTTCCACCAGTTCTTCGGCGAGAACATGCTGCGCGCTGACGTCTGCAACGCCGTGGATGAACTCGGACAGCTCCTGGACCATACCGGGCCGGTGGCTGAATCAGAAAAGAACGCGGCGCGTATCTTCCATGCGGATCACTGCTTTTTCGTGACCAACGGCACATCCACGTCGAACAAGATCGTCTGGCATGCCAATGTCGCGGCGGGCGACGTGGTGGTGGTGGACCGCAATTGCCACAAGTCCATCCTCCACGCCATCACCATGACCGGCGCCATCCCGGTGTTCCTGCGCCCGACCCGCAATCACCTGGGCATCATCGGGCCGATTCCGCTGGAGGAATTCGATCCGGAAAACATCCAGCGCAAGATCGAGGCCAATCCCTTTGCGCGAGTGGCGGTGAACAAGCGGCCGCGCATCCTGTCGCTGACGCAAAGCACCTATGACGGCGTCATCTACAACGTGGAAATGATCAAGGAAAAGCTGGGTTCCTACATCGACACCCTGCACTTTGACGAAGCCTGGCTGCCGCATGCCGCCTTTCACGAGTTCTACGAGGACATGCACGCGATCGGGCCCAACCGCCCGCGCAGCAAGGACACGATGATCTTCGCCACGCACTCCACGCACAAGCTGCTGGCTGGGCTCTCGCAGGCGTCGCAGATCGTGGTTCAGGATTCCGAGACGCGCAAGCTGGACCGCAACCTGTTCAATGAAGCGTTCCTCATGCACACGTCGACCTCGCCGCAATACGCCATCATTGCGTCCTGCGATGTCGCCGCCGCCATGATGGAGCCGCCGGGGGGCACCGCGCTGGTGGAAGAGTCCATCCGCGAAGCCATGGATTTCCGCCGCGCCATGCGCAAGGTCGAATCCGAATATGGCCGCACCGACTGGTGGTTCAAGGTCTGGGGCCCGAACCGCCTGCCCGCAGAGGGCATCGGCAACCGCGAGGACTGGGTGCTGGAGTCTGGAGACGAGTGGCACGGCTTCGGCGATCTGGCCGAAGGCTTCAACATGCTGGACCCCATCAAGTGCACGGTGGTCACGCCTGGACTGGATATCTCCGGTACTTTTGCCGACAGCGGCATCCCGGCGGCGCTGGTTTCGCGTTATCTGGTGGAACACGGCGTGGTGGTCGAGAAGACCGGCCTGTATTCATTCTTCATCCTGTTCACCATCGGCATCACCAAGGGCCGCTGGAACACGCTGCTGGCCGCGCTGCAGCAGTTCAAGGACGAATACGACCGCAATCAGCCCCTGTGGCGCGTGCTGCCCGAATTCGCCAAGGCGCACAAACGCTATGAACACTTGGGGCTGCGCGACCTGTGCCAGCAAATCCACGAGGCGTACCGACGCTATGACTTTGCGCGCCTGACTACCCGGGTATATCTCAGCGACATGGAACCGGCGATGCGCCCGGCGGACGCCTACGCACGCATGGCGCACCGCGAGGTCGAGCGCATCCAGGTAGCCGACCTGGAGGGCCGTGTGACCGGTGTGCTGCTCACGCCCTATCCGCCGGGCATCCCGCTGCTGATTCCGGGCGAACGCTTCAATCGCGACATCGTTGATTATCTGAAGTTCACCCAGGAATTCAATCACCAGTTCCCCGGGTTTGAGACGGACGTGCACGGTCTGGCCTACGATACCGATGACAATGGTCAGCGCCATTACTACGTGGACTGCATCCGCGAGGGCGTCGTCGATGCCTGACCCGAAGGCGGCGCAGCCCAAGCCCCTGTCGGGCATCCGCGTGCTCGAAATGGGGCAGCTGATTGCAGGCCCGTTCGCCGCCAAGATCCTGGGTGAATTCGGCGCCGAGGTCATCAAGATCGAGCCACCCGGCCAGGGAGACCCCCTGCGCAACTGGCGGTTGCTGCACCAGGGCACCTCCGTCTGGTGGCAGGTCCAGTCGCGCAACAAGAAGTCCGTCACCCTGGACCTGCGACAACCCGAGATCCAGGATCTGGTGCGCCGCCTGGTGGGCGAGTGCGACGTGGTGGTCGAGAATTTCAAGCCTGGCACGCTCGAATCGTGGGGCCTGGGCTGGGAGGCGCTGCACGAACTCTATCCGCGGCTGGTCATGCTGCGCGTCTCGGGGTACGGACAGACCGGCCCCTATCGCGACCGGCCGGGCTTCGGCGTGGTGGCCGAGGCCATGGGCGGGTTGCGCTATCTCAGCGGCGAGCCCGGCCGTCCGCCGGTGCGTGTGGGCGTGTCGATCGGGGATTCCCTGTCGGCGCTGCATGGCGTGATCGGCGTGCTGTTGGCGTTGCGCAGCCGCGATCAGCAGGGCGTGGGGCAGATGGTGGATGTGGCGCTGTACGAATCTGTTTTCAACATGATGGAGAGCCTGTTGCCGGAATACGCCGTCTTTGGCGAAATCCGGCAGCCGGCTGGCAGCAGCCTGCCCGGTATTGCGCCCACCAGCGCCTATGCTTGCCAGGATGGCTATGTGTTGATCGCCGGCAATGGCGACAGCATCTTTCAACGGCTGATGCGGGCCATCGGCCGTGAGGATCTGGGGGCTGATCCGGCGCTGGCGCACAACCCCGGGCGTGTGGCCCAGGTGGCCCGCCTCGACGCCGCGATCGGCGAGTGGGCGGCCGGCCGTACCCAGGATCAGGCGCTGGACGTACTCAATGCGGCGCGCATTCCGGCCGGGCGCATCTACAACGTGGCGGACATCGCCGCCGATCCGCATTACCGCGCGCGCGGCATGATCCTGGATCAGCCGCTGGCCGACGGGACGCCTTGCCAGGTTCCGGGCATCGTGCCCAAGCTGTCCGCGACGCCGGGCGGGATCGAGCGTCAGGCGCCCGACCTGGGCCAGGATACCCGAGACGTCTTGGACGAACTGGGCGTGGATGCCGAGATTCAGGCACGCTGGCGAGCGCTCGGTTACATCTGATTTCACTGCGTTTTTTCGATTGTTGGGCGGTGGGTTTTCAGAGTATGCTTTGCCCTTGCTGTCACCCGATGTGGGTGGGAGAGTGCCGCCCGATGGGGTGGCCGCCGAAGGCGCAATTCGCCCAGAATCGCTCAGGCACCCCGTACCACCCGCATGATGCCGTGCACGCATCGCAGCATTCTGGAGAGACCCGCCCTGGTTTGGGCGGGCGCCGAAGGTGAACCCCCAGCAGTGGCGGGGCAACTCTCAGGCAAAAGGACAGAAGGGCGTTGCCGGCACCTGTGCCGCCCCCATTCTATTGTCCGGAGTCTCCATGCCCGCCCAGACCCCTTTGTTCCAGACCCATGTCGCCCTGGGCGCCAAGATCGTTGATTTTGGTGGCTGGGACATGCCGCTGTCCTACGGCTCGCTGCTCGAGGAACACCACGCTGTGCGTCAGTCCGTAGGCGTGTTCGATGTCTCGCACATGCTCAACCTGGATATCACCGGCGACCGCGCGCTGGATTTCCTGCGTCATCTGTTGGCCAATGATGTGGCCAAAATCGTCGGCCATCCCGGCAAGGCCTTGTATTCCTGCATGCTGCGTCCGGACGGCGGGGTGATCGATGATCTGATCACCTATTTCTTCGCTCCGGATCGCTGGCGCATGGTGGTGAACGCCGGAACGGCGGACAAGGACACCGCCTGGATCCGTGAACAGGCGGCTGCCTACGGGGTGACGGCCACTCCCCGGCGTGACCTGGCCATGCTGGCCGTCCAGGGTCCGAAAGCGCGCGAGACGGTCTGGGCCGTGCACCCGGAATGGAAGCCCGCGACCCAGGACCTGAAACCGTTCACGGGGGCGCTGGTCGACGAGAACACCCTGGTGGCCCGCACCGGGTACACCGGCGAAGACGGGTTCGAGATCGTCCTGCCGGCCATTGCGGTGAAGTCGTTTTGGGACGCTCTGCTGGCAGCCGGTGTTCATCCCTGTGGCCTGGGCGCGCGCGACACGCTGCGGCTTGAGGCCGGCATGAATCTGTACGGTAACGACATGGACGAAACGGTCCACCCGCTCGAATCGGGGCTGGCCTGGACGGTATCGCTGAAGGACCCCGAGCGGGATTTCATCGGCCGTCAGGCGCTGGAAGCCGCGCCTGCCGTGCGCGAGCTGGTGGGCCTGAAGCTGCTGGAGCGCGGCATCATGCGCGGCCACATGAAGGTGCGCACTGCGCAGGGTGAAGGCCAGGTGACCAGCGGCACCATGGCGCCGACCATGGGGGTTTCGGTCGGTTTGGCCCGCGTGCCGGTGGGCTCGGTACCGGGCGATCGGGCCGAGATCGAAATTCGCGGCAAATGGGTCCCGGCACAGATCGTGCGCCCGCCCTTTGTGCGCAACGGCAAAGTCCTGGCCTGATCACCCGATCAACTTTCTTCCATTCTTTCATTTTCAGGGATCCATCATGTCCATTCCCAACGATCGCAAATACACGACGTCCCACGAGTGGGTCAAGGCCGACGGCGACTGCTTCCTGGTCGGCATCACCGACGACGCCCAGGATCAGCTCGGCGACCTGGTGTTCGTCGGTGACGTACAGATCGGCTCCAAGGTCGCTGCTGGCGACAACGCGGCCGTGGTCGAGTCGGTCAAGGCCGCCTCAGACATCTACGCGCCGGTTGCGGGCGAAATCATCGCCTTCAATGAGACGCTGAACGACCAGCCGGCCCTCATCAACGAAGCCGCCTATGACCACTGGATCTTCAAGATCCGCGCTGACAACCCGGCGGATATCGACGGGCTGCTGGATGCCGCCGCCTACGAGGCACAGGCCTGAACTGCATTCGAATCACCCAGATTGATCCCGGAGAACTCCATGCTGCGCGATTCCGCCATGCATTCCGAATTTGTATCCCGTCATATCGGGCCGGCCGAAGAGGACCAACAAGCCATGTTGGCCGCTGTCGGCGTCGCCAGCCTGGATGCGCTGGTCCGCGAAGTGGTCCCTGGCAATATTCTGTCCGAAGCGCCGTACCTGGACTTGCCCGGGCCTTTTGGCGAAGTCGAGGCCCTGGCGGATCTGAAGGCGGTGGCTGCCCGCAACCAGGTGCTGCGCAGCTACATCGGTCAAGGCTATTACGGCACCTATGTGCCGCACGTGATCCTGCGCAATATCCTCGAAAACCCGGCCTGGTATACGGCCTACACGCCGTACCAGCCCGAGATCTCCCAGGGGCGCCTGGAAGCCCTGCTCATCTACCAGACCATGGTGGCCGATCTGACCGGTCTGGACATTGCCAATTCCTCGCTGCTGGACGAGGCAACCGCGGCGGCTGAAGCCATGACGCTGGCGCGCCGAGTGTCGCGCGCCAAATCAAAGGACTTCTTCGTCTCGAAACATGTGCACCCGCAGACGCTGGAAGTCGTGCGCACACGGGCGGCAGGATTGGACATCGAACTGGTGGTGGGCGACGAATCACAAGGCCTGCCCGAGTGCTTTGGCGTGCTGCTGCAATACCCCCATAGCCTGGGCGGCGTGGCGGACTATCGTGCCCTGGTCGAACAGGCTCATGCAGCGGGTGCCGTCGTGGCGGTCGCTACCGATCTGCTGGCGCTGGCGCTGCTCACGCCTCCGGGTCAGTGGGGGGCGGACATTGCAGTAGGTTCCACACAGCGCTTTGGCGTTCCCATGGGGTACGGCGGGCCGCATGCCGGATTCATGGCCTGCAAGGATGCCTACAAGCGCAATCTGCCCGGCCGTCTGGTCGGGGTGTCTCAGGACGCGCGCGGCGAGCCTGCGCTACGCCTGGCGTTGCAGACCCGCGAGCAGCATATCCGCCGCGAGAAAGCGACGTCCAATATCTGCACGGCTCAGGTCCTGCTGGCCGTCATGGCCGCCATGTATGCCGTCTGGCACGGCCCCAAGGGCATTGCGCGCATCGCGCAACGCGTGGCGACGCATACCGCGCAGCTCGCCACCGCCCTGAAGGCCTGTGGCCTGAAAGTCTGCAACGACAGCCATTTCGATACGCTGCTGCTGGACACCGGCGCCCGCACTCAGGCAGTGCTGGATGCGGCCGTGGACGGCGGCATGAATCTGCGCCATGTCGACGAGACCCACGTTGCCTTGTCGCTGGATGAGACGGTGGGCGAAGCCGACATCGAGACTCTGGTCGGCGTGCTGTCGTCGGCTACGGGCGCCAACCGCGCCGTACCGGACTTTGCCCGTGTGGGCGACGGCATCCCGTCCGCGCTGCGTCGCCAGGGCGCGATCCTGGCGCACCCGGCATTCTCGCGCGTGAAGTCCGAAACCGACATGCTGCGTTACCTCCGGTCCCTGGCCGACAAAGATCTCGCGCTGGATCGCTCCATGATCCCCTTGGGCTCCTGCACCATGAAGCTCAATGCAACGGCTGAGATGATCCCCATCACCTGGTCCGAATTTGGCGACATGCATCCTTTTGCGCCAGCCGGCCAGGCCCAGGGCTACCAGGAACTCATCGAGCGC
The DNA here is from genome assembly GCF_004321985.1 of Castellaniella sp. Classification (GTDB taxonomy): domain Bacteria; phylum Pseudomonadota; class Gammaproteobacteria; order Burkholderiales; family Burkholderiaceae_B; genus Castellaniella. The sequence continues at coordinate 21,894 of NZ_SCQN01000016.1, read as the reverse complement.
CTGTCGGCCGCCCTGTGCGAGATCACCGGATATGACCGCGTCAGCTTGCAGCCCAATTCCGGCGCCCAGGGCGAGTACGCGGGGCTGCTCGCCATCCGCGGCTATCACCGGGCCAATGGAGATCATCAGCGTAATGTCTGCCTGATCCCAGCCTCTGCCCATGGCACCAATCCCGCGTCGGCGCACCTGGCCGGCATGGATGTCGTGGTCGTGGCTTCGTCTGCCGACGGCAGCATCGACATGGCGGATCTGCGCGCGAAGATCTCCCAGGTGGGCGACAGGCTTGCGGCGCTCATGATTACCTATCCGTCCACGCATGGCGTGTTCGAGACGACCGTCACCGAGATCTGCGACCTCGTTCACGAAGCAGGCGGTCAGGTCTATCTGGACGGCGCCAACATGAATGCGCTGGTGGGCGTGGCACGTCCTGGGCGATTCGGTTCAGACGTTTCGCACCTGAACCTGCACAAGACCTTCTGCATTCCGCATGGCGGTGGCGGCCCAGGCGTGGGCCCCGTGGCGGTGCGCGAGCACCTGGCACCGTACCTGCCTGGTGTGGTGGGGGAAGACGGTCGCCTGCCAGCCGGCCAGTCCGGCCCGGTGTCGGCGGCACCCTATGGTTCGGCCAGCATCCTGCCGATCTCGTATATGTACATTGCCATGATGGGGGCCGCCGGCCTGCGGCGCGCAACTCAGGTGGCGATCCTGAACGCCAACTACCTGGCGGCACGCCTGGCGCCGTATTACCCCATCCTGTACGCGGGCGCGAACGGTCGGGTGGCGCACGAGTGCATCCTGGATGTCCGTCCAATCAAGGAAGTCAGTGGCATCGACGCCGAGGACATCGCCAAGCGTCTGATGGACTATGGCTTCCACGCGCCGACCATGAGCTTTCCGGTACCGGGCACGCTGATGGTGGAACCCACGGAATCCGAGGGACTGGAGGAACTCGACCGCTTCATCGAGGCCATGATTGCGATTCGCGCGGAGATCGCCTCTGTCGAACGCGGTGAGCAGACCGCCGGCGACAACGTGCTGGTCAACGCGCCGCACCCGGCGTCGGTGCTGCTGGTGCAGGACTGGACTCACCCCTACACGCGCGAGCAGGCTGCCTACCCCGTTCCGGGCCTGGCGGCGCGCAAGTACTGGCCGCCGGTTGCGCGGGTGGATAATGCCTGGGGGGACCGCAACCTCAGCTGCGCCTGCCCGCCGGTGGAAGCCTATCTGCCAGACGAGGAACGCGTCACGGCTTAGGGTGGTCGCGAAGGCGCCGGGCTGGCTGGCCCGGTGCCTTTTCCATTTGATCCCGCCACGGCGGCGGGGCCTTTTTACATCACACGAAAACAGGGGACTTCGACATGCCATTCGTCAACATCAAGATCACCCGGGAAGGTGCGACGGCCGAGCAGAAGGCCAAGCTCATCCAGGGCGCCACGCAGCTTCTGGTGGACGTGCTGGGAAAGAATCCCAAGACCACCTTTGTGGTGATCGAGGAAGTCGACACTGATAGCTGGGGAATCGGCGGCGAGACCGTGACAGCGATGCGGGCGCGGGCGAAGGCTTCGGCGGGAAAGTCCTGACGCTGGAAATTTCGGCCATGCGGCGGAGGGCTGGGTCGGCTATCCGTCGCCTGTAAATCCGTCGGCTATGTAGAAAACCTTGCCCCTGTCCTGCATTTCGCAGGACAGGGGCAAGTTGTGTGTGGTGATGGCGAGCGGTCGGGGTCAGGCGATTTCGCCCAGCACCTCGGATACCGTGTCGAACATCTCGTGGATCTGGGATTCTTCGATGATGAGCGGTGGCGAGAAAGCCAGCGTATCGCCGGTGTAGCGCACCAGGACTCCTCGGTCGAAGCAGCGTGAGAAGACCTCGGCTGCGCGCGCACCGGGTGCGCCCTCGCGGGGGGCGAGTTCGATGCCGGCCACCAGTCCGATATTTCGGACGTCGATGACGTTGGGTCGACCACGCAGGCTGTGGGCGGCGTCCTCGAAGAGCTTGGACAGTGAATCGGCGCGCTGGAACAGCCCGTCGTGTTCGTAGATGTCCAGCGCCGCCAGGATCGCTGCCGTGGCCATGGGGTGGGCCGAATAGGTATAGCCGTGGAAGAACTCGATGCCGCTATGGCTGGCCGACAGGATGGTGTCGTAGATGCCGCGCTGGACCGCCACGGCGCCGGCTGGAATGGCGGCGTTGCTGATGCCTTTGGCCATCGTGATCAGATCCGGTGTGACGCCGAAGCGCCCGCTGGCAGTGGCCGCGCCCAATCGGCCGAAGGCAGTGATGACTTCGTCGAAAATCAGCAAGATACCGTATTTGGATGTGATTTCGCGCAGGCGTTCCAGGTACCCGACTGGCGGCACCAGCACGCCTGTGGAACCCGCCATGGGTTCCACGATGACGGCGGCGATGGTGGAAGCGTCGTGCAGATTCACGATGCGTTCGAGTTCGTCGGCCAGGTGGGCCCCCCAGGCCGGCTGCCCGCGTGAAAATGCGTTATGGTCCGGTGCGTGCGTGTGCGGCAGGTGGTCCACCCCGGGCAGCAGCACGCCCGAAAAGGTCTTGCGGTTGGGCGAGATGCCCCCGACCGAAATGCCGCCGAACCCCACCCCGTGGTAGCCGCGTTCGCGACCGATGAGACGTGTACGCTGGCCCTCGCCGCGGGCACGGTGGTAGGCCAGTGCGATCTTCAGCGCCGTGTCCACGGACTCCGATCCGGAATTCGTGAAGAAGATGCGGTCCAGGCCGTCCGGCATGAGCGCCGCCACGCGCGATGCTGCGCGGAAAGAGTCCTCGTGGCTGATCTGGAAGCTGGGGGCGTAGTCAAGCTGACTCGCTTGGCGCGTGATCGCTTTGATGATCTCGGGGCGGGCGTGGCCGGCGTTCACGCACCACAGCCCGGCTGTACCGTCCAGGATTCGGTGGCCATCGTCCGCCGTGTAGTACATCCCCTGCGCGCTCTTGAGCAGCCGCGGGTGTGCCTTGAACTGGCGGTTTGCCGTAAACGGCATCCAAAGATTGGACAGATCGATGGGAGGGGATTGCGTACTCATTGCAGCCTCATGGAGGAATATGGAGTTGGAGGATAGGAACTTCACATTCTGTGCCAGACGTGCCCCGCCCACAAGCGCGCTTTCCCTGATCAGCGGATCCGCTGGTAGGTCACGAAGTCAAACGAGAGGCCGTTTTCCGCCGGTTGTGGCAGACGCTCTGCCTCGCGCCACTGTCCCGCGTCCAGCTCCGGAAACCAGGTATCGCCGTCGATCGACGTATGGATTTCGGTCGCCACGATCTCGTCGGCCATGGGCAGCGCCAGGCGGAAGAGCTGTTCACCGCCGATGACGCACACCCGTTCGGCGCCGGTGCAGGCCGCCAGTGCGGTTCCCAGGCCAGTGAAGGATTCAGCGCCTTCCGCAGTGAAGCCCGAGTCCCGGCTCAGCACCAGATTACGGCGCCCCGGCAGTGGCCGACGCTGCAGCGACGCCCAGGTCTTGCGCCCCATCAGGATGGGATGGCCCAGCGTGCTGCGCTTGAAGTGGGCCAGATCCGAGGGCAGATGCCAGGGCATGGTGCCGTCCCGGCCGATGACCCGGTTGTCGCAGTAGGCGACCACGAGGCGGATGAGCGGACGGGCAGCGGGTGCGTGATCATTCATGCGCGCAGTGTAACCCGGCTGCCGGCCCACCCCGTGACGCTGAAAGGGCCGGGACACGGGTCCTTCAGCTTCGTCCGGCCGGACCCTGTGCTGCCAGCCGCTGCACGGCCTGGCCCGTACAGCGGGCGAGAAGATCGGCAATGGGGCCCTGGTCCAGGACCAGATCGGGGAAGAGCTCCTGCAGCGGCCGCAGCACGAATGCCCGTTCGTGCATGCGTGGGTGCGGAACCGTCAGCGTGGGGGACTGGATGTGGCGTCCGTCATACCAGAGCAGGTCCAGATCCAGCGTGCGCGGTGCGTTTCGGTATGGGCGCTCGCGGCCATACAGGTTTTCGATGGCCTGCAGCGCCGCCAGCAGTGCGAAGGGGGTGCGAGTCGTGCGGATTTCGGCCACCGCGTTCACGTAGTCGGGCCCCGAACTGTCCACAGGAGCGGTGCAGTAAAGCGCGGACAGCCTCAGGGCCGCGGTTTCGGCGTCCACCCGGAGTGCCTGAGCAGCAGCGAGGACGGTGGTGGCCGCGTCGCCCAAATTGGCGCCCAGGCCGATGTAAGCCAGCACGGGTGCGGCCTGGCCGGTCGGCGTCATGGCGGATCTTTACTCGGCCGGCGGGTTGCTGGCGCTGGGGGCCTCGTCCGGCGTCCGATGGCGGCGCCGGCGGCGGCGTGTGGTCCCGCCTGCCAGGTGCCGGGCGCCGGTATGCCCGGCCTGCCAGGTGTCTATCATCTGAGAGCGACGCTCGTCGCCGCTGTTGGACAGGTCCATCCACCATTGCGCGAGCACGCTGTCGACCTCGCGCGCTTCGGCGCGCAACTGCAGGAAATCAACCGCTGCCCGGAAACGGGGCTGTTCCATCATGCGCCAGATGGAGCGCACGGTGGCGCGCTCGAAGCGCGCCTGCATGAGCCAGATCTCGCGCATGTCGGCCTGGTGGCGGCGCTGGATGGCAAGCTTGTCCATCTGTGCTTCGATCACCGAGTCGGCGGCGCGGATCAGCGCCTCGTTGCGTTGCACGCCTTGGGCGGTCTCAGCTGCCCAGCGTTTTTCCACCAGCCGCCAAAGCAGTGCGGCAAACAGAAAACTGGGGCTCACGGCCTTGCCCTGGCGCACCCGGTCATCGGTGCGCGACAGCGCGATTTCCACGAACGCCTCGCCGCCTTCTTCTTCGAAAATACGGTCGATCAGCGGGATCAGGCTTTTGGTCAGACCCGAGCGGCGCAGTTCGCGCAGGCAATCCATGGCATGGCCGCAGGTCAGAAGCTTCAGCGTCTCGTCGAACAGGCGGGAAGCCGGGACGTGTTCGATGAGCGGCGCCAGGCGGCTGATGGGTGCTTCGGTAGCCGGGTCGATGCGCGCGCCCAGCTTGGCCTGGAAGCGCAGCGCCCGCAGCATGCGTACCGGATCCTCGCGATAGCGCGTTTCCGGGTCGCCGATCATGCGCACCACGCGGTTCTTCAGGTCGGCCACGCCCTGGTGGAAGTCGATGACTTCTTCCTTCAGCGGGTCGTAGTACAGCGCGTTGATCGTGAAGTCGCGCCGCGCGGCATCTTCCTCGTGTGTCCCGAAGACATTGTCACGCAGGATGCGGCCGTGCTCGTCGGTTTCCTGTTCGCCCGAAGACGGGGCGCGGAAGGTGGATGTCTCGATGATTTCCTGGCCGAAGACCACATGCACCAGCTGGAATCGCCGGCCGATGATGCGTGCCCGGCGGAACAGCGGGCGGATCTGGTTGGGCGTGGCGTTGGTGGCCACGTCGAAGTCCTTGGGCTGCAGGCCGACGATGAGATCGCGCACCGCGCCGCCCACGATGTAAGCATCGAAACCTTCCTGGTTCAGGACTTCGCAGACCTTGATCGCGTGCCGCGAAACCAGGCGGCGGTCGATGCCGTGTTTATCGAGTGGCAGGCGCACAGGGCCGCTGGGCGGCGTCGCGAGCAGGCGTGAGACGAAATGTTTGATGGTCTGCGTGAGCATGGCGCGTATTTTAAGACTGAATGTCCGCGAACAGGTCCAGAATCTGCCAACCCCGTCCAGCCGCCAGTTCCCGCAGCGCAGGGCTGGGGTTCGTCGCCACGGGGTGGCTGACCACTTCCAGCAGGGGCAGGTCGTTCATGGAATCGCTGTAGAACCAGGATTCCTCGAAGTCCTCCAGTTGCAGGCCCAGGCTCCGCAGCCAGGCGCGCACCCGCAGGACCTTTCCCGCCTGGAAGCTGGGTGTGCCCTGGATGCGCCCGGTGTAGCGCCCCTGTGCATCGCGTTCGGGAACCGTGGCAATCAGGTTCGGGACACCCAGGACATCGGCGATGGGCTGGGTGACGAAGGCGTTGGTGGACGTGACGATGGCGCACAGATCGCCATGGTCCTGGTGGTGTGCTACCAGGCCGCGCGCCACCGGCAGGATGCCCGGGAGGATGACCTGCTCCATGTAATCGTGCTGCCACCGGGCGAGTTCGGCGGGTGTGCCCAGGCGCAGCAGCCCCAGCATGAAGTCGGCGGCTTCTTCAGCGCTCAGCGTACCCTCGTCGTAGCGGCGCAGCAGTTCGTCGTTGCGCTGGCGCGCAAGTTCGGGGTCGCCGGCCCGCCCCGTTCTTGCCAGGAAGTCGGCCCACAAGTGGTCGCTGTCAAACGGCAGCAGCGTGTGGTCGAGATCGAAGAGGGCGAGGCGTTCGGCGGAAGTCATGGGCATCTCGGTCCGGGCGGGTGCGCCAGCAGCTCCTTGAGCAGTGGCAGGGTGATGGGGCGGTGACGCTCCAGAGAGTAGTGGTCCAGCGTATCGATGAGCGCCGTGAGGCGCCCCATGTCGCGGTCGTGGTGGGTGAGGATCCAGTGCAGGACCTCGTCGGACAGCTTCAAACCCCGGTTCAGCGCACGTTCCTGCAAGGCCCGGGTGCGCTCCTCGTCGGTGAGTTGTTCTAGCCGGAACACCAGGTCCCACCCCAGGCGTGTGCGCAGGTCCTCGCGCAAGGGCATGGTGAGCGGCGCCCGCCCCCCCGCCGTCAGCAGGGCGAAGGCACCGGGCGTGGTGGCGGCCGCCCGCCATCGGTTGAAAAGCGCGAACAGCGCGGCCTGGGCCGAGTCGTTCAGCTCGCCCACGTCGTCCACCGCAACCAGCGCGAGCGCCCGGTCCTCGTCGGTCGCCAGCGCGTGCAGCAGGTGAGCTGGCGCTCGGGCATCCAGATAGTGGCAGCCGTCGCCCTGCGCGCGCGCACGCAGCAGGTGGCTGCGGCCCGAGCCCGCGCTGCCCCACAGGTATATCGCGTGGCCTGGCGACAGCGCGCGGACTGATTCCACCGCCGCCGCGTTCACCCCGGCCACGAAGCCGTCCAGGGTCGGAACGGCGCCAGGCAGGATGTCCAGGAGCAGTTGCTGTGTCATGCGAATCGGCACTTCATCGTAAAATCAGGGTCATGCATCGTCCAAACCCGCAATTCTTGCACATTCGGCAGCTTTTCTCATGACCCACGGAACCAAACCCTCCATGACCTACCGCGATGCCGGGGTCGATATCGACGCTGGCGACGCGCTGGTCGACCGCATCAAGCCTCTGGCGGCGCGCACGATGCGCCCGGGCGTGATGGCGGGCATCGGCGGCTTCGGGGCGCTGTTTCAGGTCCCTCCGCATTTGCGTGAACCGGTGCTGGTGTCCGGGACCGATGGGGTCGGCACCAAGCTGCGCCTGGCCTTCGAGTGGCAGCGCCATGACACCGTAGGCATCGATCTGGTCGCCATGAGCGTCAACGACATCCTGGTCCAGGGGGCGGAACCACTCTATTTCCTGGACTATTTTGCCTGCGGCAAGCTGTCCGTGGATACCGCGTCCCAGGTGGTGGCGGGCGTGGCGCGCGGTTGTGAACTGGCCGGTTGCGCGCTCATCGGCGGCGAGACGGCCGAGATGCCGGGCATGTACCCGGATGGGGAATATGACCTCGCAGGCTTCGCAGTCGGGGCAGTCGAGAAGTCCGCCATCATCGACGGCAAGACCATCCAGGCCGGTGATACGGTGCTGGGGCTGGCTTCCAGCGGCGCGCATTCGAACGGCTATTCGCTGGTGCGCAGGATCCTGCAGCGCGCGGGGGCGCGACCCGACCAGGATCTGGGCGGTCGGCCGCTGGCGGATGTAGTCATGGAACCCACCCGCATCTACGTGAAGCAGGTTCTGGCTGCATTGGCCGCGCATGGTCCGGCGATCCGGGGGCTGGCCCACATCACGGGGGGCGGCCTGCTGGAGAACGTTCCACGCATCCTGCCGCCTGGCCTGTGCGCCCACATTCATCGCGACGCCTGGCAGTGGCCGATCCTGTTCCAGTGGCTGCAGGCCCAGGGCGGCGTGGATGACCACGAGATGGCGCGCGTCTTCAACTGCGGCATTGGCATGGTGCTGGTGGCTGATCCGGCACGGGCCGATGCCATTGCAGCCACGTTGCGCGCCCAGGGCGAGACCGTTCATGTGCTGGGTGCGATCGAGCCCCAGGCACCCGGCGGTGTCCAGACCATCGTGGATTGATCGGCGCTGATCGCTTAATCCGTGCCGTGAGAATCACCAGTCATTTCGGCGAACGCCGCGACGACCTGATCGGTGGCCTGTCCTGACAGGCAGTCGATGAGCGTGCGCTCACGCATCGCTCGCAGCCAGGTGAGCTGACGCTTGGCAAGTTGCCGCGTGGCGGCGATTGCCCGTTCGATCGCGTCCTCCAGCGGAACTCGTCCTTCCAGGTGGTCCCACAGCTGGCGGTAACCCACGCAGCGGATCGACGGCAGGCCCGGGTGCAGATCACCGCGCTGATGCAGGGCGCGGACCTCGTCCAGCAGTCCCGCGGCCATCATGTCCTGATAGCGCCGGCCGATGCGATCATGCAGGACACTGCGGTCCGCGGGTTCCAGGCTGATGGTCGCAAAGCGCCACCCAGGCAGGACCGGCCGCAGCGGGTGCGACAGCCAGTCGCTCATCGTGCGCCCGCTGCTACGCCAGATTTCCAATGCCCGCTGCACCCGCTGACTGTCGTTGGGGGCGAGCCGCGCAGCAGTCGCGGGGTCCACGCGCGCCAACTCGGCGTGCAGTGCGGGCCAACCTCGCGCGCGCGCTTCGTCGTCCAGTTGCCGGCGGGTGGCGGGGTCCGAGGTCGGCAGCTCGTTCAGGCCTTCACGTAGCGCCTTGTAGTAGAGCAGGGTGCCACCGCATATGACCGGGATGTGGCCTCTGGAACGGATGTCGTGGACGAGTGCAGCGGCATCGCGGGCAAATTCGGCGGCGGAATAGGACTGTGTCGGGTCCCGGATGTCGAGCAGGTGGTGCGGGAATTGCGCCTGTTCTTCAGCCGTGGGCTTGGCCGTGCCAATATCCATGCCGCGATAGATCGTTGCGGAATCCATGACGATGACCTCGATCGGCCAGCGGCGCGCCAGCGCAAGCGAGGCAGCCGATTTGCCGGATGCCGTGGGGCCCGTGAGGCAGATCAGGGTTGAGGTCCGGACCGAATCAGCCGGTGGAGTCATGGTGGGGCATATGCGCTATTGACCGCGCATGAACAGCTTGTCCAGATCGTTCATGGACCACTGGAACCAGGTGGGCCGCCCGTGATTGCATTGGTCCGCGCGCTCCGTGCGCTCCATCTGGCGCAGTAGCGCGTTCATTTCGTCCAGCGTCAGGCGCCGGTGTGCGCGGACCGCGCCGTGGCACGCCATGGTCGAAAGCAGTTCGTTGCGCTGTTCGGCGAGCCGGGCTGAATGGCCGATGCGCTCCAGGTCCGCCAGCACGCCCAGTGCCAGCGCTTCGATGTCGCCTCGCGCCAGCAGCGCCGGGACGGCGCGCACGGCCAATGATGTGGGCCCGGTGGGCCGGATGCGTAGGCCCAGATCGTCCAGGATGTCCTGGTGCTCCTGCGCAGTCGCCACCTGCGTTTCCGTTGCCGTGAAAACGACCGGGATCAGAAGATCCTGGGCGGGCAGGGGCGCTTCGTTCACGGCAAGCTTCAGTGCCTCGTACACTACCCGTTCATGCGCCGCGTGCATGTCCACCAGGATCAGGCCCTGGGCGTTTTGCGCGAGGATATAGATGCCGTGCAGTTGGCCCAGCGCCATGCCCAGCGGCAGATCGGCGGGCATTGGCTGTTGCCGTGGGTCCAGTGCTTCCGGTTGCGCCTGGGGGCGCCGTGGAGCATCGGCGCTTGTGCCCGTCTTGGCAGGCAGTGGCGCGTAGAGCGTGCGCCAATCCTGGTTGTGTTCCTGGAGCAGGAATCGCTGCTGGATGAGTCGCCGCGCGGGATAGATGGGTGATGGTGTCCTGGGGTTGCTGGGGCCGGCGGTTTGGGCCGGCACGACGGGCATGGGCGCGGCGTCCTGGCTCGCGTTGCCTGCATGGGCTGTGTCGGGAGCGGCCGCCGTACTGTCGTCGCCCAGTGTGGGTGCGGGTGGCGCCTCCACAGGCCCGCCCACCGTCGCGCCCCCCCGCTGAGCCAGCGCTTCGGCAAGGACCTGGGCGACGTAGTGGTGCACTGCCCCGCTGTCGCGAAAACGGACCTCGTGTTTGGCGGGGTGGACATTCACGTCCACTCCGGCGGGGTCCATGGTCAGGAACAGCACATACGCCGGTTGGCGGTCGCCGTGCAGCACATCGGCATAGGCCTGGCGGACCGCGTGTGAGACGGTACGGTCGCGCACGAATCGGCCGTTGACGTACAGGTATTGACGGTCAGCCCGGTTACGCGCGAATGTGGGTTTGGTGGTGCAGCCCTCCAGCACGATCAGGCCCTGATCCGCGGAAACCGGCAGGCTCTGGTCCTCGAATTCATCGCCCAGCACGTCGCGGATGCGGCCGTGGATGTGTGTGGCCGGCCAGTTGCGTTGTGGGTTGTCGTTGTGGAAGACGCGGAAGCTGACCTGTGGGTTCGCCAGCGCAATGCGCTCGATGGCGGTCAGGCAATGCCCGTATTCGGTGGCTTCTGTTTTCAGGAACTTGCGTCGGGCCGGGATGTGGTCAAAGAGCTGGCGTACCTCAGCGCGCGTTCCCGTGCCCCCGGCCGCCGGCGTGGCTTCCTGGTCGTCCGCCGTGATCTGCCAGGCCTGGTCTTCGTCGGCCGTTCGCGAGGTCAGCGTGAGCCGTGCGACCGAGGCGATGGAAGCCAGCGCCTCGCCCCGAAACCCCATGGTCGCGACCGACTCCAGTTCGGACAATGACCGGATCTTGCTCGTGGCATGGCGCTGCAGCGCCAGGGCCAGTTCACCCGCCGGGATGCCGTTGCCGTCGTCCGTCACCAGGATGCGGCGGATCCCCCCGCCGTCCAGCCTGACTTCGATGGACTGCGCCTCCGCATCCAGGGCGTTTTCCAGCAGTTCCTTCAGGACGGAGGCGGGGCGCTCGATCACCTCGCCGGCCGCAATCTGGCTGACGAGCGTGTCGGGAAGTGCAGCAATCGGTCGCGTCATAAATTGATTATAGTGACGGGTCTTCTTTTTATCTTGGGCAGTGCTCTCAATGGCTGAATTCCTGCACCTGGTCTTGCATATCGACCAATCCCTGGGGGTCTGGGTCGCCCAGTACGGCGCCTGGATCTATCTGATCCTGGGCCTGATCGTCTTTGGCGAGACAGGCCTGGTGGTCTTGCCATTCCTGCCAGGGGATTCGCTGCTCTTCATCGCCGGCGCATTTGGCGCCTCCGGATTGCTGGACCCGGTCCTGCTGGGCGTGCTGCTGATCGTGGCCGCCATCCTGGGCAACACGGTGAACTACAACGTGGGGCGCTATATCGGTCCCAAGGTCTTTTCACGCGATTACCGGTTTCTGGACCGCAAGGCGCTGCTCAGGACCCACGGCTTCTACGAGCGGCATGGCGGCAAGACCATCGTTCTGTCGCGTTTTCTGCCACTGTTTCGCACGTTTGCGCCTTTCGTTGCGGGTGTGGCCGGCATGGGGCGTGTGCAGTTCCAGCTCTACAACGCCATCGGTGCCACGGCGTGGGTGAGCCTGCTCATTGCCCTGGGGTATTTCTTTGGCAACGTGCCCATCATCAAAGAACACCTGAACACCATCGTGCTGGTCGGCGTGGCGGCGGCCGCCGTCCCGGCCGCTCTGGGGGTGATCTGGAAGATATTCCGGCGCAAGAAGCCCGAGAGCATGTAGCCCCCGGGGCCCGTGTGGCAGGATTCAGGCGCGTCGTGCCAGCGCCGGGTTTTTCGCAAAATACTCCTGCACGCCGCCCAGGATCGCGCTGGCGATCTTTTGCTGGTGCGCGGGCGTACGCAGCAGCGCTTCTTCCCGGGAATTGCTGATGAACGCTGTCTCGACCAGGATGGACGGGATGTCGGGTGCTTTCAGCACCGCAAAACCGGCCCGCTCGATGTGGTTCTTGTGCAGGTCGTTGATCTTGCCGATTTCTTGCAGCACCCGGGTGCCGACCTTGATCGAGTCATTGATCTGCTGGCTGGTCGACAGATCCAGCAGCACCTCGGCGACCTGACGATTGTGGGCGCCCAGATCCACGCCACCGATCAGATCGGCATCGTTCTCGTTCTTAGCCAGCCAGCGAGCGGCGGCGCTGGTGGCCCCATGCTGCGACAGCGCCCAGACGGAAGATCCGCGAGCCGTGGAGTTGATGAAGGCATCGGCGTGGATGGAGATGAACAGATCGGCCTTCACGCGCCGCGCCTTCTGGACCCGGACCCCGAGCGGCACGAAGTAATCGCGATCCCGCGTCATGTAGGCGCGCATGTTGGGCTGTGCGTTGATCAGCTTCTTCAGCCGGAAGGCAATCTGCAGCACGATGTCCTTTTCGTGCGTGCCGCGCTGGCCCGTGGCGCCAGGGTCTTCGCCGCCATGGCCGGGGTCGATGGCAATCAGGATGGGCTGGTTCTGCCGCCCGCCCAGTGGCGGGACTGGGGGCTCGGCCGGCTTTTCACGCGCCATCGGCGGAAGCTGCTGTCCCCTGACCGAAGGAATGGGTGCCTGGTTCGGGTTGTTCTGGGCGAGGCTGTCCAAAATGCCCGCCAGCGGGTCGTTCTGCGAATCCTTCAGCAGCGCCATCAGCGGGTCCTGGGCGACTTTGGGGTACAGATCCAGCACCAGCCGGTATTTGTATTCGCCAATGGGCTTGAGCGTGAAGACCTGCGGCGCGACAGCCTGCTTCAGGTCGAAGACCAGCCGCACCACGTTCGGCCGGTTCTGACCCACCCGCACCGAGCGGATGTAGGGGTCATTGGGCTTGATCTTCGAGACCAGATCACCGATGGCGCGGCTCATGCTCAGCCCGTCGATGTCCACGACCAATCGGTTCGGGTTCTCCACGGTGAAGTGCTCGGCCTTCAGTTCCGAGTCCATTTCCAGCGTCACGCGCGTGTATTCTTCAGCGGGCCAAGTGCGTACCGCCAGAATGGTTGCGGCATGCGCCAGGCTGGGAATGACAGGAAGCGCCAATAGCGTGCAGCCGCGCACCAGCAGTTTGCGTCGCAGCGGCTTGGCGGGAGCATTCACAGGGGGGAAGGATTCAGGGATCTTATCCATCGTTGTCCTTTTTCGCTTCCGGCGCGCAGCCGTGCCGAACGTCCGGCACCTGCATACGCCAGTTGGATGTCCAGATCCGGCGGAGGAAGGCGGGTCCCTGCCTGTTCAGGCCATTCGATCAGAACGATGGCGTGTTCGTCGAAGAGCTCGGCGAACCCGGCGTCCCGCCACTCATGGGCATCGCTAAATCTATAGAAATCAAAGTGATAGAAATATAAGCTAGAAACATTATAGCTTTCAAGAAGCGTATAGCTTGGACTTTTTATGCGGCCGGTCACTCCGGCTGCCCGCAGCAGGGCCCGTACCAGCGTGGTTTTTCCGGTGCCCAGCTCACCGCTCAGGTGGATGCGCCCCCCCGGCTTGGCCTGCGTGTCGCCATTGCCGAGCACCAGCGCGGCCAGGTTCTGCGCCAGCCTTTCGGTCGCTTCCTCGTTGGGCAGCGACAACTCCAGAATCGGGTCGACAGGGGACATCACAGCTCCAGAATACGGTAGCCACGATCGCCGCCGTCTCAGGGAAATTCAGAATTGTACGGGGTTATCCCCTGTTGCTGACCTGCAACATGATCGGTTGCATCTGTCAGCGGAGCGAAGGCCAAGGCAACATGGTGGTTTTCGGCGGAAAAGTGGTTTGCCTCGGACCTTTTTGAGCATATGGAATTTACACATGTAAATTTGTGATCGATCCTGCAATATGTCCGTACAATATGGGTTCGTTCCGTCACAGAAGAACGTAATTTAGACGCAAGTTCATGCTCCAAGAATATCAGCCGGAAACTGATAGCTCCGACTTGCCAGAGGATGACAGGTGTTGCACCTCATCTGTTAGTGGTATCAACGTCCTGACGACGATTTGAAATCTTTTTTGTTCGTGTCTGGCACCTCCGGCATTCTTCGCAGAAGAAGGCCGCCGTGTTGGCAGCAGTGTCTGCGGAATATCCGCGTGGCACGGTTGCCTGGATTGGTACAAAGGGCTCGCCGCGTGTGGAGCAGCGGCCCGACTTCCTGGAGCATCATCATGGTCAGCCCAAAGCTTTCACTGTCCGTTCTTGGCGTCGCCGTCGCGCTGGCGTTCTCCGCATCGGCTTCCGCAGAAAACACCACACTCGCACAGGCGGTTGAATCCGCTGTGCTGCACAATCCCGAAATCTCCGCACAGTTCCACAACTTCCAGTCCGGCGCCGAGGGCCAGAAAGTCGGCCGTGGCCGCCTGTTGCCCGAAGTCAACCTGCAGGGCTGGACGGGCCGCGAATGGCGTGGTAGCGCGGATGGACAGGATGCCACCGACTGGACCCGAAGCGGCTATAGCCTGTCCTTGCGCCAGCTTCTGTTCGACGGGTTCTCGACCATCAACGATGTGCGCCAGCTCGGCTTCGAAAAGCTTGCCGCCTATTACACGCTGAAGGCGACCGTCGATGATCTGGCTCAGCAGACCACCAAGGCTTATCTGGATGTAGAGCGCTATCGCGAGCAGGTCTCTCTGGCCAAGCAGAACTACCAGTTGCACAAGGAAATCCTGGGCCAGATCTCACAACGCAGCGCCTCGGGCGTGGGGCGCGGGGTGGACCAGGTGCAAGCCCAGGCCCGCCTGGCACTGGCTCAGACCAACGTCATGACGGCCAGCGGCAATCTGAACGATGTGACTCAGCGCTACCAGCGCCTGGTCGGGCGCGTGCCTGCCGAGACCATGGCCGAAGCGCCGGATGCGGACAAGGATCTGCCGAAAAACCCGAAGGACTTCAGCACCTCCGTGCGCATCAATCCGTCGGTGCTGGCAAAGCAGGCGCTGGTCCAGGCCGCCGAGCGCGGCAAGGCTTCCGCACAGGGGCACTTCGCACCGACCATCACATTCCAGGCCGCTACGGGGCGCGACCCCAACCAGGTGCCTGGATACCCTGGCCGCAACGCGCAGGCGTCCAATGTCCAGGTGCTGGCCAACTTCAACCTGTTCCGGGGCGGTTCAGACTTGGCGCGTGTGCGCCAGACGGCCGCCCAGACATACGCGGCGCGCGACGTGCGCGACTACACCTGCCGCAATGTCCAGCAGGAGCTGGCGATCGCGTGGAACAACATCGCTCGTCTGCGCCAGCAGATGCCCTTCCTGCGTGCCCACGAGCGTGACATCTCCCAGGTCCGGGTCGCCTATCTGCAGCAATTCAAGATCGGCCAGCGCAGCTTGCTGGACCTGCTGGACACCGAAAACGAGCTTTTCGATGCCCGTCAGGCACTGACCAACGGCATTTTCGATCTTCGCACGGCGGAATATCAGTGGCTGGGCCTGTCGCACCGCCTGCTGCCCACGCTGGGGCTGGGCGATCCCTACAAGGATCAGCCTGACGAGGCGTCCAAGCTGCAGTTTCCGGACGAGATCCTCAAGGCTTGCCTGACGCCGCTGCCCAACACCGGCAATCTCGAGCCCATCCAGGTCGACTACAAGTCCGGCCTGCAGCCGCCCGAACTCAAGCCGGCTTCACGGTCTAGCGGCAAAAAGGGCACTTCGAAAGGCTGGAATTGAGGCTGATCGGGTAGTTTGACGAGGGGTCTTCTGGTGCTGGCGGTCGGTTCGGGATTTTTGTGGTTGGCTTTTCGGCGTATCGGGGGAGCCTATGACGGATGATCGCACGCGCCTGAGACGGGACCTGTCGGCATTGGATGCCGACTTCATCCGGGTCCTGGAAGACTTGATCGACGCATTGATCGCCAACGGCTCGCTGCGGTTGACGGATCTGCCGCCACGCGCGCTTGAAAAACTCACCCAGCGCAAACAGACGCGTCAACGGCTGAAGGACGCGCTGGATCTCATCCCTGACGATGATGCCATTTTGTAGGCCGGAAGATTAGATGGCGGCACGACCTGAAAATTCGCAGATGGCCGGCGAGGTCCTCCAGGACGCTCCCCGCCCGCCGGCAGGCGGTCCCGGAATATCGGGTGCCACGGCCCAGCAGTTGCACGATGACTCGCTGCTGGCGAGCCTGACTGTGATCACGCGGCTGCTGGGGCGCCCCTGCACGGCTCAGCAACTGTCCTCCGGGCTGCCGCTGGTGGACCAGAAGCTGACACCATCGCTGCTCAGTCGCGCGGCCTCGCGGGCTCAATGCAGCGCGCACATCGTGCGTCGCAGCCTCGGGGGCTGGTCGCGGGCCGTGCTGCCGGCCATCCTGTTCCTGAACAACCAGCGCGCCTGTGTGCTGATTCAGGAGCATCCCAAATTCTATGTGGTGCATTACGCCGAAGCCGCCGAGCCGGTCGAGGTCCCGCGAGCTGATCTCGAGGCTGAATACAGCGGCCTGGCGTGCTTCGTGCAGCCGCGCTATCGGACCGAAGACCGCACACAGGATGCCCACATGGCCGCGCGCAGCGGCCACTGGTTCTGGGCTGCGATGCTGGGCAACTGGAAGCTGTATCGCGACGCGATTGCAGCGGCGGTCCTCATCAACATCTTCGCGCTGGTAATGCCGCTCTACACGATGAACATTTACGATCGTGTGGTGCCCAACAACGCGATCGAGACGTTGTGGGCGCTGACCCTCGGCATTGCCTTGGCGATGGTGTTCAATCTGGTGCTCACCGCCATCCGCGCCTTTGTGGTGGACATCGCCAGCAAGCGCGTGGACGTAGAGCTGTCCTCGCGCATCATGGAACAGGTTCTGGATCTGCGCATGGAGAGCCGTCCCACATCGGTGGGCTCGTTTGCCTCCAACCTGCGTTCGTTTGAATCGGTGCGTGATTTCATTGCATCGGCCAGTCTGACGACTCTGGTGGACCTGCCGTTCGTCGTGCTCTTCCTGGCGGTGATGGCATGGATCTCCCCGTGGATGGTGATCCCGCCCATCGTGGCGATCATCATCATCGTCCTGGTATCGGTGGTGTCTCTGGCGCGCGTCGAGAAGATGACGCTCGATTCCTTCCAGGCAAGCGCGCAACGCAATGCGGGGCTGATCGAATCGCTCAATGGTATGGAAACGGTCAAGGCGCTCAATGCCCAGAGCTACTCCCAGCGCATGTGGGAAGAATCCACCCGGTGGCTGGCCGAGCTCAACGCCCATATCCGGGTCACCTCGTCGGTCACAGTCAGTTTCGTGCAGACTTGCCAGCAACTTGTGAACATCAGCGTGGTGGTGATTGGCGTCTACCTGGTGCAATCCGTCGGGCTGACCATGGGCGGCATCATTGCGGCGGCCATGATTTCCGGGCGCTGCCTGGCGCCGCTGGCCCAAGGGGTGGGGCTGATGATGCAGTATCACAACGCCAAGGCCTCGCTGAAGTCCATCGACAACTACATGGAGATGCCGGTCGAGCGGCCTGCGGAGCATTCCTTCATGCCCCGCCCGGTCCTGCAAGGCGGCATCGAGTTCCAGGGGCTGAGTTTCGCCTACCCGGGCTCCCAGATTGCGGCGATCGACGACATCAGCTTCCGCATCCGGCCGGGGGAAAAAGTCGGCATCATCGGCCGTATCGGTTCGGGGAAGACGACCCTGGAAAAGCTGATCCTGAAGCTCTACGCCCCGACGGCGGGCACCCTGCTCATCGATGGCATCGACCTGAACCAGATCGATCCGGCCGACGTGCGACGTGCCATCGGCTATGTACCTCAGGACCCGGTGCTGTTCTATGGGACCCTCAAGCACAATCTCACGATCGCCACCCCGTTCGCATCCGACGAGGACGTGCTGGCGGCGGCCCGCCTGGCGGGGGTCGATGAATTCGCGGCTGCACACCCCGAGGGCTACAACATGATCGTGGGTGAACGGGGTGATTCGCTCTCCGGCGGGCAGCGCCAGTCGATTGCCGTTGCGCGGGCGCTGGTGAACAACCCGCAGATCCTGCTGCTGGACGAACCCAGCAGCAACATGGATCACCAGAGCGAATCCCAGCTGAAGGCGCGCCTGAAGGCGGCCAGCCAGGACAAGACGCTGATCCTGGTGACGCACCGCACGTCCTTGCTGGACCTGGTGGACCGTCTGATGGTCATCGACCACGGCCGCATCATGGCCGACGGTCCCAAGGAACAGGTCGTGGAAGCCCTGCGCCAGGGTCGTATCGGCGGCGCGCGGAGGACCTGACATGGGGATGCTGCCATCGTGGTTCGCCGGCCAGGGCCGCACCTTTGCGCCTCGGAAGGAACAGCACACCGAGTCCCGTGACATGATCGGCGATGCCTCCTGGGCGCTCAGCCAGCAGCGCATGCGTGGTTCGCGCGTGCTCATCTGGATGTCGATCGTGACCATGGCAGTGCTGATCGGCTGGGCGTCCACCGCCGAGATCGACGAGGTGGTCCGGGGTGAAGGCAAGGTCGTGCCCTCGCAGCAAGTCCAGATCATCCAGAGCCTGGATGGCGGCGTGGTAAAGAAGATTCTGGTGCACCAAGGCGACAAGGTCGTCAAGAACCAGGTGCTACTGCAGATCGATCCCACCCGGTATTCTTCTTCCCTGGGGGAAAATCGAGCCGAGGCGCTGGCGCTGAAGGCCAAGGTCGCCCGTCTGGATGCCATTGCCAACGACGTGCCGTATCAGGCGCCTGAAGATGTGGCCGAGCAGGCGCCGAACCTGGCCGAACAGGAGCGCCGCGTCTGGCAGTCGCGGGTGCGTGAACTGCAGGCGAATCTGGATATAGCCAAAGAACAGCTCAATCAGCGCCAGCAGGAGTTGCGCGCCACCGTTGCCAACCGCGACCAGGCTGCCACCGGATGCAACCTTTCGTCGCGCGAGTACTCCATGACCAAGCCGCTGCTCGCCAGCGGGGCGGTCTCGCAAGTCGATCTGCTGCGTCTGCAGCGTGACATTGCCAAATACTGTGGCGACGAGAAGGCCGCAGGCGCCCAGATCGACAAGATTCAGGCTTCCATCCTGGAGGCTCAGGCCAAATCCAGAGAGGTCGAGTTCACCTTCCGCAACCAGGCGCGTACGGATCTGTCCGATGCCCGCGCGAAGCTCTCCACCTTGCTCGAGGGCCAGATCGCCCTGGCGGATCGGGTGACGTCGTCCAACATCCGTTCCCCAGTCAACGGCACAGTCAAGACGCTGGCGGCCAACACCGTGGGCGGAGTGGTCTCGCCGGGCAAAGACATCATGGAAATCGTGCCGTCCGACGACACGCTGTTGCTGGAGGTCCGCGTCAGCCCTCGCGACATCGGCTTCCTGTATCCCGGTCAGCCCGCAGAGGTCAAGCTCACCGCGTACGACTTCTCCATCTATGGGGGCCTGAAGGGCCACGTGGAGGAAATCGGCGCCGATTCCATCACGGACGAGAAAGGCAATTCCTACTACATCGTGAAGGTCCGCACTGATGGCACATATGTGGGCAGCAGCGACCGGCCCATCATCCCGGGGATGATGGCTGACGTCCACATCCTGACCGGCAAGCGCACGCTCATGCAGTACCTGCTCAAGCCCGTGCTGCGTGCCCATGAAAACGCCTTCCGCGAACGCTAGGGTTGGGGGATATCATGACCATTCCAGTTCTGTTGCTGACGGCTGACGATGCCCTTTATCGGCACTGGGCGGGGCTGGGCGCCACCGGCTGGGCGCCGGCGCGTGCCCAACGCCTGTCCGAACTGGAACCCTGGGGCCGCCGCGGCGTGTTGGTGGTATTGGACGAACGTGCGCTGGGTAAATCGGGCGCTGCGGGCGCGGAGCCGCTGGCGGGTTTCCCGGCGGGCCTCCAGGTGGTGGTCGCCAGCGCCCACCCTAGCGATCCGGATGGCCAGCGCGTATTGGTGGCCGGTGCCGCGGGCTACATCCATGCCTACATGCCGGTGCAGGGTATCTCGCGTGTCCTGCAGCACGTCATGGGCGGCGAGATCTGGGTGGGTAAGAGCATGCTCAGCCGCATGCTGTCGCAGATCGGCCAGGCCGCTCCCGAACCCAACCAGGACTGGGCGCGAGATCTGACCGTACGCGAGCGCGACGTTGCCCGCTATGTGGCCCTGGGGCATTCCAACCAGTCGATCGCCGATGCCCTGGGCATCACCGAACGTACCGTGCGTGCGCACGTGTCGGCACTTTTCGAAAAGCTGGGCGTCTCCGACCGCCTGATGCTGGCCCTACGCGTGCACGGCATCGACCGCCAGACGGTGTCTTCGCCGGGGGACTGAGCGTTCGGCATGGTGCGCACGATCGCATCAGAAAAGCGCTGAACCTGTCGTTCACGACAATACCGGCTTCTCGTCGGGGCCCGTAGCATGGTTTCCCATGATCGCCGCCAAAGCGCAGCTCGCGCAACGGTCGGCGGCACCGAATTCACTCTGGGGAATCCACATGGCTACCGATACCGTCCTCGTTACTCACGTCACTGGCAAGGCCTGGATGCGTGCATCTGATGGCACCCTGATCCCGCTGCATGACGGCATGCGGGTTCCCATCGACGCGCATATCCTCACGGACGAGGGGGCCTCGGTCACGCTGCAGGCGACCGGCGTGCCGCCGGTCATCGTGGGTCAGAATACCGACATCCTGGTCAGCGAAGACCTGGCTTCGGCACAGCCGGTGCCGGCGGATCATGCGGTGACGCCGCCCACGGACAACGTGGCTGACCAGGTGCTGGCCGCGCTGCAAAATGGGCAGGACCCATTCTCGGTGCTGGATCCCGCGGCTGCGGTGCTGACGGGTGGGGGCTCGGGCGGAGCGAGCTTCACGCGGCTGGCGAGCATCGTGGAGGCGGTGACGCCGCTGTCGCTGGCGTATCCGCGCCCGGGGGCTGAAACGCCGGACATCGTGCAACTGAGCGGGGTGGGGCTGGCGGCCACGACACCGACCGCCGAGCCGCTTCCGGCGGCCCCCACGATCAACATCCCCGATCATAACGACGTCCCCGGTGGAGACGGCCAGGGTCCGACCGCCGTGCCTGGCACCTTCACCATCTTTGAAGGCAATACCGATCAACCCGGCAACACCGGCTTTTCTGGCACATTCACCATTTCGGCCGCAGGCGGTCTGGGTTCCCTGCAGTTCACCTATGTGCCCGAAGCCAACCCCGGTGCCGCTCCTGGTTCGAATCCGGATGGCGGAAATTCAACGGCAACGCCCGTCGTGACATCGATATCAGCCGCAGTCTTGGCCGGTGCGACGGAAGCTGCCCCCGTGGTGATCGATACCGATCGGGGACTGCTGCATATCACCGGCTACAACCCGACCACGGGCGTCGTTCAGTACACCTATTGGTCCGATGGCGCACAGGATCACGTCAAGCCGGCGAACGATACCTCAGTATTTGACATGATTGGCATCACCGTGGTGGACGACCAGGGGCGTGGTGCGTCTGCGGATCTGGTTGCGAATATTACGGATAGCGTGCCGACGGCGCATGCGGACACGGCGACAGTGCTGCCGACTGGTGAGGAGGCAGGTTTGGTGTCCGGTAACGTGCTGGGTAATGACACCTTTGGTATTGATGGACCGGCTACGGGTGGCGGTGTTGTTGGGGTTGCTGTAGGTGATACCGGCGCGAACCTGGACGGTACTGGTGTGGGCGCAGCTATTGTGGGTGCGTACGGCACGCTGACGCTCAATGCCGATGGTAGCTACGCGTACACGCGCACACCGGGGACAGCGGGCGGTGTCAATGATGTGTTCACGTACACGATCAAGGATGGGGACGGAGATCTGTCGCACACGACTCTCACGATTGGTATTGGCGATTCGACGCCATCGATCACAGTACCTGAGGCGGGTGGCAGTGGCACGGAGGTCTTCGAGGCGGGATTGCCGCCGCACAATGGGTTGCCGGCGGGTTCAGGCGAAATGGCCGATGGC
>NZ_SCQN01000015.1 GCF_004321985.1 Castellaniella sp. | reverse complement strand
TTTTTGGAAAGCGGTGCCGCGCAGCGAAAGAGGCAGATCAAACGATCTGCGCTTGCCGCTGAAGTAAGCGCCGAGTTGTTCGCACGTCTCGATGAATGCCTGGTCATCGCGCAGCCAGTCCTCCTGTATCGGACGCGGGTGTTTGTGGTGTTCAAAAGTCAGCTGACAGAGCCCGGCGGAATCCCTTGCAAGCAGCAGCGGACCCAGCGGCGAATCGAAATAGCCATAGCGTGTCATGTCGGGCCCAGTCAGGAGGAAAAGATTGTACGCTCAGGGGGGAGCGCGGGGGGAACCTGAGCCACTGGGGGGTCAGTATTACACCTGCGGTGACATGTCCTTGCGAAAAACCCTCTTCTGGCCGGATTATGCCGAAAACAAAACGGCCGGATTATGGTGAAAGGTGACTCCAGCGCTGCGTCAAAGCGCCAGTTCGGAAACGGCGACGCTGTGCATGAGGACTTCCCTAAAAATGCCCCGATTCATCAGTTGGCCCGCTATGCCGGGGGCATCGCAGGCGGCCATCGATGCATTTCGTCTTGGCACGACTGGCACCAGGCATAAAGGGCATCGTACATGACCATGCCGTGGCCAAGCATGGCGTGGTCATCGGTGTACAGGTGCGAGAGCCCCAGCGACAGGGCGTACAGCCCGCCCGACTGCGGCGTCAGGTCCAGCCGCGAGGTGTCGGCGCCGCGGACGATCACGGCCAGTTGCTGCAACGCCGGGTTGTCCGTCAGCTTGTACCTGTCGAGAAAGGCATCGAAGCTGCATAGCTCGCCCACGTGCGAGAGTTCCGCACCGGGGATATCGTAGGGAATCGCGCCTGTTTCTTGCGCGATGCGCAGCACATCGGCTGTTGGCACGTAGAGGAATTCCGGTGTGTTATCGATGAACCGGGCGATCAGCCACGGGCAGGCAATGCGGTCGATCTTGGGGCGTTCGCGAGTGATCCATTGCATGATTGGCTCCTTGAAGAAGGCTTAGTGCAGCAGCGGGTAGACCGCCAGGCCGATCAGCGCCGCGCCGGCGACGATGATCGGTTCAGGTAGCTTCTTGAAGCGCAGCAGCAGCGCCACCGCGGCCAGGGCCAGCAACAGGGTTGGCAAGTCGACGATTGAGCGCCGAGCGATCACGATGACCGCGCCAACGATGGCACCGACCGCGGCGGCCGTCACGCCGTCAACAAAGGCCAGGATGGCCGGCAGCTTGCCATACTTCTTGAAGTACGGCGCCGGGATGATGGTGAACAGGTAACACGGCAAAAAAGTGGCCAGGGCCGCCACACCGGCGCCCGGCAGGCCTGCGACCAGATAGCCGATGAAGCCGACCGTGATGACCACGGGTCCGGGAGTGATCATGGCCACCGCTACGGCATCGACGAACTGCTTGTCGTTCAGCCAATGAAAATCAGTGACCACACCGCCGTAGAGGAACGGCACGATTGCCAGCCCCGAACCGAAGACGAAGGCCCCCGCCTTGGCGAAGAACAGCCCCATCTGCGAGAGCAGCGGCCAATTCATCGTGCTTAGCGCGCCGCCTGTGGCTGGCAGGGAAACGGCGACGATCGCTTGCAGCTTGCCGGGTTTGAGCCACTTGGGCGGCGCGCGCCAGAACCACGCGATAATGCCTGCGGCCAGGAACAGCCAGGCGATCTCTGATTCGGTGATGACCGTTACGGTAGCAAGCACCAAATAAATGGCCCACAGCAGCCTGTCTTTGCCCACGATCTTCGCGGTGAGCTTGTATCCGCTGATGGCGATGATACCGATCACGGCAGTGCCCACACCGTAGAACACCGATTGCATCCAGGATAGGCCGCCGAAATGGACATAGGTCCAGCCCAGGGCCACGACCATCAAGAAAGACGGCAGCACGAAAAAAACACCCACCAACGTAGCGCCCGGGATTCGGTAATGTACGTAGCCCAGGTAGATGGCGAGTTGTGCAGCCAGGGGGCCTGGAGCAAGCTGAGCCAGCGACAGGCCCTCTTTATAGTCGCCGTCGGTGATCCAGCCGCGTCGGTCCACCAGGTCGCGGTGCATATGGCCGGCCAGGGCGACCGGGCCGCCAAAACCCAGGGTGCCCAGCCGGACGAAATACCAGACGAGTTGCCAGAGGGTGTAGACCGGTTGCGAGATCACCGGCGGCGCGCTGTGGCGGGTGGATTCTTGAGCGGGAGTCATGGTGGTGTCCCCGAACAGAAAAAAATCAGGTCTTGCGGCCACCAGCGAAGTGGGCATACAAGGAGTCGAGCACCGTGCCGGCTTCGGCCAGTAGCGCGTCGTCGTCGGGCAGGCGCTTGCGGGCGCCGGCCAACATGGCTTCGAAGCCGGCGGCTTCGGGCACCGCCACGCCGCCGACATCGAGCGCATGCACTAATGTTCCCAGGTACGCGAGGCCGCGGTCCTCGTCCAGGCCAAAGCTGGCGAGCAGAGCTTCGAACGAGATCCGGTTGCCCACGTGCGTGAAGGTGGCGTCGTCGAAATCGAAGCCCAGGGCGTCGGCCGGACAGTCGGCGGGGCTCTCCAGCCACAGAAAGCGCGCGGCCGGATCGATGAAGCGTTGGATCAGCCAGGCGCACGCAACGCGGTCGACCCAGAGATGGCGGCGCGTTGCCCAGAGGCGGCCCCGGTAGTGCGTGGGGTCGCGCCGGGAGATGTCGCCCGCGGCCGCATGCGGCTCGCCGGGCGACAGGATGGCGGTGATGGCGTTAGAAAAGTCATGCCACCGCGCCTGCGCGCGAAGCGTGGTCTCAGCAGGGAAGAAATCGATCCCGCGCAGCGCCTGGTAACTGCGTTCGTAGCGGTGCAACAGGCGATTGAGCTCGGCCGGGCTCAGCGCGGTCAGCGTCTGGCGCGCCTCGAACAGCTCGGCCAGCCAGTCATCATAGTCGGCCGTGCGGTCGAACAGGGCCTGGAGCGCGATGGACTCGTTGGCGTCCCGGGCCTGGACGTGCAGCAGCCAGGCTTGGCCGCCTTCCTCGCGGGTCTCGGCGGCCAGGTCGGTCAGTCGGGCAGCCTGTTCGGCGTGGGCCGGCAGCAGGTAAGCGCCGTCGCGCAAGGCCGCGCAGCCTTGCGCCTTGAGGGCGCGCCAGATGCGCATGCGTGCGGTGGCGCCGCCAGTCGGCAGGCTGATGATGAGCAGGAGCCAGGAAGAGGGATATCGGGTGTCCATGAGCAGCAGAATAGGTAGATGGTGTGATCTCTGCAATAGAGTAGAGATCGCTACATAATCCTTTCTGACGAACCGCCCTTCCCTCCTTCGAGCATGGACAGGACACTTACGCCCGCACGGCCTTCACGTCGACCTCACGGGCGCGGTGCATACGAACACGTCGGGCGTCGACCGTACCTCAGAATTCAAGGGGCAGCCAGCGGCCAAGCTCATAGCGCCGCAGCGCATCTCCCTCATAACGCCACAGCAACATCCAGCCGTTATCGAACAGTTGGCCCAGGAC
>NZ_SCQN01000014.1 GCF_004321985.1 Castellaniella sp. | reverse complement strand
CTCGGCAATCCTGAGGCCTGCGAGAGTGAACCAATATGAACGGACGGCTTGTCTGGGCGGTTATAAATTCGGCTCAGTTCACTGACGGTTGCGACGAATATGGGCTGGCCTGGCAGTGGATAGGTGACGACGCCGCGCTGAAACTCAAAGTCATTTTCACCAATGCCGCTGCGTAAGCCCTCGCCAAATAGCTCGATCTCGAGCCATTTCGCGTCACTGCTTCGTTCTGTGGTTTTCTTCTCCAGCGATCTTTCAGCTATGGCGACTTCGGACATTCGCAATGCGGTCACGAGCCCGAACACCAATTTGTCACCTGATTCGATCCGAACAATTGATCCGACCTGCCCAACAGTGTAACGACGGCTCTTATATGTCCGATACAGGTCTTCGACTGAAGCTTCTAGCTCACCAACGACCTGAGAACCAGAAACCTCAATAACTCGGCCAACCCGCAGAATTTCCGCACTCATGCCGCTGCCCCTGCAATATAGTCAACCAAATTTTCAAATTTCCAAAGCTCTGTCTCAAGAAGACTTTTTGCCCCTACTTCATCGAGCGCATTGCCAACGTAAAACGAGTTGCCGACGAAGGCATTAAAGCGGTTGTCGCATCGTGATTCTACGTTGGTTAGTTGTGACTGCTGCTCTGCCACCTTCGCATCGGGTCCAACAAATGCGATCACAGTCAGATTGCTACCGGTGGCGTTAATGGCATCCACAATCGCTTCATTGATATGCTCGTCGTTGAAGCTATAGCCCAATATCACAAGACAATTGTTCACACTGGGCGCGCGCAGGCGTGCTCTAAATCTGCTCATTAGTGTTTCATACACACCAAACTGCGTTTGCAGATACTTCTGCTCAGACGGATAGACAACGACAGTTTCCCTGATGTCATCAATAGAACTAATGACAGAACGACGGACATGCCCAGTATCTTCTCGCAACCAATTTATTGAGCCATGCAGTTTATGAATCCTGAAATTCGGTGCACATGTTGACGCTTCTTCAAAAATCGTTGGATCAAACCAACCAAGCCGAGAGCCACGGAAGCCATCTACATATTGATAGCGTAACTTGTCAAGCGTCGCTTCAATCAGGGTGTCGTAGTTGAGAGTGAAAATATCGCGAGCGGACTTTGACCACTTGCTGGCGATTCGCTGCAAAAAGCGTGCATGCACTGTGCTGTCTGTCCAGGCATCAGCAATATGATTGACGATTTGCTCCTTGATAGCCTCCAATGAATCGTTAATCCATGAGGGCTGGAGGGTATATTTGTCGGTGTTTTGCACCGTTTGTAGAATATATTGGTAACGCACCAGATAATTGATGAGATCTTCGATGGTAGGCGGTCTCGTTCCAGTTCCTTTCAACCCATCAAACTCTACTTTAATCTTTGGGTCAACGTTCGCCAGCACCTTTTCCGTCAACTCACCAATAAGAGGCTTCCCAGCGCAACGACTGCACCCGGCGCCAATCAAAAAACAGGTATCAGACCCTGTCAACCACTGAAGTACCCGCTCTTTAATCTCAGCTGACATGTATTATCGCTCCAAGTTCGATTATGCTAATCCTTAGATACTGATTTGGGAGGCATGGATTTAGTCCGACTTATTCGGGAATCCTCCTATATGGAAGCAATCGTGGCTAATTAGACTCACCCTCTGATTCAGCGTAGCTGTATGGTCACCCGCTTTGGGTCGGAAGCGGTCTGCTTCGAAAGACTGCTTTCAACCCATTGCAGCCGCTCGGATATCTTTGTCCAGTGTCCCTTGCGCAGCGGATTGCGGCCTGTCGCGACGCGCAAGCGAACGGTAACAGTCATTCCGGCGACGCCGAAAACCAGATGTTGATTCTCTGCAATCGCGTTGACGTGACGCATATTTTTCATTGCTAGCAATCCAATGTGCGTCGTCACCTTGACTAGTGCTGGAATTTGGTCAGCTGTGAGCGGTTTAGGCGTACGACCTTTCGGATCAGGGATGCCATGTGCTGACTTGAGCATCGTGAATAGGTCGTCTCGGTCATCCGCAGTCAGTACCTGCTTGGCCAACAGACGTGCGACTGCATCGCTTTGCCATGCGGGTAACTCCTGACTCCAGGCCAGTATTTCTTGCAGAATCGACACCGCCCCTCCAATCATTTTCTTACAAGTTTTACTCCAAATAGACGCATCGTGCGTTTCAGCGTGCCGCCAGGCTCGCGTGCTGCACGGCGACGAGACACCGATGAAGATGCTCAATCCCGGCGGCCGCACCACCCACAAGTTGTATCTTTGGGCCTACGCCCCAGCCGCCTTCGAGGACTTCAAGGCCGTTGTCTAGGACTTTATCGAGGGGCACACCGGACCCCACGCCCTGGAGTTCTTCGGCGATTGGGCGGGTAGCCTCGCGAGGATTGCCGCACTTACGAAGTACGAATAGCGAAACGATTTTCCGCGCGTAGAGACGGCGCTTGAGGCTACTGCTCTCACTGCGTCATTATCTGTTCTCGACGCGCCAAACGTTGGGCCTTCAGCGGATCACTGGGTCGGCCGCGGGCGGGCGGATCATATGTCCTGCTCAACTAAGCGAGCCACTCCCGCACCTCCTGATGCTCCAATACCAACAGGCAAGTCCCTGGCTCTCTGAGGTAAGCGCCGCGATCGATGAACAAGTGCGACGCATGCAGCACCATGGACTTCAGCGGCGTATGTCCCACATAGGTCAGGGAGAGTCCCTTGCGCCAGGTCTTGTGACTACGCAGCAGCGTTCCTGAAGGAGTGGACACCTCCGACGCATTTTCCGACTCGACCTCGCGGATGAGCCGCCTTCCCCAGGTGATCTGCTCGATCATCTTCGCAAGCACAGCATCCTTCACCATCGTATCGGTCAGCACGCGCTTGGGCTTACCCCAATCGTCGTCCATCCGGTTGTACCAGGTGTTGGTCTCGTCCACATGCCCCGTCATGAGTTCGGCATGCACGACATGAAATCGGCTCACCCCCTCTCCCACAGTGACGACATAGGGAAGCTTGGCCACCCGAGGCGCCAGGTCCGTCCAAAGTTCATCCTGATCGGACTTGCCCAGATCCAACACCCAGCGTCCGCCATTGCTAAGGAGCAGGGTCCCCGCACCGCTGTAGGCATAGGGAGTCGTTACCGGATAGGCGTAATCGAGCAGCATGTCCTCGTGATTCCCTCGGACCGCATGAAACCATGGCTCACGCAGCAGCCGCAGGCAGCCCATGGAGTCCGGCCCTCGATCGATCAGGTCCCCGACGGAGAACAACCGATCCACGGCCGGGTCGAACTCAATCCTTTCCATCTCCACCCGTAGCAGATCAAGGCACCCATGAAGATCGCCCATGATGAAGTCGCGACCTGCGGCATTGGCCGGCAAACGTTGGTGCAAAGTTGGCATGATGACCTCTCAATGCTCTGGCCCATCGCGTCGGCCGGAAAGATTCCACTGCGCGATGGGACGGTGTACGAATTAATGCAGCGTGTAGAGCGATGCGTCGGCCTCGTCCCCAAAGCTTGCAAGCAATGCGCGGCGCACCTGACGCGGCGGCAACCCCCTCAGGCACTCCACCCGTCGGACGAAACCTCGAGTGCTCCTGCCGGTAACCCCCAGGCCCGCTCCATATCTCCCAGCACCCCTTGGACGATCACCTCGGTGTGTTCGGGTCCGGGCGCCGGGAAAAGCACCGGGCGCAGGCGCGAGAGCAGCGGCTCAGGCACCCTTGCCAGCGAATTGCTCGTCGCCACGTACAGGCAGTGGGACAGATCGCACTCGGTCATGAGGTAGATGTCCTGATACCGCCTGGCGTTGCCGGGTTCCAGCAAATCGAGGAGCGCTTCCTGCGGATCACCGCCATTGCCGTAGACCCTGCCCGCCTTGTCGATCTCATCGAGCACGAACAAGGGGTTTGCGACGCGGGTCTGCTGGATGAACTCCACCATCCTGGACGGGCGATTGCTCGCCCAGCCCCGCGTCACCCCCTTCAGGAGCTTGACGTCGGACATGCCCGCCAGGTTGACGACCGTGTTGGGCGTGCCCAACAGGTCACTCAGACGCTGCGCGAAGCGTGTCTTGCCTGTGCCCGGCAGCCCCACCAACAGAACAGGAGACAGCCCCAGGCGCACCACACCATGACGGCGTCGGGCGAGCAGATCGCTCATGACCGCCTCAATCGCATCGGAGGCCCAAGGAAACTCCGCCTCCAACTTGCGGCGAATCTCCCCCAACGCGGTGAGGTCAGGCAAAGCGGTCAAAGCCACAGGTCGGCGCAGCACCTCATAGCGCTTCAGGTATTCCATCTCCGGGCGATCAGACGTGTCCGGGATCTTGCTACGGATCACGACAATCCAATCACCCCCGACAACGGGCGGATCAACCACCTCAAGAGTCTGCCTGCAATCGCTACCCCCATTCTCCAGATCGTCCAGGCGCATGAAGACTGCAAGCTGCTGCTCGATGAGAGCCACGCGGTACGCCTGCGGGTCAGGCCCATGCTTGGGTGCAGCGGTAATCAGACGATTCCACAAAGGCTTGAGCCAAGCGAGCGCCGCACGGCGTTGCGGCAACGGAAGCGTCTGAGTGAGCCGCTGCCCAGGCAACAACGTCAGGTAATTGACGATGCAAGCCAGTGCGCAGTCAAACGTATGAGCATCCCAGCCAGTGAAGCCGCGCTGCACGTGACGCAATGCGGTGCGCGCACCGAGGTACCATGCCTGACACACTTCCTCACTCGGATGGGGCACATCATCGTCACCCGACTTTGAGTTCCGCACGAGGCGAGGCAACGGATCACGATCAAGGCAAAATTGGACCTCCTGTTCGTTTTCAGCCAGCAGGGCATCGGCATAGGCTAAGCCACCAACGACGCTACCCAGCTGGCGCGCGAGAAGGAACCAATCGGTAGGATGGCTGGTGCCGCGTGCACGAAAATCGGAGCCGGCGTGGCGCGACGCCATGAAGCGGCCGAGCGCCAGAGCGGCTTCAATTCTCCGATGACGCGGGGCCTTCAGGTGGGCCACCGTCTCGAGGCTTTTCCGATGGCGCTCAAGCCCATGGGCACATGGCCCTTTATGAAAGTACAAAAGGGTCAGAAAGTCGTCGCCAAAGAAATTGTTCAATGGTGCCTTTGGCACCTCGCCAGATCGGGCCTCATCGCCCAGCACATCCTCGCGAGCTTCATCGCCCAGGAAGTCGGACAAGGCGTCGGTAAATTCATTGCGTTCCATGATGGTTCTTCCTATCCATATCTCCAGTCTTCAAGGATCACCGGCCTGGCAGACCGCGCATCGCGTAAAGAGCCAGCCTTCTTTGGAGCCATGATCGCCCGGGCGCCCGCACCGCTCGCAGATATGGACGCTCGCCTTCCCGGCCAGCATCACTGCCTCCAGGACCGCCTCGGAGATAGACTCTTCAACCCCATCGATCTCGTAGTAAAAACGCAGAGCGCCAAATTTTTCCTTGACCTGCAAGATCTCGAACTGGGCGCCCGGGGCCTCCCGCAGGATGGAATCGATGCGGACACACAGCGTGGCGATCAGATCGCTCCAGCCATCACCCACCTCGAAACCCCAAGGCAAGGGGCCGCCCTGAAAAAGGTGCGGGTAGAGATTGGGCAAAGCATCCAGACGAGCACGGGCCTCGGACATGACGTGTCTCCGATAAAAACGAGTGGCAAAGGGCGGGAATCGCGACTGCTCGACGGACGCTCAACCTCCCTCGGGACGGCAGAGCAGCCTACCGACGGTCAGCCGTTCTGGGCGGGAAGCGGTATCAACGGCATGGCGGACTCCAAGAAGCTTGAGATCTTGCGAAGCCCGTAAAAACAACAAGCCCCGCAGCGGTGGCGGGGCTTGTCAGGTGACGAAATCAATACGTCACGCCATCACGTCCCCCGCGCACGCGGTCACGACGGTCGCTATATAAGCGGCCGTCATCGTCCAATTCTTCGGCGTGCGACGTTCGTAGTGGTTCATGATGGGACCCGATGGGCGGTTGATGTGTGGGCAAAGGTACAGCCTATGGGAATAGCCTATCAAACGCCGCAAGCCACGCGCAAGGAGAAATTTACCAAAGGTGGGAGAATCCCGCGCCCGTCGTGAAAAAGACACGCCCGCAAGATGAGCCTCTTCCCCGAGCATCAAGGCGGGGAATCACCGCAAGTAAACGTCTGCGTCGAGGCTCGTGAAGCAGGCAGGACCTGCATACCGCAGCACGTCCTCCACCGTTTCATCGGTCTTTTGGCATACAGAAAGGATCAACTGCAACGCCGCCTCTTGGTGCTCAGGTGCTGCCAGAGCAAGCTGCGCATGCGCGGCAATGCACTGGATCGCGCCGTCGTACTCATCAAGCGCAACGAGAAGTGGCATGGTGGCTTCTTGGCTGACTGAACGGGACCAGTATGCCAGAGCGTCATGTGCAGGCAAGGAGGATAAGGACAATTCTGTCAACCTCGCCGCGCTGTGAGAGGACTACCACCACACGACGGTAGTAATGCAGTTTTGCAACAGCGCGGGGACCTAATGAGCAGAAATCTGCACATTAGGTCATCTCAGAACATCCAATTCTTCAATTTGCTTGAATCAACTTGATCCAAGTCTATAGATTGTTTTGCATGAGATCTAAGGAGAACACTGGAATGCGCATCTACAGCACCGCTTGGAGAGAGGGCCTCAGCACCGCAGGCGTTGGCGCCTCCGCTCGTGCGCTGACGCACACTAACTGCGCCTATTACCAGGATGGTGTGACATGCTGACTCCTGTCGAAATGGATAGCTTGTTCGATCGTCTCGGTACTCCCGAAAAGGGGCGCAAGCTGGTTCGAGATGCGCGACAGCAAGCTCCTGTGCGCGAGGTGAAGTCACGTGGGACCAATATCATCACGTACTTCGCGAGCCGCAAGATGGGGTGCGAGATCGCCACGGAAAGCCGGCAAGCGGAATACGCCGCTGCCCTTAACTACGAATACGACCCGCAGCTACTGGAATACTACCCACAGCCTTGTAGGCTGAAGCTTGACCTCTTCGATGAGAGCAATGATCAAGTGCATCCGATCGATCACACACCTGACTTTCTCGTAATCCGAAAGGACCAAATCACGCTGCAGGAGTGGAAAACAGAAGACAAGCTCATGTCCCTGGCTCGGCGCCACCCCTGGCGCTATGAGAAGCAAGGTTCACAGTGGCGCAGCCCTCAGATCGAGGCGTATTGCGCTGATCTGGGCATTGGCTACGAGTTGCATAGCAGCGCTGCCGTCCATCCGAATCGCACAAAAAACCTGGAAATCCTCAGCGACTATTTTGATCCCAGGACCCCATCGTGCTCACCGAAGGTCTTGGCGGGGCTGCGTGCTGCACTCGAAGAACACGGGCGCCTGAGCATCCGGGATCTGCATGGGCTTGGTTTTCAGGCTGACGAGATCAATACTGCTGTCGCCCACGGGCATCTCATGTGCGATCTGGATTCTGCGCTTCTGAGTGCTCCCGACAATTTCCTGGTGTATCGGGATCACGAACTGATGGTGTTCCACCGTGATCGGCTGATGGAAGGCAGGCCTCAGCCTGAGGGCAGCTTCGCGTTCCCCCTGGTCCAAGGGGCATCCTTTAGCTATTCCGGCACCATCTTCACGATTGAGTTGCTGACTGCAGATGGCGTTGTGTGCAACATCCCCGGACAGAACAGAACCACCACTCTGAACAAAGACTGGTTGCTCAACACACATGCCAGTGGAAAACTGACGGTGCTGAGCAGCCCCAGCACCAATGAAATCGACATCAGCCCTCTGCTGTGCCGCTCGGAATCCGAACTCAAAAAGGCTCGCCAGCGCGCCCGTGCGCTTGACGAAGGCTATGACCCGCGCAGAACGCCGTTTTCTGATCGCACTTTCCGCCGACTGAAAGCCCAACAGTCACTTGCAGTAATCAACAACGAGAACGAAATCCTGTCTCTTGCTCCCCGGCATGGCGACAAAGGCAATCGCAAGCCACGCCTGTCCGAGGAGCAAATCGGCGCCATGGAATTCATTCGGAAAACTTTTTATGTGACCTCACGCGCGCCTACCGCCAAAGCCGCGCACCAGGAACTCCAGGCCCATTGCCAGAACAAGTCCATCGGGTGCCCTAGCTACCCCACCTTCGTCAACTATCTGAAGGCCAATGAAAGCAATGCGAGCCGTAGGGCCCGATACGGCAAGCGCCTTGCGTATCAGCAGGCCCCTTTCTACTACAGCCTTTCCTATGACACCCCGCGCCATGGTGTGAGGCCATTCGAGTGCGTGCATATGGACCACACACTGCTCGACATTGAACTCAGAGCCCAAAAGACAGGCACCCCGCTGGGCAGGCCCTGGCTCTCGCTTGCGGTAGATGCCTACTCGCGACGGATCATGGCGATGTGCCTGAGCTTTATGCCACCAGACCGGCGAGCCGTTTTTATGTGCCTGCGCGATTTCGTACGGCGCTGGAATCGTGTGCCACAAACGCTGATGACAGACAACGGGAAAGACCTCATCTCCCATGACGTCAGATCCTTCCTGGGCTACATGGGTACGAACCTTCGGCTGCGCCCCGCCGGCCAACCCCGAACCGGCGCCGTGATGGAGCGCATGTTCGGCACACTCAATACGCAACTCATTCATAACCTGGACGGCAACACAAAGCTCACTAGGAACGTCCGCTCGCTCACCGGCACACACTTGCCTCAGCGCCTGGCGACCTGGGGGCTGGAGCACCTCTATCATGTATTGGAGGACTGGGCGTTCAACATTTACGATCAGACCCCGCATCCGACGCTAGACATGTCTCCACGTGATGCGTTTGAGCGGGCACTACAAGAAACGGGCGAGCGAGCGCATCACATGATTGCCTACAACCGGGACCTTCTGATCTTGACATGCCCGTCGGTAGATCAAGGTGGACTGCGAACCATTGATCGGCAAAGGGGCGTCAAGGTCAATAATTTTTATTACCAATCACCTTACTTTGACAGCCTGCTGTTGACGAGCAGGAAGGTGCCGGTTCGCTTCGATCCGGAAAATGTTGGACGCGTATTTGTACAAAAGCCGGATCGCACGTGGATTGATGCGCATTGCATGTTGCTGCGCGACCTGCCCCGCATGGACGAACGCCAACTTGCGGCGGTAAGTGCTGAATACCAGAAAACGCACTCCAAAAAATTCCGTCAGGCAGCGCCCCCATACCCGTTCATCGGCACCGCCACACGACTGAGGGAGTTCATCTGCACGATGTCTCTCAGCGAGGACAGCCGCCGTCAGATGGAGAAAATGGAAGAGACGTCGCGTCTACACCAGGAGCTCGGCTTGCTCCTTGAGCAGCGTGACGATCAGACAAAAACCTTTGGACTGGATACGCTCCAGCAATACGCTCGCGACCAAGCCAGCGGACACGATTCCATCAGGAAGAAATCTCTCCGAAAAGTCTTGATAGGCCACAAAGAGCAAAAAACTGCCGCCAACGCGGCTGCCTATCAAACAGACTTATATGGAGATTTGGACTAATGAACAAGAAAGACCAGGCACAACAAGCGCTGCAAGCCAAGCTCACTGCAGCGTATGCCACGATGGAAAAACGGATCACGCACCCACGCATCAAGGATGCGATCGACGAAATCAAGACCCAGCTGAGTCTGGGCAAAGGGCACATCATTTTGGTGACTGGCCCAGCCGGGGTCGGCAAAACAACACTCTCGCAGACTTTGGAAGTAGACCTGCAAAAGCGCTATTTGTCCGAGATGAACAACAATCCCGGGCTCATCCCCGTGCTAAAGGTTGAGGCACGAGCAACGTCAGAAAAGAACTTCAACTGGAAACTTTTCTACAACACCATCCTCAGCCAGCTTGAGATGAGCATGGACGCCCCTGCGGGGGTGGCCTACGGCATTGATCCCCACACCAATCACATGTACCGGCCGCTGGGCCACAGCAAGAACACGACCGATGGCCTGCACGCCAAGGTAGAGTACGCCCTGCGCGCACGCGGCGTGAAGGTGCTCATGATCGATGAGGGTGGTCACCTCACAAACGTGTCTGATAGTCAGATGAAACGGCAGACTGACGCTCTCAAAAGCCTGTCGAACTGTGCGGAATGCCAGATCATCCTCTTTGGCTCTTACGACATTTTGGGCGTCAGCCGTCTATCCGGACAGCTTGCGCGACGCATCGAAGAGATCCACTTTTCGCGCTACAAGGTGGATGTAGCCGACGACGTCCAAAGCTTTTATGTGTTTCTTGAAACACTGGAGAGCCGGTGCGGTGGACTCTTTGGGGGACTACTCACTGAAAATGCCCCGACGCTGCAAGAAAACACGTTGGGTTGCATTGGGAATCTCATGACGATCGTGCGTAAATTCGTTGCACAGATCCAGAGGACGAGCACAGTCACGCAAGGGCTGCTCAATCGCTGCCTGCTTACCCCTGGACAGCACACAAGGATCCTGGAAGAGATTCAGTGGGGTGAGCAGTGTTTTGATAACGAAACAATCTCCACCAAAGAAGTAAGGAGGCCCGAATGAGCAATCTCGCCATTTTGGATCGCACCCTGGCTTCTGTGCCTCGCTCCAGCTTGCATGCATTGGCGCCCATTGGGCTCTCAACCCCGCAAGTTGAGAGCCTGACGAGCTACTTCTGCCGACTTGTGCATAGCCATGCTTGCACGACACACGATCTGTCCAAATTCATTATCGAGAGGATTGAGCCTGAGCGGTGGGAAACCCACCAGGGCACTCACGGCAAAAGCCGTTATCTCTGGTATGAACGCTCAATCTCAGGGTTGGGAGACGCTGCATTGAGTTGGGCGGGCATGCTGGCGCAGCTGACCAGCGTCAATACCCTGAAGCATCTGACGCTGTTGCCTTTGCGGGGTTGTGTCGCATCCAAGGGACTAATGGCGAATCAGGCGCGGTGGTGCCCGCAGTGCTTTGCCGCCGATCAGAAGTCAGGCCGACCGCCGTACTTTCGCCTGGCCTGGGACATCGGGTTGAACAAGGTCTGCGAGCGCCACAACACAGCACTGGTTGCCCGCTGCCCTCATTGCCAGAAGTCCAATGTGCGGCACACAGCGACTTTTGTCGTACCAGGGTGGTGTACCGCGTGTGGCACGTTCCTGGGCTCTAACAACGAAGAATCGCGGACGGAGCCACTACCTGCACAAGGCGGAAATTCGGCCAGCACACTCGAAGCCGAGCGCGCAGATATCAATTTCGCACGCACCAGGAGCATCAGCGCGTTGCTCGCCGTAACCTCGTCGCCCCAACCGGATGAATTCACGGCCGGCCCCGACTCGTTGCACCAAGCGGTTGAACACATCATCAATGAATTGGATGGAGGCGTAGATGCGCGATTTGCTCGGCGACTGGGGGTGCGCAAATCGACCATCCACTATTGGCGCACTTCTCAGACGCCTGTGACCATGGACACAATCACGCGCATCGCCCTATGCTGCGATATCCCGCTGGCGGACTTACTACAAGGCAAGGTTGATCAATGGCAGCCTGCGGCCGATGCTCAGCGACAGATGGCGCTTGTGCTGGCAGAGCCTGGAAAGCGGAAACCCCGCGAACGACGTGAGCATGACTGGTCAGTCATCCGGAACACGTTGCGCCGGGAGTTGCTCCAGCCCAAACCCCGCAGCGTCACCGAAGTGGCCAAGTCGCTGTCCATCAACACGCGGTTACTCTACCTCCAGGCCACACAAGAAGCCAGACAGTTGGGCGAATATCACCTTCGCTACCGCCATGAGCAAGCTAGTCTTCGGGAAGCCGCGCTACACAACGAACTGAAACAGGCGTGCATTGCCCTAAAAAATGAAGGGGAAGGAATCACCGTGAGCGAGGTCGAGCAGCGAGTCGGAACCAAAACGATCAACAGCACCCGACATCTATATACAGTTCTCACTGACCTCGCGTACCAGGCCGCAAACGACAACGCGGTCTAAGTCCACCACGCTGCCAGCATAAAAAAGGGGTGTCTCCGTTTGGAGACACCCCTTTTACATGGGCAGATCTCTGAATTCCTACTACATTTTTGCAAAAAAGCAAAATCTGGCCATCCGTGAAATAAAGCATAAAGTGGCCAAATGGCCAACTTTTGCTTAACTCCACACCAACCATCAAGGTTGGGATTCTGGAGACTGGTGGAGCCGGGGGGAATTGAACCCCCGTCCGCAAGCCCTCTGCAAGTAGCTCTACATACTTAGTCGGCCTACTTTAAGTTTTAACCTTGGATCATGCCAGACGACAGGCCCTTCCTTGGCGATTCACTTTAGTTTAAGACCCGACCCAGTGACCTGATCGAACCCGATTCCCTGTGAATGACGCTGCTGTAGGTTTTACCCCACCCGACCCAGGGACCAGTCGGTGCAGCGGCTCACCGCCTAAGCGGCCAGAGCGAAACGCTCGTCGTTGGCGTTTGTAGATTTCCAGTGGATTTACGAGCGAACTGGTGCTCGGTATGCACTATCCTGTTTTGCGACCCACGTCGAAGCCAAGTCGGCCCCAGACCCCTATTCTACCTGGGTTTTCCAGATAGTGAAACGTCGATGCGGCATCGTTGCAACGGCTGCGGGGGCGACCAGCAGGCCGCCAGCAGCCCGTCCTGCAGCGATCAACCCGCCGATTTGCTCGAACTCGACGAGCTGATGCCCGACAGCTGCTGGGTCAGATACGAACTGAGCGAATTCATCTGCGCCACCATCGAATCCAGCGCCGTGAACTGTTGCCGATAGTTGCTCATGTCAGCGCTGATGCGGTTCGACATCTCGGTGTACTGAGACTGAAGGTCCTTCAGGGTCTGGTTCAGGCTGCTATCGGCATTGGAGAACAGGCCGCCTGTCTCCAGCATGTTGGTGGTCAGTGTTTGCACCGCTTTGCCGACGCCGGCCGTACCGCCCAGCACATTCTGGACGCCGGTAGGGTCCTTGGCCAGAGCCTGCGACAGCGCAGTCGTATCCAGCGAAAGCTTGCCTGTCGTCGGGTCGGAGCTGACACCCAGCTGGAACAGCGAACTGATGGTGCCACCGGGCAGGAAAGTATCCAGCGCACTTTGGGTCTGGCTCTGAACCTGCAGTGCCAGGGAATCCCCCGTCAACACACTGCCGGAATTTGAGGTCGTGTCGTAAGCCGTTAGCGATTGGACGGTGGACTGCAGCGTGTTGTAGGCGTTGACGAAGCCCTGCACCGCGTCGGTGACCTTGGTATTGTCCTGGGTGACCGCCAGGGTCGATGGTGTCGCGTTGACGGCATTGAGCGTCAACGTGACCCCGGAGATGGCACCCTGCACGGTGTTGCTCTGGCTGGTGACGGCAATGCCGTCAATGTGCAGCTGGGCATTGGCAGCCGCAGATTCAGTCACGCTCGATGCGGAACCCTGAGTGAAACCCAGCAGACTCTGGAGGGATCCATTGCTGCTGCTGATGCTCTTGACGGCGGCCTGTGTCCCCGTGCCGTTGGCAATCAGTAACAGATGATACGGGGTGGACGACCCGTCATTGATGAGTGTCGCAGACACGCCCAGGCTGGGGTCGGCGTTGATCGCACTGACCAGACCATTGAGCGACGTGTCCTTCCCGGTCATGTCCAGCGTATGGGTGCTGCCATCGCCCAACGTCAGGGTGACTGTGCCGCCAGTCCCGTTGGCGGCAGTCGCGCTCGCCTGTCCACTGGTGACCAGCGTCTGTGACTTGGCGAGCTGATCAACCGTCACGCTGTACTGCCCGGCGACCGCACCGGCGCCGGCGCTGGCGGTAAAGCCCGAGCCCGTGACGCTGGTCTGCAGCGCATTGAACGTCCCTGGGGTGGTCAACGCCTGGGCGGCCACCTGCAAGGCAGTCACGGCACCCTGGACCTGGCCGTACGCCGACAGCGTGGCGCTCACCACGCCTTCCTGCGACTGGATGGGCTGCAGTGCGGCCTCTTCGCTGGTCTGCAATTGCGTGAGCAGCGTGCCCAGCGGCAGGCCCGAGCCTACCCCCATGGACGAGAACAGTGACGTGTTGGACAAATCAACGGGTGCGACGGATGTTGCCATGACAGGGCTCCAGCCAGCGGTTCGGCCCGATGCCCACCGCTCATTTAACAAGATGTGTCATTATGCCGCCTACCAGGCTGGTTGAGTAAGCAATTTGAGACAACCTTTACAGACTATGTGTAATAGCCGTAACCCTTTGAATCTGTTCAGGAACATGACAGAATCAAAGTTCCGTCTCACGCGCGGCAAGCGTACGATGAGGACCGGATGAATACCGATCAACGAACGAGGACCCACTCATGGATATGTTGCTGACCGCCAAGGATGGCCATCGGTTCACGGCCTGGATCACCGGGCCGGAAGACGCCGCCTGCGGCGTCGTCGTACTGCCTGAAATCTTTGGCATCAACGCCCACATCCGACATATGGCGGAACATTACGCAGACCACGGCTATCGCGCCATCTGCCCGTCTCTGTTTGACCGCGCACCCAACGTGGAAGCCGGCGTGCAACTGGGCTACGACCTGCCGGGCCGGCACCGGGGCATGGCGCTGCGTAAGTCCGTCACGGACGAGGACGCACTGCTCGACATCGAGGCTGCCGCCGCCGCATTGCAGAAGCAGCCCAAGTGCATGGTGACGGGATACTGCTGGGGAGGCTACCTGACATGGCGCACCGCCTGCATGAGCGACCGATTCAGCGCGGCCTCGTGCTGGTATGGTGGGGGCATCGTCAACCATCGCCAGGACAAGCCGCGCATCCCTGTCCAGCTCCACTTCGGCAACGAGGACCAGCACATCAGCCACGACGACGTGGCTGCCATCAAGATCGCCCAGCCGGATCTGTCAATCTACACCTACCCAGGCGCGGGGCACGCCTTCGGCCGCGAGGGCGACTCCGCCTACCACGCCGCCGCCTCGAAACTGGCCTGGGAACGGACACTGGCCTTCTTCGACCAGCACCGCTGAACACCGTTGGTGTTAAGACGCAACAAACGTGAACACTTGTTCCCCATGGCGCAAAAGCATGGGCAAACGTAGCGTTTTGATGCGTCTGCCCACCGGAACCACACAATCTGCTGGGGAGTATGGGCCACAATAGGACATCATCATTCGCAGGAACCGCTCATGAAAAAAGCAATGTTTGCAGCGGCACTGGTCATTGGTGCCATGGCTGCGGGGCCGGTAGCCCAAGCCGGAGACGTCAGCGTCGGGATTGGCATTGGTCTACCAGGTGTCGTCTGGGGCGGACCCGCCTACTATCCGCCACCTCCCGTTTATTACTACGGCGGGCCGCCAGTCTACGTGGCGCCTCGGCCGGTCTATGTTCCCGCACCCGGCTACTACTATGGCTGGCGTGGTCGCGGGCACTGGGACCGGGGCCGGCACGGAGACGAGCACTGGGGTCGTAGGGGTGATCGCGGGCACTGGCACCGCTAGGGCTGCGCGCTCCCACTCATAGTCTCCGACAAAAACACCCCGGGACCGGATGTTGATCCGGTCCCGGGGTGTTTTTATGGCACGCGCCAAAACGGGTCGTGCTTACTGCGCCAGCACCCCATCACGGTAATCGCGCAACGCCTGCTCGATTTCCTCCGAGGTGTTCATGACGAACGGGCCGTACTGGGCAATCGGCTCATGCAGCGGCTTGCCAGCCAGCAACAGCACCCGCACGCCGGCGTCTGGGGCTGCCGCCACGCGCACGGTGTCCCCCTGCTCCGACAGCCAAGCTACATGGCCGGCATCCACCCGCCGGTCGCCGGCCAGAAGCTGGCCCTCGAACACATACAGCAGCGCACTGTGCGTGGACGGTATCGGCAAATCTACCGACTGCCCGGCCATCACGCACACGTCCGCGATGATGGGCTGTGTCTGCCGCTGTCCCTGCTCGGCGCCCTTCAGGGGGCAAGTGGCCCAGGGAATCGTGCCCGCGATCAGCTTGATGAAACCGCCTTCGGGCAGCTCCGCCGTGCTGATCTCCGAGGCCGGGATATCGCGATAATGCGCCGGCTGCATCTTTTCACCCGCTGGCAGGTTGAGCCAGATCTGGAACCCCCGGAGAAGGCCGTTTTCCTGTTGCGGCATTTCTTCGTGGATGATGCCACGCCCGGCCGTCATCCACTGGACACCACCCGCCTTCAGGTCGCCCTCGTTACCCATGTGGTCGCGATGGCGCATGTGGCCATCCACGATATAGGTGACGGTTTCGAACCCGCGATGCGGATGCGCCGGGAAGCCCGCAATGTAATCCTGCGGATCATCGGACGAAAACGCGTCCAGCATCAGGAACGGATCCATGCGAACCTGGTGCTGATACCCCAGGGCGCGCAAGAGACGCACGCCCGCCCCATCCTGCGTTGCCTGTGCCGGCGTGATGCGAGTGACTGAACGAACTGTCATGTTTGACTCCAAGTCCTGAATGAGTCCATTATGAATCATATAAATAGATGATCAACAGCAAATACTGGCTCTCTTTGATCTAACTGATAGATATGAACGACATCATCCCTATTTCACAGTGGCAAGCCCTGCTCGCCGTGGTCGACCATGGCGGATACGCACAGGCGGCGGAAGCCCTGGGTAAAAGCCAGTCATCGGTCAGTTATGCCATACAGCGGCTCGAGGATCAACTGGGGCTGCGCGTGTTCCGACAGCAAGGCCGCCGCGCCGTCCCGACCACGGCGGGCCAGGTCCTGCTGCAGCGCGCCCGTCTGCTGGTCGAACACGCGCGGGGCCTGGAATCGGCTGCCCGCCAGTTGGCCGCCGGCCGCGAGCCGCTGCTGCGCGTGGCCATCGACGGCCTGTTCCCCGACTGGCTGCTGTTGCAGGCGCTGAAGCGCTTTAGTGATGATTGCGCCACCACCCGGATCGAGGTGCAGGAAACGGTATTGAGCGGCACGGACGAGGCGCTGCTGCGCCGCGAAGCCGATCTGGTCATCAGCCCCCGCATTCCACAGGGTTTCAGCGGCGAGCCGCTGCTGCAGATCCGATTCGTGGCGGTGGCCGCCCCCGACCATCCTCTGAATGCGCTGGACCGGCCGCTGGAATGGGCCGATCTACGCCAGTACCGCCAGCTCGTGGTCCGCGACTCGGGCAGCCAGCGCCAGAATGCCGGATGGCTGGATGCCGAACAACGCTGGACGTTCAGCCAGGTGCCCAGTTCGATCCAGGCCGCCTGCGCCGGCATGGGCTTTGCCTGGTATCCGGAGCTGCGCATCCGGGCCGAGCTGGCGGAAGGCCGGCTCAAGCCACTGCCGCTGGCCGAAGGACGCCACCGCTACGCCATGGTGTACCGGATCTTTGCACACCCCGAATTCCCGGGC
Source organism: Castellaniella sp. (assembly GCF_004321985.1). Taxonomy (GTDB): domain Bacteria; phylum Pseudomonadota; class Gammaproteobacteria; order Burkholderiales; family Burkholderiaceae_B; genus Castellaniella. Next base: position 201,359 of record NZ_SCQN01000014.1, on the reverse strand, counting down.
ATCGCGTGCAAGGAACTGGCCACGATCCTGCAGCAACTGTGCAGCGAAGTGAATCCCATCCCTGGTGGAGACGGCTGAGCCCGCTAGAGGGCTCAGCCACGGATGATGGAATCAGAGGCCCACGTTGTCGTGTTCCAGTACGCGCTCGGCGCGATAGCTGGACCGCACCAGGGCGCCGGAGACGACCTCTCGGAAGCCCTTTGCCAGCCCAATGGCGCGATAGGCGCGGAACTGTTCGGGGGTGACGAAACGCTGCACCGGCAGGTGGTTCTGGGTCGGGCGCATGTACTGGCCCAGCGTCAGGATATCCACGTTGTGCGCCCGGATGTCATCCATGGTCTGCTCGATTTCTTCGTCCGTTTCGCCCAGCCCCAGCATCATGCTGGTCTTCGTCAGCGTCTGCGGCGCATATTCCTTGGCGAACTTCAGCACGTCCAGCGTCTGGTGATAGCCGGCACGCACATCGCGCACCACATGCGTGAGGCGCTCCACGGTCTCGATGTTCTGAGCGAACGTCGTCAGGCCTGCGTCCAGGACCTTGGCCACACAGCCATGATTGCCCTGAAAGTCAGGCGTCAGAGCCTCGACCGCAGTGCTGGGCGAGCGCTCGTGAATGGCGCGGATACAGGCTGCGTAGTGCCCGGCGCCGCCGTCCAGCAGATCGTCCCGGTCCACCGAGGTCAGCACCACATATTTGAGCTGCATGAGCACGACGGCATCCGCCACGCTGGCCGGCTCGTTGTGGTCCAGCCAGCCATGCGGATTTCCCGTGCTCACGGCACAGAACTTGCAGGCGCGCGTGCACACCGATCCCATCAGCATCAGCGTGGCCGTGCCCCGCCCCCAGCATTCAGCGATATTCGGGCACTTGGACTCGGCGCACACCGTATTGAGGTGGTGCGTCTTCACGATGTCGCGGACCTTCTGGTATTGTTCACCCGCCGGCGCCCGCACCCGCAGCCAGCTGGGCTTGGGGGCAGAATCGGGAATGCCGGTCAGATCGCTGGGCCGCATGCCGTCCTTCACGGCCTTGGTGCCCTGGGGGCTGACGAATTTTGCACCCGGGCGAACGCGTGCGCGGATGATGGGGACTTCGGTCGTCATGGGAAACCTGTAATGTGAACGGGCGGATTAGCCAAACAGGACACTAGTATACTGGCCGCCATGCTGGCCATCACCCCGCCCAGGATTCCCTTGCTCGCACGGCGCCCCGGCACCGCGCTTGTGGTGATTTGCCTGCTGTTCATGATCACGCTGTGGACCGTGCTGTGCGCCATCAGCCACACCGCGCCAGACCTGGACGGCATGGAAGAACTGGTGTGGGCCGCCAGCCTGGAACTGGGCTACACCAAACATCCGCCGCTTCCTTCCTGGTTCATGCACTTTGCGACGGAGCTTCTGGGCCGGCCGGCCTGGCTGCCCTTCCTGATGGGGCAACTTTTCTCGGCACTGGGCCTGTGGTTCATCTGGAAGCTGGGCTGTGAAATCACGACACGGCACCGGGCGCTGATCGCCGTGCTGCTGGTGTCAGTCACGGCCTACTTCTCTCTGCGCGGCACGATCTACAACCACAACACTGCGCAGCTCTGGTCCATCACGGCCTCTATCTGGCTGTTCTACCGCGCACTGCGCGACGACCGTACCCGCGACTGGATTCTGCTGGGCGCGGTCTGCGGCCTGGCCATGCTCACCAAGTACAGCGCACTGATCCAGTTCACAGCGTTTTTCCTGTATCTGCTCCGTACCGGCAAACTGCGCGAGCGTCGATGCTGGCGAGGCATCGCATGGGCCACGGCGACCTTCTGCCTCGTCCTGGTTCCGCACGTCGCATGGCTGTCCCATCACCACTTCGAACCGCTGTTCTACGCCGACGAGTCCCTGCAGGCCGGCGGGCGGCTGGCAGCGCTGGGCGATCTGCTGTCCTTTGCCCTGGATCAGGCAGGCCGGTTGTCACCGATGCTGATTGCGCTCGCCGCGTGGACGTTCTGGTACCGGCGCAGCGGCAACCGCGCGCCGGGCTACGCGGCCAACGACGAACACTTTCAGGCCTCCGCCCTAGGTGCGCGCTACTTCCAGGATTTCTCGGCCGCCGACCGGCAGTTTCTGCTTTGGGTGGGGCTCGCGCCCTTCCTGGGCACCGTCCTGGTCTCCGTGATTCTGGGAACGCGGCTGGAGGCATCCTGGGCCAGCACGTTCTTCGTGCTCGCCGGTTTCTATGGCCTGTGGTGGCTGCGCGGCCAGGATGCGGTCCAGCTTCGCCGAATGCTCATCATCACGCTCTGCCTGCAGACCGCCATGGCTGCGGGCTACGCGATTGCGCGCGGACCGCTGGCGGATCTGACCGGCCATGCCAGCCGCTCGAACTACCCGGCACAGGCACTCGCCGCAAAGGCGCAGGCCCACTGGAGCGCCTACCAGCCCGGGCGGCCCCTGCGGGTCGTCGTGGCCAATACATGGCTGGGCGGCAACATTGCCATCCATGCCGGCCCGGCGACCCAGGTCTACATCGACGCAAGCGACGCGGAATCGCCATGGTTCGCACCGGGCACGGCGCTGCGGTGCGGGGCATTGATCGCCTTCAGCGACGTTGGCCGCGGCCCCGCCACTCCGGCCGTACACGCCCTGTACGACGCGGCCTCCTGGAAGGGCGTGGATTTCGTCCGCTGGGGTCCGAAGGGACCCATGATAGACCTGCACTGGGCCGTGATCCCGGCCGGCCCCGACTGCCTGCAACCGTCGCGACGGTGATCGCCGCCAACGCTCAAGGCGTCGGAATCAGGGCCGGATCACCGACCAGCAAAGCCGCAAAATCGTCGGCGGACAATGGATGGGCAAACAGGTAACCCTGGCCGTAATCACAGCCTGCGGCACGCAGTAGACGGTGCTGCTCCTGGGTTTCAATGCCCTCGGCGACGACCTGCAGCCCCAGCTTGTGTGCCAGCAGGATGATCGCCTCGCACAGCGCCAGGTCGGGGTTCGACGTATCCAGATTGGACACGAAAGACTGGTCGATCTTGAGGAAGTCGATGTCGAATTTGCGCAAGTAGGACAGCGATGAATACCCCGTCCCGAAGTCATCGAGCGCCACCTGGATGCCAGCCTCATGAAACAGGGCAAGCTGCTTCTGGATGTGATTGTCATCCGAATCGATCAGCAGCCCCTCGGTGATTTCCACGATGACGTGTTCGGGCGATAGCCCCAGCGTGTCCAGATGGCTGCGCCAGAAGCCATGATCCAGACCCTCGTGGCGCAACTGCGCCGGTGAGATATTGACGCTGATCTGAATGTCCTGCGCGAACTGGCTGCGCCAGTGGGCAACCTGGCGGGTTGCTTCACAGAACACCCAGTCTCCGATCGTACGAATGATGCCGGTTTCCTCGGCCAGCGGAACGAATTCCGAAGGCGGCACACGCCCCAGAATGGGGTGGTGCCAGCGCAGCAGGGTTTCCACCTTGGCGATTCGTCCCGTGCTTAGATCCACGATGGGCTGATAGTCCAGCGCAAACTGCTGGCGGTCCAGCGCCAGGTGCAGGTCATTGACCAGCCGCATGCGTGTCTGGGCCTGCTCCTGCATGGAAGCCGTGAAATAGCAGCTCCGGTTGCGGCCTTCGGCCTTGGCGGCATACATGGCCTGATCGGCGTTGTTCAGCAGCGTCTCGGCATCCGTCGCATCGTCGGGATAGAACGTGATGCCGATGCTGGTGGAGATGAAGACCGTCTCCACCCCCAGGCGGAAAGGTTCGGCGAGCTGCCGCAGCACGCTGCGGGCAAGGCGCTCGACATCACGTGGATCGCCGATGTCGTTCAGCAGGATGGTGAATTCATCGCCCCCCAGCCGCGCCACCGTGTCGCTCTGGCGCACGCAACCGCTCAGGCGGCGCGCGGCTTCCTTCAGCAGCTCGTCGCCCATCGCATGGCCCATCGTATCGTTGATTTCCTTGAACCGGTCCAGATCCAGAAACAGCAGGCCCGTGCGCTCGCCCGACCGCTGGGACTTGCGGATGCTCTGCTCCAGCCGATCATGGAACATCTGGCGATTCGGGAGATCGGTCAGCCGGTCGAAATTCGCCTGCTTCCAGATGATCGCCTCGGCCTGCTTGATCTCGGCGATGTTCGAGAAGATCATCACCCGCCGGTAGACCTGGCCGTCTTCGGCAAAGGAGGTGTTGATGCTCAGCCATTCCGGGTAGAGCTCCCCGTTGGCATGTTGCCCCCAATGTTCGCCCTGCCAGCTGCTGGTCGCCATGACGGTGCGCCAGACCGCGCGGTAGAAATCACGGTCGTGGCACGGAGAGTTCAGGCACCGTACATGGCGGCCGACGACCTCGCCCGCATCCCGGCCGCGCAGTTTTACAAAAGCCGGATTCACATCGAGAATGAAGCCCTTGGGGTCCAGCACCAGCATGCCCTCGCTGGTGTTGCGATAGACCAGCGACGCCAGCTCCGCCTGGCGGCCCCGATCAACCGCGACCGGCCGGCGCTCCCGCATCACATACAGATAGCTGTCGCCCGTGGGCGACGGGATATGTGTGGCCGCCCCCACCAGCGCAAGAGCCCCGCGTTGGTGATCCAGCCCGTAGCCCCGCCACAGCACGCTGTTGCGCGCCCCCAGTGAACCCAACCGTTCGTTGACCCGCCGGATCTCCGGCAGCAGCACGCCCACGTCCAGATGCAGCGCCGAGCCGTTCCGATAGCCAAACAGGCGTCCCGCACTGCGATTCAGGTAGATGACGATGCCGGCGGAATCAGTCGCCAGAAAGGAGTCCTGGGAGAAATCGCCCAACCGCAGCAGTGCCAGGATGTGGGATCGATCCAGCGCGTCGGGAACCGGGGCCAGTTGCGGTGAGGGTGACAGGGGCAACATCACCGGGATGATAGCGGACGCAAATCTGGCTGCACGGAAAACCTACCAAAGCACCTGTCAATGCCCGCATTTTTATCATGATGTTACGGACACGACTATTGGTAAAACTACTGCACGCGTCCTTCCGTATGCAACCCGCAACAAACCGGTCGGCCGCACAAAGCACAGTCGATCAGGAGTTTCCCCAAAAATCAGGGGGCTTCGCCGAAGTATTCCTTGAACTCGTGCCCCAGCTTGCGAGCCTTGGTGCGCAGGTAGAACTCGTTGTACGGATTGCGATTGACCTGCAACGGGATATGCTCCACCACTGACACGCCGATCTCGTTCAGGAACCGTTCCTTGCGCGGATTGTTGGTCATCAGCCGCACGCGACGGATGCCAAAGTGCGCCAGCATCGGCCGGCAGATATCGTAATGGCGCAGGTCAGCCGGAAACCCCAACCGCTCGTTCGCCTCCACGGTATCGGCGCCCTCGTCTTGCAGGTGGTAGGCCCGGATCTTGTTCAGCAGCCCGATCCCCCGTCCTTCCTGGCGCAAATACAGCAAAATGCCGCGTCCCTCGGTTGCGATGCGCTGCAGCGCGGCCTCGAGCTGGGCCCCGCAGTCGCACCGCTGACTGAACAGCGCATCGCCGGTCAGGCATTCGGAATGGATGCGCGCCAGCACCGGCTCGTCTGTGCCGACATCACCCAATGTCAGGGCGACATGCTCCTTGCCGCTGACCGTTTCGGCAAAAGCATGAATCTGGAAAACCGCCCACGGCGTGGGTAGCTGGCTGGAGGCGACGAACCGCAGGATATCGGTATCCGGATCCGCTGAAGCTCCCGTTAGGACTGGCATGTCAGGAAATGAAGTTTGAACGGCCTATAGGTTACCACCAGGCAGCGGCCTTTCCGCCCCGGACAGCACCGCCCGGAACCCCGTCATGCCGCCACCAGTCGCCTACGCCTTCACGCCCAGGTACCGCTCGATGATATCGCCGTTCTCGTGCAGGTCCTTCGGTGTACCCTCGTAGACCACATGGCCATTGTTGACGATGTAGCTGCGGTCAGACAGCGCCAGCGCCGCTCGTACGTTCTGCTCCACAATCACGATGGTGTGCCCCGAATCGGCGAGATTGCGGCACACCGAGATCAGGTCGCGCACGATCAGCGGAGCCAGGCCCTCGAAGGGTTCGTCCAGGAAGATGATCTCGGCGTTGCGGATCATGGCCCGCGCAATGGCCAGCATCTGCTGTTCGCCGCCCGACAGCTGCTTGCCCCGATTGCGCTTGCGCTCGGCCAGGCGTGGGAACGTCGCGTAGATTTCATCCAGGCTGCGTGGCTTTGGGGCCGTCATGGCAGCGAGCTGGAGGTTTTCCTGCACCGAGATCGAACCAAACACGCGGCGCTCTTCAGGGACCAGCTGAATCCCGAGCTGCGCCCGCGCATAGGGCGGGAGGTGCTGGATTTCCACCCCGCGGTGGCGGATGGTGCCGGATTTGACCTGGACCATCCCCATGAGGGATTTCAGCGTCGTACTCTTGCCGGCGCCATTGCGTCCGAGCAGCGCCACGACCTCGTGTTCCTCGACCCGCATGGAAACATCGAACAGGATGTGCGAGTCGCCATAAAAACTGTTGATTCGATCGATTTCAAGCAGACTCATCGTCCATCCCTCCCAAGTACGCCGCCTGGACTTCGGGGTTGCGACGGATCTCGTCCGGCGCGCCTTCGGCCAGCTTGCGGCCTTCGTAGAGCACCGTGATACGCTCGGCCAGCTCGAACATGGCGTCCATGTCGTGTTCGACGATGACCATGCTGCGGCCTGCGCGGATGGACTTCAGCAGCGCCACGACCAGCACGCGTTCTTCGGGCCCGAGGCCCGCCAGGGGTTCGTCGAACAGCAGTACGTTGGCGCCGGTGGCCAGCGCCAGACCAATTTCGAGGCGACGCTTTTCACCATAGGACATGTCCGAGACCCGCGTGTCCGCCTGCCGGGTCAGATCGACCATGCCGATGGCCGCATTCACCTGGGAATCCAGCTCGTCGGAATGCAGGCCCCGCAGCATGTCATTCCGGTATTTGCCGCGCAACCGCGCCAGCACCGGAATCATGACGTTTTCGCGCACCGTCAAGTGCTCGAAGAGCTGGTTGATCTGATAGCTCTTGCTCATCCCAAGCTGGCAGACCTCGGTCACGCCGATGCCGGTGATCTCTTTACCGCGGAAGAAGACCTTCCCGGAGGTAGTGGCCAGTTCACCCGCCAGCATCGCGAAGAAGGTCGATTTGCCGGCGCCGTTCGGGCCGATCACCCCGTGCAGTTCACCCTCGCGAAGCGTGAAATTGATGTCGGTATTGGCCTTCAGGCCCCCGTAATGCTTGGTCACCCCCCGAGCCTCCAGCACGGGCGAGCCGGCCCGCGTGGACGCCAGCGGCGCCACGATATCCAGTGTGCCAGCCACACGGTCGCTCGCCTCTTCGTCGGTTGACAGCGGCCGCGCGCGGCGGTGGCGCACGAAATCGAGGATGCCGCCCGCCACGCCATGACGGAACACGGTCACCAGGATCACGAAGATGACCCCCAGGATCAACTTCCAGTACGCGCCAATGTCGCCAAGCTGCTGCAAGCCCTCGTACAGATAGAGCCAGATGGTGGCGCCCAGCAGCGGCCCGAGCAGCGTACCCGCACCGCCCATGACCGTCTGGATGACGAGCTGCGCCGACGTGTCGAGCGAAAACGCATCCGGGGGCATGTACGACTGGAACAGGCCCAGCAGGCCGCCCGCCAGCCCGCCATAGGCGGCCGCCACGACGAACACCGTGAGCTTGTAGGACTGGATGGAGTGCCCCAGCGCCGTCGCACGCTTGGGGTTGCCGCGAATCGCCTTGAGCACGGCCCCGAAGGGCGAGCGCACGATGCGCCGCGCGATCAAATAGCCCACGAAGAAAAAGATTGCCACGAACCAGTACATGGGCCAGCCGCTGGAAATGTGGATGTTCACGAACCCCAGGGAAAGCTCCGGCGGCGGTACGCCCGCAATGCCGTTTTCGCCGCCGGTGTATTCCTTGAACGAGGAATTCTCCAGGAAATAGAACATCTCGCCAAAGGCGAGCGTGCTCATGGCGAAATAGATGCCCGTGCGCCGCAAAGTCAGATACCCGATCACCAGGCCGGCGACAGCCGCCATGACGGTGCCGATGAACAGCGCCAGCAGCAGATTGGACACCAGGCCATCCGTCAGCAGATAGGCCGTGACGAAGCCGCCCGTCCCGTAGAACGCGGCCTGGCCGAAGGACAGCAGGCCGGTATAACCGAACAGCAGGTCGAACCCCAGCCCGAACAGGCCCCAGATCAGGATCCGCGTGAGCAGATCGGGGCTCATGCCCACTACGGGCAATATGAATGGCGCCGCCAGCAGGCCGATCCCCACCAGCATTTCGGGCAACTGTCTGCGCATGATGCCACCTCGGGGTGCATGTACGGCCTGTTTGGGTGCGGTTGCAGCGTCACCCGCCGGTACGGCCGTGGTCTGATAAGTGTTCATTCCCGACCCTCCTGGCCCATGAGTCCCTGGGGACGGAAAATCAGCACCAGCGCCATCGCCGCAAACAACATCACATCCGAATACTGCGGGTTGATCATGGCGGTCAGGCTGAGGATTTCGCCGGCGATGATGCCGCCGACCACCGCACCCGGAAACGATCCCACGCCACCGATCACCACCACCACAAAGGAATCAACCAGATAACGGAACCCCATGTCGGGCGTCAATGCCACGATGGGGGCATTCACCACCCCCGCAAAACCGGCCGCCATGGCGCCGATCCCGAACACCACCAGAAAGGTGCGCTTCACGTTGATGCCGAGCGCATTGACCATCTGGGAGTCTTCGATGCCGGCACGCACGATCAGCCCCAGGCTGGTCCGATACAAGACGAAATACAACAGCAGCAGCGTCACTGCCGCAATGCCCAGAGTCTCCAGGCGATAGAGGGGATAGATCAGGGAGCCGATGCGGGCGATCCCCGTGCCCCAGGGCGGAGGGGCCACCGACAGGCTGACGCCGCCATACAGGCCCCGCACGATCTCCACCAGAACGATACCGATGCCGAAGGTCACCAGGATCTGGTCCTCTGGGGGGCGGCTGTAATACTGACGCATCAGCCCGCGCTCCATGATCAGACCGATAGCCAGCGCAACCGCCGCACCGCCTGCCACAGCCAGCACGAACGAACCGGTCAGCGCATAAGTCGTGTAGCCAGCGTAAGCACCCACGACGAACAGAGCGCCGTGCGCGAAATTGATGACACCGAGCGTGCCGTAGATAATGGTCAATCCGGTGCTGATGAGCGCGAGCAGCAAGCCCACAGACAGACCATTGAACAGTTGTGAGAAGACTAAAGACATGCTCGGCATCGAGTTGCCTCCTTCAAAGACCTGAAAATCCGCGCCTGTCCGGGGCGTGCGACAAGCGCAGGCCCCGGACAGGCCCAGGACTTAGACGTAACCGCCGAGTTTGCAGCCGAGCAAGCCGACTGGTGCCATCACGCTCTTGCCGCCCACGACTTCGATGACGTCGAAGAAGTCATCCGGGTTCTTCATGTCGGCCGGCTTCTTGCCGCGCATGATCGGGAAGCTGGCATCGCCTTGGTGGTCCTCGGCACGGAAGGTCATCTTGCCCACCGGGGTGTCGCGCACCACGCCGGCTTCCAGGGCCTTCACGACATCGGGCGGGTAGAAGCTCTTGGCGCGCTCCACCGCGTCAGCCCACAGGATCATGCCCAGATAGGCGTAGAGGGCCGCATCGCGCGGCTTACCGCCGAATTTCTTGTCATAGGCCTCGACGAAATCCTTGGCCACCGGGTTGGTGTCCTGCATGGTCCACCAAAAGCCGTTAGCCGCAAGCGCGCCCTGCATCAGTTCAGCGCCGATTTCCTTTTCCAGGTAGCCCGACATGTAGGGCAGCAGGACCTTCATCTTGTCGAGCAGCCCGAACTGCTTGGCCTGCTTGATGGCATTGGCGGCATCCGCGCCATAGGCCACCACCACCAGGACGTCCGCATCCGTGTTGGCAATGTTGATGAGGTACGAGCTGTAGTCCTTCGCGCCCAGCGGGTGGACCTGATTGGTGACCGTCTTCCAGCCCTCTTTTTCGGAGAACTCGATCATCGACTTGGTGGTCGTGTGGCCATAGGTGTAGTCCGGCGTCAGATAGGCGGTCTTGCGGTTCTTGCCGAATTCTTTGGCAGCAACGGGGGCAATGGCCTTGCAGGACATGTATGCAAAATAGCCGGGACGGAAACCGTAGCGCTGGCAATCCACGCCAGTGGTTTCGGTGGAGCCCGAAATCGCCGTGAAATAAGGCGTGTGCTCACGATTGCAGACCTTTTGCAGCGCAATGGCCACGGCGCTGCTGGTGCTGCCGGCCACCATCAGGGCCTTGTTGTCGTGGATGAACCGCGTCGCGGCCTGCACCGCCGTATTCGGCTTGGTTTCGGAGTCGGCTGCACCGACCTTGATGGACTTGCCCAGTACGCCCTTTTTCAGCAGCGGCGAGATCTTCTGGATCCGGGGATCGCCGGCATTGATCATTTCGGCCGCGAGTTCATAGGCGTTTTTCTGCTCGGCGCCCTGGGCCGAATACGGCCCCGTCAAGTCCACGGTCAGGCCGACGAACACCGAATCGCCCTGGGAGCCGGCTGGCCAGGCGCCCAGAGGCTTTTTGTCTTCAGCCATGGCCACCCGCACGGCGCCAGGCAACAGCATGCTGCCGGCAACCCCCGCGGCTCCGGCCTTCAGCACGGAACGGCGTTTGACGCGAGTCTGCAGGGCCTGGCCCAAAGTTTTCTTGTCATCCATCGGTTTGTCTCCTGATTTGAGTGTCCCGGGCACCTAGGTCCCGGCTGATTACTGCGATTCAGCTTCCGGGCAGGTTTCCGATCCCACCGGAACCCCGCCTGACCCGCGATTTGTTTTTATGGCTTTGAACAGCTTTGTCTTTGCTTCGGCAGACCAGGGAATCAGGCAATGCCAGCCCCGGATTTCTGCGTGATGTCATTAGGGGATTCGAAACTTACGCAAAACTTACGCGGCGCTTTGAAAGCGGGACACCCTAGGGAAAACGTCAGCTATGGCTTTCCCTGAACTGGGACCAAAAGGGGATGCTGATCGGATGATCACAACCCCCTTCGTGCTATTGCGCGTGATCGCGAAATGCCCTGTAATGACGCATCGAAACCGGTTTCACTCCCACCACGCCCGTGCAGGCCTCCATCATGCGGTTTTCCATTGGCCTTTTGTGCCTGACTGTCCTGGGTACAACCCCGGCCGCGGTCTGCGCCGCCCCAGAGCAATGGCCCGAAAGTCCCCATCGAACCGTTCTGGAAACGCCGTATGGCACGCTGGCGGTACGCCCCAGCGACTACCTGTACAGCGCCACGCTGACCTTCAATCACACGCCCACGACGCCCCGCATGCAGGGTATCCTGAACATCCCTTATGCGTACGTCGTAGGCCGTCGGCAGATGGCGCTGGTGAGCCTGGACAATGGCCAGACCAGTTGCCCCATCCGCTTCTATTGGGTGGTGATCAGCGAACAGGGTTACCACATCACCGAACCCTTCGGATCCTGCTCCAGCGATATCCGCATGAGCGCCAAGGGCCGGCTGCTGCGCATGGAAACGCCGGACCCCGCCGATCCCGGCAAGCTGGATATCTGGGAATTTGACGGACGGAAAATCCGCCGGATCGGCCCCCGGCGATAGCCGGCCGGGTGGGCTACCGATCTAGAACAGGCGGCCTTGCAAGGCCGCCAGCCGCTGGCTGAATTCGTCGGGGGTCATCTTCACGCCGTTGACCGTCACCTGCCCGTCGGCATAGGCCAGATCGGCCTGAATCACGCCCTCATCGGATCGCCGGACCAACCCAACCCGCGCCAGGCGCCCCGCATACTGGTCGAACACCATGCTGACCAGGGCGAGGGCCACATCGGCGTCCGATCCCGACTGGGTCTGGCGCAGCACCTGGAGCAGCATGGGCTTGGAAACCTGCGCATGCACTGAAAGGCCGCGAATGCCCTGGTCCACCAGAACCCCCAGGTCCTGGGAGGCATCGTCTCCCACCGGGCGGAAATCGGCTTGGCCGCTGAGCTCCGTCGTACCCTGGGCGTTGACCCACTGAAGCTTGCTCAGCGCGATGCGCGGCGAAGCAGCCAGGAGCGGCAGCAGGCCTGCACGGATCTGCTGCCGATCCTGCACCGACAGGTCACTGCCCGGCTCATGCCTCGCGTCAATCGACGCCAGGGTACGCACCAGCGCCTGCAAGGCCGGCACCGAGAGATTCTGCGCCGCCGCAGCCGTCTTCAACGCGCCCACGTCGTGAATCCCGAACAACAGATGCGCGGCCTCGAAGCTGGCCAGGCTGTCCATCAGATCCCCTGTCCGGGCTACATCCACGGTCAGCACCTGTTGCTTCAGGACGATGGGTTGATCGTCTGCCACAGAGAGCGCCAGCCCTTCCAGGCGCATTTCCTGGTGCGACTGATAGTCTGATTGACCGCTGTGACGGCTGCGCGCCTGCAGGGCCAGCCCGCTGAATCTGAGTGTCGTCTGCACCCCGGGATCAGTCAGGGTCAATGTCTCGAATCGCCCGGCGAGTTGCGTCTGACGTTCATTCGGTGCATAGATCACCCGAAGCGACCCGCCGCCGAAATCGACCTCGGCGGTCTTGACCGGCGCCACCTGGACTTCGGTCGTCACGCCGCCATCGAAGCCGATGCGCGAGCGCGCCACCCAGGGCGGCGTTCCCGCCGGCATGGCATCCGCCCACAGCTTCCAGTCGCCGTCCGGGGTTGGCGTCACACGGCTGTACGCCGCCACTGGCCGCCAGTTGCCGCTGCGCAAGGCACCCCAGGGCCAGGGACCATGCCGCAAGGCATCCTGCAGACCCAGCTCGTGGCGGGTTCCCCGCGCATCCTGATAGTCCAGCGCATACCGGATGGCCGAGCTGAACACCCCGCGCTCATAGGACTGGATCCGCAGCACCGGACCGGGTGACTTGGCCGTCCACTGGCTCGCGATGCTCTGGTTGGTCTGGTTCACCCAGGCCTCGATCGACTGTTGCGCCAGGCGCCCTGCGTACCATGACGCACCCACATAGGCAAGAACCAGGACCGCCAGCAGGCCGCCGGCAAGTTTCAGAAAGCGGTGATTCATTATGACTCCAAGTGACCACATGACGCCGTGCCCCGCCCGATCCACCGATCAGACAGGAGACCGTGCACTAGGCGAGATCGGCAGCGTCGGTGGACTGAGGGGCAATCTTGCGCGAGAGCTCGCGGGGTAGAGGAAAGGAAACCTGCTCCTTCACACCCTGGAGCGGTCTTACCGACCGGGCGCCGAGTTCCTTGAGTCGGTCCAGGACCTGCCGGACCAAAGCCTCAGGGGCTGAAGCGCCGGCGGTCACTCCCACGCGACGAGCATCGACCAGCCAGGCCGGATCGATCATCTCGGGCCGGTCCAGCAGGTAGGCCTTCACGCCCTTGCGCTCGGCGACCTCGCGCAGGCGGTTCGAATTGGAGCTGTTCTGGCTGCCGACGACGATGACCAGGTCGCACTGCGGCGCCATGATCCGCACCGCGTCCTGGCGGTTCTGGGTCGCATAGCAGATATCGCCTTTCTTTGGTTCCACGATGCCGGGAAAGCGCTTGCGCAACGCGTCGGCGACCTCGGCCGCATCATCGATGGACAAGGTGGTTTGCGTCACGAAGCCCACCCGATGCGGGTCGCTGACCTGGAGGGCCTCCACGTCGCGCACGGTTTCCACCAGGTACATGCCGCCATCAGCCTGTCCCAGCGTGCCTTCGACTTCGGGGTGTCCCCTGTGGCCGATCATGATGACCTCGAGGCCTTCCTTGCGCATGCGCGCGACTTCGACGTGTACTTTCGTCACCAGCGGGCAGGTTGCATCGAAGATGCGCTGGCCACGGCGCTCGGCTTCGGCGCGGACGGCCCGCGACACCCCATGCGCGGAAAAGATCACGATGGCCCCCGAGGGGGCGTCGGCCAGCTCGTCGATGAAAATCGCGCCCTTTGAGCGCAAGTCGTCCACCACATACCGGTTGTGGACAATCTCATGGCGCACATAGATGGGCGAGCCATGGATTTCGAGCGCCCGCTCGACGATACTGATCGCGCGGTCGACGCCGGCACAGAACCCGCGCGGCTGCGCCAGGAGGATCTCGGGTTCGGCCGCCGCCGCACGGTCCGGCGAATGCGTTGCGTTCACAGGACCCCCAGAATCTGGATCTCCACCTGCAGGTCGATGCCCGCCAGCGGATGGTTGAAATCGAAGAGCGCCGAGTCGTCCTGCAGCGTCTTGAGGACACCGGAATAGCGGCCGCCGTTGGGCGCCACGAATTCGACCATGTCGCCCGTCTCGAACTCGGTACCCGGTGGCGCATTCTGGATCATTTCGGCCCGCGAGATCCAGCGCAGCAGTTCTGGATTGCGGTCGCCGTAGGCCTGAGCCGCCGGGAGATCCACCGTGAAGTGGTCGCCTTCCGGGCGATCCAGCAAGAGCGCCTCAATGCCGGGCGCCCACTGCCCCACCCCCATCTGCAGGGTGGCCGGGCGATCCAGAAAGGTATCGACGAAGGCCGTGCCGGCGGCGGCACCCGTCAGAGGCTCGATGCGATAGTGCAGCGTTACGTAGGAGTCAGGGTGGACAAAAGCGTTCACCACATCGTTCGCGGAAGTCAAAGTGTGTCACCGTAGCGGTTCTGGTCAGACATGCCAATTTTAGGGCCTATCATGCCACAAGACACGGTATCCCCCTGCGACGAACGTCCGCGCGAGCGCCTGCTGAGGCACGGCGCCCACGTCCTGACTTCGGCCGAACTGCTCGCGATCCTGCTGCGCACGGGCACGCGCGGGCGCGATGCGGTCACCATGGGCCGCGAACTGATTGCGCACTTTGGCGGACTGCGGCCGCTGCTGGCTGCCGAATCCGTGACCCTGCTTGCATTCCCGGGCCTGGGCGCCGCCAAGACCTGTGAACTGCTGGCGGTCCAGGAACTCGGCCGCCGATCGCTCGAAGAACCCCTGCGCCAGACCCGCATCCTGAACCAACCCGAACGGGTCAAGGAATTCTGCGCCATGCGGCTGGCGCACCTGCGGGTGGAACACTGTATTGCCCTTTTCCTAGACACCCAGCTCCAGCTCATTGACTGCGTGGAAATCGCGCGCGGCACGCTGTCGCAGGCCTCGATCTACCCACGTGAAGTCGTCAAGGCAGCCCTGGCCCACCACGCGGCGGCCCTGATCCTGGCGCACAACCACCCCTCTGGGCTGGCGGAGCCCAGCCCAGCCGATGTCAGTCTCACACATCAGCTCAAACAGGCCCTCGCGCTGGTGGACGTCCGGTTGCTGGATCATCTGGTGGTCGGCGCGACCGAGGTCAGCTCGCTGGCCGAGCGAGGGCAGATCTGATGACACACCCAGCCAGTTTGCACATCACGGCCAGACATCCTAAAATGGCCGGCTCCATTTGGATACGTAGTCAGGGCCATCGGCACATCGTTTGGCGTCGGCAGTACCGGCGCGGCGGCTTGGCACCGGTTCGGTGCCGATTTTGTACGTCATGCGCGGCCATCTGACTGGCGACCCCAACCATTGTTGAGAATACACCATGAAAGAAGGCATCCACCCCGAATACCGCGAGGTCGTGTTCCTGGACCTGCAGACTGGCCACAAGTTCATCTCGCGGTCAGCGCTCGCTTCGCGCGAGACCACCGAGATCGACGGCAAATCCTACCCGCTTTTCAAATGCGATGTGACGTCCGAGTCCCATCCGTTCTACACCGGCGCCCAGACCCGCATCGTCGAGACGGGCCGTGTCGAAAAGTTCCGCGCGCGCTTTGCCCGCACCAGCGGCACCGTAAAGAAATAACACGGCGCTCCAGGGAGCCGTGGCGGACCCCCGCCCCGGACCTCCGCACAAGAGGCAGCCTACTGGCTGCCTCTTTTCATTTAATATGGGTTTTCCCCTAGAGATTCGTGGGACGTTTCCTGGTGCCTCCTGACGTCATCCGCTCGACACCCGCCCGCCTGACGGCGACTGCGGCCGCCAAACTGCCGCGCCTGTTCCTGGCGGCGGTGGGCCTGGTCTATATCCTGGCCGGCCTGTTCTACCGCGACCCCTGGAAAACAGACGACGTCACCGGACTGGCCACCATGCTTACGGCGCTGTCCGGCCAGCAACACGCTTGGCTGCTGCCGCAGATCGGGCACCTTGCGCAGGCGCAGGATGGCCCGTTGGTCACCTGGGTCGGCGCGATCTTCATCCAGACCTTCAGACCTTTCTTCGAGCTGTTTTTCAGCCCCCTGGACTCAGCCATCATCGCGTCTCGCTTGCCCAACATCCTTTGGTTCTGCATTCTCACCGCATCGATCTGGTACGGCACCTACTTGCTGGGCCGACGCACCGAGGCGCAGCCGCTGGCCCTGCCATTCGGCGGCGAACCGGCCGGGCGCGACTACGGCCGAATGCTGGCCGACGCCGCCCTGCTGCTGATCGTCGCCACGGTCGGAATCATCTGGCGCATGCACGAGACCTCCGAGGTCCCCGCCGTGATCGCGTGCCAGGCGCTGGCCTACTACGCCGTCGCGCGCATGCTGGATCACCCTGTCTCGGGGGCCATCACGCTGGGGGCGGCGCTGGGGGCCGCCTTTCTGGCGCGCGGCTGGGTTGGCGCACTGCCGCTCATGCTCGCCGTCCCGGTGATCTTCCTGCCAGGCGGACTGCTCGCCGGCGAACGCAAATGGCTGATCGTCAGCGCCCTGATCTGCACGTCGGTCATCCTGCTCTGGTGGATCCCGGCCCGGGAATTCGGCACCTACTGGACCACCAGCTGGCTGCAATGGACCAAGCACGCCTTCAGCCTGCCGCGCCTGCACGCCTGGATCAACGTGGCCCGTGACCTACCCTGGTTCCTCTGGCCGACCTGGCCGCTCGCCCTGCTCGCACTCTGGCGCTGGCGCGGCTGGTTCCGCGCACCCCACATCCGCATCCCTCTCGGCTTTCTGGTCGCGGCAACCCTGGTCCTGCTGTTCAATACAGACCCCTTTGAACCCGAATACAGCACGCTGGCCGTGCCCTGCGCAGTGCTGGCTGCATTTGCGCTGCCGACGCTGCGCCGCGGGGTAGTGAACACGCTGGACTGGTTCGCGGTCATGTGCTTCTCGCTGACGGCCGCCACCGTCTGGCTGGGCTGGATCGCCCTTCAGGCCGGATGGCCCCACCAGATTGCCGACAACATCAGCCGCCAGACATACGGCTACGATGTCCACGTCGCCTGGCCAGCCACCTTCATCGCCGGGTTGGGCACGCTGGCGTGGATCGTTCTGGTGCACTGGCGGCTGCACAGCCACCCCAAGGGCCTGTGGCGCGGCACGGCGCTGTCGGCGGGCGGCCTGATCACCACCTGGCTGCTGCTGGCAACCCTGTGGATGCCGGTGCTGGACTACATCCGGAGCTACCGCGACGTATCAGCCTCGCTGGCCCATGCGCTGGTCTTGTACCGGCAACCGGGAGAATGCGTCCGGACACTGAACCTGGGCAGCGGCCAGCGCGCCTCGTTCCTGGTATTCAACGACATCACATTCAGCTTTGATTCCCGGTGCACGCTGCTGCTGCAGCAGGTCAGCCCGCACAGTCTGGCGACCGGCACAGCGGACTACGCGAATCACCCGGCACTCTGGCAAGGCCGGCGCGGCCCCGATCGGCACGAAATGTTCCGGCTGCTGCGCCTGAAACCGGCTTCATGACTGCCCGCGCCACTCCAACGCCCTGGCGCACCATCCTGCAGCAATCCTGGCCCATCCTGGTCAGCGCCTGGGCCGGCATCATCTTTGCCGTGCTGGACACAGCCATGGTCGGGCACACCAGCGCCGCCGACCTGCAGGCGATGGCGCTGGGCGCCTCCATCTACATCACGGTCTTCATCGGTCTGATGGGCGTGGTACATGCCCTGATCCCGATCATCGCACAGCACTTCGGCGCCCGGCGCTTCTCCGATGCCGGACATGCATGGGGTCAGGGTGTCTGGCTGGCCCTGGGACTGTCCGTGCTGGGCGCCGCCAGCCTGCTCTTCCCCGACATCTGGCTGTCGCTGTCAGGCAATGTGGAGCCGGAGGTCCGGCACCGCATCGCCGGCTATCTGCTGGCCCTGGCGGGCGCCCTGCCCGCCGCGCTGATCTTCCGCACCATCTACGCCATGGCCACCGCCATCTCGCAGACGCGCGAAGTGATGGCGATCAACCTGGCCAGCATCGTCTTCAAGCTGGTTTTCAACCTGTGGTTCATCTTTGGCGGCTGGGGCGTTCCGGCCATGGGTGCGATCGGCGCGGGGGTTGCCACACTGCTGGTCAACTGGTTCATGCTGGCGACGGGTCTGTGGATGATCCGCCGGCGGCCCGCTTTCCAGGCCCTGTCGCTGCGGCTGGTCCGACCGCGCCTGGCCGACCAGAAGGAACTGCTGCGCCTGGGCCTGCCCATGGGAGGCTCCTATCTGATCGAGATCTGCGCCTTCAGCTTCATGGCCCTGCTGGTGGCCCGCGACGGGATCTACGCCAGCGGCGCACAGCAGATCCTGGGCAACCTGATCGCACTGTGCTACATGCTCCCCATGTCGCTCAGCCTGTCCACCGCATCGCTGGCGGCGCAGTCGGTGGGCGCCGGCGACCTGCGCCTGGCCCGGCGCACCGGCCGCCACGGCATCCTGCTTGTGTTCGCGGGGGCCGTACTCACCGACGTCATACTGGTTGTCGGATCGAGCTCCATCGTGGCCGCCTATACGGACGAAACCCAGGTCGCGGTCCTGGCGCTCGCGCTGCTGCAGATCGCCCCCTGGTTCCATCTCTGCGACGCCATGCACTGCGTAAGCTCCTACGTGCTGCGCGCCTACAAGGTCGCGCTGGTTCCGTTGATCCTGCAGATCACGTCGCTGACGGGACTGGGGCTGGTGGGCGGCTGGTGGCTGGGATACGGGCCCGGAGCCGGGACACTGGCCCCGGTTGCGCACTGGTTCATGCCAGGCGCACCGGTAGGCGCAGCATCCATGTGGCTCATGGCCATGGCCGGGCTGGCGCTCACCGCCCTGACACTGTTTGGCTGGTACGGCCATGTGCTGCGCCAATACGCCCGCAAGGCAGCCTGACGTCACTTCATACTGCAACGACCCGCACCGCAAGACCCGTGACCGCCGCTCAGGCAGCCTGCTGGGGCGGCTCGCCGCTTGCACTGGGTGTGACCAGTTCCACGACCTTGCTGCGCGACAGGACGCCGATGAAATCACCCTGGTCGTCTGTCACGGCGACGGGCTCCGGATTGCACAACAACCGGGCCAGAACTTCGTCCAGGCCCGCCGATGCGGGCACCGAGGCCATGTCCGACAGATGGCGCGAGATGTCGCGCGCGCCCTCCCTGACTGCACGCTGCGCATCCGCGCGCATGAGCACACCCGCCAGCCGCTTGCCATCGAGTACGGTCACATAGCTGTAACCCCGGGCCACCAGGCGCTCCAGCGCATGCACGGGCTGCGTGCGCATGGTCAGGGTCAGCGTCCGTTCCACCAGGGCATGGGAAGCGTTGAGCACCTTGCCCCGGTTGACGTCCTGCAGGAACGCCTCGATGTAATCGTTGGCCGGTGACAGCAGAATGTCCTCGGGCGTGCCCTCCTGGACGAGTTCGCCGTCCTTCAGAATCGCGATCCGGTTACCCAGCCGCAGCGCTTCGTCCAAATCATGCGTGATGAACACGATGGTCCGGTTCAGCTGAGCCTGCAGTGCCAGCAACTGGTCCTGCATTTCGTGACGAATCAAGGGATCCAGCGCCGAAAAGGCCTCGTCCATCAACAGGATTTCCGCATCGGTGGCCAGCGCCCGGGCCAGCCCCACCCGCTGCTGCATCCCGCCTGACAGCTGATACGGGTACTGCGATTCAAACCCGGTCAGTCCCACCTGTTCCAGCCAGTGGTGCGCCCGCGCCTCACGCTCCGACCGCCGCACGCCGCGCACCGTGAGCCCATAGGCGACGTTGTCCAGCACCGTCCGGTGCGGCAGCAGCCCGAAGCGCTGGAACACCATGCTCATCTTCTGCTGACGGAATTTTTCCAGTTCACGCGGCTTGAGCCCCATCACGTCCACGCCATCCACCAGGATCTGCCCGGCGCTGGGCTCGATCAGGCGGTTGAAATGGCGGATCAGCGTGGACTTCCCGGAACCGGAAAGGCCCATGATGACGTGGATGTGACCCGCCTCGATCGACAGGCTGATGTTGCGCAGCCCCAGCGTGTGGCCGCTGCGCTCGAGCAAGGCGTCCTTGGACACCCCGTCACGCGCGGCGCCCATCCAGCGATCCGGATGCGGGCCGAAGATCTTGTAGATGTTGTGGACCTCGATCTTGTTCATGTCAGTTCCCCCGCTTCTGGTGGCGACGGCCGAACTGCTGCGTGATCCGGTCAAAGATGATGGCCAGGATCACGATGCCCAGGCCGGCCAGCAGCCCACGGCCCACCTGCAAGCGGTTGATGCCCTGGAGCACCTCGTAGCCCAGCCCGCGCACGCCGATCATGGAGGCGATCACCACCATGGCCAGCGCCATCATGGTGGTCTGGTTGATGCCGGCCATGATGTTGGGCAGCGCCAGCGGCAGCTGGACGCCGAACAACTGGCGGGTGCGGCTCGCGCCAAACGCGCGCGAAGCCTCCAGCACCTCTGCGTCCACCAGCCGGATGCCCAGATCGGTGAGGCGGATGACCGGCGGCACGGCATAGACGACGGTGGCAAACAGCGCCGCCAGCTTGCCCAGGTTGAACAGCATCACCACCGGGATCAGGTAGACGAAGCTGGGCATGGTCTGCATCACGTCCAGGATCGGCAACATCACGGCACGCACCCAGCGGAAACTCGCCATGGCGATGCCCACGGGGATCCCCAGCATGACGGAAATCGCCACCGCCACCAGCATCAGGGACAGCGTCTGCATGGACGGCTCCCAGAGGCCGATGGCCCCCAGGAGCGCCAGCAGGCCGCCCATGGCCAGGCTGAAGCGCCATTTGCGGCTGGCCAGCCAGGCCACACCCATGATCACGGCAATGATGGCCCACCAGGGTGAATGCCGCAGCAGATTGTCAGACCAGATCAGCAGATCCAGCAGAGGTTGGGTCAGCGCGCGAAGGACGTCGGAATACTGGTTCACCAGCCCATTGACGAAAACGTCAATGGGCCGCTGCAGCTCCCGCGCCGAAATCAGTTCAGGAAACATGGCAGCCCCCTCAGAGTGCCGCCTTGACCCGCCCCGTCACGTCGGCGGGCAGCCACTGGGCCCAGACATCCTGCTTGTTCTTCAGGAACCAGAGCGCCGCATCCTTGGGTTCCGCCTCGTTCTTCTCCATGTAGGCCATGGCTTCGTTCTCGACCGCCAGCGGAATCTTGACTTTGGACAGGAAGGCGATGAGCGTCGGCGCCTGTTCGGCGAACTTGGTGTTCACAGCCGTGAAGACGGGGTTGTCCGGAAAGTCGGTGGCCTGCGGATCAGCGCAGTCGGCGTCGGTCAGGCATTTCTGCTTGGCTGGATCATAGGGGGGCAGCTTGAGCTTCACCAGATCGAGCGCCCCGACCAACGGGGTCGGCGACCAATAATAAAACACAATGTTCTGCTTGCGCTGATAGGCCGACATCAAAGCCGCCTTCTGGGTGGCACCGGTACCTGGAGAAAACAGCGTATAGGTCTTCTCCAGGCCGAGGGCCTTATAGAGATTGCCGTTGATGATTTCGCACGCCCAACCGGCCGGGCAAGTGTAGAAACGGCCCTTGGTCGGTTCCTCGGGGTCCTTGAACTCCTTCCAGTACTTGGGCAGATCCGACGCCTTTTTCAGGCCCGGCAGGCGCTCGGCCGTGTACTTCGGGATGTACCAAGCTTCCTGGCCGTTGAAGAGATCGCCAATGCGCTTGACCTTGCCGGTAGCCTTCGCCTTGTCCCAGGGCTCCAGCGTGCTGTTCAGCCAGAGCTCGCTGTTGATGTCCAGATCGCCGCGCTCCAGCGAAGCCAGGGCCAGCAGCGTATCGGTCGGCAGAACCTCGGTATCGCAACCATAGCCATGCTTGACGATGAAACGCTCGATTTCGACCAGCATGAGGTTGGATTCCCAGTTCATGCCGCCAAAGCGCATGGGGCGATGCAGCTCGCATTCGGGTGTGCCGGCGGCCTGCGCCGTAACCGGCGCCAAGGACAGCACGCTCAGCGATGCGGACAGCGCCAGCCCCAGAAAAGCACGGGACCAGGGAAGAGCCGCGCGTGGCGGCAGGGAACAAGGAACAGACATTGAAGCCTCCTTTGGGTTACGGAGACGCAGGACGCAAGCGTCCAACGCCATAGCTTAGGGGAGGGTGTGCGGAAGACGGCCGGGGAGACCGCCAATACATACCGGCACTACTGGCGCCACATGGCGCCGGATGGACAGGCGGGACCGGAGACGGCACCGCCAGAATTGAAATCCAGTACTACAGCAGAAGCGTTACTTTAATTCAGGATAACAGAAAATAAACCAAGATCCCGTTTTCCGGGCCTGAACGGACCGGAAAACGGGGGACGCGTGACGGATTCAACGGTCTACATAAATGTAGTCACGGCGCCAGGGATAGGCGAGATCCCGAGGGTAATCGAGTTCATCGGAGCGGCCAGTCGGGACATGCTGCGCGAGGATCTGATGCAGAGCGACCCAACCGTGCTCGAACCCCATCGCGCACCCGGCCAGATACATGCGATAGGCGCGTAGCGAGCGCTCGGCCGAAGGCGTATTGAGCAGCGTACGAGCCTCACCCAGATGCTGCTCCAGGGCATCGCTCCAGGCCCAGAGCGTGCGGGCATAGTGGGGACGGATGTTCTCCACGTCGACCGCTTCCAGGCCCGCTTCGGCGATGGTCTGCATGACGTAATGGACATGCGACAGCTCGCCACCCGGGAAGATGAACTTTTCGATGAAATCCCCCATTCCGTTGCCCAGCTCAGTGTTGCTCAGGCCGCCGGCGGTGATGCCGTGATTCATGATCAGGCCGCCGGGTCGGACCAGGCGGCGCAGTTTGGAGAAGTATCCTGTCAGCTGGGCACGCCCCACGTGTTCGAACATCCCCACCGAGGCAATTTTGTCGAATGGCTTGGTCTCATCCAGCTTGCGATAATCCAGCAATTCGAAGCGCACGCGCCCGGACAGCCCCTTTTTCTGGATCAGATCGTTCACATACGCATGCTGATTGTGCGACAGGGTGATGCCGGTGACGTCCACATCGTAATTTTCGGCGGCCCACAGCATGAGGCCGCCCCAGCCGCCGCCACAGTCCAGGAACCGCTCACCGGGTTTCAGCGCCAGCTTGCGGCAGATATGATCCAGCTTGGCATTCTGAGCCTGGGCCAGCGTGTAGTCGGCCTCTTTATAGTAGGCACAGGAATACACGCGGCGCGGATCCAGCCATAGAGCGTAGAAGTCATCGGACAGGTCGTAGTGAAATTCGATCTGACGCGCGTCCCGTTCCATGGAATGGTGCCAGACCGAGATCATGCGGCGCA
Organism: Castellaniella sp.; assembly: GCF_004321985.1. GTDB lineage: Bacteria > Pseudomonadota > Gammaproteobacteria > Burkholderiales > Burkholderiaceae_B > Castellaniella. The sequence goes on along the minus strand of NZ_SCQN01000014.1, from coordinate 177,890 downwards.
CGAAACCGGACAGCCAACCTAGCTGCGAGGCATCGATCGGGGAGCCCGGCAGGATGGTGGCCGCCATGCGCATCAGGTCACGCATGGAACCCTCGAAGTCGAACTTTCCTTCGACGTAGTCTTCGCCCAACACCCCGACCTGGCCAGCCGCGAAATGGGTCAGGACGGATGCGTCCTTGATGCGTAGGCGGATCGTGGGGTCGGCTGCGCCGATCTTTTCTCCGTCCGGCATCTCTAGCGATACCGGCATGGCCAATGACCCGAGTTTTTTCTCGATGATGGACGTAATCGCGCTCAACAGAGCCTCCCTCAGTGCGAACAGGACCCTGTTAATATAGCGCCAAACATCGGCGAGCCAAGCCCTTCAGGCGCCATTCTGGCCGCTTCGTGCGGGGTAACGATTTCGCACGAAGGCACGACCGGGCCCTGCATCCGGTGCACTCCATGGCGCCTGGGCACCCCGCCGCACGAGACCTGCTTGATTTACCACGGATTTTCAGTATAGAATGCAGGGCTTTCCTGACAGACAAACAGAGGTGGGACCATGGCACGCGTATGCCAAGTAACCGGCAAAAGCCCAATGGTGGGCAATAACGTCTCGCATGCGAACAACAAGACCAAGCGGCGTTTCCTGCCCAACCTGCAATCGCGCCGGTTCTGGGTTGAATCCGAGAACCGCTGGATACGCCTTCGCGTATCCACCAAAGCCCTGCGCACCATCGACAAGAACGGCATCGACGTCGTGCTGGCCGACCTGCGCGCCCGCGGCGAACTGGCCTGAACGGCCGCATAGGAGCACATCATGGCAAAAGGCGCTCGCGAAAAGATCAAGCTCGAATCCTCCGCAGGAACGGGCCACTTCTACACGACGACGAAAAACAAACGCAACATGCCGGAAAAGATGTTGATCAAAAAGTATGATCCGGTTGCGCGCAAGCACGTCGACTACAAGGAAACCAAGCTGAAATAATCCGGGCACCTCTCCCGGATCGTCTCACCGGTTTCTCGAAGACCCCGCGCCCTGTCGCGGGGTTTTTTTTGCCGGTCCGGAATCCAGCCCCGCAGCCTATAATGCAAGGCTTGCCTTTTCCCATTCACTCCACAGACAGACCCATGCAGGAACGTTACCTCCACACCCAGGTTGAATCCGACACCCAGGCACACTGGCGTGCAGACGACGTGTACCGCGTCACGGAAGACGCCAAGGGCCGAGACGGTTCCCCCAAACCGAAGTTCTACGCCTGCTCGATGCTGCCCTACCCCAGCGGCAAGCTGCACATGGGACATGTGCGCAACTACACCATCAACGACATGATGGCGCGCCAGTTGCGCATGCGCGGGTACAACGTGCTCATGCCCATGGGCTGGGATGCGTTCGGCATGCCGGCGGAAAACGCGGCCATGAAATATGGCGTGCCGCCCGCCAAATGGACATACGACAACATCGCCTACATGAAGAAGCAGATGCAGGCCATGGGGCTGGCGATCGACTGGTCGCGCGAGATGTGCGCCTGCGATCCGCACTACTACAAATGGAATCAGTGGCTGTTCCTGAAGATGCTGGAAAAGGGCATTGCCTACCGCAAGACCCAGATCGTCAACTGGGACCCCGTGGACCAGACGGTGCTGGCCAATGAACAGGTGATCGACGGACGCGGCTGGCGCTCGGGCGCCTTGGTCGAAAAGCGCGAGATCCCTGGCTACTACCTGCGCATCACCGACTACGCAGACGAGCTGCTCACCACACTGGAAGACGGCAGCCTGGCGGGCTGGCCCGATCGCGTGCGCCTGATGCAGGAGAACTGGCTGGGCCGCAGCGAAGGTGTGCGCTTCGCCTTCCGCCACGATATCCACAACAGCGATGGCACCCTCATCCAGGACGGGCTCCTGCACGTCTTCACCACGCGCGCCGACACCATCATGGGGGTGACTTTCTGCGCGGTGGCACCAGAACACCCGCTCGCGGCGCACGCGGCCCGCAACAACCCCGACCTGGCAGCCTTCATCGAATCCTGCCGCAAGGGCGGCACGACCGAAGCCGAACTGGCCACGCGCGAAAAAGAAGGCCTGCCCACCGGGCTGACCGTCACACACCCGCTGACCGGCCAACCCGTCCCTGTCTGGGTAGGCAACTACGTGCTCATGAGCTACGGCGACGGCGCCGTGATGGGCGTGCCCGCACACGACGAGCGCGACTTCGCATTTGCGCGCAAATATGACCTGCCGATCCGCCAGGTCATCGCCGCGGACGGACAGACCTATTCCACCGACGCCTGGGAGGAATGGTACGCCGACAAGCAGGTCGGCCATACCGTGAATTCCGGCAAATACGACGGCCTGACCACCAGCGCGGCCATTCAGGCAGTGGCGGCCGACCTGCAGGCCATGGGGCTGGGCGAGCTGCGCACCACTTGGCGCCTGCGCGACTGGGGTATCTCGCGACAGCGCTACTGGGGGACCCCCATCCCCATCATTCATTGCCCGGACTGCGGCCCGGTACCGGTGCCGGAAGCAGACCTGCCCGTCCGGCTGCCCGAAGACCTGGTGCCGGACGGCACCGGCAATCCGCTGGCCCGCAACGAAGCCTTCCTGTCCTGCCAGTGTCCCCGCTGCGGCAAGGCCGCGCGTCGAGAAACCGACACCATGGACACCTTCATCGACTCGTCCTGGTACTTCATGCGCTACACCTCGCCCGGCAATGACCAGGCCATGGTGGACGCCCGGAACAATTACTGGATGCCGATGGACCAGTACATCGGCGGCATCGAACATGCCGTGCTGCACCTGCTGTATGCGCGCTTCTGGACGCGCGTGATGCGCGACCTGGGCATGTTGAAGTTCTCCGAACCGTTCACGCGGCTGCTGTGCCAGGGCATGGTTCTGAACCACATCTATTCGCGCCGCAACGAACGCGGCGGCATCGAATACTTCTGGCCCGACCAGGTCGAAAATATCACTGACGACAAGGGCGCGATTACCGGCGCCCGCCTGAAATCCGACGGTTCCACGGTGGACTACGGCGGCATCGGCACCATGTCGAAGTCCAAAAACAACGGCGTCGACCCGCAGTCGCTGATCGAAACCATGGGCGCCGACACGGCGCGCCTGTTCGTCATGTTCGCCAGCCCGCCCGAACAGACGCTGGAATGGTCGGACTCCGGAGTCGAGGGCGCACACCGGTTCCTGCGACGCCTGTGGGCATTCGGTCATGCCCACCACGACGTCATCCGCACCCACCAGGGAACAGCCGACTGGAGCCAGCTCGGGGACCAGGGCCTGGCGCTGCGGCGTCAGATCCACACCTTGCTGCGCCAGGCCGACTACGACTACCAGCGCATCCAGTACAACACCGTGGTCTCCACCGCGATGAAAATGCTCAACACGCTGGAAGCAGCCACCCACGAGGGCGCCGACGGCACGGCGATTGTCGAATCGGCGTCCATTCTCCTGCGCGTGCTGTACCCGGTCGTGCCGCACATCACCTGGCAGCTCTGGCGTGAGCTCGGCTTCGCCGATGCGCTCGGCGATCTGCTGGATGCGCCATGGCCGCAAGTCGACGCGTCAGCCCTGAAGGCCGAGACCGTGGAACTGGTCCTGCAGGTCAACGGCAAGATGCGCGGTCAGATCACCGTCCCACAGGACGCTGACAAGGCAGCCATCGATGCGCTGGCCCGAAGCCACGAGGCTGTCGGGCGTTTTCTGGAAGGCCGTCCGCCCAAACGCATCGTGGTGGTCCCCGGGCGTCTGGTGAACGTGGTGGGATGATGCACATGGCCGTTTCCGAACAATTCCAGCGAACCCGCAGACTGTGCCTGGCCCTGCCCTGCCTGGCCGTGCTGAGCGCCTGCGGCTTTCACTTGAAGGCCGCCACGCCGCTGCCCTTCAAGACCCTGTTTACCAACATCAACCTGGATTCCGAGTTCGGCGCTCGCCTGCGCCGTGCCGTGGAAGCCAACTCGCCCGACACCCGCTTCATCGAAGACCGGAGCCAGGCGGAAGTCTATCTGCACCAGATTTCCGACGACCAGGGCCTGCGCCAGCTTTCCATCAACGCGCAGGGCCAGGTCGACGAATACGAACTGGATCTGAACTTCAGCTTCGAGCTGCTGGACAAGGCCGGCCATGTACTGCTCGCACCGACCGTCCTGCACAGCGTTCGCGAACTGCCCTACAACGTCAACATCGTCCAGGCCAAAGACAGCGAAATCACGCGCACTTTCAAAGACATGCGCAACAGCCTGATCGACCAGATCCTGCGCCGCATGAGCGCCCCTGACGTACAAGAAGCCTACCGCAACGCGGATCACCGGCCCGTGGTGCCCATCCCGAGCACCGAGATCAACCGCCAGCGCCATCCGGGCACCCCCCGCATCCCCGGCACGCCAGGCTCATTACCCTGATGAACAACCGGGTCCAGGATTTCAATCGCACCCTGGAGCAGCTGACCAGCGCGCCAGAACTCCCGGCCTGCTGTGTGCTTGCCGGCGAAGAGATTCTGCTGCTGACCGAGACCGTGGACGCATTCCGCGCCAGCGCGGCACGGCTGGGCTGCACCGAACGCAGCCACTGGGTGATGGATGCGCGCAGCGACTGGAGCCCGGTGCTGGCGGCTGCACGCAACAGCTCGCTGTTCGGGGATCTGCGCCTGCTGGAAGTCAGCCTGCCGGGCGGCAAGCCGGGCAAGACGGGCGCCGACGCCCTGCTGAACCTCGCGTCGCTGGCGACCAAAGGACAGCTGCCCGACGTGCGCCTCCTGATCCAGCTGCCGGCGCTGGACCGCGCCACGCAACAGAGCAAGTGGGTCACCACCTTGCGCCAGCAGACGCACTGGATCGACATTCCCGGCATTCCGCGAGACACGCTGCCCGCCTGGATCGCCGATCGGTTGCGCCGCCAGGAACAAGGCACGGACCGGGAGACACTCGCCTGGCTGGCCGAAAAGGTCGAGGGCAACCTGCTGGCCGCACACCAGGAAATTCAGAAACTCGCCCTGATCTATCCTGCCGGCGCGCTGTCGCCGGAACAGGTCCAGGCGGCCGTGCTGAACGTCGCCCGCTACAATCTCTATGACCTGCGCGATGCCATGCTGCTGGGTCAGGCAGACCGGGCCCTGACGGTGCTCGAAGGCCTGCGTGCCGAAGGCGAAGCGCTGCTGCTGGTCCTGTGGGCGGTGGGCGAGGAAATCCGGATCCTGGGCCGGATATCCGATCTGGGGCCGGCCAATCTGGACGCCGGCCTGCGTGCCAACCGGATCTTCGGCGCACGCGAACGGCTGGCACGCCAGGCCCTGAGGCGAATTCCGGCGGCGGTCTGGCCGCCGGCGCTACGGCACGTCCACGAAATCGATCGTATGATCAAAGGCGTACCGGTCGAGGGTCGGCTCAGCGACCCTTGGGATGAGCTTGCCAGGCTGGTGATGCGCATGGCCACGGCAGGCGCCCCCCGCACCTGACCTTACCGAATTTCACGCGGATTTTCTATGAACGACAGCAGTTTCTCCATGCAGACCCTGGGCCGCCAGGCCCGGGAAGCCGCACGCGCCATGCGCATGGCGACGGGGGCGATGAAATCCACGGCACTGCTGGCCATGGCCGATGGGCTGCAGGCCCGCCGCGCCTGGCTGCAAGCGCAAAACGCCCATGATCTGAAGGAGGCGGCGGACCAGCAACTGGCGGATCCTCTCATCGACCGCCTGCGCCTCTCGGACAAGGCGCTGGACAGCATGGCCACCGGCCTGTCACAGATCGCAGCCATGCCCGATCCCATCGGCAGCCTGAGCGAAACCACCATACGCCCCAACGGCATGCGCGTGGCGCGCATGCGGGTGCCACTGGGCGTCATCGGGATCATCTACGAATCCCGCCCGAACGTGACCATAGACGCCGCCGCGTTGTGTCTCAAATCGGGCAACGCAACCATCCTGCGCGGGGGCAGCGAGGCCTTCCACTCGAACCGGGCGCTGGGCGAAATCATCCAGGAAGGCCTGCGCGCAGCGGGCCTGCCCACGCACGCCGTCCAGGTCGTGCCCACGACGGACCGGGCCGCGGTGGGCGAGATGATCACGCTGACCGACTTCATCGACGTCATCATTCCGCGCGGAGGCAAGAACCTGATCGCACGGCTGTCCGCCGAATCACGCGTGCCGCTCATCAAGCACCTCGAAGGCAACTGCCATGTGTATGTGGATAAGGCAGCCGATCCGGAAAAGGCCCTGGCCATCGCCATCAACGCGAAGACCTACCGCACCGGGATTTGCGGCGCCATGGAAACCCTGCTGGTGCACGATCAGATCGCGCCTCAATGGCTGCCACGCGCAGGCGCCCGCTTCACCGAGCTGGGCGTGGAGCTGCGGGCGGATCCACGCGCAGCAGCGCTGCTGCCGCAGTCGGTTCCCGCAACCGAAGAAGACTGGGCCACGGAGTTTCTCGCACCCATCCTCGCCGTGCGTGTCGTGGACTCGCTGGAGCAGGCAATGGACCACATCGCGCGCTACGGCTCCGAGCACACCGAATCCATCGTGACCGAAGACCTGGCGGCCGCTCAGCGGTTCCAGCGCGAAGTCGATTCCAGTTCCGTCTATGTGAACCTGCCCACCTGCTTCGCCGATGGCTTCGAGTACGGCCTGGGCGCGGAAATCGGTATTTCCACGAACCGCCTGCACGCGCGCGGCCCCGTGGGGCTGGAAGGCCTCACCATGCAGAAATGGGTTTTGACCGGCGACGGTCAGGTGCGGGGCTGAGCGTGCTCTGGGTCAAGACCTTCCACATCCTGTTCGTCGTCTCATGGTTCGCGGGGCTGTTCTATCTGCCGCGAATCTATGTGAACCTGGCGCAGACTACCGATGCTGGCACCCGAGCGGTCCTGTTGGGAATGGCCCAACGGCTCTACCGCTTCATGACGCCGCTGGGGGTCCTTGCGCTGATCATGGGCCTCTGGCTGTGGCTGATTTACGGCATCGGCCAGGGACAAGGCTGGATGCACGCCAAGCTGCTGTTCGTCGTGCTGCTGATCGCCGACCACCTGGCGTGTCGCCACTACCTCCGAGCCTTTGAGTCGGACACCTGCGCCCACTCGCACCGGTTCTTTCGCATCTTCAACGAAATCCCCGTGGTGCTGCTCCTGCTGATCCTGATCCTGGTGGTCACCAAACCCTTCTGAGTCATCATGAGCGATACGCCATCCCGCAAGACCCTGAGCCTGAAGCCGCGCAGCACGAGCCGCGACTCCACCACACCCGAACGCAAGGACCGCCCGCGCGCTGGCGCCCGCGCGCGGCAAGCCGCGCTGCGGCAGCACGCGCAACAGGCCAATCCGTCGGCGACCGACGCGGCACCCCGCAGCGAAGCCCGCAAGCGGCCACAGGGTCCGCATACGGAGCAACAGCACCCGCATGCAGCCCCTCGTCGCCCTCCCCGCGACGCACAACGCGAGAGTCCGTCGTCGCGCGCCGCGGAACAGGTGGTCGCTGAATCACTGTCCGAGGCACCTTCCGAACCGCGCATCCAGCGCAAGCCGCGAACCCCGCGAGCACCGCGCATCACCGAAACCTTCACCGTCTTCGCCCCTTGCCCGCACGGCCTGGAAGAAGCCCTGTCGCTGGAGCTGCAGGCGCTGGGCTACGAATCGGTGCAGGCCGGCCGGGCGGGCTGTCACTTCCAGGCCGACTGGACCAGCATCCTGCGGGCGAATCTGTATTCCCGACTGGCCACGCGCATCCTGGTCCAGGTCGCGCACGCGGACGTCCACACGGAAGACGACATCCTGGAACTGGCCCGGCAGACGCCCTGGGAGCGCTGGTTCGGCGCAGAACAGACGCTGCGCGTGGACACTTCCGCCATCCGCAGCCCGATGCAGAGCCTGCAGTATTGCAACTTGCGGACCAAGGACGGCATCTGCGACCGCCTGCGCGAACTCGAAGGCGCCAGGCCGGATATCGACACCGTGCGCCCGGATGCTCGAGTTCATCTGTTCCTGGACGCGCATTCCGCCACACTGTATCTGGACGTCTCAGGCGAATCGCTCTTCAAGCGGGGCTGGCGCCTGGACAAGGGCGAAGCACCGCTGCGAGAGAACCTCGCAGCAGGAATGCTCGCACTGTCGGACTGGACGCCCGATTCCCCTTTGCTGGATCCGTTCTGTGGCAGCGGCACCATCCTGATCGAAGCGGCCTGGATCGCGCTGGGCGTACCGCCCGGGATCTGGCGCCCCTTCGGATTCGAACGGTTGCGTTCCCACGATGCGCGGCTATGGCGTGACCTGAAGGACGACGCCAGGGCCAGGATTGCCACCCGGCTCGAGCAGCCCATCGTGGGCTGCGATCTGCAACCGGCCGCCATCGCGGCTGCCCGCTCGAACGTGGAGCGCGCCCACCTGGGTCCCGAAGCCATCCGCTTCGAAGTCTGCGACGCGCGAGCGCTGCCGGCGCCCGGCGACGCAGGCTGGATCGTCACCAACCCGCCCTATGGCGAACGCCTGAGCGAGGAAGACGCCGATCTCTGGTCACAATGGGCAACCCACCTGAAGCGCCACTACGGCGGCTGGCGGCTGAACGTCATCACCAGCGACCTGGACTTCCCGAAGCGCCTGCGGCTCAAGGCGCGGCGGCGCTACCCGCTGTACAACGGCGACCTGGACTGCCGGCTGTTCCAGTTCGAACTGGTGAGCGCGGGCTACCGGGACCCGGCCGATGGCGCGTCTGAGGCGTCGGGGTCTCAAGAGTCGGACTGAAGTCTCTTTTCTACCACGAGACTTGCACGATACTAGGGTTAACCCTATAATGCTTCCAGTTGAGCGAAACGCTCATTTTCAAGCAAAGAGGCTTGCTATGAAGAACCTGGAAAACTTCGATGTGCGTCTGACCGACGCTCTGGAACGTGAACTTCTGCAAGAAGCGATCGCCAATCAGCAAAGCTACGCCCTTGACCGCGCGATCGGACACCTGTTCCAAAAGATCGCCAGCTTCTTCAGGGCACCGGAAGTCCGGCTGATGCACCATACGGCCCATACCGCCCATTAAGGCGCTCAGGTCCGCAGACGAGGCCGCCCACCGGGCGGCCTCTGTGTTTCTGGGCGATAATTGCGGGTTTGAAATCCGCTAAAACCATGTCTGACACTCCCTCGCCCATCCCCATCGCTCCGGCGCGCCTGCGGCGGTTCGCCTGCATGATGTACGAAGGCGTGCTGCTCTTTGGTGTCGTGTTCCTGGCGGGCTACGTGTTCGACACACTCACCCAGAGCCGCAGCGGTCTCATGCTGCGCCACACCCGGCAGGTTTTTCTGTTCCTGGCCATCGGCCTGTACTTCATTGCCTGCTGGCGCAAAGGCGGCCAGACGCTACCCATGAAGACCTGGGCCATCCGCCTGACCGATCGCGGGGCGCGGCCATTGCGCGGCTCGCGCCTGCTGCTGCGCTATCTGCTCATCTGGCCCCTCCCGCTGCTGACGGGCTTGCTGGTGGGAGCCATTTCCCGGGCACTGGCCTGGCCGCCATTTGACATGCTGATCGTACTGGCGCCATTCTCCATCTTCATCTGGACGTGGTTCGACCCCCAGGGCCAATTTCTGCACGACCGCCTGCTGGGCACCGAACTGCATGACCTGAACCGGCCCGACGCCGGATCCTGAGCAGATCAGCCGAAACCCCATGACCGATACGCTGAAGAAATATCTGACCACCGACCACAGCACGCGCATCCAGTTGCTCAGGCTGTCGCAGGCCTGGCAGGACGGTCTGGCGCACCAGAAGCTGCCGGCGGCCGTGACCCGCCTGCTGGGCGAGCTATCGGCCGCCTGCGTCCTGCTGGCCGGCAACATCAAATTCGATGGCTCCGTGGTCCTGCAGATCCAGGGCAGCGGCCCCGTCAGTCTGATGGTGGCGGAATGCACGGGGGCGCTGGAGTTGCGGGCCACTGCACACCTGCGGGATGCCGCGGCAGCCCCGCCTGAAGACGCAGGCCTGCAGGCGCTGGTGAACCCGGACGGCAAGGGCCGCTTCACGGTCATGCTGGACCCTTCCCGGCGCGGCGAAGGTACCAGCCTCTACCAGGGGATCGTGCCGCTGGAAGGCGATAGCGTGGCGCACGCGCTGGAATACTACATGAAGCACTCCGAACAGCTGGACACGCGTCTCTGGCTGGCCGCCAACGACCGATTCTGCACGGGGTTGCTGCTGCAGCGCATGCCCAGCAGCCAGCACGGCGGAGGACAGTCAGCCGAGCAGCACACCGACGACGAAGACCGGACCTGGGAACACTGCACGACGCTGGCTGATACGGTTGCCAGCCCGGAACTGCTGGATCTGACGACCGATGCGCTCATGCACCGGCTGTTCTGGCAGGACGACCTGGTCTCCTTCGCGCCACAGGCCGTCCATTGGCATTGCGCCTGCTCGCGCGAACGGGTGGCCAACATGCTGCGCACCCTGGGCCAGACCGAAATCGACAGTATCCTGGCCGAACAGGGCCATGTCCACATCGGCTGCGATTTTTGCGGCAAGCCCTACGAATTCGACGCCGTGGACTGTGCCGCGCTGTTCGCCGAAGGCACCCAGCCAGTGCAGGCGCCAGGCTCCGGCCTGCTGCATTAGCGGCGTCGCCCGGGCTCTTCCCACTGCCACTGCCGCAGGACCCATTTATCCAGCCGCAGTTTCCACAGTATCCGCGAAGTCGTCATGCACGCCAGAATGGCCAGCATGACGACCGCACGCACACATCCACCACTTGCCTGTCCCCTTGTGCCGGCCCGCGCCCAGCAGGGGATGAGCATGATGGGGTTCCTGGCGACCGCCATCCCCGTGATCTGGCTGGGGCTGGGGGGCGTCGAGCTCGCGTACTGGATGCAGCTTCGGCAGGCGCTCAGCCTGATCCTGCTGGACACCGCCCGCGTCGGGACGACGCGCCAGGCCGAGCCCGCAGCCATGGCGCGCGCATTCGAACAGGGACTGCACCGTCTCCACCCCGCGCCTGGCGAGGTCAGCCGGGTCCTGGCAAGGCGTCACCAGGACTTGGGATTGCCCTGGCACATCGTCGTCCAGCTTCCCGACCGCAAAGCGTTTGTGGATCACGCCGATCCAACGCTGCAGGGACCGGCAAAGGGAGACCGGCAGCCCCTGATCCGCAACGACCACCAGGCCGCACAACACGCCAGGCGCCAGGCCCAGGGATGGCCGCAAGGACGGGGCCCGCTGTCGGGGCTCACCATCCACGAGGCCAATACGCTCAGAATTGCCCTGCGGTGGCCCCACAAACCGCTGTTTCCGGGCGCGGCCATCCTGATGAAAACACTGGCGCCGCTGGCCCGCGATCCCCGCAACCGCCAATGGATGGCCGCCGGGTACCTGCCCTTCCGGCGGACGGTGACCGTTGCCATGCAATCGGATCCGGCCGACTGGCCGGACCTGCCCGACGGCCGCATCACCCACGAAGCACAGCCGCTGCGGAACCCGGCACCGTCGTATCCTGCCGGCGCAGACATCCCGCCACAAACCTCGGCAGACTCGCCCTCCCCTGGGAGCAGCACGGCAGGCAACGGACACGGGGGCGCGAATCCCCCACCGAACGTCTTCGACGAGCAAGGCAGATCTGGTTCAGACGGTGGAGGATCGGCCCCCGGGGCCGACCCGGAAACCGGGACGCCGATCAACGAAGACCTCTGTGGACTGTAGCATCACGTTCGACCGATGCTCGTCCTTATACGGATCAACCGGACAGGATACTGGCGCGAACACCGGCCGCCGATCGGCCGCCGATCGACCCCACGCTATCGGGTGACGGAGCCGGCGTTGGGGGGAGTAGCGGTCTCAGGCGGCAGGATCTGCACGAAATATTCGCCTTCGCGAATCATGTTCAGCTCGCTGCGCGCCCGCTCTTCGACCGCTGAGGTCCCAGTCTTCAGGTCCTGGACTTCAGCGGCCAGGGCGTTGTTGCGGGCTGTCAGCGCCTGATTGTTGTCGGCCTCGACATTGACCTGCGTCTGCAGACTGCGCAGGCTCAGCCACCCGCCCTTGCCCCACCACAGCGGATACTGGGTGGCGAGTGCCAGAGCCAGAAGAACCAGGCAGAGCAGGCGCATGGCCGTGTCCGCCGCGGTCAGCGCAGATTGTAGAAAGCCGACGTGCCGGGGTAGGCGGCGACTTCGGCCAGCTCTTCCTCGATGCGCAGCAACTGGTTGTATTTGGCCATCCGGTCGGATCGCGACAAGGAGCCCGTCTTGATCTGCATCGCGTTGGTCGCCACGGCAATGTCGGCGATCGTGGAATCCTCAGTTTCACCCGAGCGGTGCGAAATGATGGCGGTGTAGCCGGCCCGTTTCGCCATCTCGATGGCGGCAAAGGTTTCCGTCAGCGTGCCGATCTGGTTGATCTTGATCAGGATCGAATTGGCAATGCCGCGCTCTATACCCTGTTTCAGGATCCGGGTGTTCGTCACGAACAGGTCGTCGCCCACGAGCTGGACCTTCCGGCCAAGCTGCTCGGTCAGCAGTTGCCAGCCGTCCCAGTCGTCTTCGGCCATGCCGTCCTCGATGGAAACGATGGGGTATTTGTCGCACCAGGACGCGAGCAAATTGGCAAAGTCGCGCGAATTCAGCGAAATGCCGCCTTCTCCTGCCAGATGATATTTGCCATCCCGATAGAATTCAGAGCTTGCGCAATCCAGGCCCAGCAGGACCTGGGAGCCGGCCTCGTAGCCGGCTTCGCCGATTGCCTTCAAGATCAGTCCGATCGCTGCCTCGTGGTTGGCCACGTTGGGGGCAAAGCCGCCCTCGTCGCCCACCGCCGTGGACATACCGGCTTTGCCGATGATCCTTTTCAGTGCATGAAAGATTTCCGCACCCATGCGCAGCGCTTCGCGGAAGCTGGATGCCCCCACCGGCAGAATCATGAACTCCTGCAGATCCAGCGTGTTGTTGGCATGCACCCCGCCATTGATGACATTCATCATGGGCACCGGCATCTGCATGGGGCCGCTGCCGCCGAAATACCGGTACAGAGACAGGCCGGCATCGTCGGCCGCGGCCCGCGCCACCGCCATGCTGGCGGCCAGGATCGCATTGGCACCCAGCCGGCTCTTGTCTTCGGTGCCATCCAGATCGATCAGCGTACGGTCGATGAAGGTCTGCTCCTGGGCATCCAGCCCCATCAGCGCCTCGGAGATCTCGGTGTTGACGTGCTCCACGGCATGCAGCACGCCCTTGCCCGAGTACCGGGTCTCGTCGCCATCCCGCAGCTCGATGGCCTCGCGCGAGCCGGTGGAGGCGCCCGACGGCACGGCCGCACGGCCCATCGCGCCGGATTCCAGCAATACATCGCATTCCACGGTGGGGTTGCCGCGCGAGTCTAGGATTTCACGTCCGATGATGTCTACGATTGCGCTCATGGTCTGACAGTCCTGCCTTGAGGGTGGATACGATTCTAAAGACCCGAATATTGTACCGGGGTTCGCGACATTCACAGGGAGCGCTGCAGCGCTCCACCCCGCTTGACACAACGATCCAGCGCGGCCAGCGTCTCCAGCAGCCCGCGCATCTGATCCAGCGGCACCGCATTGGGTCCGTCGGACAGCGCCTTGTCGGGATCGGGGTGAGTCTCCATGAAGACCCCCGCCACGCCCGCCGCAACCGCCGCGCGCGCCAGCACCGGCACGAATTCCCGCTGCCCGCCGGAGCGCGTCCCCTGCCCGCCGGGCAACTGCACCGAGTGAGTGGCGTCGAACACCACCGGGCAGCCCGTATCCCGCATGATGGCCAGCGAACGCATGTCGGATACCAGATTGTGATAGCCGAACGAAGCACCACGCTCGCATACCAGGATGTTCTGCCCGTCACCCCCGGCCGCAACGGCGGCTGCGCGGGCCTTGACCACGACCTGGACCATGTCCTCGGGTGCCAGGAACTGCCCCTTCTTGATATTGACAGGCTTGAGCGTCGCCGCGCACGCGTGGATGAAATCCGTCTGGCGGCACAAGAAGGCCGGCGTCTGCAGCACATCGACTACCGCGGCGACCTCGCGCGCCTGCCCGGCCTCGTGGACGTCCGTCAGCACCGGCACATTGAGCGACTTGCGCACATCTTCCAGAATCGCCAGACCGCGGTCCATGCCCGGGCCGCGAAACGATGTCTCCGAACTGCGGTTGGCCTTGTCGAATGAGCTCTTGTAGATGAAGGGGATCCCCAGCGACTGCGTCATTTCCTTCAGGATGCCCGCCGTCTCGAATGCAAGTTCGCGTGATTCGATGACGCATGGACCGGCAATCACGAACAGCGGTTGATCGAGGCCCGCCTGGAAATGGCACAGTTGCATGGTGGCTCCTAGTGCTTTGCCTGACGCTGCTGATAGGCCAGTGCAGCCTGAACAAAGCTGGTGAACAACGGATGCCCGTCGCGCGGCGTGGAAGTGAATTCAGGGTGGAACTGCACCCCCATGAACCAAGGATGGCTGGGGATCTCCATGATCTCGGGCAGGTTCTCGGTCGGTGTGCGGGCGCTGATGACCATGCCGGCCTGTTCCAGCCGGTTCACATACACGTTGTTGACCTCGTAGCGATGGCGGTGCCGTTCGTTGACCGTGTCGCCGTAGATCTCGTGGGCCCGAGTGCCCGGCTTGACCGGGCAGCGCTGCGCGCCCTTGCGCATGGTGCCGCCCAGATCGGAATCGCCGTCGCGGTGCTCGACGCGGCCTTCACGATCCTGCCATTCGGTGATCAGTGCGACCACGGGATGAGGCGCCGAAGGATCGAATTCCGTGCTGTTGGCCCCGCCCAGGCCAGCAACGTGACGCGCGAATTCCACGACTGCAAGCTGCATCCCCAGGCAGATCCCCAGATAGGGAATGCCGTTCTCGCGCGCATACTGGATGGCCTTGATCTTGCCTTCCGTACCGCGCTTGCCGAAGCCGCCCGGCACCAGGATCGCGTCCAGGCCGGCCAGGCAGGCGACGCCATCGCGTTCGATTTCCTCGGAATCCAGATATTCGATATGCACCCGCGAATGCGTATGGATCCCCGCGTGGATCAGCGCCTCGGACAGGGACTTGTAGGATTCGGTCAGATCCACGTACTTCCCGACCATCCCGATCGTCACCGAGTCGCGCGGGTTTTCCAAATCGCGCACCAGCCGATCCCAGACCGTCAGATCCGCCGGCGGCGGCGTCAGCGCCAGCGCGTCGCAGACCAGACTGTCCAGTCCCTGCGCATGCAGCATGGCCGGAATCTTGTAGATGGAATCCGCATCGGCGACCGAAATGACGGCGTCCTGGGGTACGTTGGAAAACAGCGAAATCTTGGCGCGCTCTTCGTCCGGAACCGGTCGATCGGCGCGGCACAGCAAGGCGTTCGGATAGATGCCGATTTCACGCAGCTTCTGGACCGAGTGTTGCGTGGGCTTGGTCTTGAGCTCACCTGCCGACGCGATGAACGGCACCAGCGTCAGGTGCACGAAAGCGCATTGATTGCGGCCCAGCCGCAGGCTCATCTGGCGCACGGCTTCGAGGAAAGGCAGCGATTCGATATCGCCCACGGTCCCGCCGATTTCCACGATAGCCACATCGGCCTGGCCATTCCAGGCAGCCTTGGCCCCACGCGCAATGAAGTCTTGAATTTCGTTGGTGATGTGCGGGATCACCTGGACTGTCTTGCCCAGATAGTCGCCCCGGCGCTCCTTGCGCAGTACGGATTCGTAAATCTGGCCAGTGGTGAAGTTGTTGACCTTGTGCATCTTGGTCGACACGAAGCGCTCGTAATGACCCAGATCCAGATCGGTTTCGGCGCCGTCTTCGGTGACGAAGACCTCGCCATGCTGAAACGGGCTCATCGTGCCAGGATCCACATTGATGTAGGGATCCAGTTTCAGCATCGTGACCCGCAGCCCGCGGGATTCCAGAATAGCGGCGAGCGACGCCGCAGCAATGCCCTTGCCCAGAGAGGAAACAACCCCCCCTGTGACGAATACGTACTTGGTCATGTCGGATAGGCGCCCGGGACCGCCGGACGAAGCAGGAAATTTGGATTATAACGGTTCGGTCCGAACCATCAGCCAATCCCGCACCGTACCCGTCACCAACGGCAACAGACGCTCGCGCACCTGGCGGTGGTACTGATTCAGCCAGGCCCGTTCGTTTTCAGAGAGGCGCTCACGCACCACGCAGCGGGTGTCGATGGGGCACAGCGTGACGGTTTCGAACTGCAGGAAATCGCCGAAATCCGTCTGTTCCGCCGGCACCGCCAGCACCAGGCTCTCGATCCGGATCCCCCAATGGCCCGGCCGGTAGAGGCCTGGCTCGTTGGAGGTCAGCATCCCAGCGAGCATGTCCTGATGCGGCCGCGCATGAGCCCGCACCGAAATGGATTGAGGGCCTTCGTGGACGTTCAGGAAATAACCCACACCATGCCCGGTGCCGTGCCCATAATCCAGTCCCTGTTGCCACAGGGGCATGCGCGCCAGGGTGTCCAGCACCGAAGATGGCGTGCCCATGGGGAAGCGCGCCATGGCCAGATCGATGTGGCCGCGCAGCACCGTCGTGAAGTCCTCTTTTTGGGCCTGCGACGGCGAACCCACCGGCACCACCCGGGTGATGTCCGTGGTGCCGCCTAGATACTGTCCGCCGGAATCAATCAGCAACAGCCCATCGCCCCGGATCTGGGCAAACGAATCCGGGGTGGCCTGATAGTGCGGCATGGCGCCATTGGCATTGAAGGCCGCAATGGTGGCGAAGCTCGTGGAGACGAATCCCGGCCGCCGCGCCCGCGCAGCAGTGATATGGGTGTCCACATCCAGTTCGCTGACGGATTCCCCGGCCGCCATGGCCGACTCGAACCAGGCAAAGAATTCGCACAGCGCCGCACCATCCTGCGCCATGGTCTCGCGAATGTGTTCCGCCTCGGCGGTGGTCTTGACGGACTTCAGGAGTTGCGACGGGTTGATGGCCCGGACCACGTGAACTCGGGCCGCGTGTGACAGCGTGCCGGCTGTCACACGCGCGGGATCCACAAGCAATACCGTGCTGTCGAGCAAGGCCGCGAGGTCGGCGGCCAGCGCATCATAGTCACGCAAGGCCACCCCGTCCGTGGCCAGCACGGCGGCCAGATCGGCTGGAATCTTGCCAGGCGCCACATAGAGGCGGACCCCGTCCATCCCCACCAGCGCATGCGCCAGAAACACCGGGTTGTGGTCGACATCCGCACCCCGGAGATTGAGCAGCCAGGCGATATCGTCCAGCGACGAAATCAGATGCAGCGTCGCCCCCTGGGCCTGCATCGCCTGTCGCACTGCCGCCAGATTGCCCGCACGGGTACGGCAGGCGTAAGGCGCGAGGTGCTCGCGGATGGGGGCCTGCGGCAGGGCTGGACGCCCGGCCCAGATCGCCCCGACAGGGTCCTGATCCAGCACCAGGGCCAGCCCGGCATCCGGTAACGCCGCTCGCCAGCGCTGTTCGGTTGAACAGTCCAGCACCCGGCCGTCCACCGCAACCCGGTCTCCGGCCCGCAGATGAGCGCACATCCAGTCCAGCACATCCGGTACGTCAGGCGCCCCGGCCCGCATGAGCACGATCCCCGAGCCCTGGAGCTGGCGCTCGGCCTGGACCCAATAGCGGCTGTCGGTCCACAGACCAGCAAAATCTGCCGCTACCAGCAGGCCGCCCGCCGAGCCATCGAACCCGGACAGCCAGGCGCGCGCCATCCAGTGCTCAGGCAGGTATTCCGACAGGTGCGGATCCGCCGTTGGCACCCAGCAGGCCTGAAGGCCCGCCTGCGCCAGATGGCCGCGCAATGCTTCGACGCGGGCTGCGGCCGTTGCCAGGGGTTTCATGCGCGTTCCTTCAGGCGACAGCCGACACGTCCAACTTGGCGCTGGTCTTGGACTTGATCTCGTCTACCGTGACGCCAGGCGCCAGTTCGGTCAGGCGCAGGCCATTCGGGGTGACTTCCATCACACCCAGGTCGGTGATGACCAGGCCCACGACGCCCACGCCCGTCAGCGGCAAGGTGCATTCCGGCAGCAGCTTCAGGCTTTCGGTACCGTCCTTGGCGCGCGCCACATGCTCCATGAGCACTACGACCTTGCCCACGCCTGCGACCAGATCCATGGCGCCGCCCATGCCCTTGACCTTTTTACCCGGAATCATCCAGTTGGCCAGATCACCCTTCTCGGAGACCTGCATGGCCCCCAGGATGGCGATGTTGATCTTGCCACCGCGAATCATGGCAAACGAATCCGCCGATGCAAAGATCGACGAACCCGGCAACGTCGTGACCGTCTGTTTGCCCGCATTGATCAGGTCGGCGTCGACCTCGTCTTCCTTCGGGAACGGGCCGATGCCCAGCAGGCCGTTTTCGGACTGCAACCAGACCTCGATGCCCTTGGGGACGTAATTGGCCACCATGGTCGGCAGCCCGATCCCCAGATTCACATAAAAACCGTCTTTCAGTTCCTTGGCTGCACGCGCAGCCATCTGTTCACGATCCCATGCCATCGTGGTGCTCCTTATGCGTTGCGGATAGTACGTTGTTCGATGCGCTTCTCGGGATGCGCATTCAGCACGATGCGGTGCACGAAAATGCCCGGCAGATGCACTTCGTCGGGATCGAACGTGCCCGTAGGGACGATTTCCTCGACTTCGACGATGGTGATCTTGCCAGCCATCGCGACGTTGGGGTTGAAGTTGCGCGCCGTCCGGCGGAATTGCAGGTTGCCGCTGCGATCGGCCTTCCAGGCCTTGACCAGCGACACGTCGGGCACGATCGAGCGCTCCATCAGATATGTGCGGCCGCCGAATTCGCGGGTTTCCTTGCCCTCGGCCACCACGGTGCCCACCCCGGTGGCCGTGAAGAACGCCGGAATGCCGGCACCGCCCGCCCGCAGCTTTTCAGCCAGCGTACCCTGGGGCGTGAATTCCAGTTCCAGTTCGCCCGCCAGAAACTGGCGTTCGAATTCCTTGTTCTCGCCCACGTACGAAGCGATCATCTTTCTGATCTGGCGAGTGCCCAGCAGCTTGCCGAGCCCAAAATCATCCACCCCGGCATTGTTGCTGACGCAAGTCAGGTCATGCACGCCCGAATCCCGCAATGCGGCGATCAAGGCTTCGGGAATGCCACACAGGCCAAACCCGCCCACGGCGATCATCTGACCGTCGGCCACCACGCCGCGCAGTGCGTCGGCGGCAGTTTTATAGACTTTATCCATACGACGTTTCCTTCAAGACCAATCAACCAAGAATCAGGAAGCAGCCGGTACCGGGCTGTCACATACCCGCATGCCGGCCGCCTGTCATTCTGAAAAACAGCGCTGCAGGGCCTGAAGTTCTTCGGCCGACCAAGGGACCGGTCGCTGCGTCTGTGCATCCGCGCAGACGACGACGCTAACACCCCGGGCATAGACGAGCCCAGACGCTCCCGCGTCCGCGATCCGGCCCTCGAGCTCGAGGCTGGTGCGGCCCACGCGCGTCAGTTTCAGACCCACGACGATAGAGGCAGGATACAACAGAGGCCTTAGAAAATCACACGAAGCGTGGGCCAACAACATGGCGCGCTGCGAGAAGCCGTCCGGATATACACGGTCAAACAGGCGGACGCGCGCTTCTTCGAAAAAACGGAAGTAGATCGTGTTATTGACGTGGCGCAGCGCGTCCATGTCGCCCCAGCGCAGTTCGAGCCGCGATTCGAAAGTCCCGGAAGGCAGTTGAATTTCAGCGGATTCCGAAGGCATCGCACAGGTCCTCATGATGATCGCCACGACAGCCGCGACAAGCGCCAGTATAACGATCTGCAATACAATGGCCGGCAACCAGCCAGTGGGTCGGCTGCCCGTCCGACCCACTCCGTGCCAATCCACTCCGGGAGCCACCCACCCATGACTGAACGCGAATCGATGGAATATGACGTGGTCGTCGTCGGCGGGGGGCCAGCCGGCCTGTCGGCGGCCATCCGGCTGAAGCAGCTCGCCACGGAACGGGGCCGGGACGTCAGCGTCTGTGTGCTGGAGAAGGCAGCGGAGATCGGCACCCATATCCTCTCGGGGTGTGTCATGGATCCTCGCGCACTGACCGAACTGATCCCGGACTGGAAGGAACGGGGCGCACCACTCGACACCCCGGTGACGGAGGACCGTTTCCTGTTCCTCACGCCGACCGCTTCCCGCAGCACCCCCGCATGGCTGCTGCCCGATTGTTTCCGCAATCACGGAAACCACATCGTCCGCCTTGGACACGTGACCCGCTGGCTCGGAGAACAGGCAGAAGCAATGGGCGTGGACGTGTTCCCCGGCTTCGCCGCCGCACACGTCCTGTACGATGAGACCGGAAAGTCAGTTCGCGGCGTCATCACCGGCGACATGGGCGTGGCGCGCGACGGCAGCCACACGGACGCCTATCAGCCCGGAATGGAACTGCTGGGCCGCTACACCATCTTTGCGGAAGGTTCACGCGGGCATCTGGGACGCGAGCTGATCGAGAAGTTCCGGCTGGACGCGGGCCGCGACCCGCAAAGCTACGCGATCGGTATCAAGGAACTCTGGGAAGTGGACCCCGCGCAAGCGCATCCGGGGCTGGTCACCCACACGGCGGGCTGGCCGCTGGACGCCGACACCTACGGCGGCTCGTTCCTGTACCACCTCAGCGGCAACCTGGTGGCCGTGGGCTTGGTCGTGGGGCTGGACTACGCCAACCCATGGCTGTCGCCCTTCGAGGAATTCCAGCGCTACAAGACCCACCCGGCCATCCGGACCACATTCGAGGGCGGCAAGCGCATCGCCTACGGCGCACGCTCGCTGACGGCGGGCGGCCTGCTTTCGCTGCCCAAGATGTGCTTCCCGGGCGGGGTCCTGGTGGGGTGCGAGGCGGGCGTGCTGAACGCGTCCCGCATCAAGGGCAGCCACTCGGCCATCAAGACCGGCGCCCTGGCGGCCGAAGCGGCCTTCGACGCGCTGGCGGCGGGCCGCCGCCACGACGAACTCACGGCCTACCCGGCCGCATTTGAACGTTCCTGGCTACATGCCGAACTGAACAAATCCCGCAATTTCAAGCAGTGGTTCAAAAAGGGACGCACGGTCGGCACACTGATGACCGGGGTGGAACAGTGGCTGTTGAAGGGCAACATTCCCTGGACCATCCACCACCACAAAGCCGACCACGCCTGTCTGCAGCCCGCGTCGGAATGCCCCCGCATCCCGTACCCCAAGCCCGACGGCAAGCTCACCTTCGACCGGCTCAGCTCGGTCTTCATCTCGAATACCCACCACGACGAGAACGAGCCGGCTCACCTCAAATTGAAGGACGACGCGGTCCCCGTGACCGTCAACCTGGCGAAATTCGCCGGACCCGAGGCGCGTTACTGTCCTGCCGGGGTCTACGAGTACGTGAAAACCGAATCGGGTGAGGATCGCCTGCAGATCAACGCGCAGAACTGCATCCACTGCAAGACCTGCGATATCAAGGACCCCACCCAGAATATCGTCTGGGTGACACCCCAGGGCGGCGAGGGACCGGTGTACAACGGCATGTGATGCAAAAGGCGGGCATCGCTGCACGCCGTTTGCACCCGCACGGGCTCAGCCTTTCGGCGCCACCCCGGACAACACCGCCGTCAGATCCAGCGAACGCATGGAATCGACCGCCATCTCCCAACGCCCCTCGGCACACAGGCCGCTCATGCCGGCCTGCTCATAGCCATCCAGCGCGGCCTGTACACACGCGTCGCGCACGGCCCGAGCCAACACTTGCCGTGCCTCTTCTTTGACAGACTGCGTCATCATTTCAGTCCCCCTGAACGCCTGGCGCCCGATCCGCAACCGGACCGGGCGCCATCCGGCTCAGATCAGCCCTGGACCTGCTTGCGAATGTCTTCCACCACCGAGGCGTTGGCCAGCGTGGTCACGTCACCCACATCGCGTCCATTGGAGATCGCCGCCAGCACCCGGCGCATGATCTTGCCCGACCGGGTCTTGGGCATGTCCGGGACCACATGCACGCGGCTCGGCTTGGCGATCTTGCCGATCATGTCCTCGCACGCCTGATTGACCGCCTTCACGATGGCATCGGATGAGGCCTTGGATCCCGCCGCCAGCGACACGTAGACCTCCGGGACCTTGCCCTTGATCTCGTCGTTGACCGCCACTACCGCGGCTTCGGCAACATCCGGCACCGTCAGGCAAGCCGACTCGATCTCCTTGGTCCCCAGCCGGTGCCCCGAGACGTTGATCACGTCGTCGATACGACCGAGGATGCGGAAGTACCCGTCTTTGGCCTCCATCGCGCCGTCTCCCGACATGTAGGGCCAGTCGCGCCAGTCCTTGCTGTCCGGGTTCTTGCAGTAGCGCTCGAAGTAGGTCTTCACGAACCGCTTGTCGTCGCCCCAAATGGTCTGAATGATGCCCGGCCACGGGTTGCGGATGCACATGTTGCCAGCCTTGTTCGAGCCGGCCGGCAGCTCGTTGCCGTCCTCGTCATAGATCACCGGGTAGACGCCGGGCAATGCAGGACCCGCACTGCCGGGCTTCATCTTGTCCAGTGCCGGCAGCGTGCTGCACAGGAAGCCGCCGTTTTCCGTCTGCCACCAGGTATCGCAGATTACCGCCTGACCCTTGCCGATCTGCTCGTAGTACCAGCGCCAGGCGCTGGGCTCGATAGGCTCGCCCACCGTCGTCATGTGCTTGAAGTGTTGCGGACCCTTGATGGGTTCTTCAGGACCCACCCGGCGCAGCGCCCGCACGGCCGTCGGCGAGGTGTGGAAGATGTTCACACCCAATTGATCGGCAATGCGCCACGGCCGGTTCATGTCTGGATAGGTGGGTACGCCTTCGTAGACCACGCTGGTGGCCGCCAGCGCCAACGGGCCGTAGACAATGTAGGAGTGGCCCGTGATCCACCCGATGTCAGCCATGCACCAGTAGGTGTCTTCGGGGTGGATGTCCTGGACCCATTTGGACGTGCCCGTCACATAGGCCAGGTAGCCGCCCGTACGGTGCTGGCAACCCTTGGGCTTGCCAGTGGTGCCGCTGGAATACATGAGGAACAGCGGCGCTTCGGCATCCATCTGCTCGGGCGCGACGCGCTGGCCGCGATACTGCTTGAGCAGATCGTTGACGAACACATCACGGCCTTCGACCATGGGCGTGGCCGCACTGTACTTGCCCGGATATCGCTGCCAGACCAGGACCTTGTCGACTTCCTGGCCCAGATCATGGGCTTCTTGCACGGCCACGTCGGCCTTTTCCTTGTGGTCGATCAGGTGCCCCGAACGCCAGTAGGCATCGCAGGTGATCAGGTAGCGACTGCCGGAATCCTGGATGCGCTGGCCGGCGGACTTGCCTGAAAAACCACCGAACACCTGTGAGTGGATGATCCCCAGGCGCGCGCAGGCCAGCATCGTGATCGGCAGGTCCAGCGTCATGGGCAGGTGCAGGGTCACCCGATCACCTGCCTTCAGGCCGCAATAGTCGCGCAACAGCGCTGCCATCTCGTTGACCCGCACATAGAGTTCCTGGTAGGTCATGGCCACCGGCGGCTCATCCTCGACTTCGCTGACGAAGATGAAGGCCGCCTTGTTGCGGTATTTGTCCAGGTGACGGTCCACGCAGTTGTAGCAGGCGTTGATCTTGCCGCCGGTGAACCACTTCCAGAAAGGCGGGTTGCTGGTGTCCAGCACCTGATCGTAAGGCTTGAACCAGGTGAGCATGTCGGCGTACTCGCGATAGCACTCGGGGAAGTTCTCCTCGCCAAAGCGCTTGCGGATGTCAGGGTCCTTCATGTTGGCCTGGTCGATGAAGGACTGCGACGGCTTGAAATAGCTTTCTTCCTGCCAAAGGACTGCGATCTGGGCCTCGTTCGCAGCCGCGTCGTCACGGTTCACGGTTTTGTCTGTCATGTCTCTTTCCCTTTCTCCAAAGTTGGCCAAATGCGGGGATCGGGCCCGTGGCCAGCCCCCCTCTTCTGCCTGAATACATCAATCATAGTGACTTCCGCAGCCCCCCGGCCATCCGTGAATCCGCCCGAGCGCCTCGTTCGCCTAATCCTGCCGGCACAAACTGACACGACACTTACGCCGATGTGTCGCGCGCCCGGACCCCGCGGTCGAAATCCAGGCGGGCAAGCTGCAGCAGGCCTGCAAGAAAGAAAATCCCCGTGGCCAGCAGAGCCACACGGTGATTGCCGCCGGTGACCCAGACCAGCAGCCCGTAGCACAAGGGACCAACCACGGCGGACAACTGGACCGCAAACGTCCAGAGTGCGAAGAATTCCGCAGGGCGGCGCTGCGGCGCCAGCACCCCCACCATGGCACGCGCCGCGCTCTGGCTGGTTCCCATGCACAGCCCGGCGAGCCCGGCCGCCGTCCAGAACAGCGCCAGCGAATGCCCCAGCGCCGCGAGCAGCACCATGACGATCCAGCCCGAAAGGGTAAGCGCCAGCGCTCGGCGATGGCCGATCCTGTCCTGCACGTAGCCAAAGCTGAACGCGCCCACAGCTGCGCCGATATTGACCAGGAAAACCAGCAGCATGGTCTGCTTCATGGTGAACCCCATGACCTCGGTCGCATACACCGACGCCAGGGTGATCACCACCGTGATCCCGGCCTGATAGCTGGCAATGCACATGAGCAGGCGGCGAAAGTCGGGAAAGTCGCTGCGCGTCTCGTACCAGGCCCGGCGCAACTGGGACAGCATGGAAGCCGCTGCCTGCACATCGCCGGCTCCTGGCTCGCGCAACCAGAGGAATGACGGGACCGCCGCCAGCGCAAACAGGCCGGCCGTCAACAACATGATCCAGGGAACATAATGCTGCGCCGTCAGGCCATGAGCCCCGGCTGAAGACGCCACCCACAACGACAGCCCCAGGGCAAGCATCCCGCCGCAATAGCCGAAGCTCCACCCCCAGCCCGACACCCTTCCCATAGCCTCCGGACGGGCCAGACTGGGCAGAAAGGACGCCACGGTGGACTCGCCGATGCAGTAGCAGACGTTGGACAACACCAGCCACAGCAGCCCCCAGACAATGTCGCCCGGCGCCACGCTGGCCAGCACGGCCGTACCCGCCACACAGCCGACGGTGCTGGCATAGAGCAGCCGCCGGTGGCCACCCCCGGCATCCGCACGCGCACCCAGTGTCGGCATGATGACCATGACCATCAGGTAGGACAGCGACAGCGCCGCAGTCAGCGCGAGCGTGCCCCAGGTTCGGCCCGCTGCGACCACCCCCACGAAATAGGCGTTGAACACGGTCGTGAGGACGACCGTGGTGTAGCCCGAATTCGCGAAGTCGTACATGGCCCAGGACCAGACCTCGCGGCGACCGACGCCGGGCAGCAGCGCCGCGACCGGACGCGTCACGACATTCGTCACAGCGCCTGACGGATCTGATCCAGAGCGGAGGGATCCTCGATCGTGGTGAGATCACCAGGATCCCGCCGCTCGCAGAGCGCCACGATGGCGCGCCGCAGCACCTTGCCCGAGCGCGTCTTGGGCAAGGCCGTGACGAACAGGATGCGGGCCGGCCGTGCCACCGCGCCGTTGCGCTGCTCGATGACCCGCTGGATCTCGGCAGCCAGGCGATCCTGCGCCCCATCCTCCGACAGCAGATCCTGGCTGCGCAACACCGCAAAGGCGACCGCCACCTGCCCCTTGATCTCGTCAGCCACACCCACTACGGCCGATTCGGCCACTGCGGGATGCGTATTGACGGACTCCTCGATCTCGCGCGTACCCAGACGGTGGCCCGCCACGTTGATCACGTCGTCCGTGCGGCCCAGGATGTACCAATAGCCATCGTCGTCCACCAACCCCCAGTCGGAGGTGGAATACGTCATGCGCCCCGGGAACGATCCGAAATAGGTCTTCACGAAACGCGCATCATCGCCCCAGATGGTGCTCAGCGCCCCCGGCGGCAGGGGCGGTTCGATCGCCACCACGCCCTTCTGGTTCGGCCCACAGTCGCGCCCGGTGGTCTCATCCACCACCCGCACATCGAACCCGTAGACCGGGAAGGTCGGGCTGCCGAACCGCGTGGGGACTTCTTGGACCCCAGGCTGCGCTGAAAGGATCGGCCAGCCGGTTTCGGTCTGCCAGTAATTGTCCACCACTGGCTTGTTCAGGACCTCCGAGAGCCATTTTCCCGTCAGTTCGTCCAGCGGCTCGCCCGCCAGATAGATGCGATCCAGGCTGGACAGGTCATGCCGGTGCAACAGGGCCGGATCATGCTTTTTCAGCACGCGGATGGCCGTGGGGGCGGAGAACAGCGCGTTGACGTGGTGATCCTCGACGATCTTCCAGAGGATGGCCGCATCGGGACGCACAGGCGTGCCCTCGTACATGACGGTGGCCTGGCCATTGAGAAGCGGCCCGTACACCACATAGGAGTGCCCGACCACCCACCCCACGTCGCTGCTGGAAAAGTACACATCGCCAGGCTTGCCGCCAAAAATGTATTCCATGGACGCGCACAGCGCGACCGCATAGCCACCCGTGTCCCGCTGCACCCCCTTGGGGTTGCCGGTGGTGCCCGACGTGTACAACACATAGCTGGGCTCGCTGGATTCCAGCCAGACGACCGGCACCTGAGCATCCAGGTGGCGGGCGCGCAGGGTGGCATAGTCCAGGTCCCGCCCCGCCGTCAGCGTCATGGGCACCAGGCCGCGATCCACCAGCACGACCCGTTCGGGCGCATGGCTGGACTGCTGGATCGCCTGGTCCAGCAACGGCTTGTAGGCAATGGGGCGCCCACCGCGTGAACCGGCGTCGGTGGACACAATGAGTCGGGGGCGCGCATCGTCGATGCGCTGTGCCAGATTGTGAGCGGCAAAGCCGCCAAACACCACGGAATGGATCGCTCCGATGCGCGCGCAGGCCAGCATGAAAAAGGCCGCTTGGGGAATCATCGGCAGATAGACCAGAACCCGGTCACCCTTGACTACGCCCTGCTCCTGCAGGATGGCAGCCGCCGCGTTGACCTCACGGGCCAGATCGGCGCGCGTGTAGACGATTTCCTGCTCGACCTCCGTCGACACCCAGATCAGGGCTGGCTGATCGGCCTGGGTGTCCAGCCAGCGATCGACCGCGTTGTAACACAGGTTGGTGCGCCCACCCACGAACCAGCGGGCAAAAGGTGGGCGCGAATAATCCAGCGTGCGCTCAAACGGTGTCTGCCAATGGATGCGCTGCGCCTCGCGTGCCCAGAAAGCTTCCTTGTCCTGAATCGATTGGCGATGAAATTCATGGATCTTCTGCATGCGCTTGTCTCCGGTATCGTCACGCGGATGGACTGCGGCCGCGGACATCTTTTGTCGTTGCAGGTCTGGGTGCGCCTCATGCTACACCCACTGCGGAAGCTAAGGATCTTCCCTGACGCCAGCCTGACGTGCCCCCCATTCTGTTACGTAACAGGCCGCCGATTGGCTTGCCAGCAACAGAACGATTGAATACACTTTGCCGGTTGCCCGCAGGGCGGGTATGCAACCATCAACCTGGTGTTTCTGTTTGTCCCTCCCGTGATCCCAAGCAATCTCGGGTCAGCAAGAGGCCATTGTGTCAGTCTCGGCATCATGAGACCGGTTCGGACAGGAGCGCTGATGAGAAAAACTTACAGCCCATGCCACCGCCACATTCTTCCGCCGTTCTGTCGGCACTGTTCTGCCCCTCCCGCTTCTTCAAGCTGGTTCTATGCACGGGCATGATGGTGCTGGCGGGTTGCGCGACGCAGCCCCGACAGACGGCAGACACCAGCGATCCATACGACCATCTTCTTCGTGACAGCTACCTTGCCCGAACCCAGTCCGACCCCCTGGGTGCCTGGCTGAAGAATGACGACAGCCTCACGATCGATTACCCCGAAGACGATTCCCAGACAAGCGCATCTTCACCAGTACCCAAGACCATGGTCTCCACGGCCATGCGATTCCTCGGCGTCAAATATCGGTTTGGTGGCGATACCCCCAAAGAAGGCTTCGACTGCAGCGGCCTGGTCGCTTACGCAGCCGAAAAGTCCCTGGGATTGAAGCTGCCACGCTCGGCACGGGATCAGGCTCAGACCGGGACCTCGGTGGGCCGGGGCGACCTGCGCCGGGGCGATCTGGTGTTCTTCAACACACTGGGCCGACGCTACTCGCATGTGGGCATCTACCTGGGTGACCACAAGTTCGTCCATGCACCGCGCAGCGGTGCGTCGATCCGGGTGGACGACATGGACATGGCCTACTGGCGATCACGGTATAACGGCGCGCGCCGGCTGGATGTGGCTGGGGGCGAAAAGGTCGCAAGCCGCGCCGTCGCCCAGGAACAGACCGAACCGTCCGGACGCACTCATACATCCCGACCGGCTCACGAATCGCGACGAACGCGCACATCCAAATCCAGCCACTCGGCAAAATCCGCGCATTCCGCCAAGCCCAACCGTTCCGCCAAATCCACGCACTCATCCAGGCCGGCCCACGCTGCCAAACCCACCCACTCTGCCAAGTCGGCGCACGAATCCAAACGTTCCACACACAAGGCCAAGCAACCGGTCCGCACCGCACACCGCTGAGCCGCCTCCGGGGAAACAGCCGACGGCCTCGTATCTGGCGCGCCATCCATCAACTGGACAGCGCACCAGATACGAGGCCGCTCTTCATGAGGCGCCGCGCAACGGACAGATCTCGCAATAACCACACTGATCCAGTGCCCGCTGCACGCTGCACACCGAACGGCGGCAAGCCAACACGCGTATGCCGGCACGCTGCGCGGCGGCCCTGAACGCCTTCATCACGTTGTGACCGAGAAAATCGGTCAGAAGAATCACCAGCTCTGTTCCCGACGGCAATGCCAGCACCCTCTTCTGGTGCCCCGGCTCGCGCCCGCTGATGTGGTGGCAGATGGCAATATTGCGTCCGCGCAGCAATTCGGGAATGTTGCCCAGTCGGTCTGCACCGACGACCAATGCACTGACAGGTCCTTGCGCCATGATGCGCCCTCCTGAAAATTCGACGATTGGTGGCCCGGTGTCCTACATCAGGCCTTCCAAGATTATGCCAGTTAATAATAATAGTTCTCATTTTAACTAGCAACTCGAGCGACGTAGCTCTGAGATGTATCAGACTCATGTCCGGCGCCAGGGCAAGTTGGGTACGTGCGCTTCAGGAAGGCGTCAGGCAGGCCCATGAACACCGCTGATTCGTTGAAGATCAACGCCTGATTCAGTGAATGGTCACCCTTCATTCAGTGATCTGTCATGTCACAAAGAGCACAATACGCGCCAAGAGACGCTCCGGAAGGGTCGCGTTGCCCTGTTGTGCCCATTTTTTGACGGGCGCCATACCCGGGACATCGTATTGGAGCGTCCCAAAATCACCCATAGGAGACACCTCCATGCATACCGCACTCCGGCACGGGCTACCGCTCGCTGCCCTGGCCCTGGCGCTCAGCCTGGGCGGCACCGCGCAGGCTGCCGACAACCAGATCGTACTGGGAGCATCCGTCCAGCTGACCGGCCCAATCGCCAACACGGGGCGTTACTACCGCGACGCCTACGAACTCGCGATCAATCAGATCAACCGCAAGGGCGGCGTGACGGTCGGCGGAAAGAAGTACACGCTGGCGCTCAAGATTTACGACAACCAGTCCGACGTGAATCTGAGCGTGCGCCAATATACGCAGCTCGTATCCCAGGACAAGGTGAACTTCCTGCTCGGACCGTTCGCCAGCAACTTCGCACTGGCCGATTCGGCCGTCTCCGAAAAATACCAGACCCCGATGGTCCAGGGCGGCGGCGCCTCGGATCAGATCTTCTCGCGCGGCTTCAAGTACGTCTTCGGAACCCTGGCACCGGCCAGCGACTACTTCGGCAGCACGATCAAGATGTTCAAGCAGCTCAAGCCCGAGCCCGCAAAAGTCGCCCTGCTCTATGCCGACGACTCGTTTGACGTGTCGGTCGCCAAGGGCACTCGCCCCATGCTGAAGGGCGCGAACCTGAATACCGTGCTCGACGAACGCTACAGTTCCAACACCAGCGACTTCAACACGCTGCTGTCGCAAATCAAGTCCAAGCAGGCGGACGCCGTGCTGGTGGCCGGCCACGAAACCGAGATCCTGAACTTCATCCGCCAGGCCAAAAGCCTGAATGTCTCGCCGAAGCTCTACTCGTTCACGGTTGGCGTGCCCAGCGAAGACTTCCGCAAGGCCCTGGGCAAGGACGCGGAATATGCCTTCGGCATGACCGCCTGGCTACCCAACGCGGCGCTGAAGGACGACTGGTTCGGTGACGCCGCCCAATTCGCCAAGGCGTGGGGCGCGCAGTATCGCTACGAGCCCGACTATCACGCCGCTTCAGGTGTGGCTGATGTGGAAGCCATCGTGAAGGCCATTGAAAAGGCTGGCACGCTGGAACCCAAGGCCGTGCGCAACGCGCTGGCAGCCAGCGACTTCAACAGCCTATATGGCCACATCAAGTTCGCCGACAACGGCCAGATCCATCTGGACCAGACGGTGATTCAGGTGCAGAACGACAAGCCGGCCGCCGTCTTTGACGGCAGCAAGTTCCTGCAGGAACCCAAGTACCCGATGCCGGACTGGTCGAAACGCTGATCGCTCGCAACGAGCCCTGGAGAACCCCCCTTGGACCTTCTGCTGCAAGTACTCGTCAACGGCATCCTGCAGGGCGGGCTGTACGCCATCGTGGCGCTCGGCCTGGCTCTGGTCTGGGGGGTGCTCAATATCGTCAACCTGGCCCACGGCGCCTTCATCATGCTGGGCGCCTACATCTCGTGGTACACCTTCCACTGGTGGGGCCTGGACCCTTTTCTCGGGCTGCCGCTCACGGCCGTCGTGATGTTCGTGCTGGGCTATGCCGTCCAGCG
Source organism: Castellaniella sp. (assembly GCF_004321985.1). GTDB lineage: Bacteria > Pseudomonadota > Gammaproteobacteria > Burkholderiales > Burkholderiaceae_B > Castellaniella. The sequence goes on along the minus strand of NZ_SCQN01000014.1, from coordinate 147,087 downwards.
CGGCATCCTGAACCTGATCGTGCGCGCACCCATGTTCAATACGCTGCTGATCACCTTCGGCCTGGAGGTCGTGCTCACCTATATGGCGCAGCTCGTCTTCTCGGCCGACTTCCGCACCATCAATCCCAGCTATTCGGGGCATAACACCACAGTGCTCGGCGTCACCATCCCGCTGGTGCGGCTGGCCGCCTGCGTGATGGCCATCCTGCTGACACTGGTGATGTGGTATTTCCTGCTGCATACGCGCCTGGGTCGAGCCATCCGCGCTACGGCGCAGAACCTTTCGGCCGCCCGCCTCTACGGCGTGGAGCCGCGCCACCTGTACGCCGTCACATTCGGGCTGGGACTGGCTCTGGCCGGCGCTGCTGGCGGACTGTACGGCACGGTGTCTCAGATCAACCCCTACATCGGTGCGACCTTGACCGCCAAATCCTTTGCCATCGCCATCATCGGCGGCCTGGACACCCCGCTGGGTGTGATCGTGGGCGGCCTGATCCTGGGGCTGATCGAGTCTCTGACAGCCCTGTACATCGGCCCCACCTACGCTGACGTCGCCAGTTTCGGCGTGCTGATCCTGGTGCTCATCGTGCGGCCCACCGGCATCCTGGGGAGAACGGCATGAAGCGCCTGCGCCTTCCCCTGATCCTGGTCGTGCTGGTGGCGCTGGCCCTGCTGCCGCTCTACGGCACGGACACCATGATCCAGTTTGGCATCAGCACTCTGCTGCTCGCCGTCCTGGCTCAGGGCTGGAACATCATCGGCGGCTACACCGGATACCCATCCTTCGGCAACTCCGTGTTCTACGGCCTGGGTGCCTACGGCGTGGGCATCGCCATGGTGCAGTGGCAGCTTCCTTTTGCGGTCGGCATGACCTTCGGGGTGGTGCTGGCGGTGGCCTTCGCCTTCCTGCTGGGCATTCCCGTGCTGCGGCTGAAGGGCCACTATTTCGCCATTGCCACCCTTGCACTGGCGCAGATCATGGCGGCCATCGTGTCCAACGTACCGCTCGCGGGCGAGAACATCGGCCTGGTGCTGCCACCGCTGAACAACGACCCCTTCTTCTACGAGATGTCGCTGATCCTGCTGGTGCTCGCGACGCTGACCATCTGGTGGCTCACGCGCAGCCGCTTCGGCTTTGGACTGATCGCCATCCGCGAAAACGAAGAAGGCGCCGTGGTCATGGGTGTGGACACCACGCGCTACAAGGTCCTAGCCTTCGCGCTGGCGGGCATCTTCAGTGCGCTGGCGGGCGGCATCCACGCCTACTGGATCACATTCCTGGATCCCGAAAGCGCCTTTGACATCACGCTCAACGTCAAGATGATCATCATGGCGGTGTTCGGCGGCCCCGGCACCCTTCTGGGCCCGATCGTGGGTTCCTTCATCCTGTCGGCCATCTCCGAGCTGCTCTCCAGCGAGGTCACCAGCATCGCCGGGCTGTTCTTCGGCGTGGTCATCGTGGTGGCCGTGGTGCTGATGCCGCGCGGGCTGGCCGATGTCATGCGGCGGTTCCGCCGGACGGGCTGGCACTACTTCATCGAAAACATCCGGATGCACCGCATATGAGTCCCATTCTGGAAGCCCGCCAACTGACGCGCCGCTTTGCCGGTCTGCTCGCGGTGCACGATGTCAGTTTTTCACTGTCACAGGGCGAGATCCTGGGCTTCATCGGCCCCAACGGTGCCGGCAAGACCACGCTGATCAGCCTGCTCAGCGGCACGCTGTCGCCCACAGAAGGCGAAGTCTGGTTCGATGGGCGGCGCATCGACCGCATGGCCGCCTTCCGGCGCGCCCGCCTGGGCATCGGCCGCACGTTCCAGATCATGCAGCCGTTTCCGGGCCTGTCAGTACTGGACAACGTCGCCGTCGGGGCCCTGTTCGGGCGCGGCCAGGGGCAGTCGAAGCTTGCCCTGGCGCGCGAAAGCGCACGCGAATGCCTGCAGTTCGTAGGGCTGGGCAAGCACGTGGACCAGCGCGCTGAAGATCTGGGCGGGCCGGACCGCAAGCGTCTGGAACTCGCCAAGGCGCTGGCCATGCAACCGCGGGTTCTGCTATGCGACGAGGTCATGGCCGGGCTGAACCTGGTCGAGATCGACGAAGTCATCGACATCATCCGCAAGGTGCGTGACACCGGCATCAGCATCATCGTGATCGAACACGTCATCAAGGCGATCCGCAACCTGTCCGACCGCATCATGGTGCTGCACCACGGCGAGAAGATCGCCGACGGCGCCCCCGACAGCGTGCTGTCCGATACCCGCGTGGTCGAAGCCTATCTTGGAAAGAAGCGCTCATGAACGCCCCCGAAAACACTCGCGAACCCCTGCTGAAGATCCGTGACCTGTCGGCAGGCTACGGGCTGGTGAAGGTTCTGCACGACATCTCGCTGGACGTCCACGAGGCCGAATTCCTCGCCCTGGTGGGCAGCAACGGTGCCGGCAAGACCACGCTGCTGCGCACGCTCTCGGGTCTGCTGGCGCCCCTGTCGGGCGCCATCACGCTGGCGGGGGAGTCGCTGGTCGGCTGCACTCCAGACACCATCTTCCGCCGCGGCGTGGTGCAACTACCCGAGGGCCGGCAGCTCTTTCCGCGCATGTCGGTCCAGGACAACCTCCTGATGGGCGCCTACCGGCGCGACGACAGAGCCGAAGTCCGCGCGGACCTGGAAAAGGTCTACGAGCAGTTCCCCCGCATGGCGGAACGGCGCCGGCAGCTCGCCGGCAGCATGTCGGGCGGCGAACAGCAGATGTGCGCCATGGCGCGCGCCATGATGGCGCGGCCTCGGCTGCTGCTGGTCGACGAAATGAGCCTGGGCCTGGCGCCCATCATTGTGGACCAGCTGATGGAAAACCTGACGGCGATCCGCAACCAGGGTGTGACCATCCTGCTGGTGGAACAGGACATCCACCTGGCGCTTGCGGCGGCCGATCGAGCCTACGTCATGGAAACGGGGAATATCGTGCGCGAAGGAATCGCCCGCGACCTGATCGAAGACCCCGAACTCAAGCGCGCCTACCTGGGCGTTTGACGCGCCGGGCGGCGAGCCCGGCCGCTGGCGAACACGCCAGGAATCAAGCCACGTCCCGCATGGCGGGCGCGGGCTGTGCGATGGCCCGCGCAACCACGTCGCGCGACAGTTCAGGTGCCAACATTTCCAGCAGCGTATAAACGTAGTCCCGCAGGAACACGCCGCGCTTGATGGCGACGCTGGTCACGTGCTTGCCAAACAGGTGGCCGGCGGGCAGCCCGACCAGGGTCTTGTCACGGCGGGGATCGAAAGCCACCCCTGCGATGATGCCGATACCCAGGCCGATGTCGGCGTAGGTCTTGACCACATCGGCATCGATGGCCTCCAGCACGATATCGGGCGTGATGCCCGCCCGTTCGAAAGCAGCGTCGATGGCGCGCCGCCCCGAAAACGCACGATCGTACGTCACGATGGGATACTGCGCCAGATGCTCCAGCGACAGGCTGCGCGCGGCGCTGGACGTCAGGCTGGTGAGCGGATGCTCGGGTGGCACCACCAGCGTGTGTTCCCACGTGTAGACTGGAAGCGCCACCAGGCCGGAGGTCTCCGCCAGCGTCTCGGTGGCGATCGCCAGGTCAGCCTGCTCGTGCAGCACCAGTCGGGCCAGGTGTTCGGGATTTCCCTCGGCCAGGGATACGTGGACCTTGGGGAACCGCGCGCGGAAGGCGGGAATCACGCGCGGGAGCAGATAGCGGGCCTGGGTGTGGGTGCAGGCGATCACCAGCGCCCCCTCGTCGCGCTGCGCGAATTCGTCGCTGACCTTCTTCAGGTTGTCGACCTCGCGCATGATCCGGTCTATCACCCCCGATACGGCCTGTCCGGGCTTGGTCAATCCCTTCAGGCGCTTGCCGTGGCGCTCGAAGATCTTGACACCCAGTTCATCCTCGAATTCGATAATGGCTTTGGAGACACCCGGCTGCGAGGTATAGAGCGATCGGGCGGCTTCCGTCAGGTTGAAACTGTGCCGTATCGTCTCGCGTACAAATCGAAATTGCTGAAGATTCATGGGTCCACACCCTATAGGAATGGCCATTATATGGAATATAGACGGTCCTTGTTATAACTTATAGTGATTTGTTTAAACACGGAATGGCCGGCTCCCGGCACGGTGCCGGCCAGCGCCTCTAACGCATGGCGATCGTGGTATTGACCTCAGTGTGATGTGCGGTCCAGCGGGCTGTCACGGTCTTGGTCTGGGTCCAGAAATACACGGCCTGCTTGCCATTGGGCCCCAGGTCGCCGAGTTTGGACGCGCGCGAACCGGTGAAGCTGAACCACGCAACGGGGACCGGGATGGGGATGTTGATCCCGATCTGACCCACGCCGACGTTGTTCTGGAAGTAGCGCGCCGCGCCGCCATCCTGCGTGAAGATCGAGGTACCGTTGCCATTGGGGTTGCCGTTGATGAAATCCACGGCCTCTTCCAGCGTATCGACCAGCACCACCGACAGAACCGGCCCGAAGATTTCTTCGTTGTAGATGGTCATGTCGCCCTTGACCTTGCTGAAGATCGTGGGGCCGACGAAGTTGCCCTTCTCGTAGCCGGCGACCTTGATGTTGCGGCCGTCGAGCACGAGTTCCGCGCCTTCGTCCACGCCTTTCTGGATCAGGCCCAGGACCCGCTCTTTGGCACGCGGCGAAACCAGCGGCCCGAGGTCGGCCTTGCGGTCCATCCCCACGTTGACCCTCAGCTTGCGGGCGCGCTCGACGAAATCCGGCAGCCACTTCTGGGCTTCGCCCACCAGCACCAGCACCGAGATGGCCATGCAACGCTCTCCGGCAGCGCCGAAGGCCGCCCCCAGCATAGAGTTCAGGGCTGCCTCGCGGTCGGCGTCGGGCATGATGACGCTGTGGTTCTTCGCGCCCATCATGGCCTGACAGCGCTTGCCGGCCGCCGAGGCGCGTTCGTAGATGTGCGTGCCCACTCGCGTGGAGCCGATGAAGGAAATGGCCTTGATGTCAGGGTGGTCGCAAAGCGCGTTGGCGGTTTCAGGTCCACCATGCACGACGTTGAGCACGCCCGGAGGCAAGCCGGCTTCGAGGGCCAGTTGCGCGACCATCAGGGAAGCGGTGGGGTCCTGCTCGGAGGGCTTGAGCACAAAGGTATTGCCGACCGTGACGGCCACCGGGAACATCCAGCAGGGCAGCATCACGGGGAAATTGAACGCCGTAATGCCGGCGCAGACGCCCAGCGGCTGGATGATGGAGTACACATCGATGCCCGTCGCAGCGTTCTCGGCGAACTCCCCGAGCTGCAGCGTGTTCACGGAGATCGCGTGCTCCACGGCCTCGATGCCTCGGCCGACTTCGCCCTCGGCATCAGGCAACGTCTTGCCATGTTCATGAGATAGCGCCTCGGCGATCCGGGTCGTGTTCTCGCGCAGCAGACGCGCCAGGTTGATCATGACCTGCTGGCGCTTGGCCTGGCTGACGTTGCGCCAGGTCTTGAAGGCTTCGGCGGCATCGGATACGGCGTGGTTGAGTTCCTCGGGCGTCGCGAACGGCACCCGGGCGATGACCTCCTGGGTCGCCGGATTGATGATGTCACGCCATTCCTTGGTTGTGGACTGGACCAGTTTCCCGCCGATCAATAGCGGAATGCGCGGAATTTCATTCATTTGAGTCTCCTGTTCATTGGGTGAATGCACTTATTCATAAAGGGCTGGCCCTCGGGTGGGCCGGCCTGCGGCTGCGCCTGGGACGTGCTACCCGCGTGCGCCGCCACATCATGACCAGCCCCAGGGCGAGGAACACGGCATGGACCAGCCACACGCCGACGCCAAAGGACAACGCACCATTGAGGATCCAGCCGCGCGACAGGTTGATGAGATTCATGTAGAGCAACGCGACCAGACCCGCAATCAGCAGGTCACCCGATCGCCCCAGACGCGGATTGACAGCTCCTAGCGGCAACGCAATCAGGGCCAGATTGAGTACCGCCAGCGGCAGCGCCAAGCGCCACATCAACTGCGACAGGGATTCAGGATCGTGGCCATGCAGCAGCTCCAGCGTAGGCCGTGCCTTGATTTCCTGCAGTGCCGCCAGGCGGGCAGTCTCCAGAGAGCCTGGGTCGGTGCGGCTCTCGATGCGCACCCCATAGCGATCGAAATCCAGCAGGCGGACCTCTGGGGTGCCAGGCTTCAGGTCGTAGCGATGGCCCGGTCCCAGCACCAGGAACCGGTCGCCATTGGGTTCCATGCGGATCGCGGCGCTGTCGGCCGTGACTACGCTGAGCCAGTCCGGTTCGATGATGCGCGCCACCACCTTGCCCAGCTCGTCGCCCGAATGCTTGGGCGATTCAGCAAAAAAGACCCGGTTACCGTCGTCGGTCTCGATGAACTGACCGGCGGTGATGCGCGACAAGTCCGAGCGGTGCTCGAAGCGCTGGCGGTATTCGGCGATCTGGCCGTAGGACCATGGCGAGGCGAACAGCGTCAGCACAGCGACGACGGCCGCCACCGGAAGGGCAAACTGCAGGACAGGCCGCAACCATTGCGCCAGCGACAGGCCGCTGGCGAACCAGACCGACATCTCGGATTCCCGGTAACTGCGGGTCACCGTCGTGAGTACCGCCACGAACAGCGATACCGACAGAATCACCGGCAGGGCCGTGATGCTGGAAAACGCAGCCAGCCCCAGCACCACGTTGGCACCGATGTCTCCCGAAGCAGCCTCACCGAGCAGGCGCACAATCAGTACGCTCAGCCACACCACCAGCAGGGTCGAAAACACGATGCCCGCGTGGCTGGTGATCTCGGAGAAGACGGCGCGCTTGAACAGTGACATGGAAAATGCGGAATAATGGACCGACTACCCGAAGACGAAAGGAAAACTCATGGAATTTAGCACAACGACTGCCGGCTCTCTGCCACTGATCAAGACCCCCGCCTTGGCAGTGGGGGTCTTCCAGGATGGCATCCTGAGCCCGGCGGCCGATGCGCTGGATCGGGCTTGCGGCGGGAAGCTGCGCGCCATCGCGCGCGCGGAATTCGACGCCTCCCCCGGCAGCAGCCTGACCCTGCACGCGCTGGAGGGGATCACGGCAGACAGGGTCATTCTACTCGGGCTGGGGCGGCAGCCAGACTACCGCGCCGAAGCGCTGGCGCGTGCCCACCAGGCGCTCGCCAGCACCTGCCTGAAGGCAGGGGTATCCGGCGCGGTCACGACGCTGTGCGCGCTGGAATGTCCAGACGCCGACCTGACCCAGCGCGCGCGGCTGGTGGCGCGCGTGGTCACGGCGGCCACCTACCGCTACGACACCACATTCAGCACTCGGCCTCCGGCGGCAAAATGGCGCAATCTGGCCCTGCACCTCACCCGAACCCAGGCGGCCCAGGCGCGCGCCGGGCTGGTCCAGGGTGCCGCAATCGGCGCGGGCGTCAACCTGGCGCGACAGCTGGGAGACTTGCCGGCCAATGTCTGTACACCACGCTACCTGGGTCGCACGGCGAAGGATCTCGCCCGGGAATTCAAGACACTGAAGGCCGAGGTCCTGGACCAGAAGAAGATCGAGGCCCTGAAGATGGGCTCGTTCCTGTCGGTGGCCAGGGGTTCAGCCGAGCCTCCGGTCTTCATCACCCTGCGGCACACCCCCAGCGCCGCATCGGCACGCAAGGCGCCACCTATCGTGCTAGTGGGCAAGGGCATCACCTTCGACGCAGGGGGCATTTCGATCAAGCCCGCCGCCGCCATGGACGAAATGAAATACGACATGTGCGGCGCGGCCAGCGTGCTGGGCGCACTACGCGCGGCGGCCGAACTGGACCTGTCGCGCGAGATCATCGGCATCATCCCCAGCTGCGAGAACCTGCCCAGTGGCACCGCCAACAAGCCGGGCGACATCGTCACCAGCCTGTCGGGACAAACCATCGAAATCCTGAACACGGACGCCGAGGGCCGTCTGATCCTGTGTGACGCACTGACGTACGCGGAACGCTTCAAGCCCGAGGCCGTGATCGACATGGCAACGCTCACCGGCGCCTGCGTGGTAGCGCTAGGCCACGTCAACAGCGGCCTGTTCACACGCGACGAAGACCTGGCGGCCCGGCTGCTCGCCGCCGGGCGGGAAGCCCTGGACCCCGCTTGGCGCCTGCCGCTGGAAGACGCCTACCAGGACATGCTGAAGTCCAACTTCGCCGATACCGCTAACATCGGCGGCCGGCCAGCCGGCGCCACGACGGCGGCCTGCTTCCTGTCGCGATTCACCGGCAAATATCGCTGGGCGCACCTGGACATCGCCGGCACCGCCTGGCTCCAGGGCAAGGAAAAGGGCGCCACGGGCCGCCCGGTGCCACTGCTCATGCAGTATCTGCTGGCACAATGCCCCGCATGAGCCGCATCGATTTCGCGCACGGCGCCACGCACCGGCTGCGCATGGCGTGCAGCACGGCGGCCCGCCATGTACAGGCGGGGCATCGGCTGATCGTCTTTTGTACGGACGCACGGCGCCTGCGCCGGTTCGATGCCCTGCTCTGGGAATTCGAGCCGGCGAGCTTCATCCCCCACACCCTGGCCTCTGATCCACTCGCGAGCCTGGCCGATGTTCTGCTGGCCCAGAACCCCGAAACGCTGGCGGGCCTCGCACCGGCCGATTGGCTGTTGAACCTGGATCTGGATTGCCCGCCGGGGGTGGAGCGATTCCAGCGGGTACTGGAAATCGTCTCGCACCACGAAGCCGACATCCAGGCCGCCCGACTCCGCTGGACCCACTATCAACAGGCCGGCCACGAACTGCACAGCCACAAGCTCTGAGGGCTGTCCGGGCTGCTCGCACGGAACCCATCCCGCATGGCGGAGTCCAAGCGCATGAATGCAACAGTCATGGACGATATCATTCAGCTTGTTGTAAGATAAAGACGTGTTAGGATTGGCTCGTTGCCAAGACACACAGAGACAGGAAATCACTATGTCCGATCTTCGTCACACCCTACCCCAGGACGGCGCCTTTACGGCGACGCCCATCGTGGCGCGCAACCGCGTGCTGCGCAACACCTATTGGCTGCTGGCGCTGTCCATGATCCCGACGGTGCTGGGCGCTGCTGTCGGTCTGCACTTCGGTGCCGGACAGGCCATGGCCGCCAACCCTGGTACCAGCACCCTGCTGTTCCTGGTGGGAGCGATCGGGCTGATGTTCCTTGTCGAGCGCAACAAGAATAACTCGCTGGGGGTTGCGCTGCTGCTGGGCTTTACGTTCTTCATGGGCCTGATGCTATCGCGCCTGCTGGGCATGGTCATGGGCCTTTCGAACGGCTCGCAGCTCATCATGCTGGCCTTCGGGGGAACAGCCGCAGTCTTCGGGACCATGGCGACGATCGCCACCACGACCAAGCGCGACTTTACCCACCTGCAGAAATTCCTGTTCATCGGGGTGGTGCTGCTGCTGGTGGCCATGCTGGCCAACATGTTCCTGCAGATTCCGGCGCTGATGCTCACGCTGTCCGTGCTGGCGATCGGGATTTTCTCGGCCTTCCTGCTGGTGGATCTGCAGCGGGTCGTGCAGGGTGGGGAAACCAACTACATCACGGCCACGCTGGCGGTCTATCTGGACCTGTACAACATCTTCGCCAACCTGCTGATGCTGCTGGGCATCTTCGGCGGCAACCGCGACTGACCAACGTCCGGTGCGGTGCGGCATGATCCGCACCGCATTGCCCGTATTCCCGGTCATCGCCCGGCGGCCCACCGCCGGGCGAAATTTCAATAGCGCTGTAAATCCATCAGCACCTGACGTGTGCGCAGCGGCGCTTCCAGCAATTGATCCAGGCGTTCCCGCAGCGCCTGGCGCGTGCCGGGCTCGACGGCGGGATCATCGAAATCCGGCATGGTGGTCTCCACACCATAGCCCGACTGCTCCAGCAACAGCCACTCGAACCGACGCAATACCGCAGCCTGGGAAGCTCCCGCCGGGTCAGCCAGCACGTCCAGCGCCGCTTCATACGCATCGAACACCCCCGGATAGGGATCCTCGCGCGCCAGCAAACGCAACAACAGCTCGCTCATGTACCAGGCCGACATCAGAGCACGCCCGCGCAACAGGCGCACGGGGCCGGTCTCCGCCCGGGTCAGCGTGTGAACCTCAGCCTCACCGCTCCAGGACAGCCACAGAGGCTGAAACCCGACCAGGACTGGACGCAGAGCGGAATAAGGGCGCTTGGCGCCCTTGGCCACCAGGGCCACGCGACCATGGTCGCGCGCGAAGGCCTGCACGATAAGCGAGGTCTCGCGCCAGGGGCTCGCATGCAGCACATAGGCGCGCGCATCCTGCACCCGCTGACTGCGTTTACTCATAGCCCAGGTCGCGCAGCGCCGATTCCCGATCCGACCAGCCCTTGCGCACCTTGATGTAGACATCCAGATGCACGGGCTTTCCGAGCAGCTTCACCATGTCCTGGCGGGCCTCGGTGGCAATGCGCTTCATGTGCTGGCCGCCCACGCCGAGCAGGATGGGACGGTGGCTTTCACGCTCCACCACCACACAGGCGGCGATCCGCACCCCCGCGTCATCTTCTTCCCACTGCTCGATGACGACCGTACAGGCATAGGGCAGTTCGTCTCCCACCAGGCGGAAAATCTTTTCCCGCAGCAGCTCGGCCGCCAGGAACCGCACCGGCCGATCCGTGAGCGTATCGTCTTCGAACAGATGCTCACCCGCCGGCAGGCGCTGCGCCAGCTCGTCGACCAGCGCATCGAGCTGGATATTGCGCAAGGCGCTCACCGGCACCACGGCCGCGTACGGGAACTGCTCCATCAGACGCGAGACGTAGGGAAACAGCTCGTTCTTCTGCTGGAACTCGTCGACCTTGTTGACGGCCAGCACGACCGGCCGGTGACGCGGCAGCAGCGCCACCACGGAAGCGTCGGCCGCCGACCATTTCCCCGCTTCCACGACGTGGACGACCACATCGACCTCAGCCAGCGCCTGCGTCACCACACGGTTCATCATGCGGTTCATGGCGCCGCCATGCCGCGTCTGGAAACCCGGCGTATCGACGAACACGAACTGATCGGACCCGCGTGTCAGCACCCCATGGATCCGATGACGCGTGGTCTGCGCCTTGCGTGAGACGATAGAAAGCTTCGCGCCAACCAGCGCATTGCTCAAGGTTGACTTGCCCACGTTCGGGCGGCCCACCAGGGCAACGAAACCGCAGCGCGAGTCGCTCATTTCTTCTCCTGCATGACTGCGACCGGCAGGCTGAGCTGGGACTGGCGATGATGGCGCCGTCCCGACCGCCGAGCCGGACCCAGAGCCTCGATCGCCGTGATCAACTGTGCCGCGGCCGCCTGCTCCGCCGCACGGCGGCTGCTGCCCGACGCCTGCTGACGCAGGTCCAGTGAAGGGATCTCACAGACCACATCGAAGGTCTGATTGTGAGCGGCACCGCGCGTTCCCGCAACCGTGTATTGGGGCAAAGCCAGGCCGCGCCCCTGGACCATTTCCTGTAACAGCGTCTTGGCATCCTTGCCGAACGTGCGCAAATCGATGTGCGCCAGAATGGGACGATACAGGCGTTCGATGGCCGCGCTGACTTCCGGGAAACCGCCATCCAGAAGCAGCGCGCCCAGAATTGCCTCGACCGCATCCGCGAGGATGGATGGCCGCCGGAATCCCCCGCTCTTGAGCTCGCCCTCTCCGAGGCGCAACAGACCCGACAGAGACAGCGTGCGGGCGATGTCGGCAAGCGCAGCCTGTTTGACCAGGTTGGATCGCACCCGGGAGAGGTCACCCTCGTCCATTTCATCGTGCTCGCGAAACAACAGCATGGACACCACGAAATTCAACACCGAATCGCCCAGGAACTCCAGCCGCTCGTTGTGCGGCATTCCGTGGCTGCGATGGGTCAGGGCCTGTTCCAGCAAGCCAGAGTCGCGGAAACGATAGCCCAGTGCTTCCTGCAGGGTGTCCAGTTCCGTCATTACTTGAACCTGCCGATACGGCTGGGGGAGCCGAAGTTCATCCAGATGAAGAACGCGCGACCCACGATGTTGGCATCCGGCACGAACCCCCAGTACCGGCTATCCAGGCTGTTGTCGCGGTTGTCGCCCATCATGAAGTAATGCCCGGCCGGCACCGTACAGCGGATGCCATCGGACAGGTAGGTGCAGGCCTGGAAATCCGGAAAATGGGTGATGGGCATGAAATCCTGCGGCGCATTGGCGTTCAGCAGGATCTGGTGCGAAACCGGGCCGAGCTGTTCGTGATACTGGCCTACATAGGCGGCCCGATCGGGCTCGAAATAATCACCGGCCCGCTCATGCGGGATCAACTGGCCATTGATGGTCAGCACCTTGTTTCGATATTCGATCACATCGCCCGGAACCCCGATGACGCGCTTGATGTAGTCCACGGACGGATCCACCGGGTAGCGAAACACCATCACGTCGCCGCGATGCGGCTTCCCCAGCGAGATGATCTTGCGATCGATCACCGGCAGCCGAATGCCGTACTCGAACTTGTTCACCAGTATCATGTCGCCGTTCTCCAGCGTCGGCAGCATGGAGCCAGACGGGATGCGAAAGGGCTCCACCACGAAGGAGCGCAGCACGAACACGAACAGGATGACCGGAAAGAAGCTGACGCAGTATTCCACCCACCAAGGCGCTCGCAGCGTCTTTTCGTAGACCTGGGAACATTCGGCATCCAGCGCAGCCACATCCAGACCTGCCGCATTGTTGCGGCAGGCTCGTACTGCCTCTTCGGCACGCGCCCGGCGCAGCTTGCGCAGGCGGAAGCGGTCCAGCAGCCAGACCAGCCCCGTGACGATCAGGGCCACGAACAGCAGCAGTGCAAAATCCCAACTCATGTTGATTCCCGCCTATTTGTCCTCGACTTGCAGCACCGCCAGGAAAGCCTCCTGCGGGATCTCGACATTGCCGACCTGCTTCATGCGTTTCTTGCCCGCCTTCTGCTTTTCCAGCAATTTTTTCTTCCGCGAAATGTCGCCACCATAGCATTTGGCCAGGACATTCTTGCGTAGCGCCTTGACGTTCTCGCGGGCCACGACCTCCGCGCCGATGGCCGCCTGGATGGCGATGTCGAACATCTGGCGCGGGATCAGGCCGCGCATGCGGGTGACCACGTCCCGCCCACGAGCGCGGGCGTTGCTGCGGTGCACAATCATGGACAGTGCATCCACCCGGTCACCATTGATGAGCAGGTCGACGCGCACCACGTCCGCCACGCGGTATTCCTTGAACTCGTAGTCCATGGAGGCATAGCCCCGCGAAACCGACTTCAGGCGATCGAAGAAGTCCAGCACGATCTCGGCCAGCGGAATCTCGTAGCTCAGGTGGACCTGGCGGCCGTGATAGCTCATGTTGAGCTGAACGCCGCGCTTGCTGGTGCACAGCGCCATCACCGGCCCGACGTATTCCTGGGGCATGAACAACGTGACCGTCATGACCGGTTCGCGAATCTCGCGGATCAGGCCGACTTCCGGCATGCGTGCCGGGCTGTCGACCTTCAGCACCGTACCGCTGCCGTCCACGACTTCATAGACCACCGATGGCGCAGTGGTAATGATGTCCATGTCAAACTCGCGTTCCAGCCGTTCCTGCACAATATCCATGTGCAGCAGCCCCAGAAAACCACAGCGGAAGCCAAACCCCAGCGCCTGCGAGACTTCGGGCTCGAACTTCAGCGACGAATCGTTCAGGCGCAGCTTTTCCAGCGAGTCGCGCAACTGGTCATACTGGGTGGACTCCACCGGATAAACGCCGGCGAAAACCTGCGGCTTGACTTCCTTGAAACCGGGCAGCGGCCCAGACGCCGGCCGCGAGGCCAGCGTCACGGTGTCGCCAACCTTGGCGTGCTGCAGTTCCTTGATGCCGGCAATGACGAAACCGACCTCGCCCGCGGACAGGATTTCCCGGGGTTCGGATTTCGGCGTGAATGCGCCGAGCTGCTCACACAGATGTGTGGCCCCCGTGACCATGAGAAGAATCTTGTCTCGGGGGCGCAACGTGCCGTTGACGACGCGCACCAGCATCACCACACCGACGTAATTGTCGAACCAGGAATCGATGATCAGCGCCTGCAGCGGCGCCTGCGGATCGCCCTTCGGAGGCGGCACATGCGCCACGATGGCTTCGAGGATCTCGTCGATACCCTGCCCGGTCTTGGCGCTAGCCAGGATCGCGCCCGAGGCATCGATGCCGATCACGTCTTCGATTTCAGCCGCGGCCGAATCGGGATCCGCCGACGGCAGATCCATCTTGTTCAGGACCGGTAGTACTTCCACGCCAAGCTCAATGGCGGTATAGCAGTTGGCAACCGTCTGGGCTTCCACGCCCTGGGAGGCGTCCACCACCAGCAGCGCACCCTCGCAGGCCGACAGCGAGCGGCTGACCTCGTAGGAGAAATCCACGTGACCCGGGGTATCGATGAGATTGAGCTGATAGACCCGGCCATCGGCGGCCAGGTAGTGCAGCGCAGCAGTCTGCGCCTTGATGGTGATGCCGCGCTCGCGCTCGATATCCATCGAGTCCAGGACCTGGGAGGACATCTCCCGATCCTGCAACCCGCCGCAACGCTGGATCAGGCGATCGGCCAGCGTGGACTTGCCATGGTCGATGTGTGCGATGATGGAGAAGTTGCGGATGAGGTCCATATACAGGGGATCGTCGTAAAAAGGAAGGGGACGCCGCAGGGCGCCCCCTTTCGTTCGACCGGTATTTTAACGGTTTCCGGCCATCCGCATTATTGAGGCTTGATGATCACCCACTGCGACTGCTGATCCCGGCTGACCAGCAGTACCGCCGGACGGGATTTGTCAAGTCCCTTTACGACCTCGGCATACTGCTGTGGGCTGGTGATGTCGGTATCGTTCACACGCAGGATGATGTCGCCCGGCTGGATGCCGACATCGGCGGCTGTGCCTTCAGCCTTGTCGACCACCACGCCCTGGGTATCGCCCGAACCTTCCGGCAGTGCCTTCACAATCAGCCCAAGCCGGTCAGCCTTGGTCGGTGCGGGTGCCTGTTCGGATTTTTGCGCCGCAATATCCTTCTCTCCCAGTTCGGCAACCTTGGCCTTCAGATCGACGGTCTTGCCCTTGCGCCAGACCTGGAGCGAGGCTTCAGTCCCGGGCTGCGTGGCACCCACCAGGCGCGGCAGGTCCGTCATGTGCTGGATCTTGTGACCATTGAACGCAGTGATCACATCACCGGGATGCACCCCGGCCTTGGCCGCCGGGCCCTTGGGTTCGACGCTGCTCACCAGCGCACCTTCCGCCCTGGGCAACCCGAGCGCCTTGGCCACGTCATCCTGGACTTCGGTGATCTGCACGCCGATCTTGCCGCGCGTGACCTTGCCATGGGCTTTCAACTGATTCACGACCCGCATGACTTCGTCGATCGGGATGGCCAGCGAAATACCCATGAAGCCGCCGCTGCGGGAAATGATCTGCGAGTTGATACCCACGACCTGGCCCGCCAAATTGATCAGCGGACCACCCGAATTGCCCGGATTCACCGCCACATCGGTCTGGATGAAGGGCAGATAATCACCGGTATCCCGATTGATGGCGCTGATGATGCCTGCCGTCACCGTCGAGTCCAACCCGAAAGGCGAGCCGATGGCCAGCACCCACTGCCCTTTCTTCAGCTTGTCGGAGTCTCCGATGGGCAGCGGCTTGAGGTCTTTGGCGTCGATTTTCAGCAGTGCGATATCGGTGCGCGCATCCGTCCCGATGACCTTGGCCTTGTATTCCTTGCCGTTGGTCATGGTGACGAAGATGCCGTTGGAACTGTCGACCACATGGTTGTTGGTCAGGACATAGCCATCACTGGAAATGATGAAGCCCGAGCCAATGCCGCGCGGCACGGTCCGCTCCTGTGGAGAACGGGACTGCCTGGGCTGCGACTGCGGCTTCTTCTGCTGCTGTTGATGCTGCGACCCAAACCCTGGGGGTACGAAATCCGGGCCGAAGAACCAGCGGAACAGATCCGACGGATCGCCCTCGCTTCCTGGTCCCAGCGGCGAGCGGCGCACCGGGACAGCCTCGGTGGTGCGGATGTTGACGACCGAACCCTCGGTCTCCGCCACGACTTGAGTGAAATCGGGCAGCGCGACCGTCGGGACGGCAGGCTGGGCCTGCGCAGTCGCCACAGGCAGGGTTGCTGCCAGCATCAGGCCGGCAGCCGCGCCTGCCATCACCCGCCTCACGGCAGGCGTACCGGGCAAATTGAAAACCATGGAATTCTCCTTGTCAGCGAAGTTCAGTGAGCAGCCTTCGGCACATACTGCACGGCGTGTGCCACATCCCGCACGGTCTGTGCGGGGACCTCGCCAACAGCAGTGAGCCAATAAGACGCCAGGCGCAACCGATAAATGTTCAATGCACCCTGGCGCATGCCGCCCTGTTTGACGTTTTGATCACGTTTCGGATCAAAGGTTTCAACGAAAATCGAAATGGCCGCCAGCCCGTCGGACAGCACCAGTTGATCCACGCCATGATTCGGGCCGATCTTGCGCGATAGCTGTACTACGGGCGCAAACCCGGCTGGTGGGGAAAACCGCCAGCCCTTGGCCTGCAGATCCGTGGGCGTGCCCGATTCGGTTTCCTGCTTCCAGCCGTGCGTGTCCCATTTGGCATCCAACGCATTGGTCGGCACGTCGGTCCCTAGCCGGATGCTGCCGAAGGCCACCTGATCCACGATGTGACCCCTGGGGTCCAGGGTCTGCGACTTGAGCAGCAAATGTGTCTTCTGGTCGGTGCAGACGCGGTAGCTGTAGCGCAGACGATCGCGCGCGAGCAGCTCGGACACGGTGCAGCGCCGGCCCGCCACGCGATAGGCGCGCGACGACGGCTTCCATTCATAGCGCTTCCCCAGGGACCGGCCATCGCCCAGCAACAGACCCGGGAAATGATCACTGCGCGCCGGCTGTGCGACGACCAGTTTGCGATCCGGATACAGGCAACGCTGGATGTCATTCTGCCGCAGGCACTCGCGCGGCTCACCGTCCAGCGCCTCCAGACGTTCGCGTTCCCCCGTGCCATCGACCACGTGCGCCAGGCGCGTGGACTGGATCACCGCACCCTGCTGATACACATAGACCCCCGCAAAATCCAACGTCCGGGCGGCGGTCTGAACCTGTTGCAGGAAATCGTCAATATCCGGCGAAGCCGCCAGGACCGGGACGCTGCCCGCCGACAACAATAGCGCGAGGCCCAGGGCTCGCGCCCACCGTCGGACAGGTCCGGCTCCGGTCATCAGCGCGATCCCATCCCGTCGTAGGAAACCTGCCGCACAGGACCGGCGCCCGCCATGTCCTGGTGCGCATCCATATACGGCGTCAGGCCCGGATCGGCGGGCTCGACCTCGGCGACCACGGGTGCCATGGTCGCAATGTCGCCGCCACCAAACAGCGCCGGCCGCGCCATCCAGACCACGGAAGCCACGGCAGCGGCCACCGCCACCCCCGACAGGCTCAACCGCAGCAGGTGGCGCCGCGCAAGCGGCGCTGGCGCGACGATGGCAGGCTCGGCATCCAGCGCAGCGGACACGCGAGCGTAAAAACGGCTGGTGGGCTGTATCGCCAGGTCCTCGCTGCGCATGACGTCGCCAATCAGGTGGTAGGTGTCCCATACCTGACGGGCATGGGGAGTGTTGAGCTCGTCGACACGGAGGTCTTCCTGGCCATCCACCCAGGCCGACACCGAGGCCTCCCAGGTCTGATCCATCGCTTGCGGTTCACGACGAGTATTCATGACGGCTCCTTACCAACGGTGCTCCGAATTCTGGCCCATGACAGGCCGCAGCCGGGCCGCGATCGCCTCGCGGGCCCGAAAGATGCGCGAACGCACCGTCCCAATCGGACACCGCATGGTGCTGGCGATGTCCTCATAGCTCATCCCTTCGATTTCCCGCAGCACGATCGCCGTGCGCAAGTCCTCTGGCAACGCCTCGATGGCCTCGTTGACCGTTTGCGCGATCTGACGACTGGCCAGCACCGACTCAGGTGTGCTCTGGTCGCTTAGGCCATCGATCTGGTCAAAAGTTTCACCATCTTCGGTCTCCAGAGGTGTAACAGCGATCGGACGGCGGAAGCTGGCGCTTTGCCAGTTACGCGCGGTATTGATCGCAATCCGGTACAACCAGGTATAGAAGGCGCTGTCGCCACGAAACTGAGGCAACGCCCGATAGGCCTTGATGAAGGCCTCCTGGGCAACGTCCTCGATCTCGGCGGGGTCATGGATCATGCGCGAGAGCAGTCGCATGATCTTGCGCTGGTATTTGATGACCAGCAAGTCGAACGCGTGGCGGTCTCCGGTACGCACCCGCTCGACGAGCGCAAGATCAACCTCGCGCTCGGACATGTCGGCTCCGTAGGATGGCCTGTGCCCGCACGGCTCAGATCCGGCTGACGATCATCGAACCGTTGGTCCCGCCAAACCCGAACGAGTTCGACAGTGCCACGTCGATCTTCAAGTCGCGGGCCTCGTTGGCACAGTAATCCAGATCACACTCAGGATCCTGATGGAACAAGTTGATGGTGGGCGGCGAGATCTGGTGGCAAACCGCCAGCGTGGTGAAGACGGCCTCGATCCCGCCGGCGGCACCCAGCAGGTGGCCAGTCATGGACTTGGTCGAATTCACGACCAGCTTGCGGGCATGATCGCCGAAGGCCAGCTTGAGCGCCTCGGTTTCGTTCTTGTCACCCAGCGGCGTGGACGTCCCGTGCGCATTCACATAGCTGATGTCCTCGGCATTCACCCCGCTGTTGCGCATGGCGTGAAGCATGCCGCGCCGCGGACCATCCTGATCGGGACTGGTGATGTGGTGGGCATCAGAACTCATGCCGAAGCCGCGAAATTCCGCATAAATGCGCGCCCCACGCCGACGCGCGTGTTCGTATTCTTCAAGCACCAGAACCCCGGCGCCTTCGCCCAGTACAAAACCATCACGGTCTCGCTCCCAGGGACGGGAAGCCGTGGTGGGGTCATCGTTGCGGGTAGACAACGCCCGCATGGCCGCAAAGCCCCCCATGCCCAGCGGCGAGACGGAGCTTTCGGCCCCGCCGGCCACCATGACATCGGCATCGCCATATTCAATCAGCCGCGCCGCATCACCGATGGAGTGCAGGCCGGTGGTGCACGCCGACACCACCGCATAGCTGGGGCCCTTCAGGCCGAGCATGATGGAAAGTTGACCGGAAATCAGATTGATGAGCGATGCCGGCACGAAAAACGGAGAAATCCGCCGCGCCCCGCGCTGCAGGTATTCGATCTGAGTTTCTTCGATGCGCGGCAGGCCGCCGATTCCAGAACCGATGATGGTGCCGCACCGGTCCGCGTTGGCCTCGGTCAGTTCCAGCCCGGAGTCGCGCCAAGCCTGGATGCCGGCAGCCACGCCATAATGGATGAAGGTATCCATCTGCTTGGCTTCCTTGGCCCCCATGTAGTCGGTGACCTGGAAGCCCTTGACCTCGCCGGCAATCTGAGCACTTAGAACCGATGCGTCAAAGCGCGTGACCCGCCCAATACCTGAGCGGCCATGGATGATGTTGTCCCAGGCGGTTTTGACATCATTGCCCACGGGCGACACGATGCCCAGTCCGGTTATGACGACACGTCGCTTCACATACGGCTCCTGAAAATGAAATGGGCGGATTCATGGCAGGCCATCGCTATCGGAATCCAGCACGGAAGCCGAAAGTGTCGCACCATGAACCGCCCGAGGGCACCGACAGCGGTGTACCGCAGCCGGGACACCAAAAGGATTACTGCTTGCTGTGCGAGCCGATGTAGTCGACCGCCTGCTGCACCGTCGTGATCTTTTCGGCTTCCTCATCAGGGATCTCGGTTTCGAATTCGTCCTCTAGGGCCATCACAAGCTCGACCATATCGAGCGAATCGGCACCGAGGTCGTCAAGGAAGGAAGATTCGTTTTTGATCTCGGCTTCGTTGACGCCGAGTTGCTCAGCGACGATCTTCTTGACGCGCTGTTCGATGCTTTCCATGCATGTTCTCCAGTTAGGAAAAATCCCGCGAATTATAGCCAAATGAGACAGACCGGGCAGCGGGGTCTAGGTCAGAAAAATATTTGAACGGATTTTACCTTAGATGGGCGAGCCCCGTTCCCATTGCTCTACATGTACATGCCGCCATTCACATGCAGGGTCGTGCCAGTGATGTAGCCCGCCTGCGGACTGGCCAGGTAGGCGACGGCATGAGCGATTTCAGCCGCGGACCCCAGGCGCCCCAACGGGATCTGGTTCAGGATGGCAGCCGTCTGAGCCTCGGACAGGGCCCGGGTCATGTCAGTGTCGATGAAGCCCGGTGCTACGCAGTTGACCGTGATGCCGCGGCTGCCCAGTTCGATGGCCAGGGCGCGCGACATGCCGGCCACGCCGGCCTTTGCCGCAGCATAGTTGGCCTGGCCGGCGTTACCGCTGTAGCCGACCACCGAGGTGATGTTGATGATGCGCCCCCAACGGGCCTTCATCATGATCTTGGCGACGCCGCGCGACATGCGGAAAACTGAGGACAGATTGGTATCGAGCACGGCCCCCCAGTCCTCGTCCTTCATGCGCAGGATGAGTCCGTCGCGCGTGATGCCGGCGTTGTTCACCAGGATATGAGGTTCGCCGTTGCCCGCCAGTTGCGCCAGAAGCGCGTCACAGGCTGCGACATCGTTCACATTGAGCACGGCGCCGCGTCCGCCATGGGGGGCCAGGGCTTCCGTCACGGACTGTGCCCCGGCCTCTGAGGTTGCCGTGCCGACGACCGTGGCACCGGCCGCAGCCAGCTCCAGCGCGATGGCGCGCCCGATGCCGCGCGACGCGCCTGTGACCAGTGCCGTCTTGCCGGAGAGTACGGATTCGGACATGTCAGCCTCCCAGGGATTCCAGCGTCTGCCGCAACGATGCCGGATCAGTGATGTTGAAGGATTGAATTTCCCGATCGATGCGCCGGACCAGGCCGGACAGGACCTTGCCCGGGCCGCACTCCACGACATGAGTCACGCCCGCGCCCTTCATGGCAATGATAGTCTCTACCCAGCGTACCGGGTGCCACGCCTGCCGCACCAGCGCATCGCGAATGGCAGCAGGATCCCGGGGCTGCGCGACGTCTACGTTATTGATGAGCGGGATGTGCGGCGCAGCCACGGCGATCTTGGCCAAAGTCTCGGCCAGCACGCGGGCTGCCGGTTCCAGCAGCCGTGAATGAAACGGCGCCGACACCGGCAGGACCAGCGCCCGTTTCGCGCCCGCCGCCTTGGCAAGCTCGCAGGCCCGCTCCACTGCCGCGGTATGGCCAGCGATCACGATCTGCCCCGGAGCATTGAAGTTGACGGCCTCCACGGCCTGTCCTTGTTCAGCCTGGGCACAGGCCTGGCGGACAGCTTCGTCATCCAGGCCGATGATGGCCGCCATCCCACCCTCGCCTACCGGCACCGCAGACTGCATGGCCTGAGCACGCACGCGGACCGTGCGTATCGCGTCGGCCAAGTCCAGTGAACCGGCCGCCACCAGAGCAGAATACTCCCCCAGGCTATGGCCGGCCACCAAGGCAGGCTCGGCACCACCCGCTTCTCGCCAGGCGCGGTACATCGCCACGGAACACAGCAGCATGGCCGGCTGGGTATGGGTCGTCAGATTCAGCATGTCGGCCGGCCCGCGGGCGATGAGCCCGCAAATGTCTTCGCCCAGCGCGTCATTGCCAGCCTTCAGCGCCTCCTGCACCACCGCGTCGTCCGACCAGGCATTCATCATGCCGACCGTCTGGGATCCCTGACCGGGGAATACGAATGCAATCTTCATCTTGTGTATCCTAGATCTTCACGAGGATGGAACCCCAGGTGAAGCCGCCCCCCACACCCTGCAGCAGCACCGTCTGGCCGGGACGGATACGGCCGTCGCGCCAGGCAACGTCCAGCGCCAGCGGCACGCTGGCAGCCGAAGTGTTGGCATGGCGATCCAGCGTGACGATCAGCTTTTCCTCGGGTAGGGCAAGCTTGCGGCTGATGAAATTCAGAATGCGGATATTGGCCTGATGCGGCACCATCCAGTCGATGGACGAGACCGGTATGCCGGCGTCGGCGCAGACTTCCCGCGCCGACCGGGTCAGGGAATTGACAGCCAGCTTGAACACCGCCTGGCCGTCCATGCGCAGAAACGGATCGCCAGTCACCTGGCCGCCGACCACGTTGCCGGCCGCACACAGAATGTGATGCTGGGTGCCGTCCGCATTCAGGCGAACGGCCAGAATGCCGGGTTCATCGGAAGCGCTGAGCACCACCGCACCGGCACCATCGCCGAACAGGACACAGGTACGGCGATCATTCCAGTCCAGGATCCCCGAGAAGACCTCGGCGCCGATCACCAGCGCGTGGTGCGCGCGGCCGGCCCGGATGAACGCATCGGCCGTGGCCAATGCATAGACGAAACCACTGCACACGGCCTGTACGTCAAAAGCCGCCGCGCCTCCCACGCCCAGATTCGCCTGGACCAGGCAGGCCGTGCTGGGAAAGATGAAATCCGGAGTGGACGTCGCGACGATGATCAGGTCGATGGCCTCGGCCGTCACACCGGCGCTCTCCAGCGCCGCCCGCGCAGCCCGGGTCGCCAGGTCACTGGTCTTGGTGCCTGGTTCGGCGATGTGGCGCTGGCGAATGCCGGTACGCTCCACGATCCAGGCATCCGACGTCTCGACACCACGCGTCGCCAGATCCGCAGCCAGGTCATCATTGCTGACGATGCGTTGGGGCAAGAAGCCGCCCGTTCCTGTGATCCTGGCGTATGGCATATCGTTTCCGGAAAAAATTGACTAGGCGGACAGGTCCGGCGATCCAGGCCCCGCAGCCGGAACATGCGCACGCAGCGCGTCCAGCCGCTGCCCGATGCCGGCCAGCAGATCGTTGACGACGGCTTCACGGGTGCGCCGCAGCGCCTGGCCAAAAGCATAGGCATCCGCCGAACCGTGGCTTTTGAACACCACGCCGCGCAGCCCCAGCAAAGCCGCACCATTGTAGCGACGATTGTCCACGCGCGAGCGGAAGCGCTGAAGGACCGGGGTGGCCACCAGGCCGGCGGCCATGGTCAGCGGGTTGCGGTGAAATTCCTGGCGCATCATCAGGCCGATCATTCGCGCCAGGCCCTCGATGGACTTCAGGACCACGTTGCCCACGAAGCCGTCGCAGACCACCACATCGACCGTGCCCTTGAAGATATCGTCGCCCTCGACGTTGCCGTGGAAATTCAGCCCACTGGCCCGCAGCAGTTCGGCGGCCTGCTTGACGACGTCATTGCCCTTGATGTGCTCTTCGCCGATATTGAGCAGGCCCACTACCGGCTGCGCCTTGCCATCGACGGTGGAGACCAGTGCCGCGCCCATCAGGCCGAACTGCAGCAGGTGTTCTGCCGAACAGTCTACGTTGGCGCCCAGATCCAGCACGGTGGTCGACCCACCCCGCTGGTTGGGCAAAGCGGTAGCGATCGCCGGACGGTCAATGCCTTCCAGCGTCCTGAGCACATAGCGGGAAATGGCCATCCAGGCGCCCGTGTTGCCGGCTGACAACGCGGCATCGGCGCGACCATCCTTCACGGCCTGGGCCGCCACCCGCATGGAAGAGTCCTTTTTGCGGCGCAGCGCGACCTCGACCGAATCGTGCATCGTGACGACTTCGGAAGCATGCAGGATCTCGAACTGGCCCGCCGGCGCCGCATTCTGCTGCAGCGCCTGACGAATCAAGGACTCATCGCCCACCAGCAGGCAACGGGTATCAGGATGATTACGGGCGAACGCGATCGTTGCCGGCACGGTGACCGGCAAGCCATGATCACCGCCCATGCAATCCACGGCGACGGTGATGTTGTGATTGGACATCGATGCGGTTGAGCGCAGCGATCAGTCGTCGTTCTTCGTCTTCAGGACCTTGCGACCACGGTACACGCCGTTGGGGCTGATGTGATGGCGCAAATGCAGCTCACCGGTCGTCGGCTCGATGGCCGTGGCCGGCGCGGCCAGAAAATCGTGCGAACGATGCATGCCACGCTTGGACGCGCTCTTTTTGTTCTGCTGAACAGCCATGATGACTCCTGTGATCGGGGCGGCCCATTTTAAGGTAAGCAAGTGCCCACGTGTTGAATGAAATACTCAGCGCTTCCTGAGCTGCGCCAACGCCGCAAATGGCGATGGCCGATTGGTGTCGGCCAAGTCCTGTGCGGCCTCGGCCCCCGGGCACACGTCGTGCACGGGCGCGTACGGCAACACCAGAATCAGTTCGTCTTCGATGAGCGCCTGCACATCCAGACGCGGGTCCGCGACCAGATACTCCGTCTCGGGTCCGTGTCCCTCGGATTCCAGGGCATCCATCGCCTCCAGCTGCGCCGTATCATCGACCAGAGCCAGCGTGTTGTCCACACAAAGCTCCAGATCAAATGGCGCAAGGCACCGCTGACAGATTACCCGTACCGAGCCGCGAGCCTGCACATCCAGCCAGGCGCGCGCCGCATCCGACCGCTCCGCATCGGTGCGCCCGGCAAGCCGCCACTCGAAAACGCCCGGCTGCACTGCCGGCAGATCCTGGCACAAACGCGTGCAGGAAATCGCTGGCAGCTGCCCATCCATCACCTGGGCCGACCGCGCAAAATGAAGCGTATCGATGACCATGATTGACGGCTGCAACTTTTGGCACTCAAGAAAGCTCTAGATGATACTAGATCCCGGCGATACAGGTCAATTTCAGCCGTATGACCCGGCGCAGGGCGGAATCCACCCCGCAGTACACTGGCGCGACCTTCCAACCCGGCCCGCAGCATGCGACTCATCCTGGCTTCCAGCTCACCCTACCGACGCGAACTGTTGCAGCGCCTGGCACTGCCGTTCGAAGCCATTGCCCCGGATCTGGACGAGAGCCCCCTTCCGGGCGAATCCCCAACCGCGCTGGCGCTTCGCCTGGCGCAGCAAAAGGCCGAGCACGTCCTGGCGCGGCATCCGGATGCTCTGGTGATTGGCTCCGACCAGGTTGCGGACTTTCAGGGCACTGCCGTCGGCAAGCCGCACGGATTCGAGGCGGCGCGGGCACAGTTACGGCGCTTCAGCGGCCAGACGGTCCTGTTTCATACTGTGCTGTGTGTCGCGCATGGCGAGCGCCGGCTGGTGGAGGAGGTCTCTACCGAGTGCCGGTTCCTGCCGCTCACCGATGCGCAGATCCACCATTACCTGCAAGCAGAGCAACCCTACGACGTGGCGGGCAGCGCGAAGATCGAACGGATGGGCGTGGCGCTGATGGAGTCCGTGCGCAGCGACGACCCCACCGCACTCATCGGACTGCCGCTCATCGCCCTATGTCGGCTGTTGCGACAATGTGGCATCGATCCGCTGCAGCCCCGCCCCCAACCCTGAGACGCCTGCCATGACCACACTGCATCTGATTCCGGTAGGACTGGGCCAGGAAGACCACACACGCTGGCTCCCGGCCGCAGCGCGCGAAGCCGCCGTCGTATTGCGTTACTTCATCGCCGAAAACGCCAAGACGGCCCGCCTTTTCCTGAAGCAGGTGGCGACGCCCATTCCGCTGCAGGAAATCTCGATTCAAGCGCTCAGGCCCGATACGCCCGCTACGGACATCCGCGACTGGCTGAAAGCCGTGCCACCAGACCAGGATCTGGGTCTGGTATCAGAGGCGGGCTGCCCGGCCGTGGCCGACCCGGGCGCCCAAGTCGTCGCACAGGCCCACCAGATGGGTATCCGCGTAGTGCCATGGGTAGGTCCATCATCGATCATGCTGGGCCTCATGGCCAGCGGCCTGCAGGGGCAGCGCTTCGCCTTCCATGGCTACGCCCCCGTGAAAGCCCACGAACGCGACACCCAGCTTCGCGCCTGGGAATCGGTCTCGCACAAGCAGCAGCAGACGCAGATCCTGATCGAGACCCCCTACCGCAACGCGGCCCTCTTCGAGGCGCTGCTGCAGACCCTGCGCGACACCACGCGCCTGTGCATCGCCTGCTCGCTGACCTGCGACGACGAATGGATCGCCACCCACACGATCGCGCAATGGCGCAAGGCCCAGATGCCCGATTTCGACAAGAAGCCGACACTGTTCCTGTACTTGGCCGGCTAGCCTCAAAGAATGACCGCGCCTCGAACGCGATCAGTCAGGCTCCCCGGTTGCGAATCGCTCTCCTATAGGGAGAACGAAGGTCGTTACACATGCGCACGCACCCACCCCTGCATGGCGGGCACCGTGCGCACCAGTGCCGAAGGTCGGGCCGATTCCAGTTCCGCCAGCGAATGTGCTCCGTAGGCTACCGCCAGGCTGTCCACACGCGCCGCGTGCGCCATCTGGACGTCATGGGAGGTATCGCCCACCATGAGCACATCGTCCGGTGCCAGTCCCCACTCGGCCAGAAGCTGGTCCAGCATGTCAGGATCGGGCTTGCCGCGGGCATCATCCGCGCAGCGTGTGGCATCGAAGACCGTCTGCAAGTCCAGTCGGGTAATGGCGGCATCCAGACCCCGGCGGCTCTTGCCGGTCGCAACCCCCAAAACGATCCCCCGGCCATGCAGGTCACGCAGCAGCTCCGCCTGCCCCCCGAACAGCACCATTTCGTGCTGCAATTGCTGGAAATGCGCCTTGTAGCGATCGATGAAGGCATCGACATTGCCGGCGGACAAATCGGGGACCAGCCGATACAGCGCAGCCTGCAGCGACAGGCCGATCACCCAGCCGGCCTCCTGGGCCGTCGGCTCGCGCAGCCCCAGGTCACGGCACGCTGCGACCAGCGCACCCACGATGTGATGGGTGGAGTCCATCAGTGTGCCGTCCCAGTCGAAGACCACTGCGCGATAGCACCTGGAGTCGGTGCCGGCCGCTGATGATTCGGGTGACAGCCGCATCGACGACCCCGAGAAAGGCTGTCCCGGTATCCGCTGTCCCGGCATCTCAGCCGTCCCGTTCCAGACGCTGCAGCAGCGCCTCGCAATCCGGCGGAAGCGGCGCCTCCAGCCGCAGCGGTTCGCCCGTCACCGGGTGCGGAATCTCCAGGTGACCGGCATGCAGGAACATGCGCCGAAACCCCTGGGCAAACAGGGCGGCTCGGACCTCGTCGCGGCCGTACTTCTCGTCACCGGCGATGGGGTGGCCCTGCGCCGCCAAATGCACGCGGATCTGGTGAGTGCGGCCAGTGCGAAGCTCGGCCTCCACCAGCGACCACGCTCCGCCATACCGGTGCTGCAGCGTGATGATCGTATGCGCCGGCTTGCCCAGCGCATCCACGCGCACTCGCCGCTCGCCCGACGGGGTCAGGTACTTGAGCAGCGGCAACCGGATATGCTGGCGGTCATTGACCCAGTCCCCCACCACCAGCGCCAGATAGCGCTTGCGCCCCTGGTGTTCGCGCATCATGTCGTGCAGCGCCACCAGCGCCCTGCGGCTACGGGCCACCATCAGCACCCCGGAGGTTTCCCGGTCCAGGCGATGGGCGAGTTCCAGCAGGCGTTCTTCGGGCCGCGCGGCGCGCAATTGCTCAATCACCCCGAAAGACACCCCGCTGCCGCCGTGTACGGCCACACCGGCAGGTTTGTCCACCACCAGCAGGTGGGCATCTTCATAAATGACCGGGAAGGTTGCCGGCGGCGCGGGAGGGCGGGCGCCGGGGTCCGGCAGGCGAAGCGGCGGAATGCGGACGCGATCGCCCGCCTGGAGTCGGGTCTCGGCGTGGCAGCGGCCCTTGTTCACCCGGACCTGGCCATCGCGAATGGCCTTGTACACATGGCTTTTGGGCACCCCCTTGCATTCGCGCAGCAAAAAATTGTCCAGGCGCTGGCCGGCCTGTTCGTCACCCACCGACAACAGGCGGACGGCCGGCGCAGCTCGCGGAGAAACAACTATTTTGCGCATGGGGGAAAGCGTCATATAATCGCAACAGCCTGTAGAGGCTTGGAACCAACCGACGTAGAGACGCCCAATGCGCATCTCCGTCAGACAGCAGGGATCACATTGTACTGCCCAGGTTTCAGGCCTTCGGGTCCCCGGTCGCCGGCCTGTCCTGGTTTTGCGTATGAGCCTTACTGCCAATACGGAAACCGACAGTGCGCCGCGTGCGACGTTGCAGATTTCTGCTCGCTCTTCCGCACCGGGCGCGATCCACTGGAACGCGCCCGTAGTTCCCAGCAAATTTTCGTCAATCACCATCGTGCCCTTGACCTCCCTGCTGCCAGAACCCCGCGCCAATCGGCGCGCCGTGCCTCGTACCCGGAGGGTCGGCGCGGCGTAACTGGCCAGCACCGTCCATCTCCCGCAGACTGCAGCGCTGTACACCGGGCGACCCGTGGTCGCGCGTCGAACCCGACGCGCCCTGACAACGGAGAAACCCACTCATGAAACGCATGCTGTTCAATGCGACGCACCAAGAAGAACTACGCGTCGCGATCGTCGATGGGCAAAAACTCATCGACCTGGACATCGAAACCGCCGGGCGCGAGCAGCGCAAGGGCAACATCTACAAAGGCGTCATCACCCGCATCGAACCCGGTCTGGAGGCCTGCTTCGTCAACTACGGCGAAGAACGCCACGGCTTCCTGCCCTTCAAGGAAGTCGCCCGCACCTATTTCAAGGAAGGCGTGGACGTACGCTCGGCGCGCATCCAGGACGCACTGGCCGAAGGCCAGGAGCTGATCATCCAGGTCGAAAAGGAAGAACGAGGCAACAAGGGCGCAGCGCTGACCACGTTCATCTCGCTGGCCGGATGCTATCTGGTCCTGATGCCGAACAACCCGCGTGGCGGCGGAGTCTCGCGCCGGGTCGAAGGCGACGACCGCCAGGAACTGCGCGACACCATGGATCAGCTCGAAGTGCCCTCGGGCATGAGCATGATCGCCCGCACGGCCGGTATTGGCCGAGGCGTGGAAGAACTGCAATGGGACCTGAACTACCTGCTGCAGCTCTGGACCGCCATCGACGGCGCAGCCCGCGAGAACAAGGCGCCGATCCTGATCTACCTGGAATCCAGTCTGGTCATTCGCGCGATCCGCGATTACTTCTCGCCTGAAATCGGCGAGATCCTGGTCGACACCGACGACATCCACGACCAGGCCACGGCCTTCATGAGCGTGGTGATGCCAGACAACGTCAGTCGCGTGAAGCGCTATCAGGACGACGTACCGCTGTTCTCGCGTTTCCAGATCGAACACCAGATCGAGACGGCCTACTCCCGCACGGTCACGCTACCCTCGGGCGGCTCCATCGTGATCGACCATACCGAAGCCCTGGTCGCCGTGGACGTGAACTCGGCCCGCTCCACACGTGGGGCCGACATCGAGGAAACAGCGCTGCGCACCAACGTCGAAGCAGCTGACGAAGTCGCCCGCCAATTGCGCCTGCGCGACCTGGGCGGCCTGATCGTGATCGACTTCATCGACATGGAGGAGACCAAGAACCAACGCACCGTCGAAACGCGCCTGCGGGACGCCCTGCACTTCGATCGTGCCCGCGTGCAGATGGGCAAGATTTCCCGCTTCGGGCTGATGGAACTGTCACGCCAGCGCCTGCGCCCCGCCCTGAGCGAAGGCTCGCACGTCACTTGTCCGCGCTGCACCGGCACAGGGGTGATCCGCGACGCGGAATCCAGCGCCCTGCATGTCCTGCGCCTGCTGCAAGAAGAGGCCATGAAGGAAGGCACGGCGGCACTGCATGCACAAGTACCTGTGGACGTGGCCACATTCCTGCTCAACGAAAAGCGACGCGACATCAGCCAGATCGAATCACGCCTGAAGGTCAATCTGGTGCTGATTCCCAACAAGAATCTGGAAACGCCGCACCATCACATCGAGCGTCTGCGTCACGACGATCCTCGGCTTGACGAAACGAAGACCAGCTTCGAACTCGTCGAGGAACCCGAAGAGAAGCTCATTTGGCAGCCCAACCGTGCACAAGAGGCCAAGCCGCGCCCCGAAGCACTGGTCAAGGGCATCCAGCCGGCACAGCCGGCCCCGCATCACGTCGAGCGGGCACCCGCGCCAACCGAATCCACGCCGACCGTGGCCGCGCCTGCGGCGCAGCCCGCTTCGGGTGGCTTGATCAAGCGGCTCTTCGGCTGGCTGGCGGGTCCCAGCGAACCGGCGGCACCGGCCGTCGAAGCGCCGGCCGCACCGGCCAAGACAGAGAGCACCCCGGAACGCCGCCGGAGCACGAACGGACGCGGCCGCCGCAGCGACCGCCGTCCGGAACCCCGGGGCGAGCGTAGCGCACGCCCCGAGCGCGGCGATCGGACGGAACGCACCGAGCGTACCGAGCGCGCTGACCGACCTGCCGAGAACCGTCACCATCGCGACCGGGCAGCCGAACGCGACACGGGTGACCAAGCCACTCAGGCCCCGGCCGCCGAGGCCCGCCCGGAAGCTTCCGGCACGGAAACCGGCGAATCCCGGCGCGGTCGCAACCGCCGCGGGCGCGGCCGTCACCGTCAGGACGAAGGCACGCTGCACGACGATAATGTCCTGAATACAGGTGCCGCTACGGTCGCTACGATCGCTTCGGCCACCGATGATGCGGAATCGACTGTAGCCGCGTCGGCAGACACCAAGCCGGCACGAGTCGAGGCTGACCGCGCGGTCGAGACGGAACCGGCCGCAGCCGTGGCCGGCCCCGACGTGGACACAGAGACGGACAGCAACCTGGAAACTCCCGATCCAGAACGCAAGCGTCGTCGCCGCCGCGGTCGCCGCGGCCGCCGCACCGGCGAGGCAGGAGACACGTTCAGCGAGTCGACCGCCGACGAGTCGGTCGCCGCCAACGACAGTGAAGAAGTTCCGCTGACCACGCATGAGACGCCGCACTTCGAAGCCGAAGCGCTCGCTCACACACCCAATGCCTGGGTGGCGGTCGGGGGGGCCGACGAACCTGAAGAGCCGGCGCCAGCACCTGTCGCCGAACGGTCGGCAGAACCAGTCGAAACGCCAAGCGCCGAACCGGTTGCCGAGCCAGCACCCGAACCGGTGAGGGTCTCGCCGGCCGAGCAAGCCCCGCACGTTGCGGCAGCAGCAAGCGCAGCGGCGCCTCTGCACAGCGCGCACCCCATCATCCTGCCGCCTGTAGAGCAGGTGATGGAAGATACGGGCATGCAGATGGTGGAAACTCGGCCGATCGACAGTGCAGCAGAAGCGCCCGCGGCACCCGCCAAACCGCTGGGCCGCCCCCGCAAGCCGAGCACAGTCGCGAAGACCGAGCCCATGCAGCAGGTGGAAACCCACTAGGCGGACCCTGCTGGCGAGGCACAAGACGTCTCGCCAGCGGCTGAAACCCGGGCCAGAATGCCTGGGGGTCATCACAGACCCCCAGGCATTCTGTTTTCCGACAACCGCGAACGACGGCACTTTCATCGCCGCCGCCAAAGGCCTAAAGTGGACGAGTTCACGCGGGCTACCGGAAATCGCTCCTGGCCCGATACCATCCACCATGAGGAACCTATCGTGAAACTCCTGCGTTTTGGCCCCAAGGGGGCAGAGAAGCCGGGCGCACTGGACGCCCAAGGACATCTGCGCGACCTGTCCGGAATCGTCCCGGACTGGACTCCGGACTGGCTGTCGCCCGAACGGCTGCAGGCCATCAAGGCCATCGATCTCACCAAACTGCCCAAGGTCGGTGGTACGCCGCGCCTGGGAACTCCGGTCGCCGGTTCGCGCCAATTCGTGGCGATCGGCCTCAACTACCGCAAGCACGCCGAGGAGTCCGGGCTGGCCATCCCGAAGGAACCGGTGGTTTTCAATAAGGCAATCCCGTGCTTGAGCGGCCCGAACGACGACATCGTGCTGCCGGCCCGATCCAAGGAAACCGACTGGGAAATCGAACTGGCCTTCGTGATGGGTGCCACGGCACGCAAGGTGTCCGAGAAAGACGCCCTGGGCCTGATCGCCGGTTACTGCCTTTGCAACGACGTTTCGGAACGCGAGTGGCAGATCAAGCGCGGCGGTCAGTGGACCAAGGGCAAGAGCTTCGACACGTTCGGCCCCATCGGACCCTGGCTGGTGACGACCGACGAGATCCCCAACCCGCAAACCCTGAAGATGGAACTGAAGGTCAATGGCCAGATCCGCCAGCGCAGCACCACGGCCGACATGATCTTCCCGGTGGCCCATCTGGTGTCGTACCTGAGCCGCTTCATGACGCTGCTGCCTGGCGACGTGGTGACTACGGGTACCCCATCCGGCGTGGGCCTGGGCATGAAGCCACAACAATTCCTGAAAAAAGGCGACACCGTGACACTGGTCATGGACAAGCTGGGAACACAGACGCAAAAAGTGGTGTAGCCCGAAGACCAGCCTGCATTCGTCCCGGCCCGAGCCCCAGCCTGGTGCCGCGCGACTGCGGGCCATCACTCGCGGCAGGAGACAGACATGCCCACATCCTCCAACTCCCCGTCGCGCCGGCCGGGCGTACTGGCGGCGCATTCGGTCCACGAATTTGCCTTCAGCGTGCCTGAGCTCGCCCCAGCGCGACAGTTCTACGAATCTTTCGGGCTGGACGTCCGCGATGAAGCCGGCGCCCTGGCCCTCTACACCTTCGGCAATCCCCATCGCTGGGGCCGCGTCCTGCCTGGCGCTGCCAAGCGATTGCTTTGGATCAGCTGGGGCATCTTTGCCGACGACCTGGAAGCCTTCGAGGCCCGGATCGAGGCGCTCCACGTGCCGCGTATCACGCGCCCGGCACTGGCTGGGACCGAGGGCGATTTCTGGATTGCTGGCCCGGACGGGCTGGCTCACCAGATCGTGGTGGCCGAAAAAACCTCACCGAACCACAAGGCGTCACGCACCTTCCCGCCCGAGACTGACACGCGAGGCCGTTCCCCGCACCGCAACCAGATCAGGACAGTACAGCCCAGGCGGTTGTCGCATATCCTCCTGTTTTCACCGGACGTGGATCGCGGGCTGGCGTTCTATGAAGACGTGCTGGGACTGCGGCTGTCGGACCGCTCGGAATCGATCATCGCCTTCATCCACACGCCCCATGGCAGCGACCACCATCTGATCGCAATCGCGAAGTCAGCGGGCTACGGGCTGCACCACAGCAGCTGGGACGTCGCTTCCATCGACGATGTAGGGTTGGGCGCTCAGCAAATGGCCTATGCCGGCCACACCCGCGGTTGGGGAGTCGGCCGGCATGTATTGGGGTCGAACTATTTCCGCTATGTACGCGACCCCTGGGGCGGCTATGCGGAATACTCCTTCGACATCGACTATGTACCCGCCGACGTGGACTGGCCGGCCGGCGACTACCCGCCAGAAGACTCGCTGTACGCCTGGGGACCGCCGGTACCGGACGATTTCATCGTCAACTACGAGCTGTAACCCCAGCCGGGGCCCAGGCGCGCCTACGCGACCTGCGCGACGACCTCGATGGGCTGGCGCGTGAACAACGCCAGCAGATGCGCGACTTCGGCGCGCAGTTCGCGCCTGTCCACCACGCGATCGATCGCGCCCTTGGACAGCAGCAATTCCGCACGCTGGAAGCCTTCGGGAAGTTTCTCCCGAACCGTCTGCTCGATCACGCGCGGCCCGGCGAAACCGATCAGCGCGTTGGGTTCGGCAATCACCACGTCGCCCATGAAGGCAAACGAGGCGGACACGCCGCCCATGGTCGGGTCCGTCAGGATGCTGATGTAGGGCAGCCCCGCATCGGCGAGCTGGTGCAGCATGGCCGTGGTCTTGGCCATCTGCATCAACGAAAACAGCGATTCCTGCATGCGCGCGCCGCCCGTGGCAGTGACGCTGACGAAGGCCATGCGCTTGTCGATGGCGTGCTGCACTCCCCGGGCATAGCGTTCGCCCACCACAGACCCCATGGAGCCGCCCATGAAGGCAAACTCGAAGCAGGCCAGGACGGCCGGAACCGACAGCACTGTGCCGCTCACCACGATGAGCGCCTCAGTCTCACCCGTCTGCTTGACCGCCGCGGAGACTCTTTCGGGGTATCGGCGCGAATCCTTGAATTTCAGGGGGTCCATGGGGCGGATCTGAGCACCGATCTCCTCGCGGCCTTCGGCATCCAGCAGGGAATCGATGCGGGCACGCGCGCCCAGACGCATATGGTGCCCGCACTTTGGGCACACATTCAGCGTGGCCTGCAGGTCTTCCTTGTAGAGTACCGCTTCGCAGGCTGGACATTTCACCCACAGCCCTTCGGGGACCCGTTTGGACGAGGCCCCGGAGTCGCTGCGATGGATGCGCGGCGGGAGGATCTTTTCAAACCAACTCATGACTGACCCTCTCGAACATGTTCGATCGCCTGACGCACCCCGCCCAGCCATTGGGCGGCGGCCTGGACGGCCGCCTGCGGGCCGCCTTCCGCGGACGCTTCCTGGATGACCTGGATCAGCTTGCTGCCGATCACGACAGCATCGGCATGACGCGCCACGCGGGCGGCGCTCTGGGCATCGCGGATGCCGAAGCCCACCCCGATGGGTATTCGGATGTGACGGCGGATCACATCCAGGTGATGTGCCACGTCATCCGTGTCCAGATTCCCGGACCCGGTGACACCCTTCAGCGACACATAGTAGACGTAGCCGCGCGCCAGGCGGGCCACGTCCAGCATGCGCGCCTCGGTGGATGTGGGCGCGAGCAGATAGATGGGATCCAGGCCCGCCGAGCTCAACTGCGAAGCGAAGGCTGCGGATTCCTCGGGGGTGTAATCCACCACCAGCACACCATCCACACCGGCCTCGGCGGCACGCGCGATGAAGGCCTCCCGCCCCAGGCATTCGATGGGATTGGCATACCCCATGAGCACCACGGGTGTCCTGGCATCCTGCTGCCGGAATTGCGCGACGATATCCAGGACGCCAGACAGGCTGGTGCCTGCAGCAATGGCGCGCTCGCCAGCCTGCTGGATGACGGGGCCATCGGCCATGGGATCGGAAAACGGCACGCCCAGTTCGATCACATCCGCACCGGCCTCGACGAGCGCATGCATGAGCACCGGCGTGGGCCCGCCCAGCGGGTCTCCCGCCGTGATGTACGGAATCAGCGCCGCCCGTCCGGACAAACCGGCAAAACAAGTCGCCAGACGAACATTTTCAGTAGTCATGGCGTCTCCTAGAGCGTGATGCCGCTGTATTCGGCGACTGTGTGCATGTCCTTGTCGCCGCGCCCTGACAGGTTCACCAGGATGATCTGGTCGCGGGGGAGCGTGGGCGCGAGCTTCACGGCATGGGCAATGGCATGCGCCGATTCCAGCGCCGGCATGATGCCCTCGATGTGGCAGCAATCGTGGAACGCCGCCAGGGCCTCTTGGTCGGTGATGCCCACATACTGGGCGCGACCCGAGTCCTTCAGCCAAGCGTGCTCCGGCCCCACCCCTGGGTAATCCAGGCCAGCCGAGATGGAATGCGTTTCGGTAATCTGGCCATTGGCATCCTGCAACAGGTAGGTGCGATTGCCGTGCAATACGCCCACCACGCCGCGATTCAGGGACGCGGCGTGGTGCCCCGAATCCAGGCCCTCGCCGGCCGCTTCCACGCCAATCAGCCGCACGGATTCGTCTTCAATATAGGGATAGAAAATCCCGATGGCGTTGGAGCCACCGCCCACTGCGGCGACCACGTAGTCGGGTTGGCGGCCCGCGTCACGCGGCATCTGCTCGCGGCACTCCTGGCCGATGACGGTCTGGAAGTCGCGCACCATCTGCGGATAGGGATGAGGACCGGCCACCGTTCCGATGATGTAGAACGTGTTCTCGACATTCGTGACCCAGTCGCGCATAGCCTCGTTCAAGGCGTCCTTCAGCGTGCGTGAGCCCGATTCGACCGGCACCACGCGCGCGCCCAGCAGCTTCATCCGGTAGACGTTGGACGCCTGCCGGCGGACGTCTTCACTGCCCATGTAGACCACGCATTCCAGACCATAGCGCGCTGCCACCGTGGCGCTGGCCACGCCGTGCTGGCCGGCGCCGGTCTCGGCGATGATGCGCGGCTTGCCCATGCGCCGCGCGAGCAGGGCTTGGCCAATGCAATTGTTGATCTTGTGCGCCCCGGTATGGTTCAGGTCTTCACGCTTGAACCAGATCTGGGCCCCGCCCAGCTGCTCCGACCAGCGCCGGGCATGGTAGACCGGACTGGGGCGCCCGACGAAGTGTTCGAGTTCATACGCGAATTCGCGCTTGAACTCGGGATCGTCGCGATAATGAGCGTAGGCATCACGCAGCGCATCCAGCGCATGCACGAGCGTTTCGGCGACGAACGAACCGCCAAACTTTCCGAAATGCCCCTGGGCATCCGGCAAATGATAGGGTTTCAAATCTAGACTCGCTCCATACAGAACAGCAGGCGGCGCAATCTGCGCGCCACAAGCGCCAGCCAAACCAGCATTTTAGCAGCCGCCCCGGTGTGAAGCTCACACCGCCCGAGGCGGCCACCGCCCGGCTTTTCAGTGCCGCGTGGCACGCACCCCGGACAGCTCATTGGCCGCATCCAGAGCCAGGCGGATCTGTGACCCGTCACGCACCTCGATCGTGAACACCATATGCGCCAGCGACTGGCGGCTGTAGGTGGTCACGCGCACCACACGCAACCGCAGCCTGGCGAAGACCTCTGACAGATCACGCAACAATGCAGGCCTATCCTGGGCGTGAATCGTGATGTCCACCGGATAGGTCGAATCCCCGGTCTCGCCCCAGGCAACCTCGATACAGCGCTCCGGATGGCGCCTGGACAACGCCTGCCAGGACGGGCAGTCCCGCCGATGGATGGACACTCCCCGCCCGCGTGTGACGAAGCCCTCGATGGGATCGGGCGGCGCCGGCCGGCAGCAGCGCGCCAGCTGCGTGAGCAACGAATCCACGCCCACCACCAGTACCCCGCTCTTGCCGGTATGCGCGACGCTGTCCACATCCGGGTGATAGACCCTGGCCTCGCCAGCGGGTTCGGGACCCGCCGGTTCCGGCTGCCGGAAGGCATGCTCAATCTGCCGCAGGCTGAATTCTTCCTTGGCAGCCGCTACATACAGGTCGTCCGCGCGCGCAAACCCGAGCTCCTGCGCCAGATGCTCCTGATTGACAGCCGTGCGCCCGAGCCGCTGCAGTTCCTTCTCCACCAGCGCCTGGCCCTGGGCAATGCGCTGCTGCAGCTCCACGGCATTGAACCAGGCCCGCACCTTGGAACGCGCACGCGGGCTGGCCAGATAGCCGAGCTCGGGATTGAGCCAGTCGCGGGAAGGTCCGCCCGACTTGGCGGCAACGATCTCCACCGTCTGCCCCGTCTTCAGCGGCGTGGACAGCGGCACCATCTGGCCGTCGACCTTTGCCCCGCGGCAACGGTGTCCCAGGTCGGTATGCAACAGGTAGGCAAAATCAATGGGCGTGGAGCCCTCGGGCAATTCCAGCACGCGCGCCTGCGGCGTCATCACATAGATGCGCCCGCCACCCGCAGGCGCCGCTGCCGGCGCTGGCCCGCCCTCTTCCTTCCAGGCGAGCAGCTGGCGCATCCAGGCAATCTTCTGATCGTAATCGCCTGACGCGGACACCTGACCGCCGCGTGCGCCGGCTTCCTTGTAGCGCCAGTGGGCAGCCATGCCGAACTCGGCATACTGGTGCATGTCGCGTGTACGGATCTGAATCTCGAAGGCCCGCCCCTGACCATCCGCCACCACAGTGTGCAGGGACCGGTAGCCGTTGGGCTTGGGGCGCGCAATGTAATCGTCGAATTCCTCAGGTACCGGCGCCCACATCGCATGCACCAGCGCCAGCACGGCGTAGCAAGTGCGCTCATCGGCCACGATCACGCGCAACGCCCGCAGGTCGAACAACTGGTGGAATTCCAGATGCTTGAGGCGCATCTTGTTCCAGATGCTGTAGATATGCTTGGGGCGGCCGCTGATCTCGGCCTGGATGTGGGCGTCGGCCAGCGCCGCCCGCAGGCGCTCGACGATATCGTCAATGAAGGCTTCGCGCTCTGCGCGCTTTTCCTCGAGCTGGCGGGCGATCGCCTTGTAGGTCTCGGGCTGCAGGAAGCGGAAGCTGAGGTCTTCCATTTCCCACTTGAGTTGCCAGATCCCCAGCCGATTGGCCAGCGGGGTGTAGAGCGTCGTGGTTTCCTGGGCAAACGCCTCCGGGCAGGGTGTGTGGCTGGCCGCATACCAGCGCAGCGACTGCAGGCGCGACGCCAGGCGCATGAGCACGATGCGCAGGTCGGCAGCCATGGCCAGCAACATCTTGCGCTGCATTTCCTTCTGGTCGGCACCCGACGTGCTGCCCACCTGTCCGGCCACGGTCCCCAGGCGCAGCAGCGCGCGCACGCCCTGGACCAGCGTCGTGATTTCGGGGCCGAAGGCCTTGTGCAACGGATCCGCGCGGGTGACCTCGCCGACGGGAACCGGCTGGATGGCCAGCAGGGCCGCCGCACGCGTGATCGCATCGGTTCCCAGTTCCTGCAGGATCAGCACCAGGCCGGCGCCATGCGCCGCCAGGGGCTCTCCGGTGCTGGCCTGCGCGCCGCGCAACGGTTCCCGCACCCATTCCACCGCTTGGCCCAGCAGCGCCACCCCTGGCGCATCCAGCCCCTGGCTGGCCGCCTGGAACCACTGCGGCCCCAGGGGATCGGCGGCATCAGAGACTAGGCTTGGATTCATGGTACGGCATATTCGACGAAAGACCGGTTCAGATCTCTATACTACTTGAGGATACCCTGCGGAATCCGCCGGACGCACCACCGCACCGCATGCATCCGCGGACTCAGGGCGCCCGCCGCCTTGCAAACCCGCGTCCGGACATCGGGGACTGCCGGCCACCCGGAACAAATTCGGTAAAATCCTCCGTGGCTCTGTCCGGGTCTGTTTCAAGCCGGAGTACCTCATGACCCACGTCGTTACCGAAAACTGTATCAAATGCAAGTACACCGACTGTGTCGACGTCTGTCCGGTGGACTGTTTTCGCGAGGGTCCGAACTTCCTGGTGATCGACCCCGAGGAATGCATAGACTGCGCGGTCTGCGTCCCCGAATGTCCGGCCAACGCAATCTTTGCCGAGGAGGATGTGCCCGAGGACCAAGTGGATTTCATCCCCTTGAATGCGGAACTTGCCCCGACCTTCAAGCCCATCAACCGTTCCATCGATGCCCTGGACGGGGCGGATGACTGGAACGGCATCGCCGCCAAGCTCAAATACCTGGAAAAGCCCTGAGAGCCCGTATTACAGCCGACTGACGCCACGCTGACAAAAATCAGCCATTTGTGCCCTAAACCCCACAAAAGACCTCAGGAATTCCCCTGTCGGGGAAGTTCCTGTAGCGCCTCGTAATATTCCCCGGTACCTTAAGTTCGCATAACCCTAACCCCGACGTCATGAATTTCGCCGGGGCGGATCGACCGGAACGCACCTATCCATGCTGTACGACCTGCACGAACTCCAACGCGCCTTTCTGGCGCCCCTGGCCGCCTTCACCAGCACTGGCTCCCAGCTGTTTTCCAACCCCTATAGCCCATTGGCCTATACGCCGATGTCACGACAGTTCGCCGCCGCCTACGAACTCGCGAACCGGCTGGGGAAGGATTACGAAAAGCCGTCCTGGAACCTGCACAGCACCACGATAGGCGGTCGCGATGTACAGGTGTTCGAAGACACGGCGCTGGCACAGCCCTTCTGCCGGCTGGTGCACTTCCGCCGCGACACCCAGCGCCACGACCCCGTGGTGCTGGTCGTGGCACCGCTCTCGGGTCATCACGCAACACTATTGCGCGACACGGTGCGCACACTGTTGCCGGATCACGACGTGTATGTGACCGACTGGGTAGACGCCCGCATGGTGCCCGCTGAGGACGGTACATTCGGGCTGGACGACTACGTCCACTACATCCAGACCTTCCTGCGTCATTTGGGGCCCGACACCCACGTCATGTCGGTCTGCCAGCCCACCGTCCCGGTGCTGGCCGCGATCTCGCTGCTCGCCAGCGCGGACGACGCCTGTCAGCCGCGATCCATGGTCATGATGGGCGGGCCCATCGATGCGCGCAAATCGCCCACCCAGGTCAACCGCCTGGCCACCACCAAGCCCTATTCGTGGTTCGAGGACACCCTGATCCACCGGGTGCCTACCCGTTATCCGGGAGCCGGCCGGCTGGTCTACCCGGGCTTCCTGCAACACGCGGGATTCGTCGCCATGAATCCGGACCGGCACCTGAAGTCACACTATGACTTCTATCTTGACCTGCTGCGCGGCGACGAAAGCGATGCCGATGCGCACCGCCGCTTCTACGACGAATACAACGCGGTGCTGGACATGCCGGCCCGCTTCTACCTGGACACCATCCGCATCATATTCCAGGAATTCAGCCTGCCACGCGGCCTCTGGACCGTGGACGACATCCTGGTGGAACCCGCTGCCATCCGCAAGACCGCGCTCCTGACCATCGAAGGCGAACTGGACGACATCTCCGGCCAGGGCCAGACCCACGCTGCCCATGCCCTGTGCGCCAATCTGTCGCCATCGATGCGCGAAATCTACACGGCAAAACACTGCGGCCACTACGGGATCTTCGCCGGTAGCCGCTGGCGTCAGCAGATCTGTCCTAAAATTTCTGCTTTCATCCGCGCTCACGCCTGATTTTTCGTGCCTTCCCTCGTCGATGCGATTGATGCGCTATTGCCGCAGACGCAATGCACCCAATGCGGCTACGATGGCTGCCGACCCTACGCACAGGCCATCGCCGATGGCCGTGCCGACATCAACCGCTGCCCGCCGGGAGGCCCGCAGACGATCGCAAAGCTGGCGCGGTTGCTGAACCGACCCGAACTTCCGCTGGATCCCGAATGCGGTTCGTACCGGCCTTTCCGGGTCGCCCTGATTGACGAAGAACATTGCATCGGCTGCACGCTATGCATCCAGGCCTGCCCGGTGGACGCCATCCTGGGAGCCAATCAATGCATGCACACCATCATTGAGGCTGATTGCACCGGCTGTGAACTCTGCGTCGCACCCTGTCCCGTAGATTGCATCACCATGGTGCCAACCGAACGCGAATGGACCCGCGAGGCCGCCGACCTGGCCCGGGCCCACTACCACAACCGCAACGACCGGCTACACGCACGGCACGCCGAATCCGCCAGCCCGGCGGCCCGCACGCTGGCGAACAAGCCGACGCTGGCCGCTCCGGCAGACCCCAGCGCCAAGCAAGACCGCATCGCCCAGGCCCTGGCGCGCGCACGGGCCCGCCGACCATGAAGCGCGGCGCGATCGAAGAGTGCTTCCGGCGATTCCAGGCCGCGAACGCCGACCCCCGCACGGAGCTGGAATATGGAAGCACCTTTCAGCTCCTGATCGCCGTGATGCTCTCGGCCCAGGCCACAGACCGCTCGGTGAATCTCGCCACCCGCCAATTCTTCCCCAGGCATGGCACACCACAAGGTATCCTGGCTCTGGGTGAAGCAGGACTGACGGACTTCATCCGCACCATCGGCCTCTACAAGACCAAGGCGCGCAATGTCATCCGCACCTGTGAGCTGCTGTTGGAGCGCCACGATGGCGAGGTCCCCGACCGCCGCGAGGATCTGGAAGCTCTACCGGGCGTGGGCCGTAAAACGGCCAACGTCGTCCTTAACACGGCCTTCCATCAGCCGACCATGGCCGTAGACACACATATTTTCCGCGTGGCCAACCGGACCGGCATCGCACCCGGCAAGAATGTGCTGGAAGTCGAGCGGGCGCTGCTACGACGGGTCCCCAAGGCCTATCTCCTCAACGCCCACCACTGGCTCATCCTGCACGGTCGCTACGTCTGTGTTGCGCGCAAGCCCAAGTGCCCGCAATGCCCCATCAACGACCTTTGTGAATATCCGCACAAGACAAGGCCTGACGGCTGAAAATCCCATTCGAAAGGATCTTTTGCTGCAAAGCAGCAACAACCCGGACGCAGAAAAAAATCCTGTAAAACCCCTATGGAGATTGCACACACCTGGTTTCATACTGTGCCCACTTGCCAACAGGCGCCGCACTGCGGCATGGACACGTACGTAACATGGTCACCGAGCAATCTGTCATTCTGGAAACACGCCAACTCACCAAGACCTTCCTGGGCTTCGTGGCGGTCGACTCCGTGGACCTGAAGGTCCAACGCGGCCACATCCACGCGCTGATCGGCCCCAACGGCGCCGGCAAGACCACATGCTTCAACCTGTTGACCAAATTCCTGACCCCCTCGGCCGGCCAGATCTTCTTCGACGGCCAGGAGATCACCGGCGACAAACCTGCCGAGATCGCCCGCCGAGGCATCATCCGATCGTTCCAGATCTCTGCCGTGTTTCCGCAGCTCTCGGTGCGCGACAACGTCCGGATCGCACTGCAGCGCGGCACCGGTTCGTCGTTTCATTTCTGGCGCAGCGAATCCGCCCTCGATCACCTCAATCCCCGGGCCATGGAATTGCTGGACGAAGTCGGTCTGGCCGAATTTGCCGACGAAACCACTGTCAATCTGCCCTACGGGCGCAAGCGCGCGCTGGAAATCGCCACCACGCTGGCCATGGAACCCAGCCTGATGCTGCTCGATGAACCCACCCAGGGCATGGGCCACGAAGACGTGGACCGCGTCACGCAACTGATCAAGCAGGTCGGCGCGGGGCGCACGATCCTGATGGTCGAACACAACATGAAAGTCGTCTCCTCGATCGCCGACCGGATCACCGTGCTGGCGCGTGGCGCCGTCTTGGCCGAAGGCGATTACGATACCGTCTCCCATAACCCCGACGTCATGGAAGCCTACATGGGGACCACCCAGGGCGAACTGGAAGGAGCCCAAGCATGAGCGCTGCTCTCGAAATCTCCGACCTGCACGCCTGGTACGGCGAATCGCACGTCCTGCACGGCGTGAACATGAGCGTGGACCAGGGCCAGGTCGTGACCTTGCTGGGCCGCAATGGCGCCGGGCGCACCACCACGCTGCGCGCCCTTCTGGGGCTGACCGGCAAACGCACGGGTTCGATCCGCATCCAGGGCACAGAATCCATTCATCTGCCCACCTACCGCATTGCCCACCTGGGCATCGGCTACTGTCCCGAGGAACGCGGCATCTTCGCTTCGCTGTCCTGCGAGGAAAACCTGCTGTTGCCACCCACCGTGGGCGACACGCTGGGCGGGGGCATGTCGCTGACCGAAATCTACGACATGTTCCCCAACCTGCTCGAACGCCGTCATTCGCCGGGTACGCGCCTGTCGGGCGGCGAACAGCAGATGCTGGCCGTAGCCCGCATCCTGCGCACGGGCGCCAACCTGCTGCTGCTCGACGAAATCTCCGAGGGCCTGGCCCCGGTCATCGTCCAGGCACTGGCGCGCATGATCCGCACCCTCAAGACCAAAGGCTATACCATCGTCATGGTCGAGCAGAACTTCCGTTTCGCTGCCCCCCTGGCCGACCACTTCTACGTCATGGAGCACGGCCAGATCATCGAAGAATTCCCCGCCAGCCAACTGCAGGAAAAGCAATCCACGCTCGATAGCCTGCTTGGTGTCTGACTTCTGACGCCCGGTTTTCTTCCTTCCAGCCGGATATCCCGGCAACCACAGGAGACTTTCTATGAAACTACGCACCCTATCCGCCGCACTGGCGGCCACGGGCCTTACGCTAGGGATGGGCCTATCGGCTCATGCGGCTGGGATTTCCGATAATGTGATCCGCATCGGATTCATCGCCGACATGTCCGGCGTGTACGCAGACATCGACGGCAACGCGGGTGCAGATGCGATCCGCATGGCCATTGCCGACATGGGGGGCGAAATCAACGGCAAAAAGATCGAACTCCTGACCGCAGACCACCAGAACAAGGCCGACATCGCGTCCTCCAAGGCGCGCGAATGGTTCGACCAGCAGCATCTCGACATGTTGATCGGCGGCACCAACTCAGCCACCGCACTGGCCATGGCCACCGTCGCGGCCGAAAAGAAAAAGCCCTTCATGGCCGTGGGCCCGGGCTCGTCGGCGCTCACGAATGCCAAGTGCACTCCCTACACCGTGCACTACGCCTACAACACGGTCGCGCTGGCGCGCGGCACGGGCTCGGCAGTCGTTCGCGAAGGCGGCAAGACCTGGTTCTTCCTGACCGCAGACTACGCTTTCGGTCATTCGCTGGAACAGGACACCGCTGCAGTGGTCAAGAAACAAGGCGGCAAGGTGCTGGGTGAAGTCCGCGCGCCGCTGGCGACGACCGATTTCTCGTCCTTCCTGCTGCAGGCACAAAGCTCCGGCGCCCAGGTTCTGGGA
The DNA here is from genome assembly GCF_004321985.1 of Castellaniella sp. GTDB lineage: Bacteria > Pseudomonadota > Gammaproteobacteria > Burkholderiales > Burkholderiaceae_B > Castellaniella. The sequence continues at coordinate 102,876 of NZ_SCQN01000014.1, read as the reverse complement.
CTGGCCAACGCGGGTGGCGATTTCATCAATTCCGCCAAGGCCGCCAAAGAATTCGGCATCACCAAGACCATGAAGCTCGCCGGGCTGCTGGTGTTCATCAACGACATCCATTCGCTGGGTCTGGCGAACACTGCCGGACTGTTCCTGACCACCCCCTGGTACTGGAACCAGAACGACGCCTCGCGCGCCTGGTCCAAACGGTTCTTCGACCAACATAAACGCGCTCCATCGTTCCTGCAGGCGGGTGACTACTCCGTGGCCCACACCTACCTGGAAGCCGTCAAAGCGACCGGTACCGATGATGGCGACACCATCATGGCGTATCTGAAGTCGCACAAAATCAACGACATGTTCGTGAAGAACGGCCACGTTCGCAAGGACGGCCTGATGATGCACGACATGTACCTGGCCCAAGTCAAGACCCCGGCGGAGTCCAAGGCGCTCTGGGACTACTACAACATCGTGCGCACGCTGCCGGCCGAGTCCGTCTACGGACCCGAGTCTGAATCCACCTGCTCGCTGCTCAAGCACTAAGCGCGACGCCTGACTGGAACAGCCCTGCCCCGCAGGGCTGTTCCAAACCGTCGATTCCCTTTTTGTTCGCTTCTGCTGCAGCCCTATGACCACACTCTTCGGTGTCCCCATCCAGGCCTTGTTCGGCCAGCTTCTGCTGGGGCTGGTGAACGGCTCCTTCTACGCCGTCCTCTCGCTTGGGTTGGCCATCATCTTTGGCCTGCTCAATATCATCAACTTCACCCACGGTGCACTCTACATGCTGGGGGCGTTCGTCGCCTGGCTGGGGCTGCAATACCTGGGTCTGAACTACTGGTGGATGCTCATCCTCTCGCCCATCGTGGTGGGCCTGTTCGGCATCATCCTCGAACGGCTCTTTCTGCGGCGCCTCTATAAGCTTGACCCTCTCTACGGCCTGCTACTGACTTTCGGCCTGGCGCTGCTCATCGAAGGCCTTTTTCGAAGTATCTACGGGGTCTCGGGCCAGCCCTACTCCACCCCCACATTACTCAGCGGCGGCGTGAATCTGGGCTTCATGTACCTGCCGATCTATCGCGGTTGGGTCGTGGTGGCATCGATCGTCGCCTGCCTTCTCACGTGGTTCCTGATTGAAAAGACCCGCCTGGGCGCACTGCTGCGAGCCGGCACGGAAAACCCCAAGCTCGTCGAGGCCTTCGGCGTCAACGTACCGCTCATGATCTCGCTCACCTTCGGGCTCGGCGTAGGCTTGGCGGCGTTTGCCGGTGTTCTGGCCGCCCCCATCTTCCAGGTGTCGCCGCTGATGGGTTCAAACCTCATCATCGTCGTCTTCGCCGTGGTCGTGATCGGCGGCATGGGCTCCATCCTGGGCTCCATCCTCACTGGTCTGGGCCTGGGCATCATCGAGGGCTTCACCAAGGTTTTCTGGCCCGAAGCGTCCAGCACCGTGGTGTTCATCATCATGGTGATCGTATTGCTGCTGCGTCCGGCCGGGCTGTTCGGGAAGGAATCATGAATCGTCAACTACTTGCCTCTCTGATCGCGATCATCGTGATCGCGGCCCTGCCGGCTCTGGGCGGCTACCCGATCTTCCTCATGAAGGTCATGTGCTACGCCCTGTTTGCCTGCGCCTTCAATCTGCTGCTGGGCTACACGGGGTTGCTCTCCTTCGGCCACGCGGCCTTCGTCGGGCTGGCCGGCTACATGTGCGGCCTGGCGCTCACCTCCTGGGCATGGCCCACGCTGGGCGGCCTGATCTTCGGGACCGCCTGCGCGGCGCTGCTGGGCCTGATCTTCGGCGTGCTGTCGATCCGCCGTAGCGGCATCTACTTTGCCATGATCACGCTGGCGCTCGCCCAGATGCTGTTCTTCTACTTCCTGCAAGCCCATTTCACAGGCGGCGAGGACGGCCTGCAGAACATCCCGCGCGGCAGCATCCTGGGACTGAGCCTGAAACAGGACATCAACCTGTACTATGTGGTGACGGCGATCTTCGTCCTCAGCTACGCACTCATCTGGCGCACCGTACACTCGCCGTTCGGCCAGGCGCTGAAGGCCATCCGCGAAAACGAACCACGCATGGTTTCGCTGGGCTACGACGTCAACCGCTTCAAGCTGCTGGCCTTCGTGCTCTCGGCGGCGCTCTGCGGCCTGGCTGGGGCCACCAAGTCCCTGGTCTTCGCTTCAGCCACGCTGTCGGATGCCACCTGGCAGATGTCCGGCACGCTCATCCTGATGGTCCTGATCGGCGGCGTAGGCACGCTCTCGGGTCCGGTGCTGGGTGCCATCATCTATGTCGCCCTGGAAAACAAAGTGGGCGACTGGGGCCGCTGGCTGATGCACGAAACCGGCATCCAATGGTTCCGCGTGCTGGGTGAGTCGGTCACGATCGTGATCGGGCTCATCTTCGTCATCTGCGTGCTCTCCTTCCGCCGGGGTATCGTGGGCGAATGGCAGCACTGGCGGCAGACCCGAGGAGCCGCCAAGGCCTAAGCCCGCCCGGCCGCCGGCTCGTCGGCGGCCTGATACACCGCCCCTTGGTCAAGCAGGCGTGCGACCTCATCGTCGGACAGGCCGAAGTCGCCCAGCACCTGGGCCGTATGCTGCCCAAACACCGGTGGCGGGCTGCGGAAGGTCTCCCCAGACGGATGGCCCGAGAACATCATGGGAGATGCCACGAGCTTCAGGTCCCCCACGACGGGGTGCGTGATTGACTGCACGAGATTGCAGGCCTCGACCTGGGCATCCTCAAACACGTCGGCCAGATCGTTGATGGGTCCGGCCGGAATTCCGTTGTCCAGCATGATGCGCGTCCACTCCATCCGTGTCCTGGCGCTCAGTGCACCCTCGATCAGCGCCTTCAAGGCAGCCCGGTTCTTGGTCCGTTCGGCGTTCCCGATGAAGCGGGGATCTTCTACGAGCGCTTCCAGCCCCAGCAGGGAACACAGCTTGACCCACATCGCCGGCGTGGCGGGCGCCAGGTTCATCGGACCATCAGCGGCTTCAAACGTGCCATAGGGCGTGATCACGGGGTGGTCGTTGCCCGTGGCCTCCGGCACCTGCCCCAGACTCAGGTAACGCTGGCCCTGGAAGGTCAGCAGAGACATGAGACTCGCCAGTAGGGAAGTCTGCACATGCTGCCCCCTGCCGGTGCGCTGACGCTCAAATAGCGCGGCCAGCACAGCCGTGGTGAGCCACATCCCCGAGGTCAGATCGCCAATGGCCACGCCAGTCCGCATGGGCCCCGACTCGGCCGTACCGTTCAGGCTCATCACGCCCGAATACCCCTGAGCGATCTGGTCGAAGCCCGCCCAAGAACGCGCCGGCCCTTGCGGACCGAACCCCGAGATGGACGCCAGGATGATGCCAGGCCTTTCACGTGCCAACTCTTCATAGCCCAGGCCCATGTTCTCCATGGTACCCGCCTTGAAGTTCTCAACCACGACGTCGGATGCCAGCGCCAGCCGGCGGACCAGAGCGAGCCCCTCCGGCTGGCGCAGGTTGACCGCAATGCCTTTCTTGTTGCGGTTGACGCTCAGGAAATAGACCGTGACGTCCTTGTCACGGGGCCCCCACTGGCGGGACATCTCGCCCGTCGGCATGGGCTCGAGCTTGACGACGTCAGCCCCCAGGTCACCCAGCGTCATCGTGCAGAACGGGCCAGCCAGGGCCCTCGTCAGATCCAGTACCTTCACCCCAGCCAACGCCAAACTCATGACCAATGTCTCCACCAAGGAAATGCCGTGCCAAAGAAAATCGCTGCCGCAACCATCTCGACGACAGCGGAGGCCTCTACCCCGAGGCATGGCCAGCAGTGCTACAGCCGCTGCACCTTTCTGGACACACTGGGCTTGCCGGCGGCCAAGTGCGCCCGATTCTCGTCGAGCTGGGTGGGCTCGTACATGTAGTTCACCATCATCCCGCACGACTGAGTCAGGCCCCGTACCGAAAGGTTGGCGGCCCAGTTCACATGCTCGATGCGCGCGCCATTCCCCAGATGAAACCGGGCGACCGGATCGACCGGCTGATCATTGTGCAGGGCCGTCAGATAGCGTGCCGCCAGCCGCAAACCCACGCGCCGCAGCCCTTCGGCCGCGTCTCCATCGGGAGTCACGGCCGCTTCAGTGCGCAGCCGCGCCACCCAGTCCGCCCCCGTCACGCCTGTTTCCGTATCGGCCGACAGGCGTTCCAGCAGCGCACGGACCTCATCTGCGGACTGCTTCTCCAGCCACGAAACGAACCCAGGGATGGGGGACAAGGTTGCGTACGACCGCACGTGCGGCAGTTCGCGCTGCAGGTCATCAATCACCCGGCGCAGCAGGAAATTTCCGAAACTGATGCCACGCAAGCCTGGCTGCGTATTGGTGATCGAATAGAAGATTGCCCAGCGGGATTTCTCGAGCCCCCCGACAGGCTGCACCGGGTCCAACAGTGCCTGCACGTTGCCGGCAATGTGCTCGGAGAACGCGACCTCGACGAAAATCAGCGGCACATCGCTCATGCGCGGATGAAAAAACGCATAGCAGCGGCGATCGTCCGCCACGCGCCGGCGCATATCGTCCCAGGACCGGATCTCATGCACGGCCTCGTACTTGATCAGCTTCTCGAGCAGCGAGGCCGGAGAATCCCAATTGATGTGCCGGAGCTCGAGCATGCCTACATCGAACCAGTTCGACAGAAGCCTCGCCAGAGGCTGCTCGAGTTCCGACAGCCCCGCCACCTGATTGCGCCAGCGCAGCATGTCGGCGCGAAGCTCCACCATGAGACCCAGCCGGTCACTCTGCGCGTAGAGCCGGCGGAAGAACTGCTCCTTCTGTGACATGTCCGACTCGATCCCGGCACGCACCAGCGCCGCCAGGAGCGAACGGCGCTCGTCGGCGTCAGCTGCCAGATACCGATCGGCCCATTGCCGGGCAAGATCGTTGGCAGCGTTGTCTTTGGAGGAGGCGGTATACAGCTTGCCGAGCGCCTCGGTATCGGGGAGCTGCTCCCGATCCAGCCAGCGCCCCAGGCGCTCCAGCAGCTTGGCCGCCCGGCCCCGCAGGGCGCTCTCCTTGGGGACCTTGGCGAGCGGATCATTCACATCCGTTGTGACTGCTGGCACATTTTGTTGATCAGACATCTGGAGGCACTCCTGGTTCAAACACCGGTGTTCGAGTATCCGGCGGCTGCGCCTGGACCTCGTCAGACTGCTGGATGAGAAGCCGCAACGCCTCGAGCTGGCGCATCAAGTGTTCGCGAGTGAGGCTCTCCGCCCTTTGTGCATCCCGCGCCCGTAATGCGGCAAATATGGCCAAGTGTTCCGCGCAGGATTTCCTGACGCGGCCCGGCAAGGCCAAGCTGTGATGCCTGGACAGCCCCAGGACGCCACGCAGATTGTCGAGCACGCCCGAAAGCCAGGGATTGGCCGCCAGCGCCTGCACGGCGACGTGTATCTTTGCATTGGCCCGATAGTACGCATCGATGTCACCGGCCTGCGCAAAACGCTGCAGTTCCGCATGCAGTGGGACAAGCGCGGCCCAGTCCGACTCCTGCGCCTTCAGCGCGGCCTCGTAGGCGCAGCGGCCCTCCAGCAGCGCCATGAGCGGAAAGATGCTCTCCAGATCCTGCGCCGCCAGCTCATTGACGAAGCAGCCCCGCCTGGATTCGATGCGCAACAGCCCCTCAGAGACGAGCACCTTGAGCGCTTCGCGCAAAGGCGTTCTGGATATCCCCAGAACCGATGTCAGCGAAGATTCGTCGACCCAATCGCCCGGCGCCAGCTCACCCGAACGAATCATGTCCCTGATCTGGTCGGCAACCTCTTGGTAGAGAATTTTCCGCGCAATCCGAGGCATGTCTGATGGTCTCCGAGAACTCGATTTTGGAAACGCCAGTAATTATTAATTAATAATTACTGTCAAGGTACTATGGTCGTCCCGTGGGTTCAAGCCCGTGTTATCCCCAGACACGCGGGAGGCCCTATGGCCCGGAGAGCGGGGGCAGATTCAGGCCCTTAGGCGCAGCACGGGCACCGAACCCAGGACCAGCACCACGGTTCCGGCAACCAGCGTCAGGCTCAGCGGTGCGCCAAACCAGTCGTGGCTGAGGTTGAAGAACACCGGCCCCGCCAATTGTCCGAAGGCAAAGGAAGCAACCATGGCAGCGATTTGCCGCTTGATGATGGTTGGGCCGACCTGGACCTGAGCCTCCTGAAGGCCCACCATGGTGATGACCATGAAGGTGCTGCCCACGCAGAGCGCGGCAATCAGGATGGCCGCGAGGCTTTGCCACAATACCGGCAACAGCACGCCCACTCCCATGACCAGCTGGGCGGCCGCCCAGATCGTGGGGCGTCGGCAATACCGTGTGAGACGGCTCCCCAGCAGGGTCGAAACGGCTGCTGCCAAGCCAAAAACCGGCCAGGCCAGACTGAAGAGCCACGCATCCGGCACAAGCAGCCGCGCCTGAGCCGGCAGGAAAGTGGCTGGCAGGATGTAGCCAAAACCAAAGAATCCGTAGCACCATACGAGGCCCCAGTGCAGGCGCCCGGAACCCACTTCGGGTTGAGCGCGAAGCGACGGCGCTGCCGCCTGTCTGGATGCCACGCGGGTGGGAGAATCAGCGGCCGCCGGCACCTGCCACAGCATCGAAGCGCCCAGCAACCCGGCCAGTGAGGCCAGTGCAAGCCATAGCCAGGCGTGCGAGGAGCCGACACCCAGTAGCGTCAGCGCCATGCAGGCGAGTCCTGCAAAAGCGATACCGAACCCCACTCCGGCAAACACCACGCCGGTCTTTTCCCCACGACCACTGGCCGCCAGGCGCGCAACGCATAAGGCCGAAGTGCCGATCAGGACCCAGGCACTGGCAACTCCCGCCAGGAAACGCCACAGTACCCATCCTGACCATAGCGTGCCCAGGCCCATGGCGGCCGTCGCGAGAACGACTGCCCACAGGCCCCATTTCAGCATTTTTTCGGAAGACCAAGGCAGCCGCGTGCCCAGCAACGCGCCCAGCAGATAGCCGAGATAGTTGGAGCTGGCCAGCCACCCGCCCTGGGACAACGACAGGCCCAGGTCAGCCTGCATCATGGGCAGCATCGGCGTGAATGCGAAGCGGCCAATCCCCATCGCAACGGCCAGGGACAGCAGCCCCGCCAGCGGAAGCGGCACACGGCGGCCCATCAGCATTTCCGCCACCCGATTTGCCAGCCCCGGGTTTGCCTCCCCGCACAGGCGGGGCGGCAGCCCGCGTCAGGATACTTCGCCCGAGACGATCTTGAACATGAAACTGAAATCCCGCCCGCCATACCCCTTCTCCACGGTCTCTTCATACATCTGCGTGGCGCGGGCCGCAAAGGGCGTCTCGTACCCCACCGCCTTGGCCGCCGCCTGAGACAGGCGCATGTCCTTGAGCATGAGGGCCATGGCGAAACCTGGATCATAATCCCGATTCGAGGGGGCGCTCGGAACCGGGCCTGGCACCGGGCAATACGACTGCAGCATCCAGCAGTTGCCGGATGCATGCGTCATCACGTCGTAGACCTTCTGGTCATCCAGGCCAAGGCGGTAGGCACCATGGTGATGACGGTGTCTGCGCCATCAACGGCCTCTGCGATGGAGCCGGCCACCCGGCCCCCGGCTTCGGCGAGCCCATGCAGGGCCTCTTGTGACAGGTCGAAGCCCACCACATCCAGGCCCGCACGGATCAGGTTCCGACTCATGGGGTCCCCATGTGCCCAAGACCGATGAATGCAACAGTCATGTCAGTCTCCAATCAAGCGCCATCAGCCTTTTTTGACCAGCGGGCAGGCAGATTCGGACAACGGAACCGACACCAGGCTTGCAGGCAACGTGCGCAGGATCTTGTAATAGTCCCATGGGCCCTTGGATTCCGCCGGGGTCTTGACCTGGACCAGATACATGTCGTGAGCCATCCAGCCATCCGCACGCACCTTGCCGTTATGGGCGAAGAAGTCATTGACGGGAATCTCGCGCATCTTCTTGGCCACTGCCTTGCCCTCGGTCGTGCCAGCCGCCTTCACAGCCTTGAGGTAGTGCATCACAGACGAATACACGCCGGCCTGCACCATCCCCGGCTCGCGATGGGTCAGCTTCTCGAAGCGCTTGGAAAACGCCCGGCTCGCATCATCACGATTCCAGTAGAACGGCGTGGTCGCCACCAGGCCCTGGGCTTTCTGCAGACCCAGCGCATGCACGTCGCTGATCACGATGCCCAGCGCCACCAGCTTCTGGCCCGCCTGGGTAATCCCGAACTCGGCAGCCTGCTTGATGCTGTTGCTGGTATCCGCCCCGCCGTTGGCCAGCGCGATCGCACTGGCTTTGGAGGACTGGGCTTGCAGCAGGAAGGATGCAAAGTCGGACGCCCCCACCGGGTGGAAGACTTCGCCGACCACCTTGCCACCGTTCTTTTCCACGACCTTGGTCAGATCCGAGGCCAGCTGCTTTCCGAAGGCGTAATCCGCCCCGAGAATGAACCAGGTCTTGGCGCCTTCCTTGACCAGGCCTGTGGCCGTGCCGACCGACGCGGCATAGGTATCAAAGGTCCAGTGGAACCCGGTCGGCGAGCAGGACTTGCCCGTGAGCGCCGAAGAGAACGGCCCTGAGGCAATCGTGACCTTGTCCTTTTCTGCCGCCATGGCCTGCACCGCCAGCGCAACCGCCGAATTGGTCAGGCCGGCGATCATTTCCACGTGATCCAGGTCGAACCATTTCCGGGCGATGGCCGTGCCGACGTCCGTCTTGTTCTGGTGGTCGGCCGAGAGGACCTCGATCTTGCGACCCAGCACCTTGTCGCCAAAATCGTCCACGGCCATCTTGGCTGCGGTGACCGACGTCACGCCGCCAAAGTCTGAATACAACCCCGACTGATCGTTGAGCACCCCGATGCGCAGTGGTTCGGCTGCACCTGCCATCTGTGGAATCGCGGCGGCCAGTGCCAAGCCCAGCAATAATTTTTTCATGTCTTGTCTCCTTGTCTGCCTAAAAAGGCAGCACCCATCGTGACCTTCCCATGGATGCCACCGTTCGTCCGGACATTAGTCCATGTTCATGATGATGGTTTTCTTGGATGTGAAATGATCCAGCATGGCCTCCAGGGAGGCCTCCTTGCCCAAGCCAGACTGCTTGACTCCGCCGTACGACAGGCCGGGCTGCACGACGATGTTCTGATTCACCTGCACGAACCCGGCCTGCAAACGCTTGGTCGCATTCAGCGCCGTCTTCAGGTCACTGGTCCAGACCGTCGCCGCCAACCCGAAATCCGAGTCATTGGCCATGCGGATGGCGTCTTCGTCATCATCGAAGCCGATCACGCATGTGACCGGTCCGAAGATCTCTTCGCGCGCCAGACGATCGTCGTTGCCGACCCCCGTGAAGATGACCGGCTGGATGAAAAGGCCGTTCTTGAGCTCGGGGGCCTGGGGCAGCCTGGACAGGTGCAGCGCCTGCACGCCTTTGGATTGCTCGCCCAGCGCGATGTAGGACTTCACCCGGTCGTATTGCTGATCGGAGATGATCGTGCCGATGTCAGTCTTCTCGTCCAGCGGATCGCCGATCACCATGGCGTTGACCTTGTCGGACAGGCTCTGGACGAACTTGTCCAGCAGGGAATTGTGCACGAATATCCGGGAAGCGGCCGTGCAGCTCTGCCCCTGGCGCGTGAAGCGCATGCCGGAAACGGCGCCAGCCACCGTCCGTTCCAGGTCGGCATCCTTGAAGACCAGCATGGGGCTTTTGCCACCCAGCTCGAGCGTCGTGGGAATCAGGCGGTCGGCCGCCGCATGGGCGATGATCTTGCCCGTCGCGACCGACCCCGTGAACGTGATCTTGCCGATACTAGGATGCGAGATGAGCGGCGTGCCGCACGTCGGGCCGTCACCGGACAAGATGTTCACCACCCCTGGCGGCAGCAGCTTGCTCAGAATTTCGACCACATACAAGGTGGACATGGGCGCTTCTTCGGCCGACTTGACGATCACCGTATTGCCCGCCACCATGGCCGGCGCAATCTTGAGGGCCATCAGCAGCAGCGGCACATTCCACGGAATGATCGCTGCCACGACGCCAATCGGCTCGCGCTGCGTGAAGGTCAGCATGTTGGAGGCGAAAGGGACGGTCTCGCCCTTCAGCTCGCTGCCCAGCCCGCCGTAGAACTCGAAGGCATCCGCCAGGACCTTGGCCTCGACGCGGCATTCGGTGCGGATCGCCTTGCCCGTTTCCAGCGCCAGCAGGGCGGCGATTTCCTCTGTGTGGTCGTTGAGTTGCTTGGCAGCTTCCACCAGCTGCCGGCCGCGAGCCCGCGGGCTCATTGCAGCCCAGGCAGGCTGCGCTGCCCGAGCTGCGCGCACGGCCGCTTCCACGTCCTTGGCATCGCCTTGTGCGGCAGAGCCGACTTCCTTGCGCGTCGCGGGGCTCACGACCGGGAAAGCCATCCCCGAAATGGGGTCCTGCAACTTGCCACCGTAGAGATGCTTGTTCGACAGACGGCGCAGGTGGGCAACGGCCGCCGCAATGGCGGGATTCGATTCAGTCACGGTAAGTCTCCTTCTGGAATATGTTTCTGCCAACTTTTGTCACCCTGCTGGACACAGTGCCCAACACCGTCAGCAACCTCGAAAATTGGGCGCCCGCTTTTCCTTCCAGGCGAGCGCCCCCTCTTTCATGTCTTCCGATGCCTCGGACCGCCGCACCGCCTGGGCGTTGGCCTCGATATCCAGCGTCCCGAGCACCAGCCGGTTCAAGTCCTGCTTGATGCCCGTGAGTGCCAGGGGCGCCATCTTCGCCAATTGCAGGCTGAGCGCCTCGACACGGGGCGCCAGTTCATCAGGCTCGACCAGCTCAGTCAGGAAGCCGATCCGAAGCATTTCATCGGCGCCGATTTTGTCGGCCGTCAGAAACAGCCGCTTGGCCTGATTCAACCCCATCCGGGACACATAGCGCCGCATGCCGCCCGGATAAAAATGCAGGCCCAGCCGGGCAGCCGGCATGAACATGTTGGCCTGCGTCGTACCGATCCGGAAGTCGCACGCGAGGCACAGGTCCGTCCCGCCGCCGTAGGCACCGCCACTCACTGCCGCAATGGTGACGGGTCGGGCAGCCTCGATCAGATCGATGGTTTCGCCAAAGTAGAGCGAACTGGGGGCGTCGCTGCTGGCAAGCGAGGAAATGTCGTAGCCGCTGCAAAAGTATTTGCCGGATGCCACGAGGCGCAAAACCAGGACTTCAGACGCCGCATCGACCGTCCGGACGTGCTGCCGCAGGGCATCCAGGTCCGACGGGCTCAGGCGATTGCTGCGGCCCGGGTTGCGCAGCGCGATGGTCGCAATCCGCCCGTGGATGGTCAGCGACGGCGCCGTGTCGCCGGCCGCAACGGCGTGCGAAGTCGGACTGGCCAGGTTCATGACGCAGCCTTGCGGGAACCTGACGCGTCGGGATCATGGGTGCCGACGATGCCGGCCTCGCACAGCGAGGATATTTCATCGGCCCCGAAACCAAAGGCCTGAAGCACGCTGACGGAGTGTTCTCCCAGAGCAGGAGGCGCAGTACGAACCGTGTGGTGGTCGGGAGCCGTGGAAAAATGGACGGGAGATCCCACCATGGAGATCTCGCCCAGCAGCGGATGGACGATTTTTTCCACGATGCCGACTGCTGCAACCTGCGCGTCGGCGAAAGCATCCTTCATGTCATTGATGGGACCCGCCGGAATGCCGTTGTCGACCAGTATCCTGGTCCACTCGGCGCGGCCCCGGGCTGCAAGCCTGGACTCCAGCAATTCCTTGAGGATCGCGCCATTTTCCATGCGCTCGGTATTGGTGAGAAAGCGGGGATCTGTGGGGAGCCCGGGCAGGCCCAGAATCTCGCAGAGCTTCACCCACATGGCGCTGGTGGCCGGCGCCAGATTGATGGGACCGTCGGCCGTCTGGAAGGTGCCATAAGGCGAAATCACGGGATGGGCATTGCCATTCGGTTGCGGCACCTCGCCCAGGTTCAGATAGCGCTGTCCCTGGACCACCAGCAGGCTCATGAGTCCGGCGAGCAATGAAGTATCCACATGCTGGCCACGCCCGGTCTGCTGGCGCTGCACGACAGCCGCCAGCACCCCGATCGACAGCCACATCCCCGCCGTCAGGTCACCGATGGGCGTACCGACACGCGTGGCGCCGGTTTCCGGGGTACCCGTCAGACTCATGAACCCCGAATAGCCCTGCGCGATCTGATCGAAACCTGCCGTGTTCTTTTCAGGGCCCGTCCGGCCAAACCCGGAAATCGAAGCCATGATCAGCCCGGGGTTCTGCGCAGCCAGCTCTTCGTAGCCAAGCCCCATGGACTCCATGGTGCCGACCTTGAAATTCTCTATCAGGATGTCGGCCTTTGCCGCGAGGCGCCGCAGGATTTCCAGGCCCCTGGGGTGGCGGAAATTCAGGCTGATGTCCTTCTTGTTGCGATTGGTGCTCAGATAATAAACGCTGACGTCGCGATCCACAGGCCCCCAGCCGCGAGCCATGTCGCCTTTGGGCAAGGGCTCCACCTTGATGACTTCGGCCCCCATATCGGCCAGGATCATTGCGCAAAACGGCCCCGACAACGCACGCGACAAATCCAGTACTTTCAGGCCGGCCAACGGCAAACTCATCTTTCGTCTCCTAAGCGATGAATCTCATGTTAGGAAGCTGCCTGCTCAAAGACAAATAGGATTTGCTGATACTGGCATAATTTTTTATTATCGAGAGGCCGATGCAAGTCCACTCGTGTGAAAAGCAGCGGCGCCGCCTTCCTGACCGGTATCTTGAGACCGCAAAGGACTGCATCGGCAACTTCATCGAGCTGAATCAAGGGTTTACCCTTAATTGCAATAACGATCGCTTATATCTCATGCCCGCCGCACCCCGATCAGACGGATCCCGTCCATGAACCTGCGCCAGCTCGGATACTTCGTGCGGGTCGCCGAAATGCACAATATGACCCGCGCCGCCGAAACGCTGCACGTTGCGCAGCCGGCCCTCAGTCAGCAGATCGCCCTGCTCGAAGAAGAACTCGAGGTCCGGCTGTTCGACCGCGAACCCAAGGGCGTGCGCCTTACCGCCGAAGGCGAGCTCCTCCTGCGCCACGCCCACACCATCCTGCGCCAGGTCGGCGCGACGCGCAGCATCCTCACGCGCACGGCGGGCGATGTCGTGGCCGGCTCAGTCTCCATCGCCATGGCGTCCAGCACGGCACGCATCCTGGCGCTCCCGCTTCTGCGCGCCGTGAAGCGGCAATACCCCGCCATCGTCGTGGAAATCGTGGACATCCCGAGTGCCGACCTCACACTCATGGTCCAGCAGGGACGTGTGGACTTCTCGCTGTCGCCTGACCAGGAAGAGCTGAACGACCTGGTCACACAACCGCTGCTGGTGGAAGAGATACTGCTGCTCACGCATCCCGGCGTGCATCTGCCCAAAGGGCCGGTCCCGATCACGGAGCTCGCTCGACTTCCGATGATTTTGCCACGCCCTCCCAACAAGCTGCGCATGCGCATCGATTACGCCTTCATGAACGCCAGGCTGACGTACAACCTGTTCGCGCAGGCCAGCACCTCGGCCATCCTGATTCCGTCCGTCGTCGAGGGGATGGCCACGACCATACTGCCGTACTCGGCAGCCTATCGAGAGATCCACGACCGCACGATCGTGCCGCGCCACCTGGACCCCAGCCTGTCGCGGGAGATCCGCTTGTGTTTCAACAAGAACGCGCCGGTGCTCCCCGCCGTCGAAAAGGTGATGGAGCTGACCCGCACCACCGTCAGCACCCTCATCGAAAGCGGTCACTGGCGTTATTGCACCCTGGTCTGATACGGAGAAAACCACATGACTCGCCCACGCCTGAACAGTCTCTGGCTGGCCCGCGCGCGACAGGCCATCGACCCCACGTCAGGCCTGGCGCTGCCGCACTACCGGCCCGATGCTCACGGAGCCGGTATCGTGCACCTGGGCCCGGGCGCCTTCCACAGGGCCCATCAGGCCGTCTACACCGACGAGGTGCTCGCCCGCCATGGCGGTGATTGGCGGACAACCGAAATCAGCCTGCGCAGCACCACCGTCGTGGACGACCTTACCGCGCAGGATGGCCTATATACAGTGCTGGTGCGCGACGGGCAGACCACCCGAGCCCGCGTCATCGGCAGCGTCGCGGCCGCCATTGCCGCCAGCCGTAACCCGCAGGCGGCAATGGCGGTGCTCGCCAGTCCCCAGACTCGGGTGGTCACGGCGACGGTGACCGAAAAGGCTTACGGAATCGACCGTGCGACCCGCCAGATCCAGCGCGACCACCCGGCCATCGCGCACGACCTCGCTCACCCCGATTCGCCCGGCGGCGTCATCGGGCTGCTGCTCTGGGCGATCCGCCAGCGACGCGCGCAGGGGGTCGCGCCCTTCACGGTCCTGTGTTGCGACAACCTCCCCAGCAACGGGAAGCTGCTGCAAGCCGGAGTGTGCGACATGGCGCAGCGGCAGGATCCTGCGCTGGCTTCATGGATCTCCACCCAGGTGCCCTTCCCCTGCTCCATGGTGGACCGGATCACGCCCGCATCCACAGCGCAGACTCTGGCCGATGCCGCGCTGGCCACAGGGTGCGAGGATCTCGCCGCAGTCGAAACCGAACCCTTCAGCATGTGGGTGATGGAGGACAACTTCTCCATGGGGCGCCCCGCATGGGAAGACGCGGGTGCGCTGATGGTGGACGACGTGGCGCCCTACGAACACATGAAGCTGAGGATGCTGAATGGCGCCCATTCACTATTGGCCTACGCCGGCCACGTGGCTGGCTACCACTATGTACGTGACGCCATGGGCGACACGCACCTCGCACAGGCAGCCGACCGCCACATGCGGGCCGCCGCTGGCACGCTCCAGCCTCTGGCCGGAGTGGACTTCGACGACTACGCCGCAGAGCTGCACGCGCGATTTGCCAACCCGGCGATCGCCCACGAATGCTGGCAGATCGCCATGGATGGAACGGAGAAGCTTCCGCAGCGCATTCTTCAGGCAGCCCTGGACTGCGTGGCCGCTGGGGGCGACATTCGCCCATTTGCGTTTGTGACGGCGGCCTGGATGCGCTATTGCCTGGGTGTGACTGACGCCGGAAACCAGTACGCGCTGCGCGACCCGCGCGAAGCCGAGATTGCTCTGGCCATCCAGGGACACGAACGGGACGCGCAGGCGCTGTGTGCTTGCCTGATGGCGCTGCCCGGCCTGTTTCCGGACAGGCTCAGGGAGTCTCCCGCCTGGTGCACGACTGTCTCAGGCTACCTGCACATCATGCTTGCGCAGGGAATGCGGGCGGCGTTGGGCGGCCCAAATAGCCCCACCTCGCGGCTTGCAAGCCGCTCGGATTGAGCCGGCACGAAAGGAGCCGCAGTGGCTCCTTTCATGTCCGGCCCAATCCCAGGTAGCTCTCGATGATTCGGGGGTTGCCAGCCAGTTCTGCAGCAGTGCCTTCCAGGACCAGGTCGCCAGTTTCCAGTACATAGCCGCGATCCGCGACGTGCAGCGCCGCCCGCGCATTCTGCTCGACCAGCAGAATGGACACGCCAGTGCTGCGCAACTGGGCGATCGTCAGGAAGATCTCGCGCACCACGCGCGGCGCAAGACCCAGGCTGGGTTCGTCCAGCATGAGCAGCGCCGGCCGCGCCATAAGCGCGCGGCCCACCGCGAGCATCTGGCGCTCGCCGCCAGACAGTGTGCCCGCGATCTGCGCCGCGCGCTCGCGCAGGCGCGGAAACAGCGCGTAGACTTCGTCCAGCGTATCCCGCCATCCTCGGACGCCGGCCCTGTACAGCCTGAACCCGCCCAGCAGCAGATTGTCCCGCACCGACATGCTGGCGAAGAGCTCGCGGCGCTCGGGCACCAGCGACAGCCCCTGCTCCACACGGCGCTCGATGTCCCAGCCCTGGATGTCAACCCCCTGGAACAGAATGGTTCCATGACTGTGGCCGCGCTGCGGGAGCGCCCCCATGATGGTGTTGAGCAGCGTCGACTTGCCAGCACCATTGGCGCCGATCACGGTGACGATCTGCCCCCGATCGACCCGCAGGTCCATCGGATTCAGGGCAGCGACCTTCCCATAATGGGCCGACAGGTGTCCAACCGACAGCAGTGTGTCAGAACTCATCGAGCCCCCCGAGATAGGCTTCCAGCACGGCCGGGTTGGACTGGATGTCCGCCGGGACGCCCTCGGCCAGGCGCGTGCCGAAGTCCATGACCAACAGATGGTCGGTGAGCTTCATGACAAAATCCATGTCATGCTCGACCAACAGCAAGCTCATGCCTTCGCGGCGCAACTGATCGAGCACCGCCGCCAGCGCCTGCTTCTCCTGATAGCGCAGGCCGGCGGCCGGCTCATCGAGCAGCAGCAGGATGGGATCGCAGCACAGGGCACGGGCGATCTCCACGACGCGCTGGCGCCCCAGGGGCAGGCTGCCCGCTGGCTGATCCGCGGCATCGGCCAGGCCGACACGTTCCAGCTGACGGGCTGCTTCGCGGCGCAGCGCGGCCTCACCCGCCCGGTCGAGCCGCAGCGCCGCGGCCACCACGCCTGCCCGCTCCCGCAGGTGTGCCCCCAGCATGACGTTCTCCAGCACGCTCATGTCCGGCAGGAGCTGGACATGCTGGAAACTGCGCGCCAACCCCAAACGGGCGATTTCCCGGGCCGGGCGACCGTCGATCCGCACGCCCATGAAGCGCACCGAGCCGGCCGTCAGTGCCTGCACCCCGCTGATGAGGTTGAAGATGGTGCTCTTCCCGGCGCCGTTGGGACCGATGAGCCCCATGATCTCGCCGGCCCGCAGTTCGAAACTGATGTCGTTGACTGCCACCAGCCCGCCAAAGTCCTTGCGCACACCCTGCACTTGCAGGACCACATCGCCCACCGGCGGCAGCTCGCGGCGCGGCAGCTCTGCCGCGTCCAGTCCGGCGGGAGCAGCGGCACGCCGGGGGCGAGCCGGCCCTGCCAGGCGTTCCCAGCCGCGCTCCAGCACTGGCCAGAGGCCGTCGCGGGCGAATTGCAGCACCAGGATCATCAGCACCCCGAAGGCCAGCAGCTCCAGATTCGCGCTGGTGCCAATCAGCGCCGGCAGCACGTTCTGCAACTGGTCCTTCACGATCAGGATGGTGGCCGTGCCCACAACGGCACCCCAGACACTGCCCGAGCCTCCCACCACGGCCATGAACAGATACTCGATGCCGTAGCCCAGGCCGAAGGGGCTGGGGCTCACGGCCCGCTGCATGTGCGCATACAGCCAGCCAGACACCCCGCCCAGCAAGGCGGCATACACAAAGATCACGACCTTATAGTGGCGCAGGTCGACACCGAAGGACTCGGCCATGGCGCCGCTGCGCAGCGCGCGAATCGCACGGCCGGCTCGCGAATCCAGCAAATTGTGGGTGCCCCACAGCGCCAGCAGCAAAATCAGCCAGATCAGCACATACATGCGATTGCCTGCCCCCAGCGACCAGCCGCCCACCGTGACCGGCGGGATGCTGGCGATGCCATCGTAGCGGCCCAGGAAATCCAGATTGCCATACAGATAGAACAACGCCAGACACCAGGCCAGCGTGCACAGAGGCAGATAGTGGCCCGACAGGCGCAGCGTGATCGCGCCCAGGCCATAGGCAACCAGCCAGGTCAGCAGCAACCCCGCGACCAGGCCCAGCCAGGGCGACACCCCCACGACCGTCGTGAGCCAGGCCGTCGAATAGGCCCCCAGGCCGACGAATGCCGACTGGCCAAATGACGTCAGCCCACCCACCCCCGTCAGCAGCAACAGGCCCAGCACCACCAGACTATAGAGTCCGATGTAATTCATCTGCGTGATCCAGAATGCGGATACGGGCAACCACGGAAGGATCGCGAGCGCCAGGACGACCAGCACCAGGAGCGGGCGTACGCGCATGGGCTCAGTCATCCTCGTCCAGGTGGACGCTGCCAAACGACCGCCATAGCAGCACCGGGATGATCAGGGTGAACACAATGGCTTCCTTGAAGGGGCTGGCCCAGAATGAAGAGAAGGATTCCAGCAACCCCACGAACAAGGCGCCGGCGGCAGCCGCCGGATAGCTCACGAGCCCCCCGAAAATGGCCGCGACGAACCCCTTCAGTCCGATAATGAACCCAGTGTCGTAGTAGATGGTGGTGATGGCCGCGATCAACATGCCGGAGAGCGCGCCGATCGCCGCCGCCAGGGTGAAGGTCAGGCTGCCGGCCACCCGCGTGCTGATGCCCACCAGCCGGGCGCCCCGGCGGTTGACGGCGGTGGCCCGCAACGCGCGGCCATACAGGGTACGGCCAAAGAAGAGCCAGAGTCCGCCGATCAGCAGCACCGTCAAGGCCAATACCGCGAAGGTCTGTGCCGTCCAGGACACGGGACCAAGCTGGATGGTGCCCTCAACCAGGGCTGGGGTGCGCCAGCCCTCGGCGCCAAAAAACAATAGGCCCAGGCCCGTCATCGCAAAATGCACGGCCACGGAAATGATGAGCAGCACCAGCACGCTGGCCTGCTCTACCGGCTGATAGACCAGGCGATAGACCATGGGCCCCATGGGGATCACCAGCGCCAGCGCAAACAGCACGCGAAGCGCCAATGGAACCCCGTGGCCGGCCGCCAGCGGGGCGAGGCCTTCCAGCACCAGCGGAAGGACCAGCGCCCAAGCGAGCGTACGCGCATAGCCGCGCCAGCGGCGGGCCCGCCAAGCCGAAACGGCCTCGACCAGGCAGACTAGCACACCCATGAGCAGCAGCAGATGGGCCGTCCCCGGAACCTTGCCATTGGCCAGAAATGCGAGCGACAGCGCACCAAAGGTCACGAACTCGCCCTGCGGGATGAAGATCACCCGCGTGACCAGAAATACCAGCACCAGCGCCAGGCCCAGCAAGGCGTA
Organism: Castellaniella sp.; assembly: GCF_004321985.1. Lineage (GTDB taxonomy): Bacteria > Pseudomonadota > Gammaproteobacteria > Burkholderiales > Burkholderiaceae_B > Castellaniella. The sequence goes on along the minus strand of NZ_SCQN01000014.1, from coordinate 83,972 downwards.
GATGGCACCATTCAGGATGCCGTCCTGCAGCAGGATGAGCGCGACGGTCAGATCCACGCGGACACCCTGCCACCTCCATCAGACCGCCGCATCACAGGTCCGGCTGATAGGTCCACTTGCCGTCCACGACCTTCACGATGACGCGCCCCCGCTTGTCCAGACCCGCGTGGTCCGTCGGGCTCATGTTGAATACGCCCTGGGAAGCAGACAGCTCCTTGACGTTTTCCAGCGCCCCGCGCAAGGCCGAGCGGAAGGCCGGTGTACCGGGCTTGGCGCCCGACTTCAGCGCAACCGGGATGGCCCGGTTGATGAGCTGGCCGGCGTCCCACATGTGCCCGCCGAAGGTGTTCACCGAACCGGCGCCATATTTGGCCTCGTACGTATGAACGTAGGCCAGTGCGCTCTTCTTGACGGGGTTACTGTCGGGCAACTGGCTGGCTACCAGCAGCGGGCCGGCCGGCAGGATCATGCCATTGCACGCCTTGCCGCAGACCCGCAGCACGTCATTGTTGGCCGCGCCGTGGGTCTGATAGATCTGACCCTTGTAGCCGCGATCGACCAGTTCGCGCTGGGGCAGCGCCACCGGCGTGCCCGACGCGGCGATCAGGATGCCATCCGGGTGCACCGCCATCAGCTTCAGCACCTGGCCGGTCACACTGGTGTCGGGGCGCGCAAACCGCTCGGCGGCAACGACCTTGATGCCCTTGGCGCCGGCCGCAGCCTTCATTTCCTGCAGCCAGCTATCCCCATACGCATCGCTGAAGCCAATGAAACCCAGCGTCTTGATGTGCTGCTTGACCATCGCGTCGGCCAGTGCATGCGCCATCAGCGCGTCATTCTGTGGAGTCTTGAACGCCCACTTGCGCGGACCGTCGACCGGTTCCACGATCTTGGCGCTGGCCGCCAGGCTGACCATCGGGGTTCCCGTTTCCGCCGCCACGTCAGTCATCGCCAGCGAAGCCGGCGTCACGGTGGACCCCAGCACCACATCCACATGGTCATCCGCTGTGAGCTTGCGGATGTTCTTCACGGCCTGTGTGGTGTCGGTCGCATCGTCCAGCACGATGTACTGGACGGACTCCCCACCGATCTCCTTGGGCAGCAGCGCCACCGTCTTCTGCTCCGGGATGCCAAGCGACGCCGCCGGCCCCGTGGCCGATACGGAAATACCGACCTTGACCTGCGCCGATACGGCCAGCGGCAACGCAGCCACCAGGGCAGCCGCCATCAATGTCGGGCGGAAGATGTGACTCAACTTCATAATTTGTCTCCGTGTTTTTGGGCGAACGTGCCATTCATGCCCACGAACCCCAATGGTCGCGGCATCCAGTTCCATTTCGGCGGTATCTTATCGCACGCGCATGCAATTTGCTGCCGAATCACGCCCAAGTCGATTATCATTGAGCAGTATTCGACCTGAAGATGGATTGTTTGTGGACAAGGTCACCCGTACGGACGCGCAGTGGCGTTCGCAATTATCGCCCGAAGAGTACGCGGTCACGCGGCTCAAGCACACCGAAAGGCCCTTCACGGGGCGCTATTGGGACAATGCCCTTCGCGGCACCTATGTCTGCGTGTGCTGCGGCACACCGCTATTCGTCTCGGACACGAAATTTGACGCCGGCTGCGGCTGGCCCAGCTATTTTCAGCCGGTCACACCAGACTGCGTGCGCGAACAGCGCGACACCAGCCACGGCATGGTCCGCACCGAGGTCCTTTGCGCCACATGCCAAGCGCATCTGGGACACGTCTTTCCCGACGGCCCGCCACCCACGGGCCTGCGCTACTGCATGAACTCCCTTTCAATGAGGTTCATCCCGGCCGAATGAAAAAGTTTCTTTTCGACCTGTTTCCGCTGATCCTGTTCTTCGTGGCGTTCAAGTTCGCCGACATCTATGTCGCGACAGGTGCTGCCATTGCGGCGGCGATCATCCAGATCCTGTGGCTGAAGGCCACGGGACGCACAATCGAGGCGACACACTGGATCAACGTCACCGTCATCGTGGTGTTCGGCGGTGCCACACTGCTGTTTCACGACGACACCTTCATCAAGTGGAAACCTACGGTGCTGTACTGGCTGTTTGCCGGCATCCTGCTGGTGACCCGCTGGACCACCGGCCGCAACCTGATGCGCAAGCTGATGGGGGAGAAGATCGTCATGCCGGACCGCGCCTGGAACCGGCTCAACGACAGTTGGGCCGCATTCTTCCTGGCCTCGGGGGCGATCAACCTCTGGGTTGCCTTCTCCGGGCGGTTCACCGAGGCCCAGTGGGTAAACTTCAAGGTCTTCGGCCTGATGATCCTGCTCATCCTCTTCGTCGTCGTACAGTCGCTGTGGCTTGCGCGCCACATCCAGACCGAGACCGAATCGGCACAGGACGACACGCCGTGACGGCCGACTGTGTATGATGGCGGGCGAGACTCGTCGCCTCATCCGATCCAAGCCCAGGCCCCGGTGGCGGGCACTACTCCAACCTAAGGAATTTCATGAAACGTATTGCTGCTGTGGTTCTGGCCTGCGCCATGACGCTGCCCGTCTACGCCAAGGACCTCGTCACTGTCAACGGACAAGGCATCACCCAGGATCAGTTTGATCAATTCGTGGCCCTGCTCATCAGCCAGGGAGCCCAGGACTCGCCCCAATTGCGCGCCCAGGTCAAGCAGGAAATGATCAACCGCCTGGTAGCGGTCCAGGCCGCCGAAAAAGCCGGCCTGCAGAAGGATGCCGCCGTTCAGCAGGAAACACAGCTCGCCCAGCAGAGCATCCTGGTGCGCGCCCTGATGGCCAAGTACCTGAAGGACCATCCTGTTACCGATGCCGATCTGCAAAAGGAATACGACACCCTGAAGGCTCAGCAGGCTGACCGCAAGGAATACAAGCTGCGCCACATCCTGGTGAAGGACGAGGACCAGGCCAAGACCATCATCAAGGCGATCAAATCGAAGAAGACCACATTCGAAGCCGCCGCAAAGAAGGACTCCATCGACACCGGCAGCGGCAAGAACGGCGGCGAACTGGGCTGGGGCCCGGCCACCAACTATGTGCCGGAATTTGCCAAGGCTGTCGAAAGCATGAAGAAGGGTGAACTCAGCGCCGCACCGGTGAAGACACAGTTCGGCTGGCACGTGATCCAGGTCGAGGACGAGCGCGCCGTAGCCTTCCCGTCGTTTGACGAAGCCAAGTCCCAACTGCAGGAAATGATGCGCCAGCAGGCGCTGGCCGATTACCAGAAGGGCCTGATGAAGGACGCCAAGATCGTGGACAACACCCCACCGGCTGAAGCGGCGACTCCTGCGGTACCCGCCACACCTGCTGCACCGACGAAGAAGTAACTTGTTCGTACCCTAACGGGAAAGTCCAGGGCCGCGCAAATACAGCAACCGAGCCCCTGCAGCCCACTGTAAGAACGTGCAAATCGCCGGCCACATCAAAACCTTGGTGTGGCCGTCGACTTGCGAGGGATGAGGGTTGGGCTTAACACCCGAATCCGATCCTCTGGGGCGGGCACATTATCCAGCAAGTCGATCGCGGCCGACGCAATCTGGTCAAATGGAACGCGAACCGTTGTCAACGGGACAGGCAGACGACTAACGATAGGAATATCGTTGTAACCCACCAGCGAGATATCGCCAGGTACTGTGAGGCCGTGGCGACCGATCACAGACAGAGCGCCGATTGCCGAGTTGTCATTGACGGCGAATATCGCCGTCGGGCGCTGTTCTAGCGCTAACAGTATTTCGGCCGCTTCCGCCCCAGCATCGATACTGAAAGCCGATGGAATGACAAGATCCTCCGCAACATCAATCCCAGCTTCAGCCAGCGCATTACGATAACCCTGCTGACGACCACGGCTACTGGACGCATAGTCCGGCCCTGCAATCAGCCCTATCCTTCGGTGCCCGAGATCGAGCAGGTGTCGGGTCGCCAGATACCCACCTAGCACATCATCCCCCACTGCGGAGCGGCTTGTCCCATCGGTCCGCAGCGCCAGGACATAAGGGACCCCTCTAGCAGCCAACTCCTCAACCATCGAATCCCCTCTACGAGCCGTCGACAGGATCAAGCCATCAACACCTCTCTGAAGCAAAAGCTCTGCGGCCGCACGGTCGGCACGGGGCTCATCCTGGCTGGTTGCAACGATTGCTGTCCTCCCCGACTGAAGAGCACAACTGGCTAACGCCTCATACAACATCGCCATCACCGTGTCGGTCAAACGTGGAACTACCACCCCGAGCATCATGGTGTTGCCTCGTCTGAGGCTCGCTGCCGATATGTCTCGCACATATCCAAGGCGGGCAGCCACTTCACGCACACGCCGGGCTGCCTCACTGTCAGAGTGCGGCAGGCGCTCATCCAGGACACGGGACACCGTGGACTTGGATACCCCAGCTGCAGCGGCGACATCACGCACTGTAGTCTTTCCAGAACTCATTCTTGGCCCCTTTTCCAGGCACTCATATGGATTAGGACTTCACCCATGATGAAGCCTTTACAGACGGCGATACCTGGCAGCGAGCGTACCACCGATTCCGGACACACCCACAGACATCACTTTTTCGTTGACACCCAAAATTTTCACTTCTATTATGGGAACGTTCCCGTTAACGTTCCCAAAGGAGATTATACCTATGAATATCATGAACCTCAGGGGTCTGAACCCAGCGCCTGTCACCGCGTTCACTCGAGAGGGTGAGTTGGACCTGGAAGCGAATACTCGCATCGCAAAGTGGCTGGCTTCGCATGAAGGTGTAACCAGCCTCGTGATTCTTGGCCACGCCGGAGAAGGCACCTTCCTGACATCAGATGAACAGCTGACGCTCATCCGCACTTATGTTGATGCCGTCAATGGAAAGATTCCGGTAATCGCCGGCATCACAGGAGAGGGCACAAAGATTGCAGCACTCGAGGCTCGACATGCACGCGAAGCTGGAGCCACCGGCGCGCTGGTTTACCCCAACCACGGGTGGCTTCGCTTCGGGTTCCAAAAGGGGGCGCCTCAGGAACGCTATCGTGCGATCTATGAGGAATCCGGACTGCAATGCATTCTGTTCCAATACCCCGACGTGACCAAGGCGAGTTACGACTTGGACACGCAACTCGCAATTGCAGCGCAACCTGGTGTCGTCGCGACAAAGAACGGCGTAAGAAACATGAAGCGCTGGTACACGGAAATTCCGGCACTGAAGCAGGCGAACCCGCAGTTGCAGATCCTGAGTTGTCACGACGAATGGCTACTGCCCACAATGTTTGACGTCGACGGTCTGCTCGTGGGCTACGGTGGGATCGCACCCGAGCCGCTGCTTGAACTCATTAAGGCGGGCAAAGCCAAGGACTACTCAAAAGCAAGACAAATTTTCGACCGGCTCATGCCCGTTACTCGCGCCGTCTACCATCGCGGATCTCACATGGAGGGCACCGTTGCATTAAAGATCGGCCTGGTACACCGTGGCCTGCTTGAACACGCCACCGTTCGTCAGCCATTACAACCACTGGGCACTGCAGCGGAAAAAGAAATCTACGCCGCGTTCGAAGCAGCCGGACTCGGAAGGGTCTAACACGAGGATCAACATACGGAAATGCAAGGATCTGGGATACACCAGATGCTTGCATCTACAAGCAATCCACAAGAGCGGAGACAATGGACACCCAACCTTATCTGGCCGACCCCGGCACAAGAATGAACGGCACCCAAGCCGAGATCAGCGCTCGTATTGAACGACTGCCTATTACCCGGCGCGTATTCTGGAAACGAAACATCATTGGAGCAGCCACATTCTTCGATGGCTACACCGTCATCGCAATTGCCTATGCAATGCCTGTTCTTGTACGCGAGTGGGGCCTCAACCCTACCCAGACAGGCATGATTTTATCCATGGGTTACATAGGCCAGCTCATCGGCGCGATCCTCTTCGGCTGGTTAGCAGAAAAATTCGGCCGATTACATATCTTGCTATTCACAGTTCTGGTCTTCGTCTCGATGGATATCGCATGCCTTTTCGCCACTGGAGCTCTCATCATGATGATGCTTCGGTTCTTTCAAGGCATAGGTACTGGCGGAGAAGTCCCGGTGGCAAGTGCCTATATCAACGAATTCATCAGCTCCAAAGGCCGTGGCCGTTTTTTCCTGCTTTACGAAGTCATGTTTCTCTTTGGGCTGGTGGGTGCGGGCCTCATCGGCCGAGGCCTCGTTCCCACCTACGGATGGAAGGCCATGTTCATTGTCGGAATCGTCCCTGCCGTCCTTCTGCTGCCGCTGCGTTACTTCATGAAGGAAAGCCCTCGCTGGTTGGCATCAAAAGGGCGGTTTAAAGAAGCCGACGCCATCGTGACACAACTGGAACAAAGTGCGCGAAGAGAGGGACATACACTCAGTGAACCCGTTGCCAATAACATGTCAGCCGTTCGCACAGGCTCTGATTGGCGCGAGCTTTTCCAGGGAATCTATCGCCAACGCACACTGACAATCTGGGCCATGTGGTTTTGCTCGTATGTGGTTGCCAACGGTATGATCACCTGGTTGCCTACACTGTATCGGCAAACGTTCCACCTACCACTCGAAACAAGCCTTCTCTTTGGGCTGCTCACGTCCGCCGCTGGCGTCGTGGCATCACTTGTCTGCGCGCTGCTGATCGACAAAATCGGCAGGAAGCGCTGGTACATTGGTGCGTTCCTGCTGGCCCCAGTACCTCTGGTTGCCCTCAGTCTCCTGCATGCAGCATCGCCCATTCACGTTCTGATAGGAGCAGGTCTGGCCTACGCAATCGTCCAAACCATCACATTCTCTCTTTATCTGTACTCTGCGGAGATCTACCCTACCCGCTTGCGGACCATCGGCACAGGGATCGGAAGTGCCTGGCTACGTCTCGGCTCGTCAGTGGGTCCCCTCGTGGTCGGATTCACCATGACGTACTTCAATATCCAGGTCGTCTTCGGAGTCTTCGCTGTGATACTTATTGCAGGAGGGATAATGACCGCGCTGTTCGCCATTGAAACCAAAGGCCGCACTCTTGAAGAACTCTCACCCTGAACTCATAAAGTAAAGCGTCTGATAAGACAGAGTTCACCGCTATTTCTCAAGGAAGACCCAGCTATCACTAGACAAGACGAGCAAAGATAGGGTGTCAACCGACACCCAAAAGCGCCTTCAGGCCCGCTTCATCGATCACGGGCACGCCCAGTTCCTGGGCGCGGGCGAGCTTGCTGCCGGCGTCTTCCCCGGCTACCACCCAGGATGTCTTGCGGGACACCGAGCCGCTGACCTTGCCGCCTGCGGCCAGGACGAGCGCCGAGGCCTCGTCGCGCGACAGCGTGGGCAAGGTCCCCGTCAGGACCAGCGTCTTGCCGGCCAACGGCTTTTGCCCCGCCGGCTCAACCTCGGCCGAAGGCACCACGCCAGCCGCCTTCAGGGCCGCCAGAACCTCGCGGTTGTGCGGCTCGGCAAAGAACCGGAAAATCGATGTGGCCACCACGGGTCCCACGTCAGGAACCCGCAGAAAATCGTCTTCGGATGCCTCCAGCACGGCCTGCAGCGAACCAAAATGCCGGGCAACATCGCGCGCCGTGGTCTCCCCCACGTGGCGGATCCCCAGCGCATAGAGCAGGCGCGACAGCGTGGGACGCCGGCTGCGATCAATGGCAGCCACCAGATTCTGCGCCGACTTCCGGCCCATGCGATCGTAGGTGGACAACTCCAGTTCCGTGAGCCCGTAAAGATCCGCGAGGATATGCACACGGCCGCTATCCACGAGCTGGTCGATCAGTTTATCGCCCAAGCCATCGATATCCAGCGCCTTGCGGCTGGCCGCATGCCACAACGTCTGCTTACGCTGCGCCGGGCAGAACAACCCGCCCGTGCAACGGGTCACGGCCTCGCCCTCCGGACGCTCCACCGCCGAGCCACATTCTGGACAGACCGGGCAGGCTGCCAGCAGATCAAACGGCACGGCATCGGCCGGCCGCAACGCCAGCACCGGCCCGACAACCTCCGGGATCACGTCGCCCGCGCGCCGCACCACGACCGTGTCGCCGATCCGCACATCCTTGCGGCGAATCTCGTCCTCGTTGTGCAAGGTGGCATTGGTGACCGTCACCCCGCCGACAAAGACCGGCTGCAGGCGCGCCACCGGTGTGAGCGCGCCAGTGCGGCCAACCTGCACGTCGATCCCCAGCAGACGGGTGGTCTCTTCCTGGGCGGGAAATTTGTGGGCGATGGCAAACCGCGGCGCCCGCGCCACGAACCCCAGGACCTGTTGCGCCGCCAGCAGATTGACCTTGTAGACCACCCCATCGATATCGAAAGGCAGTCCGGCGCGCCGACTACCCACGGCCTCGTAAAACCGCAACAGCTCGTCCGCCCCGTGGCACACCGCACGGCCGGGACTCACCGCAAAGCCGAATCCTGCCAGCCAGTCCAGCATGCCCGCATGTGTCTCGTGCGGCACCCACTCCTGGCCCGAACCGTCCTGGATCTGTCCCCAGCCATAGGCATAGAAGCGCAGGGGACGGGCGGCAGTCACCCTGGGATCGAGTTGGCGCAGGCTGCCAGCGGCCGCATTGCGCGGATTGACGAAGCGTTTTTCGCCGTGCGCTGCCTGGACCGCATTCAGACGCTCAAAATCCGCGTGCGCCATCAGCACCTCGCCGCGCGCTTCCAGCACGGCGGGCACCGACCCACCGACCAGCCGCAGCGGCACCGAACGCAGGGTGCGAATGTTGGCGGTGATGTCCTCGCCGTCGGTCCCATCGCCCCGGGTCGCCGCCTGAACCAGCAACCCGTCTTCATAGCGCAGACTGACGGCCAGGCCATCGAACTTGTATTCCGCGACGTACTCGACGCCGGCCGATCCATCGCCGAACAGGGCTCCCTGCCCCGGGGCCGGACCGCTGGCGCGCGGCAGCAGGGCCGCCTGCAAAAGAATTCCCCGGATGCGTTCGTCGAAATCGCGAACGTCCTGCGCCTCGAATGCATTACCCAACGACAGCATGCGGACCACATGATGCACCGGCTGAAAACTGGCCAGTGGCGCGGCACCCACCCTCTGGGTCGGCGAGTCGGGCGTCACCCAGTCGGGGTGCGCAGACTCCAGCACCCGCAGTTCCGCCATCAATCGGTCATACTGCGCGTCGGAAACCTGCGGGTCGTCATCGACGTAATAGTGGCGGTTGTGCGCCTCGATCTCAGCCCGCAACGCCGCCAGCCGCTGGCGTTCCGGATCATCTATCATCAGGAGAACACCCGGGCAGCCCGTTCGGTTCCCGCCAAGAACCCAGCCTGGTCGAGCTGGTCATACAGCCCGCTGATCTGCCGGTCGATGCCGGCCGCGGAGCTGTCCTGGAAGGTACGCCCCTGGTCGTCGAGCACATGCGCATCCAGACGCGCGGCCAGGTCACGGGCGACGGCCACCATGCGGCTGAAGGCCTGATCATCCGGCAGACTGTTGGGCACATCCAGCACCAGATCCACCCGATGCAGCGGAGCCCCCTCGGGGCCACCGGCCTGGAGCACGAAACGCGGCATGCCGTTTTCGGCCATCCAGGCCCACTGGCCGCGCGCTTGCACGAAACCCACGTCCCGGGCCGCTTCCAGGATCCCGGCAATGGGACGTGGCGAGGCCAGCTGCAGCAGCAGGCCCACCTGCGCATCCATCGCGGCGCAGCGCGCATCCAGTTCCGCCGCCTGTTTCAGGACCGCATCCTGATCGGGGGCCTCGATCACGCCTTCGAAACGCTCTGCCAGATTCTGTGCCAGGGTCCACAGGTTGGACCATTCGATTGCCGTGAGAGGCCCGCTGCGATTGGCCAGCACCACGGCCAGTTGCAGCGACACATAGGATTCCCCCGCCTGCACCTCGGCGCGGTGCCCGCCGCCTTCGCGCTCTGCGAATACCCGGACGGGCTTTTTCCCGACCCGCGCGATGGTCCGCAGCGCGTCGGCCAGCGATTCGCCTGTCGCCGGGTGCGTCAGAGAAATGTCAATGACGGCCTCGCAGGCCGGGTCGACCTCCGGGCTATCGTCTGCCGCAGCGGCCGGCGTACGTTCCCCCGACCACAACCCCGGCTCGCGGCGCGGTCCTGCGACATCCTGCATCAGGACGTCGTGCTCCGCCTCGGGCAGGGTGCTGCGCATGTTGCGCCGCACCCGCCAGTCCTGCCAGCCGTTGTACAGCAGGACGATGGCAATCAGCACCACCCCAATCGAAATCAGCAAAATCTGCAAATTGCTCATAAGAAATCCTCTCCCCACCGGTCAAGCGTCTGCTGTTGCCAACTGCAGGGCAGCATCCATGTCGACGGCCACGATGCGCGACACGCCTTGCTCCTGCATCGTCACGCCAATCAGCTGGCGCGCAATCTGCATCGCAATTTTATTGTGGGAAATAAACAGGAACTGCGTCTGATCGCTCATACTCTTCACCAAGTTTGCGTAACGTTCCGTATTCGCATCATCCAGCGGCGCGTCCACTTCGTCCAGCAGACAGAAGGGCGCGGGGTTGAGCTTGAACAGCGCAAACACCAGCGCCGTCGCCGTGAGCGCCTTTTCCCCCCCGGACAGCAACTGTATGGTGCTGTTGCGCTTGCCGGGTGGCTGCGCCATCACCTGCACACCCGCATCCAGGATTTCGTCTCCGGTCATGGTCAGCCGGGCCTCGCCGCCGCCGAACAGCTGCGGGAAGAGATCGCCAAAATGCTGATTGACCGTCTCGAAGGTCTGCGACAGCAGCTCGCGGGTTTCGCGGTCTATCTTGCGGATCGCGTTTTCCAGCGTGTCGATCGCCGACATCAGATCCGCCCGTTGATCATCCAGGAAGCCCTTGCGCTCGCGCGCCGCCGACAGTTCATCCAGTGCGGCAAGATTGACGGCCCCCAGCGCTTCGACGCGCCGAGTCACGCGCTGCACCTCGGACTGCAGCCAGTCCAGGCGCTGCCAGGACTCGGGCTGCTCAGCCAAGTGGCGCTGCAAGGCGGCACGGTCCACCTGCCGGGCATCCAGCTGCTCGGCAAACTGCTCCACCGCCAACCGCGAGGCCTGCTCCTTCAACTGCAATTCGGTGATGCGCGCGCGCAACGGATCCAGGTCACGCTCCAGCGTCAAACGGCTTTCGTCGGTTTGACGCAGCACGGCGGCCAATTCGTCCTGAGTGGTCCGCGCGACGCGCAAGGCGTTCTCGCAGGCCAGCCGCGCCTCCAGCGCATCCTGCAGCCCGGCCTGGGCCGCCGTCTCGTCGAGCTCGAAGAGTTCGCCTTGCAAGGACTCCAGCTCGGCGCCCGAGCGGTGTGCCTGCTCGCCAGCAAGTTGCAGCGTTCGGTGCAGTTCCTCCAGGCGGCTGCGCAGCGCGCGCACCGCGTAACCCGCGTCCTGTGCGGCCCGCTCGCGATCGCGACCCTGCTGGCGCGCCTGCTCGGCATGCCGGGCGACATCCTCGATCTGCAGATCCAGGTCCGCCACCTGCTGTTGCTGGCCCGCCAGCGTCTCGTCGAGCGTCTCGAAACGCGCCTCGGCCTCGTCCCGACGCACGGACAGCGCTTCCTGCTGGGCCTGCAATTCCTCCAGATCCCGGGCAATGCGGCGTGACTGCTCGTCGGACTGCGCCAATTGCTGGGCCAGGCGATGATGCTGCAGCTCAGCCTCGTGCTGGGTCCGCATGAGTTCTCCGATCCGCTGGCGGGCCGGCTGGAGCTCGGCCGTCAGCGCTCGCACCTCGGCCTCTGCACGCGCGTGCGAATCCACCGCCTCGTCGACGATGAGCTGCGCCGCCTTCAACTCGCGGGACAGGTTTTCGATCTGCTGACGACGGGCCAGCAGACCGGCCTGCTCGGACTCGGCGGCATAGAAGCGCACGGAATGAGCCGTCACCAGGTGTCCGGCCGCGACCACCCAGGTCGCGCCGTCGGACAGCTCGGCGCGGCGCGACAGCGCTTCGGTCAGGTTGTCTGCCACATAGATGTCGCGCAGCCAAACCTGCAGGATGGATTGCAAGGCGGCGTCCCGGACCCGTACCCATTCCAGCAGGCGGCGCGCACCCGGCGGGCCCGGCGGCAGCGCCGCCGCCTGGGCGGGCGCCTGAAAAAAGGCCAGCCGAGCCGGCGGCGCGTCCTGAGCAAACGCGCGCACATGATCCAGCGTACGCAACCCCAAGGCATTCATGCGCTCGAGCAGCACCGCTTCCAGCGCCGTTTCCCACCCTGGATCTACCTCGAGCTGCTGCCACAGGCGGCCCAGGGCAGACAGACCCTGGCGCTCCAGCCACGGTACCAGCGCGTCCTCAGACTGAATCTTTTCCTGGAGCGCCAGCAGCGCCTGACGGCGGGCATCCAGCCGTTCCAGCTCGGCCCGGGCTGCCTGGCTGGCCTGCAATGCCTGTGCGCGGCGCGCCTCCAGCTCCGGCTGCCGGTCTTCCAGTTCCAGCAGCCGTGCCTGGGCCTCTTCCAGCCGGGCAGACGCCACAGCGCATTCGCTCTCCAGACGCTCCAGCTCGCCTGGGTCTGGTGCTCCCAGACCACGACGGTCGGCCTCCAGACGCTCACGGCGCTCATCCAGGCTGCGCCACTGGCCATCGGCATCCCGTTGGGATTGCGCGAGCAGGGCCAGGTCCTGTTCCGTGCGTGCCAACGTGCGCCGGCCCGCCTCGCGCTGTTCATTCAGATCGCGCAGGCTGGCATCCAGGGCCGGCAGCCCATCCTGCGACGCCCGCAGGTCTTCGGACAGTTGTTCCGCCCGCGCCCCGGCTTCCTCGATCTGTGCCTGGATGTCTTCGATCGACGCCTGGCTGCGTGTCTGCTGGTCGCCCCACTCCTGGATCTGGGCCTGCAACTGAAGGCGGCGCGCCTGCAGCCGCTGACGCGCATCCACGACGTGATGAATCTCGGCCTCCAGGCGGCTGACCTGGGCGCCAGCTTCGTAGAGGCGCCCCTGCGCCTGATGGACCTGTTCGCTGGCATCGAAGTGGCGGGCGCGATGCGCCTCCAGATCGGACTCCAGTGCACGCACCCTGGCAACGGCCGCCTCCAGTGCAGCCTGGGCCTGTTCAGTCTCCACGGCCAGGGTCTGACGGCTTTCCCGCGCGGCCTGCTCACGCAGCAGCCACAACGCATTCTGCTTGAGTTCGCCTTCAGCCTGCAGGGCACGATAGGTTGCAGCGACCTCGGCCTGAGACCCCAGCTTGTCCAGCTGGGCAGAGAGTTCGCGAAGAATGTCATCCAGGCGAACCAGGTTCTCGCGCGTGTCACTCAGTCGATTCTCGGTTTCACGGCGGCGCTCTTTATAGCGCGAGACACCGGCAGCTTCCTCAAGATAGACGCGCAGTTCTTCCGGCCGAGCCTCGATCAGGCGATTGATCATGCCCTGGCCGATGATGGCGTAGCCGCGCGTACCCAGGCCGGTTCCCAGAAAGATGTCATGCACATCGCGGCGGCGCACCGGCTGATTGTTGATGCTGTAGCTGCTCGCGCCATCGCGTGTCAGCACGCGCCGCACCGCGATTTCGGCAAAGGTCGCCCACTGGCCCGCCGCACGTCCCAGGCTGTTGTCGAAGACGAGTTCCACAGAGGCGCGCGCCGCTGCCTTGCGCTGGCCGGATCCGTTGAAGATCACGTCCTGCATGGAAGCCCCCCGCAGTTCCGAGGCCCGGGTCTCTCCGAGCACCCAACGCACGGCGTCGATGATGTTCGACTTCCCGCAGCCGTTGGGACCCACCACGCCGACCAATTCACTGGGCGTGGGAATCACGGTCGGATCCACGAAAGACTTGAATCCGGCAAGTTTGATCTGCGTGAGGCGCACGGTAAGTTAGTGTCTCGTTTGACCAGCGTATGATAACGCACCAGATTAGCGTCCCGACCTCCAAGTCAAGTATTTACCCTGCAGGGCCGAGGGCGGCAACCCGCTATACTGCAACTCTTTTTTACGGCTGCGTCACGACAATGCGGCCGAGTCGTCCAACTCCTCGAGGTTCGCGATTGAACAAGGGCTTTTTCATGGTCATGGCTGCGCAGGCATTGTCCTCCGTTGCGGACAATGCCCTGCTCATCGCGGCCATTGGGCTGATCGCCGACCTCAGCGGGCCGGACTGGATGGCCCCCATGATGAAGTGGTGGTTCGCGCTGGCCTATGTGGTGCTGGCCGCCTTCGTGGGCGCGTTCGCCGACTCCTTCCCCAAGGGCCGCGTCATGTTTGCCACCAACGCCCTGAAGACGCTGGGATGCCTGATGATGTTCAGCTACGGCGCGTTCGGCCTGGACCACCTGCACCAGCTCATGCTGATTTTCGTGGCCTATACCGTGGTGGGCGTAGGTGCGGCGGCATACTCACCGGCCAAATACGGCATCGTCACCGAGATGCTGCCGCCGGATCTGCTCGTCAAGGGCAACAGCTGGATCGAAGGTCTGACCGTGCTGTCAGTCATCGTGGGGACGGTGCTGGGCGGGTTGCTCATCAGCCCGCAGGTCTCAGCCTGGCTGATGTCCTTCAACTGGGTGGACACCCTCGCCAACAACAGCGCGCAAAGCGCCATTCTGGTCATCGGGCTGGTCTACATCGCAGCCGCCATCTGCAATCTGCTCATCCCCGACACCCATGCCTTCTACCCGCGCCAACAGACGCACCCGATCGCGCTGATCCATAATTTCCGGCGCTATGTGCATATTCTCTGGTCGGACAAGCTCGGGCAGATCTCACTGGCTGTCACCACCCTGTTCTGGGGAGCCGGCGCTACCCTGCAGTTCATCGTCATCGAATGGGGGGCTCAACAACTGGGGTACCGCCTGGACCAGGCCTCGATCCTGATGGGGGTGGCCGCCTTCGGAACCGTCATCGGGGCGGTCACGGCCGGACGTGTGCCGCTGCGCAGGGCGCTGGCCGTATTGCCTGTCGGCGTGGCCATGGGACTGGTGGTCCTGCTCATGCCGCTGGTTTACAACCCATGGGCCGTGTACGTGCTGCTGCTTCTGATCGGTGCACTGTCGGGGTTCTTCGTGGTGCCCATGAACGCGTTGCTTCAGCATCGCGGACACGTCCTGCTGTCGGCGGGCCACTCCATCGCCGTGCAGAACTTCAATGAGCAGCTCAACATCCTGCTGATGCTGGCCGCCTACAGCCTGATGCTCTGGCTGGGGCTCCCCATCAACGGCATCATTGCCCTCTTCGGCATCCTGGTAGCCTGCCTGATGCTCGCCTTCATGCGCTGGAACCGGCTGAATCACCTGGCCAACCCCGAACTGGGCAAGCTGATCGGCCAGACCAGTCACGGCACGGCACTGCGCTAACGAGCTACAACCAGCGAAACCCCACGGGGTCAATCCCCGGCGGTCCGTATGGCCTGCGCCAGAGCCGCCAGGTCCCGCCAGGCCTCGGGCTTGCCGGTCGAGCGGACCAGCAGCGAAGACGGGTGATGCGTCACCCATACCGGGATTCTCGTGCCGTCCGGGGCAGTCCAGGCATGCGGCCCGCCGCGCAGCGCGTCCATGTCGCCAGATACCCCCAGGATCGCCTGCGCGGCCGTCTTCCCCAGCGCCAGAATCCAGCGCGGCCGCACCAGCATGATCTCCCGATGCAAGTAAGGCAGACAGGCCGCAATCTCCTCGGCACTGGGCGCGCGACCGCCCAGCGCACGGCATTTGACGACGTTCGTCAGATAGGCGGACTCCGCCTCCGGCAGGCGGGCAGCCACCATCATGGCTCGCAGCAGGTTTCCAGCATCACCCTGGAAGGGCTGCCCGGAGGCATCGTCCTCGATCCCAGGCTGCTCGCCCACGATGAAATACAGCGGTTTCACCCGCACGCCAGCGCCCGGGACCGCCTGAGTGCGCTGCGCATGCAACGGACAGCGGGTGCAGGTCCCGACGGCCTGCGCGAGGGCATCCAGGTCCACGGTCGCCAGCGAGGGCGCCTCCACCGGCGGGGCTTGCGTCGCACCATCCGCTCTGCGCGGCTGCGGCACGGATGGCCGGAGCACGGGCGGCTGCACGGGCGGCTGGAGCACCGATGGCGGCCGCACGGACGGCGGCTGCACGGACAGTTCCCGCGCGGTCAGCCAGTGGGTATCGGCCCCCATTTCGTTGAGCCAGGCAAGCTGCGGCGGCAACAGGCGGCGGGGCGTCATGGCGCGGATTCTGTCAAGGAAAGCGTCATGAGCCAGGCATCTTCGCGCTTGCCCTGACCCGCAGGGTAATACCCCCGTCGCACACCCACCTGCTTGAAACCATGTCCGTGGTAGAAGCGGATGGCTCTGGTGTTGCTCTGGCGGACCTCGAGCGTGAGCGCGGGCAGGTCTGCCCGCCGGCAATGGTCGGTGCAGTACTTCAGCAACAACGCCCCCACCCCCTGGCGCTGCGCATCCGGACGCACGCCGATCACCAGCAGATGTGCCATGTCTGGCGCGTCCAGCACCAGCGCGAAACCCTGCATGCCGCCCATGCGACGAACCACCCATCCATGCTGACCCGCCGACAGGCTGTCCGCGAAATTCTGGTGCGTCCAGGGAAAGGACTGCACTTGGCGCTCGATCGCGGCCACCTCGTCCAGATCGGTTGCGGTCATGTCATGGACAGTCAGTGTCTGTGCGTCCACCGCCGGATTGCCGCCCAAGCCAGTCATGCGTTCCTGCGTCGTATAGGCGACCTTGTCGCGCACATACGCCGGTGCGGCATACTGTGCATCCACACCCAAGCCCGCCTGCCAGGACCGGGCCGCGAGCCGGGCAATGGTCGACGCCTGTACCGTGACGGGCCCCGAGGCGGTCGTCAGGTCCGCGCCCAATGCCGCCAGTTCGTCGGCCAGCCCCTCGAACACGCCAACCGCGTCGCCGTGCACCTGCCAGCCACCGCCAGCCCGCATGCCCCACCCCGCCGATTCACCGGCCACCCAGGCGGCCGCATCCGCTCGCGCCAGCAGCGCCGGCGCCTGCAAGGTGGACCATTCCGAGCCGTTCGCCCGGTAGGCGGCCGCGTAGAGCTCGTTCATGCGGGCATCTTGCAGGACCACCTGCACGCCCGCCGCGTCCCGACCGGCGCCCTGTACCGCAATCGCACACAGAGAATCTACAGGGATCACCGGCAGACCCAGCGCCACCGCCATGCCCTGAGCCACGCCACAGGACACCCGCAGCCCCGTGAAGCCACCAGGTCCTTGGCCGAAGGCCACGGCCGACAGATCGCCGGGCCGCAGCCCGGCATCGGCCAGCAGACCATGAGCGATGGGCAGAATGTGTTCCGTATGCTCGCTGCGCCCGTCATGCTGCGCCGACCGCAGCCGTATCCGGCCGGCGACACGCGAAAACAGCGCCGCACCGCACAAAGTGCTTGATGATTCAAATGCAAGAATGTGAAAATCGTCCATGGCCAAACCATTTTAATGGAGGCATGAATTCCCCGTCTGCCCGAATCGACCGATGCCACGCGGAATGACAGCTGCCCGGGCCCGCGCAGTACGCGACAATGCAGGTGTATGCATCACCCTGCCGTTTGCGGGGAACCATTCCGTTCTCTGCCCCTCCAATGTTTTTTGTGTAATTTGTTGTGATAAGCACTGGCACCTCCTTCTTGTCCCTGTTACATTTTTCGCATGAATACTCAAAACCAGACTCTCACGCGCAAAATCCTGATCGTCGATGACGATCCCAGGCTGCGCGATTTGCTCCGCCGCTACCTGACCGAACAAGGCTTCAACGTCTACGTTGCCGAAGACGCCAAGGAAATGGCCAAACTCTGGCAGCGCGAACACTTCGATCTGCTGGTGCTGGATCTGATGCTCCCAGGCGAAGACGGGCTGTCCATCTGCCGTCGACTGCGCGGGAACCATGACAACACCCCCATCATCATGCTCACCGCGAAGGCCGAGGAAATCGACCGTATCGTCGGGCTGGAGATGGGCGCCGACGACTACCTGACCAAGCCATTCAACCCGCGCGAACTGCTTGCCCGGGTCAACGCCATCCTGCGGCGCCGGGGGGCTGATGAACACCCGGGGGCGCCCAGCCAGGAAAACGAATCCATCGAGTTCGGCCCCTATGTGCTGAATCTGTCCACACGCACACTGACGCGCAATACCGAATCCGTGCCAATCACCACGGGCGAATTTTCCGTCCTCAAGGTCTTCGCCCGCCACCCCAAGGTCCCGCTGTCTCGCGACAAACTCATGGAACTTGCCCGGGGCCGCGAATACGAGGCCTTCGACCGTAGCCTGGACGTACAGATTTCGCGCCTGCGCAAACTCATCGAGCCCAATCCTTCCAAGCCCGTCTTCATCCAGACGGTCTGGGGTCTGGGCTATGTGTTCGTCCCTGACGGCGGTCAGTAACCTCTCTGCCGCCCAGCAGGCCCGGGGCTGCCGGCCGTGTTCATGACGACGCCTATGAAGCAATCGGGCCACGGCTTTCGTCCCCGACTGGGACTGTTCAGCCGGTCCTTCCTGCTCATCGCATCACTGATGCTGGTGAGTCTGGGTGCCTGGCTGCAGGTCGTCTTCAACATCGAAGAGAGCCCACGCGCGGCCCAGATGGCCGAGCGCGTGGCCTCCACCGTCAGCATCACCCGTTCAGCGCTGGTTTATGCGCCGCCCCAGGTGCGCCCGGCACTGCTGCTGGACTTGGCCACCAAGGAAAGCCTGCGCGTCCAGCCGCGCGCAGCCAGCGATGTCCTCGAGGCGCTGCCGCACACCTCGTACTGGGACCAGGTATCGAGAGAGATCCGCAACCGTCTGGGTGGACAGACCGTGATGATGTGGTCCGTGAATCAAGTGCCCGGCATCTGGATCAGCTTCCACATCGATCGTGACCAGTATTGGCTGGTGTTCGACCGCGACCAGTTGCGCCTGACCACCGGCCGTGAATGGCTGGGGTGGATCAGCGCTTCGCTGCTGCTGGCGCTGCTGGGCGCCGCCATCAGTGTCCGCTTCATCAACCAGCCGCTGGCTAGACTCGCAAAAGTCACCCAGCAGCTCGCCCGCGGAGAAATGCCCACGCCTCTGTCGGAAAAGGGGCCGACCGAAATCCGCGACCTGAACACCGCCTTCAACCGCATGGCGCGCGACCTGCGCCAGAACGAGGCAGACCGCGAGCTCATGCTGGCTGGCATCTCCCATGACCTGCGCACGCCGCTGGCACGCATGCGGCTGGAAATCGAAATGAGCCACATGACCGACGACGCGCGCCAGGCGATCGACGAAGACCTCGCCCAGATCAACCACAGCATCGGCCAGCTCATGGAGTATGCGCGGCCGGCTGGACAGGTCCCGGAAGCCGGCATCGACGTCTCACGGGTGCTGCAGGACCTGTTCGAACGCGAGCGCAGCCACACGGAATCTCTGGGTAGCGAGCTCAAGGCCGACATCGCGCCAGGCCTGCAGGCCCGCATCAGCGCCAACGACCTCAAGCGCATCGTCAGCAATCTGATCGAGAACGCACGCCGCTACGGCCGAAGTGCCGGAGATGACCGCGCGCACATCACCCTGAGCGCCTATCAGCTCGGCAACCTGCTGCGCATCGAGGTGCAGGATCAGGGTGTAGGCATCCCGCACGGCGACATCCAGCGGCTGCTGCGTCCCTTTGCCCGCGGCGAGACAGCCCGCACTGGCGTGAGCGGCGCCGGGCTGGGGCTGGCCATCGTCGAGCGGCTGCTCGGCCAGGTGGGCGGCAAGTTCGAGCTGATTTCGAACCCTTCCCAGGGTCTGCTCGCACGCATCGAGATCCCCAAGATCAAGGCTCGTCCGGCCGACAAACCCGTGGCGTAGAATGGGGTGATCGGTCGCACCGACCGATGTCACAAAAGGAGCCCCGATGAAGACCATAGGCGACAAGCTCGAGGCCTTCCGTGTCATTGGCGTCAAGCCCGGATTCAACGAACACGAGGAAAACGGCGTCTCGGCCTTCGAAGACATCACGGAATCGTCCTTCCCAGGCAAATGGAAGGTCATCTATTTCTACCCCAAGGACTTCACGCGAGTCTGCCCCACCGAGATCGTGGGCTTCAACGCGCTCGTGAGGGATTTTGAAGAACGCGACACGGTCCTCATGGGCGGATCGACGGACAACGAATTCGTCAAGCTCGCGTGGCGGCGAGACAGCCCGGAACTGAGCCGGCTGAACCACTACCAGTTCAGCGACACACCCGGAGCGCTCATCGACCAGCTCGGCATCCGCGACCGCACGGCAGGGGTGGCGCTGCGCGCCACCTTCATCGTGGACCCGGACAACGTTATCCAGCATGTATCGGTCAACAGCCTGAAGGTCGGGCGCAACCCCCAGGAAACTCTGCGGATCCTGGACGGCCTGCTCACGGACGGGCTGTGCGCCTGCAACCGGGCCATCGGCGGAAGCACGCTCTGATCTGCGCGTGGCGCTAACGGCGCGCCAGCAACACCACAGCGTCGGCGGCAATGCCCTCGTTGCGGCCCACGGGGCCCAGGCCTTCGGCCGTCTTGCCCTTGACGTTCACATCGGCCGGCTGGATCCCCAGTTCCGCCGCGATACAGGCCGCCATCGCGGCGGCGTGCGGAGCGATTCTGGGGGTCTGGGCATGCACCGTGGCATCCACGTTCACCACCGCCCAGCCCGCCTCACGAGCCATCCGCACCGATTCGCGCAAAAACAGGCGGCTGTCGGCGTCCGACCAGCGAGGATCCCGATCCGGAAAATGGCGGCCGATATCCCCCAGGCCCGCCGCACCCAGCACGGCATCGGTCACGGCGTGCAGGAGTACGTCCGCATCCGAATGCCCTGCAAGGCCCTGATCGAAAGGGATCGTCACGCCGCCGATGATCAGCGGCCGGCCGGCGACCAGGCGATGCAGGTCATGGCCTTGCCCCACCCGGAAAGGCACTAAGTCAATCATGTCCGGTCTCCCGTTGCATGTTTCTCGAACCAGGCGAAGTCTTCCGGCCAGGTAAGCTTGAAGTTTTCGCGCGCGCCGCGCACCAGAAGAGGAGTGCGACCCTGCCCGGCCAACCGTTCAACGGCCGAGGCCTCGTCCGTGACCTGGACATCGCCGGCGCAGGCCCGCAGCGCCGGCAGCAGCTCGCCTACCCGAAACATCTGCGGCGTCTGCGCCAGCCACAAAGATTCGCGCGAACGCGTCGCCGCGATCTCGCACAAGCTGTCCGGCGCGGCAAGCTCCCGGGAACCCCTGGCCGGCTCCGCCGGAACAGCGGCAGGCGCCGGGCGGCCCTGTTTGACGGTATCGTCCACCGGCAAGGCCAGAATGCCGCCGCGCCCCGTCCGAAGACAGGTATCGATCAATCGTCCCAGCGCATCGGCAGGCAGCCCGGGGCGCGCCGCATCATGCACCAGCACCCAGGCCGCCTCGGGCAGATCAGCATCCAGCAACGCAGCGCGCACCGTATCAGCCCGTGCCGGCCCGCCGCAGCGCCGTATCACAGTACGCGGCAAGCCTCTCAGGGCTGCCTCCGCCCACACGTCGGCAGCCGAGACGGCCACGCGGATCTGGGCGATGCGGGAGTCGGCCAGCAAAGCACGCACGGCCAGGCGCAACATGGGCTGGCCCGCGAGCAGCCGGTACTGCTTGGGTTGCCCGTTTGCCGCCGCGCGCGCGCCCACGCCCGCCGCAGGCACGATGGCCACCAGAGTTGGAGGAGTCATGGACGCCGATTGTAGACCAGCGCCGCCCGCAGCCGCTCACCCGTCCGGTCTGGAACCCACCCCCATCGACGACGCGTACCGCCGTTCAATGCCATAATTCCCCAGAGCCATGTGGACTCGTCCGAATCCGGTCACGGAGCAGCGCAACGCCATGAACACCCTGGAACTGCTGGAAATCAGCCCTGTCATCCCCGTCATCGTCATTGACGACATTGCTACGGCAGTGGACCTGGCGCGTGCGTTGGTGGCCGGTCAGGTCCGGGCGCTCGAGGTCACCTTGCGCTCGCCGGCCGCGCTAGATGCCATTCGCGCCATCCACGATCAGGTACCCGACGCGGTGGTGGGCGTCGGTACCGTGCGCACCCCTGCCCAACTGGACGCGGCCCTGCGCGCGGGCGCCCGCTTCGGCGTCAGCCCCGGCCTGACGGAAGAGGTGGCGCGAGCGGCCGCCACTTCGGGCGTACCGTTTCTGCCGGGTGTAGCCACCGCTTCGGAAGCCATGCGCGCGGCTGAGCTCGGGTTCGGCGCACTCAAGCTGTTCCCGGCCGAGGCCGTCGGCGGCGCAGCATTGCTGAAATCCTGGTTTGGCCCCCTGCCTGACCTGATGTTCTGCCCCACCGGCGGCATCCACGCCGGCAACATGGCGGCGTATCTGGCGCTGCCCAATGTCCGGTGCGTGGGCGGATCCTGGCTGACGCCGCACGCCGCCGTCCGGGACCACGACTGGGGCGCAGTGACGGCGCTCGCCGCGCAGGCTGTGGAACTCGCCCGAACAGCAGCGGGCAAGCCTCTCGCCTGAAGTCTTACGCCGTCGGGAAGGCCGCCAACGGCGGGTCGCCACGCAGCACACTGAGCAGATTGCTCACGGCCATGTCGGCCATCGCCGTACGGGTTTCATGCGTGGCGGACCCCATGTGCGGCAGCGCCAGAACCCTGGGGTGATCCCGAAGGCGTGAATCCAGGGGCAATGGTTCGACCGCGAAGACGTCCAGCCCGGCAGCCCGCAGATGCCCGCTATCGAGCGCATCCAGCAAAGCCGGTTCCTGCACGATGGGTCCGCGCGCCGCATTGATGAGAATGGACCCCCGCTTCATTTTCGCCAGCGCCTGTGGGCCTATCATGCCCCGCGTCTGCTCCGTCAACGGCACCATCACGACGACGAAATCGGATTGTGCCAACAACTCATCCAGTTCGACGGCCCGCGCCGCGTTGGCGGGCAGGCCGCTGTCCACCGGACGCCGGGTGTGATAGAGCACCGGCATGCCGAACCCCAGTGCCGCGCGCTGCGCGACGGCACGGCCAATGCGGCCATACCCGATGATGCCCAGCGTCTTGCCGTGAACGTCCCAGCCATAGTCGGCGGACTCCAGGCTTTGGCGCCAACGTCCCTCGCGCACCATGCGCGCCATCTCGAACATCCGGCGGCTGGTTGCAATCACCATGCCGAACAACAGATCAGCCACCGATTCGGTCAGCACGTCGGGAGTATGGCACAGCACGATGGACCGCCGGTTCAGGGCTGCCAGCGGATAATGATCCACACCAACCGAGATGCTGGAAATCACCCGCAGATGGGGGGCACGGTCCAGCATGGACTCGTCGATCTCCACGCCGGACCCGATCAGCCCACGAGCCTGTGGCAGAGTGGCCAGGAAGGCCTGACGCCCCGCCTCGCCGTGATCGTAGACCTCGACCACCTCATGTTCCTGGCGCAGGCGTTCCAGCTGCTCGGCTGGAATCTTGCGGTACAACAAGACAGACTGACGGCTCATGGACCGAACTCCAATGACTTGACAATGTGAGGCCATGATAAGCCGACCGGGATCTGCGTGCACGGCCAGGCGGGACTGTCCGCGCGCCGCTCAGAACCCGGCGGCGTCCAGAATATCGCGCGTGGGCAGACCTTCGGTATCACCCATGACCTGCACCGCCCGGGCGCCGATCCATGTGCCACGGGCCACGGCCCGCTCCAGCGAACAACCCTCGAGCAGCCCGCTGACCACGCCAACCGCGAAGCCATCACCGGCGCCCACCGTGTCCACCACCTGAGCCACCGGGACGGCAGGCACCGTCCCGTGCTGGCGCCCATCGTCAAAATAGGCCCCTGCATCACCCAGTTTCACGGCCACCAGCTTCGCACCCTGGTCCAAGTAGAAGCGCGCGATGTCCTGCGGTGACTCCAGGCCCGTCAACAGCCGGCCCTCGGCCAGTCCCGGCAGCACCCAGTCGGCCAAGGCAGCAAGCCCGTTGATGCCGGCGCGCATGGATTCGGGTGATGCCCATAACGAAGGCCGAAGGTTCGGGTCAAAGGACACCGTCCGGCCGGCTGCTCGCATCAGACTCATGGTGTGCTTCGTGAGCTCATGGGTCGTGGCGGACACCGCCGCGAACACCCCGGTGGCGTGCAGATGGCGCGCCGACAGCAGCCAGGACTCGTCCACATCGGCCACCGTCATGCGGCTCGCTGCGGATCCCTGGCGATGATATTCGACGAACGGATCGCTACCGTCCGTGACCTTGCCCTTGAACAGCATGCCGGTGGATTCACCGGCCACGCAGACCACCCGCGAGCAGTCCACGCCTTCCGCACCGATGCTCTCCAGCAGATAGCGGCCCACGGTGTCCTGACCCAGGCGGCTCGCCCAGCCCACGCGCAGCCCCAGGCGCGCCAGACCGATTGCCACGTTGGTTTCAGCGCCCGCTGTCCTCTTGTGAAACAGATCGACCGACTCCAGAGGCCCTGGCCGGGCGGCGACCAGCATCATCATGGCCTCACCAAAGGCCACCACATCCAGCGACCGGGACACGGCGGTGTCACCGGGCATGGCGCAACTCATCCAGGGCCTGGCGCGTCACCGCGCAGAGATCCTCGCCCACGAGCGGGTATTCGATCGCGCGCGCGGCATCCGCCGGCAGCGCCCGCAGAATCGCGCGCCACGGAGCCGAGGATTGTTCCAGCGGAACCGCCACCCATTTGTCGGGCCGGCGAAAGACGCCCTTGCAGTGGATGTACTGCACATGGCCGGCGAAGACCCGGGCCATCTCCAGGGGGGATTCACCCACCCAGTGCCAGTTTCCCACATCGAAGGTCATGCCCAGCGGCACGTCCCAGGCCTGGGACTCGCGGAAAAAGGCTTCCAGCGCAGGCTGGGTGCCCGAGCAGGCCCGCTGGTCGTTTTCCACCAGCAGCGCAGCCGGGCTTCCCGCCAGCAACGACTTCAGCGCCCGCCAGCCCACCGCATCCCCCGGCGGGAAACCGCCGATGGACATCTTCAGGGTTGCAGCCCCCAACACCCGCGCACGATCCAGGCCTTCGGCCACTGCTTCGTGTGAAAACCGGCCGGACTCGTCCCACATGGCACGCGGGCTCGAATAGACGCACCTCATGCCGGTGTCCGCCACGATCCTCGACAGTTCGCCGAGTTCGTCCGGATCACCGCGCAACAGCTCGCCGCGCACCTCCACGCCATCGGCCCCGGCCTCATGGGACAGGCGGGCAAACCAAGCCTGTCCATGGCGCCGGACTTCAGACGCACCAAACGCCGTCAGCGAAATCATCGCAACGCAGGATTCAGTCATCATCGACCCGAAATGAGTTCAGCCAGGAAGGGAAAGCAGGAACCGTCAGGAATGCTTCAGCGCCGGCAGTGGCGTGCCCAGCCACTTTTCATAAAGCTTGCTGAATTCGCCGTTCTGAATGTTGCGGTCGATCAAATCATTGACCGTCTTGAGCGTATTGGGCTCACCCTGGCGCATCGCAACAGCCATTTCCTGCTGCAGCAGCACGAACTTCTGATTGAAGCGGTTCGGCGCGCGCTTGGCGATCCCGGCAGCAACGGTGGTGGAGCAGCCGATGGCATCCACCTGTCCCGAGAGCAGAGCCTGCATGGCCGATGCATCATCGTCAAAGCGCTGGATCTTCGCGTCCTTGGGAGTGATCTTGGTGACCGCGATATCCTGGGTGCTGGCCCGGGCCACGCCAATCCTCAGGCCCGACAGGCCCTTGGGGCCCGAAACCTTCAGGTTCTTGCCGCCGAAGACGACGATCTGCGCAGCCGAATACGGGTGCGAAAACTGCACCTGTTTGGCACGCTCTGCCGTGATGGCAAGCGACGCCACCAGCAGATCGACCTTGCCCGTCAACAGATAGGGGATCCTGTTCGGCCCAGTCACCGGCACGATCTTGAGCTTGACGCCCAGATCCTTGGCCAGGACGCGAGCGACGTCGGCATCATAGCCGTCGGGCTTGTTCTCCGTGTTCATGATGCCGTAGGGTGGAAAGTCCACCAGCATCCCGATCGTGAGTTCGCCTTTTTGCTTGACCTGGTCAATGGTTTCGGCTTGGGCCACAGGAGCCAGCCCCAGGCCCAGCGACGCTGTGGCGGTCAGTACGGCAGCACCGACGATGCCGCGCAGGGTACGACGAGTAAACATACGGTGTCTCCTTGATATGATTGGGCATGGCGCCCGGTAAAACCGGCATGAAACTGGTTCAAGAGTGTACTGCAAAGGTACGATGTCTCCGCATGACGGCGCACGCGGCATGCGGCTGAAGGCCAGCTCTCCTATACTATCGCCTTCATGGATTCTGCTGCTTCCTCACTTCTCATTCCGTCGGTCGCGACCACGCTGGCGGCGCTGAAGCCCGGCCAACGCTACGCCCAGCCGCGACCGCCCGGTTCAGGGGATGCCTGCCTGCTGGCGGCACTGGCCCGCGAGGCCGGCCACACGCTGGCGACGTTCTGCGCCGACCCGCTGGCCGCACAGCGCCTGGCGGAAGAAATCGCGCTATTCGACCCCGATTTGCGTGTGCGTTTCCTGCCGGACTGGGAGACGCTGCCCTATGACAGCTTCTCGCCGCACCAGGACCTGATTTCGGAGCGGCTGCGCACCCTCCATTCGCTGACTCAGAACGCTGTGGACGTGCTGGTGGTGCCCGTCACGACCGCCCTGGTGCGCCTCGCACCCACTTCGTTTCTGGCAGCCTACACTTTTGCCTTCCGTCAAGGCGACACACTGGTTGAGGACCGCCTGCGCGCCCAACTGACGCTGGCCAATTACAGCCACGTCACCCAGGTGAGCGCGCCGGGGGAATTCTGCATCCGCGGCGGATTGATCGACCTGTTTCCCATGGGGTCGGCACTACCCTACCGCATCGACCTGTTCGACCGCGAGATCGAATCCATCCGTAGCTTCGACATCGACACACAACGCAGCCTGTACCCGGTGCGCGAAATCGAACTGCTGCCCGGGCGCGAGTTCCCAATGGACGAGGCCGCGCGCAACCGCTTTCGCGCCCGCTTCCGCGAAGTCTTCGAGGGCGACCCGTCACGCGCGCTGCCCTACAAGGACATCGGCAACGGCATCGCGTTCGCAGGCATCGAATACTATCTGCCACTGTTTTTCGAACACACGGCATCGCTGTTCGACTATCTTCCCGACGATGCGATCACGCTCACGCTGGGCGACGTATCCACCGCCATCACGCGCTTCCACCAGGATGCGCACAACCGCTGGCAATTCCTGAAGTCTGACCCGGAACGCCCGGTGCTGGCTCCCGACGTGCTGTTCCTGGGCGACGATGAGTTCCACACGCACCTGAAGGATACTGCGCGCCTGGCACTGATCAATGATCAGCCACACCCCGATTTCGCCGCCAGCCCCGACGTCGCCGTCAACCGGCGGGCCGAAGATCCGTTGGCCAGCCTGCGCCGCCACCTGGCACAGAGCCCGCTGCGCACGGTCATCTGCGTAGATTCCGCCGGCCGCCGTGAAACCATCACGGAAATGCTGGAGGACTACCGCCTGCCTCCCGACGCCGCGTTCGACACCTGGCAGGATTACCTGGCTGGAGAGTCTCGTTTCGCGCTGGTCATCGCACCGCTCGCTGGTGGATTCCTGCTGCCGCCAGCCGGGCTGGCCATCCTGACGGAGAACGACCTCTACCCCAGCCAGTCGGGGCGCCTGGCCACCACACGCCGACGCCGCGCCGAACACAGCAGCAACATCGACTCCATGGTGCGGGACCTGGCCGAGCTGCACGTCGGTGATCCTGTGGTGCATGCGCAGCACGGCATCGGGCGCTACCGAGGCCTGGTCAGCATGGATCTGGGCGAAGGCCCCATCGAACTGCTGCACCTGGAGTACGCCCACGAGGCCACCCTCTATGTACCCGTCTCGCAGCTTCACCTGATCGCCCGATACAGCGGTGCCGACCCGGAACACGCCCCTCTGCATCCTCTGGGTTCGGGCCAGTGGGAAAAGCTGCGCCGCAAAGCAGCCCGCCAGGCGCGCGACACGGCCGCCGAGCTGCTCGCGCTCTATGCCCAGCGCGCCGCGCGCGAAGGCCTGCACTTCCAGCTTCCGGCCAGGGACTACCAGGCCTTCACCGAAGGCTTCGGCTTCGAGGAGACGCCGGACCAGGCTGCCGCCATCGAAGCCGTCATCCAGGACATGACCTCTGGCCGCCCCATGGACCGCCTGGTCTGTGGCGACGTGGGCTTCGGCAAGACCGAGGTCGCATTGCGGGCCGCCTTCCTGGCAGTCATGAACGGTCGGCAGGTGGCGCTGCTTTGCCCCACGACGCTGCTGGCCGAGCAACACGCCCAGAACTTCATCACCCGCTTTGCGGACTGGCCGGTGCGCATCGCCGAACTGTCACGCTTCCGGACGAGCAAGGAGGCGGCGAAAGCCATCGCCGGGCTGTCCGACGGATCGGTGGACATTGTCATCGGCACGCACAAGCTGCTGTCCAAAGAGATCCGTTACAAGCAGCTCGGGCTGGTCGTGATCGACGAGGAACACCGCTTCGGCGTGCGCCAGAAGGAAGCCCTGAAGGCGCTGCGGGCCGAAGTCGACGTGCTCACTCTCACGGCCACGCCGATCCCCCGGACACTGGGCATGTCCCTGGAAGGCATCCGCGACTTCTCCGTCATCGCCACAGCGCCGCAGAAGCGTCTGGCCATCAAGACCTTCGTGCGCCGGGAAGACGGCAGCACCATTCGGGAGGCCATCCTGCGCGAACTCAAGCGCGGCGGCCAGGTCTACTTCCTGCACAACGAAGTGGAGACCATCCACAACCGCCGCGCACGGCTGGAAGAGCTGGTGCCCGAGGCACGCATTGCCGTGGCCCACGGCCAGATGGGCGAGCGGGAACTGGAAGAAGTCATGAAGGGCTTCTATCAGCAACGCAGCAACGTGCTGCTGTGCACCACCATCATCGAGACCGGCATCGACGTCCCCACGGCCAACACCATCCTGATCCACCGAGCCGACAAGCTGGGGCTGGCCCAGCTCCACCAGTTGCGCGGGCGCGTCGGGCGCTCGCACCACCAGGCCTACGCCTACCTGCTCACGCCAGGCGAGGACGCGATCACTGCCAACGCCAAGAAGCGGCTGGAGGCCATCCAGTCAATGGAAGAGCTGGGCGCCGGGTTCTTTCTGGCGATGCACGATCTGGAGATCCGCGGCAGCGGCGAGATCCTGGGCGAATCCCAGTCGGGCAACATCCAGGAGGTTGGATACTCGCTCTACAACGATATGCTGGCCGCCGCCGTGCGGGCGCTCAAATCGGGTGAGGAACCGGACCTGGACGGGTCATTGGACGCGCAATGTGAAGTCAATCTACATGCGCCGGCCCTGCTGCCCTCTGACTACTGCGGCGACGTGCAGGCTCGCCTGGGCCTGTACAAGCGTCTGGCGCACGCCAAGGACGCGGACGGCCTGACCGAGATCCAGGAAGAACTGATCGACCGCTATGGAAAGCTGCCCGAGGCGGGCCAGACGCTGCTGTCATTGCACCGGCTGCGGCTCTTGGCCGAACCGCTGGGCGTCATCAAGATCGATGCCGGCGAAACCCAGGCATCGATCCAGTTTTCCGCCCAGCCCAGCGTGGAGCCGCTACGCATCATCGAACTGGTGCAACAGGACCGCCAGATCCGCCTGAACGGCCCCGACCGCCTCAAGGTGTCCTACGGAGGCACGGTCGACGTGCCCGGCCGCGTGCAGCAACTGCGCGGACTGCTGCAGAAGCTGGCCGCCTGATTCCCGGGCCATACCTGATCGACGGGGGTAGTGGCACCCACGGGCCGTGGGACGTAACAGCCGGCCCAGGTACCGGCTAATGCTGCCGCCGAAACCAGTTCAGGACAGCATCCAGCGGACTGACATCCAGCGCGAAGCGCGCCTGCGCCCGCACGACGGGCTTGGCCCGGTAGGCGACCGAATAGTGCGCAAGAGCCATCATGGGGAGATCGTTGGAGCCGTCGCCCAGCACGATGATCTGCTCAGGCACAGCCCCCAGCGTCTGAGCTGCCGCCTGAACATGACGTGCTTTTACCGCGCCGTCCACGATCTCGCCCAGTACACGCCCGGTCAGCACGCCATCGACGATTTCCAACGTATTGGCATGCGCTTCGTCCAGCATCAGGCCTCGCCGCAGGCGTTCCGTGAAGAACGTGAAGCCCCCCGACACCAGCACCACACGGATGCCATGTTTCTGCACGGCCTGTATCAACGCTTCGGCGCCCGGATTGAGCCGCAGCCGCTGGGTGAAAACCTGTTCCAGGGCAGACTGCGGGACACCCTTCAGCAACGCCACGCGCCGGCGCAGGCTCTCCGAGAAGTCTTTCAGTTCGCCGCGCATCGCAGCCTCGGTGATCGCCGCCACCTCAGCCTTGCGGCCGACGGCCGCCGCAATCTCGTCGATGCATTCGATATTGACCAGCGTGGAATCCATGTCCATCGCCAGCAGCTTGCAGTCGGCCAGTCGTCTGATGGACTCCAGCCAGGCCGCATCCATGTGGGCCGCCTGCGCAAGCGCCATCACCTCGGCCTGCGTATCGGACGCCACGCCCAGCAGACGTACGGCGGTTGGGGTCAGCTCCTGCACGCCGCTGGCACAGGCAACGGCGGCCAGCCGCTCGATGTCGTCGCGCATCAGGCGCGGGGCCTGCAGAATCACGTGAGCCACGCGGGAATCTCCAGAGCTAATGGTGGCGCCGGGCCTTGAGCATATAGCGCCAGACGAAGCCCGGGTAGGCCAGCACCACAAACAGCGCCAGCGTCACGGCATAGAATTCCCAGCCCTGGGTGAAGCCATTGCCCAGATTGAGTTCCAGCGAATTGCCCAGCGTCCCGACCAGTACATAGCTGACCAGGACTTCCAGGAGGCGGTCGATGAACGGTTTGACCGGCTCCACGGACCGGCGCACGGCAGCCCGGACCGGGGTCGGCGGGGTAGCTGCTGATGGCGCACCGGCGCCGCTGGCAGCATCCGCTGAACGCCCCGACACTCCCGGCCAGTACAGCCAGGCCGCCATGATCAACACGCTGATCAACAGCTTGACGAAAAACAGCGCCGCCGTGCTGCCGCCGCCGGCGAACGCGCCGCCAACCAGGGTCAGCGTCCCATAGGACCACAGCGCCACCCCAGCCAAAAAGACCAGACAACGCACCCAGCGCAAACCACTGCCGCTGCCCTGGGTGGCTGCCCACCCCCAAGCTGCCAGTGGCCGGTCCAGAACGAACGGCAGGTTCGCCATCACCAATGCACTGAAAATAACCAGCCAAACTGCTACCGACAAGGTCATGACGCGTCCCGCTCAGCCGTTTGGAAACTCAGAACACCAGCGACTGCGTGATGACGCGTTCGCACAGCGCAATCAGGCCGCCCGGCAGAATGCCCAGGCCGATCACCAGCAGGCCGTTGAGCGACATGACGCTGCGCGTGGCAAAAGTGCCCGTGCTGAGCACCACGCCATCCTCGGGTTCGTCAAAATACGCCATCTTCACCACGCGCAGGTAGTAGAAGGCGCCAATCAGCGAGCACATCACGGCAAACACCGCCAGCCACACATAACCGGCGCTCACCACCGCCTGCAGCACGATGAGCTTGGCATAGAAACCCGACAGCGGCGGGATGCCGGCCAGCGAGAACATGGACAGCAGCAGCACACCCGCCAGCAACGGATTGCGCCGATTCAAGCCTTTCAGATCGGCGATCTCTTCGGCTTCGAAACCCTGGCGCGAGAGCAGCAGGATCAGGCCGAACGTGGACAGCGTGGTCAGCACATAGATCACGACGTAGAACAGTGACGCGCCATAAGCGGCCGCGTTGGTCCCGGCATGGCCGCTGGATACCCCCGACAGCAGTCCCAGAAATACATAGCCCATCTGCCCGATAGCCGAATACGCCAGCATGCGCTTGAAGTTGGTCTGCGCGATGGCCACGATGTTGCCCAGCGCCAGCGACAGCACAGCCATGATGAGCAGCATGGGCTGCCAGTCCACGGCAATACCGTGCAGCGCCTCGATGAGCAGCCGCAGCGTGATGCAGAAGGCCGCGAACTTCGGGGCCGCCCCCACCAGCAGCGTGACCGTGGTCGGAGCACCCTGGTAGACATCCGGCGTCCACATGTGAAATGGTGCGGCCGTCAGCTTGAACCCCAGGCCGGCAACGATGAAGACAACGCCAAAGGCCAGCGGCAGACTCTGGGCGTGACCCCCGCGAATCACCTGGGCGATCTCGGCCAGCCCGACTTCGCCGGTCGCGCCATAGATCATGGACATACCGTAGAGCAGGATGCCAGAAGCCAGGCAGCCCAGTACGTAGTACTTCATCGCGGCTTCGGTGGACGCCAGATGGTCGCGGCGCAGCGCCACCAGCGCGTAAAGCGCAAACGACATCAACTCCACACCCAAGTACACGGTCAGCATGCTGCCGGCCGAGATCATCACGAATTCACCCAGCAGCATGATGAGCGTGAGTGAGTAAAGCTCCCCGCCACGCGACGTCATGTCACGCTTCTCGGAATATGAACGACCGTAGATCAGGGTCACGCCCACGGCGACGGCCGACAGGATCTTCAGGAAATGCCCCAGCGAATCCGCCACATACAGGCTGCTGAAGGTGCGCCCGTGCAGGCCGCTGCGCCATTGCCCCCAGGACACCAGGATCACGATCACCAGCGTCGCCATGGTCAGCGTGAAGGTCATGCGACGCCCCGAATCGCGATCGAAGGCATCCAGCAGCAGGACCAGGCAGGTCAGCGCCAGCAGCACGATCTCGGGGGCCGCCAGTGCGAAGTCAAATAGAGTATGCATGGTTAGTCAGGCCTACAGTTTCGAGATGGCCACGTGCTGCATCAGCGCATTGACCGAGGGGTGCATCAAATCAGTGAAGAAGCTCGGGAAGATCCCCAGGAACAACACCATGATGGCCAGCAGCCCCAGCACCAGATATTCGCGCCCGTTGATGTCCTTCATGCCCGAGACATTCTCGTTGGCGACCGGCCCGTAGGCCACGCGCTTGAGCATCCACAGCGAATAGCCCGCCCCCCACATCAGCGCCGTCGCGGCCAGTAGCCCGACCCAGAAGTTGAACTGGACGGCGCCCAGGATCACGGTGAATTCGCCCACGAACCCGCTGGTGCCCGGCAGGCCGGCATTGGCCATCGAAAACAGCACGAAGAAGGTCACGAACTTGGGCATGCGGTTGATGATCCCGCCATAGGCATCGATGCGCCGCGTGTGCAGCCGGTCGTACATCACGCCGATGCACATGAACATGGCGCCCGACACGAAACCGTGCGACAGCATCTGGATGATGGCGCCTTCCATGCCGGTGACGTTGAACAGGAAGAAGCCCAGGGTCACATACCCCATGTGGGCGACCGATGAATACGCCACCAGCTTCTTCATGTCGTCCTGGACGATGGCCACCAGCCCGATGTAGACAATCGCAATCAGCGAGAGCACGATCATGAGTCCGGCCAGGCTGTGCGAGGCGTCCGGCGCGATGGGCAGCAGGAAGCGCAGGAACGCGTAGCAGCCCAGTTTCAGCATGACCGCCGCCAGGACGATGGAACCGCCCGTAGGCGCCTCGACGTGCGCATCCGGCAGCCAGGTGTGAATGGGCCACATGGGGACCTTCACCGCAAAGGCGGCCAGCAGCGCAATGAAGATGAAGATCTGCTGCGAATAATTCAGCTTCAGGTGCTGCCAGGTGGCCACATCGAACGAGCCATTCGATTCGTGCCACAGGTAGATGTAGGCAATCAGCGTGAGCAGCGACCCCATCAGCGTGTAGAGGAAGAACTTCAGCGCCGCATAGACGCGATTCGGTCCCCCCCAGGCGCCGATGATGATGTACATCGGGATCAGCGTGGCCTCGAAGAAAACGTAGAACAGCATCCCGTCCAGCGCGCAGAACACGCCGATCATGAGTCCCGACAGAATCAGGAATGCCGCCATGTACTGCGCCACGCGGGATTTGATGACCTCCCAGCCCGCCAGCACCACGATGATGGTGATGAAGGAGGTGAGCAGGATGAACCAGACCGATATCCCGTCGATCCCCAGGTGATAGTTCAGGTTGAAGGTCTCGATCCAGGGCCTGTTCTCGACGAACTGCATGTCGGCCGTGTGCGGGTTGAAACCCGTGTACAGCGGCAACGTCACCAGAAAGCCGGCGATGGAGCCGATCAGCGACAGGACCCGCGCGGGTCCGGGATTGTCATCCCGGCCGATCAGCAGCACCAGCAATCCGAAGACGATCGGAACGAAGATCGATAGAGTCAGCCAGGGCAGTGACGAAGTCGCCATTTCGCTAGTCATCAGTGAACCATCAAGACGAAGAATGTGAGAAACACCATGATGCCGATGATCATGGCGAAGGCGTAATGGTAGATGTAGCCCGACTGCAGCAGGCGCCCAGTGGCGGCCGCCAACCCGACCATGCGCGCGGTGCCGTTGACCATGATGCCGTCGATGAGGTGGCGGTCACCGCGCTGCCACAGCCCGTGGCCCAGCCCACGGATGGCACGCGCCACGACCTGCTCGTTGAACCAGTCGAAATAGAGCTTTTCAACCAGCGCCCGATAGACCCAGGCCAGACTGCGCGCAAAAGCCTCTGGGACGCGCGGATTGATGAGCCAGCAATACCAGGCGACCACGAAACCCGCCACCAGCAGCAGGAACGGCACACTGGTGAGCCCATGCAGGCCAAACGCGACCCAGCCGTGCCATTCGCCAGCCATATCGGCCATGGCCGGGTGCTGCGGCAGCACCGTGATGGAATGGCCGAAGAAGTCGCCAAAAAGCAGCGGCTGGATGAACCATACGCCCGCGACCACCGACATGAAGGCGAGCGCGATCAGCGGGACGGTCACCACCCACGGGGATTCCTTGGGCAGACCGTGATGGTGGGCCTGCTCGGCGATGGCATGCTCGCGGGCTTCACCCTCCAGCGGTTCGAAGTCTTCTTCGTGCACCAGCGCCTTGGGGCCGTGTTCCAGATCGAAGCGCTCTTTGCCGTGGAACACCAGGAAATACAGGCGGAACGAATAGAGCGAGGTGACGAACAGCCCCGCGAACGTGCAGAAATAGGCGAAGTTCGCGCCCCAGATGCCGGCGGCACCAGCGGCCTCCACGATGTGTTCCTTGGAATAGAACCCCGAGAAGAACGGCATGCCAGCCAGCGCGAGGGACCCGATCAGCGTGGTGATCCAGGTGATGGGCATGTATTTGCGCAAGCCGCCCATGTGGCGCATGTCCTGGTCGTGGTGCATGCCCAGGATGACGGACCCTGCCGTCAGGAACAGCAACGCCTTGAAGAAAGCATGTGTCATCAGATGGAAGATCGCGACTTGATACGCCGATGCGCCCAGCGCCACCGCCATGTAGCCAAGCTGAGACAGCGTCGAATAGGCCACCACTTTCTTGATGTCGGTCTGGACCAGCGCGATCAGCCCCAGGAACAGCGCGCCGAAAGCACCGATGATGAGGATGAAGGACAGCACGTTCTGTGCATGCTCGAACACGGGCGAGAAGCGCGCCACCATGAAGATGCCGGCCGTCACCATGGTAGCGGCGTGGATCAGCGCCGAGATCGGTGTGGGGCCTTCCATGGAATCCGGCAGCCACACATGCAGCGGCGCCAGCGCCGATTTACCCATCGCACCGACGAACAGGCACAGGCACGCGACCGTCAGCATGTGCCAGTCCGTGCCTGGAAAAGTGATCGCGGCAAGCTTGTCGGCCTGAGCAAAGATGTCGGCGTAGTGCAGCGTCCCGGAATAGGCATACAGCAGCCCGATCCCCAGCACGAACCCCACGTCGCCCACCCGATTCACCAGGAATGCCTTCAGGCTTGCAAACACCGACGAGGGCCGCCCGTAATAAAAGCCGATCAGCAGGTACGACACCAGGCCCACGGCCTCCCAGCCGAAGAAGATCTGCATCATGTTGTTGGACATGACCAGCATCAGCATGGAGAACGTGAACAGCGAAATGTACGAAAAGAAGCGGTTGTAGCCCCGGTCGTCCGCCATGTAGCCGATGGTGTAGACGTGCACCATGAGCGAGACGAAGGTGACCACCACCATCATCAGCGCCGTCAGCGGATCGATCAGGAAGCCGACCTCGAACTTGACTGTGCCGATCATGGACCAGACATAGATGGTGCCGTCGAACGTGTGGCCGCCCATGACCTGCTGCAGGACCACCAGCGACCCGATGAAGGACACCGCCACACCCAGAATGGTGAGCAGATGGGCGCCCCGGCGGCTGATCCAGGACCCCATGAAGCCAGTCGCGAAAAAGCCCGCCACGACGGCGGTTGCCAGCGGCGCCAGCGCGATCAGTAGATAAAGACTCTGTGGACTCATGACCCCATCACCCCTTCAGATGGTCGAGTTTGTCGACGGCGATCGTGCTCAGGTTGCGGAACAGCAGCACCAGGATGGCCAGGCCGATCGCGGCCTCGGAGGCCGCCACCGTCAGCACGAAGAACACGAAGACCTGTCCGGCGGGATTGCCCGACCAGATGGAAAAGGCGACGAAATTCATGTTGGCCGACAACAGGATCAGCTCGATGGACATCAGCAGCACGATCAGGTTGCGGCGGTTCAGGAAGAAGCCAAAGACGCCGATGGCGAACAGGATGGCCCCGATGATCAGGTAATGGCTGAGGCTCAGGGTCATCATTGCTTGGCTCCTTCGGCAGACGGCTTGGATTCGGCGGTCTCGGCCTCTGATGGCATGCTCACCAGGCGGACGCGGTCGTAGGACTTCACGCGAGTCTGGCGGTCCGGATTGGTACGTTTGTAGTCAGTACGCTTGCGCATGGTGAGCGCGATCGCGGAAATCATGCCCAGCAGCAGAATGACGCCGCCGATTTCCACCGCATACGGAAAGTGCGTGTACATGGCCACGCCCAGCGCCCGGGTATTGTCGAAATCCGCCGCCGGAACAGGCGCATCCCCGACATGCCCCCAGGCGCGCACCACCACGAAGACCATCTCGGCCACCATGATGCCGCCAATGGTCAGCCCCAGCGGCAGGTAGACCTTCATGCCCTGCTTCAGACCTTCCAGACGCATGTCCAGCATCATCACCACGAACAGGAA
The DNA here is from genome assembly GCF_004321985.1 of Castellaniella sp. Taxonomy (GTDB): domain Bacteria; phylum Pseudomonadota; class Gammaproteobacteria; order Burkholderiales; family Burkholderiaceae_B; genus Castellaniella. The sequence continues at coordinate 46,977 of NZ_SCQN01000014.1, read as the reverse complement.
CAGCACCAGCACTGCTCCGACGTAGACGATGACCAGCACCAGCGCGAGAAACTCCGCCTGGATCAGCATCCACATCATCGATGCCGTGAAGAACGTCAGGATCAGATGCAGCACGCCGGTCACGGGGCTGGTCGCCGTGATGACGCGGAACGCCGCCACCACCAGCACGATGGACAGCAGGTAGAACAGAAAGATATCGAAACTCATGGTCGGTGTCCCGGCTTCAACGATAAGGCGCGTCGGCAGCGCGGCGTGCGGCGATTTCCGGCTCGTACCGGTCGCCCACCGCCAGCAGCATGTCTTTGGTGTAGTAGAGATCGCCGCGCTTTTCGCCGTGATATTCGTGCAGATGGGTTTCCACGATGGAATCCGTGGGACAGGCCTCTTCGCAGAACCCGCAGAAAATGCACTTGGCCAGATCGATGTCGTAGCGCGTGGTGCGGCGCGTGCCGTCCTCGCGCTGCTCGGATTCGATGGTGATGGCCAGCGCCGGGCAGACGGCTTCGCACAGCTTGCAGGCAATGCAGCGTTCCTCGCCGTTTTCGTAGCGGCGCAGCGCGTGCAGCCCGCGGAACCGGGGCGACGTGGGCGTCTTCTCCATCGGATACCGAATGGTGATCTTGCGCTTGAAGAAATATTTGCCCGTCAGGCGCATGCCCTCGAACATTTCCTTCAGCATCAGGCTGCCGAAGAAATCCTTGATCGCTTCCATGTCGCTCTCCTTACTGCCAGATATTCCAGGGCGTCTGCATCCAGATGGCCACCACGACCAGCCAGATCCCCGTCAGCGGGATGAAAACCTTCCAGCCCAGGCGCATGATCTGGTCATAGCGATAACGCGGGAAGGTGGCACGGAACCAGATGAACATCGAGACCACGATGAATGTCTTGATGCCCAGCCAGATCCAGCCCGGAATCCAGGTGAACGGTGCGATGTCCAGAGGCGCCATCCAGCCGCCCAGGAACATGACCGACGCCATGGCCGAGAGCAGAATCATGTTCGCGTACTCAGCCAGGAAAAACAGCGCAAAACCCATGCCGGAATATTCCACCATGTGCCCGGCCACGATTTCGGATTCACCTTCCACCACGTCGAACGGCAGCCGGTTGGTCTCGGCCACGGCCGACACCACATAAATGATGAACAGCGGCAGCAGCGGCAGCCAGTTCCAGGACAGGAAGGTCAGCCCATGGCCCGCAAAAAACCCATGACCCTGGCCCGAGACGATGGTGGACAGGTTCAGCGAACCGGATACCAGCAGGATCGTCACCATCACGAAGCCGATGGCCAGCTCGTAAGACACCATCTGGGCCGAGGCCCGCAGCGCGCCCAGCAGCGCGTATTTGGAGTTGGACGCCCAGCCCGCGACGATGACACCATACACGCCGACGGACGTGATCGCCATCACATACAGCAGGCCGGCGTTCACGTTGGCCAGCACCACCTCGGGCTGGAACGGAATCACGGCCCAGGCGGCCAGCGCAGGCGTCAACGTGACGATGGGCGCAACGATATACAGCACATTGTTGGCCTTGGCCGGAACAATCAGTTCCTTGAACAACAGTTTGAAGACGTCGGCGAACGGCTGCAGCAGCCCGCGATAACCCACGCGATTGGGCCCCAGGCGTACGTGCATGAAGCCGATCATCTTGCGTTCCCAGTACGTCAGGTAGGCCACGCACAGAATGATGGGAACGGCGATGACCAGGATCTTCACCAGCGTCCAGACCACCAGCCACGGGGCCTGGCCGATCAGATCCACGCCGTAGGCGTTCAGGGTGTTCAACCAGTCCATCAGAGACGCTCCACCTTGATTTCGCCCGAGCCCATGCCCAAAGCAGCTGTCTGTTCAAACGCACCCGCGATGCGCACGGCGCCGTCGGCCACGGCCTCGTCCAGCGCGGCCTCCAGATCCACCGAACCATGGGTGGCGGTCACCCGCACAGTGTCGCCCGCCGACAGCCCCAGCGTCTGCAACGTGGCCGCGTTCATGGCAGCGCGCGGCGGCGCCGAGTTGATGTGCTCTTGCAGTGGTTGCGAACGACGTACCAGCGCGTCCGTGCGGTAGATGGGAAGCTCGGCCACACGTTCCAGGCCGGCACCCACCGCTACCGTGGCCGGGGTCAGGTTGATGTCGTTGGACAGCCGGTCTTCCAGGCTGCCCACCATCACCGTATCGCGCACTGATTCGGAGGTCTCGTCATCGAACCCCTGCAACCCCATCAGATTGCCCAGCACCCGCAGCACCTTCCAGGCCGGGCGTGTGTCGCCCACCGTGGCCGCTACGCCCTTGAAGCTCTGGGCGCGGCCTTCGGCATTCACAAACGTGCCGGAAGTCTCAGTGAACGGTGCGATCGGCAGCATCACATCGGCCCAGTCCTGCGCAGCTGATTTGAACGGGGTCAGCGCCACCGCCATGGCCGAACCCTTCAGGGTATCGACGGCCTGCTCGCCCAGCTCGCTGTCGAGCAGCGGCTCGGCATGCAGCACCACATAAGCCTTCAGAGGATCACCAGAGAGCATTTGGCGTGCATCGCGCCCGCCCTTACCGGGGACGACACCGGCCAGGTAACCACCCACCGTGTTGCCACCCGAGGTCAGGAACCCGAACCGGCCGCCCGCCAGCCTGGCAATGGCCTGGGCATTGGCGGCGAGCTGCGCGACCTGGTCATCGCTGACCGCCAGATTACCCATGAAGACCGCGACGCGCTCGCCCGAAGCCAGGCTGGCCGCGACGGCGCGTGCGGAGTCACCCGCCTGCACACCCGCCAGACCTTCCGGTACCGGCTGCGACTTGAGACCAGCCAGCGCCACCACGATCTGCGCCAACGCATCGACCACTGCCGATGGCTTGACCGTCATGTGGGCCGCCACCGGTACCAGCGGATCCACCGCCACGCTGTCCACCAGCGAAAGCTGCATGCCGCGCTTGGCCGCCTGGCGCAGGCGCTGCGCCATGAGCGGATGGTCCTTGCGCAGGAACGATCCCACCACCAGCGTGCGATCGAGCTTGTTCAGGTCGGCGATCGGCATGCCCAGCCACGGCGCGCCCGTGCGCACCGCATCCAGTGCCGCGCCATCTCCCCGCAGGCGAAAATCGATGTTGTCCGATCCCAGGGCCCGCGCCAGCCTCGAGAGCAACGCCATTTCTTCGAGCGTCGCCGTCTCGGCCGCGAGGAACCCCATCTGGGCGCCTGCGCCGTCTTCGCGCACCTGGGTCAGCCCGGTGACCACGGATTGCAGGGCTTCCGCCCAGGTAGCCTCGTGCCATTCGCCGTCGCAGGCGCGCACCATGGGGTGCTGCAGCCGGTCGTCGGTGTACAGACCGCAATAGGCAAAGCGGTCGCGGTCGCTGATCCAGCATTCGTTGACGGGTTCGTTCTCGAACGGCACCACGCGCAGCACCCGGTCCATCTTGCTCTGCACGACCAAGTTGGCGCCCACGCTGTCGTGCGGGCTGATGGAACGGCGGCGCGCCAGTTCCCAGGTCCGCGCCTTCATGGTGAAGGGCTTTGACAACAGCGCCCCCACCGGACAGACATCGATCATGTTGCCGGAGAGCTCGGATTCCACTGCCTCGCCCACGAAGGTGGTGATCTCGGAATATTCGCCACGGTTGAGCATGCCAATTTCCATGATGCCGCCGATTTCCTGGCCCACCCGGATGCAGCGCGTGCAATGAATGCAGCGCTGCATTTGTTCGGCCGAAATCAACGGCCCCATGGGCTTGTGGAACACGACCCGCTTGGGCTCGTGATAGCGCGAGGCCGATTCCCCGTAGCCCACGGCCAGATCCTGGAGCTGACATTCGCCGCCCTGATCGCACACCGGGCAATCCAGCGGGTGGTTGATGAGCAGGAATTCCATCACGGCGCGCTGTGCGGCGACGGCCTTTTCGGACTTGGTGTACACCACCATGCCGTTGGTGACCGGCGTGGCGCAGGCGGGCATTTCCTTGCGCTGCTTCTCGATTTCCACCAGACACATGCGGCAGTTGGCCGCAATGCTGAGCTTCTTGTGATAACAGAAGTGCGGGATGTAGATACCGGCGCGGTGTGCAGCCTGGATGATCATGCTGCCTTCTTCGGCTTCGACCTTCAGACCGTCGATGGTGAGTTCTACCATGGCGTGTGCGACCTACAGATATTTGGAGACCACACAATCCTTGTGGTCAACGTGGTAGACGAATTCGTCGCGGAAATGCTTGATGAAGCTGCGCACGGGCATTGCGGCAGCATCGGCCAGGGCGCAAATGGTGCGGCCCATCATGTTGCTGGCGGCCGAATCCAGGGTCGCGATGTCTTCCATCGTGCCCCGGCCGTGTTCCATGCGGTTCATCATGCGGTACAGCCAGCCTGTGCCCTCGCGACAGGGCGTGCACTGGCCACAGGATTCCTCGAAGTAGAAATACGACAGCCGCATGAGCGACTTCACCATGCAACGCGTGTCGTCGAGCACGATCACCGCGCCCGACCCCAGCATGGATCCGGCCTTGGCGATCGAGTCGTAGTCCATGTTGGTCTGCATCATGATGTCGGCCGGCAGCACGGGCGAAGACGATCCGCCCGGAACCACGGCCTTCAGCTTGCGCCCGCCCTTCACGCCGCCTGCAAGTTCCAGCAGCTTGGGGAATGGCGTGCCCAGCGGAATTTCGTAGTTGCCGGGACGTTCCACGTCACCGGAGATGGAGAAGATCTTCGTCCCCCCGGCCTTTTCGATGCCCAGCTCCAGATAGGCCTGTGCGCCCAGCTTGAAGACGAACGGCACGGCCGCGAAGGTTTCCGTGTTGTTGATCGTCGTAGGCTTGCCGTACAGCCCGTAGCTTGCCGGGAACGGCGGCTTGAATCGAGGCTGGCCCTTTTTGCCCTCCAGCGATTCGAGCAGTGCCGTTTCCTCGCCGCAGATGTAGGCCCCATAGCCGTGGTGGGCGTGGAGCTCGTAGCTAAAGCCCGAGCCCAGAATGTTCTCGCCCAGGAACCCGGCCGCGCGCGCTTGTTCCAGGGCTTCCTCGAAACGCTCGTAGATCTGGAAGATTTCGCCGTGGATGTAGTTGTAGCCCACCGACGCGCCCATGGCGTAGCCGCCGATGATCATGCCTTCGATCACCGAATGCGGGTTGAAGCGCAGGATGTCGCGGTCCTTGAACGTGCCCGGTTCACCCTCGTCGGAATTGCAGACCACGTACTTCTGGCCCGGGAAATTGCGCGGCATGAAGGACCACTTCAGGCCCGTCGGAAAACCCGCCCCGCCGCGGCCGCGCAGGCTGGACGCCTTCAGTTCGGCGATCACGTCATCCGGCGTCATGCCGGTGGTCAGGATCTTCTTCAGCGACTCGTAGCCGCCGCGTGCCATGTAATCCTGGATGCCCCAGTTATGGCCATCCAGCCCGGCCAGGATCTGGGGGCTGATGTGACGGCCATGAAAGATCATGCTGAGCGACGGGTCGTTGCCCAGATCCGGCGACAGCGCGTCGGTGGAGAATTTCTGCAATACGTCCAGCCCGCTCATGCCGACTCCTGCTGTTTCAGTTCAGCGATCAACGCGTCGATCCTTTCGGGCTGCATGCGGCAGCACATGTGCTTGCCATTGGCGATCACCACCGGCGCATCGCCACAGGCCCCCATGCATTCGCCCTCGATGAGCGTGAACAGGCCATCCGCCGTGGTTTCGTGGAAATCCACGCCCAGCTTTTCCTTGAGGTATTCGGCGGCTTTCACGCTGCCCTGCAGCGCACAGGGCAGGTTGGTGCAGATGGTGAGCGTGTATTTGCCCACCTTCTGGGTGTTGTACATGTTGTAGAAAGTCGCGCATTCCTGCACGGCGATGGGCGGCATACCCAGATACGCCGCCACGTCGCGAATGACCTCGGGCGAGATCCAGCCCTTTTCGTCCTGGGCCACCGTGAGCGCCGCCATCACGGCGGAGCGCTTCTGTTCCGGCGGGTACTTCGAGATTGCCCGGTCGATTTCCCGGTACGCTTCTTCAGAAAGCAACATATGCCTATTCCTGTGAACCGACCGACTAGCGATCGATCTCGCCAAACACGATGTCCTGGGTGCCGATGATGGTCACCACATCGGAAATCATGTGGCCCCTGGACATTTCTTCGAGAGAGTGCAAGTGCGCAAAGCCCGGCGCCCGGATCTTCAGGCGATAAGGCTTGTTGGCCCCGTCGGAGATCAGATAGATGCCGAATTCGCCCTTGGGGTGCTCGATGGCGGCGTAGGCCTCGCCTTCGGGCACGTGCATGCCTTCGGAGAACAGCTTGAAGTGATGGATCATGTCTTCCATCCCCTCTTTCATCTTGGCCCGCTTCGGCGGAGCAACCTTGTGGTTGTCCGTGATCACCGGGCCGGGATTGTTGCGCAGCCACTCCACGCACTGGCGGATGATGCGGTTGGACTCGCGCATCTCGGCGATGCGGCACAGATAGCGGTCGTAGCAGTCGCCATTCACCCCCACCGGGATGTCGAAATCCATGCGGTCGTAGACTTCGTAGGGCTGCTTCTTGCGCAGATCCCATTCGATGCCCGAGCCGCGCAGCATGGGGCCGGTGAAACCCAGCGCCAGCGCACGCTCTGGAGACACCACACCGACATCCACCAGACGCTGCTTCCAGATCCGGTTGTCGGTCAGCAGCGTCTCGTATTCGTCCACGCAGTTCGGGAAACGGTTCGTGAAGTCCTCGATGAAATCCAGCAAGGAGCCCTGGCGCGCCTCGTTCATGACGCGCATTTCCTTGTCCGAGCGGTATTTGGACGGCTTGTACTGCGGCATGGAATCCGGCAGATCGCGGTACACACCACCCGGCCGGTAGTAGGCCGCATGCATGCGCGCGCCCGACACCGCCTCGTAGCAGTCCATCAGGTCTTCCCGCTCGCGGAAGGCGTACAGGAACACCGCCATCGCACCCACATCCAGCGCGTGCGAACCCAGCGACATCAAGTGGTTCAGGACGCGCGTGATCTCGTCGAACATCACGCGGATGTACTGCCCGCGCAGCGGCACCTCGACGCCCAGCAGGCGTTCCACCGCCATGCAGTAGGCATGCTCGTTGCACATCATGGACACGTAGTCCAGGCGGTCCATGTACGGCAGCGTCTGCAGGAAGGTGCGGGTCTCGGCCAGTTTTTCGGTCGCGCGGTGCAGCAGTCCGATGTGCGGATCCGCACGCTGGACGACTTCACCGTCCAGTTCCAGCACCAGGCGCAGCACCCCGTGCGCGGCCGGGTGCTGCGGGCCGAAGTTCAGGTTGTAGTTCTGGATTTCTGCCATGTCAGTACCGCTCTATTCCGTAGTGATCCTCGCGCACGATGCGCGGGACGACCTCGCGCGGCTCGATGGTGACCGGTTGGTAAATGACGCGCTTCTGCTCGGCGTCGTAGCGCATCTCCACATGGCCGGAGATCGGGAAGTCCTTGCGGAACGGATGACCGATGAAGCCATAGTCCGTGAGGATGCGGCGCAGGTCGGGGTGGCCCTCGAAGACCACGCCGAACAGGTCGAAGGCTTCCCGTTCGTACCAGTTCACCGACGGCCAGACGTCCACCAGAGACGCCATCATCGGAAACTCGTCGTTATCCGCGTAGGCGCGCACGCGCAGGCGCCAGTTGTGCGTCACCGACAGCAGCTGGATCACCACCGCAAAGCGCTTGGGGTGCGCAACGTGATCGGGCGTGTAGGTAGGGGCCTTCCAGGCGGAATAGTCCACCGCGCACAGGTCCATGTTCTGCTCGAAGCGCAGATCGGCATGGTCGCGCAGGGTGCGGCAGGTTTCCAGCCAGGCGCTGGCCGGGACCTGGAGGGTCAGCTCACCCAGCGATTCGGTCAGATCGACCGAATCGCCCAGCACCGAGCGCAGGTTGTCGTGTAATGTCTGTAGCCGTGTCATAGCGATATCTGTCGAGGAACCCGCCGGCCTAGCCGCGATGGATGGTGTTGTTCAGGCGGATCTTGTTCTGCATCTGCAGCAGCCCGTACACCAGGGCTTCCGCCGTGGGCGGGCAGCCCGGCACGTAGACATCCACCGGCACGATGCGGTCGCAACCGCGCACCACCGAATAGGAATAGTGGTAATAGCCGCCGCCGTTGGCACAGGACCCCATGGACACCACCCAGCGCGGTTCCGGCATCTGGTCATAGACCTTCCGCAGCGCCGGGGCCATCTTGTTGCATAGCGTGCCGGCCACGATCATCAGGTCGGACTGACGCGGGCTGGGACGGAAGATGATGCCGAACTGATCCAGGTCATAGCGCGCGGCGCCGGCATGCATCATTTCGACCGCGCAACAGGCCAGACCAAACGTCATGGGCCACATCGACCCCGTCCGCGCCCAGTTCAGGAACTTGTCCGCACTGGTGGTCATAAAGCCTTTTTCCATCACACCTTCTGCCATGATCAAACCCCCAGATTATTCCCAGTCCAGCGCGCCCCGGCGCCATTCGTAGATGAAGCCCACCGTGAGCACCGTCAGGAAGATGGCCACCGCCCAGAAGCCCACCATGCCCAGCGCCCCGTTGGCAATAGCCCAGGGAAACAGGAATGCGATTTCCAGATCGAACATGATGAACAGGATGGCAACCAGGTAATAGCGCACGTCGAATTTCATGCGCGAATCGTCGAACGATTCGAACCCGCATTCGTACGCGGACAGCTTTTCAGAATCCGGGTCATTAGGGCTTAGGAACCGGCCGGCCGCAATCAGGGCTCCGCCGATCAGGACCGCGACCACGATGAAAAGCAGCACGGGAAAGTACTGTTGCAGGTTCATGAAATGCCCCAGTTGCGAATGACAAAACTACGGGATTGTAGCATTTCGACAGACCCCTTCGCGGCCACTGGTGCGGGTCTGAAACATGTTGGGGACCGTGCCGCCGACGTCGCCGAGCACAGCACAAAATGGCTTTCAAAGGCCTGAAGACGCGCACATGATTCAACAGGCTGTGCCAGGCGTTCTCAGTCTATCAGCCCCGAACAGAAACACAAAAACCACCCCGAAGGGTGGTTCTTGTATTCGGAGACTTGCGCCTCCGGTATTCGTGACGGCCTGACGAATCAGGCCGCATCGCAAGCGTGGACAAGCCACGCGCCGCGATCAGAAGCGGTGGTTGATACCGATACCGGCTTCCGTACCCTTCAGATCCTTCACGTAGCCAACATTCTGCATGTACGAAGCGTACGTGTAGATCTTGGTGCGCTTGGACAGCGGGTATTGGTATTGCAGCTGGTAGGCGTTGATGTTGCCAGCCTTGGAGCCCCACTTGTCGTCGTCCTTCAGGTTCGAGTGCGAACCGTTGTAGACGGCGAACAAGCGGCCCGGGCCTACCGGCGCGCTCAGGGTCACGCCCCAGTTGTTCGACTTGAAATCCTGGTAGCCATTGGCCAGGTTGGGAACTGCATAGCCGGAAAGATCAGTCGCATCGCCGTTCCAGTTGATCTTGCCGTTGCGGTCCTGACCGAACATCAGGGACAGCTTCACGACTTCGAAGTCGTAGGAACCGTTGATGTCCCACGCCGTCATGGCGTTGACGTTCCGGCCATTCACGTCCTGACCATAAACGCTTTGACGATCATAGGCGGCACCAATGCCCAGGGGGCCGTTGGAGTACGAAGCACCCACCGACAGGCGCGCGCCACGATCCTTCACGTCCGTATTGGGCAAATTGCCGTCACGGATGACCCAGGTGCTGTTGGAGTTGGCCGTGCTGCCCGTGCCGTACATCAGCACGCCCTTGAAGCCGCTGAAGGACGGCGTGGTGTACTTGAACGAGTTGTTGACGCGAGTGCCAGAGCCCAGGCCCATGCCGCCGGCGACCTTATCAAAGTTGCCCAGGCCGTTCATTTCTTCGCCCATCGACGTATCCACGCCGGCGCTGTATTGGCGGCCCAGGGTCAGAGCACCCCACTGATCACTGGACAGACCCACGAAGGCTTGGCGGTTGAACATGTTGCCGCCGTCCAGGGAACCGGTTCCGATGTTGAAGCCGTTTTCCAATGTGAAGATGGCGCTCAGACCGCCGCCCAGATCTTCGGCGCCCTTCAGGCCCCAGCGGTTGCCGTCGACAAAGCCGCTGCGCAGACCGGAGGAACGAGCGCGGTAATCAGCGCCTTCATGGTTGTTCTTGAAATTTTGGTAGCCGTAGCCGGTATCCAGGATACCGTACAGCGTCACGGACGTTTCTGCTTGAGCAACGCCGGCGGTGGCGAAACCGGCCAGCAGAGCAGCAGCGAGCAGAGTCTTTTTCATGTAAGAAATCTCCGTAGATTTATGTGAATCAGAGCAGGCCAACAACATCCTTTGCTGCTGCTCTTCCAACTCCGCGAAGGGAAGTTGTAGGTATTGCATCAAAAAATCGAGGCTGGCGCCATGTCGTACCGGGTAAACCGCCCAGTTTGTGAGGGAAGCGTTGCAATCCCACAACAAGCCGCAACACCCGCAGCGCCGGCTTCAGGACTTACCCCAGATGCGGGTGAGGCCTCTCGGCGAGACGATTTTACGCGGCTTTGTGCCTATACTACGCGAAGAATTTCAGAAGCCCTTCGTCCGCACACTGAAGAACACGGACCGGAAGGCGCCACACCACCCTCATCCCCGAACCCTACCACCATGTGTCCCCTCTTTACACCGTTGAGCAAGATCACCTGCATCGAAGACCTGCGCCGGGTGGCGCGCTGGCGTGTGCCGCACATGTTCTATGACTACGCGGACTCGGGCTCATGGACGGAATCCACCTACCGGGCCAACGAAGCCGACCTGCAGCGGCTGAAGTTCCGCCAGCGGGTGGCGGTGGACATTTCTCACCGCAGCATCCGCACCCAGATGCTGGGGCGCGACGTGTCCATGCCGGCGGCATTGGCGCCAACCGGCCTGACCGGCATGCAGCACGCCGATGGCGAAATTCTGGCTGCGCGGGCCGCCGAACGCTTCGGGGTGCCGTTCACCTTGTCCACCATGAGCATCTGCTCCATCGAGGACGTGGCGGCGCATACCACGCAACCCTTCTGGTTCCAGCTCTATGTGATGCGCGACCGCGACTTCATCGGGCGGCTGATCGACCGCGCCCGGGCGGCGCACTGCTCGGCGCTGATGGTGACGCTGGACCTGCAGGTCATGGGGCAGCGCCACAAGGACATCAAGAACGGCCTGTCCACGCCGCCGCGGCCCACGCTCCTGAACCTGCTGGACCTGGCCATCAAGCCGCAATGGTGCCTGCAGATGCTGCGCACGCAACGGCGCAGCTTCGGCAATATCGTCGGGCACGCGCGCGGGGTGTCGGACATGAGCTCGCTCGCCTCCTGGACGGCGGAGCAGTTCGACCCGACGCTGAACTGGAGCGACCTGGCGTGGATCAAGGAACGCTGGGGCGGCAAGATCATCGTGAAGGGCATTCTGGATGCCCAGGACGCCCGGCTGGCGGTGGACGCGGGAGCGGATGCGCTCATCGTCTCCAACCACGGCGGGCGGCAACTGGATGGCGCACCTTCATCCATCACTGCGTTGCCGGCCATCGCCGAAGCGGTGGGCGACCAGATCGAGGTCTGGATGGACGGCGGCATCCGCAGCGGCCAGGACGTGCTGCGCGCCATCGCGCTGAGAGCACGCGGCACACTGATCGGCCGCCCGTTCCTGTACGGGCTGGGCGCCTATGGCGAAGCGGGTGTCACCCGATGCCTGGAAATCATCGCCAAAGAACTGGACATCACCATGGCGTTCTGCGGACGTACCGACATCCGCGACGTGGATGAAAGCGTGCTGGTCGATGCGTAATCAGCGCGGCCACGACGCGCGAAGCGCCGCCGCTGCAGCCCCACGCTCATGCTGAACGCCCTCTGGCTCGCGTTTTTCCTGATCGCCGCTGTCGCGGCGCTGTTCCAGTGGTGGATTCTGGGCGACCCAGGCGTATTCGAGCGGCTGATCACCAGCCTGTTCGACATGGCCGACCTGTCGGTCAAGATCATGTTGCTGCTGTTCGGCACGCTGACGCTGTGGATGGGCTTCCTGCGCATCGCAGAATCGGCGGGCCTGGTGGGCGGGCTGGCGCGGCTGCTGGGGCCGCTCTTCCGGCGGCTGATGCCGGGCGTGCCGGCCGGCCACCCCGCGCTGGGCCTGATCACGCTGAATTTCGCCGCCAATGCACTCGGGCTGGACAATGCGGCCACACCCATCGGACTGCGCGCCATGCGGGAACTGCAGACGCTCAACCAGGACCCAGGCACCGCAACCAACGCGCAGATCCTGTTTCTGGTGCTGAATTCCTCGTCGCTGACCCTGCTGCCCGTCACGATCTTCATGTACCGGGCACAGCAGGGAGCCTCCGACCCTACGCTGGTGTTCCTGCCGATTCTGCTGGCAACATCGGCATCCACGCTGGTCGGGCTGCTGTCGGTAGCCTTCATGCAGCGGCTGCGACTGCAGGATCCGGTGGTGCTCGCCTGGCTGGGTAGCGGGGCGCTGCTGCTGGGCGGCTTCATGGCGCTGCTGGCGTCGATGAGCACCGCAGCGGTGGCATCGTTGTCGTCGCTGCTGGGCAACCTGGTGCTGTTTGCCGTCATCGTGGCCTTTCTGATCGCGGGGGCCATGCGCCGCATCCCCGTCTACGAAAGCTTCATCGAAGGCGCCAAGGACGGCTTCGAGGTCTGCAAGAACCTGCTGCCCTATCTGGTCGCCATGCTGTGCGCCGTAGGCGTGTTGCGCGCCTCGGGCGCGCTGGATGTGCTGCTGGAGGGCATCCGCTGGGGCGTGCACACGATCGGACTGGACGCGCGCTTCGTCGACGCGCTGCCCACGGCGCTGGTGAAGCCCTTTTCCGGCAGCGCGGCACGCGCCCTGATGATAGAAACCATGCAACACTACGGCCCCGACAGCTTCCCGGCGCTGCTCGCGGCCACCGTCCAGGGCAGCACGGAAACCACGTTCTATGTGCTGGCCGTGTACTACGGCGCAGTGGGCGTGCAGCGCGTACGCCACACTGTGGGCTGCGCCTTGCTCGCCGATCTGGCCGGAGTACTGGCCTCCATCGGGGTGTGTTATTGGTTCTTTGGATGATCATGAGGACGTAGTAACATAAGCATACATTCGTCCGTACCCCTTGGATGTCATGATGCGTACGCTGATACCGATCCTGTTCTGCGCAGCGTTGACTGGCTGTGCAGACATCGGGCACACCCCGCCCGACACACCGCTCGCAACGATCACTGCGCAATTCGGTGCGCCCACACTACAGTGCACCAACCGGAACGGCCAGCAGCGGGTCATCTGGTCCCAGCAGCCGCTGGGGCAATACGCCTGGGGCGGCAACCTGGACGCTCAGGGGCGTGTACAGGCCGTCACGCCGATTCTCACCGACGAACACTTTGAAGTCCTGCGCCAGGGAACCTGGACGCCCGAGCAGGTTCGCTGCGAATTCGGGCCGCCTGCTTTCATCGATCAGATCGGGCTGCCCAGCGTGCGCCAGACGGTCTGGAACTACCGCTACAAACAAGACCACGTCTGGAATTCCCTGATGTTCGTGTACTTTGGCCATGACGGCCGCCACGTGACGCAATTCAACCCAGGGCCAGACCCCATGTACGAGCACGACCGGAAATTCGGCGACTTCTGATTCACAACCAATCAGTCCCCCCCACCACCCCGTCGAATCAAAAGCGAGCAGCCCATGCCCGAGACTCAACCGATGTCCTCGCCAAGCGACAACATGGACCGCTTCCTCGACCGGGGCCAGGCGACGGCCGACGACCTGCGCCCGCTACGCGACCAGGCTCGTGAGCAAAAGTCTCTGCTGGACACAATCCTCGACAGCATGGACGCGCACGTCTACATCAAGGATGCCAACGGCTGCATGCTCTACGTGAATCGGCGCGTTGCCGAGACCTTCGGCCGGACGGCGGAGTCCATCATCGGGAAGCTGGACACCGAGGTCATGCCGCTTGAGGCCGTGGAAACACATCGGGTGCTGGATCGCAGGGTCTTCGAGTCGAAGGAACGGCAGGTCGGCGAAGAATCATTCGTGGGATCGGACGGCCAGATGCACCACTACTGGGCGGTGAAGGTTCCCTGGCAATGCGCGGATGGCACCCCGGCGCTGATCGGCGTGAACACCGACATCACGGAACTGAGCAACCTGCGCGAGCAACTGCGCGAGGAAGCGCGCACCGACAGCCTGACCGGCGCCCCGAACCTGCGCTCGTTCGTGGAGCACGCGGAATATGAGTTCACCCACTGTCATCGCCACGACATCCCCCTGACGATCATTGCGCTCGACGTGGATCACTTCAAGGCCGTCAATGATCGCTATGGACACCCGATCGGGGACACCGTCCTGAAGGATCTGGTGGCCTGCGGCCGCAGCGCGCTTCGCGACGAAGACCTGTTTGCCCGAACCGGCGGCGAGGAGTTCGCCGTGCTGCTACCCGGGACCAGCATCGACACGGGAGCAGCCGTCGCCGAGCGTATCCGGTCACTGGTGGCCGAACGGACGGTCAGTGCCCAGCACCCTGAACTTCGCGTCACGGCCAGCCTGGGCGTGGCCACCTTGCGGCACGACGACCCGAATTTCGAGATGCTGTCTTCTCGCGCCGACCGAGCGCTCTATTTGGCCAAGCAAGCCCGCGACCAAGTCAGATTGCTGCGTTGAGGGGGATTGCGGACGCGGAACGAGTCCGATCCGGGGCACGAGTTGCTATCTGTAGGACGGCGTGAACCGCCCGCGCCCACTCAGCGCCCGCGCAATTCGTCGACGAGGCGCCGGTCGCGTTTGGTGGGCCGGCCGGCGGCGTAGTCCAACGCGGGTTCCGGCGCCAGGCGCCGCTGCTCGGCCAATCGTTCACGCGCAGTGATGCTGGCCAGCGTTTCCTGAAACAGCAGCGCCGCCTGAGGGGCCGGTCCGCGGATGGCGCTCAACGCCAGAACCTGGACTTCGGCATCGAAATTCGGCTTGCGGATCCGGACGAGATCCCCGACGGCCACCTCGCGCGCAGGCTTCGCCACGATCTGATCGTTCAGTTTCACCCGGCCAGCCGTGATGGCCTGCACGGCCAGGCTGCGCGTCTTGTAAAAGCGCGCGGCCCATAACCATTTGTCGAGCCTGAGTTTATCCATGAAGCATTCAGGCTGGTGCGTGACACTGCGGCTGCCACTGCTTGATCCCGGCCAGCACATCGTGCATCTTTTCGCGTGCGACTTCCGTGTCATAGGCAGCCTGCGCCCGCAGCCAGTATCCATCGGACAGGCCGAAAAACCGGCACAGACGCAGATCGGTATCAGCGGTGATCCCACGCACGCCGTTGACGACTTCGCCGATACGACGCTGCGATACGCCAATCTCCTTGGCTAGCCGGTACTGAGTGATTCCCATCGGCAGCAAAAATTCTTCTGCGAGCAATTCGCCGGGCGTAACCGGGATGATTTCTCGGACCATAGTTATCTCCTAGTGATAGTCCACAATTTCGACGTTCAGCGCACGTCCATCACGCCACACGAAGCACAGCCGCCATTGATCGTTGATCCTGATGCTGTACTGCCCTTTCCTGTCGCCCTTGAGTGATTCAAGGCGGTTTTGCGGCGGAACGCGTAGATCATCCAGTCTCGACGCGATATCCAGCTGACGCAGCTTGCGCAGCACCACCCGCTCGATGTTGACGAATCGCGCTACGCGACGTCCCTCGTACAGAGCTTGGGTGTCTTGGCACTTGAACGAATCGAGCATGAACTAATACTAACGTATATCGTTAGTATCGTCAAGCGTTACCAGGACGGAATCGTTGCATGATGCGGTGTTTTTCGCCCGCCAGCTTAGGGGCTACCGCGCCCAATTGTCGCTAGCCATACTTGGCCAGATGCCAAATGAATGCCAATTGGAAGAAGCATAAAAATAAAACCCCTTACTTAATAAGGGGTTAGCTGGCGGAGACAGAGGGATTCGAACCCTCGATGCGGGTATAAGCCGCATGCTCCCTTAGCAGGGGAGTACCTTCAACCACTCGGCCATGTCTCCAGCAAGACGGGCATTCTAGCATAGAAAATTTACCGGTAAGCCCGAGCCGACCAGCTTGAAGACCCGCATTGCGCCTTGCTCAACGCGGGTGTTGGCCGCTTCGGTCACGGCACAACGGAAGGTCAGGCCTCAGGGTGAACAGCGGCCTGATCCAGTTCGAAGGCCTTGTGCAAAGCGCGCACAGCCAGTTCCATGTACTTGTCGTGAATCAGGACCGAGGTCTTGATCTCGGACGTGCTGATCATCAGGATGTTGATGCCTTCCTCGGCCAGCGTGCGGAACATCAGGCTGGCCACCCCGACGTGGCTGCGCATGCCGATGCCGACGATGGAGACCTTTGCGACCTTGTCGTCGGAGACGACTTCGCCCGCGCCCACCGTGGGACCGATCTGGTGCTTGAGCAGCTCCAGCGTGCGGGTGAAATCGTTGCGGTTGACCGTGAACGAGAAGTCGGTCATGCCCTGCTGGGAGATGTTCTGCAGGATCATGTCCACATCAATGTTGGCGGCTGCCACCGGCCCCAGAATCGAATAGGCCACACCCGGGGTATCGGGCACGTTGCGCAGGGTGACTTTAGCTTCGTCGCGGCTGAAAGCGATGCCGGAGACAACGGCGGTTTCCATTTTCTGGTCTTCCTCGAAAGTAATCAGGGTGCCCGAGTGCATTTCTACGTCCACCGGGACCATGGGATCGGTGAGCGACGACAGCACCCGCAACGGCACCTGGTATTTGCCCGCGAACTCCACCGAGCGGATCTGCAGGACCTTTGACCCCAGCGAGGCCATTTCCAGCATTTCCTCAAAGGAGATCACATTCATGCGGCGCGCCTCGGGGACCACGCGCGGATCCGTGGTGTAGACGCCGTCCACGTCGGTGAAGATCAGACACTCGTCGGCCTTCATGGCAGCCGCAACGGCAACGGCGGAAGTATCCGAGCCGCCCCGGCCCAAGGTCGTGATGTGGCCGTCGGCGTCCACGCCCTGAAACCCCGTGACGATGACCACGCGCCCGGCATCCAGATCCGCACGGATGCGGCTGTCGTCGATCGACTGGATCCGCGCCTTGGTGTAGGCGCTGTCGGTCAGGACCGGTACCTGCCAACCAGTGTAGCTGCGCGCGGATACGCTCTGGCGCATCAGGGCAATCGCCAGCAGCGCGCTGCTCGCCTGTTCGCCGGTCGCGGCCAGCATGTCCAGCTCGCGCGGGTCAGGCTGCGGAGACAGTTCCCGGGCCAGGCCCAGCAGGCGGTTGGTTTCCCCTGACATGGCCGAAGGCACGACCACGACCTGGTGGCCGGCGGCATGCCATTTGGCGACGCGCCGGGCGACGTTCTGGATGCGTTCGATGGACCCCATGGAGGTGCCACCGTATTTCTGGACGATCAGCATGATGAATCAGGGTTGGGGAGAAATGGCCGCCAAGACGGTTGTACCAGGATAAAAACCGTTTATTCTACCTGCGATTTCCGCTACGGAACTCAGGCCCACGCCACCAGCGGCTTCAGGACGCATTCACGACCGTGACACGCCCGCGCCGCACCACGATCCAGACATCCACGTGCCGAAGCTGCACGGCGCGGTCATGGCCCAGCGCGTGGACCTCCCGGAACTGGCGTAGCCAGGCCTGCAGGCGCGCATCGGCGGGCATGCGCAGGCCCAGTCGCCGCAACCAGTAGCGCAGAACGGGCGCCTGGCGAACGGCCGGCAGCGCCCGCCAGGCCAACAAGGAGAAGCTGCGGCCATCGGGAGCGGGATCCAGCCCGGCGAAATCCTGCGCAGACACATCGGCCTGCCACGACGCAAGTTCGCGCGCCTGGCGCGCATGGCGGCCCAGGGTTCGGCGCCAGGCCGGCCAACGGGTATCCAGCAAGGGAGCAAGCTGCGCGCGCACCATCGCCCGCGCAAAGCGGGTGTCACCATTGCTGGGGTCCTGCACGGGTCGCCAGCCCGTCTCCGCCGCGAAGCGTGCGGCACAAGCCAGAATCCGGGCCCTGGGTTCATCCAGCCAGGGCCGGTGATAGACCAGTCCATCGCGCAGCGTGACGGGCGCCATGGCGGCCAGTCCCTCGGGCCCGGCCCCGCGCAGCAAGCGCAGCAGGACAGTCTCGGCCTGATCGTCCAGATGGTGGGCCAGCAGCACATGCCCAACGCCCGCCAGCGAAGCCAGTTCGGCCAGCGCCTCGTAGCGTGCCTCGCGCGCGGCCGCTTCCATCCCCAGTCCCTGGGCATCGACCCGCACGCGACGGCTGTGGCAGGAGACCCGCAACAAGGCGGCAAGCCGATGGGCCTGGCAGAGCCAGGCATCCGCCTCTGTCTGAAGCCCATGATGAACGTGAAAACAGTGAATCATCCAACCCCGGGCGCGCGCCGCCTGTGCCGCATGCAGGGCCAGCATGGCCGAATCTGCGCCCGCACTGAGCGCCACGCCGACGGCAGTGCCGGCCGGCAAACGCGGCAGCGCCCCCTGCAAGTCCCGCAGCAGTCGGGGATCACAGGCTGAAGCAATATCTATGGAGTTCACGGCCGCATCCGGGTGACAAATCGAGTGCAACCGACGCGATCAGCGGGCCTCGGTATAGCGCCCGTACGCCGCGATTCTGGCGTGCCGCCGGCGCAGCAGCTCGTCCACATCCAGGCCGGAGAGTTCGCGCAGCGCATCCGCGAGCGCACGATGCAACTGGCGCGCCATCGTGGCGGGGTCGCGATGTGCGCCGCCCACGGGCTCGTTGACGATACGGTCGATCAGATCGAGTTCCTTGAGGCGCGGCGCCGTGATGGCCAACGCCTCGGCTGCCGTGGAGGCCTTGTCGGCACTGCGCCACAAGATCGAGGCGCAGCCTTCGGGAGAGATCACGGAATAGGTGGCATACTGCAGCATCATGACCGTGTCGGCCACGGCAATGGCCAATGCGCCGCCCGAGCCACCCTCGCCGATGATGGTGGTGATGATGGGCACCCGCAGACCCGCCATGGTGTACAGATTGTGACCGATGGCCTCGGACTGGCCCCGCTCTTCGGCACCCACCCCCGGATAGGCGCCCGGCGTATCCACGAAGGTGAAGACCGGAAGGCCGAATTTCTCGGCAATCTTCATCAGGCGCCGCGCCTTGCGATAGCCCTCGGGCAGCGGCATGCCGAAGTTGCGCATGGCGCGTTCCTTGGTGTCGCGGCCTTTCTGATGCCCGATCACCATGCAGGCGGTGCCGTTGAAGCGCGCCAGGCCCCCCACGATGGACTGGTCGTCGGCGTACATGCGGTCGCCGTGCAGTTCGTGAAAATCGGTGAATACCGTCCCGACGTAGTCCATGGTATAGGGGCGCTGCGGATGGCGCGCCACCTGGGCCGTCTGCCAGGGAGTGAGCTTGGAATAGATGCTCTTGGCCAGGGACTGGCTCTTTTGCTGAAGACGCCCAACCTCTTCGGAAATGTCCACCGCCGAATCGGTCTGGACATACCGCAGTTCCTCGATCTTCTGGTCGAGTTCCGCCAGGGGCTGTTCGAATTCTAGAAAGGTATTTCGCATGTGTGCGGGAATTCCAGTGGGAAAATCAATATTCGACGGCCGCAGCGTCCATGCTGCGCCACAAGTACCAGCTCGCCACCGTTCGCCACGGCGCCCAGGCCTGCGAAACCTCGCGCGCCTCGAAGCGCGAAACAGGCTCACCGCTGAAATAATGGTGCGAGATCGCCTTCAATAAAGCCGTATCGTCCAGCGGCAACACATCGGGCCGCCCCAGGAAGAAAATCAGGAACATTTCCGCGGTCCACCGCCCCACCCCGCGGATCTCGCACAACTGCGACACGACGGCTGCGTCTTCCTGATTGTGCCACCAGGCCGCATCCAGCCGCTCAGATTCGCCGAAGAAGACGACCGCATCATGCAGGTACTGGGCCTTGCGTAATGACAAGCCCAGCGCGCGCAGGTCGGCCTGGGAGAAACGGCCGACGCAGTCGGGCTGCATGTCGTTGCCGCACGCCTGTACCAGACGGGCCCACAGGGTGCGGCCCAGCTTCAGGGAAATCTGCTGGCCAACGATGATGCGGATGAGCGTCTGGAACGGCCCGTGGCTGGCCTGCATGCTTTCATGGCCGTAGACGGGGATGAGCCGGCGCAGGATGCGGTCGCGCTGCACCAGGGACTCGCAAGCCTGGGACCAATACGCAGGCTGCGCCAGTGTCTGTTCAGGTCTTTGGGCGTCCACGGCTATACCCGCCGCCACTGAGTGGCCCCGCCCTGGACGTCCGCCAGTTCGATGCCTTGGTGCTTGAGCTTGTCCCGGATCTGATCGGCACGCACGAAATCACGGGCGGCCTTGGCCTGTGTGCGCTCGGCCACCAGCGCATCGATCGCTGTCGACGACAGCGCGGCCGAATCGGCCTGGGTGCCTTCAGACAGAAAGCGTGTGGGCGACTGCAGGTAGGCCACGGGATCGTGCTGAAGCAGGCCCAGGATACCGGCCAGCGACCGCATCAGGCCACTGGCCTGGTGATCGGACTCGCGATTGGCCTGGACGGCCAGGTCGAACAGCACGGCAACGGCCCCGGCGGTATTGAAGTCGTCGTCCATGGCAGCCTTAAATGCCTGCGCCGCCGGCGCCGCCCAGTCGATCGAGACGGGGTCGGCCGGCACGTTCACCAGCGTCTGATACAGGCGATCCAGCGCGTGCTGAGCATCGCGCAGATTGTCGGGCGCGTAATTCTGCATGCTGCGGTAGTGGCTACGCACCAGGAAGAACCGCAGCATCTCGGCCTCGCGCGGATTGACGGCGTAATCCGCCTGCGCGTCGTCCTGGCCTGCCTGGGCCACCGTATCGCGGATGCGGCGGAAATTGCCCAGGGACTTGGACATCTTTTCGGCGTCCACCATCATGGGGCCGCAATGCATCCAGGTCGTGGCCAGCGTACCGCCAAAGGCGCCCTCGCTCTGGGCGATCTCGTTTTCGTGGTGCGGGAACTTCAGATCCGGACCACCCCCATGGATGTCCAGCGGCATGCCCAGCAGGCCATGACTCATGGCGGAACATTCGATGTGCCAGCCTGGCCGGCCGGGGCCGTATGCGGAATCCCAGCGTGTGTCGGCAGGCTCGTCCGGCTTGGCGGACTTCCAGAGCACGAAATCCAGCGGATCCTGTTTTCCGGCAGATACGGCGACCCGCTCTCCGGCGCGCAGGTCGTCCAGCGACTTTCCCGAGAGCTTGCCGTATCCCGGAAATTTGCGCACCGAGAAGTTCACGTCGCCATCGGCGCCACGATAGGCCAGCCCCTTGGACTCCAGGATGCCGATGATGTCCAGCATGCCGGCCACATGTTCCGTGGCCCGTGGCTCGAAATCAGGAGCCTGCACCCCCAGGGCGCGTTCGTCGGCGTGCATGGCGGCGATGAAGAAATCCGTCAACTCGCGGATCGGCTGGGACCGCTCCACCGCGCGGCGGATGATCTTGTCGTCGATATCGGTGATGTTGCGCACGTACTGCACCTGGTAGCCGGAGACGCGCAGCCAGCGCTGCACCACGTCGAAGCTGACCAACATGCGCGCATGGCCCAGATGGCAGAAGTCGTAAACCGTCATGCCGCAGACGTACATGCGCACCACACCGGGCTGTGCAGTCTTGAGCGGAGTCTTCTGGCGAGTGAGAGTATCGTGGACGTGAAGCATGCCGGATCGGAAAGGTGCGAACAAGCCCCCGTGCGCCATACGAATTCGGCCACGACTGGGGATGTAAAATGAGGCTCTAAGTATACTGCCCTCCGACTCGAACCCAGAACCTCATAGGCGTGCCGTGATCCGTCTCTCACTCACCTTGGCGACCCTGTGTGCCTGCCTTGCAACCACGCCGGCGCTGAGCGCCGGGCCGCACACCACAGCTAGCCCGGCTACACCCGCTGCCGGTGCCCGCACCGACACAGGTCTGATCTACGACGCCCAGACAGGCACCTTCACCGAACCCGTACCCCCGGAAGGCGGCTGGCAGGCATTCGCAAACCTGCTGGACAAAATCACGCCCTCTGTCAACACCTCCATTCCGCTCACGCCGTCCCAGGTCACCAGCCACATCGCGGCGCTGACCGATGCCGGGAAACCCCAAGCAGCACTCAAGCTGATCGAACAACGCAGCAAGGCACGTGCGGAATCCGGTGCCATCGGCACGGATGTGCAGCTCGAATACCAGCGAGGCCGCGCACTGGATGCACTAGGCGAACATGACCAAGCCATGGCCGTCTGGCGCCAGATGACGACCGACTTCCCGGAACTCCCCGAACCCTGGAACGCGCTGGCCATCGAATACGCCCGCCGAGGGTCACTCGAACAGGCGCGTGACGCGTTGAATATGGCGCTGGTCTCGGTGCCGAACTTCGCCCCGGCGCTGGAAAATCTGGGCCGCGTGCAGACGCAGCTCGCACAGGAATCCTTCGCCCGTGCCCGCGCCGCACGGCCCGGCCAACCCGCGGCTGCACAGCCGGCCTCTGCCCACTCCCCTGCAAAAGGCGGCACGAAACCCCAACCTGCGGCACAATAACAGTTTTTGCAGGCGAATATGGCCATGACTTCTTCACGCATTCTGCTTGGCTGGATGCGTCTTTTCAGCCTGGGCTGCGTCTTGGCCCTCGCCGCCGGTCCGGCGAGCGCAGCGTCCGCCCCTATCAATTCCACTCAAGGCACATCCATGAGCTCTCATCCGCACGTCAAACTGCACACCAACAAGGGCGACATGCTCATTGAACTGGATGCCGACAAGGCACCCAAGACCGTCGAAAACTTTCTCACCTATGTGAAGGAAGGCTTCTACGACGGTACGATCTTTCACCGCGTCATCAACAACTTCATGATCCAGGGCGGCGGGTTCGAGCCGGGCATGAAGCAGAAGCAGACGCATGCGCCGATCGAAAACGAAGCCAATAACGGGCTGAAGAACGACCGCTACACGCTGGCCATGGCCCGCACGGCTGATCCGCATTCGGCAACCGCCCAGTTCTTCATCAATGTCGCGAACAACGATTTCCTGAACTTCACAGCACCAACCTCCAACGGCTGGGGCTATGCCGTCTTCGGCCGGGTGATCGAAGGCACGGACGTGGTCGACGAGATCAAGAAAGTGAAGACCGGCAACAAGGGCTTCCACCAAGACGTGCCCGTTGAAGACGTGATTCTCGAAAGCGCCACACTGGTTGAATAAGATCAGCATCCGGGGCACCCTCTGGATTGCCTCGGACATCCACCTGGGCGAGAACGTCCCCCGGACAGCCCAGGCCTTCTACGAGTTCCTGGCTCGCGCGCGGCGCGATGCCGACGCACTCATTCTGTGCGGCGACATTTTCGATGCCTGGATCGGCGACGACCATGCGCTCAGGCGGCCACCGGCATGGCTGGCACAGGCGATCGAGCAACTGCGGGCCACAGCACAGGCGATCCCGCTGTGGCTGGCACACGGCAACCGCGATTTTCTCATGGGGCCGGCACTGGTCCAGGCTCTGGGCGCACGGCTCCTGACCGCCCCCACTCACCTGGACACGGACGCCGGCAACATTTTGCTCGCCCACGGTGACGAATACTGCACGGACGACGTGCACTACCAGCGCTTCCGCCGCGTCGTCCATACGCCATGGGTCCAGTCCGTCTTTCTGGCGCTGCCGCTGGGCCTGCGCCGCGCCATCGCACGCGGGGCGCGCGCCCGCAGCCGGCAGGCACGCTACCGGAAGACTCTACGAATCATGGATGTGCAGCCGCAGGCGATCGAGCGGGCGCTGCGCGAGGCCGGCTGCACGCAGATGATCCACGGCCACACGCATCGCCCCGCGGTGCACGACATTCTGGTGGACGGACGCGCCGCCCGCCGCTATGTGCTGCCCGACTGGGAGTGCGATCAGGCCGACCCCGTGCGCGGCGGATGGATCGAGGTGGACGCACGAGGCATCAGGCTAATTGCTCAAGTTCCGCCTCGGGATCCGCCGGACTGATCTGCTCGATCTGCACGGCGGCAATGCGGCGGCCTTTGAGCGCTGCGACAGTAAAGCGGAAACCACCGTAATCATGCGTCAGCTCGCAGGAATCGCCCACTGCGGGCAACCGCCCGAAACGGCTGAGCAGGTAGCCCGCGATGGTGGAGTATTCCTCGTGGTCATCGACCAGTCCGTCGGTGTGCAGTACCTGCTCCAGATGGTGCAGGTCGGCGGCGCCGTCCACGCGCCAGCGGCCGTTGCCCTGGTCGATGATGTCGGGGGCCTCGTCCTCGTCCGGGAATTCACCGGCAATGGCCTCGAAGATGTCGATGGGCGTGACGACACCGACGATGGATCCGAACTCGTCGGCCACCATGACCAGCAGCCCGTGGGAGCGCTTCAGCGTCTCCATGAGCGGCAGGATCTGGATGGTCTCGTGCACGATGATGGGCTCGCGCAGCCGTGTCTCGCGGATATGGCCATACTCGATCAGATCCAGCAACAACTCTTTGGCGCGGCCGATGCCCACGACCTCGTCCAGCGTTCCGCGGCATACCGGAAAGAAGCTGTGCGGCTCCCGAATGATCTGCGCCCGCAGTTCATCGGTCGGGGACTCCAGATTGATCCAGGACACGTCAGTGCGCGGCGTCATCACCGAATGCACGTTGCGGTCGCTGAGCGTGAGCACCCCGCTCACCATGTTGCGTTCCTCATCGCCAAATGCAGTGGCAGGCGGCGCGGCCTTTTCGCCCTCGGGCTCCAGCCCCGCCAGCGGTTTGCGGCCCAGCATGAGCAGGACCGCCTCGGCCGTCCGTTCGCGCAACGGGCGGCGCATCTCGGCCCGGCGCACGTTGCGCCTGGCCCACTGGTTCAGCGTCTCGATGAGGACCGAAAAGGCGATCGCCACATACAGATAGCCCTTGGGAACCGGGAAGCTGAAGCCTTCGGCAATCAGCGAAAAACCAATTGTGAGCAGGAAACCCAGGCACAGGATGACCACGGTCTGGTGCGCGTTCACGAAGACGGTGAGCGGCTTGGAGGCGACCAGCATGATGCCCATGGCCACGATCACGGCCGCCATCATGATCGCCAGGTGGTCCACCATACCCACCGCTGTGATCACCGAGTCGATCGAGAAGACTGCGTCCAGAACCACGATCTGCGTGACGATGACCCAGAAGCTCGCATGCAGACGCGATCCGGTCGCGCGCTGCGTGCGCCCTTCCAGGCGATCGTGAAGTTCGAACGTGCCCTTGAACAGCAGGAAGAAACCCCCGCCGATCAGGATCAGATCCCGGCCCGACAACGCAAAGGCGCCCAGATGCAGGAGCGGATCGGTCAGCAAGACCAGCCACGACATGACGGTGAGCATCACCAGCCGCATGAGCAGCGCAAGGCTCAGGCCGAGCACACGCGCGTGATCGCGTTCCTTTGGCGGCAGCTTGTCCACCAGGATGGCAATGAACACCAGATTGTCGATCCCCAGAACGATTTCCAGGACGATCAGGGTGAACAGGCCTACCCAGGCTGCCGGATCCAGCAACCATTCCATAAAGCAGTCTCGTCAGTTCTGCAGATGCGACAGCATCTGGGTAAACAGTTTGGGGCCCGCCGCCAGCACGTTGCCCGACGCCATCCAGCCCTGCTCGCCCTGAAAATCAGCGACCAGCCCGCCCGCTTCCTGCGCCAGCAGGCCACCCGCAGCCATGTCCCAGGGCTTGAGGCCAACGCCGCAGAACCCGTCCAGGCGTCCGCACGAAACCCACGCCAGATCGAGAACCGTGGAGCCGGTACGGCGTGCCGCCGCGCAGTCAGCCAGCAGGGAGACGAAGGGCGAAGTCGCAGGCAACGCCGTGGATTGCGGAATGTGGGAAGACAACAACGCATCGTGGTAACGCATGCACGATGACACGCGGACCCGGCGGTCGTTGAGAAAAGCGCCGCTGCCACGGCTGGCCGTGAACATCTCGTTGCGGGTAGGATCGTAGACGACGGCATGCGCAGCCTGGCCCCGGTGCATCAGGGCAATGGACACCGCGTAATGGGCAAACCCATGGATGAAGTTGGTGGTGCCGTCCAGCGGATCGATCACCCAGCGGAATTCAGGCGTCGGATGGTCGCCGCCTGCCGCATGCTCACCCGTTTCTTCGCCCAGGAAGCTGTGCTCGGGATAGGCTGTGCGTAAAATGTCGATGATGGATTCCTCGGCAGCCCGATCGACTTCAGTGACATAGTCCTTGGGACCCTTGCGCGCCACGTTCAGGCGCTCCAGATCCAGACTGGCACGGTTGATGATGGCGCCAGCACGGCGCGCCGCCTTGATGGCGGTGTTGAGCATCGGATGCATAGGTTTCCAAAGATCACGGGTAATCAGGCCTTATTCTAAATGACTCTGACGCATTCTTCCGATTCGGCGCTCGATGGGGTGGATCCTTTTGCCCATGTCCGCTTCATCATGGTCAGCCCCAGCCACCCCGGCAACGTCGGGTCGGCGGCACGCGCCATCAAAACCATGGGGTTCGGCGCACTGCATCTGGTCACCCCTCACGACCCCGACGTCCTGCACCATCCCGATGCGCAGGCCCTGGCCAGTGGCGCGGGCGACATCCTGGAGCAGGCACGCATTCACGACAGCCTGGCCGATGCGCTGGGCCCGGTGACCCTCGCCTTCGCGCTGACGGCGCGGGCACGGGCGATTGGCCCACCGCCCTGTGACATCCGCGAGGCGGCCGCACAATCTGCGCAGCAACTGACGCAACCCGGCACCGAGGTCGCGATGGTGCTGGGCACGGAACGCTCAGGCCTGTCCAACGAAGACATCACGCTGTGCCAGCAGGTCTGCCATATTCCAGCCAACCCGGCGTACAGCTCGCTCAACGTCTCGCAGGCGCTCCAACTGGCTGCCTGGGAGATGCGCTATGCTCTGCTGCCGCTCACCGGCGAGGCCCGCCTTCCTGACACGCACGCTCACCATCACGACCCCGGCGCCGACCCGGCCGACGGCGAACACGTGCAGGCGATGCTGGACCACTTCGAACAGGCCCTGGTGGCAGTAGGCTTTCTAGACCCGAAACACCCCAAGAAGCTCGTCCCGCGCATGCGGCAGATGTGGACCCGCAACCGCCTGAGCCTGGACGAAGTCGACATGATGCGCGGGGTATGCACGGCCATGATCCACTCGGCAGCGCACGCTGCCGACATTCCAGACCCCGCAAACTGACCCGCTCACCCATGTTCAAACAACTCCGCGAAGACATCGCCTGCATTCTGGAACGAGACCCGGCAGCCCGCAGCCGCATCGAGATCCTGACCTGCTACCCAGGCCTGCACGCCATCCTCATCTACCGACTGGCCCATCGGCTGTGGGTCCAGGGCTGGCACTGGCCGGGGCGCTTCACCTCGCACCTGGGCCGGCTGTTCACCGGCATCGAGATCCACCCGGGCGCGCACATTGGACGCCGCGTCTTCATCGACCACGGCTTCGGTGTGGTGATCGGCGAAACCGCTGAAGTCGGCGACGACTGCACGATCTACCAGGGGGTCACGCTGGGTGGAACGCGCCTGTACAAGGGCGAGAAGCGCCACCCGACGCTAGGAGAAGGCGTCGTCGTGGGAGCCGGCGCGCAGATCCTGGGCGGCTTCACGGTCGGCGCGCATGCGCGCATCGGATCCAATGCCGTCGTCATCAAGCCGGTGCCGGCCGGCGCCACAGCAGTGGGCAACCCCGCCCGCGTGATCCTGCGCGAGGACCGCCATGCCGCCCCCATTGGCGATACCTCCAACCAGGCCGGGATCACCCCGAACACGACGGACGCCACCCAGCCCCCAGGCCATCTGGCGGTCGAGTCCCAGACTGCTGACACCCCGGCATCCAGCCCACGCTGGCAGCCAGGCGGCCCCGGTCCGCTGTGCGGTCCCGACTCAACGGCCTCGGCGTGGTCGGCCAAGCCGCTGCAGGACCTGCTGCAGGGCGGGCGCAACAGCAACACCGCCGAGCCGGCCCCGAACAATCAGGACGACTTTGCGCCCTACGGGGTGGCCCGCACGGACGACGACCCGCTGGTGAAAGTCCTGCACGAGCTCATCAACCACACAGCCGAACAGGACGCCCACATTCACCGACTGTGCGAGGCGATGGAAGAGCTGGGTCAACGCGTCGAGAACGGCCAGCGTCCGCTGGACGCCGATCGGCTCAACCGCATGGTGGACTAAGGCATAAGGCCGCCCCAGGCGCCCCGTCGATGCGACAGGCCTATGCGGCGTCCTCTGATGTGGGCGGGACGCTGACGGCACGCACCTCACGCAAGGGAATGGGCGATCGCAGGCCCGCCTCGCGCAGCGCCTGCGGCGCCTGGCGGTACAGATCGAAAGACACGTCCCAGTAGTCCTCCACCCGTGCCCACAGGCGCAGGTTCACCATGATGGTGCTGTCACGATATTCCATCACCATGACCTGCGGTGCCGGGTCATCCAGCACGCCGGCGTGGTGAGCCACCAGATTTCGCAGGGCGGCCAACGCGGCCTCCAAGTCATCGTCATAGCGCACGCCAAGCATCATGTCCAGACGCCGCGTCTTGTTGCGACTGTAGTTGACGATCGGACTGCCCCACACCAGGGTGTTGGGCAACAGCAGATGGGTCCCATCGGCCTGCAGGAAACGCGTCATGAACAAGCCGATTTCGTCCACCGTCCCCGCGCCCTTTCCCTCGATCGAGACGGCTTCTCCCGCCCTGATCGGCCGCAGCAACAGCAGCATGATGCCGGCGGCAAAATTCTGCAGTGTCCCCTGCAAAGCCAGACCGATGGCCAAGGCCGACGCACCCAGCATGGCCACCAGGCTTGCCGTCTGCACCCCCAGGCGCGCCAACACCGCCAGCAACACCACGATGCGGACCGTCCAGACGGTCACGCTGCGTGCAATCGGCACAACAGTAGGATCGATGCGCGACGAACGACCCGCCAGATGCCGGACCCAGCGCCCCAGCAGATTGGACACCAGCCAGCCGATCACCAGGATCGCTAATGCGATCACGAAATTGACCGCCACCCCGCCCATGCCGGGCAGCGATGGCCATAAAGTCTGCAGTTGATCCATGTTTGTGCTTCCGAAGGTTGTCGTCGGAGTGATTTTATCGTGCCGGCTACGGCGGCCGTGCCCGCTGGCGCACGAACGGCGGCCGGGACAACCACACCACGGCAATCAGGGCAAAAAAACAGAAGCCCAAGGCGTTGAACATCTGGTTGAAGGAAATCTGCATGGACTGCTGGGTGATGATGCCGTTCATCATGGCCGCATACCGGTCCACGGAACCAGCTGCCTCGATCCCCTGGCGTACCTGGGCACTGGAGACCGTGATGAACTCGACCAGGTGTGCATGGCTGGCCGACGCCCCACGCGTCCACAGATAAGTGATGATGGAAACAGCGAAGCTCGCACCGACCGTGCGCAGAAAGGTCGCCGACCCGGACCCCTCGGCGATCTCCGATCCCTCCAGGTCAGACAACAGGATCGTCAGGATAGGCATGAAGAACAGCGCCACCCCCAACCCCATCACCAGCTCGGTCCAGGCGATGCTCCAGAAACCCACCTCTGTGGTGAAGCCGCCAATGCGCAAGCACACATAGCCCATGACGGCGAAAGAAAGCGCGGTCAGCCAGCGCAAGTCCATCCGCGCTGCATACTTGCCCACCCAAAACGTCAGCAGAACCGGGATGATGCCAATCGGTGCGACGGCCAGGCCCGACCACAATGCCGTATAACCCAGGGTGTTCTGCATCCACAACGGCAGCAGCAGCGACACCGCGAAAAACAGGCCGAAGGCCAGCACCAGCGCAAACGTGCCCGCCGCAAAATTGCGGTGGCGGAACAGCCGCAAATCCACGACGGGTTGATCGTCGGTCAGCTCCCAGATGACGAAGACCGTCAACGCCACGACGGCGACGGCCGCCAACAGCCGAATCGTCGTGGAATTGAACCAATCCAGTTCGTTGCCACGATCCAGCAATATCTGCAATGACCCCACGCCCAGGATCAAGGTGGCCACGCCCACCCAGTCGATGCGTCCCCGACGCAGTTCATCGATGCGCTTGCCCATCTGAACCACCACCAGCAGCGCAGCCACCATGCCGATGGGCACGTTGATGAAGAAGATCCATCGCCAGGAATAGGAGTCGGTAATCCAGCCACCCGCGACGGGCCCCACAATGGGCGCCACCACCGTGATCATGCTGATGATGGCCAGCGCCATGGCGCGCTTCTCGTGCGGATATATCGACACCATCAGGCTCTGAGTGATCGGGTACATGGGCCCGCACACTGCACCCTGAAGGGCACGGAACATCACCAGCATGGGCAGGCTGACCGACAGGCCACAGGCCAGCGAAAACAGTGAGAACAGCAGAACGGCCGAAATGAAGACCCGGACCTGGCCGAAGCGGCGCGACAGAAAGCCCGTCATGGGCAGCGTGATCGCCTGACAGACCGTGAATGAGGTGATCACCCAGGTGGACTGATCCTGGCTGGCCCCCAGATTCCCCGCGATGGTGGGCAACGATACATTGGCGATCGTAATGTCCAGGACCTGCATGAAGGTCCCCAGCGACAGCCCCACCGTTGCCAGCGCCAGGCTGGCCGGTCGAAAGCTGCTGGCGGTTCCGGTCATATCGCTCAACGGCGGGGTGACCCGGTGTAGAGAGCGCCATTCATGTGCGGTTTCATCCTTTCCGCTTTCCCCCTTTCTTCAGATCCACCGGTGCACGGCGGCCTTGTAGCTGAGGAACCCGGGGCCGAAGGTCTTGAGCAATTGACGCTCCTCTGGATAAATCTGGTAGCGGGTGATGTACAAGGCGTAGATCAATACGCCCAACGCCGATACCGGATTGCCAAGCACCACCGCCCAACCCGCCAGTACAAGCAGCACGCCCAGATACATGGGATTACGGCTGTAGCGATAAATCCCCGACGTCACCAATGCGGTCGCACGCGCCGGCTTCCTGGGGTCAGTCGTCGTACGCGCGCGCCGGAAGGCCAGGATCCCGGCCACACCCGCCCCTACTCCCAGCAGACCCAGGATAATGCCCAGCACGAGCCGACTCGCCTCGGGCAGCAGCTGCATCGGAAACGTCCGCGATACCGCCCACATCGCCAAGGCGACCACCAGCATCACGACAGGTGGCGGAACGAGCAATTCCAACCGACTCATGGCAGATCCTCCGGTTCATTCATAGACAGCTCCCATCCCACAGCAGGTAACACTCACTCGACCCTCAGCAGAGCCGCACGATCCAGAATCGTTATCTGGCGCTGACCGCTTTGCGAAATCCACCCGGCCTCTTCGAATTCACCCAGGCGGCGGCTGACCGTCTCCGGAGTCGTCCCCAAGAACGAGGCCATGTGCCGACGGCTCATGGACAGGCTGAAGTCATCGCTGCCCGCGTGATGCGCTTGATCGACCAGGTACTGCGCCAGCCGGGCGTTGATTGAGGCTGTGGCAATCGCCGCCGTCTGTTTTTCGCTGGTATCCAGGCGCCGGGAGAGTTCGGCCAGGACGTGCAGGCTGATGTCGGGATACTGAAGCAGTAGCCGACGCACATCAGTCTGGTAGATTGTGCAGACTTGCGATGGCTGCATGGCCTGTGCGTACGAATCCTGACTGGTCGCCGCAAAGAGGGCCAGCTCGCCGGCAAAATCGCCCGCACTCAGGATGCGCACCAGTTGTTCCTTGCCATTGTCGGCCAGGCGATAGACCTTGACCTGGCCGCGATGGACGATGAACAGCTTGTCCGATGGATCGCCGGCGCGGTGGATGAACTGCCCTCGGTCGTAGGTGTGCATCAGCGCCTTGCCAGCGATGACCGAGAGCTGGTCTACGGGCAAGTGGTTGAAGATCGGTACACGCGCGACACAGGACTCCACGGCATGTTCGTGGACCTTTTCAGGCGGTGAGCGAAGGTCGGGACTCATCTGCAGGGCTCCCATCAGCATGAGAAACGGGCCGCGACTGACGGTAGCGGATCAGCCTGATTGCATTGAGCGTCACCAGCAATACGCTCAACTCGTGCACCAGCATCCCCGAAGCCAGGAATATCCTGCCCAGCAACACACCGGCGAGCAGCAACACCACCGTCACGATGGCGACAGTAGTATTTTGCTTCATATTGCGAACCGTCGCCTTGGCCAGCGTGTAAGCGTGCGCAAACTGATCCAGCCGATCCGACATCAGCACGACATCAGCGGTTTCCATCGAGATATCCGTACCGCTGATGCCCATGGCCAGGCCAACATCCGCCGTGGCAAGCGCGGGGGCATCATTCACGCCATCACCGACCATGGCCACCCGGTACCCCTGCTGCTTGAGCGCACTGACCCAAGCGACTTTGTCCTGCGGCAGCAGTTCGGCATGCACTTCGTCCAGCCCAAGCGCATCGCCCACCCGCCGCGCGGCGTGGTGATTATCGCCAGTCAGCATGATGGCCCGCTTTACCCCGGCTCGGCGCAGTTGTTCGATAGCCATGGCGGCCTCGGGCTTGACCTGGTCGGCTACCGAGACAACCCCCGCCAGACGGTCATCGACCGCGACCAGCACAGCCGTATTGCCCGCTTTCTCGCGATCCGCCGCATAAGCGAGGACCGAATCGTCGATCGCCACACCCAGATCGGCCATCATCTTGCGGTTGCCAATGTTCAGGCGCCGGCCGGCAACCGTTGCACTCAGCCCGCCGCCCTTGACGATATCGACATCCTGCGGACCATCACCTGGTGCCAATTCGCGCCTTGCGGCCTCGGCCAGCATGGCACGCCCCAGGTGATGCTCGGACCCCAGCTCGGCCTCGGCGACCAGACGCAACAGCGTGTCTTCATCCAGCCCCCAGCTCCGCACCGCCGTGACCTCTGGGCGCCCCCGAGTGAGCGTGCCGGTCTTGTCAAAGACGACGGCATCGATCCGGGAGAGCTTCTCCATGGCCTCTCCGCCTTTCACCAATATCCCATTACGCGCGCCGTTGCCGATCCCGGCCACCATGGAAACAGGGGCCGAAATGACCAAGGCGCCCGGACAGGCAATCACCAGGAAGGTCAGTGCCAGCTCCACATTGCGCGAAACGGCGTACACGAGCACCGCGAGGATGACGATCGCCGGCGTGTAGATATTGGCGAAGCGGTCCAGGAACTTCTGCGTGGTGGTTTTGGATTCCTGCGCCTCTTCCACCATCTCGATGATCTTGGAAAAGGTCGTGTCATCGCCCACCTGGGTGGCCTCGACTTCGATATAGCCGGCATCGACAATAGTGCCGCTAAAGACCCGGTCGCCCGCCGACTTGTTGGACGGGACCGACTCGCCAGTGATCGCCGCCTCGACGATCAGCGCCTGCCCGGCCGCAATGGAGCCATCGACCGCAATCTTCTCGCCAGAGCGCACCAGCACGCGATCCCCGGCCACCAGTTCCTCGGCAAGTACCTTGATCGGGCCTTCGGCGCGCAGGACTGTCGCCTCGGTGGGGGCCATGTCGATCAGGCTGCGCAGCGACGAACGGGTCTTCTCCAGTGTGCGTGCCTCGAGATAGGCGCCAAAGATAAAAAGGAACGTCACCACGGCAGACTCGACATACTCACCGATGATCAGTGCGCCGACCACGGCGATGGTCACGAGCAGTTCAATACTGAAAGCCTTCATGCGCAACGCCTTGAATGCCTTCAATGCAATGACATAGCCTGCAACGAGGGTCGAAGCAATCAGGACATAATCCTTCCATTGGGGCTGGTCGATCCAATGCAGCGCAAATGCCAGCGCCAGCATCAGACCGGTCACCCCCGCAATATGAGAGTTTTTGATTGGGCTCATCTTATGCTCCAGACATTCAGATCAAGACGTTCAGGCTTGCATCTGTATTCAGCCCGATCCGGGTGCAGCCGCAGGGCATGATTTCGAGACCAGCCGCACCCATCGGGCTGTTTCACGAGACCTTGCTGGACAGCACCGGATAGCCTAACCGGACAATCGTATTTTCCAGTTCATTCACATCCACTCTGGACTCGTCAAAATCGACATGAACCCGGCCCGAACTGAACATGACCCTTGCTTCCTGCACGCCGCCAACGCCGCCCACAGCATTTTCGATTTTCTTGACGCAGGATGGGCAGGTGAAGGGCTCCATATTGAAAGTGACTTTTTTCATGACTGAACTCCATAACAGGGTTATGAGGGTGCCCCCTTTTGTGAAGGCTGCGATCTCATTCGTGAGAATCACGGTTCCATGTTAGGGAGAAGGATTCGCAGGCAACATTGACCGCGGACAAGTTCCCAAAAATATGACTTCAAAACGGTCACCAGAAAGAATGACGGGATCGAATGCAAACCTGACTGCAGTCAATTTTTTTATTGATCGCCCCATTTAACATTTGCCGTACCGACCGCGGCAATGCGCAATGCTGAAAGGCGACATGCGGATCGGTCATTTTCAACACATCATCCGATCAGGAGTCAGTCATGAAATCAACCACTCGTCTTCTCGCCACCGTGCTGCTGGCGTTCCCCCTGAGCGCGATGGTCGGTCAGGCCATCGCGGTCGAGGCCGGACACGACCACGCCGGCGCCGCGCATCAGACCATGGAACTCAACAATGGGCAAAAGTGGCAAACCGACGCGCCGCTGCGCCAGGGCATGGGTACCCTGCACGAAATCGTCACCAGTGGGCTGTCAGGCGCACATGCAAATCAGTCGACACCGGCCGATTATCGCCAGATGTCCGGAAAGGTCATGGGACAAATCACCTACATTGTCCAGAATTGCAAGCTGGCCCCGGACGCTGATGCGCAACTGCACATCCTGCTGGGCAATATCGCCCAAGGGGCGGAAACCATGGACGGCAAGGTTGCAGGCGAACAACCCGAAACGGGTCTGATCAAAATCGCCCAGGCATTGAACAGCTACGGTACATACTTTGACCATCCTGACTGGAAGGCCATCAACGTCGCGCACTGAGGCCATCACGCACGCTGCGCATCCAGCCCGACGGCATGGCGTGCAACCCTGGCCTCACCAAATATAATGGAGCCCCTGGAGCCCCGGCCCATCCTCTACCGCTTCCCGCAGGAACCACGCATGAACGACACCGCCACTATGGTGACTGAAGGGCTACCCGTTGCGTCGACCACGCCCAACTTGCCGGCGGAGCTCGGGATGCGGCTGCGCCGCCATCGGCTTGCTGCGGGCTTCACACTGGAGCAGCTCGCTTCTCGGGCCGGCATCGGCAAGGGTTATCTTTCACGCATTGAAAACGGCAAGAAGGTACCGCCCATTGCCACCCTGTCGCGTCTGGCGGGTGCCCTGGGCCTCGAAATTGCGTCTCTTTTGATGTCGCCGCGATCCAGGAAACCCTGGCACGGAGTGAGCGTCGTGCGACACGACGAAAAACGCCCGGCGGTGCTGGGCGGAACAACCTTCGGCTACGATTATTTCGCCCTCAGCGACTCCGCGCCCACTCAGGCATTGCAGCCTTTTCTATTCACCTTCCCGGAACAGATCGACAAATTCGTGTTCTTCCAGCACGAAGGCGAAGAACTGCTGCATCTACTGACCGGACGGGTGGAGTGGCAAGTCGGTGCCCAGAAGTTCCTGCTTGAATCAGGCGATACGGTGCACTTTGATTCACGCATTCCGCACCGCGGCCGCAGCCTCGGGGGGCCGGCGACAGCGCTGGTGGTGATGTACTCGCCAGCTGGCATGAACGACAGCCTGGCATAGTGTCCAAGTTCATCAATCTGGACACTTGAACCCGAACGCACAGGCTTGCCAAGCGGGCCACAAACTGCAGCGCTAGCCTTTCAGCCATCACAAGCGTTTGCAACCCAGCATGGCAAACCCATGCGCGGAGGCCGTGCTTCAGTCGGCACCAGCGATCCGCACATGATGGCCGGCGGGCTCGTGCAAAACGATGCGCGGCGCGGTCTCCTTGCTCCACCAGACGGCCAGGATGGTGATAATGGCGATGCCTATCATCAGCAGCGACACCGGCCAGGTTGCGCCATGCGTCACCCCGACGACAGCGGCAGCCAACACCGGCACTATGCCGCCTCCCAGGGGAGCCGCGAGCTGATAACCCAGAGACGAACCGCTGTAGCGCAAGTTCGCCGGGAACATCTCGCTCAGGAAGCTCGCCTGTACACCGTACATGATCCCGTGGCCCACTGACATGCCCACCACGAAGGACAGGATGACCAGCGTGCTGTCCTTGGATTCGATACCCCAGAATATCGGAAAAGACAGGAGAATGGCGGCCACGCAGCCCAGCATATAAACAGGCCGGCGGCCAATCTTGTCGGATAGAGCGCCGAAGACGGGGATGGTAACCAGCTCACCGATGGCCCCCAGGGCAATCGCCCCCAGCACAAGATTGCGCGACATCCCGAGATTGGTCACGGCATAGCTCAGGCCAAAGATGGTAATCACGTAGATCCAGGAGATCTCTGTCACGCGGGCTCCCAGGCCGATGATGACTTCCTTGGGATGCTGAACAATGGTCTGCCACACCGGAAATTTCTCGATCTTGCCTGCCTTGACGGTGTTTTCGAACACAGGGGTTTCATCCACACGCAACCGGATATATGTCCCAACGACGACCAGGATGGCACTGGCCAGAAAGGGGATGCGCCAACCCCAGGCCGCGAACTGCGCATTATCCAGAAACGCCAGCGCAAAGAACGAGAGCGTCCCGAGTGCCAGCCCCAAGGGGAAACCGACCTGCACAATGCTGCCATAGAAACCGCGCTTTTCCGGTGGCGAGTGCTCGATCGCCATCAAGACCGCACCGCCCCACTCACCACCGACGGCCAGCCCCTGCACCAGACGGCACAGTACCAACAGTATCGGCGCCCATACGCCTATCGTCGCATAAGTGGGCAGCAGCCCGATCAAGATAGTGGACACACCCATCGCCACCAGGGTGAAGATGAGCATGGACTTGCGGCCCGTGCGGTCGCCGAAGTGACTGAGGATGATGGCTCCGAGAGGCCGCGCAAAGAAACCCACGCCTATGGTGCCGATGGACAAGAGCTTGCCCACTAGCGGGTCGTGCGTGGGAAAGAACAGATGATTCAAGACCAGCGACGCCGCCGTCGCGTAGATGAGAAAATCGTACCATTCGATCGTCGTACCGATGGCGCTTGCCATTGCAACGGTGCGTATGGATACGGGCTCTTTGGTACCAGATCCCTGTGTTACTGTCGCCATACTTTGTCTCCTTGAAGCCGAGATTAATAATTTTGAGAATGCTGCTCTGTGCTTCAACCACCTGACGAGCGTCGCCCCGGATAATGGCGGCACCCGTGACGCACGACGATGCGCACGCCACTCACCACCTCCTGATCACGAATTGGCGTCGTACCCCGCGCTGTCCCGGAACACATTGGGCTTGCGGTAAATCGCAAGAATGACGCAGCCCTCGGCGCTGTGAGTCTCATGCAAAGAACCGGGGATGCGATACACGTATTCACCCGCCCGCGCGATACCGTCGTGATCCGAGAAGGATCCTTCGAGCACCCAGGACTGTTCGATTTCGGGGTGCTTGTGAAACGGCAGCGTGGCGCCCGGTGCCCACTTCAGAAGGCAGGTGAGCTCACCCGCTTCTTTGTTTTCGTAAAGAACCTTGATCTGGACGCCCTCGAACTGCGAAGGCTTCCACTCCATGTCCTGCGGCTTGACATAGACGGATCCGTTCTTCGTCGGTTCCAGGTGGCCGTGCAAACGCTCGGCGAAGGGTGATGCGGTACTGGGCATGAGAGATCTCCAATTAGGTTCCGATTTCACGGAATGACAACGTCATGGCTCTGGACCTAAACCCAAACAAAGACCCTAAAACCTTGACGGTTATATGGGTAAAATGTAGTATCTGGTTGTCTATTAGTAAACATGGGGTTTCCCCCTAAATATGTAGAAAACATAAACAACCAGTTCTGGATGAATGAAGAGAAATGCAAATCACTTATCTGCTGTACCCGGAAATAGAACCCATAGACCTGGCTCCACTGGGGGTCTGTTCCATGGGTAAGCGCGTCATTCCGTCGCTCGGTTATCAGCTCGTCGCCCCGACTCTAGAGCCAGTGAAGTTGTCCAATGGGCTCAGAGTGTTGCCTGACTGTACCTTCGACCAGGTTCAAGAGGTAGACGTGCTACTGGTTCCGGGCGGCTCGGGCTGCGAGAATGCGGCAAAAGATCCACTCACGCTGGATTTCATTCGCCGATGGGCCCCTACCGCAACAGTGGTTTCCATTTGCACAGGGGCGCTGATCCTGGCTGCCGCCGGCGTGCTGAACGGTAAGATGGCCACCACAAAATGCCGAGTGTTGGCCTCCGAAACTTCGCCACTCGAAACGCTCAAGCAGAATCCGGCCATTGCGTCGAGACGCGCTCTGCTGGTGGACAACGGCAAGGTCATCACTGGCGGCGGCGTCACGCTATGCATCGACACGACGCTCTACCTGATTGAGCGGCGCTATGGGGCCGAAGCCGCTCGCCGCATCGCTGAAGTCATGGAATACGACGCCGCGC
Source organism: Castellaniella sp. (assembly GCF_004321985.1). Lineage (GTDB taxonomy): Bacteria > Pseudomonadota > Gammaproteobacteria > Burkholderiales > Burkholderiaceae_B > Castellaniella. Next base: position 8,503 of record NZ_SCQN01000014.1, on the reverse strand, counting down.
GCGCTGCCAATGCGGCCCGGTTGCCTACTGTGTCAGGACAAGCCGTGCTATCAGCGGCCCATTAGGGTCCGTTCACACGGCTCAACAGCCCCCAACCATGAGCACATACACCCACACTGTGGCCTTGCGCCGCTGCACCGAAATCGCCCACCAGACACTGGCGCTCCACTTCCAAAAACCCGAGGGCTTCAGCTTCAGGCCGGGCCAGTTCGTGGACGTAAACCTCGATGTTGCGGACACCGGCGACAGCCCCCAGACGCAGCTGCACTCGCTCACGCTCGCGAGTGCGCCCTGCCAGGAAGAGCTGATCGTCGCCACGCGCATACGCGACACCGGCTACAAACGGGCCTTGCAACGCTTGATGCCCGGTGCGACAGTCACGATCGAAGGCCCTGCGGGAATGCTGACACTGTCGCCGAAGCACCAGCGCCCCGCCATCCTCATTGCGGGCGGCATCGGCATCACCCCCTTCACGAGCATGGCCACGCAGGCTGCCCACGAAAGATCCCCACGCCTGCTGACTCTTCTTTATGTCAACCGTCGTCCGGAAGACGCCGCCTACCTGCCCGAGCTGCAGGCGTTGGAGGCCCATAACCCAAACTTCCATCTCATCGCCACCATGACGCGCATGCAGGATTCCGCTCGGCCCTGGAACGGCGCAGTCGGTCACATCGACTCCCAAAAGATCGAAGTGGCACGCAAGGGGATGGCGGATCCGGTGTTCTATCTGGCGGGCCCTCCCGACATGGTCGGAGCCACCTACGAATTGCTCGAACGAATGGGCATCGCGGATCACGACATCCGCGAGGAAGGGTTCTACGGCTACTGAGAACCCAGTGACAAGGCTCAGGGATTCAAACGATCCACTGCAGCCGCATTGATGGTCATATTGTCCACCACCGTGGGCATGGGTGTCATACGGGCGGCTTGCAACATGGCTCGCCCGATTGCCCGGGTCGTGGTGAACTGTTTCGGGGCCAGCCGACAGAACAGTGCCAGAATCGGGTCGCCAAGCCTGTAAACCCATCGGCGGAGTGGATAAGGGGAAATTTCCCCTTGCACCGGCCGGGCGCCGCCTGGGCGCAGGCAACACACCGGAACCCCCAGTTCGCGCAGGGCCTGTTCGGCCTCCCCCTTGATCCTGAACGGCATCAGACGGCTATTGACATCGGCACCCATGCCGGAGACATACAGAAATCTGCCCTTAGGTTTGGCGGCGGCATAAGCGGCAGCGACCCGGACGGTCATCTGAACGGTCACCTCGCGGTAGGCCGCCTCGCTCAAACCCAGAGGCAATGGACCGGCGCAATAAAAGCAGGCGTCCAGCCCTCCCAAGTCCAATCGGCGCAGGTGATCGTCAGAAAATACGTCAGCCTGCAAGAGCGCGACTCGCCCATCCGCAATCCGGATCGGGCGCCGCACCAGCAGAACGATTCGGTCGATCGATGCGTCCTGCAGGACCGTTTTGAGCACGCCCTGTCCCACCAAACCACTAGCCCCGACAATCAAGATACCTGATCCCATAGCGCCACCTACGATCCTCCGATACCTGTTCTGACAGCTTAGAGCAATCCGCAGCATGAGAGAAGTTTTTCCCCCGTGTTCACTCGGCTCACACAGTACACTGGTCGGCGTTTCCAGCGAGCGCCATCTCAAGCGTCAAAAGGAGCCAACCATGAGTGACACCCGAGAACGGATTGCCGGCAGTTTTGCCGCACAGGGGTTGATGGAGACCTTGGGCGCGGAGCTCGCGTGGGTCGCGGACGGAGAAGTGCACATCGCGCTACCGTTTTCCAGGCATCTTTCGCAACAACACGGTTTTGTGCATGCCGGCGCCATCACCAGCGTCGTCGACAGCGCCTGCGGCTATGCGGCCATGACGAAAGCACCGCTCGACCACGAAGTCGTGACGGCCGAGTTCAAGATCAACTTTCTACGGCCCGCGATAGGCGAACGCTTTCTGGCAATCGGAAAGGTGCAGAACGCAGGCAAGTCGCTCACCGTGTGTACCGGTGAAGTCCGGGCGTTTGCCGGGAGCGACCCGGCCTACAAGGTGATTGCGCTCATGCAAGCCACCATCGTGAACGTGGCTCCCGGTCAGCCACACAGCAACAGACACGCAACATAGAGGCGATATCATGGGAAGCTCCAGTATCTGACACTGGCTGACCGTCCTTATTTTCGTGCTTTCGATGGTCCGCTTGAGCAATGGTCACATACAAAGCGGGCCACAGCCGAGCGCGGGTCATCGCTTTTATGACCCCGGTCCTGAAGGAACCTATCGAACCCGCCGGAGGAATAGATGGAAGGAAACGACCAAGACAGCCAGATCCTGGATCTTCTCGGACGGCACAGTAGCTCCATCAACTCCATGGGGACGGACATCCGCAACGTATCCATGGATGTGCTCGTGCTCAGAGCTGTGGTCTACGGGCTGATGGAGCATGCCAAGGACGCCGGCGTGGATCTTCGGCCGGCATGCAAGGCCATGCGCGATCAGTTGCCGGAGGAGTACCGGGCGGCCTTCGCTGATCGCCTCAGGATGATGTTCGGGATCGACCTGGCAACGTAGGGTGCGTCCTCTGGTGCGAGTCTGAGCTGAATACGGAACAATACCAGCACCCAAAAACAGCCGTCCGTAGGCGGTTCACCCCTTGTCCATCGTGTAGCGATGCTATACACTACACAAATGATCAAGAGCTTCCGACACAGGGGCCTCCAAGCCTTCTTCGAGACCGGATCGAAAGCGGGTATTCAACCCAAGCACGCCGTGCGGCTGAATGTGCAATTGACCACCTTGAACGCAGCGACAAACCCTCAGGACATGAGCGCTCCTGGATGGAAGCTGCACAGGCTCTCTGGGAGCAACCCAAAGGGTCAGTCAGTCCAAGATCACTGGTCCGTGTCGGTCAGCGGCAACTGGCGCCTTACCTTCTGCTTCGAGGGTGTGGATGCCATCCTGGTGGACTACCAGGACTATCACTAGGAGAACACCATGCGTATGCATAATCCAGCACATCCAGGCCTGGCACTGCGCGAATTCCTCGGCGACCTGACCGTCACAGAAGCGGCGGAACGTCTAGGCGTCACCCGCACTGCCCTATCCCGCATCCTCAACGGATCGGCTGGCATCTCAGCGGACATGGCCTTGCGTCTTCGTGACGCACTTGGAACCAGCGCCGAAATGTGGGTCAACATGCAGGCCCAGTACGATCTATGGCAGGCCGAGCAAAAGCCTAGGCCCACCGTCACGTCCTTCAGGGAACATGCTGTTGCCTGACACGAGACAGAAGGTGGCTCTACATCACAAACAATGAGATGGACGCCCCTACCTGAAGCCGCACGGCATCGAGGTGCCCTATAGTGCCTTGATTTTAAATGGTGCGAGGTCAAACCCGAACGTGTAGCTTTTATGAGGTTTTCAGAGGATTGCGTTTTCTAAAGTACCCAAAATGGTACCCAAACGTCATCACTTGCCTTTTTTTGGTCACCTACCGACCAGCGCCGACAGCCCCGCCTTGGTCGGCACCAGGCCCACCAGCCAGGGACGGCCTGGAACGTAGATACGGGAAAATCCCGCATCTGAAAATCAGCTGCGAGCAAGATTCCGTCGCTAGCGATCAAGGGGTTTCGTCCAGCCACCGTTAGTGGACGAACCTGGCACCAACCACCAACAAACACGTAGGCGGCAAGCCCAAGCCGACGACACCTTCAACGTGACCCAGCAGGATAGAAGGCTTGAGGCTGAGGGGAATTGAGGCGTGCTCCTGATGCGGCTTCGGATTGTGGCAAACCCTGATTGAACATCCTGCCCACCGAGGATTACTTTAACAGCGAAAGTAACAAAACATTATTAACCGTATGGATATGTGAACAAAGGACAGTACGCATGAAAACCTTCGCAATGGTGCTCGCACTTACGGTTTCTTTGGCATTTACGTTCAACACAACGTCAGTGCAGGCACGCGGCCACGGCTTCAGTACTCACTCAAGAGCCTCGACTCCCAGCTATGGCACCGGCTCAAAGTCAAGCAGCTCGAGCGTCAGGGGTTACACGACGCGAAACGGGACATACGTCGCACCCTATGCCCGTTCAAGGGCTGACAAATCGATCAATAACAACTGGTCGACCAAGGGAAATGTCAATCCTAGGACTGGCGCCCCAGGAACGAAACGCGGCAATTCATACGGTCGATGATCACGGAGGGCACCATGGGACACCTTAGTGTTTGGCACTGGTTGATCGTTCTTGTCTTTGTGCTTTTAATGGTCATCCCTTGGGCGATGATCACGCACAAGGCAGGCTACAGTCGATGGTGGTCGATCCCGTTTGTGATCCCAGGACTGGGCATCATTGCGCTTTGGGTGTTCGCATTCGCACGCTGGCCAGCGATACGTCGATAGAACCTTCTGGTGTGGGATTGGGGTGTGAGATAGCCCCCACGCCTTTTGTGTGGGGCATGTGTGGGGTCCGGGAACGGCGATAAAGAGGAGGGACAACTGCAAATGGTCAGGTCGCAGACAGAAGTTGTGAGCAAAGCCTCGCGGTCGACAGGAAGCGGTGTGCGTGCTATCCTCTCATGGTTTGACACTACATATGGTGTCATATGAGTCTAGTTGATGAAGTCATTGCTAGGCTCAAGTCCAGGCCGGCCGGCCTACGATGCTTAGACATAGTGCAGGCTCTTGAGTCTTTAGGGTATACGGTGACGCCGAAGAAGGCCCCTCATCATAAGGTTTACGGTCACAGCGGCACCAAAAACTATAGCGGTGGAAACTTCAATTGTGGGCACGGAAAGGATCCTCATGTTCTCCCTGCTTATGTCAGAAACGTAGTAGCGGAACTTTCGCGGGCCAAGGATGATTTGGAGGGATTTCTATGCAAAAGATCGTAGACGAGTTTGATCCGTCTCTTTACACCATTGAGATCAAACGCGTAGAGACCGAAGATGGCATGCTGTATGAAGCAAAAGTCAAGGAGGTTCCTGGAATTGCTTCGTATGCGGACTGCGCTCAAGACGCCTTTGAAGAAGCCAGAGAGGCTATTCAAATGCTGTATGCGCTGGCTAAAGAACAGGGGCAGAGTTTTCCTACGGCGCTGCCGCAGCACAGTCCTGAGCACAGCGGTCGCGTCACATTGCGCCTGAGCAAATCTCTTCACTACCGCGCCTCCCTCATGGCAGAGCATGAAGAGGTTAGCCTTAATACGTTAATTTCAGAGGCGCTAGCAGAGCGCGTGTTCGGGGCCTATCAGGCGGCGCCAAAACCGACCGTAGCAACGGCGACGCGCGAGCGGATTGGTGGCTTGGTGCGCGATATGTACCAAGTTAGTCTCGGCGCGACAAAAGTTCGCCTGGACCATCCAAAATCAGACTATCGAATCGTAAGGAAACATCATGGCGACGAAGTCTACAGCTTCTAAATCCCCAGCAGCCAAGAGGGCAGCAGCGAGAAAGAGCCCCTCCCTAAAGACGGCAGAGACTCCCGCAAATATCGATGTTCCGCTGAAAGACCTATTGATTGTTCTGCTCAAGCATTACGGCATAAAAGAGGGTCACTGGATTGTCGATGCGCGGATTGGCACCGGCGCGATCGCAGCCAATAAACCGGACGAAAAAAAGGCCTATCCAGCACTCCTGGTGGTGCTTGAGGGCGTAGTGCTGGCTAGACTGGACCCGGACGACTCAATGATGGAATCTGAAAACACAGTGGACGCTAGCTCTATATAGTCCTTGGCAGGTAGCCCACCAAGCCCTCTTCGGAGGGCTTTCTCATGTCCAGCGCCCTGCCCCACCTCCACCACACAGCCCCCGCGAGTCGTAAGCATCCGGTGTGGGCCGTATTGACGAGCCTGCCAAGGTAGTGGGTGAAGCCGACGATTAAAGCGTCACGTTCCAGGGCAACAGTTCATCGACGCGATTGACCGGATGGTCGGGGCGATGACGGTCAATACATGGCGAAGGTACGCCTCGGGATTGATGCCGTTGAGCTTGGCCGAGCCCAGCAGACTGTACATCGTGGCGGCGCGCTCGCCACCGGTATCCGAACCCAGGAACAAATAATTCTTTCGACCCAGGCTTATCCCGCGCAAGGCGCGCTCGGCCGCGTTATTGTCGATCTCGATGCGCCCATCATCCAGATAGCGCGCAAGCGCCCGCCACTGGTTCATGGCATAGCCGATGGCATCAGCCGTCTCGGATTTGCGCGATACGCTGGGCAACTGCTCGCGTAACCACGCGTGCAAGGCGGTCACAATGGGTACGGCCCGCTCTTGACGTGCGGCGCGCCTGGCCTCGGGCGGGCTGCCCCGGATTTCAGACTCGATCCTGTAAAGCGCAGCGATGCTTTCGAGCACATGGGTCGTGATGGGCGTGGCCTGCCTCGCATGGATGTCGTGGAACTTGCGTCTGGCATGTGCCCAGCACCCAGCCTCGATGACTTGGCCGTTCGCATAGACCTGATCGTAGCCAGCAAACGCGTCAGCCTGCAGGATGCCGGCGTAGTCTTTCAGATGCGTTTGCGGATGAATGCCACGCCGATCGGGCGAATAGCGGAACCACACCGCCGGCGCGGCGACATCGCCGCTCGCGCGATCGTCACGGGTGTAGACCCACAGCCGCGCCTGGCGGGTTTTGCCAGTGCCCGGGGCCAGCACCTTGATCGGCGTGTCGTCCGTATGCAGCTTCTCGGCCTGGAACACGTAACATTGCAGCGCATCGAGCAAGGGGCGCAGCAGGTGATGCACGCCGCCTACCCAATCGCCCATCGTGCTTTCACTCAAGTCCACATCCTCGCGCCCGAGAATCTGGCATTGCCGGTATAGCGGCTGATGATCCAGATACTTGCTGACCACGATATGGCTGAGCAGCCCAGGGCCCGCGAAGCTGCGGGCGATCGGGCGACTGGGCGCCGGGGCCTGTGCCATCCGCTCGCAGCAGCGGCAGCTCAAACGGGGGCGTACGTGGCGCACGACGCGCAGGCTGGATGGAATGTATTCCAACACTTCGCTGACATCCTCGCCAAGACGCTGCCAGGCGCCACCACAGTCAGGACAGGCCGACGCCTCGGGCCAGTGTTCTTGAATGTCGCGCGGCAAGTGCCCGGGCAGAGGCCGGCGCGTCGGGGCTTTGCGTGGTGCCGGCTCGACCGGTTCCACCTTTTGCGCGCGCTCACCCTGATTGATATGCAGATCTTCGAGTTCAAGCTCGAGCTGATCGATCTGGGACTGCAGCTTCTCCGAGCGCTGACCAAACATCTGACGTTTGAGCTTGAATAACAGCAGCATCAGGCGCTGGATTTCCTGCTTGTCGAACTGCTTTTCCTCACGCAGCAAATCCCGTTCAACACGAAGCGCGCGATGCGCGTCCTTGAGCGTGTCGTGCGCCTCGCGCAAGGCCTGCGTCTGATTCAAATGCGCGAGCAACAACGCCTTCAGGGCGTCGATATTGTCGGGCAGTTGCGCACGGCTGAGCATAGCCGCTATTTTACCAAACGTGGAGTATCAATTGGAGCGCAAACCCAATAAATATGCGCCTTCCAGCGCATATTTCACGTGTTAAATCTGAGTCGGCTGGTGGGTGCGCGCCGGGCGTCGCCAATCAATGCCTTCCAGCAGCATCGAGAGCTGCGCCGGGCTCAAGTGCACCGAGCCCGACTCGGCGTTGGGCCACACGAAGTGGCCGTGTTCCAGGCGCTTGGCCAGCAGGCACATGCCATCGCCACTCCACCACAGCACCTTGAGGCGATCGCCCTTGCGGCCCCGGAACACAAACACATGGCCGCTGAAGGGGTCCTCGGACAACTTGCTTTGCACGATGGCGGCCAGGCCATCAAAGCCCCGACGCATGTCGGTCACCCCGGCAGCCAGCCAGACCCGTGTGCCGACCGGCAAGCCAATCACCGCAGCACCTGCAAAACGGCCTCCAGCCGCACCGGGTCGCAGGCGTGGGTGATCTCAATCGTACCCTTGGCCACGGTGATGCGTAGCACCACGGCATCTGGCGCCACCGGCCGGACAACGGACTGCTCTGGTGCCTGCGCCTCGGTGATGATGCTCACCGGCACCAGCTCGACCCCGGAACACGCATCTGATCGTGCGCGAACAGGCTTGGTCAGCGCGAGTGGGTTCGCTGCATGGTATTCCCGACGCCAGCGGCACAACTGATTGGGATGGACATCGTGCTCGCGGGCCACCTGCGCGACCGTCAAACTCTGATCGGCCAGAAGCTGCTCGACGACCTGCTCCTTGTAGGCCTGAGCAAACCGGCGACGAGGCTGGTTCCGATATGAACGACTGTCAATCTGTGCGGCGGGCATTGGTTCCAACCTGTTTTTGATTGGAACCTATTGTCCGGATTAGCGTGCCGCCAGCAAGGCGGTACTGGCCGGCTTGCAATTACCCACAAATATCAATGATGTACAGATGATTCTGAATTATTTACTTTAACTTGGCGTATGCTGCCATCAGCCGGACTCGACTGACGGTGGCGAAGATGACACAGGA
>NZ_SCQN01000013.1 GCF_004321985.1 Castellaniella sp. | reverse complement strand
AACACTTACGGGCGCCGAGTGGGTCTGGTAGCGGGATATCTGGCGTGCTTGCTGGGTAGTCTCCTCTGTGTATTTGCGGGCGCGGAAAGTTCCTTGATTCTGTTGACGGTCGGGATGGTTTTTGTGGGTGCCGGGCTCGCGGCGACATGGCAGGCCCGCTTCGCGGCAATCGACTTGGCAGACGAGCGATATCGAGGCCGTGCCGTATCGGTGGTGATGTGGGCAACAGCTGCGGGCGCGGCCGCTGGGCCAGCCGTGGCTGGCCCAGCGGGTGCCGTGGCCGAAATGTTGGGGCTGCCGCGATTGACAGGTGGGTTTCTGGTTGCGGCACTTGGTGCGCTCGCCGCCGCGATCTGGGTAGCGCTCGGCATGAGAACCGATCCCCTGCTGTTGGCACGTCAGTTCAATCCCACCAGGAGCCCGTCTCCTCGTCAGCACAGGTCAGCACTTGCGGTAGTGCGCGCGCATCCGCAGGCGGCGTACGGGATACTGGCCATCGCCTCCGCGCATGCCGCAATGCTCGCAGTAATGGTGATCGCGCCACTCCAGATGGAACGTGACCACAACGGGCTTGAGATGATCGGGGCGGTGATCGGCCTTCACATTGCCGGCATGTACGCTCTGTCACCGTTGGTGGGATGGTGCACTGACCGAGCCGGTCCCCGCGTCGTCACACTGACTGGCGCCGTGATGATGCTGACCGGTGTCGTTACGATCTGGGCGTCCCCTCCTTTGCTGGCACTTTTCGCGACCGGTCTGTTCTTGATCGGGTTGGGCTGGTCATGCGTGATGATTGGCACTTCAACGGCGATTACCACGGCATTACCACTCGACGAGCGTCCTGCGGTTCAGGGGTTGTCGGATCTTGTGATGGGAGGTGTCGGTGGTGTCGCTGGTGCCGTCGCGGGTGTCGTCGTGGGTAGGTGGGGGTTCCAGCCGTTAAGCATCGCCGAGGCAACGACTTTGGGGATCACGGTTCTGGCCGCTCTTGCCATTCAGCGGCGGAACACCCACTTCTCCTGAGACAGTCTGCAATACTGATTCCGCCACAGGCGCCCGCCATACTAGACCCCGCAGGGGGTCTGCCGCCTTTCAGTACATACTCGTGTCGCGCAGTATGGGGGGGGGAATTCACTATTTATTTTTGGGTACTTCGCAGCCGTTCGAGCCGCATCGACGGTTGGCCGGCCACACCAGATCCCAAATTGACACGCCGGCCATCAGAGCGATCCCGGTGTAGACCAGGGGGCGCATCCATACGGTGCCAAGCAACCACACTCCGCCAATGATGACGATCGCGGGGCCCGTCATGCCGAGCAGGCTGCGGTGCCATTGGCGATGGCGTAACCAACCCAGTCCGTTTGCCAGTAGTGCCAAGGCGGCGAAAGCCGGCAGCAACGTAGAAACGAACAACCCCTCGTATTGCTGCAAAAAGCCCAACCCAATGGCTGAGCCCAGGCTGGCGAGTGCCGGAAAACACATGCCGCACCCCATTGCGGATACGACTGTACCAACTGAGCCGGCTTTGTCACCCAAGCGGGTAAGTCGAGGCGAAAGATCTTTCACGATGCACTCCTTTTCCAGATTTACTCGATGCTGTAACCTTATTTCCGTAGTTGACTACGGAGTCAAGCATCATGGGGCAAGGCTCGGAAAACCTTACCATCGGCACCTTCGCGAAGGCGGCTGGGGTCAATGTGGAAACGATTCGCTTTTATCAGCATAGGGGGTTGCTGCCTACCCCGAAGCGACCGTACGGCGGCATCCGTCGCTACGGCAGCACGGATGTGGAGCGGGTGAAGTTCGTGAAGTCTGGCCAGCGATTAGGGTTCAGCCTTGACGAGATCGGACAGCTCCTGACATTGGAAGATGGCACCCACTGCAGCGAGGCGGCTGAACTGGCCGCCCAGCGGCTGAGTGACGTACGCACCAAACTGGCCGATCTAGCTCAAATCGAGGCGGCTCTATTCAGGCTGATCAGTGACTGTCACGCCATCCAGGACAACGTGTCGTGCCCGCTCATCGCAGCCCTGCAGCAACGCTAACGATCGTGAGTCCTTTGACGGGTTCCATACTCAAACTCTTTCTTTCACCGTCGGCCGCCAGCGCCGCAGCAACAACGCATTGGACACGACGCTAACCGAGGACAGAGCCATGGCCGCGCCCGAAATCATTGGATTCAAAAGTCCGAGTGCGGCGAGCGGCATGCCAATCACGTTGTAGAAGAATGCCCAAAACAGGCCTTGCCGGATCTTGTTGTGGGTGGCTCGACTGACGGCGATCGCGTCACCGACCAGGAGCGGATCCGAGCGCATCAAGGTGATGCCCGCTGTCTCCATGGCGACATCCGAACCACCGCCCATGGCAAAGCCAACGTTCGCAGCGGCAAGGGCTGGTGCGTCGTTGACACCGTCCCCAACCATTCCGACGATGAAACCTTCCAACTGGAGGCGGCGGACCTCTTCAGCCTTCTGACCGGGAAGCACGGATGCGATCACCCGCTTGATGCCCAGTTCCGCGGCAACTGCGGCAGCAGTTCGCTCGTGGTCGCCTGTCAGCATAATGGTCTCAATACCAAGGCGTTGCAGGTTCCGCACCGCAGCCTTGGCTGTTTTTCTAACGGGGTCTGCGACCGCAATAGCGCCCGCCAACTCTGTTTTGGGTTCGAGGACTGCCACCCACATCACAGTGCGGCCATGGTCCTCCAACGCAGCCACTTGAGCCTCCAGGCTCTTGGTTGGTATGCCTTGCTCCGCGAGTAAGTGGCGATTGCCGATGGCGATCTGTCGTCCAGACACGCGCGCGATGAGGCCCATCCCGGGATGACTCTGGAAATCTTCAAGGCGATTCCGCTTGAGTCCCTTGGCCTTCGTCAGGACCGCATGGGCCAGTGGATGCTCGCTGCCGGCCTGCGCAGCAGCTGCCATGGCAAGCAATTCGTCCTCCGGCATCCCCGTGGTGAGGACTTCTGTCACAGCTGGCTTGCCCTCGGTCAGCGTACCTGTTTTGTCCAGAACCACGGTGTCGAGCTTGTGCGCCAATTCGAGCGCTTCCGGATCACGGATCAGGATACCGGCCTTGGCGGCCACGCCGGTGCCGACCATCAGAGCGGTCGGCGTAGCAAGACCGAGCGAACATGGGCACGCAATCACCATTACCGCGACCGCCGTGATGATTCCAGCGGTCAAGTTACCTGCGATCAGCCACCAGCCGAAAAACGCAACCAGTGCAACTCCCAGCACAATTGGAACGAAAACCGCAGCGACGCGATCGACGAGACGTTGAACCGGAGCCTTCTTGCCCTGCGCGCTCTCAACGAGCGCGATAATCCGCGAAAGCGTCGACTGCTCCCCGACGAGCGTTGTTTCGATGCGAAGCAGGCCCCTACCGTTGACCGAGCCACCTACCACGGCGTCGCCCGCCCCCTTCGGTAGCAGCTGACTTTCTCCAGTCAACAAGCTCTCGTCGACCTCGCTGTGCCCGTCAAGTACGACGCCGTCGATCGGCAGCTTCTCTCCGGGACGGACAACGACAACATCGCCCGGTGATACGGCGGCAATCGGTAACTCGATTTCCACATCGCCGCGAAGAACGCGTGCGTTTTCGGGGCGCAGCGCCATGAGTGCTTTTATCGCTGACGTTGTTGCTCGCTTGGCCCTGGTTTCAAGCCATTTCCCGAAAAGAATCAACGTGACGACCACTGCGGCCGCCTCGAAATAGAGATGACCACCCACCGGTCCGGCGAGCAATATGTAAAGGCTGTAGAAGTAGGCGGTCGACGTGCCGAGCACGACCAGAAGGTCCATGTTGCCGGTGCGCGCCCGTAGTGCTTTCCATGCGCCGACATAGAAGCGTGCGCCCAGAATGAACTGCACAGGTGTGGCAAGCAGGAACTGCAGCCAGGCCGGCAGGTCAACACCCACCATCGGCAGCAACAAAGGCGTGCTGAGAACAGCCGCCACCAGCACCCGCCAGGTTTCCTGCTTGAGCCGCTTCTCCTCAGCAGCGAGGATCTGTCGGTCGCGCTCGGCGTCACCCGTCAGAAGCTCAGCGCCGTATCCGGCTCGCTGCACGGCAGCGATGAGGTCAGCCGGGCGCAGAAGGCCAGCAACGCCTTCTATGGTGGCCTTTTCACTGGCGAGGTTCACTTCCGCTCGCGTGATGCCGGGAACTGCCAATAAAGCTCGTTCGACACGACCCGAACAGGTGGCGCAGGTCATGCCAGAGATGGCGAGCTCCCGCGTTTCATGATCGACGTCGTAGCCGGCTCGGACCACAGCCTCGACCAGCGCCTCAGTCTGTACTTGCGCAACATCAAATTTCAGGTCGGCCTGCTCGCTGGAGAGGTTGACCGACGCAGCTACTCCAGGAAGGGCCTGCAAGGCTTTCTCGACACGGCCCGCGCAGGTCGCGCAGGTCATACCCTTGATGGGCAAGACAGCATGCAGCCGATTATCGACCACTTCAATGGTGTCCATCCTGTACTCCCTCTTCAACATCGGCCTCCAGATCTCTGGCGCCGTACCCGGCCGCCTCAACGGCCGCGACAAGGTCCGCGGAAGTTGCCGTGCCCCTCACTGTCGCTTGGCCAGTCTTGATGTCTACCGTCGCCTTCGCAACGCCGGGAATACGAGACAGGATGCGTGTGACCGTGTTTGCACAACCACCGCAGGTCATCCCCGAGACAGAGAGGATCGTGGTTTCGTGCGATTGTCGTGATTCTTGCTGATTCATGAAACTTCGCTCCTTCCAAGTAGATAAAGAAAACGGTAAACCTTACCGTCCTTGGAATGTCAAGAGACCGTTTGCTCAGCTTTTAAACGAACCCTTATGTCTCGTGCAGGAGCAAATATGGGCAGACTGGACCGGGTAGCACTACGCAGTGCTGGCGCACGTTCTGGATCAACCGGGCGCTCGGCGTACCCGAGTACACGAGGGCGGACCTTGACGAATGCTCGAGCCTAGACGCTGTCCTGGCCCGCGTGCGTGCCGTCAAACAAAACACGCAAGCTCTTATTCCTTGACACGAACAGCGTACCGATGACGTACGGAGTAAAGTGCTGCAAAGGTGGGCCAGTAGGTATTCGCCGGTATTGCCGGAGAACACCTACTCGGAATCCAGCATATATTCACGCACCAGTTCGCGTGCACGGTGTAGGCGGCTTTTTATAGCGCCGATGTTCTCCCCCAACTGCGCGGTAATCTCCGCGATAGTTAGTTCCTCAAAGTCGCGCAGCAAAATCACCTCCAGGTAGTGTGCAGGCAGGGATTCCAACGCAGCGGCTAGATCAATCCTCAGATCATCTTGCGGTCTTTGCAATAGGCGCTGCTCAGCCAATTCATCGGGCAGTGGTTCGTAGCGGAACATTATCCGCGAAAGCTTGCGACATTCTCGCTTGACCACGGTAAAAAGCCACGAGGAGAACGCCGCCGCGACTTTGAGCCCTTTCACTTTCCGTGAGATGACAAGAAGCGACTCCTGTATGGCGTCATCGACATCACTGTCTTGACAATGCTTCCGCGCGTAGCGGCGAACGTCGGCCTGACACACGACAAGCAGACGATTGATAGCGGCCGCGTCGCCCGTTTGCGCGGCCAGTATCAGGTTATGGCGCTCAATCACATGCATGACCATAATGTAGCCCCTTTGGTATCAGTCGTCACGGACTGGTACGGCGATTACTTAGTGTGTCGGGTACATGAGCAACATCAGCATCCGCGCGGTCGCGCGCACGCTCGGATCTGTCGAGCCCATGATTGCGTCAAAGAGGTCGGGTTTGATGTGGTGAAAATCGATATATAAAAGATCAACTGGTATTGGGGGCTCACGACTATCCGCTGTAGCCGTGGTGATGCTTAGGCCACGTATGAAACTTGACTATCGGAGCATGCCCGGATCGATCAAAATGGTGGTTGCACACGATATCGTTGACTTGAAACCTAACATTGATGGCTCCTTAAATAGTGCGTAAAATGGCTTGGGATTAGAGCCACGCCTGCGGCAGCCATCTCAAATCAGCAGGTCGGTCAATGTCGTGCAGCATCGGGTTGTTTTGTACCTTCCAGCCAAGCTGCTCCATACGGTGTAGTGTTTCGAAAGCTACAGTGTCGGTGCTCCATTCAATGTCTTCGAAGAGAGACGAATGACACTGGTTCAATCCAAGCAATGCATAACCACCGTCGACAGTCGGGACCATTGTGGCATCTGTCTGTCGCAGGGAATCGGCTGAGCGACGCAGGTGCGCCGCATCAAGGGCGGGGCAGTCGGTGCCGATGAGCAACACCGATTCACCTGCATCGGTTACACGCTGTGTTGCCCGCATCAGCCGGACACCCAGATTTCCTTCTCCCTGCTCCGACCATGTAATCATTGTGGGAAGTGGAAGGAATTGCCAGATTGGTTCTTTTTGACTCGGGCTGGCACAAAGCTCTACCGGCCCGACTTTGGCCGCCAGCGCCTGTACCACAGTGTGAGCCAGCATACGTCGCGCGAGGTCAGCCGCACCTTGTGCCCCGAGGGCTTGAATCAATCGTGTTTTGGCCATGCCTGGCATG
>NZ_SCQN01000012.1 GCF_004321985.1 Castellaniella sp. | reverse complement strand
CTTCCTGTTGGGCATGCAGGGAATGCACTCGTCCACCGACATCACACTCGTGTCGCTGGGGTCGAATATGACCGGGGCGCTGGGCGCTCTCAAGACCGGCCGTGTGGATGCGCTTTCCTTCCCGCAGCCGGTCGGACAGCAGGCTGAGGCCACCCATATCGGCGGCATCTATATTTCTCCAGCCCGGGGAGACATCCCTCAGCTCAAGCATGTGGTGCACGGTGTCGTGTTCACCACCCAGTCGATACTGGATCACAAGAGTCCCGAGGTAACCGCCTTCGTGCGCGGGATTGCGGACGCGGAACAGTTCATTCACAGCGCTGATACGTCCTCGGTCCGCACGCTATTCAAGGCTTATCGGCCAACCATGAACGATGCGACCGTGGATCGACTGCTGGCCATCCTGCGGACCGAGATCCCGGCCACTCCAGACATCAGCCAGGCGGAATTCGATGCCGAGGTGCAATTCAACCTCAAATCCGGGCTGATCAAGGATGCACCGGACTACGCCACCATGGTGCCGGTGAAGTGGCTGAAGGCGGCGCTGGGCCGGCATTGATGGCAGCCACCGTCTATCGCGTGCGGGACGTCCACAAGCACTTTCGCAAGGACGATCAGGAACTGGTTGCCTTGCGAGGCGCCAATCTGTCTGTCGAAGAGGGCAGCTTTCTGGTGCTGCTGGGCCGCAGCGGTTGTGGCAAGTCGACGCTGCTCAACCTGCTGGCCGGCCTGACGACGGTGACATCAGGCGAAATCCGCTACCGAGGCGACCTGGTGGCGGGGCCGCAGACGCGTGTCGGCTACCTGACGCAACAGGATACTCTGATGCCGTGGCGTACAGTCCTGCACAACGTGGAAATGCCCCAGGAAATTCGCGGCGCCGACAAGGCCGCACGTACGGCTCAGGCCATGCATCTGATCGGACAGGTCGGGCTCGCGGGGTTCGAGCATCATTATCCGCGCGAGCTGTCCGGGGGCATGAGGCGACGTGTCAGTATTGCCCGCATGCTCTGCAGCGGGCCGGAGACCCTGCTGCTGGATGAGCCTTTCGGCGCACTGGACGCCCAGCTTCGTGGCGACCTGCAGCGCCAGCTTCTGGACTTGTGGGCTGGCAGCGGACGCACGGTGGTCTTCGTGACGCATGACATTGAAGAAGCGCTCATCCTGGCGGACCGGGTGGTCGTACTGGGGCCACTGGGCGCCATCATGCTGGACCTCACCGTCGACCTACCCAGACCGCGTGATGCTGACGAGATCCGTATGCAGCCCGGCTATCTGCACCTTTATCGTGCACTGACTGATGCCATCCGGCAGGCCACGAAATGACCACCAACCAAATATCCACGGCCACGTCTCCCGCCGCGGGCCAGAAACAGCTGGATTCCGGACCAGTCGGGCACGGGCCGCTGCTGATTCCGCTCGAGCGGACCTGGTGGCAACGCCATCGGCACACGGCATGGATTCACGGGGCCAGACTTGCGGTGCTGGTCGTGCTGGTCGGGATCTGGGCAGCACTGTCGGGGACGGTGCTGGATCCGCAATTTTTCGGCTCACCTGAGGGTGTCGCGAAATCCCTGATCGATTGGTCGCTGGACGGCACCTTGTGGCGCAACTCCTGGATTACGATCCAGGAGGTGGTGCTGGGCTTTGCACTAGGGGCCGCCTCGGGCGCCATCCTTGCTTATCTGATCGCCGCCATCAGGCCGCTTTGGGACGTGCTGATTCCGTACATGCTGGCGCTGTATTCCGTACCCAAGGTCGCCGTCGCGCCGCTGTTCATCATCTGGTTCGGCATCGGTCTGAGCATGAAGGTGCTGCTGGCGGCAATCTCCGTGTTTTTCCTGGTGTTCCTGAGCACGGCGGCGGGTGTGCAAAACGTCGACGAGGGGCTGAAGAACGCCGTGCGCATGATGGGCGGGTCACATCGTGATGTGGCACTGAAGGTCACCCTCCCGGCTTCCATGGCCGGGCTGCTCACGGGCCTGCGCATGTCGATCCCCTATGCGCTGATCGGCGCCGTGATTGGAGAACTCGTGGCCTCCAATCGCGGGCTGGGATTTCTGATCAACGATGCGTCGGCGCAGTTCAATACCAGCGGGGTGTTCGCAGCCCTGGTCGTGCTGGCCGTGATTGCCGGCGTGCTGAACATGCTGGTCAATGTGTTCGACCGGTGGGCCAATCGCTGGAAGCCGCTGGGTTCGGGAGACTAGCGGCGGAATCTGGTGGGCCCCCCGAGAGTCGAACTCGGCACCAACGGATTATGAGTCCGCTGCTCTAACCAGGCATGAGCTAGAGGCCCGTACCCGCTGCGGGCCCAGCATGCCCTGCGTCGGGAAAGTTCGGATTATCGCATACGTTCTCTGTTGCACGAGCTTGCACTGTCGTTCAAATAAGGGACGTGGCGGCGGGTCCCCCATGATAAGGTTCTTGCATCGCACTCTTGGAGATCCAGGGATGAAAATCGTCAATCGACTGCGCTTCTGGGGCATTGGCCTGGCCCTGGTGTCCCTGGCAGGCTGCCAATCGGGCGGATTCCTGGGGAGTACTTCGCCCGGAATGGTCACCGCTCCAGGCGGCCGCGTGGCGCACGCGGGGCCGCGCCGGGCAGTCGATGCCAATCGGGCGGCCGAAAACATTCGCGTGTTTCTGGCGGACACTCGGCCGCGAGCGGGCTGGACACCGGTTCACATGAAACCGTCCGGAGTCCTGTATGTGCGAACGGATGCTGTCATCGATCGCCGGGATCTGATCGGCATCCAGTCAGCCACGGATCACGCGGGGGGTGGCATTCTGGTGCTGATCCTGAGTGACTCGGGGTTTCGGAAGGTGCACGAGGCGACGGCTGCGAATCCCGGTTTGCGGCTGGCCTTGGTGGTGGGCCAGACGATGCTGTCGGCCCCTGCCTATGCGGCGCCCATCCGCGAGCAGCAACTCGCCTTCAGTGTGGGTTCTGCGCGCAATGCGGAAATCGCAGCACGCGCTGTGGCCGGGGTGCGGTGAACGTACGAACGCGCCGGCAGTAATATGGGCGTTTCGACAAAAGAGTCCGTCGCCCGCCTGCCGGCCATCCTGGCTGCCAGTATCGGGCAGACCGAGCACCCCAGAGGAGCACTATCCATGTTGCCGTCATCTCCGCGCAGCTATGCCGACGCCTGCAAGCGGTTTCAGTGGCAGATTCCGGAACACTACAACATCGGTCATGACGTGTGCGGCAAGTGGGCTGAAACCGAACCCGATCGCCTCGCGCTCGTCTTCGTCGACGATGACGGCAAGGCGCGGCATTTCACATTTGGCCAGATCTACGAGCGTTCCGGGCAATTCGGCCGCTTGCTGCAGGCTCACGGCGTCCAGCCCGGAGATCGGGTAGGCATCCTGCTGCCACAGGCGCCCGAGACCGCCTTCGCCCATGTGGGCGCATATCGCACCGGCTGCATTGCGCTGCCATTGTTCACGTTGTTTGGTGCGGAGGCCCTGAAGTTCCGCCTGTCGGACAGTGGCACGCGGGTGGTGGTGACCAATGCCGAAGGCGCCGCCAAGATCGCCGGCATCCGCGAAGCATTGCCTCAGCTGCAAGTTGTGTTCACAATCGACGGTGCTCAGACTGGCACTCTGGATCTCTACCGTGAGATGGACCGCTACAACTCGGACCTGCGGACGGTGGACACGCATGCCGATGATCCCGCGGTCATCATCTACACGTCTGGGACGACGGGGCAGCCCAAAGGCGCGCTGCACGCGCATCGAGTGCTGCTTGGCCACCTCCCGGGGGTAGAGATTTCGCATAATCTGCTGCCCCAGGAAGGCGACCGACTGTGGACGCCCGCCGACTGGGCCTGGATCGGCGGGCTATTCGATGTGCTGATGCCGGCTTGGCACCACGGGATTTCCGTCGTGGCGCACCGCTTCAAGAAATTCACGCCTGAAGCCGCATTCCAGCTGCTTCAGGACTACGAGGTCCGCAATACCTTTTTGCCCCCGACCGCGCTAAAAATGATGCGCACCGTCGGCAGTCCGGAGAAGCGCTGGAATTATCGGCTTCGGTCGGTCGCCAGCGGCGGCGAGTCGCTGGGCCACGAGTTGCTGGACTGGGGGCAGCGCACTTTCGGTCTGACGATCAACGAGTTCTACGGTCAGACCGAATGCAACATGACGGTCTCGTCCTGCGCGGATCTCATGCCCATCTGCCCGGGGGCGATCGGCAAACCGGTCCCCGGCCACCAGGTTGCCATTGTGGACGAACAGGGGAGGCAGGTGGCTCAAAACGAGCATGGGCACATCGCGGTCCACAGCCCCGACCCGGTCCAGTTCCTGCGCTATTGGAACAACGAAGCCGCCACACAGCACAAATTCATCGGCGACTGGCTGATCACGGGCGATACCGGCTTGATGGACGCCGACGGTTACGTGCATTTCGTGGGGCGCAGCGATGACGTGATCACGTCGGCGGGCTATCGAATTGGCCCGGGTGAAATCGAGGACTGCATTCTGCAGCATCCTGCAGTGAAGATGGTGGCCGTAGTCGGTGCACCGGATGCGCAGCGCACCGAAATCGTGGTGTCTGTGGTGGTGTTGAAGGATGGCCTGCACGGGGACGATGCCTTGCGCCAAGCCATCCAGGACCATGTCAGGACGCGGCTCGCAGCCCACGAATATCCCCGCGAGGTCTACTTCGTTGACGAGCTTCCCATGACCACCACCGGCAAGGTGATTCGCAAGGAACTGCGGGCCTTGGTGTCCCGTTGGCGCCAGAAAGCTTGAACACCATCCGCGCCACGCGGCGCGGATGGGCGCCCGTTACAGTGCCATGGCGATGTGACGTGCCATGTGTTGCAGATCATCGGCATTGCGCTCACGTGGCCGCGGTAGGGTGATCTGCTGATCCAATCTGATCCGGGCTGGTCGGTCCGCCAGGACGATGACACGATCGGCAAGATAAATGGCCTCCTCGATATCGTGTGTCACGAACAGGACGGCCTTGTGCGTACGCTGCCAGATCGCCAGCAGTTCGTCCTGCAGCTTCCGGCGCGTCATCGCATCCACCGCACTGAATGGCTCATCCATCAGCAGCAGTTTGGGGTGCACGGCCAGTGCCCGGGCTATGCCGGCCCGCTGTGTTTGACCGCCGGACAGCTGGTAGGGCCAGCGCTGCGCCAGATCGCTGATAAGCGTCAACGACAGCACCTCCTGGATCCGGGCTTCGCGTTCACTGGGCGACAACTGCAGCCCCTTCAGCCCGTAAGCCACGTTGTGGCACAAGCGACGCCATGGCAGCAGGCGGGCATCCTGGAACACGAATGCCGTCCGCCGTTCATGCGCGCTGTGGTCGATGTTGACGCGGATCTTGCCGCTGGTAGCTGGTACCAGTCCCGCCACGCATCGCAGCAGCGTGGATTTTCCCACTCCTGATTCACCGACCAGCGCAATGAATTCCCCAGGCTCCACCGTCAGGCTCAGATCCTGGAAGACCGGCTGCCTGGCGTCGGAATAGGCATAGCTCAGGTGCTCGATATTCAGGAGGGGCGCCATTGCAATACCTTCTTTTCAATCAGCACGAAGACTGTGTCGCACAGTGTATAGATGGCGGAGATCACCAGCATGTATACCACCACCGCGTCGTAGGCTCCGATCCCGGCTGCCGCGTTCATCTCCTGGCCCATGCCCTGAACCCCCAGCAGTTCGGCCGCGATCAGTGTCATCCAGGCCTGTCCGACTCCCGTGCGCATGCCGGCAAAGATGCCGGGCATGGCTGCCGGCAATGTGACGCTCAGGAAGCGAGGGAGGTGGCCATCCTGACGAAAGGCGCGTGCCAGCTCGTAGTATCTGGGGTCCACCCCGCGCACGGCGGCGTAGGTGGCGAAGTAGTTGACCCAGAACACTCCGATGGCGATCACGAATGCCGCGCCCGCGTGGCTGACCTTGAACCAAGCGATGGCGAACACCACCCAGGCGAGCGGCGGAATGGGTCGCAGGATGCGCACCAGCCATCCCAGCAACGCATCCACTCGACGGGAAAGGGCTGCGATGGCAGCCACCGCCAGACCGGATGCCGTGCCCAGCAACAGGCCCCAGACATAGTGAATCAGGCTGGACTGTATGGATGGTACCAGCCGGCCGGAGCGCCATTCGGCCAGAAAAGCGGCCGGGATGTTGAAAGGGTCCGGAATCGTGCCCCGACGGGCCCAACCGGAGGCCTGGGCGAACTTCCAGATCGCCACAAAGATCACCAGGCCAATGAGTCCGGATAGCACGCGACCCGCCGGGTGAACCGTCAGAAAAACCGACGTCCTGTGCAGCATGGCTACTTCAGACGATCATAAAACTGGGTGTCAAACAACCCTTGAACGTCCAGTTTCCCCTGCAGCGTCCCCAGCTTCTTCTGATAATCATACATGTCCTGGGTGGCCTTCAGAATTCGGTGAGGGTCAGCCGAAAACTGATCATGCGAGCGTTTGAGCGCGGCCAACACGATGGGCGCTGGCAGGCGCCCGCCACCCACATACTTTTGCACGGCCGGCGCAACTTTTTCAGGATCGTCGCGTAGCAGTCCGGTCGCCTGTACATGAGCCGCCACAAGCTTTTGCACGAATGCGGGATTTTGCTGAATGAGTTTCTCCCGGACAGCCAGCACGGCGCCCGGCTGATCAGGGAACATCACGGAACCGTCAGCGACGACCTTGGCATCAGGCTGGCGCGCAAGCACCGTGCTGATGATGGGCTCCAGAATGGCGGCACCGTCCACGGCCCCGGTCAGCAGCGCTTGCTGTGCCTGGGCAGCGCCCTGATAGATGACGCGCACGCTGTCGGGACTGACCTTCAGCACATTCTGCAGCCAGTACTGCAGCACGATGTCCGGCACCGACCCCCGCGGGAAGGTCGTGATGACCGGCTTGCGTCCTTTGTCCTTGGCAAACCGTTCGAAGGCGGTTTGTGCGGCCCCGTTGCTGAAGTACGGTGCCAGATCGCCCAGCGCCAGGAAGCTGATCTGGCTGACGATGTTGGTCGCCACGACCTTCAGGTCGGCCCCCTTGGACCGGGCCACCATCACGGGTCCGATGCCGACATAAGCCACATCGAGCTGCCCGGCGAGCAATGCCTGGACGATCTCGGGACCGTCCTGGAACTCGATGAGCTTGGTATTTGCCAGCGGATTGTCCCGGGTCTGATGGTCCAGCACTACGAAGGTCTGGGAATCCGGAATGATGGGCATATAGCCAACTTCGGTGGTCGTGGTCGCCTGCGCGCCAGCCATGCTGGAGGCCAGCAGCATGGTCAAGAACAACAGCTTGGTAGTGAAGGGCATGAGCGAAAGTCATAAAAGCAGCACGGTTTGTGCTCTACATAATCATAATCGCCAGGTTTTTCCTTTCTATATATTTTGAAGTCATATGAATATGGTTGCCAGGCAGCTCAATGGCTGGCAATTCGGGTGAGTTCGGTCGCCTTCAGAATGCCTCTTTCACTCCACGCCCGCGCCCTTCGTGCGCGCGCAGCATGGCGTGTTCGACCAGCCACGCACAGCCCAGCAATGTGATGTTGATCGCCAGATACAGCAGTCCTGCGATGACGAAGGTTTCCACGATCAGGAAGCTCTGGCTCATGAGCCGCCGTGCGTAGCCTGTGAGCTCCATGACGGCGATCGTGGACGCCAGGCTGGTTCCCTTGATGGCGAGGACCAGCTCGTTGCTGTACGCCGGGAATGCCTGGCGGATGGCAAGCGGGAAATGCACGCGTCGGAAGACCTGCAGCCGGCTCATGCCGAAGGCACGGGCCGCGTCGAGTTGACCGTCCGGGACCGACTGCAGGCCGCCCCGGATGGCCTCGCTCATGTAGGCGCCACTATTCAAGGCAATCGCAAGGACTGCACAGCGCGCCCCGTCGCTGAACAGCCACCAGAGCACTGGCTGGTGGCGCACGGCATCCAGCGTCCCGACCCCGTAGTAGAGGAGAAACAACTGGATCAGCAGCGGCGTCCCACGAAACACCGTACTGTAGGCAAAAGCCAGCCCCGCCACGCTGCGGTGGGAGGACATGCGCATGAGCGCAGCACTGAGCCCGATCAGCGACGCAAACAAAATGGACAGCAGGCCGATGCGCAAGGTGACCCAGAAGCCCTGGGTCAGCACGGGAAGGGCCTGCTCGACAAGCTGCATCATCGCTGCGCCCCCCGCATGCCTCGCCCGAAGTGGTGCTCGGCCAGTATAAAAAGGGCCTGACTGCAGGCACCAATCAGGAAATACAGGATTCCCGCCATGGCACACAGGGCCAGGGGCGCGCGGGTTGCCGCCGCACCCAGGACGGCTGCGCGCATGAGTTCCACCAGCCCGACCAGCGAGACCAGCGCCGTGTCCTTCAGCGCGGCCTGCCAGACATTGTTCGCGCCCGGCAGTGCGTACCAGAATAATTGGGGCAGGGTAATGCGCCGCAGGCATTGATTGCGGTTCATGCCGATCGCGCGGGCCGCCTCGAGCTGGCCCGGATCGATCGCCTTGAAGGCACCCCGAAAGACCTCTACGCTGTACGAGCCGGAGATCAGGCCAATCGCAATGATGCCGACCAATACCGGAAACACCGCGCTCATCAGATCGTCCCAGTCCAGCCAATCGGACACATCCGAAGCCGCGCCCACGGTACCGAAGAACAGCAGGTAAATGATGAGCAGTTCGGGGACACTGCGGACGATCAGGGTGTAGGTTGCAACTGCCCCGCGAACCAGGCCGTTGCCGCCGGTTTTCAGGGTAGCCCCCACGATTCCGATCACGATGCCCAGACTGATGCCGCACAGGCTGATGAACACCGTCATGCCGGCACCGCGCAGCAACATGCCGCCCCAGCCGGCGCTCAGGATGTCAATCAGGGATGGATGCATGGCGGGAAACAGGCTGGAGCGTAACGGCTCCAGCCTGACGGCACAGGATTACTTGCAGGCTCGGTAGTTCGACAGGTCGACGCCGAACCACTTCTCGCTGGAGGCTTTGATCGATCCGTCGGTAATCAATTCGCAAAGGGCCTTGTCGACCTTCTGCTTGAGCGAGGTATTTTTCTGATTGATGCCTGCCCCAATGCCCTGTCCCAGAATCGCCGGGTCGGCGTTGCTTTTGATCACCACGTCGGACATCGCGAACTTGCCTTTCCCGGCGGTATTCAGAAACTGGCTTTGCGGCGTGACTTCGGAGAAGGTCGCATCCAGCCGGCCAGCGGAAAGGTCGATCTGCATCTGGTCCTGAGTCTCATAGGTCTTGAGCTTCAGATCGGGCGCGTGCTTCTGAAGGAAAGCGCCCTGCGTGGTGCCGCTCTGGACCCCGACGGTCTTGCCGGCCAGATCTTTGAAGAGCGCAGCCTGGTCGGCCGCCTTGACCAGCGGGCTGCCCGCGGGCACCACGAACGCGGAGTCTTCAGTGGCGTAGGGGATGCTGAAGGCGATGGCCTTGGCCCGCTCGGCCGTCACCGACAGGCCTGAGATCACGAGGTCGAAGCGCTCTGCCTGCAGCGACGGAATCAGACTGTCGAAAGCCTGCACCACGAAACGACATTTCATGTCGAGCTTTTTGCAGATTGCGTGGCCCACGTCGGCATCAAAACCGGTTACTTTGCCATTGGCATCCACCATGCTCCAGGGCGGGTAGCCGCCCTCAGTGCCGATTTTCAGAGTGGCCCCAGTCGCGGCAGTAGCCAGGCCTGCCAGCGCCAAGGCGGCACAGAAGGCCACCCGCCTAGCAATGGAAATCACCATGGACAGAATCCTTTCAGAAACGACAAGCTGAGAAAGCGCAATTATTGCATGTGGCCTAATATTGCCAGCACAGAGCAGGGGAATGCTTGAGCCTGGGTCATACCTGTGGCATAGTCATCTTGATGAAAATCTGGTAAAAACCCTGATGGATTTTCTTCGACTTTTGGTGTCGCGGTTGTGCGTTGCAACAAAACATGCGCGGGCGAGCCATTTTCTTCTTGTTTCCACCGCATGATATGACAAGTTTGTTTGACCCGTTGCAGATGGGCGATGTGAAGATGAGCAACCGCATCATCATGGCGCCAACCGCCTGCGCGCGCGCTGTCCGACGCCGCGTACCCGGTGACGAAGCGCGGGTCTATTACGCAAGGCGCGCCTCGGCCGGCCTGATCATCACGGATGCCACTTCGGTATCGCCGTTGGGCGTCGGATACCCCGATACGCCGGGGATCTGGAACTCTGCCCAGGTACAGGGCTGGCGCGCGGTCACCGATGCGGTCCACGACCAAGGCGGCCGAATCTTCCTGCGGCTCTGGCATGCGGGTCGGGTATCTGACCCGGAATACCTATCCGGCGAGATGCCAGTAGCGCCCAGCGCCATCGCTTGCGGCGGCCCCGGCGCCTTCGTGGTGCCGCGCTGCCTGCATCCGGCTGAAATTCACCGGATCGTGGCCGATTTCGACCAGGCGGCCCGCCATGCACGGCAAGCAGGCTTTGACGGTGTGCAGATTCATGCCGGCGACGGCTACCTGATTGATCAGTTTCTGCACGACGGATCAAACCGCCGGCGTGATGAATATGGCGGTTCCGTTGTCAACCGGAGCCGCTTCCTCCTGGAAATCGTGGATGTCTGCATTGGGGTATGGGGCGCGGGCTGCGTCGGTCTGCACCTGTCTCCGCGGGGCGACCGGCACGATATGCGCGACTCGGATCCACAGGGGCTTTTTCGGTATGTTGCCCATGAACTGGGCCGTCGCCGGGTCGCGTTCGTCTGCGTGCGTGAACACCGCGGCCAAGACTCGCTGACCCCCATCATCCGGGAATCCTTCCATGGGCCGCTGGTGTTGAACGAAGGTTACGACGCGGACTCGGCCCTACGGGCCATTGATGCCGGCCTGGGAGAGGCCGTGGCATTCGGAAAAGCGTTCGTCAACAATCCAGATCTGGTGGAACGCTTGCGCCTCGGTGAGCCGTTGCGGCCCACCGAGCTGCACGAGGCTGTCGCCGGCTGAGCGGCGGACACGTTCGATCCCGGCACTGGCTCAGTCACTCCAATCCCGGGACCTGAAACCGATCATTGAGCCAGACGCTTCCTGACTTGGGCTGATACTGCAGCCATATCCACGCGGCCGGCCAGCACCGATTTCAGTTGGCCCATGACGGCGCCAATGGCTGCTCCGCCCTGGAGGCCCTTGGCCTGCGCCTGCTGCAGGGCGCCTTCTATGGCCTTCGCGACTTCCTCGGCACTGGCTGCCTGCGGGAGGAATTCCTTCAGGATGTCCAGTTCCGCCTGTTCCTGGGCGACATGTTCCGGCCGTCCTGCCGCTGCGTAGGCAGTGATGGACTCGCGCCGCTGCTTCGCCTGCTTTTCGATGATCGTCAGGATGGCAGCGTCGTCGGGTTCAATGCGTTCGTCCACCATCTTCTGCTTGATGGCGGCCTGGAGCAGGCGCAAGGTGCTCAGGCGGGTACTGTCGTGCGCCCGCATGGCGGATTTGACGGCTTCGGTGATGCGGCTGGCAAGGCCTGCGCTCATGACAATTTCCTGGTGGTCGATGAAGCTGCTATTTTAGTCCGCTGGCGAAACCTTTCGGCGCCGGTACCCGATGTCTCATTCCCCGAAACGCCAGTCATGGCGTTCACGCGGCTGGCCGTCAGGGCTGTAGCTCTGCTCGCAAAACAGCGTTTCACCGGTGCTCGCGACGGCAATGACCGTCGAACATCGCGTGCCATAGTTGGGGCTGACGATGAAAGGACTGCTGAGCAACTGTTCGAATCCACGTTCCAGGCCGGTATCCGGCAGTGCATTCCCTGAAGCCTGTGTCGTATCCCGAAGAGCCGTCAGCACAGCATCCGGGTTGGCGGCCCATTGCTCTGGAGCCAGCGCATCCAGGCAAGTCCGCAGACGCGTGGCCTTGGGCCATGGTGTGTCCAGCAGGTGATTGGAGAGCACGTACCGTCCACCCGTCAGGCGACGGGTGACACTGGCAGGGTCCCGGTTGCTCAGATACCAGACGCCCCCGAGATCGCCAACGATGAGGTTGAAGCCCGCCCAATCCCGCGCGTGGGCCAGGATACCCTGCAGATAGTCCTCGGCCGTGTCGTCGCCGAGCAGAAAATCCCGGACCAGCGTGCCGCGCGAGGGAGCGTTGGGCGGGGGCGTATGGCTCGGCTCCCGATAGTTGGTCAGGAAGCCGAAACGGCCTGGCTGGGTCCAACCAAGCCATGTGCCGCCAGCAACCAGATCGCGCCCGGCGATGAGCGTTGGATGGCCAGCCCAGGGCGCTGCCGGGCTGCTGGCGCGGCTATGAAACTCGTCGCGATTGGCGGCAATCAGCAGCGGCCACTCAGGGTGACCGACGGATAGGTAAGCGATGCACATCGTTTTCAGGTGATAAATTGGAACGAACAGCGGTTCTCGCGGAAAATGACTATCGTGAAAAGAGTAGCCGAGACGAGATTCGGCCTGACGATCGGGGCAACGCTCTCATTGTGCCTGATGCTCGCGGGTCCGGCGGCGGGCGCAGCCAGCCTGGCCTGGACTCGGGACATGACCAGCACTGGGCTGCAAACAGCGGGGGAACCGGTTGCGGTGACTTTCCGGCCGCAGGCGCCAGGCTCTACCGTACCACTGGGCGCGACCATTGTCGGGGTTTTCGCGTCCCGCCAATATGACGGGCCGGCAGCGGTCGCAACCGACCTGTGCTGGGGGTCGCCCACCGGGCCGTGCGTGCCCGTGGTTGGCCGTAGCATCGAGACCCACACCTTCGACGGTCGTTCGGCATCGGGCCCGCTGTGGCTGGTCCACCGGGTTGTGCAGTGGGGTCCGGATCATCCTCCGCTCTTCGTGCGTGGAACTGTGACAGTCTGGTACGTCAGCGTCACCCGCAGGTGACCGCAGCGCGGCAAGTGGGTGGCGGCCAACCCCGACGCGTTATACTTGTCGGCTTACTATTATCGATAGCAGCAGAGGTGCTCTCAGGTTCCTCTGGTATTCTCACGGGAAACCATGCAAAAGAACAGCTATAGCTACGACGAACTGCTGGCATGTGGCCGGGGCGAACTCTTCGGTCCTGGCAATGCACAGCTGCCGCTGCCGCCTATGTTGATGTTCGACCGGATCGTGCATATCGACGACAAAGGCGGACTGCACGGCAAGGGCGAAATCATCGCCGAACTCGACATCCGTCCTGATATGTGGTTCTTCGGCTGCCATTTCCAGGGCGACCCCGTCATGCCTGGCTGCCTTGGGCTGGACGCCATGTGGCAGCTGGTCGGATTTTTCCTGGGATGCTGCGGCGGACAGGGTCGCGGTCGGGCGCTGGGTGTGGGCGAAGTCAAATTCACCGGCCAGGTCCTGCCCAAGGCGCACCTGGTACGGTACAGGATCGACATGAAGCGCGTGATGATGCGCAAGCTCGTCATGGGGTTTGCGGACGCCCGCATGGAGGTCGATGATCACGAGATCTACGTGGCCCACGATCTGCGCGTAGGATTATTCACGCGCACGGACAATTTCTAGGAGATTCGATCATGCGTCGTGTGGTCGTCACTGGCATGGGTATCGTATCCAGCTTGGGCAACAACCAGGCTGAAGTTCTCGACAGCTTGCGCCACGGCCGATCCGGGATCACTTTTCAGCCGGAATACGCCAAGCAGGGGTTGCGCTCGCAGGTGGCCGGTTCCATCCACCTGAACGCGCTGGAGCTTATCGACCGGAAGCTGTCACGCTTCATGGCCAACGGCCACGCATACGCTTGGCTTGCCATGCAGGAAGCCATCCAGGATGCGGGGCTGACTCCAGACCAAGTCTCGAATCCGCGGACCGGATTGATCGTAGGAGCCGGGGGCGCCTCGCATTCTTCGATCTACGATGGAATCCAGACGCTGCACGAAAAGGGCGTGCGCCGCGTGGGGCCCTACATGGTGACCAAAGCGATGGCCAGTGGCGTTTCGGCGTGTCTGGCTACCGGTGCGCAAATCAAGGGTGTCAACTACTCGATCAGTTCGGCATGCTCCACCAGCGCCCACTGTATCGGTAATGCAATGGAACAGATTCAGTTGGGCCGGCAAGACATCGTGTTCGCCGGCGGTGCCGAGGAAGAACACTGGTCGCTGTCATTCATGTTCGACGCCATGGGTGCGTTGTCGACGCGGTACAACGACACACCGGAACGGGCATCCCGCACCTATGATGCCGACCGCGATGGGTTCGTGATCTCGGGCGGCGGCGGAATCGTGGTCGTCGAGGAATATGAGCACGCCAAGGCGCGCGGTGCCAACATCTTGGCCGAAATCGTGGGCTATGGCGCGACTTCCGACGGGTACGACATGGTAGCGCCGTCCGGCGAAGGGGCCGTGCGCTGCATGCGTGAGGCACTGAGCACCGTGCACACGAAGATTGACTACATTAATACGCACGGGACCAGCACTCCGGTCGGCGACGTGAAGGAGCTCGAAGCCATCCGTACGGTTTTTGGCGATGATCAGCCCTGGATCGCTTCGACCAAATCGCTTTCGGGTCATGCACTGGGAGCCGCAGGGGTCAACGAGGCCGTCTACACGCTGCTCATGATGAAGCACGGTTTCGTGGCCGCTTCCGCCAATATCGAAAAGCTGGACCCCGCCGCAGAGGGCATGAACATCCTGCGCGAGCCAGTGACGCAAGCCGATATCCAGACGGCACTGTCCAACAGCTTCGGTTTTGGCGGCACCAACGCCACGCTGGTGTTCTCTCGCGCTGGACTGTCAGCCGGGTGATCGGCCCGGCGCATCCTGCGTATCGGCGAGCTCGACGACCTGCGCCCTGACCAGTGCATTGCGGCCAGCCAGCCACCCGGCCACCCCAGAAATCGTTCCCAAGACGGCCATCAGCGCCGATGCGGCATGAAAGCTGCCCGTCCACTGATGCAACAGCCCGATCAGCAACGGCCCCAGACATGCCAGGAGGTAGCCGCTCGTCTGCGACATGCCGGACAAGTGCGCTGCGACGTCGGAATCCGGTGACCGCAACACAATCAGCATCAACGCCAGCGCAAACATCCCGCCCTGGCCGATTCCCTGGATGAAGGCCAGCAGCCAGACCATTGGAAGCGGCCCAGCAGTCATGCCGACCAGCGCAAGGGTCGTAACCAACGTCAGGATGACGGCTAGCACGCGCTGGTCACGGAAACGGCTTGCCAGCAGGGGAACCAGCAAACAGGAGACCACTTGTGTGAAGATGGAAATCGAGGTCACCAGGCCGGCCTCGGTCCCGCTCATGCCGCGATCCCGGAGGATCGGCGCCATCCATCCCATGACGCTGTAAGCCAACGCTGATTGCAGGCCCATGAACACGGTCACGGCCCAGGCCAGGCCGTCACGGTGCAACCCACGCACGGGCCGGGTACGTCGCCGGCCGGAACTGTAGCCTTCACCACGCAAAGCGACGGGTGCCCAGGCAAACAGTGCCAGGGCGGCCGGGATCGCCCATAGCGCCAGGCCTCCGGCCCAATCAAGACCCAGACCGTGGACCAGCGGCAGCGTTGCAGCAGCGCCCAGCGAGGCACCACCCACCAGGCTCATGGTGTAGAGACCGGTCATCAGGGCTGCTTGCCGCGCATAGTCGCGCTTGACCAGGCTGGGAAGCAACACATTGCCCAGCGCAATGCCCGCGCCGGCCAGCGCCGTACCTGCGAACAGACCCGTGACGCCAACGGAACCACGAAGGCCGACCCCGAGCACGATGCAGATCAGCACGAGAAACAGGGTGCGCTCGATGCCGATGCGCTGCGCCAGGCGGGGTGCGAGCGGTGCGAACAACCCCATGCAGAGCACCGGCAGAGTGGTCAGGTAGCCGGCTTGGGCATTGTTCAGGCCCAGCCCCCGGGTCAGATCGGGCAACAGGACCGACATGCTGGAGAACAGGGGCCGAAGATTCGCCGCCAGCAATAGCAGGCTCGCTGCCGTCAGCCACATGGCAAGGCTCGGACGGTTCTTCTGGCTGCTGCTCATGTCCTGGCCCGATGCAGCCGCATGTCGGGCAACAGGAAGGCCGCCAGCCCCAACAACGGCAGGAACGCGCACACATGGTAGACGAAGGCGATGCTGGTCGCATCGGCCAGCTTGCCCAGAATCGCGGCACCTATCCCGCCCAGACCGAATGCCAGGCCAAAGAACAGGCCAGATACGGTGCCCGTCTTGCCCGGCATGAGCTCTTGTGCGTAAACGATGATGGCAGGGAAGGCTGATGCGATCATCAATCCGGCACAAAACACCAGGATCAGCGTCCAGTACAGATTCGCATACGGAAGAATCAGGGAAAAGGGCGCCGTGCCCAGAATCGACCACAGGATGACGCGCTTGCGGCCCAGGCGGTCACCGAACGGTCCGCCCGCCAGAGTTCCGGTGGCCACGCCCGCGAAGAATACGAAGAGGCAATACTGCGCCTGCTGGACTTCCAGGGAAAATCGATCCATCAGGAAGAACGTGAAATAGCTACCCAGGCTGGCAAGGTAGAAGTATTTGCTGAAGAGCAATAGCATCAGTACGCCCATGGCGCGGCGAACCTGGTGGCTGCTCAATCCATTGTTGGTGCTATGCAGGGAAGTGCGTCCTCGTGCACTGGTCAGATTGGCCGCATACCAGCGGCTGACACCAATCAGGATGCAGATCCCCAGCAGAGCGGCCAGCGCAACCCAAGCCACGCTGCCCTGGCCGCGCGGCACGATGAGCAAGGCGGCCAGAAGCGGCCCGATGGAGGTTCCCACGTTGCCGCCGACCTGGAAGATGGCCTGCGCCAGCCCGGGGTGCCCCGACGAAGCCATGCGCGCCACGCGCGACGATTCTGGGTGAAACACCGACGAACCAGCGCCCACCATCATGGCCGCCAACAGGACAATCGGAAAGCTGCCAGCCAGCGACAACAGCAAGAGGCCGCAGCATGTCGAACCCATACCCACCGGCAGCGAGTAGGGCAACGGCCGGCGATCGGTATAGCGTCCGATCAGAGGCTGGAGCAACGAAGCCGAAAACTGATAGGCCAGCGTGATGAAACCGATCTGTACGAAGCTGAGGTCGAAATTTCCCTGAAGCACCGGGTAGATGGCCACCAGCACCGACTGCATCATGTCGTTGATCAGGTGGGTTGCGCTGATGGCGCCCAGCACCCGAAAGGCGACACCATCTTGCCTCGACGACACGGGAACAGGCGCTGTCGCCAGGGGGGCCACAGGGTCCGGGGCAAGAGTGTCTTTCATCATTCTGGACGCGCGAATGGCATTGGCTGGATTGTACGCTGCAGTTCTCGTGCCCGCCGCCGATTACTCGATGTTCTGGGCCTGTTCGCGCATCTGCTCGATCAGGAGCTTCAAGTCGATGGCGGCTCTGGTAACGCTCAACGCAGCCGCTTTGGATCCCAGCGTATTGGCTTCGCGGTTCATCTCCTGGAACAGGAAATCCAGCCGCTTGCCACTGCCGCGTGAATGCTGCGCATTCTGGTCAGACAAAGCACCCTTGAGTTCCTGCAGATGAGAACGCAGGCGCGTGAGCTCTTCCGCCACGTCTACCCGCAATCCGAACAGGCTTGCCTCCTGGGCGATGCGCGCGGTGAGCTCGGTGCCGCTGATGGCGGAAAAGCCTTCCGGGCTGGCTGCCAGCAGCGCTTCGCGCAACCGCTGAGCCACTCGCTCCTGGTGCTGCACCACCAGCGCAGGCAGTTCCACTTCCACCCGATCGACGATACCCCGGACGGCCTCGGCGAGCTCCAGCATGGCGCCAGCCAGGCGGGAACCCTCGCGTTCCCGGTTGGCCGTGAATTCACCCAGCGCGAGCACGCAGGCCCGTTCGCACATTGGCAGCCAGACATCTGGGTCCAGACCGCTGCGTAGAGCGCCTTCGCGCGGCAGCTCAGACAGCGACGGGGCCGGAATGTCGGGGATGATGGTTCGCGCCTGAGCAAGCTGCAGCGACAGAGACTGCAGCGCTGGAAGGTCGAAGGGGCGCAGTCCCTGTGTGTCGGGTACCGCGTAGTTCAGTTTGAGTTCGACCTTCCCGCGGATGACGGCCCCCCCCACCAATTCGCGGATCCGCGACTCAGCGAAGCGCAAGTCGTCCGGCAGGCGCAGATTCAGGTCCAGATAGCGATTGTTGACGCTGCGAACTTCTGCACTGATTGCGCCAGCTCCGAACTCCAGGCGGCTTGTGCCAAATGCGGTCATGCTGCGGATCATCGGGCTGGCCTCATGTTCTTCTCTACAATAGGGCCACATTGTAGTCTGCTGTCTTTCTGGAAAACCCTATGCCTGAAGCTTTTTCTCCATCCGGGGCGGATCGCCCCAGTGGTCGCCGCGTGGATGTGCTGCGCCCCGCCCAACTCATGACCGGTTACACCCGCCATGCAGAAGGCTCGGTGCTAGCCTGCATGGGCGACACCAAGGTTCTATGCAATTGTAGCGTCCTGGATCGGGTGCCGCCCTTTCTCAAGGGTCAAGGTAAAGGCTGGGTGACGGCAGAGTACGGCATGCTGCCACGTGCCACCCATACGCGCGGCGATCGGGAAGCGACACGGGGCAAGCAAAGCGGTCGGACACAGGAGATCCAGCGGCTGATCGGTCGCAGCTTGCGGGCCGTCTTCGACCTGTCGGCGCTGGGCGAACGCACGCTGCAGATCGATTGCGATGTCCTTCAGGCGGATGGCGGTACCCGGTGTGCGAGCATCACCGGCGCATGGCTGGCCGCAGCCCTGGCGGTACGCACGCTGCAGCACTGCGGCAAGCTGACGGCCGATCCCATCATTGGCCAGGTGGCAGCCGTTTCCGTCGGGATTTTCCACGGAACGCCCGTGCTGGACCTGGACTACGACGAAGACTCGAACTGCGATACGGACATGAACGTAGTCATGACGGCCGGCGGAGACTTCGTCGAAGTCCAAGGCACTGGGGAGGGCGGAAGCTTCCGGCGCAACGAGCTGGATACGTTGCTGGATCTGGCCGGCAAGGGTATCGACGAGCTGATCGGCCTGCAGCGGCACGCACTGGAGGCAGCATGAACCAGCGCGTTGTGCTCGCGTCAAACAACCCGGGAAAGCTGCGCGAGTTTTCCGCCATTCTGGGCGCGGCGGGTATCGAAATGGTCGCCCAGGGCACTCTGGGCGTCACCGAGGCGGCGGAACCCTACCTTACGTTCGTCGAGAACGCGCTGGCCAAGGCCCGGCATGCGAGCCAGGCCACTGGCCTGCCGGCACTGGCGGACGATTCCGGCCTGTGCGTGCGGGGACTGGGTGGAGCGCCCGGAGTGCACTCGGCGCGCTATGCCGTGAAGACCGATGGGACGCGCTCCGATGCGGACAACAATGCCAGGCTGGTATCCGAACTGTCCGGTATCGCAGATCGGCGAGGCTCGTATGTAGCCGTACTGGTTTATGTACGCAGTGCCGATGACCCGCGCCCCATCGTGGTTGAAGGGGTCTGGGACGGTGAAGTGCTGGATACTCCCCGAGGCGACCAGGGGTTCGGCTATGACCCGTATTTCTTTTTGCCCGATCTGGGCAAAACGGCAGCCGAGCTTTCATTGGCTCAGAAGAATCAGGTCAGCCACCGGGCTCGCGCCTTGCAGGGCCTCTTGCGGTCGCTGCGCGGTCTGTTCGACGACGGCCCTGGCCAACGACGGCCGGACCAGGCCGGCGCGACCCCGCAAGGCAGGTCGGATCAAAACACCAGGTGAAGGAACTGTGAGAA
This sequence comes from Castellaniella sp., assembly GCF_004321985.1. Taxonomy (GTDB): domain Bacteria; phylum Pseudomonadota; class Gammaproteobacteria; order Burkholderiales; family Burkholderiaceae_B; genus Castellaniella. The sequence continues at coordinate 13,471 of NZ_SCQN01000012.1, read as the reverse complement.
AGCTGGTATCGGTGCCCATGCCGGGCGAAGAGGCATCGAATGATGGCCGGCCAGGGGTGCGCGGCCGGCCCGGTCTGGTGGCGTTGCCACCACTATCGCTATATGTGCATGTGCCATGGTGCGTGCACAAGTGTCCGTATTGCGACTTCAACTCGCACGAGCGCACGGGCGAGGTCCCGGAGGCCGAATACCTGAAAGCCCTGGAAGCAGACCTGGAACAGGCGGTCCCGGATGTGTGGGGACGTCCGATTTCGACCGTGTTTTTTGGCGGTGGGACACCCAGCCTGCTTTCCGCCGAGGCGGTGGACCGGATGATCACGCTGTTCCGGGCCTATCTGAACTTGCCGCCGGGTGTGGAAATCACTCTGGAAGCCAACCCGGGAACAGCCGAGGCGGGCCGCTTTCAGGGATATGCACAGGCGGGCGTGAATCGCATTTCGCTGGGCATCCAGAGCTTTGATGACGCCAAGCTCAAGCGCCTGGGACGGATTCACGACGCCGATCAGGCGCGGGCGGCCATCGCCATGGCGCAGAAAGCCGTCGATCGGGTGAATCTCGACCTGATGTTCGCGCTACCGAATCAAACGCTGGAGCAGTGCGAAGGCGACGTACGCGAAGCGCTGACCTACGGCACCGGCCACCTGTCGCTATACCACCTGACGCTGGAACCCAACACCGTGTTCGCCAAGTTTCCACCGCGTGTCCCCGACGACGACCTGAGCGCCGCCATGCAGGACCGCGTGGCGGAACTCGCCGAATCCGCGGGCTTCGAACGCTACGAGGTTTCCGCCTACGCCCAGCCGGGCCAGGCCTGCCAGCACAACCTGAACTATTGGCAATTTGGGGACTACCTGGGGTTGGGGCCAGGCGCGCACTCCAAAATCTCATTCCAGCACCGGATCACCCGCCAGGTGAGGGCGCGGATGCCGGACTCCTGGATGCGGCTCGCTGGGCAGCGTGATGGCTCGCATATCGTGGAACGCCGCGAGCTGAATCACGATGATCTGGGTTTCGAATTCATGTTGAATGCCCTGCGCTTGAAGCAGGGAGTGGAAGGCGGCCTGTTTATCGAGCGCACCGGGCTGTCGTTGCTGTCTCTGCTTCCCAAAATGCGCCACGCCGCCGAACGCGGGCTGCTCGAGCCCGGGCTGGAACGCATCTGCGCCACGCCACAGGGCTGGCGGTTTCTCAACGAACTGCAGATGGAATTCTTGGCGGATTGACGGCCTCCTGAGGCGTACCGTAGACGCACTATGGTGGTGCATCTTGCACTATAGTGGTGCTTACCCGGCGGCTATGGGCGGGCTGGATGTACCGTTTGCACCGGCTTGAAATCCGGCAGCTCTGTTTTCCGATTTGCTGCACTGCTCACAAGTTGGCACGGTATTTGCTTGAATGCTACCGACGGCTCGCGCAGTCTGGAGCCACTCATGAATCGTCATTCGCCAAAACCAGGCACAGGAGCCTTTATGTCCACCCCTGAAAACGTTGTACACATGATTGCCGAGCAGGAAGTCGCCTTCGTGGACTTCCGCTTTACCGACACGCTGGGCCGGGAGCACCACCTGACGGTGCCCGCCAACCTGGTGGACGAGGACCGGATGGAGTCCGGGGTTGCGTTTGACGGATCATCGCTGCCGGGCTGGAAGGGCATCGAGGCATCGGATATGCTGCTGATTCCCGATGCCGCCACGGCCCGCATGGACCCGTTCCGCGAGGAAACCACGCTGGTCCTGACGTGCGACGTGGTGGAGCCTTCGGACCTGAAGGGCTACGATCGCGACCCGCGTTCCTTGGCCCGTCGGGCCGAGGCCTATCTCAAGTCCAGTGGGCTGGGAGACACGGCGTACTTCGGTCCGGAACCCGAATTCTTCGTCTTCGACGGCGTGAGCTGGCAAAACGAAATGTCCGGCTGCTTCGTGAAGATCCACTCCAATGAAGCGGCCTGGTCCAACGCAGACGATGCGAACGGCGGGAACCACGGCTACCATCAGTCCGTGAAGGGCGGGTATGTGCCGGTTCCTCCGGTCGACTCTCTGATGGATATCCGTTCCGAGATGTGCCTGTTGATGGAACAGATGGGGGTCCCCGTCGAAGTACACCACCACGAGGTCGGCAACGCCGGTCAGCTCGAGATCGGGACGCGGTTCAGCACCCTGGTGCAGCGCGCGGACTGGACGCAAACCCTGAAGTACGTCGTCCGGAACGTGGCCCATACCTACGGCAAGACTGCCACCTTCATGCCCAAGCCCATTGTGGGCGACAACGGCTCGGGCATGCACGTGCACCAATCCATCTGGAAGGGCGGCCAGAACCTGTTTTCAGGCAACGGCTACGGCGGGCTGTCCGAGTTCGCCCTGTACTACATCGGTGGCATCATTCACCACGCGCGGGCATTGAATGCCATCACCAACCCTGGCACGAATTCGTACAAGCGATTGGTCCCGCACTACGAGGCTCCGGTCAAGCTCGCCTATTCCGCGCGCAACCGGTCCGCGTCGATCCGCATCCCCTACGTCGGCAATCCGAAGGCCCGCCGCGTCGAGACCCGCTTTCCGGACCCGCTGGCCAATCCGTATCTGGCATTTTCGGCGCTCATGATGGCTGGGCTGGATGGTGTGCAGAACAAGATGCACCCGGGAGATCCCGCCGACAAGAACCTGTACGATCTGCCGCCCGAGGAAGATGCAAAGATCCCGACGGTATGTTCGTCGCTGGATCAGGCGCTGGAGGCCCTGGACCGCGATCGCGAGTTCCTGACGCGTGGGGGAGTGTTCAGCCATGAACTGCTCGATGCCTACCTGGACCTGAAGTCGCGCGAGCTGGACCGTCTGCGCGTGACGCCGCATCCGGTCGAGTTCGACATGTACTACACGCTGTAAGACCTCTGTGTCATGGATACATCTGGCTTCGACCTGCTGCAGACGGCCGTACTGCTGCTGGACGACGCCTTTTGTATCCAGTATGCGAACACCGCTGCGGAAGAGCGCCTGCGGGCGTCCCGGAAGCAGCTGATCGGGCGGCCGGCGCAGCCGCTACTGGCCGGGCTTCCCAGCGTGCTGAAGACGCCACTGCAGGGCCAGCTCTGGGCCTGGCTGCTTGAGATTCCGGCTCACCAGGCACAGCGGCTCGATGACCTGCATCAGGCGCGGTTTGACCAGGCAGCGCAGCGCGAGACCCTGCGCAACCTGGCCCACGAGGTCCGCAATCCGCTGGCTGGCTTGCGGGCCGCCGCGCAGTTGCTGGAAATGGAATTGTCCCGTGACGACCTGCGGGAATACACCCAGGTCATCGTTGCGGAGTCGGACCGCCTGGCGCATCTGGTGGACCGTCTGGCATCCTCGGGCCCTGAAGCCCAGGCGCGCCAGACATTCAATGTCCACGAAATCTGCGAGCGGGTGCTGGCGCTGGTCAGCATGGAGTTTGGACCCGGTCTGACGCTGATCCGGGACTACGACGCGTCGGTGCCAGACGTCCACCTGGATCGGGATGGCCTGCTGCAAGCATTGCTGAACGTGACACGTAACGGTGCCCAGGCCCTGATGGAAGGCGAGCCCCGGCAAGCGCCGACGCTTGCGCTACGCACTCGCATCCTGCATCAGCCGGTGCTGATGCATGGCCAGCCGCGCATGGGACTACTGATCGCAGTCGTGGACAATGGCCCCGGCATCCCGCCGGAACTGCACGACAAGCTGTTTCACCCGCTGGTGACCGGGCGCGCCAAGGGCACGGGACTGGGCCTGAGTCTGGCTCAGGATTGTCTGCAGCACATGGGCGGCCTGCTGGAGTTCGATTCCCGGCCGGGCCACACGGAGTTTCGCCTGCTGTTGCCATTGGAGGCCCCATGAGACCCGTCTGGATACTGGACGACGAACCCGGCATGCGCTGGGTGCTCGAGAAGGCGCTTGGCAAGGAAGGCTGGGCGGTACGCTCCTTCGCTGAAAGCCTTGCGCTCATGGAAGCGCTGGCGATGCTGGACGAATCTGACGAGACGCAGATTCCGGCGGTACTGGTGTCTGATGTGCGTATGCCCGGCCTCGACGGTCTGGGCGTGCTGGCAGCGGTGCGGAAGCGACTGCCTCAGTTGCCAGTCATCATGATGACGGCCTTCACGGACCTGAAGACCACCGTGGCGGCGTTCGAGCAAGGGGCATTCGACTACCTGGCCAAGCCCTTCGATATCCGCACAGCGGTCGACCTGATCGGTCGCGCTGCCCAGGTCGGCGCTCAGACAACCCCCGGGATAGCTTCACCGGAAGCCGACGAGCCGGGGGTCGAAGCCGGGATGGTGCTGTCGCATTCGCCAACCATGCAGCCGGTGTTTCGCGCGATCGGCCGCCTGGCGGCTTCCAGCGCAACCGTGCTGATCACGGGCGAGTCGGGCTCCGGCAAAGAGCTCATCGCTCGCGCTCTGCATCAGCATAGCCGGCGGGCGCATCGGCCTTTTGTCGCCGTCAATGCAGCCGCAATTCCCCGCGACCTGCTGGAGGCCGAGCTTTTTGGGCACGAACGGGGCGCCTTCACGGGTGCAGTGCAAGCCCGCCGGGGGCGGTTCGAGGAGGCTGAGGGCGGCACTCTGTTTCTGGATGAAATTGGCGACATGCCGGCCGAATTGCAGACGCGATTGCTGCGCGTACTGGCCGAGGGATGCTTCTATCGGGTGGGTGGTACACGCCCGGTCCAGGTCGACGTCCGCGTGGTCGCGGCGACTCACCAGCCGCTTGAGCAGCGGGTGGCTGATGGTCAGTTTCGGGCTGACCTGTTTCACCGGCTGAATGTGATCCGTCTGCGACTTCCGGCATTGCGCGAACGGCGTGAGGACATCGACGCCCTGGCACAGCACTTTTTGCGCACAAGTGCGGCGGAACTCGGCGTTCCGGTCCGCCAGTTGAGCGCTGCCGCACTGGAGATCCTGCAGCGGTTCGACTACCCGGGCAATATCCGCCAGTTGGAGAACATCTGCCAATGGCTGACGGTCATGGCACCGAGCCCGCTCGTGGAACCGGAAGACCTGCCGCCGGAACTGCGTGCGGAGGATATGGGGCCACGCCCATCGATCCAGCCGCTGGATGAGGCCTTGCTTCCCAGTGGCGCGGCCCCCCAGACCGGTCAGGCAGCCGCGTATCCTGGGCAGGAGGGTAGTCACTGGCGCGAGATTCTCTCACTCGAGGTCGCCGACCGGTTGCAAGGTGGCGAGACCGGTTTCATGGAGGCGTTGCAGCGGGATTTCGACCGCGTGCTGGTCCAGACCGCCCTGACGGCATCTCATGGGCGCAAGGGTGAAGCCGCATCCCGCCTGGGGATCGGGCGCAACACGTTGACCCGGAAGTGCAACACGCTGGGGATCCGAGACACAGACCCGGATGACTCTGACTGATTCACGCGGATGGATTGGGGGTACCACCCTTGATCGACGGCGGGTCTCGAGGGGTGATCGCTGAGCCGCCGAGTACAATACCAAGTTTGACTGCTTTTCGAGCTGGGCTTTTAGCGCCTGGCTGGATCCATGCGATGGCTGCCTTCCTTTCTGAACAAGTCCTGAGTGTCCGCCACTGGAACGACACGCTGTTTTCTTTCAAGACCACGCGTGACCCGGGCCTGCGATTCCACAATGGCCATTTCGTCATGCTGGGCCTCGAGGTCGAGGGCAAGCCGCTCATGCGCGCCTACAGTATCGCCAGCGCAAACCACGAAGACAATCTCGAGTTTTTCAGCATCAAGGTGGCCAATGGTCCGCTGACCTCAAGGCTGCAGCACCTGCAACCAGGGGATTCCATCCTCATCAGCCGCAAGCCGGTGGGAACGCTGGTGACCGACGACCTGAAGCCCGGACGGCACCTTTATCTTTTCGCCACCGGAACCGGCTTGGCACCGTTTCTGAGCATCGCCAAGGATCCGGAGGCTTACGAGCGGTTCGACCGCATCATCCTGATGCATGGGGTCCGGTTCGTCAGCGAGCTGGCCTATGGCGAATACCTGCGGGACGAATTGCCGAAGGACGAGTACCTGGGCGAGATGGTACGCGAAAAACTGATCTATTACCCCACGGTCACCCGCGAGCCCTACGTTCATCAGGGACGCCTGACGGCGCTGATCGACAGCGGACAGGTCTTCCGCGACATCGGTCTACCTCCGCTGGACCCGGCCTGCGATCGCGCCATGATCTGTGGCAGCCCCGCCATGCTCGTGGACTTGCGCAAGCTGCTGGACGCGCGCGGATTCCAGGTGTCGCCCAGTGTCGGAGAACCGGGCGATTACGTGTATGAGCGGGCCTTCGCGGACAAATAGCGCCACTTTACTTTCTGCTATTGATCGGTAAACTCTGATAGTTCAACAACCGCCTTCAGGGAAGCCCATCATGAGCAAGACAATCATCCACACCGATGCCGCACCGGCAGCCGTCGGTCCGTATTCGCAGGCGGTCGGCACCCAGGGCGGCCGTCTTGTGTTTCTTTCTGGACAGATCGGCCTGGAGCCCGGAACCGGCGAACTGGTGTCTGAAAACTTTGAAGGCCAGGTCCGCCAGTCCTTCGCCAACATGCAGGCCGTGATCGAGGCTGCCGGCGGGACGCTGGACAACATTGTCAAGCTCACGCTCTTTCTGACCGACCTGAGCAAGTTCGCCAGTGCCAACGCCATCATGGCAGAAATCATTCCACAGCCCTATCCGGCGCGATCCACGCTGGGTGTGGCGAGCCTGCCCAAGGGCGCCCAGTTCGAGGTCGAAGCCGTTCTGGCGCTGTAATCGCGAGCCGGATGCGGGATCGTGGCCGCCAAAGCAGGCACTGGCCCAAAGACGCGTACCCGGACGACCACCGAGCGGCGTGCCTTCGAACGTCTCGGTCTGTACACTGCAGCCGATTTCGTGGTCCATCTGCCCCTGCGCTACGAGGACGAGACACACGTCACGCCCGTGGCACAGGCGCTCCCAGGGCAGTGGGGGCTCTTCGAGGGCGAGATCACGGATTCGCAGTCTCACTACCAGCCCAGGCGCGAACTGCAGGCAACGCTACAGGACCCTACGGGCCGCCTGAATCTACGCTGGCTGCACGTCTACTCCGGGCAGCAGGCCCGGGTTTCTGCGGGCCGACGGGTTAGGGCACGTGGCGAGGTCCGCGCCGGATACCGAGGTCTGGAGATCATTCACCCGCTGCTGACTGAGCCGGACGGCGCGCTCCCGGACACGCTGACCCCTATCTATCCCACCACCCAGGGACTGCCCCAGGCTAGCCTGCGCAGGGCGATCTCCCATGCGCTCAACGAAGCCGACCTGAGCGACACGCTGCCGCCGGCCATCCGCACACATTACGACCTGGCTGAATTCGCGCCCTCCCTGCGCCTGCTGCACCATCCCACTCCGGATATTTCCCTGGAGCTACTTGCCAGGCACGAGCATCCAGCCTGGCGGCGTATCAAGTTCGATGAGATCCTGGCGCAGCAGCTCGCGCTGGCACAGGCCCGCGCCGTCCGCCGTGCGCAGCGGGCCTGGCCGCTCGCGGCAGACAGCCCACTGGTCAACCGGTTAATGGATTCACTACCGTTTTCTCCCACGAATGCTCAACAGCGGGCAGTGGGGCAGATTCGGGCGGATCTGGCCCAGCCGCATCCCATGCACCGGCTGCTTCAGGGTGACGTCGGCAGTGGCAAGACGCTGGTTGCGGCGCTGGCAGTGGCCCAAGCGTTGGCTGCGGGGGTGCAGGTGGCTGTCATGGCACCGACCGAGATCCTGGCCGAACAGCTGTGGCGCAAGCTTTCGGAATGGCTTGAACCGCTAGGCGAGACGCCAGTCTGGCTGGCCGGCAACATGGCGGCCGGCGCACGCCGGGAGGCCCTGAAAGCCATCGCTACGGGGCAGGCCCGGTTGGCTGTCGGCACCCAGGCGCTGATCCAGGACAAGGTCGTCTTCGACCGCCTGGGTCTGGTCATCAGCGACGAACAACACCGCTTCGGTGTCAACCAGCGGCTCGCGCTGAACCGCAAGGGCGACCAGTCTGGACTGCACCCCCATCAGCTGAGCATGAGCGCCACGCCGATCCCTCGCACGTTGGCGATGGCGTTTTTCGCCGACATGGACGTGTCCGTGCTGGACGAAATGCCTCCGGGCCGCTCGCCGGTACAGACCCGGCTCTTTGACGATCGCCGTCGCGAAGACGTGCTTACGCATGTCGCGCGGGCTGTGCGTGACGGCGAACAGGCGTACTGGGTATGCCCGTTGGTCGAGGAAAGTGAGGCGCTGCAGCTGCAGACGGCGGTGGATACCTGGGAGCACCTGTGCCAATCGCTCCCGGATCTGCGTATCGGCCTCATGCATGGACGCTTGCCTCACCAGGAAAAATCCTCGACCATGCAGGCCTTCCGGGCCGGCCAACTGGATGTGCTGGTCAGCACTACGGTGGTCGAAGTCGGAGTGGATGTTCCCAATGCCAGCCTGATGATCATCGAGCATGCCGAGCGCTTCGGCTTGGCCCAGCTTCACCAATTGCGCGGCCGGGTGGGACGGGGCCCCAGACCCTCCATCTGTGTGCTGCTCTATCAGTCGCCTCTGTCAGCGATTGCCCGCGAGCGCCTGCGCGCCATGTTCGAGACCAGCGACGGATTCGAGATTGCGCGCCGCGATCTGGCCCAGCGCGGCCCGGGTGAATTGCTGGGACTGCGCCAGTCTGGCCAAGCCCTGCTGCGCTTCGCTGACCTGAATACGGATGGCGGCCTGCTGGATCAGGCGCGAGAGGCGGCTGTCTGGATGACCCGAGATTATCCGGATCAGGCCCAGGCTCACCAGAAGCGCTGGATGGCTGGTGCCGCCCAGTACCTGCGGATTTGATCCAACCCGATTGTATTGACCCTTTCGTGGAGAAGCGTTCATGACCCTCACCGAGCTGAAGTACATCGTTGCAGTCGCCCGGGAGCGCCATTTCGGGCGGGCTGCGGAGGCGTGCTTCGTGAGCCAGCCGACGCTGTCGGTGGCCATCCGCAAGCTTGAAGACGAACTGGGCGTGATCCTGTTCGAACGCGGAGGCGTGGAGGTCGGCATCACGCCCATCGGCCTGAGGGTCGTGAGCCAGGCCCAGAAGGTCCTGGAAGAGGGCGCCAAACTGCGGGAAATCGCGCACCAAGGCCACGACCCCCTGGAAGGTCCCCTACGGGTCGGTGTCATCTATACCGTGGGGCCTTATCTGCTGCCCTACCTGGTGCCCACACAGATCCGGCAAACTCCGCAGATGCCGCTGCTGTTACAGGAGAATTACACCACGCGCCTGTTGGAGCTGCTGCGCCAGGGCGAGATCGACTGCGCCATCGTGGCCCTGCCATTGCCTGAAACGGGCTTCGCACAATGCGCCCTGTTCGACGAACCATTTTTCGTGGCGCTGCCACATCAGCACCCCTGGGCACAGGAAAAAGAAATCGATTCGCGGCGGCTGAAAGAAGAAACCATGCTGCTGCTGGGTGCCGGCCACTGCTTTCGCGACCAAGTGTTGGAGGTTTGCCCCGAATTGTCACGCTATTCCGCCTCCAGCGAGGGTATCCAGCGTACCTTCGAGGGTTCCTCGCTGGAGACCATCCGCCACATGGTGGCAGCCGGCATCGGCATCACGGTCCTTCCGGCCAGTGCGCTGGGCATCCGGGGCGCGGAGAGCCGGTTGCTGAAGTACGTTCCATTCAAGCCGCCAGTCCCGGACCGGCGCGTCGTGCTGGTGTGGCGCAAGAGCTTTCCGCGCCTCGCGGCCATCGAAGCGCTGGTCCATGCAGTACGCCAATGTGGGATGCCCGGAGTGACCATGCTCGAGGATGCTGTCCAGGCCGCTGATTGAGCCCCGGATTTCGTGCCGAAAGGAGGATCCGCGTACCTAACCCATCGGGAAAACCCCTGTGTGGCCATAGACCACATTCAGAAACGTTTCGTGTATTCTTTTTTAGGTCTTTCACAGGAGGTTCTATGAACATTCGCTTTACGCCGATGGCAGCCGCACTAGGCTTGGCCGCCGGCATGGTGCTTTCTTCCGCTGCGAACGCTGCCACAATCAAGATCGCAATCGCGGGGCCTTTTACCGGGGCTTTGACGCAGTATGGTGACATGGTCAAGGAAGGCGTGGACACGGCAATTGAATCCATCAACGCCAAGGGCGGCGTGCTGGGGAACAAGCTTCAAGCCGTCATCATGGATGATGCCTGCGAACCCAAGCAGGGTCCTGTCGTGGCCAACCGTGTGGTCAACGAGAAGATTCATTACGTCGTGGGCCATGTGTGCTCCGGCGCGACGATTGCGGCTACGCCCATCTACAACAACGAAGGCGTGGTCATGGTGTCGCCTTCTGCCACATCGCCGCTGGTGACCGATGGCAAGAACTACGACACGATCTTCCGCACCATCGGTCGCGACGACCAGCAGGGCCCCGCTGCCGCAAAGTTCATCGAACAACACATTCATCCCAAGGCCGTCGCCGTGCTGCATGACAAGCAGTCCTACGGCCAAGGCATCGCCACCGCCGTGAAGAACGACCTGGAAAAGGCCGGCGTGAAAATCGTGATGTTCGAGGGCATCAACGCGGGGGACAGCGACTACTCCGCCGTCATCACCAAACTCAAGTCCTCCGGCGCCGACTTCGTGTACTACGGCGGCTATCACCCCGAAATGGGCTTGTTGCTGCGCCAGGGTGCAGAGCAGGGGCTCAAGGCCAAGTTCATGGGACCCGAAGGCGTGGGTAATCCTGACATCAACGCCATCGCAGGGCCCGCGGTCGAGGGCATGCTGGTCACGTTGCCGGCAGACCACACCAACGACCCGGGCAACGCGGCGGTCGTGAAGGCATTCAAGGACAAGAAGCGCAATCCGGGCGGGGCGTTCCAGTTGACGGCCTACTCTGCGGTCGATGCCATTGCCGCCGGGATCAAGGGCGTCGGCAAGGACGACCCAATAAAGGTCGCGGCCTGGTTGCACAGCCATTCGGTCAAGACCCCAATCGGTGATCTGGCTTGGAACAAGCAAGGCGACCTGAAGTCCTTCAAGTTCGACGTGTTCACCTGGCACGCGGACGGCAGCAAGACGGTCTTCAAATAAGCCGCTTCGCCGTAACGGCACCTCTTTGAGGCGCCACACATGACAACAGCGCCATCGAAGGCGCTGTTGTCATGTGTGGAATACCCCGATGCGATCTCAGTCGTCGACCCGGTGCCCGGTCTGCCCGTCAAACCAGTGCGCCGGGTGTCGACCATCCGTCCCCAGGACGACCGTGTCGCCGATCGACAAAGGTCTGTCGTGCGTGTCGTCAACAGCACAGCGCAGCACCAGCCGCTGCTCCCCCCACCGCATATGGATGAGCTGCTCAGACCCCAGAGTTTCGATCATCTCGATCCGGGCTTTCAGACCATCTGACGCATTCAGACGCAGATGTTCGGGGCGCAGTCCCAAGACCAGCCTCTCCACGCGACGGGCCGGCACCTGGAACGGAAGCGTGTGGCCCTCCGGATCCTGCGGTCGGCCTTCCGCATCGACGGAGACTTCGAGCAGATTCATAGGCGGCGAACCAATGAATCCAGCGACAAAAAGCGTGGCTGGAAACTCAAAGACTTCCGCGGGGGTGCCAATCTGTTCCGGGATACCCTTGTTCATGACGATCATGCGGTGCGCAAGTGTCATCGCTTCAACCTGGTCGTGCGTGACGTACAGGCTCGTGGTGCCCAGGCGTTGATGCAGCTTCTGGATCTCCAGGCGCATCTGCACCCTCAGCTTGGCGTCCAGATTGGACAGCGGCTCATCAAACAGGAAAACGGCGGGCTCACGTACGATGGCGCGCCCCATCGCCACCCGTTGACGCTGCCCACCGGAGAGCTGGCGCGGACGCCGCTCCAGCAGATGTTCCAGTTCCAGGATGCGGGCGGCGTCCTCGACCCTCTGCCGGATTTCAGCGCGGCTCAGCTTGCGGATCTTCAGTCCATAGGCCATGTTCTCGAAGACACTCATGTGCGGGTACAGCGCGTAATTCTGGAACACCATGGCAATGTCACGCTCGGCCGGCTCCAGGTCGTTCACCACGCGCTCACCGATCAGGATCTGGCCCTCGGTGACGGACTCCAGACCCGCCACCATGCGCATCAGTGTTGATTTGCCACAACCGGACGGCCCGACGATGACGACAAACTCGCCGTCCTCGATGTCGATCGAGATCCCATGAATGACGGCAACACCGCCTGGGTAAGTCTTGCGAACATCGCGAAAGCTCAGGGTAGCCATGAAAAGCGTATGTCCTATTTTTCAGTATCGACCAGGCCCTTGACGAACCATCTTTGCATCAGGATCACCACGGCAGCCGGCGGAAGCATGGCAAGGATGGCCGTTGCCATGACCAGATTCCATTCCGTCACGCTGTCACCCCCGGCGATCATGCGTTGAATGCCAACCACGATGGGGTACATGTCCTCGTGGGTCGTGATAATGAGCGGCCAGAGATATTGGTTCCAGCCGTAGATGAACTGGATGACGAACAATGCCGCAATGCTGGTTCGCGACAAGGGCAGCAGGATGTCCTTGAAGAAGCGCATGGGACCGGCACCGTCAATCCGGGCCGCCTCAATCAGTTCATCGGGCACGGTGAGGAAGAACTGCCGGAAGAGGAAGGTAGCCGTGGCCGAGGCAATAAGTGGCAGCGTGAGCCCCGCGTAGCTGTTCAACATGCCAAGGTTGGCCACGACCGCATAAGTCGGAGCGATGCGGACTTCGACCGGCAGCATCAGCGTGACGAAGATCATCCAGAAGCACACCATGCGAAAGCGGAAGTGGAAGTACACGATCGCAAAAGCAGACAGCATGGAGATGAAAATCTTTCCGACAGCGATGGCCAGAGCCATGAAACTGCTGATCCACAGCATCCGGCCCACCGGCGGGGCGTTGCTGCCGCCGCTGGTGAGCACGGCCCAGTAGTTATGCAGGAAGTGTCCGCCCGGCAGCAGAGACATGGGCGCCTGCGCGACCTCCTGGGCAGTCTGGGTCGAAGCAATGATCGCGACATAGATCGGAAAGGCCACGACGATCACGCCCAGGACCAGCACCGCATGGGTCACGAAGTCGAGCAGGGGGCGGCGCTCAACCACAATCAGCACTCCGGTGGGGCAAGATGCGCTTCATCAGTAGTTCACCTTTCGGTCCACATAGCGGAACTGCAAGGCCGTCAGGGCAATCACAATCAGCATGAGCACAACAGACTGGGCCGCCGAAGACCCCAGGTCCAGGCCCTTGAAGCCGGCGTTGTAGACCTTGTAGACCAGAATGTCGGTGGCATGGCCGGGCCCGCCCTGGGTGACCACATCGATGACCGCGAAGGTATCGAAGAACGCGTAAATGAAATTGATGATGAGCAGGAAGAACGTCGTGGGCGAAAGTAAGGGAAACACGATGGTCCAGAAGCGCCGAGAGGGGCCTGCACCGTCGATGGCGGCAGCTTCGATGAGCGAGCGCGGAATGGACTGCAGAGATCGG
>NZ_SCQN01000011.1 GCF_004321985.1 Castellaniella sp. | reverse complement strand
GGATGGCTGGATCAGGGTTGCCCCCATTGTCCAAAATTCCCCACTGCTGCCTCCCGTAGGAGTCTGGGCCGTGTCTCAGTCCCAGTGTGGCTGGTCGTCCTCTCAAACCAGCTACGGATCGTCGCCTTGGTGGGCCTTTACCCCACCAACCAGCTAATCCGATATCAGCCGCTCCAATAGTGAGAGGTCTTGCGATCCCCCTCTTTCCCCCGTAGGGCGTATGCGGTATTAGCCACGCTTTCGCGTAGTTATCCCCCGCTACTGGGCACGTTCCGATACATTACTCACCCGTTCGCCACTCGCCGCCCGGGAGCAAGCTCCCTGCGCTGCCGTTCGACTTGCATGTGTAAAGCATCCCGCTAGCGTTCAATCTGAGCCAGGATCAAACTCTTCAGTTCAATCTCTGTTGTTTGTACTTCCAGTCCGTCCAAAGACAGACAGGTCATACGTTCGCTATGCATCACTCAAAAAGAAAAAGACAGGCTGAAACTAATCAACCTTACTTCTTCATTTCTGTTTGCTGTGAGCACTTGTTGCGTTGTGCCTGTGACCAGACCCAAGCTACCTCAAGCGCCCACACTTATCGGCTGTTAAGTTGTTAAAGAACGAGTTCGCCGTGAGGCGAAGAACTGCGGTCAAGCAGAGAAGCGAGATTATGAAGAACTTCGCAAACCCTGTCAAGCGCAGCCGGTGGCGCAAACCGTGAAAAAACCGCCCTTCACGATCCACCCAAAAACCACCCGGCGCACCCGAGGATCCGCTCAAACCAGATCTTCATGTCCTGCCATCGAGCCCGAAATTAAAGCACGCGAGGTGTTCCAAAGTCAAGCCGCCAAAACCCGCGACTTACGCCGCGCCCCCCGCTGCCAGCCCCACCATCGATCGGGCAAAAATGCCGACAAATCAATGACTTGAAACTGTAACACCAGGGTTAACCCGGGCGCCGTGCCGCGAAGAGACCGAACTATAGCACGCTTGTTTTACGCCGCGCAAGCCAAGTCCGGCAGCCATGCCGCGCTATCCTATGCCACACACAGTCGACATCACGCGGCCTTACCCAGGAGAGCCCTAAATGAAGGTCATCGAGACTCATCTGCCCGGCGTATGCCTGATCGAGCCGCGCGTATTCAGCGACCCGCGCGGATACTTTCTGGAGGCCTTCAGCGCCAGACGCTACCAGGACGAGGCCGGCATCGCCCTTCCATTCGTGCAGGACAACGTCTCCCGCTCACAGCACAATGTGCTGCGCGGACTGCATTTTCAACAGCACCATCCCCAGGGGCGCCTGATCCAGATTCTCGCTGGCTCTGTCTTCGACGTGACGGCCGACGTCAACCCTGCGTCGCCCACCTATGGCCAACATCTGGGCGTAGAGCTGTCGGAAGACAACCATCGGCAGATCTGGATTCCGCCGGGCTACGCCCACGGATTCTGCGTCACCAGCGACTTCGCGATTTTTCAGTACAAATGCACTGACTACTACGACCCCGATGACGAGCACGGGGTTGCCTGGAACTGCCCCAAGCTGGCCATCCCATGGCCAGTCAAAGCACCGGTACTTTCCTGGAAAGATCAGCAACACACCGGCCTGTGACAGGACGGATGGCATCCGGCCGGGTCCTCCGGGCCTTGGGCGGGTGGTCTAAACTGGTCGTCATTCATTTCCCGAGGACATCGATGTCGTTGAGCGAAGAGATCCTGATCAACACCACGCCATTCGAGACCCGTGTCGCGCTGACGTCCCAGGGCGTCGCACAGGAGTTGCACATCGAGCGCAGCATCCAGCGCGGATTCGTCGGTAACCTGTATCTGGGCCGCGTGGCGCGCGTGCTGCCGGGCATGCAAAGCGCGTTCGTCGACATCGGCCTGGAACGGGCCGCATTCATCCACGTCGCAGACCTGCGGGAGAACCGTCACGCACGCAATAACAGCGAGCACACGCCCGCCATCCCGATCGAGAAATTGCTGTTCGAGGGACAGCCACTGCTGGTGCAGGTGATCAAGGATCCCATCAACACCAAGGGCGCCCGCGTCTCCACCCACATCAGCATCGCGGGGCGCATGCTGGTGTATCTGCCGCACGAACCGCACATTGGCGTCTCCCAGCGCATCGGCAACGAGGCAGAACGGGAGGCGCTGCGCGACCGTGTACAGGCACTCAGGCCCGAGGGCGAGCCCGGCGGCTTCATCGTGCGCACCCAGGCTGAAGACGCCACCGACGAAGAACTCGCCGCCGACATCAGCTACCTGCGCACGCTGTGGAGCAACATCCAGGCGCGCACCAGGGAGGCCTCCGTTCCCGCTACCGTCTACACCGACCTGACGCTGGCGCAGCGCGTGCTGCGCGACATGGTGACGCCAGACATCCAGGCCATCCAGGTCGACTCCCGGGCGATGACCCAGGAACTGCTGGAATGGGCCGGGCACTACACGCCATCAGTCATGGACCGCATCCACCACTACAGCGGCAACCGGCCGCTGTTCGACACCGCCAACGTGGACGAGGAAATTGCGCAGGCGCTGTCACGGCGGGTAGGGCTGAAATCGGGCGGGTACCTGATCATCGACCAGACCGAGGCCCTGACGACCGTGGACGTCAACACGGGGGGCTACGTCGGCGGACGAAACTTTGACGACACCATTTTCAAGACCAACCTGGAAGCAGCTGTGGCCATCGCCCGCCAGCTCAGGCTGCGCAATCTGGGCGGCATCATCGTCCTGGATTTCATCGACATGGACGACGAGAACCACCAGGCCTCAGTCCTCGCAGAACTCAACAAGGCACTGTCCCATGACCGTACCCGCGTGACCGTCAGCGGCTTCAGCCAGCTCGGCCTGGTCGAAATGACGCGCAAGCGGACCCGCGACTCACTGGCGCACCAGCTCTGCGAGCCCTGCCCAACGTGCCAGTCACGCGGTACCGTGCGCACGCCGCGCACGCTCTGCTACGAAATCCTTCGGGAGATCCTGCGCGAAGCGCGGCAATTCGATCCCCGGGAATTCCGCATCGTGGCGTCCCAGGATGTGATCGACCTGTTCCTGGAAGAAGAAAGCCAGCACCTGGCCATGCTGGGAGACTTTGTGGGCAAGCCCATTTCGCTGGCGGTCGAGGCCAGCTACAGCCAGGAGCAGTACGACCTGGTGCTGCTCTGATGCCACTCCCCGACCGAGGCTCCGGAACCCGGCGGCCGCGCTCTGGCCATCCGATCCATACGGGAGCCCGCGATCAGAAGTCGCCCTTGTTTTCCCAGCTATTGTCGATGCCGCAGGAGTCGGGCTTCATCATGGCAGTCAACATCCTGCGCACCCGATCCAACTGGCCGGGCCGGTAGCTGTAGGCCTTGAGATTAATGGAGCGGTTCTGCAGAAGAGTGAGCGTCACCACCACGCTCTGGTCCCAGCCAGCCGATGGCGTCGGGCGATACACCACCCGGGCGTAGGCCGACTGGCGGGGATCCATCTCGAAGGTATAGGTTTGGTGGCACACCGCCGCATGCCGGAACAGGTTCTGCTGGACCGCCGGAAAGTCAATCGGCAAGCGCCGGCGCTCCGTCACCTGGTGGCGCGGGGTTTCCAGTTCATTGAGCGTCAGCCCGGTTGGCTGGCTGGCACAGGAACACAGCACGGCCAAGGATGCCAGCGCAAGGATCATCTTCATTGCGTACTCCAAAAAATCACTCTTCGTCCTGGAATTGCAGGCGATACAGGGTGGCATAGAGGCCGCCCCGAGTCAGCAGATCGGCGTGCCGACCGGTCTCCACGATCCTGCCGGCGTCGAGCACCACAATGAGATCGGCCTTCTGGACCGTGCTCAGGCGATGTGCAATGACCAGCGTGGTGCGGCCCTGCATCAGCTTCTCCAGCGAAGCCTGCACCTGCCGTTCGGACTCATTGTCCAATGCCGAAGTCGCCTCGTCCAGGATCAGGATGGGGGCATTCTTGATGAGCGCGCGCGCAATCGCCAGGCGCTGGCGCTGACCGCCCGACAACGAGCTGGCATTGCTACCGACCTGTGTCGCCAGGCCATCGGGCAGGCTGTCCACGAAATCCAGCAGGCTGGCCGCTTCCAGCGCAGCACGGATCCGATCCTGGGGGACCTCACCCTGCACACCGTAGGCTACGTTCTCGGCAATGGTGCCCTCGAACATGACCACGTCCTGGCTGACCAGCGACAACTGTGAGCGCAGGCTGCGCAAGCGCAGCTCGCGGACATCGATACCGTCGATCAGGACCTGCCCCGACACGGGGTCGATGAAACGGGGCAGCATGCTGACCAGCGTGGTCTTGCCACTGCCCGAACGGCCCACCAGCGCCACCGTCTGACCCGCCTCAGCAGTCAGATTGACCGACTCCAGCGTATTTCGCCCCGCACCGGCAAAAGTATGCGTGACGTTCCGGAACTCCACCCTGCCCCGTAAGCGTTTCGGGACCTCGCGCACCCCGTCATCACGCTCGATCGGTTCCTCGATCAGGGCGAACACGCTCTCGGCGGAAATCAACATACGCTGCGTGGAGCCGGCGATATTCGTCAAGCGCTTCAGGGGGTCGAAGATTTGCCCCAGGGCGGCCATGAAGGCGGCAAAGCTGCCCACGGTCAGCCCCTGGTGGTTGGCCTGATAAAGCGCGACGGCCACCACGATGGCCACCGACAGCGCGACGAAGAACTGCGAGATGGGCGACATCGCGGAATCCGCGCTGGCAGCGCGCATGGCAAAGCGGCGCAGGCGCGCGTTCACGTAGCCGAAGCGCTCGCGCTCGCGTGCGTAACCGTCAAAGAGCTTGATCACCCTTTGTCCCGAAATCCCTTCGGACACCACGCGGGTGAGCTCGGCGTTCATGTTGATGGTGTCGCGATTGATGCGACGCAGCCGGCGCACGAAATAGCGCCCCGTCAGCACCGAAAGCGGCAACATGATGAGCACGATGAGCGTCAGCTGCCAGGACATGTACAGCAGCACCGCCAGCAACGCGACGACAGTCAGGGACTCGCGCACCAGGACGCGGATCACCTCGGTGGACAGCCCGCTGACATTCCCGGCATCGATCGTGAAGCGATTCAGGAGCCGACCGCGGTCCCGTGTCCGGAAAGTCTCATCCGACATGCCCAACAGGCGCTCGAACATTTCCCGGCGCAACCCGAGCAGCATGTTGTTCGCCACCCAGGACATCAGGTAGGTGCCGCCAAAGGTGCACAGACCGCGCAACAGCATGAGCGCCACGACGGCGAGCGGGATGGACCACACATAAGAGGGCTCCGAACCCGTGAAGCCCTCGTCGAGCAGCGGCTTCATGATGACTGCCAGCAACGGTTGCGTGGCCGAGGCAACGCTCAGCAGCACCAGTGCAAGCACGCCGACCTTCCAGTCCTTTCCCAGTCGCCGATAGATCTGCCGCCACAGTTCCAGTCGCACCGGGCGACTATCCACTGGCGGGTCGGTAGGAGTCATCAACGGCACACTCTCTTATATACTTGGGAATCACGCATTTTAGCCTGCCGGCTCGCGCGCACGCCCGGCGGGATCCCGTTGGAGCCCTCGCGTTGATCCAGACACCCAGCCAAGCCATCTATGTCCGCCTGCCCAACTGGGTGGGCGACGTCTGCATGAGCCTGCCCAGCCTGGACGCCCTGATCGCCACCGGCCACCCCGTCGTCGCCTGCGCGCGCGAGTGGGCTCGGGACCTGCTGGCGGCCTACCCGCTGGCTGGATTCGTGCCCATGCGAGGCCGCTTGCGGGCTGACCGCGCAGCCGTTCACAACGCCCGCCGCGAGGCCCGCCACCGGCACGCCTACGGCCTGCTGATGCCTGACTCGCTCTCCAGCGCGCTGGTCTTCCGTTTCGCGGGGCTGCGCTGTGCAGGCTACCGGGACGATGGGCGCAGCCCTCTGTTGCGCTGGCCTTGCAGCAAACCGCGCGAGCCGCTGCACGCCGTACAGTCCTGGTTCCACCTGACCCGCTTCGCCCTGGCGCAATGGCGTATGGCCGAGCCAGAGGCCGATCTCGGTCCCGACCTGGACTGGCACTCCGCCATCGCCCACGAAACCCAGGCCGAACAGGCCATGGCACAGGCCGGGCTGAGCCACGGACATTTTGTGCTGATCGCACCAACGGCGACAGGCCTGCATCATGGCCGCGCCAAGGTCTGGAGCGGTTTCGACGGACTGACACGATCTCTGCAAGCACAGGGAGTGACCGTCGTCATGGTGCCTCCACCAGCCGAACAGGCGGCGGCAAAGGCCACAGCCCCCAGTGCACAGCTGCTGGAGCCGCTGGGCCTGGGCGCCTTCGCAGCGTTCACCCGCCATGCGGCCGTCGTCGTCTGCAATGATTCGGGTGTCTCTCACCTGGCTGCCGCCGCCTGCGCCCGCCAGATCACGCTCTTTGGGGTCACAAGCCCCAGCCGTACAGGCCCCTGGTCCAACCGCGCGCTGCGTCTGGGGCAAATGAACACCTGGCCGCGCGAACCCGAAGTCCTGTCGGCCGTCCTCGATACACTCCAGAACCCGTCCGCTGCATGAGCATTACTGAGTTTCTCGCCAATCTCATCATTCCACTGAACCTATCCATCACGCTACTGGTGGTGGCTACCCTGCTGTTCATCCTGCGTTGGCGCAAAACTGCCGGATTCCTGGCCGCTACAGCCATCGCCTGGATCACCTTCTGGTCGCTGCCGACCACCTCGCTATGGGCTGGCGGCATGCTGGAGCAGCGATACCCGCACGAGCCCGCAAAATCACTGCCGGTCGAGCCGGCGATCGTGGTGCTGGGCGGCAACACGCTGGGCGGCCGGCGCAATTGGTTCGAGCCCTACAACGGCAAGACCGCCGTCCTGCGCACAGACACGGCCGCACATCTTTACGAGGCAGGGCGTGCACCGCTCATCATCGTTTCTGGAGCCGCATTGGACGGCGGCCGCAGCGAGGCGACCGTCATGGCTGCGGCACTGGAACGCGACGGCGTGCCAGCCGACGCGATCGTGCGGGAAAACCACAGCCTGACTACGCATCAGAATGCCCTCTACACAGCCCAGATCCTGCGTGCACGCGGAATTCAGGACTTCCTGCTGGTGACATCGGCGCTGCACATGCCACGCGCCATGGCTACCTTCCAGAAGCAGGGACTGAGCCCCGTTGCAGCGCCCTCGCCGCCGCAGATCGTCGTGCCCGACGAGCCTGATTTTTCATTCTGGCTGCCGGATCTGCTCACCTTGCATGCCAGTCGTTCCATCGTCAAGGAATACTTGGGCATGCTCGTCTACTGGCTCCGCGGCTGGGCCTGAGCGGCCGGCCCGTTCGGACAGGATGACGCGATAAAGCGCCATGAACTGGCGGGCCACTTCCGGCCAGGAATGCCGCTCCAGCACCCTTTGCGCACCCCCAAGCAAGTGTGCTCTCAGCGCGTCGTCCGTGCGAAGTGCCTCGACGGACCTCGCCAATTCCTCGGCCTGCTCGGGATGACTGAGGACCAGGGCGCTGATGCCCGGCTCCACATACTGCGCAAATCCGCACCAGGGCGCGGGACTCAGGACCACGGGCAGTCCGAAGGACATGGCTTCCAGCGGCGCCATGCCGAAACTGTCGTTCAGGGTTGGATGCACAAAAATGTCAGCAGCCCGGTAATAGGGCTCGACTCGCGACGTCTCGGCCACCAGATGCACCCGGGCCGAAACGGTGTCTGGGGCATGTGCCACGCACTCACGCGCCGCAGAGTTCGTGCCCACCACCAGCAGATGCACGGCATCCGGCAAATACTCTAGGGCACGCAGCACGGTAGGCAAGCCCTTGCGCATGGGATTGCGCGCCACCATCAGGCAGAGTGTCACCGAGTCCGGCAGCCCGAGCTCCGCCCTGAACCGACGGCGGGCATCGACATCGGGAGGTGCCGCCGGCGCCACCCCGGGCGGAATAACTGGCCAAGACGACGGATCAGTGGAATAGGCCTGACCCAACTGGTATGCGATGAGTTGCGAGACAGCCACCACGCGATGCCCCGGTCGGGCAGCAACGCGACGGGCCTCCAGCGCCAGATAGGTCCTCACGCGAGGGCTGATCCATGAGAGCCACCGCCGCAACGCCGGCATGGCCTGCACCCGCCAGCGATAGCGCACGGGCGTGACGTGCACGACTTCCACATCGCCGCACCAGCCGTTCATGTGGGAGTGGACAATGTCGAACCGATCGTGCGTGGCCCGAGCCGCCCGCCGCGCAAAAAGCCACACCCGGATCCAGCTCGGCCAGCGGTGGCCAACCGTGATCTGCTGATACGGCAACTGCAGATCGCAGGCCGGGTCGTACTCACGGGCAAAAACCGTGACGTGGTGGCCGACTGCCACCAGCTCGCGCATGAGCGACACCCCGTAGGCTTCCGCACCGCCGAACCGCGACCCGAATCGGTCCACGACGAAGGCGACGGAAAGCGGACGGTCAGACACGGTCAGCCGCAGCCTCGGCGCGGCGACGGCGGCGGTCTTCGAGCGTCGTCAGAGTCTTTTGCAGGAATCGCAACAAATACGCCGACCGGGCCACAAAGATGCGCGGCAATCCCATGATGTCGTCGTCCGGCCGCACCAGGCCCCGCTCGGTAGTGGTGGCGTTGCCGTAGCCCGCTTCGCGGACCACCTGGCGCAGGCCAGGCGACTGCCCGCCGTAGGGGTAGCAGAACGACTCCACCGGAGCGCCCAATATCTGTTCCAGCGCATCACGGGAATTGCGGATCTCGTTGACGGCCAATTCATGCGACAAATCCGGCAAGAAGGGGTGGTTCAACGTATGGGAACCAACCTCTTGCCCGGCCTGCGCCCAGGCCCGAAGCTCCTCGGCTGACATCAGATCGGCATGTGGCACGCCTTCCGGGTAATCCCAGACGTTGCCACCGCCCAACTGGCGAACCACGAAGTAGTTGGTGGCCGTGAAACCCACATCCCGAAGGACCGGCAATGCATTTTCAAGCACGTTCCGGTAGCCGTCGTCGAACGTGATGCCCACTACCTTTCCATGCCTTTCACCCCGCACATAAGGCATGAGGTCCCGCATCGACAGGCCACGGTAGCCCAGCCGCCGCAGCCAAGTCATCTGGCTACGGAATCGCGCCGGGTGAACCGTCAGGCCACGGTAAGGCGTACCCTTGGGTGCTGGCTCGCCGATCTGGTGATACATCAGAATGGGAATCATGCGCGAATTATAGGGGACCACACGGCGCGCGCCTATCGACGCCATCCCGCCAGGCAGGGATCCCGGTCGACGGAGCGCCAGTCAGCGCGAGCGCCGGCCCAGCCAATATAGCTTGGCATAGCGATAAAAGCTGCCAGTGGCAGCCATGCCGGCCAGCACCAGACCCTGCCAGCCGTCCAGGAAGCCTCGCCGCAGCCCATAATGGCGCAAGAACGTCCAGGCCGCGTGACCAAACGGCCCCACCAGAGTCGTTCGCCGACCATGAGCATGCGCCTTCAAGGCAGCTTCCGACGAATACCGGTTGATCTTGTCGATGAAGGCTTCCAGGCTGGCATAGGGGTAGTGCAGCAGATGCCCGGACAAGGTTGCCACCCGCCCGTCGACCTCCACGTGTTCATGTACCACATCGTCCGTGAAACGGCCCGCCTGCCGCCGGAACAGCCTCAGAACGCGATCCGGCCACCAGCCGCTATGTCGCATCCAGCGACCGCAGAAATTGGACAACCGTGCCATCCGGTAGCCTTCGGCCGTCGGGCGCGTCAGAACCCGTCGGATCTCCTCACCCAGTTCGGGTGGCACGCGCTCGTCGGCATCCAGGGACAGCACCCAGTCTCCTGTCGCCAGATCCAGCGCGCGGTTCTTCTGCGGACCGAATCCCGGCCATTCGGCATTCACCTCGACGCGAGCGCCATGTGCGCGCGCCAACTCACATGTGGCATCCGTGCTGCCCGAATCCAGCACGATGATCTCATCGGCGAACGCCACCGAGTCCAGACAGTCCACAATATGGGCCGCCTCATTCCTGGTGATCACGATGACCGACAATTTCATGGCTGGTCTCCAGAGTCTTCAAAGCCCCGCTGGCGCAACCATTCCCGATAGGTGGACTCCATGCGCCGCGCCATGGCCCGAGGGCTGAAGCGCTCACCATCGCAGCAAAAAGCCCGGCCAGCCGCTCCCATGCGCTCGCGCCGGTCGGGATCCAGAATCAGCACCCGAATCGCTTCCCGCAGTCCGGATACGTCTCCCACCGGGACCAGCAGCCCGCTATTTCCCGCATCCACCATCTCGGGCACCCCCCCCACGCGAGTACCGACGACTGGAACCCCGCAAGCACCCGCCTCGGCGAACACCATGCCGGCAGCCTCCATGTGGGTCGCCAACGCAAACACGTCCAGATCCGGCATGATCCGGATCACATCCGAACGCGCCCCCAGCAAATGCACCTGGCCCGTCAACCCTCGGTCTGCCACCAGCGCCGAGATCTGCTCGAACCCGGGCGAGCCCCCACCCACCAGAATCAGGTGGACAGCCGGCAGATCATTCAGCAGCGGCTCCATCGCTTCGATCAGGTCGCGGTGTCCCTTCTCCTCACGCATCACGGCCACGCATCCAACCAGGATATCGTCGGCGGACAGCCCCAGCTCACTGCGTAATGCCCCCGTCCGGTCCGCCGTGCAGTAGCCTTCCTGGATACATGGGTGGACAACACACACATGCGCTGGATCCACGCCCTTGGCCAGCAGCAGGCCTCGCACGAATTCACTGCTGGTGCACACGCGGTGTGGCACGCCGGTATACGACAGCAACGAACCCACGCGTTTGGCCAGATGGCGGGTGCGCACGATGAGCGGTGTACCGGCAAGACGCCCCGCCACACCGGCCAACAAGGTGTCGCGGCGGCTGTTGGTGTTGAGCACGTCGAAGCGGCCGCGCCGCAGGATGGCCCGCAGGCGCACGACGCCACGGACATAATTGACCGGGCCATCCGTGTATAGCGTGTGCACGGTGAACCCGGCATCCGTCAGGCGGTTGGTGAGCTGCGCGTGCGGCTGACAGGCGGCCTCCAGGTGATGCCCCAGGTCGCGCATCGCGCACATCATGCGGAAAATGTACTGTTCCTGACCGCCAAATCCCGTGGCAGCCTCGGTTTGCAAGATGCGTAGCGGTTTCATGGCCGCGAACGCCGGTACCGCAGGCGGAAACGAAGGTTATGCACCAGGCGCCGCATCTGATCCACCGCCTTGATCGACTCACGGCGAAGGATGTCGCGCAGCGACAGGGGTGCAGACGCCTCGGGACCCGTGATGTCCGACACCGAATCGTTGTCGTGAGTCACGCAATGCGGGCAGATCTGGATACTTTCCACGCCATGGTCGTAGAAGCGGCACATCGCATCGTCGACCGGATAGATCCACGTCCGGCTATAGCGCAGTAGATCCCGCGCGCCCTGCGGGTTGATCAGATACGCAACCGTCCGGTAGTGGGTCTTGAGCTTCTTGTGCAACTCGAACGGCCCGATGCGTCCCACGACCAACGTAGGATCACGCCCTCGCTTGTCGTTGTCGTGCAGCCACACTAACGGCCAGAGACCCGCAAGTTCTCGGGCATGCTGCAGGAAGACCGGAAAATTGTCCAGCAGGATGGCATCGTCTTCGACCACCACCAACGGTTCTCCCAGTGCTGCACACTCTTCCCATAGCAGGTAATGGCTGGCGTAACACCCCAATTGAGACCCCTTCAGGCCACGCCCCGGTCCCCTCAACCGCTCCCGTGCCGCCGGATCGTAGCGGCGAAACAGCGGATGGCCCGGCTGTACCCGGCCATCCACCGCCTCGAAAAAGCCATAGGCGCTGATTCCCAGGCGTTGAAACTGCGCGGCGATCTGCTCACGCCTGTCCGCACGCTCCACCAGATTGATGACACGAATGGGGACGGGCTTCATCCGTAGAAGATCTCCACATTTTCCCGGGCCAGCCAGTCGCGCGCACCCGCAATCAACGCGTCGTCCATCCGTACCCTCCAGTCATCGCCCAACCGCAGCAGACAGGAATAACGGCTTTGCGCCACCCGCAGTTCCACCGGGACACCCGACTCCCGCGAGAGCCAGGGGGTGAGCAACGATTGCAGCCGCCGCAGGTCCGGGCGTACGGGCATCTTCAGGCGCAGGCTGCGCGCCCGCGCCTCGCGGATCCGCTGCAAGTCGTACAGATCCTCGGCAGAGACCCGCAGCCCACCTGAATAATCGTCGTGGCTCACTCGCCCCTGGATGACCAGCAGCCGGTCTTCCTTCAGGGCATGGCGATACTGTTCGTAGAGCTCGTTGAAAATGGCGACTTCGACCTGTGCCGAGCCATCATCCAGCAATGCGTAGATCATCTTGCCGCGCTTGGTCATGCGGGGGCGGACGGCGGCCAGCACGCCGGCGAGCCATTGGGTGCCCTTGGAAGGAGCAAGGCGCGACAGCGGCGTGGGCGCGACACGGCGGACTTCGTCACGCCAGGCGTCGAACAGATGGCCGCTGAAATAAAACCCCAGCGCGGCCTTCTCTTCCCTCAGCCGGGTCTCCAGGTCCCAGGGTTCGACCCGGGCCAGCTCGCCGGCCACCAATTCATCCGAATTGTCATCGAAGAGCGAGGCCTGATTGGCATCGCGGGCCGCCTGCTCGGCTGCCTCGATCGCACTGCCCAGGGTTTCCAGCAAAGCGGCTCGATTGGGCTCCAGGCTGTCGAAGGCGCCAGCGCGGATGAGCGCCTCGATGGTGCGCCGATTGACGGTATGCCGATCCACGCGCGCGCAAAAATCGAACAGGCTGGCGTAGGGCCCACCCGCTTCGCGGGCCGCGACGATGGCATCCACCGCGGCATGGCCGGTGCCCTTCACGCCGCCCAGTCCATAGCGGATGGTGCGGGGCGGCTCACCGCGCGCTGTATGGTCGTCGAACACCGGGGCAAAGCGGTAGCCGGAGGCGTTCACGTCCGGCGGCAACACCGCTACCCCATTGTCCAGCGCATCACGCCAGAACACCTGGATCTTGTCGGTGTCATCCATATCCGAGAGCATGGTCGCCGCTAGAAACTCGGCCGGATGATAGACCTTCAACCACGCGGTCTGGTAGGAAATCAGCGCATACGCGGCCGAGTGACTTTTGTTGAACCCGTAGCCAGCAAATTTTTCCATCAGGTCGAACAGATGGGCAGCCAGATCCGCGTCGTAGCCCTTCTTGACTGCGCCCTCCTGGAAGATCACCCGGTGCTTGGCCATTTCCTCGGGCTTTTTCTTGCCCATGGCGCGCCGAAGCAGATCAGCGCCACCCAGCGAATAGCCGCCGATGATCTGGGAAATCAGCATCACCTGTTCCTGGTAGACGATGACGCCGTAAGTACTCTTGAGCACTGGTTCCAGGTCCGGATGGAAATAATCGACCTTGGCACGGCCGTGCTTGCGATTGACGAAGTCCACCACCATGCCGGATTCCAGCGGCCCGGGGCGGAACAGGGCGAGCAAGGCGATCAGGTCCTCGAACACGTTGGGCTGCATGCTCTTGAGCAGCTCCTTCATGCCCCGCCCTTCGAGCTGGAAGACCGCCGTCGTGTTGGCCGAGCACAGCAGGTCATAAGTCGCGGTATCGTCCAGCGGCAGGCTCATCAGGTTGAAGTCGCGCTTGTCCGGATTGAACTCGCGCACATAGCGCTCCGCCCAGTCCAGGATAGTCAGGTTGCGTAGCCCCAGAAAGTCGAACTTCACCAGGCCGGCGTCTTCCACGTCGCCTTTGTCGTACTGCGACACGACGCTGGACTCGCTGCCCGGCTGACAATATAACGGCGTGTAATCGGTCAGCTTCCCCCGTGCGATGATCACACCGCCCGCGTGCATGCCGATGTTGCGCGTCAGGCCTTCCAGCGGACGAGCAAGGTCGATCAGGGCGTGAATTTCCTCGTCGCTGTCATAGCGCTCCTTGAAGGCCGGTTCGTTCTCGAGCGTGCGGTCCAGCGACCAGGGGTCCACCGGATTGAAGGGAATCATCTTGGACAGGTTGTCGCAGACGCTGTAGGGCATCTCCAGCACCCGCCCCACGTCGCGCACGACGGCCTTCGCCCCCAGCGTACCGAAGGTCGCGATCTGGCTCACGGCATCACGGCCATACTTCTCCTTCACGTATTCGATGACGCGTTCGCGATTGTCCTGGCAAAAATCCACATCGAAGTCCGGCATGGACACGCGTTCGGGGTTGAGGAACCGCTCGAACAGCAGGTCGTAGCGCAGCGGGTCCAGGTCCGTGATGCCCAGGCTGAACGCCACCAGCGACCCGGCACCCGAACCCCGGCCCGGGCCCACAGGCACGCCATGGCTCTTGCCCCAATTGATGAAGTCCTGCACGATCAGGAAGTAACCCGGAAAACCCATCCCCACGATCACCTGGCATTCGCGATCCAGTCGCTCCTGGTAGGTAGGCATCTGGCGTGCCCGCTCCTGCGGATCCGGATATAGCTGCGCCATGCGCCGCACCAGCCCCTCGTTGGCGAGCTTCACCATGTAGTCGTCCAGCGAGACGCCGTCCGGCGTTGGAAACAGCGGCAGTTGGGGGTGACCCAGCGACAGCGTCAGATTGCAGCGGCGCGCGATCTGCACGGAATTGGCGATCGCCGACGGCACATCGGCAAAGCGGCGCGCCATCTCGGCGCTGTCGGGCATGTACTGTTCGGCGGTAAAGCGCCGCACGCGCCTGGGGTTGCCCAGCAGTTCGCCTTCTGCGATGCAGACCCGGGCCTCGTGCGCCCGAAAATCGCTGGGCGAGATGAACTGGATCGGGTGCGTGGCCACCACCGGCAACCGACAGTCGGCGGCCAGGCGTAGCGCCGCCTGCACATAGGGCTCGTCCTGCTCGAAGCCGGCACGCTGCAGCTCGATGAAGAAACTGCCTGGAAAATCGGCTGCCCATTGACGCGCCAGCTGGCGGGCGTCATCCGCGCGCCCCGCCTCCAGTGCGTAGCCTATGTCGCCCATGCGGCCGCCGGACAGCACGATCAGGCCACGCTTGCCATTCAGCCACTCACGCCGAAACTCGGCCTTGTCCAGATGGACATTCTCGATCCAGGCCCGCGTCAGCAGTTCGCACAATTCCAGGTAGGAGTCATGGCCAGTGGCCAGCAGCAGGATGCGAAACGGCTTGTCGGCATCCGCCGGGTTCTGCAGCCAAGCGTCGCAACCGACAATGGGCTTGATGCCGGCCTTGCGGGCCGCCTTGTAGAACTTGATCCAGCCAAACAGGTTGGCCAGATCGGTGATGGCCATGGCCGGCTGGCCAAACGTGCTTGCACGCTGGATCAGGTCGGGGATGCGCGCGATGCTGTCCACCACGGAAAATTCCGAGTGGCTGCGCAGGTGCACGAACAGGGGGGATTCTGGGGTCATGGTCATGCCAGGATTGTACCGATGCGCTAACGCGGCAGGGCCGCCCAGGCTTTCTGCAAGCGTTTCACGGAAACCGGGAACGGCGTGCGCAGCGTCTGCGCAAACAACGCGACGCGCAACTCCTCCATCTGCCAGCGGAAGGCCTGCAACTGGGCATCCGGCGCGCCCTTGCGCTGCGCTACCGCCCGCTGCCAGGGCGCCGCCAACGCCACGATATCCGCCATCAATTGGGCGTCGCGCGCCGGGTCCTGGCGCAACTTCTCGATCCGCATCTGTGCCGCCTTGAGATAGCGCGACAGATGCTTGAGCTGTTCAGCGGGAGTATCGCGCACGAACCATTTCCCGACCAGCGCTGCGAGCTGCTGCTGGATATCCTGGGACGCCTCCGGCCAAGGCCTGGCTTGGGGCAGCTTCTTCTGCAGGGCAGCACGCTCTGCAAGGATGCTGCCCACCAGCCGTGCCAGCTCCTGAGCCAGCAGCCCGAGCCGCGAACGGCCTTCCTGACAGCGATGCTCGAAGCCGGCGGCATCTTCGGGCCAGGGCTCCGCGAGACAGGCCTGATCCAGGGCCGCGTCGACGATCTGATCGCGCAACTCGGTCTGTGTGCCAAGGTCCATATACAGCATGGACATGCGGGTCAGCTCCGGCAGATGCTTGTCCAGATACCTTACCTGTTCCCGCAGCGCCAGGCTGAACAGGCGGCGCAAACCGATGGCATGGACCCGGCGAGCTTCCTGTGGATCGTCGAACACGTCAAGATCACAGGATTCACCCCGATCGCGCAAGGCCGGATAACCCACCAGAGACTGGCCGCCGCGATGAATCTCAAGCAGATCCGGAAGGCGCCCGAAGGTCCAGGCGGTCAGGCCCTCGTGTTCCAGCACGCGGGCTGCCTCGCGGTCATGCGAGGCGAGCTTCTGAAAGGATGCCTGAGCCTGGCGCCCGTGCTCGGCCCGCAATTGGTCCAGGTTGCGGCCGCCCGACAACATGCGCCCATGCTCATCCACAATCTTGAAATTCATGGACAAGTGGGCCGGCAGCGTCTCGAGCTTGAAATCCGCAGGCTGCACGCGCACGCGGCAACGATCCCAGATATCCTGCGCCAGCGCATCGAGCAGCCCCGTGCCGGGGTCCGTTTCGCGCTCGAACCAACGATCATGGAACCCTGCCGCGTAGTCCGGCAATGGAACACAGGCGCGGCGAAGCTTCTGCGGCAGGGACTTGAGCAGCAGATGGACTTTTTCCTTCAGCATGCCCGGCACCAGCCACTCACAACGCGCCGCATCAATCTGATTGAGTGCAAACAAGGGGACGGTGAGCGTCATTCCATCGCGCAGCGAACCGGGTTCAAAGTGGTAATCCACCGCCAGTTCCGTGCCGCCCCAGACCAGTTGGCGAGGAAAGACGTCCGTGGTCACCCCGGCGGCGTCGTGCCGCATCAGATCATCACGGGCAAGCTTCAGGCGTGCGCCAGCCGCTGCATCCAGCGTGCCATACCAGGCCTCCAGCGTTGCCGTCTGGCACACCTCTGCCGGTATCTGCTGGTCGTAGAAGGCGTAGATGAGCGCATCATCGACCAGGATATCGGGCCGGCGGCTCTGGTGTTCCAGCCGCTCGATTGAGGTAATCAGGCGACGGTTGTGCGCCACGAATGGCAACTTGGTCTCGATTTCCCCAGGCACCAGTGCGTCCCGAATGAAGATTTCGCGCGCGGCGGCC
This sequence comes from Castellaniella sp., assembly GCF_004321985.1. GTDB lineage: Bacteria > Pseudomonadota > Gammaproteobacteria > Burkholderiales > Burkholderiaceae_B > Castellaniella. Next base: position 173,228 of record NZ_SCQN01000011.1, on the reverse strand, counting down.
GGGTCGACCCGACCGTAATGCACGCGCCGCCCCGTGTAGACCGGCAGCCCGTGAACCGTGCCGCGCTCGTTGGCCACGACCTGGCCGGCTTTCTTTTCCCATCGCGGATCAGACCAGGCACGGCGCAACAGGTGGGCACCCGCACGCTCCACCCAGGTGGGCTCGATCTGCGCGACGCAGCGGGCGTACAGACGTGTGGTTTCCACCAGCTCGGCGGCCAGAACCCAGCGTCCCGCCTTTTTCTGTAGCGGTGACCCGGGGTGGATGGCAAAACGGATGTCCCGGGCTCCCTGGTACAGATTGCCGTTCTCCGTCTTCATCCCGATGTTGCCCAGCAGGCCCGCCAGCAACGCCAGATGGATCTGCTCGCGCGTGGCCGGGGTCTGATTCAGGCGCCAGCCCTGTTCACGCGCCAGCGTCAGCAACTGCACATGCGTATCATGCCATTCGCGCAGCCGCACCGGCGACAGGAACTTGGCACGCAACTGGTCCACCAGCTTGCGCTGCGACGCTTTGTGCGCAACCTGCTCCTGGTACCAGCTCCAGAGCTTCAGCCAAGCCAGAAATTCCGACTGCTTGTCGTTGAACTGCGCGTGTGCATTGTCAGCTGTTTCGCGCGCCTGCATGGGCCGCTCGCGCGGATCCTGGATCGACAACGCCGAGGCGATCACCAGGATCTCAGCCAGGCACTGCTGCTCGTGTGCAGCGAATACCATGCGGGCAATCCGTGGGTCCACCGGCAGGCGGGACAGGGAGTGCCCCACTGGCGTCAAACGATTATGTTCATCGAGCGCACCCAACTCCTGCAGCAGCTGGTAGCCGTCGGCGATGGCTCGCCCCGTGGGAGCCTCCACGAAAGGGAATGCTTCGATATCATCGAGCCGCAAAGCCTTCATGCGCAGGATGACAGAGGCCAGCGAGGAACGCAGGATCTCCGGGTCGGTGAAAGCCGGTCGCTGCTTGAAATCGTCCTCGCCGTACAGTCGCACGCAGACCCCCGGGCCCAGCCGACCACAGCGGCCCGCCCGCTGATTGGCCGAGGCCTGGCTGATGGGTTCAATATGAAGCTGTTCGACCTTGCTGCGCCAGGAATAGCGTTTGACACGCGCCAGGCCGCTGTCCACCACATACCGGATCCCGGGCACCGTGAGCGAGGTCTCCGCAACGTTGGTGGCCAGGACGATGCGCCGGGCATTGCCGTGCGGATGAAAGATCTGTTCCTGTTCGGCGCGCGACAGCCTTGCGTACAGGGGCAGGATCAGCGCCCCCACGGGGTGCCGCTTGCGCAACGCCTCCGCGGATTCGCGGATCTCGCGCTCGCCAGGGAGGAAGACCAGGATGTCGCCAGCACCATGGCGGGCGCACTCGTCCACCCCGTCCACCACTGCATCCACCAGGTCACGCTCTTCATCACCGCGCCCGCCCCCCGAACCCGCATTCTCCGCAGCGGGCTCCTGCAGCACCGGCCGGTAGCGCAATTCAACGGGATACAGACGCCCGGACACCTGGATCACGGGCGCCGGCCGGGTCTCGGAGCCAAAGTGGCGCGCGAAGCGGTCCGCATCGATCGTGGCCGACGTGATGATGAGCTTCAGATCCCGGCGGCGAACCAGCAGCTGCTTCAGAAACCCCAGCAGGAAATCAATGTTCAAGCTGCGCTCGTGAGCCTCGTCGATGATCAGCGTGTCATACCTGCGCAGCAGCGGGTCACGCTGCGTCTCCGCCAGCAGAATCCCGTCGGTCATCAGCTTGATCGCCGTCGCCGGCCCACTCCGCTCGCTGAAACGGATCTGATAGCCCACCCAGTCGCCCAGCTCGGTATGCAATTCCTCGGCCACCCGCTGGGCCACCGAGGTGGCCGCCAGCCGGCGGGGTTGCGTATGCCCGATCATTCCGCTGCGACCCCGCCCGAGCTCCAGGCAGATCTTGGGCAACTGAGTCGTCTTGCCGGATCCCGTCTCACCACAGACGATCACCACCGGATTCGCAGCAATGGCGCGGGCAATCTCCTGGCGGCAGGCGCTGACGGGCAGCTCCTCGGGATAGACAATGGGCGGCAACGGTCTATCCCCAGCCCCCGCGGGTACGGCAGTGCGGTGGGACTCGGGGTGTGGCGTCTGCAACAAAGCGGTGGATTCCTGCTTGAAATGGTAAATGGAGGGGAATCGATCATTATAATTTCGGAGTTGCGCAAATCCCATTGCCCTGCCCGCCATGAGTTCCGAAGAGACCGATACCTACTCCGCCCAGGACGCCCCCGAATTCGCACCGGCACAGTTCGTGCGCTGGTTCCGCGAAGTGGCGCCCTATGTGCACGATTTTCGCGGCAAGACCTTCGTCGTGGCGTTCGGCGGCGAACTGATTCAGGACGGCGGCCTCGAAGATCTGGTCGCCGACCTGTCGCTGCTCTCGGCACTGGGCATCAAGCTGGTGCTGGTGCATGGTTCCCGCCCCCAGGTAAACGAGCAATTGCGCCTGAAGGGCTACGTCAACCAGCAGTTCGGGCGCGGTACTGAACCGACCAGCCCGGAAGCGCTCGAGTGCGCCAAGGAAGCCGCCGGCGAAATCCGCCTGGACATCGAGGCCGCCTTCAGCCAGGGGCTGCCGAACACACCCATGTCACACGCGAAGATCCGCGTGATATCGGGCAATTTCGTCACGGCGCGGCCCGTAGGCGTGATCGACGGGGTGGACTACCGTCGCGCCGGAACGGTTCGCAAGCTCGACGTCGATGCCATGCACAGCATCATCAGCCAGGGTGCGATCGTCCTGCTCTCGCCGCTGGGCTTCTCGCCCACGGGCGAAGCCTTCAACCTGGCCATGGAAGACCTGGCGACCAACGCCGCCGTCGCTCTACGTGCCGAAAAACTGATCTTCCTGACGCAGAACCGGACCGTCACCGAGACCGACGGGTCCGTGGACACGGAACTCGCCCGCAATGACGCCGACGAGCTGCTGGCACAAAACGTGCTGGACGAGGACACGGCGGCATTTCTGGGCCACGCCTCGCTCGCGGTCAAACGCGGGGTGGCCCGGGCGCACCTCGTGCCCTACACGCTGGATGGCAGCATCCTGCTCGAGATCTTTACCCACGACGGCGTGGGAACCATGGTGGTGGAAGACACACTGGAAGACCTGCGCCCCGCCGTCGCCGACGACGTGGGCGCGATCGTGCAGCTCATCGAACCCCTGGAAACCGATGGCACACTGGTGCCGCGCGGGCGGGCGGTGATCGAGCGCGACGTGGAAAAGTTCACCGTTCTGGAACACGACGGGGTGATCTACGGTTGCGTGTCGGTGATCCCCTACCCAAAGGATGGCATGGCGGAGATGGCCTGCCTTATCGTGCATCCCGAATGGCAAGGCGTGGGCGATGGCGAAAAACTGCTGCGCCATGCCGAAGCCAGTGCCCGCGCAATGGGCGCGCGGCGGCTGTTCGTGCTGACCACCCGGACATCCCACTGGTTCCTGAAACGCGGCTTCGTGCAAGGCGGGGTCTCCGACCTGCCGCACGAGAAGGCAGCGCACTACAACCGCTCACGCAACAGCCTGGTCTTCATCAAGCGTCTATGAAAATCCTGGTCACCGGCGGCGCAGGCTTCATCGGCTCGGCCCTGGTCCGGCACCTGATTGCCCACACCAACCACAGTGTGCTGAACGTGGACAAGCTGACCTACGCCGGCAACCTGGAATCGCTGGCACCGGTGGCCGGCAACCCACGCTATGTGTTCGAACAGGTCGATATCTGCGACAGCCTGGCCCTGGCACGCATCTTCGCGCAACACCGCCCGCAGGCCGTAATGCACCTGGCCGCCGAATCGCACGTAGACCGATCCATCGACGGGCCCGTGGAATTCGTGCGGACGAACGTGGTAGGCACCTGCACACTGCTCGAAGCGGCGCGCCACTACTGGCTGGGGCTGGATCACCAAGCCAGAAGCGACTTCCGCTTTCACCATATCTCGACCGACGAGGTCTATGGCGACCTGTCCGACACCGCCGGCTTCTTCACCGAAAGCACACCTTATGCGCCCAGTTCCCCGTACTCCGCCAGCAAGGCGGGCGCCGACCACCTGGTGCGGGCATGGCATCGCACCTATGGCCTGCCGACGCTGGTGACCAATTGCTCGAACAACTACGGACCCTGCCATTTCCCCGAAAAGCTTATCCCGTTGGTCATCCTGAACGCGCGGGAAGGCCGTCCACTGCCCGTCTACGGCCGCGGGCTGCAGATCCGCGACTGGCTCTACGTCGAGGATCACGCTCGGGCACTGGTGCGCGTCCTGGAAGCCGGCACACCTGGCGAGACCTACAACATCGGCGGACACAACGAGCAACGCAACATCGATGTGGTGCGTGCCATCTGTGAACTGCTGGAAGAACTGGCGCCCGACCACCCACACGGTGTGGCCCACTACGCCGATCTGATCACCTATGTGACGGATCGCCCCGGACACGACAGGCGCTACGCGATCGACGCCACCAAGATCGCCCGTGAGCTGGGCTGGACCCCGCGCGAGACCTTCGCCACCGGCCTGCGCAAGACCGTGCAGTGGTATCTGGACCACCGGGACTGGTGCGAGCGCGTACAAGACGGCCGCTACCGCCGTGAGCGGCTGGGCCTGGACGAGACCATAACGGGCGACCCGACACCCGCCGAACGCCCGCAGCCATGACACCAGGGCACCCGCTCCGCCTTCTGGTGACGGGTTCGCAGGGGCAGCTCGGGCGCGCGCTGCAGGCGCTGGCGCAGGCGAACAGCAGCACAGATTATCGATTTGCCTCGCACGCCGAACTGGATGTGAGCCAGGCTGATGCCATCGAGCGGTGGCTGGACGCGCATCCGGCCGACTGCCTGATCAACGCCGCTGCCTACACCGCCGTGGACCGGGCGGCTTCCGAGCCCGCCACCGCCATGATGGCGAACGCACAGGCCCCCGAGACCCTGGCACGCGCCTGCGCGGCCAGAAACATGCGCTTCTTTCATGTGTCCACCGACTATGTGTTCGACGGCCGGACGGATCGCCCCTACCATGAAGACGATGCCACCGCACCACTCAACACCTATGGCCGCAGCAAGCAGGCGGGCGAACAGGCCGTCCTGAGCGCCGACTCCACAGCCATCATCGTGCGCACCAGTTGGCTCTTCAGCGCCTGGGGCCCAAACTTCGTGCACACCATGCTGCGGCTGGGGCAACAGCAGGCCACCCTTCGATTGGTAGCCGACCAGATCGGCGGCCCGACCTGGGCCGGGCACCTGGCAGCCGTCCTGCAGAATCTGGCGCGACGGCCTGGCGGTGAGACGCCCGGCGGCATCTATCACTTCAGCGGACAACCCTGGGTGAGCTGGCAGGAATTCGCGCAGGAAATCTTCGTCCAAGCCCATGCGGCCGGGCTGATGGCGCGGATCCCCACTCTGCTGCCCATTTCCTCGACTGAATGGCCCGCATCCGAGCCGCGCCCCGCCAATAGTCGGCTGGACTGCGGCAAGCTGGAGACCCTGCTGGGGCCGCTGGAGCGCGATTGGCGGCTGGGCCTGGGCCTGGTATTGGCCGACCCGGAGTTTCAGCGACGGATAAAGACCTAAGCCGCTACGCCCAGCGCAGGCAACGCATCAGGGACGTGGTTCGGGCGGCTCGCCGCGCGCCATGCGCTCGGTGTTGGTGACGCCCATGTGGCGCACGTCGTCGCCGCGAACCATATAGATCACACGCTCGGCCATGTTCTTGGCATGGTCGCCGATGCGTTCCAGCGCCCGGGCAATGAAGATCAGGTCGATGGAATGCGAAATCGTGCGCGGGTCCTCGATCATGTAGGTGATCATGTGGCGCAGCGAGGCCTTCCATTCCTTGTCCACGTCCCTGTCGCTGCGCACGACCTCGGCGGCGGCGACAGGGTCCTCGCGCGCGAAGGCATCCAGGGCCGCGCGAATCATGCTGGCTACGGCGTCCGCCATATGGCGCAACTCGACGACCGGTTCGTAGGAGGAATCCTCTTCGTGCAGCCGACGGGCGACCTTGGCGATCTTTTCAGCCTCGTCACCACACCGCTCCATGTCGGTGAGCATCTTGGAAATCGACAACAGCAGGCGCAGATCGACCGCTGTAGGCTGATTGCGTGCAATCAGCTGACCGATGCGCCCATCGATGTCCACCTCGAACTGATTTACCTGGCGCTCGTGCTCGCGCACACGATCCACGAGTTGCAGCTCGCCTTCGGACAATGCGCGGCTGCCGTCCAGCACCATGGATTCCACCAGGCCGCCCATTTGCAGGAACATCGATCGCGTCGTTTCCAGCTCAGCGTGAAATTGTTTGTTGGTGTGTTCGAGCATGACCGACCCCCCTATGTACCTGCGGACGCATCCAAACGATCGCAAAGCGTAGCACCGCGCCCGCCGCTTGTGAAGGCAGCATAGCAGGCCCGTGTGACTGGCTCATGACAGCCAGCTGGGCGCGGGTACCGCAGCGGCGTGATCAATCCTGCAGCTCCAGCCGCGAGACCCCATCCTGGCCCGCCACCAGCGCGACGTGCGCACCCGAGATGGCGAACAGGCCACAACACACTATCCCCGGAATGTTGTTCAGAACCGCCTCAAACTCCGCTGGATCGTCATAGGTCAGGCCCGACACGTCCAGAATCTGGTTGCCGTTGTCGGTGGTGAAGCCCTCCCGCAGCCGCGGTTGGCCGCCCAGTGAACGAATCTGCCGGGCAACCGCCTCGCGAGCCAGTGGGATGACCTCCACCGGCAAGGGGAAGCGTCCAAGCTGCCTCACGAGCTTGGAGTCGTCGACGATGCAGACGAACCGGTCGGCGACGGAAGCCACGATCTTTTCGCGAGTAAGTGCGCCGCCGCCGCCCTTCACCATGTTCAGCTCGTGGTCCACCTCGTCGGCGCCATCCACATACAGCGCCAGGCTGGCGACCTCATTCAGATCCAGGACCCGGATGCCCGCGGCCTGCAGCCGTTGCGTGCTGCGCTCCGAACTGGAGACCGCCGCCGCAAAATCCCCGGAATGGGCGGCCAGCAGATCGATGAACCGGTCGACCGTGGAGCCTGTCCCCACCCCCAGGACGCTGTCGGGCTGAAGTTGCGGCAGCACATAATCAAGGGCGGCCTGCGCAGCCTGCTGTTTGAGTTGGTCCTGAGAAAACATGCGAACGTCCGTCGGGATTTGTAAAGACGGATATTTTAAGGGCTGCGGGGCGTGGCCGGACACTCGGGTGGATACCAGCACTAGGGATTCCGCGACCAGTTCGATCGCGCGGCGGGATCGTGACCGGGGGTGCAAGCCCAGCAGCGTTCGTGTAGAGTCACCAACTGATCGAGAATCGATGGAATCACGCGGTAGGCGACCCCCCGAATTTCACCCGAAACAGAACGGCACGAACGGCTCGAAGGATCCGATGCGCCCGGGTTAAAAGGCAGTCCCTCTTTCAACCAACCACAAAGGTACCCACCATGTGTGATTCCAAGCTCTGCACTCACGCACAGCCAGTCACCCGCCGGCGCTTTCTGCAGTCATCTGCCGCCTTCGCGCTGGCTGCAACGGCCTCGGCCGGGCTGGGCGCCATGGCCAGCGTACCGGTCCATGCGGCAGGCCTACCCAAGCCCGAAAATGCTGTCAGCCCCGATGAAGCCATCCAGCGCCTGAAAGAAGGCAACCAGCGCTATGTATCGGGGGTCATGAAGCGCCACGATTTCTCACACGAAAGAAAAGCGCTGGCGGGCGGGCAAAATCCCTACGCGGCCATCCTGGGCTGTGCGGATTCGCGCGTCGCCCCCGAATATACATTCGACAGCGGCCGCGGCGACCTGTTCGTGACCCGGGTAGCCGGCAACTTCATCAACGCCGACATGCTCGGTAGCCTGGAATACGCCGTCGCCGTCCTGTCCGTTCCGGCCATCCTCGTGCTGGGGCACGAAAAATGCGGGGCAATTGCCGCAGCCGTGAAGGCGATCACCAACCATGCTCAATACCCCGGCCACATCGAAACATTGGTGGCCGCGCTGACCCCATCGGTGAAGCAAGTCAGCCAACAGAAAACCGACCTGCTGGAAGCCGCCATCGAACAGAACATCCGTAACAATGTAACGGCACTGAGCGCGCAGTCGGACATCATCCGAAAGGCGCACCAGGCTGGCTCCCTGCGGATCGTGGGCGGCATCTACCGCCTGGCCACCGGAAAGGTGGATTTTCTGGCTTAAGACCGCGCCAATTCATTCCACCACGCCTCTCCCCGCGCCCCGGCCACCTTCACCAGGGACCGCCGCAGGCGCAGCAGGTTTTCGTGCCGGGCACGCGCTGAAACCGGCCCCAGCCGTGCGCGGTCGAAGTCGATGAGCCAGATGCGGTCCTGGTCGTCGAACAATATATTGAAGGCGTTCAGGTCGGCATGCCAGACCTCAGCATCATGGAGGGCGGCGATGACTCGAGCGACCTCAGCGGGATCGGCGCGATCAAGACGGCTCGCCAAGGCCTGCGCCCCTGCGATCCGCGCCACCAGAATGGCGTTGCGGTACATCAGGCCAGCCCGCCACCAGGCCGCGCCCAGCGGTTCTGGAACCCGGACACCGGCATCACGCAAGAGCCCCAGAACCCGCGATTCTGCAATGGCGCGCACCCGGGCCTGTCCCAGCCATAGATAGGATTCACGGCCGAACCGGGCCCGCAGGCCCCCACGCCGATAGTGGCGCAGCACGGCAGGCCCATGGATACCATCGACGAACCAGGCCGCCTGCCGGCCGCCCTCGCCCACCGGAATTGCGCCCGGTCTCCCCGGGTCGAACCAGGCGTCTCCGGCGGTGGCCGCCAGGCGCTGCGGCACACACAGGGCACCCCCTGGGAAGTCCTGCCTCACCCAACCACGAGGAATGCCCTGCGTACCGGGCAGCGTGGATAATACCGGACTCATGCGCCACCCCGCAGAAGCAGCAAGCCCATGATGATCAGCAGCATGCAGGCAAAAATCAGTTTCAGCCGTGCTTCCGGCAAGGCATAAGCCAGGCGCACCCCGTACGGCACGCACAGCAGGCTGCCGATGGCCAGCGGAATGCCGACCAAACCATGCGCCTGACCATGCCAGGCGTAGGTCGCAAGCGCCACCACGGTGCCCGGTACGATCATGGTCAGCGCCAGGGCCTGTGCCGACGTCTGGCGCAGGCGGAAGCATGTGGTCATGAACGGCACCGAAAGCACCGATCCACCCACGCCGAAAATTCCACCGGTCAGCCCCGCCAGAATACCAATCAGGAAGTACCAGCCACGGTGCGTCTGCGAGACTTCACGGTAGCCTCCGGGCGGCGCGGAACGCGCACGCCGCCCCAAACTCTCGCGAAAGTAAAAGAGCGCGATGATGAACACGAAACCGGCATAAATGCGGCGCAGCAGCCACGGATCCAGACCCAGCGCGATCTTTGCCCCTACCCAGGTGAAGAAAACTGAACCCGCCGCCCCGGCGGCCGCCGACCGCCAATCGATGGGCGAGCGCTGATGATATTTGCGCACCGTGAGTACCACTGCGGGCAGCACCATCACCAGGGCCGTACCCTGGGCCGCCTGCTGCGGATAGCCCAGCACCAGCCCCAGCAATGGAATCGCGATCAGTCCGCCGCCAATACCCACGACCCCGCCAGAGAAGCCGATCGCGCCACCCGTGACCAGACACGCGGGAATCAGCCACAGGGTGCCCGCCATCTCAGCGGTCACCGTTCAGCACGCCGAGGATATCCTCCACCCGGTCGACCGCCTGGACCTGCAGCCCTTCGATGGCTTGGCGCGGCGCATTGGCGCGCGGAATGACGGCGCGCTCGAACCCCAGCTTGGCAGCTTCCCGCAATCGTTCCTGGCCGCGAGGCGCAGGGCGGATCTCGCCGGCCAGGCCGATCTCGCCAAAGGCAAACAGCCGGGGCGGCAAAGGTCTATCCCGCATGGAGGAAACCATCGCGAGCGCTACGGCGAGGTCGGCGGCCGGCTCCATGATGCGCACCCCGCCGACGGCATTCACGAACACATCCTGGTCGAAGGTGACGATCCCCGCATGGCGATGCAGCACGGCCAGCAGCATGGCCAGACGGCTGCTCTCCAGACCGACCGACAACCGGCGCGGATTGGGGACGTGCGCAGTATCCACCAGCGCCTGAACCTCGACCATCAAGGGCCGCGTACCTTCCTGTGTGGCCATCACGCAGGACCCGGCGACCTCTCGCGAATGCCCGGCCAAAAACAGCGCGGAAGGGTTGTTCACACCGCGCAAGCCACGATCAGTCATGGCAAATACACCGAGCTCGTTGACCGCGCCAAAGCGGTTCTTCACCGCGCGCACCAGCCGGAAGGACGTATGCGTGTCGCCTTCGAAGTACAGGACGGTATCCACGATGTGCTCCAGCACGCGCGGGCCGGCCAGCGATCCATCCTTGGTCACGTGGCCGATGATGATGAGCGAAATCCCGGTCTGCTTGGCGATGCGGGTGAGCTGCGCGGCGCACTCGCGCACCTGGGACACCGAGCCAGGCGCTGCCGTAAGCTCGCTCGAATACAGCGTCTGGATCGAATCGATCACGGCCACGCCGGGCTGGCGCTCCGTCAGCGCCTGTACGATCTGCTCCAGCCGGATCTCCGACAGCAGATCCACGCCGTCTCCCGATACGCCCAGGCGCTGCGCACGCAACGCCACCTGCTCAGCAGACTCCTCGCCCGTCACATAGAGCACGGGCCCGCGTTCCGACAGGCTTGCGAGCGCCTGAAGCAGCAAGGTGGATTTGCCGATCCCCGGATCGCCGCCGATGAGCACCACCGCCCCGGCCACCAGGCCGCCGCCCAGCACCCGGTCGAATTCCTCAATACCGCTGGGGTTGCGGATCTGCTCATGCGCCTCAATCTCCGACAGCCGTCGCACGGGGGTGCTGCCCGCAAGAGGAGCAAACCGGTGGGCAGGCGCAACAGATTCGCGAGTCTCCTGCAGCGTGTTCCAGGCACCGCAATGCGGGCAACGGCCTTCCCACTTGGCCGTCGCTGCACCGCACTCAGTGCAAAGAAATAACGTTTTTGCCTTGGCCATCAGCGGCCCGCCAGGCTGCCACCGCCATCCACGCCCAGCTCCTGGCCCGTGATGTAGGATGCCTCGTCGCCCAGCAGAAATACCACGGCGGCGGCAACTTCGGCCGCCTGGCCCAGACGTCCCATGGGAATGGTGGACAGGATGGACTTTTCCGCGTCACTGCCCACCGGATACTCCGAGCGGAACAGCCCCGTTTCCACGGGGCCGGGGGACACGGCATTGACCGTGACGCCAAAGGGCGCGAGCTCCAGCGCCCATGTGCGGGTGCAGCCCAGCAAGGCGCTTTTGGCGGCCGAATAGCTGGTGTGTCCGGCCGAGCCATAGACTGCGCGCCCGCAAATGTTCACAATGCGGCCGGCCTTGCGCGCCTTCATGCCCGGCACGAAGGCCTGGACGGCCTGCACCGCCACCCGCACATTGAGATCAAAAGCCTGATAGAGCGAGGCCAGATCGACTTCTCCCAGGGCTTCGGCCATGACCGGTCCCACGCAGTTCACGACGGCATCCACGGGGTACTTTTCACGGATGACCCGCAGCAGTTCCTCGGTTTCACCGGCATTGGCCAGATCGCAACCATACAGGTAGCCCGGAAAATCGATGTCGGCGGTATTACGCGCCATCCCGACCACATGGCAGCCCTGATCCGCCAACCGCTGGCTGATGGCCCACCCGATGCCTTTGGTCGCTCCTGTCACGAGCACACAACTGTTTTTCATAGCGGATTCCCGGAAGGTGAAGCCTGAAGGACGCTGCGCGGCACCCGCGGCGTGATGGCGGTCAGCAATTCATACCCGATGGTGCCGCAGGACAGCGCCACCTCGTCCACCGACGGTCCGCCCACTCCCCAGAGCACAACCGGAGAGCCCACATGCGCCTGGGGCACCGGACCCAGATCCACGGCCAGCATGTCCATCGAGACGCGCCCCAGCAGTTGCGTGCGCACACCTGCGACCGTGACCGGTGTGCCGGTCACGGCGTGCCTGGGGTAGCCATCGGCATAGCCGCAAGCGACGATGCCCACCCGCATTGCATGATCTGCACGGAAAGTCTGACCATAGCCGATAGCCTCGCCCGTCGGCAAGACGTGGGCACTGATCAGCTGTGAAGAAAGCGTCATGGCGGGATGCAGACCGAACGAATCGGCAGACTGGCCGGCAAAGGGCGAGGCGCCATATAGGCAGATGCCTGGTCGCACCCATTGGGTCTGACCCGCATGGCAATCCGAAACGCTGGCTGCGAAGCCGGGTGTCAGCGTCGCCGCCGAGTTGCAAACGCTGACCGGTCCCGGCAGCTCCTGGGTGGCGGCCTGGAACCGCGCCAACTGCTCCCGCGTGAAGGCCGGATCGTCATCGGCCCGGGCAAAGTGCGTCATCTTGCCAACGCTATTCAGGATGCCGGCGGACCGCAGGGCCTGTGCGCGACGGAACGTGACGCGAAACTCGTCTGGCAGGAAACCCAGCCGGTGCATCCCACTGTCCAGTTTCACATAGGCATCCAGCGCATGCGGAATCCTGCAGGCCTCCAGCATGGCCATCTGTTCGTTGCAATGCAGCGTCGTCGCGATGCGGTAGCGGTTCAGCACTTCCAGATCGGATGTCTCGAAAAAACCTTCCAGCAGCAGGATCGGCCCCGACCAGCCCGATTCACGGCAATGGACGGCTTCATCCAGGTCCAACATCGCCAGACCGTCAGCCTGGGAGAACCCCTGCAGCGCGGCGGACAGGCCATGACCGTAACCCCGGGCCTTGATCACTGCCCAGATTCTGGGAGAATCAACAGTATCCCGAGCCAGACGGCCAGCCACGATGCGCAGGTTGTGAGACAAGGCTTCAGTGTCAATGGTCGCCAGAATCGGGCGCGGCATGGAATCCCCCAAAAGCTAGAGTGGCACAAGCCTCTGCTGCAAGCCGCGATCAGTATACTGCCTGCCATTTGCAGCGATCACGCCACATCCGCACCATGAGTCCCGACGAATATTGTCAGCGCAAGGCCGCACAAAGCGGCACTAGCCTCTACTACGCCCTGCTGTTCCTGCCGCCAGAAAAGCGCCAGGCGCTCACCGCGCTGCATGCCTTTCGTGTGGAAGTCGAGGACATCGTGGAACAAACTTCCGAAGCCTCGGTCGCCCGCATGAAGCTGGCTTGGTGGCGCAGCCAGGTGGAGGCGATCTTCGGCGGCGAACCGGACCACCCAATTGCCATCGCGCTCGCGCAACATGCACTGCCCTGCGGGCTGCGGGCCGATCCGCTGCACGCAGTCATCGAAGCGTCGGAGAAAAACCTGGACCAGTTTCGCTACCCGGACTGGCCCGCCTTGCAGCAGTATTGCTGGCTGGCGGCAGCCCGGCTCAATGGCCTCTCAACCGTGATCCTGGGCCAGACCGACCCCCGGACGCAGACGTTTGCAGAGACGCTGGGACTGGCACTGCAAATGACCACCCTTCTGGGCGACGTTGGCGAAGACGCACGCCGGGGCCGGATCTACCTGCCAGCCGATGAAATGGAACGCCATGGCGTCAGCGTGGACGATATTCTGGACGGCCACCATTCGGCAAAATTCCAGGCGTTGATGGACGAGCAAGCAGTGCGCACGCGTGCACTGTTCGGACAAGCCATGCTGGCGCTGCCCGAGGCGGACCGCCGCGCACAACGCCCCAATCTGATGTTGGCGTCAATTCACTGGGCGCTGCTGCGCGAGCTGCAGCACGACGGCTGGCATGTCCTGGACCAGCGCATCGCGCTCACCCCCATCCGCAAGTTCTGGCTGGCGTGGAAGACCTGGGTGGGCGGCGGGCGGAGCCTGGTCCGGACGCTGTCCGCGTGGGGCTAATCGATACCGGGCATCAGGGAACGCCGGCGCATCAGTGTGCACTTGCCGAACAGACTCTCGATCAATTCCACCGCTACCTCCGCCGTCTGATTGCGCACATCCAGGGCTGGATTGAGCTCCACGACGTCCACGGAGCCCACTCGCCCAGTATCGGCCAGCATCTCCATGCACAGCTGCGCCTCGCGCCAAGTCGGTCCACCGCGCACAGTCGTCCCCACGCCGGGCGCAAAACCTGGATCGAGAAAGTCCACGTCAAAGCTCACGTGCACATGGGCATCGGCGGGCAGTCCGGCCAATGCGGCCTCCATGACGGCACGCATCCCCCACTCGTCGATCGCACGCATGTCATACACGTCGAGCCCCTGTGCATCGACGAACGCCCGTTCCCCTTCATCCACGCTACGGATGCCCACCATGCGCAGCTCCGCTGGCCGGAGCGCCGCGCCGCGCCCACCCAGCTCGACCAGCGCGCGCGGGCCAAACCCGCACAGGCAGGCCACAGGCATGCCATGCATATTGCCGCTGGGCGAGAGCACGTTCGTATTGAAGTCCGCGTGGGCATCCAGCCAGAATACCCGTAACGGTCGGCCCAGACTGCGGCAATGGCGCGCCACCGCGCTCACTGACCCCACGCCCAGGCAATGATCACCGCCCAGGATCATCGGCAGGCGCCCGGCCTGCAATTGCGCGCTGATGGCAGCATGAACAGCCTGATTCCAGGCGACGACCTGCTGCAGGTGGCGGTACCCTTGCTCAGGCGGCAGCCATGGATTGGCCGGGCCCGACAGATTGCCGGTATCCAGCACCTCACGGCCACGCGCCTCAAGTGCACGGACCAGACCGGCCACGCGCAGCGCCTCCGGCCCCATGGACGCCCCCCGGATACCGGCACCAATATCGGTGGGAGCGCCCACCAAAGCGATCGTTTTGCTCATCGTGCCCCCTGCCGCCAGGGTGTCAGGCCTGCTGCAAGGCAGGCTCATGCCGACCCTGCGCAAGCCACCAGCCATACAGATCGCGGGGATCGCTCTGCGCGGGCGTCACATCCACGCGAATGCCGGCGCCATAGCGTATCGCCGCAGACTGAATGAATCGTAGCGCCGAGTAGTCTTCCAGCGCGAATCCCACTGAATCGAACAGCGTGATCTGGTGCCGGTCGGTACGGCCAGGCACGAGTCCCGCCAGCACCTGCCAGAGTTCGGTGACCGGGAAGTCGGGCGCCATCTGCTGGATTTCGCCCTCGCGCCGCGTTTGCGGCGGGTATTCCACGAACACCGCCGCTTTGGTCAGGATACCCGGATCCAGCTCCGTCTTTCCAGGGCTGTCACCACCCACGGCATTCAGGTGCATGCCGGGCGCCAGCATATCGGCGGACAGCACTTCCGCCCTTCCCTGATGCGCCGTCACCGTCGTGACGATGTCGGCGCCTTCGATCGCCCGCTCGGCAGAATCACAGATCCGGATCTGAAAGGGATCCATGAAATCCCGCGACGCCAGCAGGTTGCGCCGCAGCCGCTCCGATGCGTGGCGGTCCACGTCATACAGGCGAAGCTCCTTGATTCCCATCAACGCGCGGAAGGCAATGGCCTGAAAGTCGCTTTGGGCGCCATTGCCGATCAGCGCCATGGAACGGCTATCCGCGCGGGCCAAGGCGCGCGCTGCCAGAACGGAATTGGCAGCCGTGCGTAACGCCGTGGTCAGCGTCAATTCGCTGAGCAGGCGGATCATGCCAGTGTCGCAGTCCAGCAGGGCACCCATGGCCATCACCGTCGGCAGACCGTAGCGGCCGTTCCCTGGGTGGCCGTTGACACACTTGAAGCTGTAGCGCACACCGTCCGTGATCGGCATGAGCTCAATCACACCATCCGGGGTATAAGCTGCCACCCGCGCCGCTTTCTGGAAGTCAGGCCATCGCAGGTAATCCTGACGCAGCAGTTCCACCAATTCCTTCAGGCTCGCCGGCAATCCCACAGTGTGGATCAAGCGAGCCACTTCGGGCGTGTCCAGAAACAGGGTACGCGGCCCATTCACGGAAGTATTCATGGCGCGTCTCCAGCAGATCATCTACTGGTTGGACCGCCGTTCACCATGGAACATTCCGTCTGCAACCCGGTTTCTTTGTCACAGAATGAACACAATGTCACGGAAGGCGAGTGGCCGGTAGGCGACACATGCTGCCGCCCAGCGGGCGGCGCTGCGAACTACAGCGCGTGCTGCCGCAGATAATCCGCCACCAGCCGCGCATCGCAATCCATGAGCGTGACGCGCTGAGGGCGCTGTGCCAGATCACGCAGGGGTGCCGGCACCTCGGGATCGACCCCGACAGCCTGCACGATGGTGTCGGCAAACTTGGCCGGCAATGCGGTTTCCAGCACCAGCATGGGCACACCAGACTCCAGATGCTCGCGCGCGACCTTGACGGCATCGGCCGTATGTGGGTCGATCAGCACGCCGGTTTCCTGGTGGACGGACCGGATGGTGTGCAGCCGGTCCGCGTGGGTGCTGGAGCCCGCCACGAACCCGTAGCGATCCTCAAACTGCGGTTTGAGCGCCGACAGATCGAAGGACCCTTTCTGCTGCAGCTCCTGCATCAGCGCCTTGACCCGCACGGGGTCACGCCCCACCAGATCGAAGAGGAAGCGCTCGAAGTTGGACGCCCGCGAAATGTCCATCGACGGGCTGGACGTGGCAAAGGTCTGACTGGCCGGCCGCGGGCGGTAGACGCCCGTGCGGAAGAATTCCTCAAGCACATTGTTCTCGTTGGTGGCCAGCACCAGCCGGCGGACCGGCAATCCCATCTGGCGCGCGATGTGGCCTGCCAGGATGTTGCCGAAGTTCCCCGAAGGCACGGCAAAGGAGACCAGGTCACCCGCGTTTTTCGTGGCCCGCAACCAGCCCCAGACGTAATACACGACCTGCGCCGCAATCCGCGCCCAGTTGATGGAATTCACCGCGCCCAGGCGATAGGTGCTCTTGAAGGTCAGATCGCCGGACAGCGCCTTGACGATGTCCTGGCACTCGTCGAACACCCCGCGAATGGCAATGTTGTGAATGTTGGCGTCCTGCAGCGAATACATTTGAGCCCGCTGAAAAGCGCTCATGCGCCCCTGCGGGGACAGCATGAAGACAGCGATCCCCTGCTTGCCGCGCAGGGCGTATTCGGCGGCCGATCCCGTATCGCCGGACGTCGCGCCCAGAATGTTCAGCGTCTGCCCGCGCTGCGCCAGCACCGTCTCGAACACCTGCCCCAGGAACTGCATGGCCATGTCCTTGAATGCCAGGGTCGGCCCCTCGGACAGACCCAGCAGCGACAGGCCCGGCGCCAGAGGCTTGACCGGCGCAATGCGCGGAAATACGTCTGGCGCGTACGCAGCCCGCGTCAGGCGCTGCAGCGTGTCGGGGGCAATGTCATCAATGAAGAGCGCCAGAACCCGCGCGGCAAGCTCCGCATAGTCCAGTGTGCGCCAGGATTCCAGCATCTCCGGCGTCAGGGCCGGAAGGGCCACTGGCAAGGTCAGGCCGCCGTCGGGCGCCAGACCTTCGAGCAGGATGTCACAAAATGGCAGAGGGGCCATTCCGCCCCGGGTGGACTGATACTTCAATTGAGGTTCTCCACGCGCAGGAGGGTGACGCCGGAATGCACGAAGGGCAGATCGTGGATGACCTGCAGCGCCTGCTGCACGTCGCCTTCCCGTGCCTCATGCGTCAGGAAAATGATATCGGCTTGATGCTCCCCGTGCGGCTGCTGGAACATGGACCCCACAGAGATTTTGGCTTGGGACAGTATGCGCGCCAGATCCGCGAGCACGCCCGGCCGGTCATCCACACGCAGGCGCAGATAGAAGCTGGTGCGGACCTCTGCCATGGGCAGGATGGGGATGTCCGCCATCGCATCGGGCTGAAACGCCAGATGGGGGACACGGTGCTCCGGATCCGCCATCTGCAGCCGGGCCACGTCGACCAGATCGGCCACAACGGCCGACGCGGTGGGCAAGGCGCCTGCGCCTTGCCCGTAATACATCGAGGGGCCCACGACATCACCGCGCACCAGGACGGCGTTCATCGCGCCTTCCACGCTGGCCAGCAGGCAGCCGGCCGGCACCAGCGCCGGGTGGACCCGCAGCTCGATGCCATCGGGCCGGTGTCGCGTGATCCCCAGCAGCTTGATCCGGTATCCCAGACGCTCCGCATGGACGATGTCTTCCGAAGCCAGGTGGGAGATGCCTTCGATATATGCGCGGTCAAACTGCACCGGCACGCCAAACGCCAGCGACGCCAGCAGCGTCAGCTTATGGGCCGCATCGACGCCCTCGATGTCGAATGTGGGGTCCGCCTCGGCATAACCCAGCCGCTGGGCCTCGGCCAGGACGGTCTCGAACGGCAGCCCGCGCAGGCGCATTTCGGACAGGATGAAATTGGTCGTGCCGTTGATGATGCCGGCCACCCATTGGATCCGGTTCGCCGTCAGACCCTCGCGAATCGCCTTGATGATGGGGATGCCGCCACCCACTGCCGCCTCGAAGGCGACCATCACGCCGCGCGCCTGTGCGGCCGCAAAGATCTCATTGCCGTGGACGGCGAGCAAGGCCTTGTTCGCCGTCACAACATGCTTGCCCTGGGCGATCGCCTCCAGGATGCACTGGCGCGCAACAGTCTGGCCGCCGATCAGCTCGACAATGATGTCAATATCCGGGTCACGGATCAGGGCCATGCCGTCAGTGATCACCTTCACATCGGGGCCCACCAGCGCGCGAGCCTTTGCCACGTCCCGCACCGCAACGGCGGCAACCTCGATGTGCCGCCCGGCCCGCCGGGCGATCTCGCCGCCATTCTGCCTCAGGACCGTCCAGACCCCGCCGCCGACTACGCCCAAACCCAGCAATCCCACACGGATGGGCCTCATTTGAGCAACCCGTCCTTGCGGAACATGTCCTTGATGCCACGCACGGCCTGGCGGATGCGCTGTTCGTTTTCGATGAGTGCAAAACGCACATACTCGTCGCCGTAGTCGCCAAAGCCGATCCCGGGGGACACGGCGACCTTTGCATCGGCCAGCAGGCGCTTGGAGAATTCCAGCGAGCCCTGCGCACGATAGGGCTCGGGGATGTGCGCCCAGATATACATGGAAGCCTTGGGGATATCCACCATCCAGCCGGCCTCGTGCAGGCTGCGGGCCAGCACATCGCGGCGGCTGCGGTACTGTTCCACCACCTGGGCCACGCAATCCTGCGGCCCCTCCAGCGCGGCGATGGCCGCCACCTGGATCGGTGTGAAGGTGCCGTAATCGTGGTAGCTCTTGATGCGCGCCAGCGCATGCACCAGTTCGCGGTTGCCCACCATGAAACCCACCCGCCATCCGGCCATGTTGTAGCTTTTGCTCATGGTGAAGAATTCCACCGCTACGTCGCGAGCCCCGGGCACCTGCATGATGGAAGGCGCTACATAGCCGTCAAAGGTGATGTCCGCATAGGCCAGGTCGTGCACCACCAGGATGCCGTGCTCGCGCGCCAGCGCCACGATACGCTCGAAAAACGACAGATCCACGCACTGCGCCGTCGGGTTGCTGGGGAACCCCAGGATCATCATCTTGGGCTTGGGGATGGTCTCGCGCACCGCACGCTCGATTTCCTCGAAGAAATCCAGCCCCGGCGTCATGGGCACCGAACGGATATTGGCGCCGGCAATCACTGCGCCATAGATGTGGATGGGATAACTAGGATTGGGCACCAGCACCGTATCCCCGCGATCCAGGGTTGCCAGCATCAGATGGGCCAGACCCTCTTTTGACCCGATGGTGACGATGGCCTCTGTCTCGGGATCGATGTCCACCCCATAGCGCCGCCCGTACCAGTTCGCAATGGCCCGGCGCAGCCGGGGAATTCCCTTGGAGACCGAATAGCCGTGCGTATGGTCGCGATGCACGACTTCCACCAGCTTGTCCACGATGTGCTGCGGTGTGGGGCCATCCGGATTGCCCATGGACATGTCGATGATGTCCTCGCCGCGCCTGCGAGCAGCCATCTTCAGCTCCCCGGTGATGTTGAACACATAGGGGGGCAGGCGCTCGATGCGCGGAAAGCTCGTCATGGTGGACCTCGGTGGCGGTGAAAACGGCTGGCGAAATGCGGCGCCGCCCGTGAATGCAGCGCAGCAAATTCATTAATCTAGCGCATGAATTACAGACTCGCAAATGGATCCGCCACGACCTGCTTTGCAGTCAACCGATTGCGCTATCATCACAGGAACACCGGAGCAACTGTGCTACTGCAAAAAGATTCCAACCCTGAACTGAACACCGTGACGGCCTACGGCGACGACTACCTGGAAATCAACCGGGAGCGCTTCGAGTCCGCCATCTGCTTCTCGCCCCAGGGCCCCGTCCGCAATCTGGACCTACAGTGGCCAGGCGAGATCGACGCGGCGCTCCTCCAGGCCCTGATCGGCGTACAGGACGTCGCCCGCGACCCGCTGGCCTTCCTGGACGATGCGCCAGCCGCCCTGCCGCCCGACGCCCCCGAGGTCGTCCTGATCGGGACGGGGGCCCACCAGGTCTTCCTGTCCCCCGAGGTCATCCGGCCGCTGCTCAAGCTCGGCATCGGCGTAGAGACCATGACCACTCAGGCCGCAGCCCGTACCTACAACATTCTCATGTCCGAGGATCGCCACGTACTGGTGCTTCTCCTTCCTGGAGCCCCCCATTCATGACAACTCCCCAGATCGGCCACCCGCTGCCCGCCCTGAAGGCTGATACGACCCAGGGCCCTTTTGATTCGCAAGCATTGCTGGGCAAGCCCTGGGTGCTGTACTTCTACCCCAAGGACAACACCCCGGGCTGCACGCTGGAAGCCCAGGATTTCCGCGACCAGCACGCGCAATTCGAAGCACTGGGCTGCCCCATCTACGGGGTCTCGCGCGACTCGCTGAAATCGCACGACGGCTTCACGGAAAAACAGAACCTGCCGTTCGCCCTCATCTCGGATCCAGACGAAACCCTGTGCACGCTGTTTGGCGTGATGAAGCTGAAGAACATGTACGGCAAGCAGGTCCGAGGGGTGGAACGCAGCACCTTTCTGATCGACGCAAAAGGCGTGCTCGTGCGCGAATGGCGCGGTGTGCGCGTCCCCGACCATGTGAACGAAGTCCTGAAGGCCGTCCACGAACTGACCGCGTAAGCCGCCCATCCACCGGAGCTCCTATGCCCCTTCCGAAAGCCCCATCCAGCATGGGTGCCACTGTAGAACCCGTCACTTCCTCCCCTCGGGTCCACCAGACTGATGCTCCAAACACCGAACGCCGGCCGGCACAGGCCGCCACACCGGCTGCGCCGGCCAAACGCCAGCTGGCGGCAATCCTCACCACCAGACCGGTGACCGAAGCAACCCCGCCAGCGGTCCAGGCGAAACCACAGCCAGTCCAACCGAAACCACAGCCAGATCAGGCAAAACCAAAGCCAGCCCAGGTAAAACCACGGCCAGTCCAGGCGCGGCAAACAGTCCCCAGCCCATCCCCCACTGCCCAGAAGGCCCGGGCACCAGCCGGCCCGTCCAAGCCAGCAACAGCGTCCGGCAAGCTCAAGCGCCTGCCCACGGCACAGCGCAAGCTCTTCGTGCTGGACACCAACGTGCTGCTGCACGACCCTTCGTCCCTGTTCCGCTTCGCCGAACATGACGTCTTCCTGCCCATGATCGTGCTGGAAGAACTGGATCACCAGAAAAAAGGCATGTCCGAGGTCGCCCGCAATGCGCGGCAGGTCAGCCGGTACCTGGACGAACTGGTCGACACCTCCGACCTCAGCAAGGGCGTGCCGCTGGATGCGCTGGGACACACCGACGCGCTGGGATCACTCTATTTCCAGACAAAACCGACCAACGCCCATCTGCCCCTGGAACTGCCCATGGGCAAGGCAGACAACGTGATCCTGGGGATCGTCCACGGGTTGCGCGAGCAGGATCCGAAACGCGAAATCGTGCTGGTGTCCAAGGACATCAACATGCGCCTGAAGGCGCGGGCATTGAACCTGCCTGCGGAAGACTATCTGAATGACCATGTGCTGGACGATTCGGATCTGCTCTACGACGGGGTCATGCCGCTGCCGGAGAACTTCTGGAATAAGCACGGCAAGGACATCGAGTCCTGGCAGCAGAATGGTCTGACCTGGTATCGGGTTCGCGGGCCACTGTGCAGCCAGTTCATCGTCAACGAGTTCGTCTACTACGACGGCGAAATGCCGCTTTCAGCGCAGGTGCGCGAAGTCACGGGCAAGAACGCCGTGCTGTCCACGCTGCGCGACTTCAGCCACGCCAAAAACAGTGTCTGGGGCGTCACGGCGCGCAACCGCGAACAGAATTTCGCCCTGAACCTGCTGATGAACCCGGAGATCGACTTCGTGTCGCTCCTGGGACAGGCCGGCACCGGCAAGACCCTGCTCGCGCTCGCCAGCGGCCTGGCGCAGACCTTCGAGACCAAGCGCTATACCGAGATCATCATCACCCGGGCCACGGTGCCGGTGGGCGACGACATCGGCTTTCTGCCGGGTACCGAAGAAGAAAAGATGCTCCCCTGGATGGGCGCCCTCGAGGACAACCTCGAGGTACTGCACCAGGGGGCGTCCGGCAGCCTGGGAACCAGCAGCACCAGCCAGGACTGGGACAGGACCCCGGCCATGGACCTGATCCGCTCTCGCATCAAGGTCAAATCCATGAATTTCATGCGCGGGCGCACGTTCCTGAACAAATACCTGATCATCGACGAAGCCCAAAATCTGACGCCCAAGCAGATGAAGACGCTGACAACTCGGGCAGGCCCTGGAACCAAGATCATCTGCCTGGGAAACATCGCCCAGATCGACACCCCCTACCTCACGGAAGGCAGCTCGGGGCTTACCTACGTCGTGGACCGCTTCAAGGGCTGGCCCCATGCGGGGCATATCACGCTGCAGCGCGGCGAACGCTCCCGGCTGGCGGACTACGCCAGCGAGGTGCTCTAGTGGGCCTTCCGGCCCGTTCTGGCCACCCGCTCGCCTTCACCATGGGCGATGCGGCCGGCATCGGCCCCGAGCTGATCGTGCGTCTGTTCGCCGCCGGCCTGCCCCACCCAGCCGTCGTGTACGGCGACGCAGGGATCCTGAGGCGCACCTGTCAATCGCTGGGGCTGTCGCAGCAATTGCGTATCCAGGCGCTGGACAGCCCGGGGCGAGGCACCGTCGGCAATGTCATTGGCGTGCTCAACCGCTGGGAACCACTGCCCGCTGACCTGCAGGTGGGCAAAGTCAACCCGGCAGCCGGGCGCGGCGCTTATGAGTATCTGTGCCACGCGATCGACGACGCTCAGGCGAATCACTTGCGCGCCATCGTGACGGCACCACTGAACAAGGAAGCGATGCGGGCGGCAGGCGTGAACTTCCCGGGCCACACCGAGATCCTGGCCTCGCGCACCGGGACGCGCGACTACGCCATGATGCTGGCGAACGACGAGCTTCGGGTATTGCTGGTCACCATCCACATCGCGCTGGCCGACGTACCCGGCGCCATCAGCATCGCCGCCGAACGGACGGCCATCCGCCTGGCACAACACGCCTGTCGCCAGGCCGGCATCCCACAGCCGCGCATCGCCGTCGCGGGTCTGAACCCCCACGCCAGCGAAAATGGCGCCTTCGGCACCGAGGAGGCGCGCTTCATCCTCCCCGCCATCGAACAGGCTCAGGCCGAAGGCCTGCTGGTATCCGGGCCGTGGCCGGGCGACACGGTCTTCATGCGCGCCCGCCACGGAGAATTCGATATCGTCGTGGCCCAATACCACGACCAGGGCCTGATTCCCATCAAGTACCTGGGACTGGATGAGGGCGTGAACGTCACGGTGGGCCTGCCCTTCGTCCGCACCAGCGTGGACCACGGCACCGCCTATGACATTGCCGGCCGTGGCGTGGCCGACCCGGCGTCGCTGAACGCCGCCATGCGTCTGGCACTCAGGATGACATCCGACAAATCGTCGTGATAGAATGCCGGGTTACTTGCCCGATTGGGATCATGGATCCCACGGGCTGTCTGTCAACACTGCAGATATCCACAAGGAGTCATTCATGCGCCACTACGAAGTAGTGTTTATCGTGCATCCCGATCAAAGCGAGCAGGTGCCCGCCATGATCGAGCGCTACCAGACCATGGTCACCTCGAACGGCGGGACCATCCACCGTGTCGAAGACTGGGGTCGCCGTCAGCTTGCCTACCCGATCCAGAAGCTCGTCAAGGCCCACTATGTGTGCTTCAACATCGAGTGCGGCGAACCCGCCCTGGAAGAACTGGAACATTCCTTCCGCTACAACGACGCCATCCTGCGTTCCCTGTTCATCAAGCAAAAGAAGGCTCACACTGAACCTTCCTTCATGATGAAGTCGGTCGAACGCGAAGAGGCCCGCAAGGCGGCTGCCGAACCCGTGAAATCCTGACCAGGCGCTGATGCAATCGGTGAATCGGGTCGAGCTGACGGCACGGATGAACAGGACTGAACCACTGCGGCATACGCCGGCGGGCATTCCGGTCCTGCATTTCATGCTCGAACACGAATCCCAGGTTCAAGAGGCCGGCGCGCTGCGCAGGGTCACGCTGGAACTGCAAGCCGTCGCCCTGGGCGATCTGGCACAGTCACTGGCGGAAACCGACAACGGCACTCCGATCCAGGCCACCGGGTTTCTCGCGCCGCAACGCCAGGGTTCCGACCGGCTGGTGCTGCACCTTCAGCAGATTGCACAGATACAGTAAACGAATACATCGGGCAGCGCCCGGACACAGACAAAGGTAAACATCATGGCTTTCTTCAAAAAGTCGTCCAACAACAAGGACAAACGCAAGTTCGGGCAACAGAACCCACTGTTCAAGCGTCGCAAGTTCTGCCGCTTCACGGTCGCCAAGGTCGAAGAAATCGACTACAAGGATCTGGATACGCTGCGCGACTTCATCCAGGAAAACGGCAAGATCATCCCCGCCCGCCTGACCGGCACCAAGGCGCACTACCAGCGCCAGCTCGATACGGCCATCAAGCGTGCGCGTTTCCTGGCCCTGTTGCCGTACACCGACAACCATCACTAAGACCAGGAGCCCGTCATGCAAATCATCCTGCTTGAAAAAGTCGTCAATCTTGGCAGCCTGGGCGACGTGGTCCGCGTCCGCGACGGTTATGCCCGCAATTTCCTGATCCCGAAAAAGATCGCACGCCGTGCAACGCCCGAAGCCCTGAAGGAATTCGAGGCCCGTCGCGCCGAACTCGAAAAACATCAGGCCGAGAAGCTCGCTGCCGCCCAGTCCCTGTCCGAGAAGCTGCACGGGTTTGCGCTGGTCGTCAGCCAGAAGTCCGGCGTGGACGGCCGCCTGTTCGGCTCGGTCACGACCATCGACGTCGCCGAGGCCCTGAAAGCCGCCGGCTTCACCGATGTGCACAAGGCCCAGATCCGCATGCCCAACGGCGCCATCAAGGCCGTCGGCGAGTTTCCGCTACAGGTCGCGCTGCACGCGGACGTGGTGGCCGACATCACGCTCACCGTCCAGGGCGAAATGGCCTGATGGTGGAAACCCGCCATGCTACATTCCCCAGGGTGGGAATGGCAGCGTGCGACTGAAAAAGGCCGGCGCGATGCCGGCCTTTTTCATGGGCCGAGTCAGACGAATCGAGGACAGTCGTGGAAACCGAGACCGATGCGCAATTGGACTACCTGCGCGTACCGCCGCACTCCATCGAGGCCGAGCAATCAGTGCTTGGCGGGCTGCTGCTGGACAATGCGGCATTTGACCGTGTGGCCGACGTGTTGGCCGACGAGGACTTTTACCGCTTCGATCACCGCCTGATCTGGCAGCACATCGTCCGGCTGGTCGGCCTGTCGAGGCCCGCCGACGTCGTGACCGTGCACGAGTCGCTGGCGACTTCCGGCAAGGCCGAGGAATGCGGCGGGCTGCCGTACCTGAATGCGCTTGCGCACAATACACCATCGGCCGCCAACATCCGGCGCTACGCGGAGATCGTGCGCGAGCGTTCGATGCTGCGCAAGCTGGTGTCCATCGCCGATGAGATCTCGTCGGCTGCGTTCAACCCGCAGGGCAAGGAAGCCCGTCAGATCCTGGATGAAGCCGAGTCACGGGTATTCCAGATCGCCCAGGAAGGCGCCCGGGGCATGGCGGGATTCCAGGAAATCCGCCCGCTGCTCGCGAAGGTAGTGGAGCGCATCGACGAGCTGTATCACCGTGAAGGTGACTCGGACGTCACCGGCGTCCCCACCGGGTTCAACGACCTGGACCGGATGACCTCTGGCCTGCAGCCGGGCGACCTGGTGATCGTGGCGGGACGCCCCTCGATGGGGAAAACCTCGTTCGCCATGAACGTCGGCGAGCACGTTGCGATCGAACAAGGGCTGCCAGTCGCGGTATTTTCCATGGAAATGGGTGCGGTGCAGCTCGCCATGCGCATGATCGGGTCCGTGGGCATGCTGGATCAACACCGCATGCGAACCGGCAAGCTCAACCAGGAAGACTGGCCGCGGCTGACACACGCCGTCCAGAAGGTCGAAGAAGCCCAGATCTACATCGACGAAACACCCGCGCTGACCTCGATGGAGGTGCGCGCGCGTACCCGGCGCCTGGCCCGGCAATGCGGGCAGCTGGGCCTCGTCATCATCGACTACCTGCAGCTCATGTCGTCCAGCGGCTCCAACGAAAACCGCGCAACGGAGATCTCCGAGATCAGTCGTTCGCTGAAGAGCCTGGCCAAGGAACTCAACTGCCCGGTGATGGCTCTGTCCCAGTTGAACCGCAGCCTGGAGCAGCGCCCCAACAAGCGCCCCGTCATGAGCGACCTGCGCGAATCAGGCGCCATCGAGCAGGACGCCGACGTGATCATCTTCATCTACCGTGACGAAGTCTATAACCCCGACTCCCCCGACAAGGGTACGGCTGAAATCATCATCGGCAAGCAGCGCAACGGGCCCATCGGCATGCTGCGCCTGACGTTCCAGGGAGCCAGTACACGCTTCCTGAACTTCTCCACCACACCTGGATTTTAGAGCGGCAGCTAGGCGCTGCGCACCATCGCATAGGCTGAATGGTTGTGGATGGATTCGAAGTTCTCGGCCGCAACTTCGTAAGCCGCCACGCCAGGCTGGCGCTGCAGCATCACTGCGACATCCCGGACCAGGTCTTCGACGAACTTCGGGTTTTCGTAGGCATGCTCAGTCACATACTTCTCATCCGCCCGCTTGAGCAGCCCCCAGAGTTCTGACGAGGCCTGCGCTTCGATGCGGTGAACGAGTAACTCCAGGTCCAGTGACGGCACGGCTTCAAAGTCCAGGCGGACGGTGACGTGAGACCGCTGATTGTGGGCACCGTATTCCGAAATCGCCTTGGAGCACGGGCACAGGCTGGTGACCGGCACCTGCACCTGCAGCGTAAACCGTGCCGCCTGTCCGCGCTGGGCACGGACCCGCCAGCCCACCTGATAGTCCATCAGGCTGCGAACCTCCGACACCGGAGCAGGTTTCTCGATGAAATAAGGAAAATCCACCGTCAGGTCGCCCGAGTCCGCCTGCAGGCGATCCAGCATGGCCTGTGCCATCTCGCACAGGCGCTGGGGTGTCATGGGAACCGAACGGTAGGATTCCAGCAGCGCAATGAACCGCGACATATGCGTGCCCTTGGACTCTGCCGGCAAGGCCACGGTCATTTCCCATTCGGCAATCGTGGCCTGGGGCTGGCCCATGCCGGCGGCGACGAGCAGCGGATGACGCACCCCTCGCACCCCCACCCGCTGGATGGCAATCCGACGGGTATCGGGCGAGCTTTGTACATCCGGCATCACAGCAGCTACCGAATCCAGCAGGGTGTTCATGAAATAGTCCTATTCAAACGCTGGCGTATGGACGCCTCGATCCCAGCCGCATCCAGGCCGAGCCCGGCAAGAATGGTCTTCTGGTCCCCATGATCGATGAACTCATCCGGCAGGCCAAGCTGCAGGACCGGGAGAGCGATCGCCTCCCGATTGAGATATTCCACCACCGCGCTGCCCGCTCCTGCCATGATGGCAGCCTCTTCAACCGTCACGAACAGTTCGTGAGACTGCGCCAGCTCCACCAGCAGCGCCTCATCGATCGGTTTGACGAATCGCATGTCCACCAGCGTCGCATCCAGCGCCTCGGCCGCCTGGGCGGCTGAGGCCAGCAGGGTGCCAAAGACCAGCAGGGCAACACCCGACCCACGTCGCCTGACCACGGCCCGTCCGATCTCCACGGGTTCCAGCGAATCTCCGGCCGCAACACCAGTCCCGGCTCCGCGCGGATAGCGCACCGAAGCCGGCCCCGGGTGACGATAGCAGGTGTTGAGCAACAAGCGCGCCTCGTGTTCGTCCGACGGCGTCGCCACTACCATGTTGGGGACACATCGCAAGAAGGCGACATCGAAATTGCCGCCATGGGTCGCTCCGTCCGCTCCGACGATGCCGGCCCGGTCCAGCGCAAAGGTCACGTCCAGATTCTGCAGCGCTACGTCATGAATGAACTGGTCGTAGCCGCGCTGCAGGAACGTGGAATAGATGGCAACCACGGGTTTGCAGCCCTCGCACGCCAGACCCGCAGCGAACGTGACAGCATGCTGCTCGGCAATCCCCACATCGAAATAACGATCCGGGAAACGCCGCTCGAATTCCACCAGTCCGCTGCCTTCGCGCATCGCAGGCGTGATGCCCACCAGGCGGGTATCCGCCTGGGCCATGGCGCACAGCCAGTCGCCGAAAACCTGTGAAAACGTCTTGCGCCCCGGGGTTGCGGGCTTCTGGATCCCCACCCGAGGATCGAATTTCCCCGGCCCATGGTAGAGCACCGGATCGGCCTCGGCCAGCTTGTACCCCTGACCCTTGCGCGTCACGACATGCAGGAACTGCAGCCCGCCTAATTCCCGAAGGTTTTCCAGCGTGGGAATCAGCACATCCAGATCGTGGCCGTCGATGGGCCCGACATAATTGAAGCCCAGTTCCTCGAACAGCGTTGCAGGGGAAAGCATGCCCTTGGCGTGGCCCTCGAGCTTGCGCGCGAGCTCCAGCACCGGCGGCACATGCTGTAGCACGGCCTTGCCCACGTTCTTGGCGTGCGCATAGAACTGCCCAGACATCAGGCGGGCAAAGTAGTAGTTCAGTGCCCCCACGGGGGGTGAAATCGACATGTCGTTGTCGTTGAGCACCACCAGGAGATTGATGTCGGGGATCACACCAGCATTATTCAAGGCCTCGAAGGCCATGCCCGCCGTCATCGCACCGTCGCCAATGACGGCAATGTTCTGGCGATCAATGCCGGCATTGCGCGCCGCGACCGCCATCCCCAGAGCCGCCGAGATCGACGTGGAAGAATGGGCCGTCCCGAAGGCATCGTACGGGGACTCACACCGCCTGGGAAAGCCGGAAATCCCGCCCAATTGACGCAAACCCGCCATTGCCTCGCGGCGCCCGGTCAGGATCTTGTGTGCATAGGACTGATGGCCCACATCCCAGACCAGCCGGTCCTCAGGGGTGTGAAAGACATAATGCAGCGCCAGCGTCAGCTCCACCACGCCCAGATTCGACGACAGGTGCCCGCCGGTATGGGAGACGGAATCCAGGACGAATGCCCGCAGCTCCGTCGCCAGCCCCCTCAGCGCAGAACGGTCCAGCCGGCGCAGATCTGCCGGTGAATCGATGCTTTCCAACAAACTCGTCATGATTTCCTGTGCCATCGCGACCTTCGGGGCGCGCCTAATGAGAGCGGCCAATGATGAAATCGGCCAGCTCGCGCAGCCGGCCGGCGCCCGACCCCAGCGGCAGAAGCGATTCAAGTGCCTGATCGTGCAGGCTGGCCAGCAGGCGCTGCGAACCATCCAGCCCTATGAGTGACACATAGGTGGGCTTGCCATGCGCAGCATCCTTGCCAGCCGTCTTGCCCAATGTCGCGGAATCGGCCGTCACATCCAGTATGTCATCCACCACCTGAAACGCCAGGCCCATGGCGGAAGCGTAACCTTCCAGACCCGTGCGCGTGGTCGAGCTGGCCCCGGCAACGATGCCCCCCAGCAGCACGCTGGCCTCGAGCATCGCCCCCGTCTTCATGCGATGCATCTGCTGCAGGGCCTCGATCGGCAGCACCTGTCCGACACTCGCGCAATCGATGGCCTGCCCGCCGACCATGCCTTCGCTCCCAGCGGCCTGGGACAGGACCTGCACGGCCTGGACGACCAGGGCCGGTGCAATCGGCATCTGTGCCAGGCAGCCAAACGCCAGCGGCTGCAAGGCGTCCCCCGCCAGCATCGCCAGCGCCTCGTCGTCGAACTGGCGATGCACTGTGGGCCGACCGCGCCGCAGATCATCGTCATCCATGCAGGGCAAGTCGTCATGCACCAGCGAATAGGCGTGGATGAGTTCCACGGCGGCCGACGCGCAGTCCAGCGCCAGGTCCTGCGCAGCCGTTGCTGACCCCGCCGACCGGCTGGCCTCGCCCGCCGCGCGCACCAGCGCCGCTCGCACCCGCTTGCCAGGCCCCAGCACGGCGTAGCGCATGGCCTCGCGCAAACGCGCCAGGCCGGATTCTTCGGGTGGCAACAATTCGTCGAGGACAGCCGCGACATGGGTCACGGTTTCCTGCATCCAGACATCGAATTCCGGAGAAACCGCGCTCATGAGTCGTCTCGGGCCCCGGAGCCCAAAGGCTCGAGCAACTGACCCTGAAGGACTTGCACCTGTTGCTCGGCAATTTCCAACCGTTGCTGGCAGACACGCGCCAGCGCCACCCCACGCTGATACAGGGCGATCGATTCGTCCAGGCCAAGGTTGCCGTCGCTCATGCGCGCCGCCACGGATTCAAGCTCTGCCAGCGCTGCCTCGAAGTCGGCTGGGAGATCCTGGCTGCCGTCCTCTGGCGCGACGGCATCGGCTGCAACTCCGCGTTGCGGGCGCCTCGCTTTCGGCCCCGTTTGATCGTTCACCATGCGTGTCTTCTCTGCTGTCCAGACTGAATTGTACGAGAACCCCGCCCCCCATGAAATCACGCAGACGGTGGTGACCACACGGTCGCATCAGGCAGCCTCTGCCAAGCTGGGGTACAATCTTTGGCCCCAGCTCCTGGCACGTCCCGTGCAAGAGCGTACACGGTTCACAAAACCGGACCAGGACGGGTGTTTTTCTTCGCACTGATGGCGCCATGGGCCGCTCATCAGTATGAATTCTTGCGGGGGGAACCAACCATGACCAATCCCTATCTCCCATCGGGCACGGATCTGGCAAGCCAGTTATCCGTGCAGCATTATTTTGATCCGGAAATCCTGCAACAGGAGCGGGATCGCATCTTTGCACACAGCGCCCGTTACATCGGCCACGAAAAGATGGTGCCCAACCCGGGCGACTGGCGCACGCTGACCCAGGAAGGTGGTGGGCGGGTCCTGCTGCGCGATCAGCAGGGGGCGGTACGGCTGCTGTCGAACGTCTGCCGGCACCGCCAGGCGCTGATCCTCGGCGGACAGGGCGGCCACGACCCCGCGTGCGCCTGGGGCAACCTTTGCCAGACGGGTGGGCGCATGCTCTGCCCCATCCATCAGTGGAGCTACGACACGCAAGGCAAGCTGCTAAACGCCCCCCTGTTCCCCGAAAAGCCCAACCTGCAGCTCGATACATTCCCGCTGCACAACTGCCACGGACTGCTGTTCGAAGGCGAACGCAACCCGTCGACCGACATTGGCGAACTCTTCACGCGGCCGGAGTTCGATTTCTCGGACTATGCACTGGATCATGTGGAAGTCCATCCGTGCCACTACAACTGGAAGACCTTCATCGAAGTCTATCTGGAGGACTACCATGTGGGCCCCTTCCACCCGGGACTGGGCCAGTTCGTCACTTGCGACGATCTGAAATGGGAATTCGGGGCATTCCACAGCATGCAACGGGTCGGCATCCATCAGGCGCTGGGACAACCCGGGACGGATATCTACCGTGCCTGGCACGACCGGCTGCTGAGCTACCGAGAAGGCGCTGCACCAGACTTCGGCGCGATCTGGGTGACGTACTTCCCCACGCACATGATCGAGCTCTATCCGCATGTACTGGTACTGTCTACACTGTACCCGGTGTCCCCGCAGGAAACGATGAACGTGATCGAGTTTTACTACCCCGAGGAAATCATCGCCTTCGAGCGCGAATTCATCGAAGCCCAGCAAGCAGCCTATCTGGAAACCGCCATCGAAGACGACGAAATCGGCGAGCGCATGGACGCGGGCCGTCGGGCGCTCATGGAACGCGGCACCAGCCAGTGCGGGCCTTACCAGACACCGCTGGAAGACGGCATGGCCCACTTCCACGCCTGGTACCGGCGCATGATGGATTGATCCTGGTTCAGGCGCCCTTGGCCACCGGGCGCGCCGGATCGCTGCACCACTCGCTCCAGGATCCCGGATACAGCGCAGACCCGCGCAAGCCGGCCAGTTCCATCGCAAACAGGTTATGGCAGGCGGTAATTCCCGAACCACACTGATGCACGATCCCGTGATCCAGGCGGTCGCCCAGCAGCGTCTCGAATTCCTGGCGAAGCCGCGCGGACGGCTTGAAGCGGCCGTCTGGCTCCAGATTCAGCTTGAACGGCCGATTGATTGCACCCGGGATGTGCCCGCCAACCGGATCCATGGGCTCCGTCTCACCGCTGAAGCGTTCGGGCGCCCGGGCGTCCAGAATGGTCAGGCGATGGTCGTCCAGATTGGCCAGCACCCCACGGGTGTCCACCAGCGGCATCGAGGGCTTGCCCGACAGGACTTGACCCTGGATCGCCTGTGCCTCGCTCAGCCTGGGTGTGCGTGTCCCCGTTTCAACCTCGGCGCCGATCGCCCGCCAGGCTGCCCAGCCGCCGTCGAGCACTGATACCGCCTCGTGTCCCAGCCAGCGCAACATCCACCACAGATGGGCTGCAAACATGCTGCTGTCTGCGTCATAGACGACGACCTCCATACGGGCGGTCAGGCCCTGAGCGCGCATCAGCGCCGCAAAGTCGCTGCGGTCCGGCAGTGGGTGGCGGCCATTGCGGCCGCTGCGCGGCGCGCTGAGCTGGATTTCGTGATCCAGGTACAGCGCACCCGGAATATGACCGGCTTCATAAGCGCGGCGCCCCGCCTGATGGTCGGCAAGATTGTGGCGCACGTCGAACACCAGGCAGCCTGGCCGGGTCAGACGCTCGCGCAAGGCCGCGGCCTGAATCAACAAATCGGTCATGATGGTGGGTCCTCCTGAGCAGCGCGCGACAACACCGGCGGCGTATCCGCCGGTGCGCCCCGCAACAAACGATTTTCTGAATAGGTGCGCCAAATCGAAAGCAGGCCGGAACCGATGATGAGCACAATACCCGCCCAGGCAAGCGCGGCCAGCCGATCACCCCAGAAGACGATGCCTATCAACGCTGCAAAGATGATGGTGGTGTACTGCAGCGCCGCCGTCAACAGGGTTGACCCCAGGCCGAAGGCTCGCGTCATGGCAAGCTGCCCGACCAGGCCGGCCGAGCCCAGTCCCGTAAGGGCCAACAACGCCAGCGGATTGCGCGTGTGCCAGCCTACAATCGACAGGCCGACCAGGCTGCTGATCACCACCCCGCAGGAAAACAGCAGCACCGTGAGCCACTCCGGTTCCCCGATCTGCCCCAACTGACGGATCTGCATCATCGCAACGGCGGCAAACGCACCAGCTCCCAGGCCCATCACGGCAAAAAACCATTCATCATGCGCAATGCTGGGACGCAGGATGCCCAGCACCCCGAGAAAGCCCGCGGCCACAGCCAGGATCCGGACCGGGTCACGCTGGGCACCGCCAGCCAGCAGCAGCCAGCCGGCGATGAAGAGCGGCGCAGTGTAGTTCAGGCTGGTCGCCGTCGGTAGAGGAAGGCCGAACAGCGCATAGAACCCCAGCCACATGGAGGTGATGCCGCTCAGGTTGCGCCAGATATGCAGGCGCCAGCTGGTGGGCCGAATGGCACGGTGCGTGGAACGCGCCCAGAAAAACAGCAGAAGGACCGATGGCACGCCACGAAAAAGCACGATTTCAGGCAGCGACGCCCCCAAATCGGCGGCGACCTTCACGAAGGCGCCCATCATGGCAAACATCACGCAAGCCAACAGCATCCACAGCGACTGCATTGAATGTCTCTACAGGTCAGTTCATTGATTCAGGTTCTGGGCCATGAATGCATATCGGCAAGCCGATACTATACACTTTGAGCGCAACAACTCCTCCACTCGCGGAAGACCCTGAGCCATGAAAAGAATCGCCCTCTTTCTCGTCACCAACCTGGCCGTCATGCTGGTGCTGAGCATCAGCATGAGTGTGCTCGGCGTGGGCCGCTACCTGACGGCCAACGGCATCGACCCGGTCCAACTGCTCATCTTTGCCTCGCTGCTCGGATTCGCCGGCTCGTTCATCTCGCTTTTCATGAGCAAGTGGATGGCCAAGATGAGCACCGGCGCACGCATCATCGACCCACAAGCGCCGGGTAACGCCCGCGAAGCCTGGCTGGTCGACACCATACACCAGCTCGCGGACCGCGCCGGCATCGGCCACCCCGAGGTCGCCATCTACGAAGGCGACCCCAACGCCTTTGCCACCGGGGCCTTTCGCAATGAGTCCCTGGTCGCCGTCTCCACCGGGCTGCTGTCGTCCATGAACGAAGAAGAAATCACGGCCGTGCTGGGGCACGAGATCACCCACATCTCCAACGGAGACATGGTGACCCTGACGCTGATCCAGGGGATCGTCAATACATTCGTGATCTTCCTGTCCCGGCTGGTCGGATATTTCGTCGATCGCGCTCTCCTGAAGAACGACCGTGACAGCGTCGGCATGGGTTACTACTTGAGCGTGATTGTGTGCGAAATCCTGTTCGGCGTGATTGCTTCCATCATCGTGGCCTGGTTCTCCCGCCAACGGGAGTTTCGGGCGGATGCTGGTTCGGCCCGCTTGCTGGGTGCGCGCGATCCGATGATCCATGCCCTGGCACGACTAGGGGGGCTGGAAGCCGGAACGCTTCCAAAGTCTTTCCAGGCCGCGGGCATCGCCGGAGGTGCCGTGGGGGCTCTGTTCGCCTCACACCCGCCCATCGAGCGACGCATCGAGGCGCTGCGCCAGATGCAACCCTGAGGCCAGCACAAAGGGCCGCCGCACATGCAGGAACTCCAGGTCCTCGTCGGCTTTGGCGGCTTCGTCGCCCTGCTGCTGTGGGGCGTACACATGGTGCAGACGGGGGTGCAGCGGGCCTTTGGCAAGACCTTCGGGCTCTGGATTGGTCGCGCCTTGGGGTCACTGCCCCGGGCATTCCTGACCGGACTGGGCGTCACAGCAGCCATCCAGAGCAGCACAGCCACGGGCCTGATGATCACGGGCTTTGCCATGGACGGACTGGTCTCGCTGACCCCGGGGCTGGCCGCCATGCTGGGTGCCAACGTGGGCACGACACTGATCGTCCAGGCCCTGTCGTTCAACCCGACGTATCTGGCGCCCGCCCTGATTCTGGCCGGAGTCTGGATGTTCCGGCATCACGCGCCGGGCCGGACCCGCGACCTGGGGCGCGTGTTCATCGGACTGGGTCTGCTGCTTCTGGCGCTGGACGAGCTGGTCACCATGTTCGAACCGCTGAATACCGCCCCCATGCTGGGGAGCGCACTGCAGACCCTGGGCGGGATGCCACTGTTGGCACTGGCGGCCAGCACGGCGCTGACCTGGGCCTCCCACTCCAGTGTCGCGGTCGTCGTACTGATCATGTCACTGGCGCACCACGGCCTGGCAAGCCCCGAACTGGCCTATATCCTGGTGCTGGGCGCCAACCTGGGCACAGCCGTCAACCCAGTGCTGGAGGGCGGCCACGACGGCAACCCGGCGTCACGCCAGCTGCCCATGGGGAACCTCGGAACCCGCGTCGCCGGCTGCCTCGTCGCCATTGTCCTCCTGCCATGGGCCGGCACCATCATGGGCGCGCTGGGACCTGATCATTCGCATGCGGTAGCGAACTTCCACCTGGTTTTCAATCTGGTGGTGGCGGCATGCTTCATGCCCGCCCTCTCCTTGTATGCACGCGGGCTGCAACGTCTGCTGCCGCAGCGCCTGGATCCCGACGATCCGGCGCGCCCCCGGTATCTGGATGCCTCGGCTCGCGAAGTCCCGGCTGTGGCGCTGGGCCAGGCCACGCGAGAATCGCTGCGGCTCACCGACCTGCTGCGCGAGTCCCTGCTGCTGACTCAGCGCGCCTTGCTGCACGAAGACAGCGACGCCGTCGGCCAGGCCCGCCGTCTGAACAGTGCCATCAACCAGCTCGATCAGTCGATCACGGCTTACCTTGCCACCCAGGATCGGGAAACCCTGAGCTCAGATGACGAGAAGACGCTGAAGAACATCCTCGCGTTTTCCATGAACATTGCACACGCCGCCAGCGTGTCGGGCATGGGCCTGCTGGGCCACGCGAACCGGCTGCACAAAAAACACTGGCAGTTCGACGTCGAGCAACGGGCTGAACTCTCCGGGGTACTGGAGCGGCTGCAGCAGACTCTGCGCCAGTCGGCAGCCTTGTTCATGTCGGGCGACCGGCAGGTTGCCCGCAGCCTTGCATTTGAAAAAGACTACTTCCGTGATCTGGAAGACAAGGCCGCCCAGCGGCATCTGGAGCGCATCAAGGCCGGCCGCGTCGACGCGGTCGACGAGGGGGCCTTCTACCTGGAGGTCCTGCGCGATGCGGGCGGCGTAAATTCCTATCTGGTCAACGCGGCCGCCTACCCGATCCTGACCCGCTACGGCGAATTGCGGCCCAACCGGTTGCGGGAAACGGAATGAGCAATCACTCAGCCGGGCCCGCGCTTGCCCTGCGCCCGTTCAGTGGGCCTCTCCCCAGTCGCGGCCGACACCGACCTCGGCCACCAGCGGCACAGCAAGGTCGGCCACCCCGGCCATCAGCCGCGGCACGTGCTCACGCAACAGCGGGACCTCTTCCTGCACGGCATCGAAGACCAGCTCGTCGTGCACCTGCATGACCATGAGGCTGCGCAGGCCCTCGGCATCCAGCCAATCCTGGACCGCCACCATGGCCATCTTGATGAGGTCGGCCGCCGTGCCCTGCATGGGCGCATTGATGGCGGCCCGCTCGGCCGCCGCCGCGCGCGGCCCCTTCGCACCGGCCAACTCGGGAAAATACAGCCGCCGCCCAAAAACGGTCTCCACGAAACCCTGATCGTGCGCCTGCTTGCGGATGCGGACCATGTAATCGGCGACCCCCGGATAGCGCATGAAATACCGGTCGATATAGGACCTGGCCGCCGCGCGCGTGATACCCAGATTCGTCGCCAGGCCGAATTCTCCCATCCCGTAGATGAGCCCGAAATTGATCGCCTTGGCTGCTCTCCGATGCTCGGCGTCGACTTGGTCCGGGGCCAGGCCAAAGACCTCGGCCGCCGTGGCCTGGTGGATGTCCTGGCCCTCGGCAAAGGCACGGCGCAGGTTCTCGTCGCCCGACACATGCGCCATGACCCGCAGTTCGATCTGCGAATAGTCAGCCGAGACGACCTGTCCCAGGCTGGACACGAAGGCTGAGCGCACGCGCCGGCCTTCGGGCGTGCGAACCGGGATGTTCTGCAGGTTGGGATCGGATGAAGCCAGGCGCCCCGTCACAACCGCCGCCTGGGCGTAGCGCGTATGCACTCGCCCCGTCCGGGGATCGACCATGCGCGGCAGCTTGTCCGTATAGGTGGACTTCAGCTTGGCGATCCCCCGGTAATCCAGCAGCAGCCGGGGCAGCGGATAATCCGCAGCGAGCCGGGTGAGGACCTCTTCATCCGTGGAAGGAGCACCGCTGGCAGTCTTTCGGACCACCGGCAACTGCATGCGGTCAAACAGGATCTCCCCAAGCTGCTTGGGGGAATTCAGGTTGAATGGCTGCCCCGCCAACGCGTGGGCCTGGGACTCCAGCGCGATCATCTCGCGGCCGAGCTCCTGGCTCTGCACGGCCAGCGCTCGGGTATCGATTGCCACGCCATTGCGCTCCACGCGGGTCAGGACGTCCGATGTGCGAACCTCCAGTTCATAGATGCCCATCAGCTTGGGCTCGGCCTGAAGCTTGGGATACAGGACCTGATGCAGCCGCAAGGTGAAATCCGCGTCCTCGGCGGCATAGTGGCCCGCCAGCTGCAGGTCGACCTCATCGAAACCGATCTGCCGAGCGCCCTTGCCGCACAGGTCTTCATAAGTGGTGCCCGTGAGCCCCAGCCACTGGATGCACAGGTCCTGCAAGTTGACTCGGCGATGCGACTGCAGCACATACGCCTGCAGCATGGTGTCGTGCCGAATGCCGCGTAACGACAGGCCTTCGTTGGCAAAGACGTGGGCGTCGTACTTGGCATGATGCAACAGCTTCGGGGCCGCCGGATCCTCGATCCAGCTGCGCAACTGATCGAGCACCCAGGCACGATCCAGCTGTTCAGGCGTCCCCGGGGCGCGATGTCCCACCGGAATGTAGGCCGCGTGGCCGGGCTCTATCGCGAGCGACAGCCCAACCAGTCGCGCCGCCATGGGATCCAGGCTGGTGGTCTCTGTATCCAGAGCCACCAATGGTGCATACCGGACCTTTTCCATCCACACGAAGAAGGTCTCCTGATCCAGGATCACGTCGTAGTGCAGCGCCACCGGCGCGGGCGGTGCATCGTGGGCGACGCGCGCGTCCTGCGCCGGCAGTCGCTGGCCGTCACCCGTTTCCTCGCGCAGCCAAGTCCGGAAGCCATAATCCTCGTAGATCCGGATCAAATGATCGCGGTCTGGCGCCCGCAGTTGGAGCTGCGGCAAAGAATAGGCTCGCGGCAGCTCGCAATCCAGCTTGATGGTGAGCAGTTCACGGGTTAGCCCGAAGTGCCCGATTGCCGTACGCAGATTGGCGCCCGCCGCCCCCTTGATCGCATCAACCTGTCCGATCAGGGATTCCACGCTGCCATACTCCGCCAGCCACTTGGCGGCGGTCTTGGGGCCGACCTTGTCCACACCCGGCACGTTATCGACGGCATCACCGGTCAGCATCAGATAATCGACGA
Source organism: Castellaniella sp. (assembly GCF_004321985.1). Taxonomy (GTDB): domain Bacteria; phylum Pseudomonadota; class Gammaproteobacteria; order Burkholderiales; family Burkholderiaceae_B; genus Castellaniella. The sequence continues at coordinate 134,259 of NZ_SCQN01000011.1, read as the reverse complement.
TGCGCTCGGGTGGTACGCCGAACTTGGCCATCACGCCATCGCGGTCCAGCCGGTCGTTGGTCATCGTGTTGATGAGCTCGACATGTTCGTCCACCAACTGCGCGAGATCCTTGTCTCCCGTCGAAATGATGGTATAAAAGCCACTTTTGGCCGCCTGGTGCGCCAGCGTGCCAATCACGTCGTCGGCCTCCACCTCGGGCTGCACGATCACCGTCCAGCCCAGCGCGGCCGCCGCGTCATGGATAGGCTCGATCTGAACCCGCATATCGTCCGGCATGGGAGGGCGATTCGCTTTGTACTGCGGATAGATGCGGTTGCGAAATGAGCCCCCATGGGCATCAAACACACAGGCGCCGTATTCGGCCACGTCCTTGTAATCGTGCAATAGCCTCCTTAACATGGAGATGACACCGTACAAGGCTCCAGTGGGTTCGCCACGCGCATTGCGCAAATCTGGCAGCGCATGATAGGCGCGATACAGGTAGCTGGACCCATCCACAAGCAACAAGGTTTTTTTCATGACAAACAATAAAACAGCACGAGTCTCGGCGGAACAACAGATTGCCACCATTGAATCAGAGATGCGCAAGGCCACGGCAGCCTTCCAGAAGATCGGCCCCGGCGTCAGCATTTTCGGCAGCGCGCGCACCCCGCGTGATCACCCATTCTACAGGCTGGGTCTGGAACTCGGCGGGCGCATTGCACAGCTCGGAATCCCGGTGATCGCCGGCGGCGGCCCAGGCCTGATGGAAGCCGCCAACCGGGGCGCCTTCGAAGCGGGCGGGCGCAGCGTGGGACTGAACATCCTCCTGCCGCGCGAAACCACTGACAATCGCTTCCAGACGAACAGCCTGCATTTCGAATACTTCAATTCCCGCAAGGCCTCGTTCTTCATGCATAGCCTGGCCTATGTGGTGCTGCCGGGCGGCTTCGGTACGCTGGACGAGCTCTTCGAAGCCATCACCCTGGTCCAGACGCTCAAGCACCCGCCGGCGCCCATCATCCTGGTCGGGACAGCCTTCTGGAGCGGGCTGATCGCCTGGGTACGCGATCAGCCGCTGGCCCATGGCATGATCGGCCCCTTCGATCTGGACGGCATCCTGGTGACCGACGATCTGGACGAAATCATCCGCCACATCCAGGAGGCCATCCAGATCGAACCCAGCCGCGAACCCGCACTGCCCGGCTGAGCCGGTCGGGGCGTCCCCGTCAGGCCACCAGGGTAAAGCTCGATGCGGCTACGGCGACACATGAGTTAACATCACGCCTTGTCACTGCCGGACAGCGTCGGACCGCACAACGGTCCGCTGCCAGGCTCCACAGGAGAATACCCGCAATGAAGACCGCCCTGTTCGGTGCGGCATTGGTGCTGGCTGCCGGACTGATCCCGGCGACAAGTCTGGCCGCCAACGCTCCGGAACTCAAGATCGCCACCGAGGCTGGCTACCCGCCGTTCGAATACCGCGACCCCAAAGGCCAGCTCGAAGGCTTCGACATCGACATCGGCAACGAGCTGTGCAAACGCATGAGCCGCACCTGTGTGTGGATCGACCAATCCTTCGACAGCCTGATTCCGGGGCTGCAGGCGCGCAAGTTCGATCTGGCCAATTCCACCATGACCGCCACCGAGGCGCGCCAGAAAGTCATCGACTTCTCGACGCCCGTGTACATCGTGCCGGTCAAGCTCATGGTGAAGAAAGGCAGCGGGCTGGAACCCACGGCCGAATCCCTCAAGGGCAAGCGCGTCGGTGTGCAGCAGGGAACGACGATGGAAACCTATGCGCGCAAGAACTGGGCACCCAAGGGCGTCAACGTGATCGCCTACCCCAGCTACACCAATGCCTTCGTGGATGTGACTTCCGGCCGACTGGATGCCACCTTCCAGGAAGCGCAGAGTGCGGTCGAGGGCTTCCTGAACAAACCAGAAGGCAAGAATTATGAACTTGCCTCGATGACTCTGACCGACCCCATTCTGAATGAACCCATCGCCATGGGGATGCGCAAGGGCAACACCAAGCTGGAAACCGAGGTCAACCAGACACTCAAGTCCATGCTGGCCGACGGCACGATTCGGAAATTCTCCCAGAAATACTTCGCCGAGGGTAACATCCAGTTCCCGGCCCAATAGCATCGCGCGGCACCACAGGCCGCGCGGCACGACAGCTCCCGGCGGCCTCCCGACCCGCCAGGCCACCCACCGACTCCAACCCCTCAATGTTTCTCAACGGCTACGGTCCCCTGATCCTCGCAGGAACCTGGGTGACGATACAGCTTGCGCTGCTATCGCTGGTGGTGGCCGTCGTGCTGGGCTTGATGGGGGCGTGGGCCAAGCTGTCAAACGCCTGGCTGCCCCGCATGGTGGCCACCGCCTACACTACGCTGATCCGTGGGGTGCCGGACCTGGTGCTGATGCTGCTGATCTTCTTCAGCATGCAGATCTACCTCAATGACCTGACGGACCTGCTGGGGCTGGACGCCATCAATATCGATCCCTTCGCCGCCGGCGTGCTGACACTGGGGTTCATCTACGGTGCATACTTTGCAGAGACGTTCCGCGGCGCATTCATGGCGGTTCCGTCCGGTCAGCTCGAATCAGCCACAGCCTACGGCATGCGGGAATTCCAGGTCTTCCGCCGCATTCTGTTCCCGCAGATGATGCGCCACGCCCTGCCGGGGATCGGCAACAACTGGCAGGTGCTGCTGAAGTCCACTGCTCTGGTGTCGCTCATCGGCCTGACGGACCTGGTCAAGGTCTCCCAGGATGCCGGGAACGTAACCTTCCGAGTGTTTCTCTTCATCAGCCTGACGGGTCTGATCTATCTCATCCTGACGACAGCCTCGAATTTCGTCCTGTACGGACTCTACCGGCACTACAGCGTGGGCGTGCGCGAGGTCGCGCTATGACCGATGTTCTGAGCCAGTTCTGGCAGGCCTACCTGTATCAAAGCAACGGTGCCTTCTCGGGCATGGCCGTCACCCTGTGGCTGCTCGTGCTGTCGATCAGCATGGGGTTCGTGGCCTCGATCTTTCTCGCAGTTGCCCGGGTGTCCCCGCGACGCTGGATCTCGTTTCCGGTCTGGCTGTTCACCTACCTCTTCCGAGGCACCCCACTCTATGTGCAGATCCTGTTCATCTACGCCGGCGTCTACAGCCTGGATTTCGTCAAGCACACACCCCCGCTCGCAGCATTCTTCCAAAGCGGATTCGACTGCCTGGTGCTGGCGCTGACGCTCAACACGGCGGCTTACACCACTGAAATATTCGCCGGTGCGATTCGGGCAACCAGCGCCGGCGAGATCGAGTCGGCACGCGCCTTCAGTATGTCGCGCTTCGCGCTGTACCGCCGGATCATCCTGCCCTCCGCACTGCGCCGCGCGTTGCCCGCCTACAGCAACGAGGTCATCCTGATGCTGCATGCCACCTCGCTGGCCTTCACCGCAACGGTTCCGGACATCCTGAAGGTCGCACGCGATGCCAACTCCGCCACCTATCAAACGTTCGCGTCCTACGGCCTCGCCGCACTGTTGTATCTGTGCCTGTCATTTACACTGATCTGGCTGTTCCGCGGCTATGAACGCCGCGCGCTGGCCTACCTGGGCGCCCACCGCTGAGAATCATGTCGAAACTCGAAGTCACCAACATCCACAAACGCTACGGCGATCACGAGGTCCTGAAGGGCGTCTCTCTGGCCGCCGAGGCCGGCGACGTGATCTGCATCGTAGGCTCTAGCGGATCCGGCAAATCAACCTTCCTGCGGTGCATCAATTTCCTGGAAAAGCCGGACCAGGGCTCGGTGTCTCTGAATGGCGACGAGCTGAAGATCGTTCGCGACCGGAACGGCCGGCCCCACGCCGCCGACCTGGACCAGCTCCGGCGCCTGCGCGCCAAGTTGGCCATGGTGTTTCAGCACTTCAACCTGTGGGCACACATGAATGTCCTGGGCAACGTGATCGAAGCCCCCATCCAGGTCCTGAAGCTCGGTCGGGCCGAGGCCACCGAACGGGCCCGCCACTATCTGGAAAAAGTCGGGTTGCCGGCAAGCGTGGAGACGCAATATCCGTCATCCCTGTCGGGCGGCCAGCAGCAGCGCGTGGCTATCGCGCGCGCACTGGCCATGGAACCGGAAGTCATGCTGTTCGACGAACCCACGTCCGCGCTGGATCCAGAACTGGTGGGAGAAGTGCTGAGGGTCATGCAAAAGCTCGCTGAAGAAGGCCGCACCATGCTGGTCGTCACCCACGAAATGGGGTTCGCGCGCAACCTTGCCTCGCAAGTCATGTTCCTGCACCAGGGAGTCGCCGAAGAGGTCGGCAAGCCGGCTGATGTGCTGGATCACCCCAAGAGCGCCCGCCTGCAGCAATTCCTGTCGGGAAACCTGAAATAGTTCGCGCTCGGCCCGAGTAACCCAGAGTCTCATCTGGGAAGCAGGGATCCGCCGACCACCTCGGGCCAGAATGGTGGATCCACGCGCAGATCGCCAGCCGGCCTGACCCAGTTCCAGCCCAGATTCCCTACCCGTACCGGTCCGCGAAGGCGCCGGGCCGGCCCCCAACTCGTCGCTTCGACTCCGCGGGAAAAGTCCCGCGCCGTAAGAGGCACCAGCGCAGGTCCTGGCACCCCAGAGCCCGCTTCCGACAGCATCCACGCCGTACGTGCCAGCGAGAGCCACCATCGGCTGCCGCAGGCCTGTTCGCGCCGCAGAATAAGCCCGCGTAGTGCACACGCCGCCAGCAGGTAGCCGGCTGCCTGATCCAGCGCCTGCACGGGAAGCGGATCGGGTGCGGTCTTCATATCGCCGGCAAACGCGATTCCGGTGCTCATCTGAACGAGGCTGTCGAATCCTCTGCGCCCACGCCAAGGGCCGGACCAACCCCAGGCATTGAGACTGACATCCACCAAACCCGGCCGCAGCCTCGCACGTTCCTGCGGGCCAAAGCCCAACGCGTCGAGCGCGCCAGGCCGATAACCATGGACCAGCACATCCGCCCCGGACAGCAGTTTCGCAAACCGTACTCGGCCTTCAGGGTGCTTCAAATCGAGTCCGGCACAATATTTGCCCACCGTCACTTCCGGGACCATGCCGGGTTCGGACCAGGCTGGCGGGTCCAGCCGCAGGACAGTGGCCCCATAAGCAGCCAGGAAGCGGGTCGCCACCGGCCCCGCCAACACACGCGTCAGATCCAGCACGCGCACGCCTGAAAGCGGCTGTCGACCATCCATGACGTGGGTCAGCCCAGATGCAGTTGATGCCCCCATCTCCCAGTCGATCAGCGGCTCCGACGCAACGGCGATGCCCTGCGAATGGGCCCGCCAGGCAACCGGTGACCGCAGCGCCGCCGCACATGCAGACGCCTCCACGAGGGCATCTTCCAGCGACACTGCGTCCCAACTGCGCACACGGTCGGCCACCGCTGCCCTATCCGCATCGTCGGCCAGCCCCAACCCGCGCAGCGCTCTCTGTCGATGATGAGGGGCGTTGGCATGGATCCGGATCCATCCATCCCGTGTGCGGTAGTCTCCCGTCAAAGCCGAGCGGACCTTCGGCAATGTCCAGCCGACAGGTCTCAACGAGTACCCGAACCAGCGCGAGGCCAGCGCCCGGTCCAGACGAACCAGGCCGCCGCCCGACGGATTGCGCCACGCGGATAGTATCAACGCCGCCGCGCCGATGCTGGCGCAGGCCAGGTCCGTCACGGGGTAGCGGGCATCCCAGGACCGCAAGCCATCAACCCGCAAACGGGTGCCAAGCGCAGGCTCGCCCAGGGCATCCAGCATCTGCCGCAGCATGCCCCGGCCAGCGCCCAAGCCCTCTTCCACGTCCGACTCCTACTGGACTCCCAGACTGGGAAGCAGCAGCGCGATCTGCGGGAAGATCACCACCAGCGCCAGACCCACCAGCCCCAATGCTGCATAGGGCAGCGATCCCACCAGCACATCGCGGATCGTGTAGTCCGTCCGCAATGCCTTGACGACAAACAGATTCATCCCGACCGGCGGCGTGACGGCGCCGATCTCCATGTTGATCACCAATATCACGCCAAACCAGATCAGATCGATGTGTAGCGCTTCCAGACCCGGCAACAGGATGGGGACGGTGACCAGAATGGCCGCCGCAGCATCCATGAACATACCCAGAATCAGATACAGAATATTGACAGCAATCATGAACTCCCATGGCACGAGATGCAGTCCCTCCAGCCAGGAGGCAAAATCTTGCGGGATGCGCAACAACGAAAGCGTATTGCCAAAGACACCCGCCCCCGCAATCAGTATCAGAATCATGCAACTGGTGACGACGCTGTCGCGCACCGCGTTCACGAAGCGGCTCCAGGTCAGCGTCCGCTTGAAGAAGGCAGTCAGGACAAACGCATAGATCACGCCGACCCCTGCTGCCTCGGTCGGCGTGAACCAACCGGTGTAGATGCCGCCGAGGATCAGCGGGATCATCAGCAGGCTGCCGAACATGCCCCAGGTCAGCGGCACATGCAAACGCGCGATGGCAGGCTGCGTACCGCCCTTCCGGGCCTTGTTCCAGGCCCAATAAATCGAATACAGACAGAACATGAAAGCCAGCATGATGCCCGGGAGTACCCCGGCCATGAAGAGCTTGCCCACCGACGCGTCCGTGACCAGCGAATACAGAATGAACGAGATGCTGGGCGGGATGAGGATCCCCAGCGTACCCGCCACGGCGACGACCCCGGCCGCCATCCGCTTGTCGTAGCCCCGGTCACACATCTCCGGGATGCTGATGGATCCGATGGTGGCCGCCGTCGCCGTCGACGAGCCGGAGATGGCGGCAAAGATGGCGCTGGCCACCGTGGCCGCCACCGCAAGCCCACCCGGCAGGCGACCCACGATACGCTGTGCGAAGTCGAACAGATCCCGCCCCGATTCCCCCTTGAGCATGATTTGCCCCATCAGGATGTAGAGCGGAATCGCGATGATGACGAACGAGTTCAGATCGGTATAGGCGATCTGCGCCAGTGCCGTCATCCCTGGCTCCACGCCAATCGTCATCATGTAGCCCAGCAAGCCGCTGATCAGCAGCGACACCGCAATGGGAACCCCCAGGATGAGTAGAACACCCAGGGTCACCAACGTGAGGATGAAGTCCATGTCAGGTCCGTTTCGCCGCCACGCGGCGCAGGAAATGATGTATCTCGAAGACGAGCCAGAGCGACGTCCCCACCGGAAGCGCAAGATGCGGAATCCAGACGGGCCAGCTCATCACGTCCAGCGTGGTCTCGCTCGTCTGGACACTGTTCATGAACTGCAACAGGCCAGAGATCGTGAAAGTCACCAGAAAGGCCGCCATGATCACGAAGCGCAGCACCAGCATGACACCGGCGCAGCGCGGCCAGGCGTTTTCCAGCGCAATGCCGGACGTGACATGCTCTTCACGCAGCGCCGTGAACGATGCGCCCACGAACGCCACCCAGATCAGGGCGAAAAGGTCGACATCATAGGTCCAGGAATTGTCGACGTGCGTAGCGCGCATCACGATCCCCAGCAGGATTGACAGAGTCATGATGACCATGAGGGCCGCCGACACATAGCCGACCCCCTGGCCCAGACCATGTGTCACCCGAAGCACCGCGCCAAATCGGGAAGACCCCGAGTTTGGCGCTTGAACTGAATGTTCAGTCATAAGAATTCTCCACGCTTCCCGGGGGCCCGGGAAGCTCAGGGACGGCCGCGCATTCCAGGCAGCCGCCCACCCTACCTGCGGATTATTTCTTGAATGCGGCGTCCACGTCGTTCAGGATCTGCTGGCCACTGTCGCCGACTTCCGCGATGTAGTCTTTGCGAGCCTGACTGCCGGCCACGTCCTTCCACTGCTTCAGCTCGACGTCCGTGGGACGATAGACCTCGTTGCCATGCTTTTTGGTCAGCGCAATATCGCCGTTGAACTCTTTCTCGATATCGGCGACAGCCTGCTTCTCAGTGCCGACGGCCGCTTTGGTGATCAGGTCTCGCTGCTCCTGCGTCAGACCCTTCCACCACTTCAGATTGACCTGGATCGGATAGACCAGCGGCACATAGTGAATGGCGGTGATGTAGTGCCCGACTTCATACCACTTGCGCGACACGATGCTGGACAGCCCGGAAACCGCGCCATCCAGACTGCCGCTTTGCAAGGACGTATACACCTCGCTGGAATCCACCGCCACCGGCGTGGCCCCCTGGGCCGACAGGAACTTCGCCGACAGCTTCCCCTCGGAGCGCATCTTCAGCCCCTTCAAGTCGCCTGGGGTCTTGATCGTGTGCTTGCCGTTCACATAGCTTTCCGCGTAGCCGTAGAAGCCCCAGCCGATGATCTCCACGCCGTGCTTGTTCAGCCGTGCATTGACATCCTGGCCAAGCTTGCCATGCAATGCGTTGAGCAAGGCGCCCGCATCGTCGGCAAGGAACGGAATGGTGTCCCACTCCAGCGAGGGTTCGTATTTGGACCACCAGTGCATGCCGAAGATCGCCATGTTGGCAGTGTTGTTGCTCAGGCCTTGCGCGATATTGGATTCCTTCAGCAGAGAGCCTGAGGGATACGTCTCGACCTTGATCTTGCCGCTGCTGAGGTCGGTAATCGCCTGGGCGAAATTGGTGCCTTGATCCGCCGTCGCCGTATGAGGCGGCATGTACCAGGCCAGTCGCACAGTCAGATCGCTCGCAGCCTGAGCCAGCGACATCCCTGTCAACCCCAGGGAACCAGCAAACGAGATTGCGAGTAGCTTGCGAATGGAATGCGTCATGTTGCTCCTCTTATGGTAGAAGACACAGACATCCCGGTTCGTCCTGCATCCGCCGTAATGCCCGTGTAGAGTCGCTCTTCTCATTGGCGACAGGGGATAAGTCTACTCCTCCGCTTTCTGGCCGCCTGCGGGTGAGCGATGCAGCCGGCATGGACCGGACCACTGCGCCAAACGGATTCAGAGGGGACGCCGCATCAGCCGATGGGGGATTCCGGCATCCATGAAGGTATCGCCCTCCTCCACGAAACCATGACGGGCATAGAAAGGCCGGGCATGGAGTTGCGCCGCCAGGAGGACCTCGCCAGCCCCTCGGCGACGCGCTTCGCCCACCAGCGCCTGCAGCACCAATGAGCCCACACCCCGCCCGCGCCAAGCCCCGTCCACCGCCATGCGGCCGATGTGTCCGTCGGGCAGCAGGCGTCCAGTGCCGATCGGCCGACCCGCCTCATCACGAGCCAGTGCATGGAGGCATTGATCATCCAGGGCATCCAGCTCTTCTTCGGGTGACACATGCTGCTCGTGCACGAACACCTCAGTGCGGATCGTGGTCGCCTCGGGCCCCAGAGCCGCCCAGGAACCGACTTCAACTCCGGGTGCGGCCACGCGGGCGCCCAATGCAAAGGCGAGAACTTCCGGCAGCCAGACCGCAAAGTCTGAAATCCCGTGGTCGCTGCCCTCGATGATGCGCTGTCGGCAGCCGGCGAACCGCGTCCGCATTTCACGCCAATCCAGGACCTCGTCTCCCGTCGCCGCCACGAGGAAGTAGCGTTCAAGGTCGGTCAGGGTGCCGATCGCCGATTCGGCCTGCGCAAGCTCAGTCACATATCCGGGCAGAAACTCGAACGGCTCGTCGTCGTGAAAAGTGCGGTGGGATCCCACCTGGGTGGCAAGGTCTCGGGCCGCATGGACGACCGGATTGAGCAGGACTGCCCGGCAACCCAGGCGCTCGGCAAGCCAGGTCGCGTAAAAACCGCCTAGCGAAGATCCGATGATGGTCAGGTCGGCCCGGTCCAACCCGCGAGCCAGGGCCTGCTGCGCGCATTCCAGCGCCAGCCACATGGCGGCCGCAGGGCTGGCCGGCAACTGCGGACAGGCCCAGTGCGCCGACAGGCCGCGCTGCGCCATTGCCTGGCCCAGCAGGTGTGCTTTCAGGGACTGTGGAGAAGACCGAAAACCGTGCAGATACAGAATCATCGTGCATTCCCGGCATCCGGGCGCCCCCCGGCGCACTGCGGAGCCCAGAGCCCCATTGTAGGAGCCGCCGGACTGCCGCGCGACAGGCGACTCAGGCCGAATCGCCGCGCAGGCTGCGGCGGCGCTCGAACTCCTTCAGGTAGCGCTTGCGCAGGCGGATGGACTTGGGGGTGACCTCGACCAGTTCGTCGTCCGCAATGAACTCGACGGCATATTCCAGATTCAGCTCGATGGGCGGAACCAGATCGATATGTTCGTCCTTGCCCGATGCCCGCACGTTGGTCAGCTTCTTTTCCTTGATGGGGTTGACGACCAAGTCATTGTCCCGGGAATGGATGCCGATGATCATGCCCTCGTAGACGGGGTCCTGAGGCGACACAAACATGCGGCCGCGCTCCTGGAGCTTCCAGATCGCGTAGGCCACGGCCGTGCCGTCATCCTGGCTGATGAGCACCCCATTGCGACGTTCGCCCACCCCACCCTCGCGCACCGGGCCATACTCGTCAAACACGTGGCTCATGATGCCGGTGCCGCGTGTGAGGGTCAGGAACTCGCTCTGGAAGCCGATCAGCCCCCGTGCGGGGACCCGGTATTCCAGCCGCGTGCGTCCCCGGCCGTCAGGCTGCATGTCCTGCAGATCGGCCTTGCGACGCCCGAGTTCCTCCATGACACCGCCTTGATGACCGTCTTCGACGTCCACGGTCAGCAGTTCATAGGGCTCCTGGCGGACGCCAGCGACGTCCTTGTACATGACACGCGGACGTGACACAGCCAGCTCGTAGCCTTCGCGGCGCATGTTCTCCAGCAGGATCGTCAGGTGCAGCTCGCCGCGCCCACAGACCTCGAACACCGTATCATCGGACGTATCGTTCACGCGCAGCGCCACATTGGACTTGAGCTCGCGCTGCAGCCGGTCGCGAATCTGGCGGCTGGTGACGAATTTGCCTTCCCGGCCCGCCAGGGGCGAAGTATTCACCATGAAATTCATGGTCAGCGTGGGTTCGTCGATCTTCAGCAGCGGCAGCGGTTCGGGCGAGAGCGGATCCATGAGCGTGCAGCCGATCCCGATTTCGTCGATGCCGTTGATGAGGACGATGTCCCCGGCCTCAGCCTCATCCACCAGCACACGCTCCAGCCCCTCGAACTGCAGCACCTGATTCACACGCCCCTTGATGGGTTCGCCCTCCGGACCAAACTGCACCACCACATCCTGGCCAGCATGCAAGCGGCCGCGATTGATGCGGCCCACCCCGATCTTGCCCACATAGCTGCTGTAATCCAGCGAAATGATCTGCATCTGCAGCGGACCGTTCACATCATCCTCTCGCTGCGGCACGTATTCCAGGACCGCGTTGAAAAGCGGCCGCATGTCACCCGAGCGGACATCGGGGGTGAGACCGGCATAACCGTTCAAGCCCGAAGCGTAAATCACTGGGAAATCGAGTTGTTCTTCGGTTGCGCCCAGTTTGTCGAATAGGTCAAACGTGGCGTTGACGACATAATCCGGACGCGCGCCCGGGCGGTCGACCTTGTTGACCACCACAATCGGCTTGAGGCCCTGGGCCAGCGCCTTGCGCGTCACGAACCGTGTCTGCGGCATGGGGCCCTCAACCGCATCGACCAGCAGCAGCACACCGTCCACCATAGACAACACGCGCTCCACCTCGCCACCGAAGTCGGCGTGACCCGGGGTATCGATGATATTGATGTGATTGCCCTCGTATTCCACGGCACAGTTCTTGGCCAGGATCGTGATGCCGCGCTCCCGCTCGATGTCGCCCGAGTCCATGACGCGCTCGGAGACCTGCTGGTTGTCGCGGAAGGTCCCGGACTGGCGCAGCAACTGATCCACCAGCGTGGTCTTGCCGTGGTCCACGTGAGCGATGATGGCCACATTGCGCAAAGCTCGCTTCATAAAATTTCCTTGGTAGAAATGTCTGTCGGGCGCAAACCGTCCGGCAAGGCATGTAGGGGAAGCAGCGCCTGCTCCGGCGCCGCCATGGCCTGCAGGGCTTCCAGCCCCACCGCCTGCTCGATTGAAAAAGGTCCCACCGCCGTTCGGCGCAGGGCCGACAGGTGGGCACGGCACCCCAGGCGCCGGCCAATGTCCTGGGCCAGCGTGCGCACATAGGTACCCTTGCTGCAATGGACGCGCACGCGGGCATGGATGCCCTCGCAGGCCAGCAGATCCAGTGCGTGGATGGTGACCGTGCGCGCGGGACGCTCCAGTTCGATGCCCTGGCGGGCGTACTCATACAGCGGCCTGCCATCGCGCTTGAGCGCCGACACCATGGGCGGGATCTGCTGGATCTCGCCCCGAAATTCACCCAATACCGCCTCCAGCTCCATCGCCGCCACACCCACAAAATCTCCACCGGTGCGTGCCACAATATTGCCGGTCAGATCACCGCTGTCGGTTTCCTCGCCAAACGCAAGCGTCGCCTCGTAGACCTTGTCCGCCTCGAGCATATGGGCCGAAATCTTGGTGGCGCGACCGAAGCAGCAGATCAGCAACCCCGTGGCGAAAGGGTCCAGCGTTCCGGTGTGCCCCGCCTTGCGGGCGTCCACCGTGCGCTTCGCGCGTTGCAGCGCGTGGTTGCTGGACAGGCCTTCGGGCTTGTCCAGCAACAGGACACCATCGAGCATGCGCCCGCGTCGGGAAGCCATCGTTCAATCCGTAGAGATGAGTGACGACCGCCCGTTCAGGGCCGACCGTCCGGGTCTTCGAGTTCGGGAATGTCCGATGCGCCCGCCTGCGGACGATTGGCCCGATCGATCAAATGCGTCAGTTCAATGCCGCGCGCCAGGTGCACGTCGTGCACGAACCGCAACGTGGGAACCGTATGAATGTGCAGCAACCTGAAGAGCTGCGAATGCATCCAGCCGGCCTTTTCGTTGAGCGCGTGAGCGGCGGCCTCAGGCTCAGCGCCCAGCACCGTGAAATAGACCTTGGCATGGGCATAGTCCGCCGACAGATCGACACCCGTGAGCGTGATCAGGCCGGCGCGTGCAACATCCAGCTCGCGCTGCACCAGAGCGGCCAGATCCTGCTGGATCTGGTCGGCCAGGCGCGTGTTGCGGTCAGGATTCGGTTTAGACTTGTGACGACCCATGATTTACAAAGTACGAGCGATTTCCTTGATCTCGAAGACTTCGAGCTGGTCGCCGACTTCGATATCGTTGTTGCCCTTCAGGGTCAGGCCGCAGTCGAAGCCGGATTTGACTTCCTTGACGTCGTCCTTGAAGCGCCGCAACGAATCCAGCGACCCCGTCCATTGAACGACGTGATTACGCAGCAGCCGAACCTGGGAGTCGCGTCGCACCAGGCCTTCGAGCACCATGCAGCCTGCAATATTGCCGACTTTCGAGACCGTGAAGATCTCGCGGATCTCGACCAGGCCGATGACTTCTTCCCGTTTTTCCGGCGCCAGCATGCCGGAGAGCGCGTTCTTCACGTCATCGATCGCATCATAGATGATGTTGTAGTAGCGCAGGTCGATGTCGTTGGCCTCGGCCAGCTTCTTGGCCGACGCATCGGCACGCACGTTGAAGCCGATGATCACGGCACTGGAGGCGATGGCCAGGTTGATGTCGCTTTCAGAAATACCCCCGACGGCTGCGTGTACCACTTGTACACGCACCTCTTCGGTGGACAGCTTGAGCAGCGACTGCACCAGCGCTTCCTGCGAACCCTGGACGTCGGTCTTGACGATGAGTGCCAGCGTGCGGGTGCCCTCGCCCATGTTGTCGAACATGGATTCCAGCTTGGCCGCCTGTTGACGCGCGAGCTTGACGTCGCGGAACTTGCCTTGGCGGAACAAGGCGATTTCGCGCGCCTTGCGTTCGTCGGCCAGCACCATGACCTCGTCGCCCGCCGCCGGAACTTCGGCCAGGCCCTGGATCTCGACCGGCGTGGAGGGGCCTGCCGACTGCGTGGGCTTGCCGGTGTCGTTCAGCATGGCGCGCACGCGCCCAAAGGCTACCCCGGCCAGCACCGCGTCGCCGCGATGCAGCGTACCGCTTTGCACCAGAATAGTGGCCACCGGGCCGCGGCCCTTGTCCAGACGGGCATCGATCACCACGCCCTTGGCAGGAGCATCAACCGGTGCTTTCAGCTCCAGGATTTCAGCCTGCAGCAGCACATTTTCGAGCAGCTCGTCGATACCCTGGCCGGTCTTGGCCGACACCGAGATGAAGGGGACCTCTCCGCCGTACTCTTCGGGCACGACTTCTTCGGCCACCAATTCCTGCTTGACGCGTTCGGGATTGGCCTCGGGCTTATCGATCTTGTTGATGGCCACCACCAGCGGCACACCGGCGGCGCGCGCATGGTGGATGGCTTCCTTGGTCTGCGGCATGACGCCGTCGTCGGCCGCCACCACCAGAATGACGATATCAGTTGCCTGGGCACCGCGCGCCCGCATGGCCGTGAATGCCTCGTGGCCCGGGGTATCCAGGAACGCCACCACGCCGCGATCCGTTTTCACGCGATAGGCGCCGATGTGCTGGGTGATGCCGCCCGCCTCACCGGTCGCGACCTTGGTGCGGCGGATGTAGTCCAACAGAGAAGTCTTGCCGTGATCCACGTGGCCCATCACCGTCACCACCGGAGCGCGTGGGAGCGATTCCGCCTCGACGATCTCGGTGTCGGCCAGGAACGCCTCCGGGTCGTCCAGCTTCGCGGCAATAGCCGTATGGCCAAGTTCTTCGACCACGATCATGGCCGTTTCCTGGTCCAACACCTGGTTGATGGTGACCATCTGGCCAAGCTTCATGAGCTGCTTGATGACCTCGGCAGCTTTGACCGACATCTTGTGCGCAAGGTCCGCCACGGAAATGGTTTCGGGAACGTGAATCTCGCGAGCAATGAATTCGACCTGCTGCGGCTCGTGATGGTCCGCCTGACGGCGATTCTTGCCACGACCACCCTTGCCCCCGCGCGACGGCTTGCCGCTGCTGCGCCAGGCATCGCGACCCGCTCCTGGAGAAAGCGTCTCGGCTTTGGACTTCTTGTGGCCGCCATCGTTGGCCCAGCTCGAGGAAACGTCCGAAGTCTTGATGACTTTCTTCCCCTCGGTTTCCTTCTTCCCAGCGCCCTTGACACCGGGCTTGTGCAACGTGCCGGTAGCTGCCGCCTCTGGTTCCGGTGCCCGCAGGACCTTGCGCGGCTGACGCATCATTTCGCGCAGCGCGGCCGCCTCAGCTTCGGCCGCATGGCGGGCGCGTTCCCGATCCGAATCGGCCGGTGCCCGGCGTGCCTTGCCGGGCGTCGCACGCGGCGGGGCCGACACCGGAGCACCCGGCGACGGCTTGCGGGCCTCGGGTACGGCGGGCGCATGCGGCGCTACACCATGTCCGGCAGCCGGTTTTTCGACGGACGGCTGCGGGGCAGCTTCCACCGGCGATTCGGAGACAGCCGGTTTCTCGGCAACAGGGGTTTCGCTCACGATTTCCTGCTTGATTTCGACGGATTGCGTGGTGTCCGGAGCAGCGGACTTCACATCGGAAGTCTCGGCCTCGGCAGGCGCCTCAGGGGCGGCGGGCGAAGGCGCAGCATCCGGAACCTCCGGTACTTGCGCCGCAGACGTCGCGACAGGGGATTCAGCTTGCGGTTGGTCAGCGGGTTCAGGCGCCTGGGCAATCAGCGCGGCGGCGGGCGCCTGGGAGGCGGCCTGATCGGCGGTGTCGGCCAGGACAGGGGATTCAACCGGCGGCACTTCTGCAGCATCGGCCTGCTGGGCCTGCTCAGCACGAGCGGCGTCCGGCAGCTCGCTGCGATCCCGCTTGACCAGCACGCGTTTCTTGCGGACCTCGACCTGAATTGTCCGCGACCGGCCGGAACTGTCGGCCTGGTGGATTTCGGACGTCTTGCGTCGGGTCAGCACGACCTTTTTGCCAGCATCCGATCCATGCGAACGCCGCAGCGACTCCAGCAAGGCGCTCTTGTCAGCCTCGGTCAAGTCCGCATTCACCGAAGCCAGTTCCACGCCTGCGGAGCGGAAATGGTCCAGCAGGACCTTGGCGGGCATGTTCAGTTCTTCGGCGAATTGGGCAACGGTGTTACTCGGCATTCGACTCTCTCTTCTACGTTCAATGGGCGGGATGGTTGCGAAGGTCAGGCATTGGATGCCTTGTCATCCTCGAACCAGTGCGCCCGCGCCTGCATGATCATGTCGCTCGCGGCCTCTTCGGGCAATCCGGTCAGTTCGGACAGCTCGTCAGCGGCAAGCTCGGCCAGATCATCCAGCGTCGTGATGTTGTTTGCGGCCAGCTTGGCCACCAGAGACGGCTCCATGCCCCTGATTTCGAGCAGGTCGCGCGCCGTCTGTACACGTTCTTCCTGTGCGATGGCTTCCGTCAGCAGCGCGTTGCGGGCCCGCGTGCGCAGCTCGTTGACGGTTTCCTCGTCGAAGGCTTCGATGTCGAGCAATTCCTGCATCGGCACATAAGCGATCTCCTCGAGCCCGGTGAAACCCTCGTCGATCAGGATATCGGCGACTTCCTCGTCCACGTCCAGCTTCGTGATGAAGTTCTGGCGCAGGGTGGTCCGCTCGGCATCCTGGCGATGCTGGCTTTCCTCGGGAGTCATGATGTTGATCTGCCAGCCGGTCAGCTCGGATGCCAGGCGTACGTTTTGCCCGCGCGCACCAATGGCCTTGGGCAGATTTTCCTCGTCCACCACCACATCCATGCCGTGCTTGTCTTCGTCGATCAGAATGGAGTCGACGTGAGCCGGCGCGAGTGCGCCAATCACGAACTCTGCAGGGTCGTCGGACCACAGCACGATATCGACCTGCTCGCCGCCCAGCTCGTTGCGCACGGCCGTCACGCGAGAGCCCCGCATGCCGACACAGGTCCCGATGGGATCGATCCGCTTATCGTACGCTACCACCGCAATTTTGGCACGCACGCCCGGGTCGCGCGCCGCCGCCTTGATTTCCAGGAGGCCCTGCTCGATTTCCGGGACTTCGTTGTCGAACAGCTCGCGGATGAAATCGGGGGCGGTACGCGACAGGATCACTTGTTGGCCACGCGCGGCGTAATCGATCTTCAGAACCCAGGCGCGCACACGGTCGCCTGCCCGGATATTTTCCTTGGGGATCATTTCACTGCGCGGCAAACGGGCCTCGACCTTGCCGATCTCGATGATGGCATCGCCCTTGTCCAGACGCTTCACGGTGCCGGAGACGATGGTCTCGCCCCGATCCAGGAAATCATTCAGGACCTGCTCGCGCTCCGCGTCGCGGATCTTTTGAAGAATGGCCTGCTTGGCGGCCTGGGCGCCGATGCGGCCGAACTCGACGGGTTCAAGCGGCTCCTCGATGTATTCGCCCACCTGGATCCCGGGGACGATGTCCTGGGCATCCGAGTAGAGTTCCTGTGCGTCGGGTTCCTGCAGGCCAGCCTCATCGGGCACCACCAGCCAGCGACGGAAGCCCTCGTGCTCGCCCGTCTGGCGGTCGACGGACACGCGAATATCCACGTCTTCCTTGAAGCGCTTTTTCATGGCAGAGGCCAACGCGCCTTCAAGGGCGCCGAACACGACGTCGCGCTCGACGTTCTTTTCACGCGCCAGAGCGTCCACCAACAGAAGAATTTCGCGACTCATCGCTTCTTACCCTTGAAATCAAGAACAGGATCCAGCCGGGCCCGATCCACATCACCAAAAGAAAACGGCAGCATGTGCAGCTCGCCCGCCTGGTCTTCGTATTCCAGGCTGAGCACCGGCTCATCGCCATCGGCCGCCTGTGCAGCCCTCAGAATGCCCGTGAAGACCTTGCGCGATTCGACCGGCTCGGACAGCCTCAACTCGATGCGCTGCCCTGCAAACCGGACGTAATCGGCCAAACGACGCAAGGGCCTGTCTACTCCGGGGGAACTGACTTCCAGACGCTTGTAATCGATGTTTTCGACTTCGAACACATGCGACAGCTGGCGGGACACCTGTTCGCAGTCTTCGATGCGCACCCCATCGGGGCGATCGATGATGACGCGCAAAAGCCCCAGGGGCGCGCGTTCCACGTCGACCAGTTCGACATCAAAACCCAGCAAGGCCTGCTGGGTCACCGCATGGATATCAGCCATAAATTCCATTAAAAAGGGGCTGTCCTGCCAGCCCCTGATTTCCCGGTGGACACCCCGGCAAAGTACAGCACCTTTGTGCTGTAAAGCCTTGCATTATAACAGCATACCGGCGCTATTCCAGCTATTGGCGCGTGCGCTTGGCCCTGCCCAACTGAGACTCATGCGCGTGAGCGCCACGCGGCTGATGTTCAGCCGAACCCGTTTCCCCAGACCGCGCCGGACGACGCCCAGGTCGGGCGTTCTTGGGTGCGCGTGTCCGCGCCGGCTTGCCATCGGCCGAGACGGTCGAACCAGACCGAGGCGCACCGCCCGGACGCTTCCCGCCGGTGCGATTGGGCTTGTGGGCACCGCCGGTGCCGGCAGCATCCTGGCGTGCAGGATCCTCACGGTTCGGCTTGCCGCGCCGACCTGGGCGCCCGGCCTTGCCATGCGTCTCAGCCTTACGTTGCCGGCCCGCATCGGGATGCCCGTTGGCCAGCCCGCCACTGATCAGCAGCCCGGTGGTAAACGGATCGATGCGGCCCGATCCCGACCGGTCGGCCGAGACACGCCCCCGGCGATTGAGCCGGGCACCATTCTGACCGTTGCGCCCCGGCGTCCCAAAACCCGGCGGCATGGCGCTTGCATAGGACAGCGGCTGGCGCTCGACCTGCTCGTCAGCATCTTCGTCCGCCTCGCGGATCAGGCCAAGCTGAACCATCAGCGCCCCCACCAATTCGGGAGACAGCTCATCCCAGCGGCCGCGACGGAGATTGGTCGGCAGCACCACATCACCAAAACGCGTGCGGATCAGACGGCTGACCGTCACACCAGCGGTCTGGAACATGCGGCGCACCTCGCGATTGCGTCCTTCGCTGAGGGTGACACGGTACCAGCGGTTGCTTCCCTCGCCACCGATATAATCCAGCGAATTGAATTGTGCAGGGCCGTCTTCAAGCGTCACCCCGGTGGTGAGTTCGGACATCTTCTGGTCACCCAGTTCTCCGAGTACCCGGACGGCGTACTCCCGCTCCGACCCATACCGCGGATGCGACAGCCGATTGGCGAGTTCGCCCGAAGTCGTCAGAATCAACAGGCCCTCGGTATTCAGGTCGAGACGTCCCACCGACAGCCATTTACCGCTGCGGATGCGCGGCAGGCGAGCGAAAACGGTTGCACGGCCCTCGGGGTCATCGTGGCTGACGATCTCGCCAGCCGGCTTGTGATAAAGAATGACGCGCGGCAACCGGTCCATCTTTGGCCGCATGATCAGGCGACCGTTGACACGGACCTTGTCGTTGGGGCCGACACGCTGGCCCACATGGGCAGGCTCGCCATTCACCGAGACCCGCCCGGCGATGATCAGCTCTTCCATGTCGCGCCGCGAGCCCACGCCAGCGTCGGCCAGAACCTTGTGCAATTTGGGCGTCAGCGCATCGCTGTTCATGTAGCGATCCAGCCGCTGCGTCGTGGGGTGCGCATCCTGGAGATAGGACAGCGCCTGGTCGGCTTCCTCCGCCGAACCCGCATCGATGCTGGCGTCACCAGCCTGTGGCTCTGATGCCCCAGCGTCCCCGCGTCGGCGGCGGAACGGCGTACGCAGCTTGCGGCCACGGGACCGGTTGCCCCGACCTTCCGCCGCAGGGGCATCCGCCCCGGAGGGCTCCTCGGTTCGTGGCAACGTTTCCAGGTCTGCAGTCATGGGGTTCAGTGACTCCTACACATGAGTGTTCTATGAATCAGCGGTCTCATCGGACCGAGATATTTCTTCGGGTGTATCCAGCAACAAGGCATCCATCGCCTGTTCGGCGCCCTCGGCATCCAGCGCCGGCAACTCGTCAAGCGCCCGCAGGCCCAGGTCTTCCAGAAAACGGCGCGTGGTACCCAGCAATGCAGGCCGACCCGGTGCATCTCGATACCCAAGAACCTCGATCCATCCCCGGTCTTCCAGAGTACGGATGATCTGAGTGGATACCGTGACGCCCCGAATGTCCTCGATATCGCCTCGCGTCACAGGCTGGCGCCACGCAACGATCGCGAGGGTCTCCAGCACGGCACGAGAATAACGAGGTGGTTTCTCTGGGTTCAGGCGCCCCAGGTAACGCTGCATGTCCGGGCGGCTCTGGAATCTCCAGCCACCTGCCAGCGAAACCAGTTCCAGCCCCCGATCCTGCCAGTCAAGCTGCAACGTGGCCAGGTAGCGGCGGACATCGTCTGCGGAAATCGCATCTTCGAACAGGCTACGCAGGCTGGCAACCGGTAAAGGCGCGTCCGCGCACAACAGGGCGGCTTCCAGAACCCGCAAGACTTCCGTTTCCGTCATTTTATCGTGAACTCCGGGACTTTGCTTGCATTATTTTCGCAGACTTGCTATAGTTTCGTTCTTCAGACGCGGGGTGGAGCAGTCTGGCAGCTCGTCGGGCTCATAACCCGAAGGTCACAGGTTCAAATCCTGTCCCCGCAACCAGATTCAAGGATGGGTCGGCTACCAATAGGCGCCGGCCCATTTCCATTTCAGCGGCCACAGACACACAGAAGGGCGCACGCGAAGAGGCGCTCGGGCAGCCTTTCTACCCAACGATTGGGGCCCGGAATCTCAATTCGAGCCCGACGTGGGAACCGCAGGCTTCGCGGCTGCATTGGTCGCGGAACCGCCCGCGGCCGCGCCATCGGCAGGAGCCGCAGGCGTTGCAGCAGCGCCGCTCGCGGATACAGCAGCACCAGACGCATATCTGCCGCCGCTGGCAAAATTCGCAGCCTGCATTTCCGATCGGCAGGTGGAATTACCAAAAAACACCACTTTGCCGTCTTTTGCCACGATGACTGCGTCTTCGGTCGCCGAATAAACGCCTGCGTACTGATAGCAGACATAGCCCCCTAGATTGCCGGACTTTTCCTTGGGCGGCACACCAATGGACGCCAGAATGGGCGCGGCGTCCTGGCCCACGCTGATGGCGTTGATCACGGCGCGTATGCGCGCCGCATCCGCACTGGACGACGAACCAGTCAGTGATGTCTTGGCGGTGTCAAAACCGGCCTGGACGAGCTGACCTGCCGTCACCGCTGTGCAGGCCTGCAGAACCACCAGGGCCCCCAGCGACACCATGCCACCTACTCGAAACCACCATCTGTCCATGCATCAAACCGTCTCAAAAGCGGGCAGTGCCCGCATGGCGGCCACGATACTACAAAGATACCGACCAGTTCAATTTCATTGGATGACGACAGACGACCGATGGGTATCTACGACAGGTTTCCGGCACAATAACCACGAATCAGCCATTAACCGGCGCCAATACACCATGCACAAATGCTACACCAAGCGATAAACCTTTAACAAAGACAAATCCGTCGCAACGATCCCAGGATGATTGCAGCTGCCATTAAACGGTGGGAGGCCTGCCACAGTGTGGGATTACGCATATCGAGGCCAATCGAGTACCAATTCGAACTGCACACGAAAGCAACCAACATACTCACGATTTTAATTGGCTTACAAAATCCCCTCCCGATTTTGATACGGTGAAGGCGTCATATTTGTTTGATACCTCCCAAGGAGTCAGAGTATGAATCATCAGAAAAGCTTTTCCAGGCACACCCTTACGACAGCGCTTGCAGCTTTCACCCTAGGAATCAGTGGGCTGGGCCTCTCAACTGCCGCGTTCAGTCAAGACCAAAGCGCACCTAAAGGCGGCGAGGCCCCGGAAGGCGCACCGCAATCAACGTCCGGACAGAAGCCAGACGCCAACGCCCCATCCGCAATCGGCGGCAGCCAATCGGCTGGCGCCCCGTTCATCACAGAACAAAAATCTTCGCAAACGCTGGCCTCGTCGGTCATGGGCATGTCCATTCACAACGGAACGGGCAAAGAAGCAAAAGACATCGGCAAGGTCACCGATCTGATTCTGGACGGGGACCACAAGCTGGCTGGCGTAGTCGTGGGCGTGGGTGGCTTTCTGGGCATCGGGCAGAAGGACGTGGGTATCCCATGGGACAAGGTCGCACAAATCAACCCCGAAACGCACGTTGCCATCGTCAACATGAGCAAGGAGGCACTGGAAAAGGCGCCGCCCTTCACATCAACGGAAGAGAAGAAGGTTGAGAAACAGCAAGAGAAAGAGCAGGAAAAGATGAAGACTCGTCAGAGCCAGCCTAGCGGAGGAATAGTGCCCATGCCCGCCCCTGCGCCTGCGCCCTCAGGCTCATGATTCCTGTATTGCCCCGATGGCAGGCCTGGCGCGGGCGTCACCGCGCCTGCCAGGCCTGAAACATGAGCACGCTCCAGAGCTTGGATGCCTGATCGCTTTTTCCCTGGATGTGCTCGGCCCAGACGCGGCGCACTGCAGCAGCATCGAAGTAGCCGCCCGCCTGCAGCAGGGGTTCCGCCAGCAAGCCTTCCGCCCACTCGCGCAACGGCCCGCGAAGCCAAGCCCCCAGCGGCACGGAGAAACCTTTCTTTGGACGATCCACCATCGCCTGCGGCACGTACCGGTACAAAAGCTGACGCAACAGCCACTTGCCCTGCCCATTCCTGAGCTTCAGCGACAACGGCAAACGCGCGGCGAATTCCACCACGCGATGGTCGAGAAACGGTGCCCTCGTCTCCAGGCTGTTGGCCATCGCGGCCCGATCGACCTTGGCCAGCACATCGCCCGGCATGTAGTCCATGGCCTCCATGGCCATGATCCATGTCGCGAAAGGCTGCACGAAGCGCCAGTCGGACGGATCGCGGTACAGGCTGCGCAACAGGGAATCAGGCTCCGTGGCCCCCCTCACGACCGCAGCCGGCTCCGACCAGAAGCTGCGGGTGCGCCAGTACAGTTCCTCGCGGCTGCGGGCATCCAGCACGTCAAGCAGCTTCCGCATGCGCCGCGGAAACGGCAAAGGCGACAGCAGCCCACTGGCGCAGCGGCGCAACCCCTGCGGCACCGGCGCCAGCAAATTCCAGAGCCTGGGCAGATATTGATGATGGGTGTAGCCGCCGAACAGTTCATCGGCGCCATCGCCGCTCAAGGCAACCGTCACGCTGCGCCGCGCCATCCGGCTGACGAGGTAAGTGGGAATCTGCGAACTATCCGCAAATGGCTCGCTGTAGATACGCGCCAGTTCGGGGACCACGGCCAAGGTATCCTGGTTGCTGACGTAAAGCTCGGTATGATCCGTGCCCAGGTGCGCAGCAACGGCGCGCGCATGAGTTGCCTCGTCATAGGCCTTGTCCTCGAAGCCAATCGCATAGGTATGCACCCGCTGCGAAGACTGCTTCTGCATGAGCGCCACGACGGTGCTGCTGTCCAGCCCGCCGCTCAAGAATGCGCCCAGCGGTACATCGGACACCATCTGGCCGGCCACACTCTCCATCAGCAAGGATTCCAGCGTGGATACGGCCTCTGATTCCGTGCCTGCAAACGGCGTCGCCACCCCCGTCCTGACCACGCTACGGTAGTCCCAATACGGCTCGGGCGCCGGCTCCCGTCCATCGGGGCGCAGGACCACGAGGTGCCCGGCGGGCAACTTGTGAATGCCCCGGTAGATGCTGTGCGGCTCAGGGATATAGTTGTAGCGCAGCAGCAGCGACAGCGCACCACGGTCAATCTGGCGCAAGAACGCAGGGTGCGCCTCCAGCGCCGTCAGCTCCGAGCCAAAGAGCAGCGTACCGCTCTGCCAGCCCCAATATAGAGGCTTTTCGCCCATGCGGTCACGCGCCAGCGTCAGCGTGCGATCCTGCCGGTCCCACAGCGCAAGGGCAAACATCCCCACAGCCGCCGTCAGCGCCTGCTCCACACCCCACCGAGCGAGCGCCTCAAGGAGAATCTCCGTATCGGAGTGCCCGCGCCATGCCATGTCTGGCGTATCTTTTTCAAGGGCTGCACGCAGCACCGGAAAATTGTAGATTTCGCCGTTGAATGCCAGAACATAGCGATCGTCATGGGAGAGCATCGGCTGATGCCCAGCCTGCGACAGATCCGCAATCGACAGACGCTGGTGCGTCACACCGAAATCCACGCTGGTGTCCAGCCAATGTCCCTGATCGTCGGGCCCGCGATGCCGAAGGGCCCCCCCCATGGCCTGCAGAATCGCTGAGCGGTCAGGTGCCGCCTGACCGGTAACCCGGAGATAGCCGGAAAAACCGCACATGAAATCGCCCTTCGATAATAAGGCGTATCTTACTATCGGCGGTTCGTCACAGCACTTTGCTCAGAAAGTCCTTGGTGCGGTCCATCTGCGGACTGCTGAACAGATCCTGGGGTTTGCCCTCTTCGACGATATAGCCGCCGTCCATGAACAGCACCCGGTGCCCGACTTCCCGCGCAAACCCCATTTCATGAGTCACCACCACCATGGTCATGCCCTCGTTCGCCAGGGTCTTCATCACCTGCAAGACTTCACCCACCATCTCGGGGTCCAGCGCCGAAGTCGGCTCATCAAACAGCATGATGTTGGGCTTCATGGCCAGGGCACGGGCAATCGCTACCCGCTGCTGCTGGCCCCCCGAGAGCTCGTCGGGGTAACTGGCTTCCTTGTCCGGCAGGCCGACCTTGGCCAGCAGCTCACGCGCGGTTCGGTTGGCCTGTTCCAGGGATTCCTTCTTGACCTTGCGCGGCCCGATGGTGATGTTCTCCAGGATCGTCAGGTGCTTGAAGAGATTGAACTGCTGGAACACCATGCCGATGTGCTCACGCAATTTGTAGATATCCGTAGCCGGATCGGTCAGGCAAGTGCCATCGATGACAATCTCACCGCTGGTGACGGTCTCCAAGCCATTCAGGCAGCGCAGGAAAGTGCTCTTGCCGCTGCCGGACGGACCGATCACCACGACGACTTCACGCTCCTCGATGTGGTTGTCGATACCCTTGAGGATCTCGTTCTGGCCGTAGGATTTATGCAGGTTCTTAACGCTTATCAACTTGGAACCTCCGTTCGAGATAGGACGCAAATTTCGACACGGCAAAGATGATGATGAAGTACAGGACCGCGATGAGGCCCCAGATCTTGAACGAGGCGAAGGTCTGCGCAATCACGACTTCGCCCTGATAGACAAGTTCGATGATCCCCACTGGCGCGAGCAGCGACGTGTCCTTGATCGTCTGGGCCGCCTGGTTCACCAGCGGTGGAATCATGCGCTTGAACGCCTGCGGCAACACGATGTAGCGCATCGTCTGGAAGCCGGTCATGGCAATGCTGGCCGCCGCTTCCTTCTGGCCACGATCCACGCCCAGGATGCCGGCCCGGATGATCTCCGTGACATAGGCGCCCTCGTTCAGGCTGAGCGTCAGCGCCGCCGCCATGATGGGATAGAAAAGCTGCCCGAACCATTCGTTGACGGGCAGGAGGGCTGGCAGCCCCAACACGATGAAGAACAACTGGACCAGCAGCGGCGTGGACCGGAAGATCTCCACATAGGCAGTAGCGATACCCCTCATGATGCGGACCTTCGACAGCCGCATGAGCGCAGCGATCAGCCCGATCACCAGCATGAGCAGGATCGCCACGATCGAATACTGGACGGTCAGCCTCAGGCCGTCCAGTATGTAGGGCAGGTTTTCCCAAATGACATTCATGTAAAGATCCTGGTGTATGGCGCGCCCGCGAGCCCGCCAGTGCATGAGCCGCAAAAGACAGGCCGCACGCTACGCAAGACGCAGCGCGCGGCCCTGTGCATCGGGCTATACCTATGGAGGTATTTCGGTCATTCAGTCCTTGACCGCCACCGAAGCCGGACTGACAACACCTTCGACAGCGCCGCTTACGTCGCCACCAAAGTATTTTACGAACAGCTTCTTGTATTCGCCGTTTTTCTTGATCTTGGCCAGGCCCGCATTGACCTTCCCGACCAGCCAGGGTTCTTTCTTGGTGATGGCTATCCCGTAGTATTCACCGGTCAGCAGATCACCGACCACCTTCACATCCTTCGAGTGGCTGGTCTTGAAATTCACGTTCACGGGATTGTCGAACACCACTGCGTCAGCCCCGCCTGTCATCAGCGCCTGATAGGCGCTATCGATGTTCTGGAACTGCTTGATGTGTCCCAAGTCGACCCCGTGGCCGGTCATGTAGTCCACCGACGAAGTGGCCTTCTTGGTAGCGACCACATGACCCTTCAGGTCAGCAAAGCTCTTGATCTTCGAGTCCGCCTTCACCAGCACCGACAGACCGGACTTGTAATAGGCATCGCTGAAATCGACATTCTGCATGCGGCTGGTCTTGATGGTGATACCCGCCACAGCCGCATCGATCGACCCGGCCTGCAGGCTGGGAATCAGCCCGTTGAAGGGCAAGGTCTTGATACTGGTGGTCAGGCCTTCGGCCTTCGCGATTTCGCGAATCAGGTCGATGTCAAAGCCGGTGACCTTGCCGTCCTTTTCCGTCTCGAATGGCGGGAACGTGGTGTCAGCGCCGACGACAATAGCTGTCTTCGGGGTACCCGCCGCTGCCGATACGGGCGCGTAAGCGGCAAACGCCAAGCTCATGGCTAGCGGCAACGCAAACGCAACGAAAGATTTCCCTTTCATGGTGAACCTCCTTGGGTGAATCGAATGACCTGTAGGTGCGGAACAATTCATGGGCGTAACACTGGTATGCATCGCGCCACCAATCGTTAGCGTAATGTAAAGAAGCTGACAAGGAGGTGAATACGGGGGGTTTGTGCGGCGCAGCAGCCAGGTCCCTTACCCATTCTCTGGCCGCCCCGACCGCCCGCGCCGCTGCGTGGAAAACACCTTGTCCCAGAAGGGCGTCGTAACCCCGTACCAGCCTTCGATGCCCGGCATGTGGTGGATGGCATGCTCGCGCTTGCGCGCGGCAAACCAGGAGCCCGGGCGGGCCTTCCAATGGTGCACGCCATGGTGCACGACCAGATAGGAAAAATAGCCTACAGCCAGTCCCAGCGTGGCGGCCAGCGCGAGCCAAGGCCCCAGTACCCAGTACAGCGGCAGATAGGCGATCACCACGAACAAGGCCATGCTGCCCAGCGTGGGAGCGCCGATCAGCGCCGTCGGGCGATCGTGGTGTTCCAGGTGCCAGCGCTTGAATGGCTGTGGGCCATGCAGCACGAAACGGTGCAGGACGTATTCGACCAGGCTCCAGGCAAAGAACCCGATCACCGCGGCCAGCGGCATCTCCCAGGTCAGTGCGGGTGCGCGTACCAGCAGCACCGCCAGACCGCCCAGCAACGCAGCCGGATAGAGGACGAAGTCGGCGTAGTACGACACGGGGCTTTGTTCGAGCGCAGCTTTTTTCATATGAACTCCAACGTCAGGCGCCACTACCAATGCCGGAACCATGCCGGTGCATCGCTTGGCAGAACCCACAATGGCAGCTTATTCAATTGCCCACTGCGGGTAAAGCCATATTGAACCCAGAGGCTGTATCACATGATAAAAACCACTACCGCAATGCAGCAATCGCTGCCGCAGCCACCGGCAGGTTGACGCGGGGAGCGTGCACAAGCTCATCCGCACTGTGGCCGTACGCGAGCCGCCCCACCGTCACGCGTTCTCGAACTGAGCTGGACGCCATTTCAGCAACCAACCCTCAATCATGGTCAGGATGTAATCGGCGATAAAGGCCATGACGCCCAGCACGATCATGGCGGCGAAGACGCCACTGGCGTTGAACGCCCCCTGCGCCGTGGCGATCAACAGGCCGATACCCACCCGCGCGCCCAAGAATTCGCCCACCACCGCGCCGACCAGAGCAAAGCCGAAGCTGACGTGCAGGCTGGCCAGTATCCAGCTCAGGGCGGATGGGATGACCACTTGAGTCGTCACCTGGCGCTTGGAGGCACCCAGGATCTGAGCATTGGCGATCATGTAGCGATCAGCCTCACGCACCCCCTGGAAGGCATTGCCAAACACGACGAAAAACACCATGACCACAGCCAACGCGACCTTGGACGCGATCCCCAGGCCCAGCGCAATCACAAATACCGATCCCAGCACGACCCGCGGAATGGAATTGGCGACCTTGATGTAGATACTGAAGATGTCGGCCAGAAACTGGTTGCGGCCCAGCAAAATCCCACAGATGATGCCGCCAATCCCTCCAATGAAAAACCCGATAAGCGTCTCTTCGAGCGTGACGGCAAGCTGCAGCCACAGCGGGCCTTGTGAAGTGCCATCCACCCACCAGTCATAAATCTGCCGGGCAATCAGCGAGGGCCTGGAATAGAAGAACGGATCGATCCAGTGCAGGGTCGCTGCCAGTTCCCAACCAGCGAGGATCAGGATCAGAATGGCAAAGCGCCAGAAGATCACCAGCCGTCGGCGATTGCGCATCTGGCGCTGTGCAACGGCCTCGGCCTTCTGCAGGGATTCCCGCACATCGTCGGGCAGGCGGCGGTCTGCTTCGTGAATATCAACCGACATGTCCATGACGTCCCTTCCCTTCAACCCATCTTCACTTCAGCGCGCAGATCATCCCAGATCGAACGCGCGTAGGCGATGAACTTGTCCTCGTAGCGCACAGCCGGCATCACCCGAGGACGCGGCAGCTCGATGTCATAGACCTTCTTGATCGTGGCCGGGCGAGACGTCAGGACAATCACCTTGTCCGCCAGTGCAATCGCCTCTTCCAGGTCATGCGTGACAAACACGACCGAACTGCCGCTTTCGGCCCAGAGCTGCAACAGCTCGTCCTGCATCACCGTCCGGGTCTGCATGTCCAGAGCGCTGAACGGCTCGTCCATGAGCAGAATTTCCGGGCTGTTGACGAAGGTCTGGGCCAGCGACACGCGTTTGCGCATGCCGCCGGAGAGCTGATGCGAGTAATGCTGCTCAAAGCCGGCGAGCCCCACCCGCTGCAGCCAGGCCTGGGCCATTTCACGGGCGTGGGCCGGTTTCTGGCCCCGGAACAGCGGCCCGGCCGACACGTTGTCGATCACGTTGCGCCACGGGAAGATGGCATCGCTCTGGAACACGAAGCCGATGCGCGGGTCAATCCCATCGATCGGCTGCCCCATGACCCGTACGCGGCCGGTCGTAGGCTTGAGCAACCCCGTGATCAGGCTCAAGGTCGTGGATTTCCCGCAGCCCGTGGGCCCGACCACGGCACAGAACTGGCCGCGCTCGACCGTCATGCTGAAATCCTGCAGCGCGAGCGTGGCCTTGCCGTCCGCCGAAATGAAGCGGCAACTGACATGATCCAACTCGATGGCTGGTATTGCGGAATCGTCTGCCATGACCCACCCACTACTTGGCTGCATCCACGAACGCCGTGGTGTAGGTCTTGGACAGATCGATGTGTGCAGCCTTGACCTGCGGCTTGAAGGTGGACAAAACCTGCAGCACCGTTTCCGGCCCACCCTTGGGCATGCGGCCATCGGTCGTAAAGGACGGCAGAGACGCTTCCAGTGCCTTCACGTACAGAGCCTTGTCACCGCCGTAGTAGTCCTTGGGCATCTGGTCCGCGATCTGCTCCGCGCTGTGCGTGTGCATGTACTTCATGGTCTTCACGAATGCATTGACCAGTTTCTGCACTTCTTCATGATGGCTTTCCACCCAGGCATTCGGCATGTACAGGCTGGCCGCGGGGTACAGGCCGCCCAGTACCTTGGCGGTGGGCTCGGGATGACGCATGTCGACCAGAACCTTACCCTTGCCACCGGCCACCAGTTGGGTGGCCGCCGGGTCGGTCGTCATGCCGGCGTCTATCCGGTTGTTCTGGATCGAAGCAATGAAGGTATTGCCGCCGCCCACGGGCAGAATGGTGTAGTCACCGTGCTTCAACCCGGCCTTGAAAGCCATGTACTGCGTCAGAAAGTCTGTCGAGGAACCCAGCCCCGTAACGCCCAGCGTCTTGCCCTTGAAGTCGGCGGCGCCCTTGATCGTTTCGGACGCCTTGGTCGAGACGATTTCCACCTCGCCCGGCACCTGGGCGAACTGCACCACCGATTCCACGTTCTTGCCTTTGGACTGCAAGTCGATGGAGTGATCATAGAAACCGACCACGCCCTGCACCGCGCCAGCCAGCATTTCGTTTTCAGCGTTCACACCGGCGGGCTCGGACAGCAGCTTCACGTCCAGACCTTCCTCCTTGAAGTAGCCCAGATTCTCCGTCAGCTTGGCAGGCAGATAGACAATCTTGCTGATCCCACCCACCATCAGGGTGATCGAATCGTCCTTGGCCTGGGCGGTACCCAAGGAACATGTGACCAATGCAGCAGCAACGGCGCTCATTTTCAAAACGTGGGAAATCATGCTCATCAAAGTCTCCAGGTTCACCACAACGGCTCCATGCTAGGGCCACCAGACTTTCATCCGGCTTTCGCTGCATGCGCAAAAACCTACGGAATAACCCTAGCCCCCCGGCACGGCAATTGCGAAGTGCGGCATCCGCTTGCTAACGTGCGGGGCATGAGACTGCTGCTTGTGGAAGACAACGTGGAGCTGTCCGCGTGGCTGGGCACCATCCTGCAAAAGGAAGGCTTCGCCCTGGACCGCGTTCACGACGCCGAAGCCGCCAACACGCTGTTGTCCAGCGGACAGTACGACGCCGTGCTGCTGGATCTGAAGCTGCCGCACGCCAGCGGACAGAGCGTCCTGCGCCGTCTGCGCCGGCGCCAGGACCAGACACCGGTAATGGTGACCACCGCCAGCGACTCGCTGGACATGAAGGTTGAGTGCCTGGAAACCGGCGCCGACGACTACATGGTCAAGCCTTTCGAGATCCGCGAACTCGTCGCCCGCATCAAGGCGCTGATCCGGCGTCGCAGCGGCAGCGCGACTCCGGCCATCACCTGTGCGGATCTGACCTACGACACCAATACGCGGCAGTTCGTCCTGGTGGGGGAGCCGCTGCCACTGCCGCCGCGCGAGCACAGCCTGCTCGAGGCCCTGCTGATGAACCAGGGACATACCCTGAGCAAGGCCAGCCTGATGCAAAGCGTCTTCGGCCACGACGCCGAGGCCAGCGACGATGCGCTCGAAATCTACGTACATCGGCTGCGCCGCAAGCTGAGCGCGTCACAGACGGCCATCGTCACATTGCGCGGCCTGGGCTATCTGCTGACCCGGCGCGAGCAGACATGAACAGCCTGCGCGCCCGGCTGTCGCTGTGGGTGCTGCTGCCCCTGGCGATCGCACTGTCCTCCAGTATGTGGTTCACCTACCTGAACAGCCTGCAAAATGCCCAGGTGCGCCAGGACCACCGGCTCTGGATGTCGGCCGAGGTCATCGCGACCCACATCCAGTGGGACGACAACCACCAGCTCGAAGTCTCCATGCCGCCGGTGGCGCTGGAACTGCTGGCGTCGCCCTACCACGACCAGGCCTATTTCTCGATCCAGACAGAGGATGGCCGCCTGCTCGCTGGCTGGCCCGACCTGGCCACGAGCCGGGTCACCTCACCGGCCCCCACAGTGCGCCAGACCGGCCAGAACGCCACATACCATGGCCAGAAGATCCGCCTCTTCAGCACGACCCGCAGCCTGTTCGACTCGGGACAGTCCTCCCAGGTGGAAATCCTGGTCGGCCAGACGGGGTTGGAGCTCGCGGCCGACGCCCGGTCTCACTGGTGGCCGAACGCGCTGCGCGAGGGCGGCATTCTGATCCTGGTCATGATCCTGATGCTGCTGGGGCTGCGCCACGAACTGCGGCCGCTGGCCGCGTTGCGCAACGCCATCTGGAGCAGAGAGCACTCCGATTTGCAGCCCATTCAACTAAACGACCTGCCCCAGGAACTGCGTCCGGTAGTGGATACCATCAATCAGTATGCGGCGCGACTGCAGCGCCAGATCGACTCCCGGCGCCGCTTCATCGAGGACGCCGCGCACCAGTTGCGCACCCCCATGGCGCTGCTGAGCACCCAGCTGCATTACGCCTCTGGCCTGGCCGATACCCCTGAATTGCAACGCGCCATGGCTGCACTGGGGCAGAGCCGACAACACATCACGCAACTGGTGAACCAGCTGCTCAGCCTGTCGCAGGCCGAGAACATGAAGGCCAACCCCAACGCACGCACGCCAGTCGCCCTGGACCCCTTGGTGCACGAGGTCATGGAATCGCTGGCGCCCCTGGCGGCCGGACACAATATCGAACTGGGCATGGGCGCATCGGATACAGGATTGACGCTGCTCGCGCACCGGCCGGCCCTACGGGCCGTGCTGTTCAATCTGCTGGACAATGCGATCCGCTACACGCCGCCGGGCGGCACCGCGACCGTTTCACTGACACGGCAGGATGCGCAAGGCGTCACGCTGGAAGTCGAAGATACGGGCCCCGGAATTCCACCCGAGCTGCGCAGCCGCGTATTCGAGCGCTTCAACCGCGGCAATACTCAAGTCCCGGGAGGCACCGGACTGGGGCTGGCCATCGTGCGCGAGGCTGCGCTGGCCTGTGGCGGACGGGTCAGCCTGCATGGCGCCCGCAACGGAACCGGGCTCCGCGTCCAGGTGGATTTCGACACTACCACCTGACGAAAAACAGCACCCAGGACCAGACGAAGGGCACCATCCCGACAGCGACGAATGCCACCGCCATCGAACGGCGCCACGCGCTGGGGGTGCGCAGTCCCGCCAGCCGCCACTGGAACCGCAGGCTCCAGGCCAGCGCAAGCGTCAGCAACGTGAACCGTACCGGGTTGGCCCAGCCCGTCGGAACGCCTTCGTGCTGCAGCAGGGTCAGGGTGGTGGCCGACAGCCCCAGAAACACTCCAGTACCAGCGGCCGGAATCAGTCCCTGGGCAAGCTTGTGGACCCCCTCCAGCGAGCTGCGCAGCAGGCTGCCGTCCGCATCGCGCACCCCCGGCCTCACCAAAGCCGGCAATACCCTGTCCGCCAGCCACAGTCCGGCGAAGATCGCACCACCGACAATGGCCGCAGCCGCCGCGATGAACATCAGGATCACCGCTCCGTCCAGCCAGCTGAAGCTGTCGTTGACCTGAGGATAATGCGTCAGGATGAACCAGGGGGCGTTATCGGCCAGTGGCCAGTAGACGTCACGGTTGACGAGCCAGGTGGCGATGGCCTGCTTGACGGTCACATACCAAGGGCTGGCGCTCCACAGGAACGCACCCACGGCAAGCCCCATCAGGCCAAAGACAACGAGCGCCGTCTGCCAGCCATTACCGCCTGAAATATGAACGATCTCGACTTCGGGCGAACGGGGCGTGAGCGCAATCGCACCGCGATAGTCACTGCACCGCCCGCACATGTGGCATTCGGCAGCTCCCTGCATGTTGCGAAGCGGCAGCAGCGGCGCACAGTTGATGGATTCCGTGCGCCGTACGGGCGCGCGCCAAGCCTGGGCATCGACGCGGTAATACCAGGGAGACAATTTGGCGAGCAGATTGAAAACCCCGTTGACTGGACACAGATACTTGCACCAGACGCGTTTGTTCTTGCCATACAGCCATCCGATGATCATGGCCGCCACCGTCGAGCCGCCCAGCACCGCAGCCACGGCCCATGGATACTGATAGACGCTGACCAACTGCCCGTAAACCGTGGTCAGGCTGAAGGCTACGAACGGCCAGCCGCCCCAACGCATCCAGCGTGGAATGGCACCGCCTCGTCCGTGGCGGCTGGCCCACTCGGTCAACGCGCCCTCGGGGCAGAACAGCCCGCACCACGCGCGGCCGAACAGCGGAATCGATATCAGCACGAACGGCCACCAGATTCCCCAGAAGGCGAACTGCGCCGCGATGGTCAGGTTGTTGAATACCGACGCCGTACGGTCGGGCAACGGCATGGTCACCGGAATCACAAGGAGCGCGCCATACACCGCGACGATAACCCACTGCATGTGCCGGATCGCCCGCTGATGGTCGCGTAAAAAATCTCCGGCCAGTGCGACCCGCGTCCGAAACGAAGTGGTGGCCATCATGCTTCCAATCGTTCGCGACCCGCGATCATGCAATCCCGCACATCACGCCGCCGACGGGCGATTGCAGCCTGCAGGCACCGAGGTCATGACGCCCGAGGAGCGACGCAGCAACCAGACGACAACCACCCAGTACGCCAGCCAGATCAGTAATTGGGACAGTGCAGGAGCCGCCCGATAGCCTGCGAAATCCGCCAGGATCCTGCCCAGGCCCCGCTCGGTATCCAGCAGCCATGAGCTATCCCAGACGGGGTCCATCAGGGCCGGCAGCACACCCAGGGAGATCAGGCGGTCGGTGGCCGACACCAGCAGAGAGCTCGCCAGCAACAGCAGCAGCACCTCTGTAACGCGGAAGAACCGACGCCAGGTGATGATGCGCCCGCCCAACTGCAGCAGCCAGAAAGTCAGCAGGGCCACGGCGAACCCTCCCAATCCCGCCAGCACCATGGCCGCGACGTCTCCCGCATCCTTCGAGGAAAGCACGGTGCCATACAAAAATACGACGGTTTCGCTGCCCTCGCGCGCAACGGCAATCATGACCAGCACGAGCAATCCCCACCAGTGCTCCTGATGGATCTGCTGGGACGCGCCAGACTCCAGCTCCCGTTTCAGCCCTCGGCCGTGCTGGCGCATCCAGACGACCATCTGGACCACCAGCGCGCAGGCCGCCAGCGCCATCAGGGACTGGAACCATTCCTGGCCCGTGTCGCTCAGCCAGGAAGCCACCCCCAGCAGGACCAGCGCCAACGCGCCGGCGAGCAACAGGCCTGCCCCCACACCACCCCACAGCCACGGCAAGCCGCGCCGACCGTCAGGAGACGCCCGCAGCCACGCATACAGAATGCCGACCACCAGCAGGGCCTCAATACTTTCACGCCAGACGATGAAGGCGACTTGATCCATGGAACGCTCGATAAACAGGCGGGAGGGCCTGCAGAATTACTTGGGGAGCACGACCAGCGTGCCCTTTGCCTCGGGATGAAAATCATTGAAGAACGGGTATTCACCCGGTCTTGACAACGACAGCACCAGGAACGAGGTCACCCCCGGGCCCAGGACTTTTTCCTTGCGTAGCGGCAGGCTCTCGAACTCCACGGCCTCCGCGCTCTTGTTGACCAGCACGATCTTGACGCGGCCAGCGGGCACCTCCAGACGCGTGGGCTCGAACGTCCCATCAGCCTTGAAGGTCAGCGTATAGGTCGGCGTATCCGCACGAGCTACGGACCACGGCGCCAGCCAACCCGCCAGAAGCAGGCATAACACACTCAGCCAGGTACGCATCTTAGTACCCGCCTTTTTTGCCGGTGCCGGCGTAGACGAATTCGTACTTCACCTCGAACGGCTTGAACCAGGGAGCCACTCCCGTTTCTTTATCCACATGACGGCCGAAATGATTGTTCGGCACCGTTTCGGGTGAACCAATCGTGAACGTGACTTCGTACTTGCCCGGGCCATCGAGCTTGACGTTATCACCATAATGCGGCCCATCGTCGGCCACCATGGGCATGAGATCGCCCTTCAGGACTTTGCTGCTGCCCTTCTTCTGCAAGACGTACTGGACATTCAGGTAGGGCGCCCAAGCGCCCTCGGGCAGACCGTTCTTGTTATCAGCGGTCGCATGGATGTCGGCTTCAAGATGGATATCGCTGTCCTTGGCGACACGCATCATGCCGGCTGGCTCCATCTCGACGGGCTGGAGATACACAGCTCCGACTTCCAGACCATGAAGCTCTTTTGGCTGGCCAATGGGATATTCCGCCGCGAAGGCGGAAGAAGCCAAGCCGGCACCAGCCAGCGCAACGAGCAGCGTGCGAATCATGAACGATCTCCCGATCAGTAAGAAGAATGATTCGCGTTAATATACACCGTCTCGATTCGGTCCGGGTGCCCAGCAGGCAGCAAGTTGCCTTGCCACTACATTTTTCGCTGCGTGGAAGGTCTGGTGAACTGCCTCGACGGCAGCGCACCAGACAACCTCATTTTTTCTTTTTCGTGTCTTCCGGCGCTTGGCCGGGAAACGGGAAACCGGCAAACATGTTGCGGGTCTGATCCTGCATCTGATCCTGCATCTGCACGAACAGATTACGGCTCTGTTCAATGTAGCTGTTCATCATGTTCTGCAGCGCCGGGGTCTGCACGTTCATGAGTTGCGCCCAGGCCTCAGGGCCGAAATGCTGCTTATACAGCCCATGGGATTGCTCGGACATCCGATCCTGGATGTCCATGAGGACCTGGATGTTCTTTTCCAGGAACGTGCCCATCACCCCCTGCATGGCATGGCCGTAGAAGCGGATGATCTGCGCCAGCGCATTGGCCGAGAACATCGGCACTCCGCCGGTTTCTTCCTCGAGAATGATCTGCAGCAGAATGCTGCGGGTCAGATCGTCGCCGCTTTTGGCGTCGACGACCTGAAAGTTCGCATTGTCCAACACCAGTCTCTTGATATCCGCCAGCGTGATGTAGGCGCTGGACTGGGTATCATAAAGCCGCCGGTTTGGGTACTTCTTGATCAATCGTTGAGTCTGTTTCGAAGTTGCAGTCTGCCGCGTCATCATTCAACCCATGTGCAAGCCGCCGTTCAGCGAAAAGTCCGCGCCTGTTGCGAAACCTGCATCATCCGAGGCCAGCCAGGCGACGATCGAGCCGATTTCTTCAGGGGTACCCAGACGTTTCACCGGGATGGTGGCAACGATTTTTTCCAGGACATCGGGGCGGATCGAACGAACCATGTCTGTCCCGATGTAGCCGGGCGACACCGTATTAACGGTCACGCCCCTGCCGGCAACTTCCTGTGCCAGCGCCATGGTAAAGCCGTGAATCCCCGCCTTTGCCGTGGAATAGTTGGTCTGTCCGAACTGGCCCTTCTGCCCGTTCACGGAACTGATGTTGATGATGCGCCCCCATTGCTGCTCGATCATATCGTCGATCACCTGCTTGGTGACGTTGAACAAGCTGTTCAGGTTGGTGTCTATCACCGCACGCCAGTCTTCGTGGGACATCTTGCGGAAAGTGCCGTCGCGCGTGATGCCGGCATTGTTGACCAGCACATCGATGGGACCGAACTGTTCCTTGATCTGCAGGAAGGCCTTGACCGTGGAGTCCCAGTCGGCCACGTTCCCCACCGATGCACTGAACGTATAGCCCAACGCCGCTTGCTGCCCAAGCCATTTGGTGTGATCGCGGCTGGGGCCGCAACCGGCAACCACCTTGAAACCTTCCTTGGCCAGACGCTGGCAGATCGAGGTGCCGATACCGCCCATGCCGCCCGTAACATATGCCAGTTTTCCGCTCATCACATTCTCCTTTCAGTCCGCTTTGATCGTGACATAGCGTCCCGGAGCAGGCTCCAGGACAGGATACTTTCGGCTGCCCAACGTACGCGGTGCACGCTGCAACGGTCCCGAACGATCAGCCAACCAGGCGAGCCAGTCGGGCCACCAGCTCCCACGCTGATGCGAGCTGCTCGCCAGCCATGCCTGGGGATCGCTGGGGAGATCATCCGAATCCGCCCCCACCCAGTAGCCGCGACGGCCGCGCTCGGGTGGATTGATGACCCCGGCGATGTGGCCCGATTCGCCCAGCACGAAGCGCAGGGGCCCGCGCAGCAGCAAGGTCGAAGCATACGCCGAGACCCAGGGCACGATGTGGTCATCGCGGGAAGCATACAGATAAGTCGGCATGTCCAGCGTGCGCAGGTCCACGACCCCGCCACAAACCGGCAGCTGGCCCGACTTCAGGCGATTTTCCAGGTAGGTGTTGCGGAAGTACCAGGCGAAGAACGGCCCCGGCAGATTCGTGCCGTCGGCGTTCCAGGCCAGCAGATCGAAGGCCCGCGGGGACTGACCCATCAGATAGTTGGCATCCACATAATTCCAGACCAGCTCGGAGGGCCGCAGGAAAGAGAACGTCGTGGATAGTTCGCGGGCAGTCATGAGGCCGCCATTACCCAGTTGCTGTTCTCGGGCGCGCGCATGCGCCTCGTCCACGAAAACGCCAAGCACACCGGTTTCCTGGAAATCCAGGAACGTGGTGAGCAGCGTCAGGGCCGCAACCGGATCCTGGCCGCGGGCGCGTGCCACCGCCAGCGCGCTGGCCAACAGCGTCCCGCCGACGCAGAATCCCAAGGTGTTGATCTGCGGTTCGCGCGTGAGATCTTGCACCACACGAATGGCCTGCAACACGCCATCCTCGATGTAATCATCCCAGGTTTTGCGGTCAATGCCGTCCGTATCCCCGACACGGGGGTTGCGCCAGGAAATCATGAATACCTGGAAACCCGCCCGTACCGCGTGCAGCACCAGCGAATTGGCCGGTTGCAGATCCAGGATGTAGTACTTGTTGATGCACGGCGGCACCATCAGCAGGGGCTTTGCATGGACCTTGGGTGTCTGCGGCTGGTACTGGATGACCTGCATGAGCGTATTCTCGTAGACCACCGCACCCGGCGTGACCGCCAGATTGCGGCCCGGCTCGAACGCCGATTCATCGGTCTGCGTGATGCGCCCCCGTTGCAGGTCGCGAAGCAGATTGGCGAGCCCCTGCTGCAGCGAATCGCCGCCCGTCTGCAGCAACGCCTGCATGGCCTGCGGATTGGAACCCAGGAAATTCGATGGTGCGCAGGCTTCCACCCACTGCATCACCGAAAATTGCAGCCGCGCGTTGGCGGCACGACCGACATCAGCGGCATCCGCCAGCCGATGCATGGTGCGTGCCAACAGCAGGTAGGCATTGGCGGCGAACAGCGACTGCGGGTGTGCGAGCCAAGCATCGGAGGCAAACCGGCGGTCTTCAGGCACCGGCAGATCACCGCGCCGCGCCTGGTCCGTGAGCGACTGCCAGCCACGGACGAAATCAGATTGAATGGAAGCCAGCACATCAGGGGCAATGCCCGGCGACATCAGCCTCCGTGAAGGATTCTGACCACTCATACCCCCCCTTCGGATCAGCCGGCGCCGACCCCTCTTTTGTTATCGTTCATTCTGTCATCCTGGCAAGCGGCGTCAATCCGGGAAAATCGCTAGTACCCATATCGCTCCGCATATACTCTACACCAGCCAGGCGAGCGTCGCCTGGCGGCCCGTACGCGCTTCACGGCGATAGGAAAAATACCGGTCGGCGCGCGCGTGCGTGCATTCGCCGCTCAGCTCGATCCGAGCAACCCCCGCACGAGCCAGACGCAGGCGCGCCAGTCCCGCGAGATCAGCATGCCAGCGGCCACTGCCTGGCCAACGCACGAAACAGGCGGCAGCAGCGGAATCGGCTCCGACGAAAGCCTCTCGCACCTCTTCGCCGACCTCGAAGGCGGGTTGCCCAATCGCCGGCCCCAGCCAGGCCCGCCATGAGCCCGCATCGGAACAATGTGCTCTCATCGCGGACAAAGTATTTTCGAGAACCCCCGCCGCCAGCCCGCGCCAGCCCGCATGGGCCACTCCCAGCACACGTCCCGCTTCGTCAGCCAGCACGACCGGCAGGCAATCCGCTGTCATGATGGCCAATGGCCGCCCGGATTCTGTCGTGACGGCCGCATCCGCGCAGGGCGTGCCATTCATGCGCCAGACACCGCTGCCATCGGCGTCGCAGACCTGCGTGCCATGCACCTGCTCCAGCCACAGGGGCTCGGCGGGCAGAGACCGCCGCAGGCGCGCCCGGTTGGAACTCACCGCGCCGGGCGCGTCCTGAACGTGTGTCCCCAGATTCAGGCTGTCCCAAGGCGGCGGGCTTTCCCCACCCACCCGCCAGGTGCAGAAATACCGCACCCCCCGCCAGGCCTCACCGGTGACGCCCCGGACCCCGGATTCCAGCGAAATGATGGTCATCGGACACTACTCCCAGGCGATCCGTGCGCGGACCTGTTCAAAATCGGCCGGCAACGCCGCCTCAAAGCCCTGCCACTGGCCATCGCCGGGGTCCTGAAAACTGAGCGCGCGGGCATGCAGCATCTGGCGCTCCGCACCCAGCGCCAAACGCCCGCCGTACAGCCCATCTCCCAGCAACGGATGATGCAACAAGGCCATGTGTACGCGGATCTGGTGTGTGCGGCCGGTCTCCAGGTGGCAGGCAACTTCCGTCACAGTCAGGCCTTCTGCGCGGCCCGAAGCCAGCACGCGGTAGTGCGTGATGGCCTGCTTGGGCGCAATCGGGCGATCGGCGCTCATGCGCACCGGTACACGGGCGTCCCGCCCGATGGGAGCATCCACCGTGCCGTCACCCGTCAATACCCCCTGTACCAGCGCCCGGTACTCGCGCCGGACCGTGCGCGCCTGCAACTGGCGCACCAGATGGGTCTGCGCCGTTTCGGTGCGGGCAACCACGAGCAGACCCGAAGTGTCCTTGTCCAGACGGTGCACGATGCCCGCGCGCGCCACACGGCCGAGCTCGGGATAGCGGTACAGCAACCCATTGAGCAGGGTGCCATGCCAGTTGCCCGCACCCGGATGGGTGACGAGGCCGGCGGGCTTGTTCACCACGATCCAATGGGGTGAATCAGCCACGACATCGAACGCCACCGCCTCCGGCGTGAACGCCAAGTCTTCCGGCGCCGGCTGCAGCCACACCTGGATGTGGGCACCCGGACCGACGCGCGTCCGGATCCGGCCCGCGTGACCGTCGACCAGTACGTGGCCGCCTTCAATCCACGTCTGCAGGCGGCTGCGGGAATGCTGCGGCATGAGCTGGGCCAGCACCTTGTCCAATCGATCCGGCAAGGCCGTCAGCGGCAGATCGAAGCAATCAGGCTCGTCGGACTCTGCATCCGGGCTGGCGATATCCGTGTCAGGCATGGCGACTAATCATATAATCTGCCGACAATGCTAACACCTTGATCAAGGACGTTCCGTGGCCGTGCATGCACCCGTTTGCCTGAAATCCCTGTCGAGCCTGGCTCGAATCGTCACGGCCTGCCTGTTCGTGGCGCTGGTGGCGGGCTGCTCTTCGACGGGCAAGGTGGACCCCACGGCCGGCTGGACCGCCGAACACCTCTACAGCCAGGCCAAAGAGGACATGAGTTCGGGCCACTGGGAAGAGGCCCGCAAGAACCTCGAAGCCCTGGAAGCGCGCTACCCGTTCGGCATTTACGCCCAGCAATCCCTGATCGATCAGGCATACGTCAACTGGAAGGACGAGGAACCGGAGCAGGCGAAGGCGGCCATCGACCGCTTCATGCAGCAATACCCGAACCACCCGGGCACGGACTACATGCTCTACCTGAAGGGCATGATCACCTTTACCCCGCCCAGCGCGATCCTGTCGAACATCACGCAACAGGACCCCAGCGAGCGCGACCCCAAGGGTCTGCGTGAATCCTACGAGGCCTTCACACAGCTCATCAAGCGCTACCCGGACAGCCGCTACACGCCTGACGCCCGCAAGCGGGCCGCCTGGCTGGTCAATACCATCGCCGAAAACGAAGTCCACGTTGCTCAGTACTACTACGAACGCGGGGCCTATGTGGCAGCCGCAAACCGCGCCCAGAAAGTCGTGACTGATTTCGAAGGCGCGCCCATCGTGGAAAAGGCGCTCTACATCATGGTGATCAGCTACGACAAGCTGCACCTGGACAAGCTGCGCGACGACGCCAAGCGCGTCCTGGACAAGAACTTCCCCAACAGCAAGTACTACAAGCAGGGTCTGAAGGACCCAGGCAACCCCTGGAATCCAGTCAACTGGCTGTGATTGGCCCCGACTGCTAGCCAGCCAGTGAGCCGTCATTGCCCTGCATTTCCGCCGCCTGTGACGCCGGCGGATTGGCCATGAACTCCACGGCCAGCCGCGCGTCACGCGTGCGCGCGAATGGCGGCAGGCCCTGCCACAGCAGCTTGCCGTAGGGTTTGTCGACCAGGCGGCCATCTCCCACCATCAACACGCCCCAGTCCTGCTCGGACCGGATCAGGCGCCCGGCGCCCTGCTTGAGCAGCAGCGCCGCCTGCGGCAACTGATACTCCATGAACGGATTACCGCCGTCGGCCTTGCAGGCATTGAGCCGCGCCTCCAGAACCGGATCGTCAGGTGGCGCAAATGGCAATTTATCAATGGCCACCAGCGTCAGGGCATCACCCGGGACATCGATCCCTTCCCAGAAACTGGTGCTGCCCACCAGCACCGCATTCCCGGCGGCACGGAAGCGCTCCAGCAATACCCCGCGCGTAGCTTCACCCTGACGCATCACGGTCCGGTCGGACTGCAGCATGCCGCGCAGCAGCTGATCGGCCACGCGGTCCACCGCCCGCAGGGTCGTGCACAACACCAACACACCGCCCGGGCAGGCATCCACCAGCGGCAACAATGCTCGCACGAAGGCATCGGTGAATCCAGGGTCATTGGGCCACGGCAGCGTATCCGGCACATACAGCAGCCCCTGCGCCGGGTAGTCGAATGGCGAAGCCCAACTGCGAGTCTCGGCTTCAGACAACCCAAGCTGATGCTGAAAATGAGTGAAGTCACCCTTCACCGACAGCGTCGCCGACGTCAGCACCCAGCTTTGGCCCGGGCGCCGGAATCCGGAAAATATTCGGGCGACGGACAACGGTGCGCGATGCAGCCGGACCGACTGGGTCCCATGTTCGATCCAGCGCACAGCCGCCTGATCTGCCGGTTCTGGCTCGCCGCGAGCGGGTTGGGACCATTGCACCAGGCGCGCGCGTAATGTCCTGGCCGTGCGGGCCGCGGTTGCCAGTTCCGGATCGCGTTCCTCCTGAGTTCCCAGCACATCGGTCAACACATCCAGCGCCTTCACCAGAACCGCCAACGCCCGGTCAAAGCCTTCGGCGTCCGGGATGTGATCGAAGGTGACACGCCCGCCCGGCAGCTTCGCGATGGGCGCACCGGCCAGCCGCAGTTCCCGCGCGGCCAGATCCAGTGCGCCGCACAGGTCACTCCATCGCGCTGCCTCGCGGGCGTGGGCGAGCCCGGCCGCCTCGGCCAGCTTTGCGCAATCCAGGATCTGGTGCAAGGAAACGCTCTGGCCCAGAAAACGCGTGGCAGTTTCCGGCAACTGGTGCGCCTCGTCGAAGACCACCAGCTGCGTTTCGGGCAACAGGTCGGCAATGCCCTCTTCGCGCAGCGCCAGATCGGCCATGAACAATGCGTGATTGACCACTACCACGTCCGCTTCCTGGGCGTGGCGACGCGCCTTCATCAGGAAGCAGTCCTTGATGAACGGACACTCCTGGCCCAGGCAGTTCTCGCGCGTGGAGGTGACCCGGTTCCAGATATCGGCATTTTCCGGCACGGCGGGAAGATCCGCCCGATCACCGCTCTCGGTTTCCCGTACGAACCGCTGGATTGCCCGCAACTGCGGGATTTCGTCGCGCGACTTCAAGGCGCGATCATCCTGCGCCAGGCGATCCAGATGGTAGTGGCAGACGTAGTTGCTGCGCCCCTTGAGCAGCGCCACGTCGACAGGCAGCGCCAGCGCCTCGCGCAGGCGCGGAATGTCACGCCGAAACAGCTGATCCTGGAGCGTGCGGGTGCCCGTGGAAATCAGCGTCTTTCCGCCAGACAGGAAGGCCGGCACCAAGTAGGCCCATGTCTTGCCCGTGCCTGTCCCGGCCTCGGCCACCAGCACGTCCTGGGTGTCGATGGCCCGTTCGATCGCCAGGGACAGGGCAAGCTGCGCCTCGCGCGGCACATAGGCCGGCAAGGCCTTGGCCAGCGGCCCTGCGGCGCTGAACATCTCGCTCAAATCATCAGGAATCATGGTGGGGATCAGACCGCGTCGGCAGTCCGGGGATGATACGACAGGAAACAGGGGCGGCCATCGAGCCTGTGGCAAAATGCGCCGCTTGAATCTGGTATTTTAAGACCCCTATGAACACCACAAGCCCTATCCCACCAACCCATGAGGTTGATCCCACCCGCGTGTTGCGGCTCCTGACGGCAGAACTGGGGGCTCGGCCGGCGCAGGTCGCCGCCGCCGTCGAGCTCCTGGATTCGGGCGCTACCGTACCGTTCATCGCACGCTAC
Organism: Castellaniella sp.; assembly: GCF_004321985.1. Taxonomy (GTDB): domain Bacteria; phylum Pseudomonadota; class Gammaproteobacteria; order Burkholderiales; family Burkholderiaceae_B; genus Castellaniella. The sequence continues at coordinate 90,476 of NZ_SCQN01000011.1, read as the reverse complement.
CGCAAGGAAGCCACTGGCGGCCTGGACGACACCATCCTGCGCCAGCTCGAAGTCCGGCTGCTCTATATCCGCGAACTGGAAAGCCGCCGGATCGCGATCCTGGATTCGATCGCCCAGCAGGGCAAACTGGATGACGCCCTGCAGCGTCAGATCCTGGCCACCGACAGCAAACAACAGCTCGAAGACCTGTACACCCCCTACAAACCCAAGCGCCGTACACGCGCCCAGATCGCCCGCGAAGCGGGCCTGGAACCGCTGGCGGAAACGCTGCTGAACGATTCAACAGCCGACCCACAACAGGCCGCTGCCGGCTACCTGAACACAGAAGCCGGTTTTGCCGACGCGAAAGCAGTTCTGAACGGTGCACGCGACATTCTGGCCGAGCGGTTCGCCGAACAGGCCACCGTGCTGCAGGCCTTGCGCACCGAACTCTGGAATACGGGGCTGCTCTACGCGAAGGTCGTGGAGGGCAAGGAAACCGAAGGCGCCAACTTCCGCGACTGGTTCGATTTCAGCGAGACACTGAGCACGCTACCTTCCCATCGGGTCCTGGCGCTGCTGCGCGGCCGCCAGCAGGGCATTCTGGATCTGAGACTCGGACTCACCGCCGACCGCGAGGCCCAGACCCCTCATCCCTGCATCGAGAAGGTGGCGGAGCTGCTGGCGGTGGATGCGCGTTTCGATACTCAGGCCACTCCGCGCCAGCACTGGCTGGCCGAGGTCTGCCGCTGGACTTGGCGCGTGAAGCTGCTGACCACGTTCGAGACGGAGCTGGTCGGCCGGCTGCGCGAAGAGGCCGAGGCGGAAGCCATCCGGGTCTTCGCCGCCAATCTGAAAGACCTGCTGCTGGCGGCGCCAGCCGGACCAAAAACGGTGCTGGGACTGGACCCCGGGATCCGCACTGGCGTCAAGGTCGCCGCCATCGACGCCACCGGTAAAGTGCTGGAAACGGCAACCATCTATCCGTTCGAGCCCCGCAAGGATATCGAAGGCAGCTTGCGCACGCTGGCGGCGCTGGCCAAGCGCCACCAGATCGCACTCGTCGCCATCGGCAACGGCACGGCCTCGCGCGAGACTGAGCGCCTCGCGGCTCTGGTCCGCGAACGCCACCCGGAGATCAGCTTCGACCGAGTCGTGGTCTCGGAGGCGGGCGCCTCGGTCTACTCAGCCTCGGAACTGGCTGCGCACGAATTCCCGGACATGGACGTGAGCCTCAGGGGTGCCGTCTCCATCGCACGGCGCCTTCAGGACCCGCTGGCGGAACTGGTCAAGATCGAACCCAAGGCCATCGGCGTGGGCCAGTATCAGCATGACGTCAACCAGCGCGAACTCGCACGCTCCCTGGACGCTGTCGTGGAAGACTGCGTGAATGCGGTGGGAGTGGACGTGAACACCGCATCAGCGCCGCTGCTGACCCGCGTATCGGGGCTGAACGCCACGCTGGCCCGCAACTTGGTGCAATGGCGCGAGGAGCACGGCGCCTTCCGCAACCGCCAGGGGCTGCGGGACGTTCCTCGATTCGGCGACAAAGCCTTCGAACAGGCAGCCGGGTTCCTGCGTATCCCGGGCTCGGACAATCCACTAGATGCGTCGGCAGTGCACCCCGAAGCCTACCCGGTGGTGGAACAGATCCTGCTCAAACTGGGCCAGCCAGCCGCCTCAGTCATGGGTCAGCCAGAGGCACTCAAAGGGCTGTCACCGGCCGAATTCGTCAATGACCGCTTTGGTCTGCCGACGGTACGCGACATCTTCGCCGAGCTGGAGAAACCCGGCCGAGACCCACGCCCCGAATTCAAGACCGCAAAGTTCATGGAAGGCATCCACGACATCAAGGACCTGATCCCCGGCATGACGCTGGAAGGCGTGGTCAGCAACGTGGCCAACTTTGGGGCCTTTGTGGACATCGGCGTTCATCAGGATGGCCTGGTGCACGTCTCGGCGCTGGCCGACAAATTCGTCAAGGACCCCCGCGAAGTCGTGCGTGTCGGCCAGACCGTGAAGGTGCGCGTGGTGGAAGTCGATATCGCCCGCAAGCGCGTCGCGCTCAGCATGCGAAAGGACGACGGTACGCCGCGCAGATCTTCGGGAGCACCAGGCGGCGACCGGCGAGCCCGCGAGCACCCAGCTGCACCGCACAACACCGGATCCAGACGCCCGGAAAAACCGCACGGGGCAATGGCCGAGGCCTTCGCGCGTCTACGCAAGGATTGAGGCTGAGCTCGAAACAGCATCAGGGGGAGGATGGCGTTTTCGACGTGGTGATTGATTCCGAATGGAGGGCTTGGCGGGGCGATTGATCGGGATCAAAACCCGCTTGTCGGTTATCAACTAAAAAGTTGATAAGGAGAATCGTCATGCCACCATCCTCGAACCGCCGTGCCGTAGATCACCAGGCCGCAGCCCGGGCCACCGACGAATATTTCCACGCCAACCAGGCACGCGCCTTCGGGTCGATCTCGCCCACCTCGCTCAGCCTGGCCTGGCTGGACTGGGCCATGCACTTGGCGGCCTCGCCGGGAAAACGAACCGAACTGCTGCGTCTGGCCACCAGCCATCAGCGCGAACTCGCACGCTACCTGTACGACTGTCTGAAGGCTGCCGGCGATCCGGCCCAAGCCTGCATCACGCCACCCGAGACTGATCGCCGCTTCACTGACCCGGCCTGGTGCCGCTGGCCCTACAACCTGCTGAGCCAAGGGTTCCTGCTAAGCCAGGCCTGGTGGGAGGAAGCTACGTCCGACCTGCCCGGCACCGATCCGCGCCACATGCGGCAGATCTCGTTCTGGGCGCGCCAGTGGTTGGACATGATGTCCCCGGGCAACCAACTCTGGACGAATCCGGTCGCCATCGACCGGACGATAACGGAAAGCGGAATGAACCTGCTGCGCGGCGGCGGCTACCTGCTGGAAGACGTCGTCCGGCGCCAGGCCAAGATGCCAGTCGCGGGGGCGGACAGATTCCGCGTGGGACACGACGTAGCCACTACACCAGGCAAGGTCGTCCTGCGCAACAGGCTGATGGAACTGATCCAGTACGCCCCGACCACGCCGACCGTGAGGCGGGAGCCAATCCTACTCGTGCCAGCCTGGATCATGAAATACTACATTTTGGACCTGTCGCCCCACAATTCCCTGGTCCGGTTCCTGATCGATCAGGGCTACACCGTCTACTGCATCTCCTGGAAGAACCCCACTGACCAAGATGCCGAGTTGGGTATGGACGACTACCTACGCAACGGATTCTTTGCCGCCCTGGACACTATCGGACGCATCCAACCCGAACGCCGCGTTCATGCCACCGGCTACTGCCTGGGCGGCACGCTACTGTCAATCGCGGCCGCCGCCATGGCGCGCAACGGCGACCAGCGGCTTGCCAGCATCAGCCTGTTCACGACCCAGATCGATTTCAGCGAGCCGGGCGAGATCGGGCTGTTCATCGACGACGCCCAGGTCCACATGCTCGAAGCCCAGATGCGGCGCCGGGGCTACTTCAGTGCCGACCAGATGGCGGGTGCCTTCCAGATGCTGCGGTCCTACGACCTGCTCTGGTCGCGCGCCATCCACGAATATTTGCTGGGAGAACGGCGCCCCATCAACGACCTGATGGCCTGGAACGCCGACACCACCCGAATGCCCGCTCGCATGCACTCGCAGTATCTGCGGCGCCTTTACCTGGACAACGACCTGAGCGCCGGACGCTACCCGGTGGACGGGCGACCCGTGTCGATCAGCGACATCCGCCTGCCGGTCTTCGCCGTGGGCACGGTCACCGACCACGTCGCCCCGTGGCGTTCAGTCTACAAGCTGCACCAGTTCTTCCCGGGCGAACTGAGCTTCGTGCTGACCAGTGGCGGCCACAACGCCGGCATCGTCAACGAGCCCGGCCATCCTCGACGCCAGTACCGTATCCGCGTCCGCCAACCCGGCGACCCTTCCCTGTCGCCCGACGAATGGATGGCGTCGACCCCCGTCCACGATGGATCCTGGTGGACCGCCTGGTCACAGTGGCTGGCCGACCGCTCGGGCCCGTCCGAGGCCCCGCCGCCCCTGGGGCGCCCCGGCCGCAAGGCCCTGGAGGATGCCCCCGGGCGCTATGTACTCGAGACCTGATCCATGCCCAGGCAAACCCTGTCTCGCGAAATCCGGCGCGGCACGCGCGGGCGAGCAGCCGACCGCCGGCATGGTCGGCTGCTCGCCCGCATCCTGAGCGCTGCCCTCGTGCTGACCCTGTCGGCCTGCGTCAACCTGGCGCCCGCGACCCGGCTCCCGCCTCCTCCGATCGCCGGCGCCTGGCCCGACGACGCCGAAACCGCGCCCGCCGCCGCGCGCGCTTTACGGGATTTGGATTGGGCGAATTATTTCCAGGACGGCGACATGCGCCGGCTGATCGGCCTGGCCCTGGAGCACAATCGGGACCTGAGGCTGGCCGAACTGCGCGTACGCGAGGCCGAAGCCGCCCATCGGATTCAGCGGGCCGACCTATCGCCATCAATCAGCGCCCAGGGTGGCATCGAACGCAGCCGCGTGCCCGGCGACCTCAACCTTACGGGCCAGCCACAGATCCAGTCCCGTAGCCAGGCCGGCATCGGCCTGACTCATTGGGAGATCGACCTCTGGGGCCGGATCCGCAATCTGAATGACGCCGCGCTGGACGACTGGCTGGCGACGGACGCAGCCCGCCAGGCCGTCCGGGTGGCGCTGGTGCGCCAAGTGGCCGACTCGGTGCTGGTTCTGCGGGAGCTGGACCAGCGCGCCTTTCTGGCAGACGAAGCCGTGCGCAACCGCCGGCAGTCCCTGGAAATCTTCCGGCAGCGCAAGGGCGCAGGGTCCGCCTCGGAACTGGAACTGACACAGGTGCGCACCCTGCTGATCCAGGCCGAATCCCTGCAGGCTCAGCTGCAACAGGAACGGGCCGCCGCCGCGCACGCGCTGACGCTACTGACGGGCGTCGCGGACGCAGACATCGCGCGGGTGGCGGGCATCGGTCTGGAATCCATGCGGCTGACCCGGCTCGAGCCGGGCCTACCATCTGAGGTCCTGCTGTCCCGGCCGGATATCCGGGCCGCCGAATACCAGCTGCGGTCGGCCCACGCCCGGATCGGCGCCGCGCGTGCCGCTTTCCTGCCGCGCATCGCCCTGACGTCGAGCGCCGGCTCGGCAAGCGCCGAGCTCGACGGCCTGTTCGGCGGCGGAAGCCAGGCCTGGACGTTCGCGCCGGTCATCGAACTCCCGATCTTCACGGCAGGCCGCCTGCGGGCCACCCTGGACGTGGCCGAGGTCCGGCGCGACATGGCGGTGGCGACCTACGAAAAAAGCATCCAGACCGCCTTCCACGAGGTGGCCGATGCCCTCTCCGCGCGCCAGGGCCTGGCCAGACAACTGGACATCCAGGCCCGCATGGCCCAGACCCAGGCCGCGCGGGCCGATCTGGCCCAACTGCGCTACGACAGCGGCGCCGCGCCCTACCTGGAAGTCCTGGACGCCCGGCGCGATCTGCTGACGGCTCAGCAGCAGCTGGTTCAAGTCCGGCGCGCCTGGCTATCGAGCCAGGTGGCCCTGTACGCCACCCTGGGCGGCGGCGCCGGGCCCGCCCCTCCAACCTCTCCCGCCCTCTGATCGACATGATCCTGTCCGAAAAGCTCAAGAGATCCCTCCCGCTGGTGCTGGCTGCCGCGCTGGCGATCGGTGCCTACGGCGCCTGGCGCTGGTCCCAGGACAGCGGTCCCGGCCCCGGCTTCATGCGAGGCAACGGCCGCATCGAGGCCACCGAAATCGACATTGCCACCAGGCTGCCCGGCCGGATCGACCGCATCCTGGTCGACGAGGGCGATTTCGTCCGGGCCGGCCAGATCCTGGCCCTGATGAACCCGGATTCACTGCAGGCCCAGATCGAAGAAGCGGCGGCCCGCCAGCACCAGGCCAGCCATGCGGTCGCCGCCGCTCAGGCTCAGGTCGCCCTGCGCGAAAGCGACGTCACCACGGCGCAGGCTGTCGTCAAGCAGCGCGAAAGCGATCTGTTCGCCGCCCGGCAGCGCTTGAATCGATCCAGCACGCTAGCCCGGCAGGGTGCCGCTTCGCAGCAGGAACTGGACGACGATCAGGCCCGGCTGCGAAGCGCCGAGGCCGGCCTCACCGCCGCGAGGGCGCAAGTGCTGTCGGCTCAGGCGGGCGTGGCGGCGGCCAGGGCCGATCAGATCGGCGCGGAATCGGCCGTAACGGCGGCGGCGGCCACGACGGCGCGTATTCAGGCCGATCTGGAGGACAGCCGCCTCAAGGCTCCGCGCGACGGACGCATTCAGCTACGCATCGCCCAGCCCGGCGAAGTGCTCAGCGCCGGCGGCCGCGTGCTCAACATGCTGGATCTGTCCGATGTCACCATGACCTTCTTCATGCCCGAGGCCATCGCCGGCCGGCTCGCCCTGGGCAGCGAAGTCCGCATCGTGCTGGACGCGGCCCCGGAATACGTGATCCCCGCCGAAGTCGCCTTCGTCGCCAGTCAGGCCCAGTTCACCCCCAAGACCGTGGAAACGGCCAGCGAGCGCCAGAAGCTCATGTTCCGCATCAAGGCGCGCATTCCCCGGGATCTGCTGCAGAAGCATCTGGAGCAGGTCAAGACCGGCCTGCCCGGCGTCGCCTGGGTCCGCACCGACGCCACGCAGCCCTGGCCGGCGTCCCTGACCATCCACCTGCCTGGATAAGCCCATGACGCAGGACGTTCTCGCGGCCCGGATCCGGGGACTGAGTCACCGCTACGGCAAGACTTGCGCGCTGGAACACATCGACTTCGACGTTCCGTCCGGCCAGATGATCGGCCTGATCGGCCCGGACGGCGTGGGCAAATCCACCCTGCTGTCGATCCTGGCCGGAGCCCGCGCCATCCAGGAAGGCCAGGTCGAGGTTCTGGGCGGCGACATGGCGACAGGGGGCCACCGCAAGCGGACCTGCCCGCGCATCGCCTACATGCCCCAGGGGCTAGGGAAGAACCTCTACCCGACGCTCTCGGTCGAGGAAAACCTGCAGTTCTTCGCCCGCCTGTTCGGTCACGACGCCGCCGAGCGGCGCCGGCGCATCGATGACCTGACCCGCAGCACCGGCCTGCACCCGTTCCTGTCCCGTCCCGCAGGCAAGTTGTCGGGCGGCATGAGGCAGAAGCTGAGCCTGTGCTGCGCCCTGATCCATGACCCGGATTTCCTGATTCTGGACGAGCCGACGACCGGCGTGGACCCGCTGGCCCGCGCCCAGTTCTGGGACCTGATCGCTCGCATCCGCGCCGGTCATCCCGGACGCGCAACCGGCGGCGCGCCGCGTCAATCGGGCGCCATGAGCGTCATCGTCGCCACCGCCTACATGGACGAGGCCCTGCGCTTCGACTGGCTGGCTGCCATGGACGAAGGCCGCATCCTGGCCACCGGAACGCCGGCCGAAATGCTCCAGGTCACTGGCCAGGCCTCGCTGGAGGCTTCCTTCATCCACTTGCTGCCAGCCGCGCGGCGCGAAGGCTATACCCCTGTGGAGATCCCGCCGCTGCCCGCGGACGGCGAGGAAGATATCGCCATCGAGGCCCGCGACCTGACCATGCGGTTTGGCGACTTCGTGGCCGTCGACCACGTCAGCCTGCGCATCCGTCGCGGCGAGATCTTCGGTTTTCTGGGATCCAACGGCTGCGGCAAATCAACCACCATGAAGATGCTGACCGGGCTGCTGCCCGCCAGCGAGGGCCGCGCCTGGCTGTTTGGCCGTGAGATCGACCCCGACGACCTGGACGTGCGCAGCCGGGTCGGATACATGTCGCAGTCCTTCTCCCTCTACGGCGAGCTGACGGTGCGCCAGAACCTGTTTCTGCACGCCCGCCTGTTCCACGTCGCTCCGGAGCGCATCGACGAGCGCGTCCGGACCATGGTGGAGCGCTTCGGCCTGAGCGAGGCGCTGGACACCTTGCCCGGCAGTCTGCCGCTGGGGATCCGCCAGCGACTGTCGCTGGCCGTGGCCATGGTGCACGAGCCCGAGCTGCTGATCCTGGATGAACCGACTTCGGGCGTGGACCCCATCGCCCGCGACGATTTCTGGCGGCTGCTGATCACGCTGTCGCGCCGCGACCGGGTCACGATCTTCATTTCCACCCATTTCATGAACGAGGCCGAACGCTGCGATCGCATGTCCATGATGCACGCGGGACGCGTGCTCGACAGCGACCGGCCCGCCGAACTGGTGCGCAAGCGCGGCGCCGGGTCACTGGAAGAAGCCTTCATCGGCTACCTGCTGGAAGCTAGCGGCGAAGCTCCTGTGGCGCCGCCCGGTCCGAGCGCGGAACCCATCGTCCCCGCTGCCCCGGCCACCGGCGGCCCGGCAGCGGGGGCGCCACGCATTCCGTCCTTCAGCCCCGCCCGGCTGTTCAGCACCATGCGGCGCGAATCCATGGAACTGCGGCGCGATCCGGTGCGCGGCACGCTGGCCCTGATGGGATCCCTGGTGCTGATGTTCGTCATCGGTTTCGGCATCAGCCTGGACGTGGAGAGCCTGAGTTTTGCGGTGCTGGATCGGGACCAGAGCACCATCAGCCGCGCCTACGCACTGAATCTGTCAGGCTCACGCTACTTTGTCGAGCATCCCCCCATCGTCGACGATTCCGACATGGACCGGCGCATGCGCAGCGGCGAACTGTCCCTGGCCATCGAGATTCCTCCCGGCTTCGGACGCGACCTGCTGCACGGCCGCACGCCCGAGATCGGCGCCTGGATCGACGGGGCCATGCCTCAGCGGGCGGAAACCGTCAGGGGTTACGTTCAGGGCATGCACCAGCAATGGCTGGCGCAGCAGGTCCGGGAACGCCTGGGCGTGGCAGCCGCCTCGCCGGTCGATCTGCAGACCCGTTTCCGCTACAACCCGGACGTGCGCAGCCTGCCCGCCATGGTGCCGGTCGTCATCCCGCTCCTGCTGATGATGCTGCCGGCCATGCTCACCGCGCTGGCCGTGGTGCGCGAAAAGGAAATCGGCTCGATCATCAATCTGTATGTCACCCCGGTGACACGGACGGAATTCCTGCTGGGCAAGCAGATCCCCTATATCGGGCTGGCCTTGCTGAACTTCGCAGCCATGTGCCTGCTGTCGGTCACGGTCTTCGGCGTTCCGATCAAAGGCAGCCTCGCCACCCTGGCCCTGGCCGGCTTCGTCTACTGCATCGCCTCCACCGGCCTGGGCCTGCTGACGTCGGCCATGACACGCAGCCAGATCGCTGCCATGTTCTTCACGATGATGGCCACCCTGATTCCCGCCATTCAGTTCTCGGGCCTGCTGGATCCGGTCAGCTCCATGGAAGGCGTGGGCCTGCTCATCGGCCAGACCTACCCGGCCGCCCACATGTTCACCATCAGCCGCGGCATCTTCAACAAGGCGCTGGAACTCCACGACCTCTGGCCTTCGATCCAGCCCCTGATGTTGTCGATCCCGCTGATCCTGGGGACGGCCATCGCGCTTCTTCGCAAGCAGGACCGCTGATATGAAAAAGCATCCCGCCTACGGAACGATCTGGCGCCTGGGCATCAAGGAGCTCTGGAGCCTGTGGCGCGATCCCGTCATGCTGGTGCTGATCCTCTTTTCCTTCACGGTGTCGGTCTACACCGCCGCCACGGCCGTGCCCGAAACCCTGCATCATGTCTCCATCGCCATCGTGGACGAGGACCATTCTCCCCTATCCCAGCGGATCACGGCGGCGTTCTATCCACCCCAGTTCATTACGCCGGCCATGATCAGCCACGAACAGGTGGATCCGGGGATGGACATCGGCCGCTACGCCTTCGTGCTGAACATTCCGCCCGATTTCCAGCGCGACATGCTGGCCGGACGCCCGACTGAAATCCAGATCAACGTCGACGCCACCCGCATGAGCCAGGCCTTCACCGGCAACGGCAATATCCAACAGATCATTCAGGGCGAGATCGCGGACTTCATGCGCGGGCGCAGCCAGACCGCCAGCCCGTCCGCGGGCCTGGCCCTGCGCGCGCGGTTCAACCCGGCCCTGGAAAAATCCTGGTTCGGCGGCCTGATGGAGATCATCAACCAGATCACCATGCTGTCCCTGATCCTGACGGGAGCCGCCCTGATCCGCGAACGGGAACATGGCACCATCGAACACCTGCTGGTCATGCCCGTCACACCAACCCAGATCATGCTCTCCAAGGTCTGGTCCATGAGCCTCGTGGTGCTGGCCGCAGCCGCCCTGTCGCTCAACGGCGTCGTCCGCGGACTGCTGGGCGTGCCGATCGAAGGATCCCTGCCGCTGTTCTTCGCCGGCGCGGCCCTGCACCTGTTTGCCATGACCGCCATGGGCATCTGGCTGGCCACGCTGGCGCGCAACATGCCGCAATTCGGCATGCTGATGATCCTGATCCTGCTGCCCATGGAGATGCTCTCGGGCGGAACGACGCCGCGCGAAAGCATGCCCCTGCTGGCCCGGGATCTGATGCTGGCCGCGCCCACCACCCATTTCGTCGAACTGGGGCAGGCCATTCTGTACCGGGGCGCGGGCCTGGACGTGGTCTGGCCCTCGTTCCTGGCTCTGCTGATCATCGGTTCCCTCATGTTCCACTTGTCGCTGCGCCGCTTTCGGTCCACGATCGGCAGCATGGCCTGAAGGGTCCACACCGCAGGAGTTCCTCATGTCTACTCTCGTCTCCACTTCCACATCCCACACTGCACTCGTCACCGGTGGCACCGGCGGCCTGGGACAAGCCATTGCCCGTGCCCTGCACGCGCAAGGCCACACCGTATTGGTGACGCACTCGCCGGGCAACGACCACGTCCAGGCGTGGCTCAGCCAACAGGCCGCCGAGGGCTATCACTTCCAGGCCTACGGCACCGATGTTGCCGACGAAGCCGCTTGCCTGGCCATGGCCGAACGCATTCGGGCCGACAGCCACCGGGTGGACATTCTGGTGAACAACGCCGGCATCACCCGCGACAGCACCTTCCGAAAGATGCGAAAGTCGGGCTGGGACAGTGTGCTGCGCACCAATCTGGACTCCATGTTCAATGTCACCCACCCCTTCGTCGATGACATGATTGAAGCCGGTTGGGGCCGCATCGTGAACATCGCTTCGATCAATGGAAGCAAGGGCCAGTTCGGCCAGACCAACTACGCCGCAGCCAAGGCCGGCATCCACGGATTCACCAAGTCGCTGGCCCTGGAGCTGGCGCGCAAGGGCATCACCGTCAACACGATCTCTCCCGGCTACATGGACACGCCCATGGTCGCCTCCGTCCCCCGCGACGTGCTCGAGAGCCAGATCATCTCCCAGATTCCGGTCGGCCGCTTGGGCCGTCCGGAAGAGATTGGCGCGCTGGTAGCCTTCGTCTGCGGCGACCTGGCCGCGTTCATGACAGGCAGCAACCTGGCCATGAATGGCGGCCAGCACATGTACTGATCAGGGATCGGAGCGCGCCCATGAAGACTCTGCCCTTCAACCGGAAACACGCGTCGCTGGCTGCATTGGGACTGGTCCTGCTGGGGCTGTTTCTGTATGTCGTCCTGCAATCCGGGCCGCTGGCCCGCATTCCGGTGACCACGGCCCGGATCCAGGAGGCCTCCATCCACCCGGTACGCTTTGGCATCGGCACGGTTGAGGCCCGCCAGGTCCACCGGATAGGCCCGACCCTGACGGGGCGGGTGTTACGGCTGGACGTGGACGTGGGCGACGCCGTACGAGCGGGCCAGACGCTGGGCGAACTTGACCCGGTGGACCTGGACGATCGCATCCGGGCCCAGGTGGCGGCGCTGTCTCGCGCGCATGTCATGGCGCGGGAATCCCGCATCCGCCAGGACCGGGCCCAGGTCCAGCTACACCGCTATGAAACGCTGTTGAAGGCATCGGCCATCAGCGAGGAAACCGCCAGCGACAAGCGGCACGAACTAAATCTGGCACAGGCCGCCCTGCAAGCCACCACGCAGGACATCGAACGTCTGCAAGCTGAGCTGGCCGCACTGCACACCCTGCGGCGCAATCTGACACTGGTCTCGCCCATCGATGGCTTCGTCCTCACCCGCGAGGCGGATCCAGGCACGACCTTGATGGCCGGACAGACGGTCGTCCAGGTGATCGCGCCGGATACGCTCTGGATCAACGCGCGCTTTGATCAGGCGGGCCCCGCCGGTCTGTCCGAAGGGCTGACGGCCCGGATCGTGCTGCGATCCCGCGGGCCGGATCCGGTCGGTGGCAAGATCGCCCGCATCGAACCGGTTGCCGACGCAATCACCGAAGAGCTGCTGGTCAAAGTCGCCTTCGATACCCTGCCCACTCCACCGCCAGCCCTGGGTGAATTGGCGGAAACCACGGTGGAATTGCCAGCCACTTCACCTGGCCCCGTGGTGTCCAACTCGGCCATCCGCCATCAGAAGGGACAACCGGGGGTCTGGCGACTTCAGGATGGGCATCCGACGTTCACGCCCATCCGCGTCGGAGCCACCGATGCTCGAGGCATGGTCCAGGTGCTGGACGGACTACGGGTCGGCGATCTCGTCATCGTCCATAGCGCCAGTCCGCTGACGGCCCGCAGCCGGGTCCGCGACACCGGCCAGGCCCAGTCGGAGCCTGCGACATGATCAGCCTGGCCGGACGCGACATCCTGCATGCCTGGGGAAAATTCCTGTTTACCGGCATCGGCCTGGGCCCGCTGATCGGTGTCACGCTGATCATGGCGGGTGTCTACCGGGGCCTGGTCGCCGACGCGCAGGCCTTGCTGGACAACAGCAGTGCCGACCTGTGGGTCGTGCAGCGCAGCACCCAGGGACCGTATGCCGAAAACTCCAGCCTCCCGGACGACGCCTACCGCCAAATCCTGGGACTGCAGGGCGTGGCTCAGGCGGCCAACGTCACCTACCTGACCATGCAGGCGCGCCATCGCGACCGTGACGTCCGTATCATGGTGGTAGGCGTAGCCCCGGGCATCCCGGGCGCGACCCCAGGCTGGCCGCCGCATCTGGTGGCCGGCCGCCAGATCGTCCTGGGCCACTACGAAGCGGTGGCGGACGTGGCGACCGGCTTCGTCCTGAGCGACCGGATCACCATCCGCCGCCATGAATACACCGTCGTCGGCCAAACCCGACGCACGGTATCCTCCAGCGGTGATCCGATGGTCTTCATTCCGCTGAAAGACGCGCAGCAGGCCCAGTTCCAGAAAGACAACGACGCCATCTGGCAGAGTCGCCGGCGCGCATCGGCCAACCCTGGCCTGAACCAGCCTGGGAACGATTCGGCCCTCCGAGCCGTGCTCGAAAGTCAGGCGGCCAACCCGTACGTCAATGCCGTCCTGGTGACACTGGCACCAGGCGCGGATGCCGACGAGCTTGCCGCCCGGATCCGGCGCTGGGCGCACCTGTCCGTCTACACGCGGGCACAGATGGAAACCATTCTGGTGGACAAGCTGGTTGCTTCTTCGGCGCGGCAGATCGGCATGTTCCTGGTGATTCTCGCTTTGGTCAGCCCGGCCATCGTGGCCTTCATCATCTACACCCTGACCATGGACAAGATCCGCGAAATCGCCGTGCTCAAGCTGATCGGCGCGCGCAACCGCACCATTGCCGGGCTGATCCTGCAGCAGGCCCTGGCCCTGGGATTGATCGGCTTCATGGTGGGCAAGATCGCAGCGACGTTCTCCGCCCCCCTCTTTCCCAAGTACGTGCTGCTGATGCCGGCGGATTCTATCGCAGGTCTGGCGGCCATCCTGCTGATCTGCGCTCTGGCCAGTCTGGTAGCCATCCGCGTCGCCCTACGGGTCGATCCTGCCAACGCGATCGGCTGAATGTCATGAATGATTCCGGCATCCTCATTGAAGGCCTGAGCAAACGCTATGGCCAGGGCGATACGTCCGTGCTGGCCCTGCGCGACGTCAACCTGTCGGTCGCGGCCGGGGAGGTCGTGGGTCTGATCGGCCCGTCGGGCTCGGGCAAGAGCACACTGCTGAAGTGCCTTGGGGCCGTGATCGATCCGACCAGCGGGCGCATGACATTGGGCGGCGAGATCATCTACGACGACGGCTGGCGCGTGAAGGATCTGCGGGCACTGCGCCGCGACCGAATCGGCTTCATCTTCCAGGCGCCCTATCTGATCCCATTCCTGGACGCCACTGACAACGTGGCGCTGCTGCCGATGCTGGCGGGCACAGGTAAGCGCCAAGCGCGTGCCCGTGCACTGGAAGTGCTGGCCGCGCTGGAGGTCGAACACCGCGCGCATGCCATGCCCCAGCAACTGTCGGGCGGCGAACAGCAGCGGGTTGCCATCGCGCGCGGATTGATCAACCGACCGCCGGTCATCCTGGCCGATGAACCGACGGCTCCTCTGGACAGCGAACGCGCCCTGTCGGTCGTGCGCATCCTGCACCACATGGCGCGACAGTACCGGACGGCCATCATCGTGGTGACACACGATGAAAAAATCATCCCGACCTTCAAACGAATCTACCGCATACGAGATGGAGCTACCCACGAGGAAGTGGGCGAAGGCCGGCCATTCGAATAATCCCGGCCGCGACGAACGGGATCAGGGCACGAAGCGGCCCAGTCCGAATTCCACCAGCCGATCTTCTCTTCGCAGCAGGAAAAGGGCGTCCAGCCCCACGCGTCGCGCCAGGCCCGGCCCTTCGTCCGGTCCCGCCACCAGCAGCGCCGTCGCCCAGGCATCAGCGTCCATGCAGGTGGCCGCCAGCACAGTGACGGACGCCACTGAATTGTGCACTGGCGCCGCCCGGCGGCCATCCATCGTGTGCGCCAGGCGTTGACCACCTACCTGGACCCAGTGGCGGTAGTCGCCCGAGGTCGCTACGGAAAGGTCGGCCAGTTCGATGACCCCGTGTGCCGCGCGGCGTCCTTCCTGCGGACTTTCCAGGGCCACCGCCCAAGATTGGCCGTCGGCCCGGGCGCCACAGGCCCGCAGTTCTCCGTCCAGGCTCACCAGGGCGTGGCCAATACCGTGCAGATCCATGACCCGAGCCATCCGATCCACGGCATAGCCCTTGGCGATCCCACACAGATCCAGGCACAGGGGTGCACGCTTGCGCGCCCGTCCCTGCACCGGGTCGACGTCCAGCCAAAGATGGGCCGGACGATGGTCGGCGGCAGCCTGCCGGATGGCGGCCGGATCAGGCACGTCCGCAGTTGCTCCAAAGCCCCAGGCGTTGACCAGGCTGCCGACAGCTGCATCATAAGCGCCGCCACTCAAGGTGCCGACATCCATCGCCCGCGACAGTACTTCGAGGATAGCTGCCGGCAGCGCCACCCATTCCTCCGGCGCCGCCCGGTTCAAACGCATCAAATCGCTGTCCGGTTTCCAGGGCGACATCTGCGCGTCGACCAATTCCACGGCCTGAGCCAGATCGCGCGACAGCGCCTCGTGGTCAAGGCCCGGCAGTGCCTGATAACGGGCCGCCCAGCGCGTACCCATGGTGGGACCGCTCAGGGTCGACTCGACGGTCAAATCAGAAAACGTCTTCAGCATAGCGGCCTCTCTCCCGCAACTGATGCACGCTCAGGGTCAGAGGAGCCAGGATTTCGTTCAGCGCCTCGACGACCCCGCTCGCCATGGGCCGGCTCCCGCAGACCCGCAGCACGGCGCCCTTGGAGACCAGCGTCCGCAAGCGATCCGCGTCGCGGCGCAGCGCGTCCTGCACATAGCCTCCACCACCCTTGACCCTGGAAAAGGCCGTGCACAATGCGGACAGCCGCCCTTCACTCAGCCAGCGGCGGATGACCGTACCAAAATAGAAGTCCTGATCCGGATTGCGCGCCCCAAAGTACAGGAACATGGGCGTCTTGCGGGCATTGGCGCGGATGAAACCAGCCAGGGGAGCAACCCCGGTGCCTGCCCCGATCAGCACGACGGGATGGCGCGACGCATCCAGGGTGAAACCGGGGTTGGACTTGATGAAGGCCTGGATGCAGTCGCCGGGCTTGAGCCCGTACAGGAAGCCGGAGCAGACGCCGTCAGGCATCCGCCGAACGCAAATTTCCAGAAAGCCATCGCGGAAACTCGAGGCCAAGGAATAGTAGCGAGGCACCGGGTTGCCGGGTGGAACGACGCCCACCAGATCGCCTGCCTTGAAATTCGGCATGCTCCTGCCCAGCAGCCGGGCGAATAAGCCGCGATCCTGCCAGCGCAGGCGCAGGATTGCGGTTGGGCCGACGCCGCCGCCCTCATAATCCTGCCGTTCCGCCAATTCCAGGGAAAAGGTCGGCGGGATACGCGGCACATAGTTCAACGTCAGTCTTTCACCCAATGCCTCGGACAGGACCGTCCCCCAGCGGCCGAACTGCTGCGCCGACTGCTGATGGATGCACTCCAGCGGCAGGGTTTGTGGCCAGCCGGAGGCTCGCAGGACCCGATCCAGCGCCTCGGCATAGCCGCAGAAGGCCGGGAACTGACGGTCGCCGAAGCCCAGTACAGACACAGGTATGGCCCCGGTCGCCAGACCAGCGATCCGGTCCAGCGCTCGTGCCGCATGGGCCGGGGCCTGACCATCGCCATAGGAAGCCGCCAGGATGAACACTTGGCGGGCGGAGCCTGGCGCCTGGAACCGTTCCAGCGGCGCAGTGTGGACCACATGACCATTGCGCACCAGGGCGTCATGCAGGGCCTTGGCAAAGCCCCAGGTCGTGCCGCCCTCGCTGGCCACGAAGATCAGCACATCGGCCCGGCGCGCCGGGCTATTGTCCGCCAGGCGCGGTACCCGACCTCGGCCCTCGCGCCAGGTCAGGAGCCCGGACACCCAGAAGACCGGGATGCACAGGCCGACCAGGGACAGGACCAGGGCCCAGGCCCACAAGCCTTGGCCGGTGTGCAAAGCGTAGACCCAGTCATAAAGGATACGGGTCGTGGCCGCCGGCTGCCAGGCCAGCATATTGCCGCTGCGCCGGTCGATCCAGCCATCGCCGGCATCGGTGGAAACAGTCCAGACGTCCTCCGGGTCATCCGCCGCTGGAAAATTCAGCTTGCGCAGGCTGTTGGCCGACAGAGCCTGCAGCAACGGCAGGGATTCCGCTGCTCGGTCCGGCTGCTCGGCGGGCGCGGATACGACGTCAGGCTCCGTGCCCGAGTCAGCTGGAATCAGGCTGAAGGTCGTCGCGCTCATGTAGAGCGCGGTCAGCGAGGACAAGGCCAGGACCAGCACCAAGGTGCGGCCGCTGACCCCGTGGATGCGCTGGGCCGTGGTTCCGCGAATACGTTCGGAAACGAGACGACGCCAGCCACCCAGACGCCGGACCAGCATCAGCGTCCCGGACAGCGTCAGCAGCAGCATGGCCAGCGCAACCGCAGCCGCCCCCAGACGGCCCGGATCGTTCAGCATGAAGGACCGGTGCAGATTGCGCACCCAGCGCTCGACGGCGGACGCCTGGTAGTCGCCCAGCGCCTGGCCACTGGCCGGATCGATCCGGCTGGCGCGGGCTTGGCCGCCGTCGAAGAAATAGACGACGATATCCCCGGACGGCAGGCGGCGGATCTCCTCGATCCCGGGAATTCGGTCTGCCGCCCGCTGCGCGACGACCGCCACCGTCAGACCCGGTTCAGCCTGGACGGCCTGCCAGGTGTCGCGCACCGGGAAGAAGGCCAGGACCAATCCGGTGACCCCGGCCACCAGGGCGAGAGTCCCGGCCCACAGACCCAGCCAGCGATGAACCTGCCGCCATTGCACGACGATCACTTCACCTGATAAGAAAATGACTGAATGAACTGGCGGCCGGCGGTGGACTGGCCAGCGCCAGCCGTGGTCAATGGAACGCGGATTTCGGACGGGCTGTCGCGCATGTCCTCCACGGCAGCGTCGACGTGAATCTCGTAGCCAGCATCGAACAAGGCGTCGGCCAGATCGGCCGTCACCTTCAGCGTCCGGCCCTCACCCACGCTGGCGCCCGTCACGCCATCCAGCCCAGCCGTGTGCCCGGCCGACAGCCGTTTCCAATCGCCCAGGTGCTTGTAATACTTGGCCTTGCGGCCCGCCACCCACAATGTGCCCGCGAGAGCGCCCCGGGCATCGGTCAGGTAGACCGCCAAGTAGGCGCCATCGCCACCATAGTTCTTCAGAGTCATGGACAATGTCACCGTGCGGCCCTGCGCCAAGGCGGGAACGGCCAAGGTGGTGGCGGCCAGCAGGGCCGCAATTGAAAAGGTCTTCATGGACAATGCTCCTGTGGAAGTTTCAGTCGGCCGCGCCCGGCGCGGCACCGGGGGAATCCCGATGGTCCTGGTCGCGACGGCGGTCGCGATCACGATCACCGTGGTCGCGATACTTGATCTTCACGATCTCCAGCGTCTCGGGATCGAGCTTGGCCTTGAAGGCGCGGCCCTGAGCATCCTCACCGCGGACTTCATAGCAGCCTTCGTCGATCTTGACGCGTTTCAGATCCCAACCCTTCTGGCGGGCCACTTGGGTGACGGCTTCTCGAGTCTGCCAGCGTGCGACGGGCGCGTCGCAGTCATCACTGGCCGTCGCCGGCCCAGCAGCCAGGCCCAGCGACGCGGCCAACAGACAGGCGCCGAACGTGTTCCAGGATTTCTTCACGGCGGGTCCTCATTCATCCGGCTACCGCCGGGCGGCAGCCATGCCTCTATCATAAGGACGGAAACAGTGGCGTCGGATGAACGCGGTGGCGGTATGCGCCCAATAAGCACGAAAATTGACGTCGCTCAAATCCGCTGGCGCGGAGACACCACGGACGGAAACACTGCAAGCCGAACGGTCGGCGCTCACGCGCTGCGCCACGTCAGACCCCGAACAGTCAGATCACGTCACGTTCGCGCAACGCGCGGATGGCCTGCGGACTCATGCCCAGCAGGCCCCGCAGCACCTCGTCGGTATGCGCGCCCAGGGACGGCGGCGGCAGGCGGTAATCCACCGGCGTGTCAGACAGCCGCATCGGGCTGGCGACCAGCGGAACCGGCCCTACACCCGGGTAATCCATCGTGATCCGCAGATCGCGCGCACGCACTTGCGGATCGGCAAAAACGTCCGTCAACCCATTGATGGGCCCGCAAGGCACGGCGCGAGCCTCAAGCGCCTGCACCCAGGCAGCCGTGGTGCGTGCCGTGGTCATGTGGCGCAGGATGGGGATGAGCGCGTCCCGATTGCGCACGCGCGCCTCGTTCGTGGCAAAGCGCGCATCCGTCGACAGGTCGGGCTGCCCAGCCTCTGCGCAAAACCGGGCGAACTGGCCGTCGTTGCCGATGGCCAGGATCATGTAGCCGTCGGCCGTCGGAAAGTCCTGATACGGCACGATGCTGGGATGGGCGTTCCCCAGGCGTGCCGGATCATGCCCGGTGGCCAGGTAGTTCATCGCCTGGTTGGCCAGACAGGCGACCTGCACGTCGAGCAACGCCATATCGACATGCTGACCCACGCCGGTTCGATCACGCGCGGCCAACGCAGCCTGGATCGCATTGGCGGCGTACAGCCCGGTCAGAATGTCGGTCAACGCCACACCGACCTTCATCGGACCGCCGCCCGGCTCACCGTCGGGACGTCCCGTCACGCTCATAAGGCCACCCAGGCCTTGCACCAGGAAATCGTACCCGGCACGCGCCGCATAAGGGCCGGTCTGCCCGAATCCCGTGATGGAGCAATACACCAGGCCAGGATTCAGCGCATGGAGGCTTTCATAATCCAGCCCATAACGAGCCAAGCCGCCGACCTTGAAGTTCTCGACCAGCACGTCGCTCCTGCCGGCCAGATCCCGGATCAGCGCCTGCCCCTCGGCGACGCCAATATCGATCGTGACCGAACGTTTGTTGCGGTTGGCGCACAGGTAGTAGGCCGCTACCTGATCACCCGGTTGTTCTCCCGAGAACCAGGGTGGCCCCCAGGAGCGGGTGTCGTCTCCCGTGCCGGGCCGTTCGACCTTGATGACGTCAGCCCCCAGGTCCGCCAGAATCTGCGTAGCCCAGGGACCGGCCAGCACCCGGGACAGATCCAGGACCCGAATGGACGACAGCGCCCCCGGGATCAGCTCCGCGCCGGATTCCTGTACCCCGCGTGTGGTGGCCATGACCAATGCCTCAGTTGGCAAACGCCGCGATCCCGGTGATGGCACGACCCAGGATCAGCGCGTGCACGTCGTGCGTGCCTTCGTAGGTGTTGACGACTTCCAGATTGACCAGATGACGCGCAATGCAGAATTCGTCTGATATACCGTTTCCACCCAGCATATCGCGCGCCACGCGGGCGATGTCCAGCGCCTTGCCACAGGAATTGCGCTTGATGAGCGAGGTGATCTCCACGGGCGCTGTGCCCTCGTCCTTCAGGCGTCCCACGCGCAGCACGGCCTGCAAGCCCAAAGTGATCTCGGTCAACATGTCGGCCAGCTTCTTCTGGATGAGCTGATTGGCTGCCAGCGGCCGGCCGAACTGCTGTCGATCCAGCACATACTGGCGCGCCGTTTCGTAGCAGGCCTCGGCGGCCCCCAGTGCACCCCAGGCAATGCCGAAGCGCGCCGAATTCAGGCAGGTGAAGGGGCCCTTCAGGCCGCGTACTTCCGGGAACGCGTTTTCCTCCGGGACAAAGACTTCGTCCATCACGATTTCGCCCGTGATGGACGCGCGTAAACCGACCTTGCCGTGAATGGCGGGCGCCGACAGCCCCTTCCAGCCCTTTTCCAGAATGAAGCCACGAATGTCGCCAACCTCGTCCTTGGCCCAGACGACGAACACGTCGGCGATCGGGCTATTGGTGATCCAGGTCTTGGCGCCCGTCAGACTGTATCCGCCCGAAACCTTCCTGGCGCGTGTGGACATGGAGCCCGGGTCCGAACCGTGGTCAGGTTCGGTCAGGCCGAAACAGCCGATTGTCTCGCCAGCAGCCAGCTGTGGCAGATATTTCTGTTTCTGGGACTCGGTCCCGAAGGCGTTGATCGGCACCATGACCAGGGAGCTTTGCACGCTCATCATCGAGCGATAGCCGGAATCCACGCGCTCGACTTCGCGCGCAATGAGTCCATAGCTGACGTTATTCAGCCCCGCCCCACCGTACTGCTCGGGCAATGTCGCCCCCAGCAGACCCAGTTCCCCCATCTCGCGGAAGATGGACGTATCTGTTTTCTCTTCGCGAAAAGCCTGCTGCACGCGTGGCTGTAGCCTGTCCTGGCAATAGTCGCGCGCCGCATCTCGGATCATGCGCTCGGTGTCGGTGAGCTGCTGGTCCAGCAGCAGCGGATCCAGCCATTGGAACTGGGGTCGGGAAGAAGGCATGGGACGGCTCCTGAAAACGATCCTGAAAGCTAGAGTGTACGGGCAACCTCGTCCAACGACTGCGTGAACAGATCCACCATCTGGTCGATCTGTTTCTCAGTGATGATGAGCGGGGGGCAGAAAGCGATGCTGTCCTTGATGCTGCGCAGGATGAGGCCATTGTTCTGGGCCTGCTGGACCACCCTGGCACCCACCGACCCCGGTGGGTCGAACGGCGCATGTGTGGCCCTGTCGGAGACGAGTTCCACCGCGCCAATCAGACCAACCCCGCGAACCTCGCCTACCAGCAGGTGATCCGCAAGGGCACGCAGTCTGCGCTGCAGGACCGCGCCACAACGAGCCGCGTTGCCCACCAGGTCGCGCTCTTCGATGATCGCAATGTTTTCCAGTGCCACCGCCGTCGCGACGGGATGGCCGCTGGCCGTATAGCCGTGGCCGAAGGTGCCCAACTCGCCCGAATGGTGGGCAATGACCGAGGCCACACGCTGGTTGATCAGCACTGCCGCCAGCGGCTGGTAGGAGGACGTGATCTGCTTGGAGAGCGTCATGAAATCAGGCGTGATGCCAAACAGGCCGGATGCGAACATCTGGCCTGTGCGGCCAAAACCAGTGATGACCTCATCGGCGATCACCAGCACATCATGCTTGCGGCAGACCGCCTGGATCTTTTGCCAGTAAGTCTCCGGCGGCACGATGACGCCGCCGGCACCCATGATGGGCTCACCGATGAACGCGGCCACGGTATCCGGGCCTTCGGCCTGGATCAGCGACTCCAGCTCATTGGCCAGTCGGTCAGCAAAGGCGGATTCGGATTCGCCCGGCTGCGCCTCGTGGTACCAGTGCGGACGGCGCACGTGGCGGATCTGTGGCAAGGGCAAATCGAAGTCCTTGTGCAGATAGGGCAAGCCGGTGAGACTCGCCGCCGCCACGGTGACGCCGTGATATCCGCCGTCACGCGCGATGATCTTCTTTTTCTTCGGACGGCCCAGGGCGTTGTTGTAGTACCAGACCATCTTCACGATGGTGTCGTTGGCCTCGGACCCGGAATTGGTGAAAAAGGCCTGAGCCATCCGGCCTTCGGTCAGGCTGATCAGCTTTTCGGCCAGTTTGATCGAAGGCACGTTCGCCTTGTGGCTGAACGTGTGATAGAACGGCAGGCACTCCATCTGCCGCCGAGCGGCTTCTGCCAGGCGTGGCTCGCTGAACCCCACAGCCACGCTCCACAGACCGGACATGCCCTCGATGTAGCGCTTCCCGGTGGTGTCGAAAACGAAGATCCCGTCGCCCCGCTCCATGATGCAGGGGCCCTGCCGCCTGTGTTCCTCCGCATTGGTGTAGGAATGCAACTGATAGCTGATGTCACTGCGTGCCAGTGCGTCTTGTGTCGTCACGACGACCTCCCTTGGTCTGCATCGATTGAAGATAGCGGCCGATGACCTGCGCCAGTGTGTCAAAGGCGGGCCGGATCTCATCGGGCGTCACCCCGGCATAACCCAGCAGCAAGCCGGACCGGGCATGAGCCCGGTCCAGATAATAGGTGCTCAGAGGACGGGTAACGACACCCTCGCGCAGCGCATCGCGCACCACGACCTGATCATCCACGGTATCTGGCAACGCCAGAATCAGATGCAGGCCCGCATCGCCGCCCACCACATCCAGCCTATCGCCGAAATGGTGGTGGATCTCGCTGATCAGACAGTCCCGGCGCTCCGCATAGCGCCGGCGCACACGACGAATATGAGACGCGAGATGCCCGTTTCGGATGAATTCGTTGAGAATCGCGTGATGCACCATGTTGCCCTCGCGGTAGAGCTCGGCCACCGCGTCGGCAAAGGCCAGCGACAAAGGCTCCGGCACCACCAGGAACCCCACCCGGAGACCTGGGCACAGCGTCTTGCTGAAGCTGCCCGCATACAAGACCCGCCCCGCATCATCCATACCCTGAAGCGAAGGCAGGGGCCGGCTGCCATAGCGGAATTCGCTGTCGTAATCGTCTTCCAGCACCCAGCAGGACACCTGCTGCGCATAGTCCAGCAACATGCGGCGGCGCGCCAGGCTCATCACCATGCCCAGCGGGTACTGGTGCGACGGTGCCACGACGATGAGGCGCGGCGGGTGCTCGCGATCCTGTTCTCTGGGCCAGATGCCCTCGTCGTCCACCCGGATGGGTACAGGCCGCAACCCCGCCGTAGCCACCAGATTGCGAACGCCCCAATAGGCGGGCTCCTCGATCCAGACGGAATCGCCAGGATCACAGAGCAGCCGCACGGCTACGTCGATCCCCTGGTGAATTCCAGTGGTCATGATTACCTGTTGTGCGGAACTGCGCACTGAACGCACGCTGTTCAGGTAGTCCGAGATGGTCTGGCGCAGCGGCCCGTAGCCGCCTGCCGGCGCGTAGCGCATCAGATCCCACGGACCCTCGCGCCAAAGGCGATTCTGGATGCGCGACCAAGTCTTGAGCGGAAACTCGCGCACGTCGGGCACCCCCGGCATGAACGCCCCCGCCTGCCGGCTGGAAAAGCCCAGGTGCGCCAGCAGCGCGCGGCCCCGCCGGGACAGATCGTGGCCGATGGGACCCTTGTGTTCAGCAGTCCCAGGGGTTTCTCGAAACGAAGCAGCAGGCTGCAGCAAGTCCTGGCTGATGTCTTCGACATAGGTGCCGCGGCCCACCCCGGCATGTACATAGCCCTCTTCCGTCAGCTGCTCGTAGACCTGCAGCACCGTGTTGCGGGCAATACCCAGATCCGCCGCCAGACCGCGCGACGACGGCAGGCGTGCGCCGGCCGCCAGATGCCCCTCCAGAATGGCCCTACAGATAAGATCGTAGAGCCTGGAATACGCAGGGCCATCACCCGACGAGAAGAAATACTGCTGCAGCCACTCTGAGAGAATGAAGGCTTTCAAATTGGCCCCATTAAATTTATAGAAATGGATCTATTTGATGAACCAAAACATCAGTATAGTGAAAAAAAGGCGATGCGGGAACCGCATGCCACATCGGAGACATTCATGACCGACCTGAATCAGCAGTGGCAGGCGCGCAAGAACGCAGCCATTCCCAACGGCATTGGCATCACCTGCGATTTCTACGCCAAGCGCGCACTGAACGCCGAGCTCTGGGACGTCGAGGACCGACGCTTCATCGACTTCGCAGCCGGCATCGCGGTTGCCAATACCGGGCACTGCCACCCCAAGATTGTCGCCGCCATCCAGGCTCAGTTGGCCGCCTTCACCCACACGGCCTTCCAGGTCGCACCCTACGCGTCGTATGTGGAGCTGGCTGAAAAGGTCAACCAGCTGACCCCCGGCAACCACGCCAAAAAGACGGCGTTCTTCACCACCGGTGCCGAAGCCGTCGAAAACGCCGTCAAGATCGCCCGAGCAGCCACCGGTCGCACCGGCGTCATTGCATTCTCCGGGGCTTTCCATGGCCGAACCTTCATGGGCATGGCGCTGACCGGAAAGGTCGCCCCCTACAAGCAAGCAGGATTTCGGCCCCCTGCCCGGCGAGGTCTACCACCTGCCCTTCCCGACCCCGCTGGACGGCGTCACAACCGACGACTCCATCCGGGCGCTGCACACCCTTTTCAAAGCGGATATCAGCCCCAAACGGGTCGCAGCCATCCTGATCGAGCCGGTACAGGGAGAAGGCGGCTTCAATGTGGCTCCCAACGACCTGCTGCGGGCCTTGCGCCAGGAATGCGACGAACACGGCATCCTGCTGATCGTGGACGAGGTCCAGACCGGTTTCGCGCGCACGGGTCGGATGTTCGCCATCGAACACTCAGGCGTAGTCCCCGACCTGATCACCATGGCCAAAAGCCTGGCAGGCGGCATGCCGCTATCTGGCGTCTGCGGCCGCGCGGAAATCATGGATGCGGCCCCCCGTGGATCGCTGGGCGGGACCTACGCCGGCAATCCGCTCGCCGTAGCGTCTGGCCTGGTAGTGCTGGACATCATCCGCGACGAGCAACTGGTCGCACGCGCAGAAGCCCTGGGGCAGCGCCTGCGCACGGCGCTGGATGACATCCATCACCCCGGTATCGCGGAAATCCGCGGCCTGGGCGCAATGATCGCCGCCGAATTCCGCGACCCGACCACCGGCAAGCCGGATCCCGAAACCGCCGCCCGCATCCAGCGCCGCGCGCGGGAACTGGGGCTGATCCTGCTGACTTGCGGATCGTACGGAAACGTCATCCGCTTTCTGTTCCCCCTGACAATCCCCGATAGCGTGCTGGACGAGGGACTGGATATCCTTAAGGCGGCCATGGCCCGCTGACGGGCTCATGCGTTCAATTGACGGAGGCCCGCCCGATGTCCGCTGCTCCCACTGCTGAACCCTTGGTCCGATTCCAGGGGGTCCAGAAGTCCTATGACGGGACCCACCTGGTCGTCCGCGACCTGAATCTCGACATCTACCCGGGCGAATTCCTGTCGCTGCTGGGCCCATCGGGTTCAGGCAAGACGACCTGCCTGATGATGCTGGCCGGGTTCGAGTCACCGACCGGCGGCGACATCTTCCTGGAAGGCCGCCGCCTGAATGACGTGCCGCCCCACCATCGCAACCTGGGCATGGTGTTCCAGAACTATGCGCTGTTCCCCCACATGACGGTGGAACGCAACCTGGATTACCCGCTGAAAGTCCGCAAGATGCCGGCCCAGGAACGGTCCAAGCGCATCCAGGACGCGCTGGCGATGGTGCAGATGCAGGATTTCGGCAAGCGCTACCCGGCACAGCTGTCGGGCGGCCAGCAGCAGCGGATCGCTCTGGCCCGCGCTCTGGTCTTCCAGCCCAAGATCGTGCTCATGGATGAACCGTTGGGCGCGCTGGACAAGCAACTGCGCGAGCACATGCAGCTCGAGCTCAAGGCACTGCATCGACAGCTCGGCGTGACCTTCGTCTACGTCACTCACGACCAGAGCGAGGCGCTCACCATGAGCAACCGCATCGCCGTCTTCAACCAGGGAATCATCCAGCAGGTCTCCCGCGCGGACACGCTGTACGAGACGCCCTGCAACCGGTTCGTGGCGGGCTTCGTGGGCGACAGCAACCAGTTCCCGGGCACCGTCAAATCGACGGACGGCGAGACCTGCCAGGTCGAGATCGCTGGTGGCCAGGTGCTGCACGGAATCAACGTCCAGAGCCTGACCGCTGGCAGCCCCTGCATCGCCGCCATCCGCCCCGAACGCATCACGCCTAGCTCAGACGGCAGCGCGATCAACCAATTCCAGGCCAGCACGATCGACGAAGTCTATCTCGGCGACCATGTCCGACTGCGGTGCCAGATCACCCCATCAGAAACCTTCTTCGTGAAAATGCCCCTGGTCGCGGACCCAGGGGTGCGGGCCCAAGGCCGGCAAGTCCGGCTGCAGGTCGCCCGCGAGCACGTCTGCATCTTCCAGCCCTGATCCCCCCTCTGACAACAACACTGGAGACATCCATGAAACCTCGTTCCTTACTCGTAGCCCTGGCGCTTTCGGCACCACTGGCCATGCTCGCACAACCGACCCAGGCACGTGATCTGACGGTTGTGAACTTTGGCGGCGCCAACGGCGACGCCCAATTGGCCGCGTTCATCAAGCCCTTCGAGGCAGAATCCGGCAAGAAAGTGATTCCGGTGGCCTATAACGGCGAACAGGCCAAGGTCAAAGCCATGGTCCAGGCGCACAACGTGGTCTGGGACGCAGTTGAAGTCGAGACCGGCGACCTCGGGCGCGGTTGTGACGAGGGCACCTACGAAAAGATCGACTGGACCAAGATACTGGACAAGAACGACATGGTCCCGGGCGCGCTCAAGTATTGCGGCGTAGGTACCTTCGTCTGGTCCACGGTGCTGGCGTACAACGGCGACGCGCTCAAGACGGCGCCCACGAGCTGGGCCGACTTCTGGAACGTGAAGAAATTCCCGGGCAAGCGCGGGTTGCGCAAGGGCGCTCACTACAACCTCGAATTCGCACTGATGGCCGACGGCGTTGCGCCGCAGGACGTATACAAGGTCCTGGCCACCCCCGCAGGTGTGGACCGCGCTTTCAAGAAGCTCGACGAACTCAAGCCCAACATTCAATGGTGGGAAGCCGGTGCCCAGCCGCCGCAGATGTTGGCAGCCGGCGACGTGGTCATGTCCTCCGCCTATAACGGCCGCATCGACGCCGCCCAGCGCGAAGGCCGCAAGAACCTGAAGATCTCCTGGCCGGGCAGCGTCTACGACTTCGACTATTGGGTGATCCCGACCGGTTCGGCCAACAAGCAACAGGCGATCGACTTCGTCAAATACGCCGCCTCGCCCAAGGCACAGGCTGCCTACTCCCAGCACATCGCCTACGGCCCCATCAGCAAGAAGGCCATCGGCATGCTGAGCCCGGACGTCCTGGCCAAGGTCCCGAACTCGCCGGCAAACGCAAAGGGCGCACTGTTCAACAATCTGGAGTTCTGGACCGACCACGGCGAAGAACTGGAGCAACGCTTCACGGCCTGGGCTGCCCGCTAAACAGCCAGCGGCCGGCGGCGACCGCAGGCCGGTCACTCAGGGGACACCATGGACACGACGATCGTCAATCCGGATGCCGTGCGACGCGCGATGAAAACAACGCAACGTCGCAAGACGGCACGCGCCATGATTCTGGTGGGCCCCCTGGCCCTCTTCCTGCTGGTGATCTTCGTCATCCCGATCGCTTCGCTGCTCACACGCGCGGTCGACAACCCGGAGGTCATCCACACTCTGCCACGGACGCTGCAGGCCCTGCAGCACTGGGATCGGCACGCGGCTCCTCCTGACCTGGCTTATCTGGCGCTCAGCCAGGATCTGACTCAGGCAAAGAGCACCAGCGCCGCCGGTGAACTCGCCCGGCGCCTCAACTACGAAGTCCCGGGGTACCGGTCGCTGATCTTCAAGACCATGCGCCACATGCCCATCCAGGCGACCGACGGCGCCGCCGCGCGCCAGGATCTGGTGAAACTCGACCCGCGCTGGGGGAATACACGCTACTGGACCGCCATCGCCAGCAACGACAAGTCCTGGTCTCCCTACTATCTGCTGGCGTCGCTGGACCTGCGGACCAACAACGACGGCCACATCGTCTCCATGCCGCCGGATACGTCGGCCTTCCGGGCCATCTTCGCGCGTACCTTCGGGATCAGCCTGGTCGTGACGCTGGTTGCCCTGATCCTGGGCTATCCGCTGGCCTACTGGATCACGCGCCTGACCAAGCGCCAGGCGAACCTGGTGCTGATCTGCATCCTGATTCCGTTCTGGACATCCATCCTGGTGCGCATTGCCGCATGGGTGGTGCTGCTGCAGCGCGAGGGGCTGATCAACGACGCCCTGATGCAGCTGGGTATCATCTCGCAGCCGCTGCCGCTGCTCTTCAATCGCCTCGGCGTCTACATCGCCATGGTGCACATTCTGCTGCCCTTCATGGTGCTACCGCTGTACAGCGTGATGCAGTCCGTGCCGCCCAGCTACCAGCGGGCCGCGATCTCCCTGGGCAGTCACCCCTTCGCCGCGTTCTGGCGGGTATATGTCCCACAAACCTATCCGGGGGTTGCTGCCGGCTCGCTGCTCGTCTTCATCATCGCCGTGGGCTACTACATCACGCCTGCCCTCCTGGGCGGCGCCGGTGACCAGATGATCAGCTACTACGTCGCCTACTTCACGAACCAGACAATCAACTGGGGCATGGCAAGCGCCCTGGGGCTGATCCTGTTGGCCGGTACCTTGCTGCTCTATACCCTGTACCGCAGAATTTCGGGCAAAGAACTGGCACTTGGCTAGGGGGACACGTCATGTTGAAGACTTCGCTGCCACCCTACGCCTCGCTGAGCGAGCGCCTCTGGTACTACATGCTACGCGTCCTGTGCGCGCTGATCCTGCTCTTTCTGCTACTGCCCATCCTGGTCATCATCCCGCTGTCATTCAACCAGAGCTCCATGCTGCTCTACCCGATCCAGTCGTTCTCACTGCACTGGTACGACACGCTGTTTCATTCAGATGACTGGGCCCGCGCCACCACCAACAGCTTCATCGTGGCGCCTTCGGCCACCGCCCTGGCGACCATCCTGGGAACACTGGCGGCAGCCGGCCTGCACCGGGTGCAATTCCGGGGCAAGGGCCTGCTCATGGCCGTCCTGATTTCGCCCATGATCGTTCCGCTGGTGGTGACGGGCCTGGGCATCTACCTGTTCTTCGCCCCATACGGCCTGGTCAACAGCTATTCGGGGCTGATCCTTGCACTGGCCGCGATCGGCGCACCCTTCGTGGTCACTACGGTGTCGGCTACCCTGCAGGGGTTCGACCCCAACCTGCTGCGGGCCAGCTACAGCCTGGGGGCCGGGCCGGTCCGCACGTTCTTCCGCGTGACCTTGCCCATCATCGCGCCCGGCGTCATCGCCGGCGCCCTGTTCGCCTTCGCGACGGCCTTCGACGAAATCGTGATCACGCTGTTTCTGGCGGGTCCTGAACAGGTCACGCTGCCTCGCCAGATGTTCACTGGTATCCGCGAGAACATCAGTCCGGTGATTGCGGCGGTCGCCACCATCCTGATCCTATTCTCGACCACGCTGCTGCTGGTGCTGGAATGGCTGCGCGGCCGCGCCGCAGCCAAGACAACACGGGTGGAACCGGCCTGAAGGGCGGGCAGTTGCCACGTCCATGGAGGGGTGGGGTACCATCGAGTGGTACGCTGAACTCCCACGAATTCAAAACGCCACAAAATGACGGACACCCCAAAGCCCCGCCTCGCCGGCCACGTCTTGGTCGACCAACTCCGCGTGCACGGCACCGACCACGTCTTCTGCGTCCCTGGCGAGAGCTACCTGGCCGTGCTCGATGGACTGTACGACGCCGGCATCCAGGTCACCGTCTGCCGCCAGGAAGGTGGCGCGGCCATGATGGCGGAAGCCTATGGAAAACTCACCGGACGACCCGGCATCTGTCTCGCCACGCGGGCACCTGGGGCCTCCAACGCGGTCGCAGGGATACACATCGCGTCGCAGGATTCCACGCCCATGATTCTGCTGGTGGGGCAGATCCGCCGTTCGCACCGCGATCGCGAGGCCTTCCAGGAGATGGACTACAAGGCCGTCTTCGGCTCCCAGGTCAAATGGGCGGCCGAAATCGATCAGGCCGAGCGTATCCCCGAATATCTGGCACGCGCCTTCCACGTCGCACAGTCGGGGCGCCCGGGACCGGTCGTGCTGGCACTGCCCGAAGACATGCTGACGGAGACTCTCGTGGTCAACGATGCCCACCCCTGCGTGCGCACCGACGCGTTTCCCACAACCGGGCAACTGCAAGCCTTCAGATCGTTGCTTGCTCAGGCACAGCGGCCGCTGGCGATTCTGGGCGGTAGCGGTTGGGACGAGGACGCCGTGCAGGCCTTCGGCGCATTCTCCACACGCCACGGCATCCCCATCGCCGTGGAGTTCCGGCGGCAGATGCTCTGTTCCACCGACCACCCGAACTTCATCGGCGACCTGGGGCTGGGGAGCTCCCCGCGGATGCTGGAAGCGATCCGGGAATCGGACCTCATCCTGACGGTGGGTGGACGCCTCTCGGAAATCCCCAGCCAGGGGTACACGCTTTTCGAAATCCCTTGCCCACATCAGAAGCTGGTCCACGTCCATCCTGACATCAACGAATTGAACCGCGTCTACCAAGCGGATGTCGCCATGGCCTGCAGCCCGCGCACCTGGACCCATTTGATCCAGGACATGGCCAGTACGTCCACTACCGAGCGGCAGGCACGATGTGCGGAGCTGCACGCCGCCCGCGTCGCGTGGAGCGATCCGCGCAAGATCCAGGTTCCGGGCGCTTTGCAAATGGGCGCTGTCGTGGCCCACCTGAACGCCACGCTCCCGAAGGACGCCGTCATCACGAACGGTGCAGGCAACTTCGCGACCTGGATTCACCGCTTCTATCAGTTCCGGGCCTACGGCACCCAACTGGCGCCCACCTCCGGCTCCATGGGCTACGGACTGCCAGCTGCGGTCGCGGCCAAGCGGATCTTTCCAAACCGCACAGTGGTCTGCTTTACGGGCGACGGCAGTTTCATGATGCACGGGCAGGAATTCGCGACCGCGGTCCAGTACGAACTTCCCATCCTGGTGATCATCATCGACAACAGCATGTTCGGCACGATCCGCATGCATCAGGAACGGCATTACCCAGGCAGAGTGTCCGGCACCATGCTGCACAACCCGGACTTCGCCGCCTACGCCCGCGCCTTTGGCGGCCACGGTGAGCATGTGGAGACGACCGAGGAATTCGCTCCAGCTCTGAAACGGGCCATGGACAGCGGGCAACCTGCCATCGTGCACTGCATCCTGGATCCGGAAGCCATCACCCCCACGACGACGATCAGCCACCTGCGCGCGGCAGCCATCACAGCATTGTCGCAGGCATCCGGGTCATCTGGCACCCGGCAGCCGTGACGCCTCATCGTAGAGACCTGTGGCTTCTGCCCCCGGCGTAGTAAGCACCAACGCTGGCGCGGTCAGCGCGCAGCCGCACGCACAACGCCGATGCTGGCGGTCACGACCAGCGCCGTACCCAGCATCTGGCTTGCCGTCATCCACTGACCGAGGATGAGCCACCCGGCACAGGCCCCGATAGCCGGTTCCATGCTCATCAAAACGCCAAACGTCGGAGACGGCAAGCGCCTGAGCGACAACATCTCCAGAATGTATGATGCCAACGGTGAGAGGACCGCGAGTCCGGCCGTCCACAACAGCTGCTGCCACGGAAACGCGAGCGAGCCGACTTCAGCCGCCGAAAATGGCAACGAGATAATGGCAGCCACCAGCGAAGAAACCGCAATCCCCTGAAATCCGCGAAATGCCTGGCCAACGGACTTCATCATGACGATGTAAACCCCCCAACCGACGGCAGCCAACAGGGCGAACCCTATCCCCGGCAGATCGATATTTCCGGATGGACCGGCATCACCCATGACCAGCAGCAGGATCCCCGCCGCCGCCAGCAGAGGCCAGGCCAGCGCGCGCCAGCCCCGAACACCAAATGCGGCCACGGACAACGGCCCGCAGAATTCCAGAGCAACTGTCAGATGCTGGGGCAAACGGTTCAGCGCCATGAAGAAGGACAGCGTCATCGTGACCATGGCGCAGCCCAGCAAGAGGGCGGCACGCCATTGCACCCATGTGAGGCGATGCAGCGGCGGACGGGCAATCAGCAACAGCACCAGAGATGCCCAGCATAACCGCAGCCCAGAGGTACTGATGACGCCGTAGTCCGCCATGACCGGCACAGACAGCGAGACCCCCGACTGGACGCTGGTCATCGAGGCCACCGCCATGCCGACGGCCACCAGAGCCGCACGCCGACCCACACCGCCAGGCGCTGCAACCACCGTCACCCCCGGATCTCCTGCAACCCCATTCGCCCGTCGGCGGGCGATCAGATCTGCGCCAGCGCCTGCTGCACCTGGCTCAGACTCTCTACACTGCAATATGCCCAGCGCTGACCATCGACAGCCAGACTGACTCGGCCCTGTTCGTCCGGCTTCAGCATTGTCAGATCCATCCGCGCCACAGCGCGGCTCAGCTGATTGAGCTGCTTGGGATCGGCAAAAGGCTCGGATAACAAGAGCTCATGGCCATCGGCCGAAAACAACCGCTGGCGAAAAGCGCCGGTTTCGTCGCGAAACGACGCGAGACGCGCCCGCGCGGATTTTTCAACCTTTTTCGACGCGGTCCGGGCCGCCGGCTGGCGCAGCCCCACCGCCTCACGCAGCCGCTCCATGAACGGCACGGCGAGATGGCGCGCCTTCTGCGCACCCACCTGGAGGATCTCCTCGATCCGGTCCGGATGCGCCATCAGATCGGCATAGTGCGATCTCATGGGACCGATCTGCGCCTCGATGCAATCACACAGCGCGGACTTGGCTTCGCCCCACCCCAAACCCGCTTCCAGTTCGGCCTTGAAAGTCCGGGCCTGCGCTTGCGTGGAAAACGCCCGGTAAAGGGTGTACAGATGGGAGCCCTCGGCGTCCTTGGGCTCACCCGGCAGACGCGAGTCTGTCACGATCTGCGCCACCGCTGCCTTCAGCGCCTTCTGGCCGCCCTCAAAAAGCGGAATGGTGTTGTGATAGCTCTTGGACATCTTGCGCCCATCGAGTCCCGGCAGCGTGGCCACGGCCTCGTCGATCTGGACCTCTGGCAGGACGAACACGTCATGCCCACGACCATACAGATGATTGAAACGCTGGGCAATGTCCCGCGCCATTTCCAGGTGCTGGATCTGATCCCGCCCCACGGGCACCCGGTGGGCGTTGAACATCAAGATGTCTGCCGCCATCAGCACCGGATATGAAAACAGCCCCATAGTGACGCCGTCGTCCGGTTCGGTTCCTCTGGCTTCGTTGGCATCCACCGATGCCTTGTAGGCATGGGCGCGGTTCATCAGTCCCTTCGGCGTGACGCACGTCAGCATCCAGCAAAGTTCAGGAATCTCCGGAACGTCGGACTGGCGATAAAACGTCACCCGGTCGGTGTCCAGGCCTGCCGCCAGCCAGGTGGCGGCAATCTCCATCCGCGAGCGCGCCACCACAGCCGGGTCGGCACACTTGATGAGCGCGTGAAAATCGGCCAGGAAGAAAAAAGCGTCCACGCCCGGCTGAGCACTTGCCTCGACCGCAGGCCGGATCGCACCGGCGTAATTGCCCAGATGAGGCGTGCCGGACGTCGTGATGCCAGTCAGGACCCGCGTGACTGCTGTGCTCATGTGCTTGAATTCCGCAAGTGCGGGCCCGCGACAGGGCCCTATAAAACGACAGCCAACCTCCGGGCCTCGTCCAGGTATTCGCGCGACTGCATTTCCATCAGCCGCGACACCGTGCGCGAGAACTCGTTGGACATGGGGCCCTGAGTATAAAGCTCATCAGCCGGACACTGCGCCGAAAGGATCAGCTTGACCTTGTGGTCGTAGAACACGTCCACCAGCCAGGTGAACCGGCGTGCCTCGGAAGCCTGACGCGGTGCCATACGCGGAACGTCAGAGACAATGACCGTCTGAAACCGGTCGGCAAGATCCAGATAATCGTTCTGGGAGCGCGGTGTGCCGCACAGGGCCTGGAAATCGAACCATACGACCGTGCCCGACAATGCGATAGCCCGGATCTCACGGTTTTCGATCGTCAGCACCGGCTTCTGCGCGGCCGTATCGGCCAACCGGTCGAAGGCCGAACGCAATTCGTCGTGGGTAGATGCCACGACGGGCGTGATGTAGGTCCGGATTTCAGCCAACGTGCGGCGGCGATAATCGATACCCGCATCCACGTTCAGGATGTCCATCCTGTCCTGGATGAGCGCGATGGCCGGCAGGATACGATCGCGGTGCAGGCCATCCGGGTAGAGCGTGGAGGGCTCGTAGTTGGAGGTCATCACAAACGAGGTGCCATATTCGAACAGGCGCATCAGCAACCGGTACAGGATCATCGCATCGGCCACGTCCGAGACGTGAAATTCGTCGAAGCAGATGAGCCGATAACGCTTGGCAATGTTGCGCGCGACATGGTCCAGCGGGTCGGCCTCGCCGCTCACCGCACGGATCTCGCGATGCACCCCACGCATGAACTCATGAAAATGCAGGCGGACCTTGCGCTTGACGGGCACCGTCAGATAGAACGCGTCCATGAGAAAACTCTTGCCGCGCCCCACCCCGCCCCAGAGGTAGATCCCCCTGGGAACGGGCGGGTGCAAAAAGAGCTTCTTCAGGCGGCTGGACCGCTGCCGCTTGAACTCGATCCAGTCGTCGAAGTACTGCTGCAGGCGATCCACTGCCACACGCTGGGCTTCGTCAGCAACAAAGCCCCTGTCGCGCAGCGCCTGCGCGTAATACTCGCGGACGTTCATTGACTCGAACTACAGGTTCAGCGTGCGCTTGTCCACCGCCAGCGCTGCTTCCTTGACGGCCTCAGACAAAGTCGGGTGCGCATGGCAGATGCGCGCGATGTCCTCGGAAGCACCCCGGAATTCCATGATGGTGACGGCTTCCGAGATGAGTTCGGATGCCATTGGGCCCACGATGTGCACACCCAGGACCTCGTCGGTCTTGGCATCGGCCAGGATCTTCACGAAACCCGTGGTATCGCCCAACGCCCGCGCCCGGCCATTGGCCATGAACGGGAAGCTGCCGGCCTTGTAGTCGCGCCCGGCGGCCTTCAGCGCCTGTTCGGATTTGCCCACCCAGGCAACCTCGGGCGAGGTGTAGATGACCCACGGAATGGTGTCGAAGTTGACGTGTCCGTGCTGGCCAGCGATGCGCTCGGCCACGGCCACGCCTTCTTCTTCCGCCTTGTGCGCCAGCATCGGGCCGCGAACCACGTCGCCCACCGCCCAGACATTGGGCAGGTTGCTGCGGCAATCCTCGTCCACCACGACAAAACCGCGGTCATCCAGCTTCAGCCCCACGGTTTCGGCGCCGAGCCCCTGGGTATTGGGCACGCGCCCGATGGAAACCATCAGATGATCCACCACCAGCTTCTGCTCTGCGCCGGCCGCATCCGTGTACTGGACCGTGACCGTCTTGGCCGTGGTCTTGACCTCGGTG
Organism: Castellaniella sp.; assembly: GCF_004321985.1. Taxonomy (GTDB): domain Bacteria; phylum Pseudomonadota; class Gammaproteobacteria; order Burkholderiales; family Burkholderiaceae_B; genus Castellaniella. The sequence goes on along the minus strand of NZ_SCQN01000011.1, from coordinate 54,689 downwards.
ATGCGTACACCGGTGTGAATGTCCAGGCCCTGCTTGACAAGCGCCTTCTGGGCTTCCTTGGCCACATCGCGATCCACGGCACCCAGGAAATCGGGCAGCGCTTCGAGAATGGTGACCTCGGCACCCAAACGGCGCCAGACGCTGCCCATTTCCAGGCCTACCACGCCCGCGCCAATGATGCCGAGCTTCTTGGGCACAGCGGCCAGGCGCAACGCGCCGTCGTTGGACAGGATGCGCTCTTCGTCAAAAGGGGTCCCGGGCAGTTCACGCGCGTTGGAACCCGTCGCCACGATCACGTGGCGGGCCTCCAGATCCTCGTCGGTCTTGCCCGAGACTTTCACTGACCAGCCGAAATCGGTCTTGGCCGCCAGCGACCCAGTCCCATGAAAGAAAGACACCTTGTTCTTCTTGAAAAGATACAGAATGCCTTCGTTGTTCTGCTTGACGACGGTGTCCTTCCGGCCGATGAGCTTGGCCAGATCCAGGGAAACCCCCTTTACCGTGATGCCGTGCTCGGCAAAATGCTCGTTCACCTGCTCGTAGTGCTCGGATGACTGCAGCAGCGCCTTAGACGGGATGCAGCCAACGTTGGTGCAGGTGCCGCCCGGCGCCGGCTTGCCCGCAGGGCTGGTCCAAGCGTCCACGCAAGCCACCATCAGGCCCAGCTGCGCGGCACGGATCGCCGCAATATAACCACCAGGGCCGCCACCAATGACGACCACATCAAATTGCTTTGCCATGATTTCTCGACCCCTCAGACGTTCAGCAACAGACGTTGAGGATCTTCCAGAGCCTCTTTCATGGCGACCAGCGCCAGAACTGCCTCGCGTCCATCGATCAGGCGGTGGTCATAGGACAACGCCAGATAGTTCATCGGGCGGATCACGATCTGCCCGTCTTCCACCACCGGCCTGTCCTTGGTTGCGTGAATGCCCAGGATGGCTGCCTGCGGCGGGTTGATGATGGGGGTGGACAGCATGGAACCGAACACGCCGCCATTGGAGATCGAGAAGGTGCCGCCGGTGAGTTCATCCAGCGTGAGCTTGCCGTCCTGGGCACGTTGGCCAAAGTCGGCAATCTGCTTCTCGATTTCGGCCAGCGTGAGCTGGTCCGCATTGCGCAGGATAGGCACCACCAGGCCGCGCGGGCTGCCCACGGCCACGCCGATATCGAAGTAGCCGTGGTAGATGATGTCCTTGCCGTCGATCGAGGCATTGACGATCGGATAGCGCTTGAGTGCCGCAACCGCCGCCTTGACGAAGAACGATGTGAAACCCAGCTTGACGCCGTGTTCCTTCTGGAAAGCGTCCTTGTATTTCTTGCGCAGGTCCATGATGGCCTGCATGTTGACCTCGTTGAAGGTCGTGAGAATGGCGTTTTCGGTTTGCGACTGAATGAGGCGCTCTGCCACGCGCGCCCGCAGGCGGCTCATCGGAACGCGCTGTTCGGGGCGACCGTCCAGTCCTACCGGCACAGGCGCCGATGGCGTGGAGGGGGCCGGAGCGGCAGCAGCGGGCGCACTCACGGCCTGCAGCGCGTCGCCCTTAGTCACACGGCCGTCCCGGCCGGAACCCTGGACAGTAGCAGAATCAATGCCCTTTTCCGACAGGATCTTGCCCGCAGCGGGTGAAGCCACCGAAGACTTGGCGGCGGCCTTGGGCGCTTCGGCGGGCGCGGCAGCAGGCGATGCTGCGGGTGCGGGCGCTGCTTTTGGCGCTTCAGCCGGCGCCGCAGCCTTCGCGGACGTGTCGATGCGTGCCAGGACCTCGCCAGCCACCACCGTACTGCCATCGCCCTTGACGATCTCGGTCAGTACACCCGACACCGGTGCGGGGACTTCGAGCACGACTTTGTCGGTTTCGACTTCGATCAGAATTTCGTCGGCCTCGACGGCAGCGCCAGGCTGCTTCTTCCAGTTCAACAGGGTGGCTTCGGACACCGATTCCGAAAGCTGAGGGACGACAACTTCTTTAATGGCCATGATGGTTTTCCGTATTATCTGAATTTTCTGGAGACGCGTTCAATCTGATCACTTGATCATCGAGAGGCTTTTCAGTTTGGCGGCAAAGGCCTGCTCGACCAGCGCGCGCTGCTGTTCCTGGTGTTTGGCCAAATAGCCCACGGCAGGCGAAGCCGAAGCCGGGCGCCCCGCGTAACCGAGCTTCTGTCCGTCGCTCATGTTCTCGTACAGATGGTGCTGGACATAGAACCAAGGACCCTGATTCTGCGGCTCGTCCTGCACCCACACCAGTTCCTTGGCATTCGGGTATTTCTGCAGTTCCGCCTGGAACGACTTGTGTGCAAAAGGATAGAGCTGTTCGACGCGCAAGATGGCGACATCGGTCCGCTTCTGGTCGGTGCGCGCCTGAACCAGATCGTAGTAGACCTTGCCCGAGCACAGCATCACGCGCTTGACCTCGTCGGCCACGATGGCGGGGTCGACCTCACCGATCACTGGCTGGAAGGTGCCGCTCACCAGGTCTTCCAGCGGCGAGGTGGCGTGCTTGTTGCGCAGCAGCGACTTGGGCGTGAAGATCACCAGCGGCTTGCGGAACGGCCGGATCATCTGGCGACGCAGCACGTGGAAGATCTGCGCGCCATTGGTGGGCTGGACGACCTGGATATTGTTGTCGGCGCACATCTGCAGGAAACGCTCGATGCGCGCTGAAGAGTGCTCCGGACCCTGGCCTTCGTAGCCATGCGGCAGCATCAGCGTCAGACCGCACTGGCGGCCCCACTTGGCTTCGCCGGATGTGATGAACTGGTCGATCACGACCTGGGCACCGTTGGCAAAATCGCCGAACTGGGCCTCCCAGATCGTCATGACATTCGGTTCGGCCGTGGCGTAGCCGTATTCGAAACCGAGTACCGACAGCTCGGACAGCACGGAGTCGATGATCGTGAAATTCGCCTGATTGTCGGAAACGTGCTCCAGCGGCACATAGACGCCCGCATCCCAACGCTCGCGATTCTGATCGTGCAGCACCGCATGGCGGTGGCTGAACGTGCCACGACCGGAATCCTGGCCCGTGAGGCGGATGGCGTAGCCATTGGTCAGCAACGTCGCAAAAGCCAGGTGTTCACCCATGCCCCAATCGATCGGATGCTCGCCATGCGCCATCGCCAGACGGTCAGCCAGAAGCTTCTTCACCAGCGGATGCACGGTGAAGCCGTCCGGGACCTGGGTGATCTTTTCGCCGATGCGGGTCAGCTCGGCAAGCGGCACGCCCGTGTCGGCATGATCGGTCCACTTCGCCGCCAGAAACGGCGACCAGTCGGTGGAGTATTTGTTCCTGTAATCGGTCAACACGGGTTCCACTGTGTGCTGACCGTCTTCCATGAGCTGGCGGTAGTCCTTCACCATCTGATCGGGTTCGCCGTCGGCCAGGATACCCTGGGCCACGAGGCGTTCACCGTACAGCTTGCGCGTGCCGGGGTGCGTGCCGATACTCTTGTACATGAGCGGCTGCGTGAGCGACGGCGTGTCCTGCTCGTTGTGTCCCAGCTTGCGGAAGCACACGATGTCCACGACCACGTCGTGATGAAACTGCAGGCGGTAATCCAGCGCGATCTGGGTCACGTACACCACGGCTTCGGGATCGTCGCCATTGACGTGGAAGACAGGCGCCTCGATCAGCTTGACCACATCCGTGCAATACGTGGAAGAGCGCGTGTCACGCGGGTCGGAAGTCGTGAAGCCGATCTGATTGTTGATGACAATGTGCAGCGTACCGCCCGTGCCAAAGCCGCGCGTCTGGGCCAGATTCAGTGTTTCCATCACCACGCCCTGGCCGGCGAAGGCGGCATCGCCGTGAACCAGCACCGGCAGCACCTGGCTGCCTTCGTGGTCGCCGCGACGATCCTGGCGGGCGCGCACGCTGCCCTCGACCACCGGATCGACGATTTCCAGATGGGATGGATTGAACGCCAACGACAGGTGGACGGGGCCACCACGCGTGGACAAATCGCTGGAAAAGCCGTTGTGGTATTTGACGTCGCCGTCGCTCAGCCCCTGTGCATGCTTGCCTTCGAATTCGGCAAACAGATCGCCGGGCATCTTGCCCATGATGTTGACCAGCATGTTCAAGCGGCCCCGGTGGGCCATGCCCACAACGATGTCCTGAACACCGTTTTCGCCCGCGTGATTCACGACCTCGTCCATGGAGGCGATGAAGCTTTCGCCGCCCTCGAGCGAAAAGCGCTTCTGACCGACGTATTTCGTGTGCAAGAAGCGTTCCAGGCCTTCAGCCTCGGTCACCTGGCGCAGGATGTTGCGTTTCTGCTCGTTGGTGTATTCGGGCAAACCGAGCGTGGACTCGAGACGTTCCTGGATCCAGCGCTTGACCGCCGGGTCAGTGATATGCATGAACTCCGCACCGACATTGCGGCAGTAGGTGTCCTGCAGGGCCTTCAGGATGTCCCGCAGGGTCATCGTGTCGGCCTTGGTGAAATAGGTATTGGTCGCGGAGTAGATCTGATCCAGATCAGCCTCGGACAGCCCATAGAAAGCGGGATCGAGCTCGGGGATTTCCGGGCGTTCGCGGCGCTTCAGCGGATCGAGTTGCGCCAGGCGCAGGCCCAGCGATCGGTAAGCAGCAATGATGGACTGAACATAGACCTGTTTGCCAGCGATGGCCAGCGACTGGTCGGAGGCGATCGCGGGACGCACATGAAAAGAGTTTTCGCGGGCACGCTGTGCAAACGATGCAATGATGGGCGCATGCGCCTGATCACGCGTGGCTTCGCGGCCATCCACCGCGGGCTGGTGCTGAAGCTGATCGAAGTAGCTGCGCCACTGATCCGGAACCGCGCCCGGATTGCCTAGATAGGATTCGTAGAGGTCTTCTACGTAGGGGGCGTTTGCGCCAAAAAGATAGGAATTAGACTGGAGTTCTTGTTCCGTGGACATTATGTGCTTCACCTGACGGGTGCTTCACCCGAACGATGCAGATTTCAAAAACCTTCCGCAACTTGGCCTGACCAATACGCGGATAGCAAGAGGCAGAAGGCTAATGTACGACGCCTTACATATGCCGTATTAAGGGTGAAGTATACCCGGGTTGAGACTGGGGTATACACTTGACGCCTCGAAACGCTGCATTTGCGTCGTTTTGCGTTGGCTTTACAAAACACCCACAGGACCCCGCAGAAAAAGGCAGGAGCAGAAGCCACTATGGACCTCAATGACGACCGCGCCAAGATGGCGCTGGACTACCACGCTTACCCGACACCCGGAAAGATTTCCGTGGTGCCCACCAAGCCGCTCGCCAACCAGGACGATCTGACACTGGCATACTCCCCCGGGGTGGCAGCCGCCAGCCTGGCGATCCATGCGGACGGCGAACCCGCCGCCACCAAGTACACCTCGCGAGGCAATCTGGTGGGGGTGGTGACCAACGGTACGGCCGTCCTGGGCCTGGGCAACATCGGTCCCATGGCCGCCAAGCCGGTCATGGAAGGCAAAGGCTGCCTGTTCAAGAAATTCGCAGGCATCGACGTCTTCGACATCGAGCTGGACGAACACGATCCGGACAAGCTCGTGGACATCATCGCCGCGCTGGAGCCGACACTGGGCGGGATCAACCTGGAAGACATCAAGGCGCCCGAATGCTTCTATATCGAAAAGAAGCTGCGCGAACGCATGAAGATCCCGGTCTTCCACGACGACCAGCACGGCACCGCGATCATCTCATCGGCCGCCATCCTGAATGGCCTGAAGGTCGTCGGCAAGAAAATGGGCGAGGTCAAACTGGTGTGCTCCGGCGCCGGGGCAGCTGCCATCGCCTGCCTGGACCTGCTGGTGAAGCTGGGCATCAACCGCCATAACGTCTTCGTCGTGGACTCTCGCGGCGTCATCTGGAAGGGTCGCGACGAACACATGGAGCCCAACAAGGCTCGCTACGCCCAGGAAACCAACGCACGCACGCTGGCCGACGTGGTGAAAGGCGCCGACGTGTTTCTCGGGTGCTCGGCACCGGGGGTGCTGACGCAGGACATGGTGCGCTCCATGGCAGATCGCCCAATGATCCTGGCGCTTGCCAACCCCGATCCCGAAATCCGCCCAGAAGACGCCAAGGCCGCTCGCCCGGACTGCGTGGTGGCCACAGGCCGCTCGGACTATCCGAACCAGGTCAACAACGTCCTGTGCTTTCCCTTCATTTTCCGCGGGGCGCTGGACTGCGGTGCCAGCGTCATCAACGAGGACATGAAGCTGGCCTGCGTGAAGGCGATCGCCGAGCTCGCCGAAGCCGAGCCCAGCGCCGAAATGGCCAGCGCCTACGCGGACCAGGATCTGAGTTTCGGACCTGAATACATCATTCCCAAGCCCTTCGACCCCCGGCTGATCCTGAAGGTCGCGCCGGCCGTGGCCGAAGCGGCTGCCGCCTCTGGCGTGGCGCGCCGTCCCATCCAGGACATGGATGCCTACCGCCAATCGCTCATGAGCATCGTGTACCACTCCGGTCAGCTCATGCGTCCCCTCTTCAACCGCGCCAAGCTCTCGCCCAAGCGCGTCATCTACGCCGATGGCGAAGACGAACGCGTGCTGCGGGCGGCACAGACGGTACTAGAAGAAAAGATTGCGCGCCCCATCCTGATCGGCCGGCCATCGGTCATCGAGATGCGTGTGCGCAAGTTCGGCCTGCATCTGGTGCCGGGCGAAAACATCGAGATCGTGAACCCGGAAGACGACTCCCGGTTCAACGAGACCTGGAATGCGTACTTCAAGCTGACGGGCCGGGAAGGCGTCACCCCGGACATCGCCAAGGCCATGGTGCGCAAGCACAATTCACTGATCGGCGTAATGCTGCTGCAACGCGGCGACGCCGACGCCATGCTGTGCGGCGTGGCCAGCCGGTTCGACAACCAGCTCAAATACGTGGAGCAGGTCATCGGTCTGAAGCCCGGCGCAGGGACCTTCGCGGCCATGAACGTCCTGATGCTGCCAATGCAGACGCTGTTCATCTGCGACACGCACGTCAACGAGGACCCGACCGCCGAACAGATTGCCGACATGACGATCCTTGCGGCTGAAGAGGTCCGGCGCTTTGGCGTGGTACCCAAGATCGCGCTGCTGTCGCATTCCAACTTCGGCAGCCGTCCGACGGCGTCTTCCCGCAAGATGGCCGAGGCCTGCCGCCTGATCGCGCAGCGCGCTCCCGATCTGGAGGTCGATGGGGAGATGCACGCGGACTCGGCACTATCCGAAGCGATCCGCCTGAAGTCCTACCCGGACTCGACGCTGAAAGGCCCCGCCAATCTGCTGATCACGCCCAACCTGGATACAGGCAACATCACCTACAACATCCTGAAGATGGTCGGCAGCCATGGCGTGGCCATGGGGCCGGTACTGCTGGGGGCCGCCCGCCCCGTCCACATCCTGACCACCAGCTCCACCGTGCGCCGGATCATCAACATGACGGCCTTGGCCGTGGTGGACGCGCAGCAAGAAGCCGGCGAACAGCTCTGAGGCGCACCTGGCGGGGCGCGGGCCGGTACACCGCCCGCTCCCGCCCAGCGCCTTTCCTTCTGTGGCACTCCCCCAAGAAAAACGGACCCGAAGGTCCGTTTTTCATTTGAAGCAGCGTAGCCTCACTTCACGTCGCGCTTGGCCGCGCCGGTGTACAACTGGCGGGGCCGGCCGATCTTGTATTCCGGATCGGACAGCATCTCGTTCCATTGCGCGATCCAGCCCGCCGTGCGGGCCAGCGCAAAGATCGCGGTGAACAGTGACGACGGAATGCCAATGGCGCGTTCCACAATGCCGGAGTAGAAATCCACGTTCGGATAGAGCTTGCGGTCCACGAAGTACCGGTCTTCCAGCGCGATGCGTTCGACTTCCATGGCCAGCTTGAAGAGCGGGTCGTTGTGCAGGCCCAGTGCATCCAAGACTTCACGGCACGTTTCCTGCATGAGCTTGGCGCGAGGGTCGTAGTTCTTGTAGACGCGGTGACCAAAGCCCATCAGGCGCACGCCCGAATCCTTGTCCTTGACCTTCTCCATGAATTCGCCGACCTTCGCGATGCCGCCGTTGGCCTGCAGGTGTTCCAGCATATTGAGGCAAGCTTCGTTGGCGCCACCATGCGCAGGACCCCACAAGCAGGCAACCCCGGCCGCAATGGCGGCAAACGGGTTGGTGCCCGACGAGCCGCACAGACGCACGGTGGAGGTCGAGGCATTCTGCTCATGATCCGCGTGCAGGATGAAGATGCGGTCCAGCGCGCGTTCTACCACGTCATTGACCTGGTAGTCGTTGCAGGGCGTACCGAACATCATGCGCAGGAAATTGCCCGTGTAGGACAAGTCATTGCGGGGATAGATGAAGGGTTGGCCGACCGAGTGCTTGTACGCCATGGCCACCAGAGTCGGCATCTTGGCGATCAGACGGATTGCCGAAATCTCGCGATGACGCGGATTGGTGATGTCCGTGGAGTCGTGGTAGAAGGCCGACAGGGCCCCCACCAGGCCGGTGAGGATCGCCATCGGGTGGGCGTCGCTACGGAACCCGCGCAGGAAGATGTGCATCTGCTCGTGCACCAGCGTGTGATGCGTGACCAGATCGTCGAATTCGTGCTGTTGCTGCTTATTGGGCAGCTCGCCGTTCATGATCAGATAGGCAACCGACAGGAAGTCGCAGGCATGGGCGAGCTGCTCGATCGGGTAACCACGATAGAGCAGCTGACCCTCTTCGCCGTTGATGAAGGTGATGGCGGACTCGCAGGATGCCGTCGACTTGAACCCCGGGTCGAACGTGAACATCCCGGTCTTGCCATACAGGGCGCGAACGTCAACCACATCCGGACCGATGGTGCCCTTGTATACAGGAAATTCAACGGATGGGCTGCCATCGGAAAACGATAGCGTGGCTTTCTTATCGGATAACTGCATGTGATTTTCCTTAAATTTACAGCGATTTCATGCGCTCGACGAGCGTGCGGATCTGCGGGTCGTCGTACCCCCCGGTCAGTTCCGCACGCCCCAAGAAGATGTCAAGCAGGTCGGTGTCGTCCATCTCCAGCAGGCGCGTCAGCGCCCGAACGTCGGCCTCGGTCAACTGTGCTTCGCAGGCATCGAAGAAGCGCTGAAGAATGATATCGTTTTCAAGTAAACCGCGGCGCGCGCGCCAACGCAGGCGCGCGCGATCCGGACTGGTTAGATCGCCAGGCATCGCGCGAAGTCCCTAGATCGCCCGACGTACCAGCATCTCCTTGATGCTGCCGATTGCCGCCGATGGATTCAGACCCTTTGGACAGACGTCCGTACAGTTCATGATGGTGTGGCAGCGGAACAGACGATACGGGTCTTCGAGGTCGTCGAGCCGCTCTTCGGTCGCCTGGTCACGCGAATCCACCAGGAAGCGATAGGCTTGCAACAACCCGGCGGGACCGACGAATTTATCAGGATTCCACCAGAACGACGGGCAGGCCGTCGAACAACAGCCACACAGAATGCACTCGTACAGGCCGTTGAGCAGCTCGCGCTCCTCGGGAGACTGAAGCCGCTCTTTTTCTGGAGGCGGATCATTGTTGATCAGATACGGCTTGATCGAATGGTACTGATCATAGAAGAACGTCATGTCCACGATCAGGTCGCGCACCACGGGAAGCCCGGGCAGCGGCTTGAGCACGACAGGCTCGGTCACCGTCTTCAGGTTGGTGATGCAGGCCAGGCCATTCTTGCCATTGATGTTCATGGCATCCGACCCGCACACGCCTTCCCGGCAGGAACGGCGGATGGCCAGACTGTCATCCATGTCGTTCTTGATGCGCAGGATGGCGTCCAGCAGCATCCGGTCCGTCGGCTGCAGCTCGACTTCGAACTTCTGCATGTAGGGCCGCTCGTCCTTGTCCGGATCGTAGCGGTAAATCTCGAACTTCATGACACGTTTTTCACTCATGACACTATCCAGATTAGAAGGTACGGGCTTTGGGCGGAATGGTATCCACCGTGAGCGGCTTCATGTGGACCGGCTTGTATTCCAGGCGGCTGTTTTCAGAGAACCACAAGGTATGCTTGAGCCAATTCACGTCGTCGCGGTTAGGATATTCGTCCAACGCATGGGCACCCCGTGATTCCAGGCGGTTGGCGGCCGATCGAGTCGTCGCGCGCGCGACCTCGATCATGTTGGTCAGCTCGAACGCCTCGAAGCGGGCCGTATTGAACGTTGAAGACTTGTCGGCGTAATAGATGTCATTGACTTCCGGAACCAGGTCGTCGATGAGCTTCTCGCCTTCCTTGAGCGTATCCAGCTTGCGGAAGACCCCACAGTGGGCCTGCATGATGGTCTGCATCTTGTACGCCACGTCCTGGGCCTTGGAGCCGGACGTACGGCTTTCGATGCGATCGACCCGATCGCGCGAAGCCTCGATGTCGGTCTCCGGCAATACCTCGTGGGAGTGCTGCTTTTCAGGATGCTGGCCGATGATGTGATTGCCGGCTGCGCGGCCAAACACGATCAGGTCCAACAGCGAGTTGGTCCCCAGGCGATTGGCCCCGTGAATCGAAATCGCCGCACATTCGCCGATCGCATACAGGCCCTTGACGATCTTCTCTTCGCCATTGACCTGCGTCACCACCTGGCCATGCATATTAGCGGGGATGCCACCCATCTGATAATGGATCGTCGGCACGACCGGGATGGGATCGTGAATCGGGTCGACATTGGCGAACCGGATCGCAATCTCGCGGATCGAGGGCAGACGCTTCATGATGGTTTCAGCGCCCAAGTGGTCAAGCTTCAACAGGACGTGGCCGCCATCACCGCAACCACGGCCTTCCTTGATTTCCTGGTCCATGGAGCGCGACACAAAGTCTCGCGGCGCCAGATCCTTCAGCTGGGGTGCATAGCGCTCCATGAAGCGCTCGCCGTCCTTATTCAGCAAGAAACCGCCTTCGCCGCGAACGCCCTCGGTGATGAGCACACCGGCGCCGGCCACGCCGGTCGGGTGGAACTGCCAGAATTCCATGTCTTCGAGCGGAAGATCCGCGCGCGCCGCCATGCCCAGACCGTCGCCCGTATTGATGAAGGCATTGGTCGTGGCCGCCCAGATGCGGCCCGAGCCGCCGGTAGCCAGAACAGTCTGCTTGGCTTCGAGCACATACATCTGGCCCGTTTCCATCTCCATGGCGGTCACGCCCAGGATGTCGCCGGCCCCGTTGCGAAGCAAGTCCAATGCCATCCACTCGACAAAAAAGTGCGTGCGGGCAGCCACATTGCGCTGGTACAGCGTATGCAGCATGGCATGCCCCGTGCGGTCGGCCGCCGCACAGGCGCGCTGCACGGGCTTTTCACCGAAATTCGCCGTGTGGCCGCCAAAGGGTCGCTGATAGATGGTGCCATCAGCATTGCGGTCGAACGGCATGCCGTAATGTTCGAGTTCGTAGACGGCGTTGGGCGCCTCGCGGACCATGAACTCAATGGCGTCCTGGTCACCGAGCCAGTCGGAGCCTTTTACCGTATCGTACATGTGCCACTGCCAGTGGTCTTCACTCATGTTGCCCAGCGATGCGCTGACGCCGCCCTGAGCGGCCACCGTGTGCGAGCGCGTCGGGAAGACCTTGGAGACGACGGCGACCGTGAGGCCGGCATGGGACAATTGGAGAGCACAGCGCAGGCCAGCCCCGCCGGCGCCGACGATCACCACGTCGAATCGGCGGTGCGGAATAGATGTCTTGACAGCAGCCACGTTACAGACTCCAGAGAATTTGACCAAAAAACACGACCGACGCCACGATCCAGAGGACGGCCACGACTTCCAGGAACAACCGCAGGCCGGCTGCGTGCGCGTAGTCCATGAAGATGTCGCGAGCCCCTACCCAGGCGTGCCAGGCGAGCGACAGAAACGCCAATGACCCCAACATCTGCCCCAGCGGCACCGTGCCGACCTTGAACATAAAAAAGGCACGCCACGATTCAAAATCGAGGCTGGGAACGAATACCGCATAAATGACCAGGACAAGCGTGTAGACGGCCATGATGACGGCCGTCATGCGCTGAACGATAAAGTCGCGGGTCCCGTAATGCGCGCCAACGACGAGGCGCCGACGTCCAATGCGTGCTTCTGCCATTACCAGACTCCAAAAAGTTTCAAACCAAAGACCACTGTAAGGCCCAGTGCGATCCCAATGACGACCGCACCCGAGCGCTGCGGCGCCACGCGCACCGGCGTACCTGTGCGCTTCGAGGGCACACGCGCGGTTCCCCAATGCAGGTCCAGCGTGAGGAAGCGGATCCCGGCACAGAAGTGGTGGAAATACCCCCACATCAGCACCAGCAGAACGATCTTGCAAAGCGGCGTGGCGACCCATGCCTTCATGGCGGCGAAGGTCTCAGGGGAATGGACGCTCTGGCCAAACAGCGGCACGATCACCAGCGGCAACGCCAGGAGCAGCAGTGCCCCACTGATCCGGTGCAGAAAAGAGGCTTTTGCAGCCGGCGGCAGGCGGTAACTCATGAGGTCACTGACCCCCAGATTACGGAACTGCGGGCGCGGCTTCGTTGCTGATTCAGACATGATGCCCTCGTAGTTGATCAATGGAATAATTCTGGTAGACCCCAATTGGCATTTTCGCCCATTGCGCAGTCAATTCAAACTGTTTCGATAATGATAGCGTTCGGTCACATAGTGCCCGCGGCGCAACTCCACGGGACGATCCCCATAGGTGTAGGCAATGCGCTCGACCTGCAGCAGCGGGGAGCCCACAGCGACCCGCAGCAGACTTGCCTGGGCATCGCTGGCGGCCACCGCACGGATCTTCTCGTCTGCCCGCACCATGCTGATCCCGAACTCGGTCTCGAACAGTGCGTACATTGGGCCACGATACCGCAACAGCGCTTCCAGCGTCAGCCCCTTGAACGTATTGCCGGGCAGCCAGATGTCGTCCAGAATCGTAGGAATGTCACTGAAGGACAGGACGCGGTGCAGATTCACTACCGCATCGCCGGTGCGCAGCCCCAGCGCAGCGGCGATTTCGACGGTGGCCTTGGCGCGGTGGCAATCCAGGATCTGGCTGGAAGACGGCTGCGGCCTGGCGTCGTCCGGGGTCAGGCGAAGAAACCGATAGCGGACGCGGGCTTCGTTATGCGTCGCCACATAAGTGCCCTTCCCCTGGCGGCGAATGAGCAGGTTTTCTGCGGCGAGTTCGTCGATGGCCTTGCGCACGGTGCCCTGGCTGACCTGGAATCGCGCGGCGAGCTCGAGCTCGCTGGGGATGGATTCGCCCGGCTTCCATTCACCCCGATCCAGGCCCTGCAGGATCAACGCCTTGATCTGCTGGTACAGCGGGCTGAACGCAGCGCTATGAGAAGCGCGACCCAGGGGCTGCTTGCGATCAATCAGGCGCGAATCAGACATGTCAGACGGGGATACGGCAGGACGGCCATGCTACAAAATAAGACTTCGGCATTTTCGCATTTCCACGTCAGGATGTCTAATACTCTTCTGTCTTATATAAGATATAAGAGTCTTGACGCTGCGCGATGAAATACACTAACCTTTTCGCCGTTTGCGCGGACCGCCCAGATACATCTTTGTACCATCACTGATTGGAGAACCACTATGTCCAAACCCGCCATGCGCGTCGCCGTCACTGGCGCAGCCGGCCAGATCGGCTACGCGTTACTGTTCCGAATCGCGTCCGGAGAAATGCTGGGCAAGGACCAGCCCGTCATCCTGCAATTGCTGGAGGTCCCGGTCGAGAAGGCTCAGAACGCCCTGAAGGGCGTCATGATGGAACTGGAAGACTGTGCCTTCCCGCTGCTGGCCGGCATGAGCGCGCACAGCGACCCACGCACCGCCTTCAAGGACGTCGACGTGGCCCTTCTGGTGGGTGCCCGTCCGCGCGGCCCCGGCATGGAGCGCAAGGACCTGCTGCAAGTCAATGCCCAGATCTTCACTGAGCAAGGCAAGGCGCTGAACGAAGTGGCCAGCCGCCATGTGAAGGTGCTGGTGGTCGGCAACCCGGCCAACACCAATGCCTACATCACCATGAAGTCGGCGCCTGATCTGCCTGCAAAGAACTTCACAGCCATGCTGCGTCTGGATCACAACCGTGCGCTGTCTCAGATCGCCGCCAAAACCGGCAAGGCGGTGGGCGACATCGAAAAGCTCGTGGTGTGGGGCAACCACTCACCCACCATGTACCCGGATACGCGCTTCGCCACCATCGGCGGAAAATCGGTGCAGTCGCTCATCAACGATCAGGCCTGGATCCGCGACACCTTCATTCCCACGGTCGGTAAACGCGGCGCCGCCATCATCGCGGCGCGCGGCCTGTCGTCGGCGGCATCGGCGGCCAACGCTGCCATCTGCCATGTGCATGACTGGGTGCTGGGCAGCAACGGCAAGTGGGTCACCATGGGCATCCCGTCCGATGGTTCCTACGGCATCCCCGAGGGCATCATCTACGGCGTGCCGGTGACCACGGCCAATGGCGAATACACCCGCGTGACGGGCCTGGAGATCGACAGCTTCTCGCGCGAACGCATGGACCACACGCTCAACGAGCTGCTCGAAGAGCGCGACGGCGTCAAGGATCTGCTGAAGTAACGAACCGACCTCACCCCCCCAAGCGGGGGTGCCTTCTGCCGCGCCTGTGGATCCGTCCGGCGGCGCCGACAGCTTTCCGGAGTGCGCAACATGACCCGTCCTGCCTCCCCTGGCGCGCTGCTGCGCCAGGCCCTGATCGAAGAAACCCCGCTGCAGATCATTGGTGCGATCAACGCCAACCATGCCCTGCTCGCCAAGCGCGCGGGCTACCGCGCCATCTACCTGTCCGGCGGCGGCGTGGCGGCCGGCTCGCTCGGACTGCCGGACCTGGGCATCAACACGCTGGATGACGTACTCACCGACATCCGCCGCATCACCGATGTGTGCGACCTGCCGCTGCTGGTGGACATCGACACCGGCTTCGGGCCTTCCGCCTTCAACATCGCTCGCACCGTCAAGTCCCTGATCAAGTTCGGCGCAGCCGGCTGCCACATCGAGGACCAGGTCGGCGCGAAGCGCTGCGGCCACCGCCCGGGCAAGGAAATCGTCAGCACCGAGGAGATGTCCGACCGGGTCAAGGCGGCGGTGGACGCCCGCACCGACAGCGACTTCTACATCATTGCCCGCACTGACGCGATCGCCGTGGCGGGCGTGGACGCAGCGCTGGAGCGCGCGCACGCCTGCGTCGAAGCCGGCGCGGATGCGATCTTCGCGGAGGCGTCCTATGATCTGGAAACCTACGCGAAGTTCACGCACTCCCTGAAAGTACCCATTCTCGCCAACATCACCGAATTCGGAAAGACACCACTGTTCTCGGTTCAGGAGCTCGCGGGCGCCGGTGTGGGCATCGTGCTCTACCCGCTGTCGGCCTTCCGCGCCATGAACAAGGCGGCGGAAACCGTGTACGCCGCCATCCGGCGCGACGGCCACCAGCGCAACGTGGTCGACATGATGCAGACGCGCGAAGAACTCTACGACCGCATCGGGTATTACCAATTCGAAGCGAAGCTTGATGCCCTGTTCCAAAAGAACAAGGCATCCTGAGCCTCACCGCGATCTCGCCTCTACCTCTAATCGAAGGAGACTTTCCATGGCAACAAAATCCAGAGCCGCGGCCAGCAAGACGGCCACCCCGGCCGCCCCCGCGGGCTTCAAACCCAAGAAATCAGTCGCACTGTCCGGTATCGCCGCCGGCAACACGGCCCTTTGCACGGTCGGCCGCAGCGGCAACGACCTGCACTATCGCGGCTATGACATTCTGGATATTGCCGATACCTGCGAATTCGAAGAAGTCGCGCACCTGCTGATCCACGGCAAACTGCCCAACAAGGCGGAACTCGCTGCCTACAAGGCAAAACTACGCCGGTTGCGGGGCCTGCCCGCCCAGGTCCAGGACGTGCTCACCACGCTGCCGGCCTCGAGCCACCCCATGGACGTGATGCGCACCGCCGCATCGGTCATGGGCTGCGTGCTGCCCGAGAAGGACGACCACAATCTGCCAGGCGCCCGCGACATTGCCGACCGGCTGATGGCCAGCCTGGGCTCCGCACTGCTGTACTGGTATCACTACAGCCACAACGGCCGTCTGATCGACGTGGAAACCGACGACGACAGCATCGGCGGCCAGTTCCTGCACCTGCTGCACGGCGAGACGCCTTCGGACGAATGGGTGCGCGCCATGCACACCTCACTCATCCTGTATGCCGAACACGAATTCAACGCGTCCACCTTCGCGGGACGCGTGATCGCAGGCACGGGCTCCGACATGTATTCCGCAATCACCGGCGCAATCGGCGCGCTGCGCGGCCCCAAACACGGCGGCGCCAATGAAGTCGCCTACGAGATCCAGAGCCGCTACGACACGCCCGACGAAGCCGAGGCCGACATCCGCCGCCGCATTGAGGCCAAGGAAATCGTGATCGGTTTCGGCCACCCTGTATACACGGTGTCCGACCCGCGCAACCAGGTGATCAAGTCCGTCGCCCGGCGCCTGTCAAAATCGGCGGGCTCGACCAAGCTGTTCGACATCGCTGCACGTCTGGAATCGGTGATGTGGGACGCCAAGAAAATGTTCCCGAACCTGGACTGGTTCTCGGCTGTGTCCTACCACGAGATGAACGTCCCCACCAGCATGTTCACGCCGCTGTTCGTGATCGCCCGCACCGCTGGCTGGTCGGCCCACATCATCGAGCAGCGCGTGGACAACAAGATCATCCGGCCAACGGCCAACTACGTGGGTCCCGAAGACGTCAAGTTCGTTCCGCTGGCCAAGCGCCAATAAGCAGAAATCCCTCAGGAATCCTCATGTCCGCGACTATTTCCAACGTGCGTCCCCAGCCCGACCAGGTGCTGGTGGACATCGTCAACTACGTATTCGACTACAAGATCGACAGCGCACTGGCGCTGGAAACCGCCCGCAACTGCCTGATCGACACGTTGGGCTGCGGCCTTGAAGGCCTAGAATATCCGGCCTGCCGCAAGCTCATGGGCCCCATCGTGCCAGGCACCGTGGTCCCCCATGGGGCCAAGGTTCCGGGTACGCAATTCCAGCTCGACCCGGTACAGGCCGCCTTCAACATCGGCTGCATGATCCGCTGGCTGGACTTCAACGACACATGGCTGGCGGCCGAATGGGGCCATCCTTCGGACAATCTGGGCGGAATTCTGGCGGTAGCCGACTGGCTCTCGCGCAACGCCGTGGCGGTCGGCAAGGCGCCGCTCACCATGCGCACCGTGCTCGAGGGCATGATCAAGGCTCATGAGATTCAGGGCTGCATCGCGCTGGAAAACTCATTCAACAAGGTTGGCCTGGACCACGTGGTGCTGGTGAAGGTGGCCTCCACGGCCGTGGTCTCGCAGATGCTGGGCCTGTCCCGCGACGAGACCATCAATGCAGTGTCCTTGGCGTGGGTGGACGGGCAAAGCCTGCGCACCTATCGCCACGCGCCGAACACGGGCAGCCGCAAGTCCTGGGCAGCGGGCGACGCAACCAGCCGCGCGGTTCGGCTGGCGCTCATGGCGCGCACGGGCGAGATGGGCTATCCGTCGGTGCTGACGGCACCGGTCTGGGGTTTTTACGACGTGCTCTTCAAGGGCCAGCCCTTCAAGTTCCAGCGCCCCTACGGCAGCTATGTCATGGAAAATGTGCTTTTCAAGATCTCGTTTCCAGCCGAGTTTCACTCGCAGACCGCCGTGGAATGCGCAATGCAGATCCACGACAAGCTGAAGGCGCTGGGCAAGACCGACGCGGATATCCGGAAAATCACCATCCGCACGCACGAGGCCTGCATCCGCATCATCGACAAAAAGGGGCCGCTGAACAACCCGGCGGACCGCGATCACTGTGTGCAATACATGGTGGCGGTACCCATCCTCTTCGGCCGCCTGACTGCGGGTGATTATGAAGACTCTGTGGCTGCCGATCCCCGCATCGACGCGCTGCGCGAGAAGATGACCTGCGTCGAGGATCCTGCCTTCACGCACGACTATCACGACCCGGACAAGCGCTCCATCGCCAATGCGCTCACGGTGGAATTCAACGACGGCACCAAGATGGACGAGATCGTCTGCGAATACCCGATCGGCCACAAGCGCCGGCGCAAGGACGGCATTCCACTGCTGGAAGCAAAGTTCCGCACCAACCTGGCACGACAATTCCCGGCGCGCCAGCAGCAGCGGATTCTGGATGCGTCGCTGGATCAGACACGCCTGGAGGCAATGCCGGTGCACGAGTACGTGGACCTGTATGTCATCTGATCGGGTGACGGTCCCGGAATCGGGCCGCGTCATTACCCACAACGAGACGGCCCACCGGTTCGAGACGACACAGGACGGCCACCTGTGCGTGCTGGATTACACGCTGGACGGGTCGGTGGCAGAGTATTACCACACGGGGGTGCCTGCCGCCGTGGGCGGACGCGGCATTGCGGCAGACCTGACTCGGGTAGCACTGGAAACGGCGCGGGCACGGGGATGGCGGGTGGTGCCTACGTGTTCGTATGTGGATGCCTATGTGCGGCGGCATCCGGAATATGCGGATGTCGTGAGGCGCTGAGCGAGCGGCTTTAGCTCTCGTTTCATCGGATGGTCGGGAGGAGGTGGAATCTGCTGGCGCGCCCTGGTCGGCGGCCCTCCCGCTGGTCGGGCTTCCCGGCCCTTCTTCGTCCGTCTGGGCACCGCCATCCTTTCTCCCTGCGGTCGGGCGGATGTCGGTGAATTCCCCAGACTCCCTTCAGAAGCCTCCGGCGCCTCACGGTTGCGCCAGCAGATTCCACCTCCTCCCTCCGATCGGCCTTGCACATGTTGGCTGCGCTTGCAACGACACAAAGCATTTCGATGTCTTATATCTTATATAAGACTGTTGCCGAAACGGCCTTCCCCCCGTACAATGGCGGCGATTTCAAACGCACATTTTCGGGGCATCCGACATGCTGGACTCTTACCGCACTGAAGCCGCCGCCCGTGAAGCGATCGGGATACCGCCGCTTCCACTGACGGCGCAACAAACAGCCGATCTGATCGAGCTACTGAAGAACCCACCGGCCAAAGAGGCTCAATTCCTCCTGGACCTGTTCACCCACCGGGTTCCCGCCGGAGTGGATGACGCTGCGAAGGTCAAGGCCTCGTATCTCGCCGCCGTGGCGCTGGGCAAAGAGAGCTGCTCACTGATCGACGCGAAGCATGCGACGGAACTGCTCGGGACGATGCTGGGCGGGTTCAACATCAGTGCCCTCATCGAACTGTTGGATCACGCCAATCTGGCGCCGATTGCGGCCGAAGGATTGAAGAAGACGCTGCTGGTGTTCGATGCCTTCCACGACGTGGAAGAAAAGGCGAAGGCGGGCAACGTGCATGCGCAAAGCGTGCTGCAGAGCTGGGCGGCCGGCGAATGGTTCACCAGCCGGCCGGAGGTCCCCGAAAGCCTGACGTTCACGGTCTTCAAGGTAACGGGCGAGACCAACACGGACGATCTGTCGCCGGCGCCTGACGCGTGGAGCCGACCGGACATCCCGCTGCACGCGCTTGCAATGCTGAAGAATCCGCGCGAAGGAATCACACCCGACGTGCCCGGCAAGATCGGCCCCATCAAGCTGCTGGACGAACTGAAGGCCAAGGGCCACATCGTGGCCTATGTAGGCGACGTGGTGGGAACGGGTTCGTCGCGCAAGTCGGCGACCAACTCCGTGATCTGGCTCACGGGTGAAGACATTCCGTACGTACCCAACAAACGCTTTGGCGGGGTGTGCCTGGGCGGGAAGATCGCGCCGATCTTCTACAACACCATGGAAGACTCCGGTGCACTGCCGATCGAGCTGGACACCTCGGCCATGAACATGGGGGATGTGATCGAATTGCGCCCCTACGAAGGCAAGGCGCTCAAGGACGGCAAGGTCATCGCGGAATTCAAGCTCAAATCCGATGTACTGCTGGACGAGGTCCGGGCGGGCGGGCGTATTCCGCTGATCATCGGTCGCGGCCTCACAGCCAAGGCTCGCGCCGCGCTGGGTCTGCCGGCAACGACGCTATTCCGCCTGCCGGAAGCGCCTGCCGATTCGGGCAAGGGCTTCTCGCTGGCACAGAAGCTGGTGGGCCGCGCGTGCGGACTACCGGAAGGCCAGGGTGTACGCCCGGGCACCTATTGCGAACCGCGCATGACCTCGGTGGGCAGCCAAGACACCACGGGTCCCATGACGCGCGACGAACTGAAGGATCTGGCCTGCGTGGGGTTCTCGGCGGATCTGGTGATGCAGTCCTTCTGTCACACGGCCGCGTACCCCAAACCGGTGGACGTCAAGACGCACCACGAACTGCCGGCCTTCATGAGCACGCGTGGCGGCGTGTCGCTGCGCCCAGGGGACGGCATCATCCACTCGTGGCTCAACCGCATGCTGCTGCCAGACACCGTCGGCACTGGCGGCGATTCGCACACGCGCTTCCCGATCGGCATCAGCTTCCCGGCCGGTTCTGGACTGGTGGCCTTCGCGGCCGCCACGGGCGTCATGCCGCTGGACATGCCGGAATCCGTACTGGTGCGCTTCAAGGGCAAGATGCAGCCGGGCGTGACGTTGCGCGACCTGGTCAACGCCATTCCGCTCTACGCCATCAAGCAGGGCCTGCTCACGGTCGAGAAGAAGGGGAAAAAGAACATCTTCTCCGGACGCATCCTGGAAATCGAAGGACTCCCGGATCTGAAGATCGAACAGGCCTTCGAGCTGAGTGACGCATCAGCCGAACGGTCGGCTGCCGGCTGCACGGTGCGGCTGAACAAAGAGCCCATCATCGAATACCTGAACAGCAACATCACGCTGCTCAAATGGATGATCGCCAACGGCTACCAGGACGCCCGTACGCTCACCCGTCGGATCAAGAACATGGAAGCCTGGCTGGCAAACCCGCAGCTCGTGGCCCCCGACGCGGACGCCGAATATGCGGCAATCATCGACATCGATCTGGCCGGCATCCAGGAACCCATCGTAGCCTGCCCGAACGACCCGGACGACGTGAAGACGCTGTCGGATGTCGCCGGCACCAAAATCGACGAAGTCTTCATCGGCAGCTGCATGACCAACATCGGGCACTTCCGGGCGGCAGCCAAGCTGCTCGAAGGCCAACGAGACCTGCCATCCAAACTCTGGGTGGCGCCCCCCACCAAGATGGACGCCAGCGAACTCACCAAGGAAGGCCATTACGGCACCTTCGGGACGGCCGGTGCCCGCATGGAAATGCCCGGCTGCTCGCTGTGCATGGGCAACCAGGCTCAGACCCGAGAAGGCGCAACGGTGTTTTCGACCAGTACGCGGAACTTTCCGAACCGGATGGGCAAGAACACCAACGTGTTTCTGGGATCGGCCGAAATGGCCGCCATCTCTTCGCGCCTGGGCCGGATTCCGACCCGCGAGGAATACCTCAAGGACATGGGCGTGCTCGCACAGGACGGCAACCGCATCTACCGCTACATGAACTTCGACCAGATCGAAGACTTCACCCAGGTAGCCAGCACCGTCGACGCCTGACGACAGTCTGTTCCACCCCCGCACGGAGCAGGCGGACCCGCCCCGATCCTCCCGGATCCGGGGCTTTTTTCGCCATGCGGCCCAGGCAGTACACTAACAGTCCGTTGGGTCGTTCGGATCTCATCCCCCGATACGGCGCAACTCCCGTATAGTGCAGGTTCTCCACCACGATCGGCGGAAACCTGACTGCCTAATTCCGTTTGCCATGCCCTCCCACCCCTCCTCCGCTCATTCCAAGGCATCGCTCGTCCTGATCTCCCTGGCCGAGGCCCTGTCGCATTCCGGCAGTCAGCTTGAAGACCTGTTCTGGGAAGAACGTCTGGGTCAGGCGCTGGACAAGGCACTCACGGCCCGCCACCGGCGCACGGTGGAAGCGGCGCTGGACCACCTGCTGGACCAGCACTCCCCAGCCTATGACGTGCTCATCGAGCAGGCAGAGACGCATTCCGAGTCCCTGCGCCTGACATCGGACGACCAGGACTGGGACGCCCTGCTCTTCTCGGCGCCCTGCCTCGCCTGGACGCGCTACCAGTTGCCCGAAGGCCGGCTGCACGAGCCGCAGGCACAGCAACTGGCGGAATTGCTACGGACCACCGTCCTGGCACCCCGAGCGCGCGCCGCCATGCTGCCGGAGCTCATCCGCTTCGACCGGCTGCCGCAATCGTTTCATGAAGCTCGCAGTTGGGTGCAGGCCATGGGCTCACAGGCGCTGGGACAGCGCGACAAACCGGCGGTACGTGAGGTGGAGTCTCCGGCGGACCTCCTGGCTGACGCCTATTTCCTCGTGGGTGTGATCGTGGTCCCGCGCGGCGATGCACTGTTCCAATGGCAGACGGCGGAACCGGACGCCGAGGCCCGCAAAGCGATCACCACCCGATGGGCGGAAGGCTGCTCACAGATCCTGGATACGGTGTTCACGGGCTGCCGCATGGAATACCTGGCACCCGATGCCTACTACACCAGCACTCGGCAGGCGGATCAAGCCATCCGTCCGCTCACGCTGAAGGCTGCCATCACCTGGCTGCAGACAGCCGCCAAGCTGCCTGCGGCCGACCTGCGCTGCGCCATCGTGGCCTGCGGCGAACAGACCATCGAGGAATACCGTATCGGGTTCTGCACACGAACCAGCAATGACGTGATCTATGGCTGCGTCTGGCCGGCGCTCAGCCGCGAGGAGTCTGCTCTCGAGCAGTCCCCCGAGGGCGAAGTCGATACCTGGGACGCCATTGCCGCCCTGTTGCGTGAGTCGGGTATTCAAGACATCCGCCGGTTGCCCGGCCTGCAGGGACTGGATTATTGCGAAGATTGCGGCGCACCCTATTTTCCCAACATGCTGGGCGAGATGCAGCACCCGGAACTCCCGGAAGAAATCGACCCGGAGCCCCTGCAGTTGCACTGACCCACCCGTTCCGTCTTCATGCCTCCCCCCCAGGAACGTCGCCATGACGCGTCCGCCGTTCGACCTGTTCTGCCGAGTCATCGACAACTACGGTGATGCAGGCGTCTGCTGGCGCCTGGCGCATCAGCTTGCCGACATGGGCTGCGCGGTGCGCCTGTGGATCGACCGACTGGACGTGCTCGCACAGCTATTGCCAGAACTGGATCCAGCCGGTGACGGCCAACGAATACAGGGCGTGGAGATTCTGCCCTGGTACCAGGCCGAGCGGGCCAGCGCACCGCGCGGAGGAGTCGTGATCGAGGCCTTTGCCTGCATGCTGCCACCGGCCTACGAGGCCGGCATGGCGCAACAAGACTGCCTATGGATCAACCTGGAATACCTGAGCGCGGAAGACTGGGTGGCCAGCTGTCACGGACTGCCGTCACCACAGGCCAACGGGGTTCCAAAGTACTTCTACTTCCCAGGATTCACGTCCTCTACGGGAGGACTATTGCGGGAATCCGGTCTGCAGGCGCGCCAGGTGCAGGCACAGGCCACGGATCGGCGCATGCGATTGCAGGCGCTCACCGGGCTCGCGGCCGACGCGATGCCCCCAGAGGCGCGATGCGTGCTGCTGTTCGCCTACCCTGACGCCCCCCTTGACGGGCTGCGCGATACGTTCGCCCGACGGCAAACACCCACTTGGCTGCTGGTGCCCGGGACGCCCCCACCCACGCTGCGCAGTCAGGGGAATCTAACCGTGGCCACCATTCCATTCGTACCCCAGGCTAGATTCGATGAGTTGCTATGGTGCTGCGACCTGAATTTTGTACGGGGCGAAGACTCGCTGACCCGGGCTCAGTGGACCGGCAGCCCCCTGGTCTGGCAAATCTATGCTCAGGACGACGATGCGCACCGGATCAAGCTCGAAGCCTGGATGCAGGCAGCCGCCTGGCCCGAAAACATACGTGCACTGCACCGCGCATGGAATGGTCACGACGATGACCTGATGGCGCAGGCGCTTTCCGCCGCGCTGGAGCCGAAACCCTGGGCCGACTGGGCCAAATGCAGTGAGCGCTGGTCCGAAAAACTGCACCGATCGCCGGATCTGGCCAGCCGTCTGGTCGAGTTCTGCCAGAAAAAACTCCAAAAGAGTTAGAATGCACAGTTAAAATTTTTCGCACTGCCTCGGAGTAGTGCAGGGGCACTGCGGCGCCCCTAGCCCGGGGCATTTGAACCCCGGAGTCCTACCCCTATGAAAATCGCACAGGAACTGCGCGTCGGCAACGTCGTCATGGTCGGCCACGACCCCCTGGTCGTCCAGAAGGCCGAATACAACAAATCGGGCCGCAACGCGGCCGTGGTCAAGCTGAAATTCAAGAACTTGCTGACCAACAGCCCCAGCGAGTCGGTCTACAAGGCCGACGAAAAGTTCGAGCAAGTCATGCTTGAAACCAAGGAATGCACCTATTCCTATTTTGCCGACCCGATGTACGTCTTCATGGACGAAGAATACAACCAGCACGAAGTCGAGTCCGACAGCATGGGCGACGCGCTGAACTATCTCGAAGAAGGCATGACTGTCGAAGTCGTTTTCTACGAAGGCCGCGCCATTTCGGTGGAACTGCCCACCATCATCGTACGCGAGATCATCTACACCGAACCCGCCGTCAAGGGCGACACTTCGGGCAAAGTCCTGAAACCGGCGAAGATCAACACAGGGTACGAAGTACCGGTACCGCTGTTCTGCAATATCGGCGACAAGATCGAGATCGATACTCGCACCAACGAATACCGCAGCCGCGTGATGTAACAGCCCCGCGCCGGTCTCGGCGCGGCGCCCCCTTGAAAACCGGGCTTCCGAACCGCACCCCAAAAGTTGGCTGTTGATCCAACTTTTGGGGTGCGGTTCACTTTACCCGGCCTTTTTTTTTGATCTGGATCAAATCTGCTACGGAATCCTGGATCAGGATCAATCACCGGACCGCCCGCCGGTACTAAGCTTGGCACACTAGACGGAATCGCCGCCGCATCGATGGAGTGCCAACCAACATGAAGCGCACAAGTCCAAGCGCCGGACCCACCCAGGGCCTGGACATACAGGATCCCGCATTCTGGCGGGCCGGTGCAATCAGCACTACCCTCGTGATGCTGGTGGTGCTGGCATTCCTGTCGATCGACAGCCTGCGCGTGATCACCGCAGGCGGGGAAAACGTTCCACCCTACGACGTCATCAATCAGCACATCAGTTACCAGTACGACTGGTCCCAGCACATGGCGGTACCGGTCATTGGAAAGTCCGAGCCCCTGTTCGGCAAAAAGGTCACTGAAGCCGAAGCGTCCGACCTGATCGTCAAGGGGAAACTGGTCATTCAGAGCCGTGCCTGTATGGACTGCCACACCATTTTCGGCAACGGCGCATACTATGGACCGGACCTCACCAAGTCGTGGCTGGACCCTGCCTGGCAGGAGATCTGGATGCCCATGACCGGCAAAAGCACCCGCGAAGAAGCAATGGTCGAGTTCCTCATGCACCCGGACAAATACCCTACCTGGAATCGCAGGATGCCGGACCTGCGCATCAGTGAAGACGAAGCTCGGGCAACCGTCGCCTATCTGAAATGGCTGGCATCCATAAATACCAATGGGTTCCCGGCCAATTTCGGTCTGATCACCAAACACTGACAGGGGAAGTTTCATGGATCGCTCCGAGATGTCCCGTTCGCAGAAACTGGCGTTGCGCTACCTGACGGCTGCCGTGACGCTCTTTGGCGTGATGATCGTGTTCGGCCTGCTTGCGGCGGCCTATTACGTCTACCCATCCCTGCTCTACAACGTCTTCAACTTCAACAATGCGAAGATCCTGCATATCGACGTGCTCGTGATCTGGCTGCTGATGGGCTTTCTGGGGGCCGTGTACTGGTACCTCCCCAAGGAGCTGGAGCACGAAATCGAGGGAATGTGGCTCGCCGAGCTCACGTTCTGGGTGTTCTGTGCCGTCGTGGCGGTCGTCGCCCTGGTCTTCATCTTCGTGCAATACGGCCCGGCCACCGAATGGACGCTCTGGTTCATCAATCAGGGCCGCAAATACGTGGAAGCTCCGCGCTGGGCGTCCATCGGCGTGGTGATCGTGATGGGCGTCTTCGCCTACAACGTCGTCGCCACCTGTACCCGTGCACGGCGCATGACCGGCATCACCTGGGTGTTGGCCCTGGATCTGATCCCGCTCATCGTGGTGTATCTGGATGCCTTTCCATCGGACCCCAACATGTCCAGGGACTTGTACTGGTGGTGGTGGCTGGTCCACATGTGGGTGGAGAGCACCTGGGAGGTTCTGATCGGCTGCGTCATGGCGCTGGTGCTGATGGACGTCATGGGCACGTCGCGCAAAATCGTGGAGACCTGGCTCTACATCGAAGTCATGCTGGTGCTGGGCGCCGGCATCCTGGGGCTGGGCCACCACTACTTCTGGATCGGTACGCCAAAGTACTGGCTCAGCATCGGTGGCTTCTTCTCAGCCCTGGAGCCGCTACCGCTGCTGGGCATGGTGGTACACGCCGTCTACGATGCCGGCATGCACCGTCTGAAGACCGGGAATCGGCCCGCTTTCTACTGGATCACGACGGAAGCGTTCCTGAACTTCATCGGCGCGGGGATCTGGGGCTTCATGATGACGCTGCCACAGATCAACATGTACTCGCACGGTACGCAATGGACAGTGTCGCACGGCCACTTCGCGTTTTACGGCGCCTACGTTTGCGGCGTGATCGCCGTGCTCTACGTCGTCAAGCAGAAGACTTCAGGTACCGAATTCCTCGACGGCCGGGCCTGGAAGTGGGGCTACGGCCTGCTTAATTTCGGCATGGTTGGCATGGTGATGGCGCTGTTGCTGGCGGGCATGGCGCAGGCCTTCATCGGACGCGCCGAGGGTGGATCCACGCTGATGGCCTTTACGGTCGCCTCGGAGAACCCATGGTTCGTGTCGGGGATGTATGCACGCCTCGCATTCGGCGTGATCTTCGCACTCGGGTACGCCACGCTGGTCTATGACCTGCTCTCGGCGCCACGGCGCCTGCCGAGCCTTCAGGTTCGGGCGGAGGCCATATGACACCTGCCGCCCTCATCCAGACATCGCTTCTGCTGGGATTGTTCGTGCTGGCAGGAGGCGCTTATGCGGGCCTCTACAGCATCGGTCGCCTGCGCGCGCGGGCCGACTGGGTACGGATCGGAAAGTTCTGCTATCTGGCCGCGCTGACCTGCGCCGTCGCCATAGGCGCACTGTCGCCACTGGACTTCGGCTGGAAGCTGCTGATTCTGGCCAGCGCCGCCGCCTATGCCGTGATTCCGCCGCTTACCTGGCGCTACCTGGAACAAATGCACGCCCACGAGGAACACTGACCATGATCCCGAACATCATCAACACAATCGTCGGCCTGGTGCTGGTCTATGCGACGGTATTGCATCAGACTTGGGTGGAACAGCGGTATGTCCCGATGGCGGTCTTCGCGATCCTGATGTTCCTGCTGGCACTATGGGCGCGGCGCAGCGACGCACACCCGTGGTTCAGCAACGTCAATCTCGTCCTTTCCGTCGCCCTGGGCCTACTGTCGCTGCTGCCACTGGCAACCATGCCGGAACTGACGTTCTGGGCCGGGCTGTGGATCGGCATCCTGGTTCCCACCTTTGCGCTGTGGGCGGCGCTCTATCGACCCTTGGGGTCCGCCTGACGCGGATCACCCCAGGACACGGACCTTATCGGAGAACAAAACCATGATTCACATGACCTTGCGCCTGAGTCTGGCGCTGGTGGCAACCCTGGCCATGACATCCGCGCAGGCCGCCGACCCGACAGCGGGTCAAGCCAAGTACGCCGCCACGTGCGCGGCATGCCACGGCGCCGCGGGCGTCTCTATCGCGCCCATCTATCCCAACCTGGCGGGTCAGAAGGACGCGTACCTGATCACCCAACTCAAGGCCTTTCGCGACGGTTCACGCAAAAACGTCATCATGGAGCCGATGGCGAAGGGGTTGACCGATACCGATATCACCAACATCGCAACGTTCCTCGCCGCGCTCAAGCCAAGCTGAAGCCAGTTTCAGGCCCAGGCCTCGCCAGCAAGCCAGCGACTGTCATTGAAGCCGGTCGTCATCCAGAATATCGGGAATCGGCATGATGGTGATGCCTTCCTCGGCCAGATCCACGCATTCCTGGGCGGACGCCGTGCCGCGAATCGGCCGTTCCTCGATTTCGCCACTATGCATGCGACGCGCCTCGTCCGCGAACTGGGCGCCGACATCGTCGGTCTGGCGGACGATACGGCGGATCTGCCGCAGGACCTCTGCCTGAAGACGCGACATCTGGTCGCCCGAGGGCGATGCCACAGCCGCGCGCCCCTGGGGCAAGTCCTGCTCGCGCACAGCCGGATCGGCGCGCAAATGGCTGACGTTCAGGTGTGGCGCAGACACGCGCCGTGTGATTCGCGTGCTATCGCACACGGGGCAGCGTACCAGCCCACGCGAGAGCTGATCATCATAGGTTTCCGCAGAGGCGAACCAGCCCTCGAAGAGGTGCTCATGTTCGCATGCGAGATCGAATACTTTCAGTGCCATGATCAACAAATGGGGGTCGAGTCCCCGGATTCAAGGGCCTTCCAGCACTTCCAGCGCCAATCCCAGGGCGGCACCGGAGCCCTATCCCGCCACACGCCCAGCCGCTGGTCGCGGGCCTTCGTCTCGAGTGCACGCATACCGTCATCCCGCAAATATTTGCCACCACCCTGCTGGTTGGCCCAAGCCATCCCCGTTGCCACCTGGACCCGATTGGCCGTGCGCCCATCGCCCAGCGGCACATCACAGACATCCCGCCCGTACCGATCCTGCTCGTAGCAACGCAGCACCACGGACTTCCCAGCCACCAGTTCCGACAAGGCCCTGCGCGATGCCTGGCCGTATGGCTGGCCCGGCTGCTTCCGGCCATGGCCGACCTCTGGCGCGTCGATGCTGGCGAGACGAATACGGTGTTCTCTGCCAGAAACCAACAGCGTCAGGGTGTCGCCGTCTGCAACATGGACGACGCGGCCCGTCAGCGCATAGGTGGCCGATGCTTGCGCCGCACAGACCGCAAGGAGCCCGACCAGCAGCGCCCCGCAAAGTCGGCCCGCGACCCTGAGACCAGCCTTCGTAGCGCCAAAATTCTGCATCAACCATCCCTGCTTGCGAAAATGAGTCCGTCAAGGGAAGCGTCGATTGTAGACGAACGGATCCTCCCAGACATCACGACGCCCGGTCACGCGGCGCCTTTTACGGGCCAGTTGCCACAGGCCACGCGACACTATGAGCCCATTCGACGCTCAGGCCGGCCAAGCACGCTCAAGCAACGAATCTGAGGCCAGCGCAGCAGGCCGGGCCCCGTAGACCTGATCGCCACCATCGACGAAACGGCTCTGGATGAAGGAATGGGATACGTTGGCCGGCGCGTGGCGCAACAGCAGATCTGCCTGTACCAGCAGCACCAGATCCCGCGCAACCATGCGCGCCTGCCGCTGCTGGGTTTCGTCATCCGACTGGAGCACGCCCGACAGGCGCCGCGAGACGGTCCGCAGCACGCTCGCGTCGGGGTGTGCGGCCGCCAGCCCATCGATGATCTGGGCCGTACGCTGCGGATTCTGGCGGGCTGCCCGCAGCACATCCAGGCACATGACATTCCCGGACCCCTCCCAGATCGAATTGACGGGGGTCTCGCGGTACAGGCGCGCCAATGGCGCATCCTCGATATAACCATTGCCACCCCACACTTCCATGCATTCTGCGACAGCCGCAATCGCGCGCTTGCAGATCCAGAACTTGGCGGCAGGCGTCAGAATACGTCGCAAAGCCTGCTCGGCCGGGCTTTCGGGACGGTCGAAAGCGGCGGCCAGGCGCAGTGCCAGGGCCGTGGCCGCCTCGCTTTCCAACACCAGGTCGGCCAGCACCTGACGCATCAGCGGCTGGTCCGCCAGCAGGCGGCCAAAGGCGCGGCGATGGCGGGCACAATGGATGCCCAGCACGACCGCCCGCCGCAAAAGCGCGGCGCTGCCCAGCACGCAATCCAGCCGCGTGTACGAGGCCATTTCGATCAGGGTTACGACCCCACGCCCAGGCTCTCCAATGCGGCGCCCAAGCGCGCCGGCAAATTCGATCTCCGCACTGGCGTTGGAACGATTGCCCAGCTTGTCCTTCAAGCGCTGGATGTGCACCGGATTGCGCTGACCATCATCGAGCCAGCGCGGAACATAGAAGCAGGAGTGCCCATCGCCCTCACGCGCCAGCATCAGGTGCGCATCAGACATGGGTGATGAAAAAAACCACTTGTGGCCCGTCAGCCTGAACCACTCGCGCTCGCCGGCTACCGGCTCGGCATGGCTGGCATTCGTGCGCAGGTCGGACCCCCCCTGCTTCTCGGTCATGCCCATTCCCACCATCATCGACCGCTTTTCGGTAACCGGCCGATCGGCCGGGTCGTATTCCCGACTGGACAGCCTGGGCTGTATCGCCCCGAACCAAGGCTCGCGAGCCAGCAGCGGGATCGCGGCACTGGTCATCGTGACGGGACACAGCGACCCGGCCTCGATCTGGCCGTGCATCAGATAGTGAGCGGCGCGTGCGACCTGGGCGCCCGGCCCGGGAGCCGTCCAGGCGCTGTCATGCATCCCCTGCGCGAACGCCAGTGAGAGAAACTGCTCCCACCCCGGATGGAAATCGACCGTGTCGATGCGGTGGCCAGCGCGGTCAAACGCCCGCAGCACAGGGGCCTGGCGATTGACCTGGTCGGCCAGAACCGACAGCTCGGGGCGACCAAGGCGCTCACCCCATGATTCCAGTTCCGGTTCGTAATCCTGCGCGCCCTCGCGGCGCACCGCCTCGGTCAGCACGGCATCAGCGAGAAACAGATTCCGCTCGGGCAGATCCGGCACCTGGTTGTCGACACGGTGCGTCGCCTGCCGGTCCTCAACAGAAGCCATCTCAGCCTCCTGTCCTGTGTCGTTGTCTTCAGTCTACGCGGGATGCGGGTAATTGACCAAGGCAGGCCGACTGATCCGGACCGGCAGCCTGGCGGCAGCACATCCTATCCCCGGGCCACTGCCTATAATCACGACATCGACGGTTTCACGAAACCTCCATGCTCCAACACAACGACGACACCGAACTGCGTGCCTGGCTGCAGAAGCTGCCCAAAGCCGAGCTGCACCTGCACATCGAAGGCACGCTGGAGCCCGAAATGATGTTCGAGTTCGCACGGCGCAACAGGGTGGCGCTTCCCTACTCCAACGTGGAATCAGTCCGGGCTGCCTACCAGTTCACCAACCTGCAATCCTTTCTGGACCTGTACTACGCTGGCGCCGGGGTTCTGCAGACCGAACAGGACTTCTACGAACTGGCCATCGCGTACTGGCGCCGGGCACGAGCTGACGGCGTGGTGCACGCGGAGATCATGTTCGACCCGCAGACGCACACCCACCGGGGCATCGCTCTCGAAACGGTGTTCGCGGGCCTGGCACGGGCACTGCGCGAAGTCCGGGATACCTGGGGTGTCAGCACCTCCTTGCTGCTCAGCTTCCTGCGACACCTGAGCGAAGATGATGCCTTCGCCACGCTGGAGGCGGCCCTCCCGCTGCGCAGTGCCTACAGGGATCTGTGGATAGGCGTCGGGCTGGATTCGGCCGAACGGGGTAACCCGCCTGAAAAATTCGCACGGGTCTACCAACGTTGCGCCGAACTGGGATTCAAGCGCGTGGCGCACGCCGGCGAAGAAGGCCCCGCGCAATATGTGCGCGACACGCTGGACATTCTGGGCGCCGACCGCATCGATCATGGGGTCCAAAGCAGCGAGGACACCCAACTGATGGGCGAGATCATCCGCCGCCGGATCCCGCTCACCGTCTGTCCGCTGTCCAACCTGAAGCTGGGCGTGTTCAAAGACCTGCACGAACACAATCTGGCGCGGATGCTGCGCGCCGGCGTTGCAGTCACGATCAATTCCGATGACCCAGCGTACTTCGGCGGCTATGTGCTGGACAACTATGTCGCCACCGCGCTGGCGCTGGACCTGTCGCACGACGAGCTGCTCACGCTGGTGGCCAACAGCCTGAACGCCGCATTCCTTCCCGCAACCGACAAGACCCGCCTGCTGGACCGCCTGGCCCACGAGGCGAGCCAGTCTTGACACTTCTCCAATGCCCTCCTCACCCCTCAGCAAACTCAACCTGTCGACCGATGCCATCCAGGGCCGCTGCCACAAACTGAAACGATCATTCTTCAACCGCCCGGCGGCCGAAGTCGCGCCCGACATCCTGGGCTGCCTGCTGGTCCACCGGATGCCTGACGGCCGGCGGCACGTCGGACGCATCGTGGAGGTCGAGGCCTATCTGGGCCCCGGGGATCTGGCCGCGCATACCTCAAGGGGCCGGACACCACGCACAGCAGCCATGTTCGGGCCCCCGGGACACGCCTACGTGTATCTGATCTACGGCATGTATCACTGCATCAATGCGGTGACGGGGCCGCGCGGCAGCGGCACGGCCGTACTCCTGAGGGCCCTGGCACCCGTGCGCGATATCGAGGTCGCCACCAACGGTCCAGGTCGGCTGTGCAAGGCCATGGACATCACGCTGGACCATTACGGCCAGGATCTATGCGGCAGTGGCACCGACCTGTGGATTGCCCGCGACGAAGCCCCCGAACCATTGGCCATCGCCGCCAGCCCGCGCGTTGGCGTGGACTATGCCGGCGAAGAATGGGCAAGCAAGCCGCTACGCTTCTACGTCGACGGGCATCCCGCCGTGAGCCGCCGGCCGTCGAGGAAAAGCATCACTGCCGGTTAATGACGAGTTCAAAAAATCGTGCTATAGTTTCGCCTCTGTTGCGCCTGTAGCTCAGTTGGATAGAGTACTTGGCTACGAACCAAGGGGTCGTGGGTTCGAATCCTGCCAGGCGCACCAAGATTTTCCTGTGACACAACAGGTTGAAACCGCCTGAGACTTATGTCTCCAGGCGGTTTTTTTAGGCGTGCGGGTTTGGAACATCCGTGCGCAGCCACCCCGCAATGCTCCAGCGCGGCCGGCGGCACGGGAGCACCGCATGCGGGATCATGCCGCTCACGAATACGGCGAGCCGTGCACCCAGCGGCAGGATGCGCTGCATTTCCTCATCCGGATGATAGGGCTGATACAGGCACAGCTCACCCCCGTCGGCAGCGTCCCAATCGGGGTTCAGATACAGCACGATGGAGACCTTGCGATAGTCGGTCCCCCGATGCTGGTCGATGTGCTTCTGGTAGCCCTTGCCCTCGGCGTAGCGCGCGAAATGGAATTCCTGGCTACGCAAACCCATCCCGAAGCGCTCATTGAGCGCCTGGCGAAACTGGGTCATCCATGTGAAGAATGGGTGCGCTTCTTCGGAAGACCCGGTCTCGATCCAGTGGATCCAGTCGCCCCGGACCTCTGGCAAATTGACCTTCACGCCACGGCCAACCTGCCCGGCCCGAAAACGCCCGCCCGCCCACAGTTCCTGGCCTCGTGCCAGCAGGCCTGCCTGCCAGTCGGGGGAAATGGCTGAATCGGAAACCGCCCAACCCTGCTGATTCAGCAAGCGGATGAGCTCATCGTAAGGGTCCATGAAACGTATCCTCGCAGCAACGGCGAATTTTACCCCGGCGGATGAAGCCCCATCCGCCTCACTCCGTCACGTTGAACCGAAGCCGCACCCCCGGCGGCACCTGGGCCAGCACGTCCAGGTCCCGGCTCACCACCACGGCCACCACGGGGTAGCCTCCCGTCAACGGGTGATCGGCCAGAAACAGGACCGGCTGACCACTGGGCGGGACCTCGAGAGCACCGGCCACCATGCCTTCGCTTGGGAGTTCGCCGGCGCGGATCCGACCCAGCGGCTGCTTGCCCTCGAGACGCAAACCGACACGATTGGACTGTGCCGTGACCTCCCACTCCTGTTGCTGCAACCGAACCAGCGCCGCTGCATCGAACCAGTCATCACGCGGGCCCAGGACGACACTCAGACAAACCACATCACCTGGTTTCGGAAAAAGGTGTCCGGCCCCTGGACCCGGGTCCACAACCGGGGAATCGCCGGGCACTCCAGCGAACGGACCGACCTTCAGGCGGCTGCCCTTGCGCAGGGCCACCGGGCCGATTCCTGACAGGACATCCATGGAGCGGCTGCCAAGCACCACCGGCGTATCCCAACCCCCTCGGACGGCCAGGTAGTACCGCATGCCAGCACGCGGCCGGCCCAGGCGCAGGGTCTGGCCGTCCTGTACCGCCAGACTGCAGCCAGTGGCTGCCGGAAGCCGCATGCCCGACGCAGCGGTCAGCACCACAGC
This sequence comes from Castellaniella sp., assembly GCF_004321985.1. Lineage (GTDB taxonomy): Bacteria > Pseudomonadota > Gammaproteobacteria > Burkholderiales > Burkholderiaceae_B > Castellaniella. The sequence continues at coordinate 20,438 of NZ_SCQN01000011.1, read as the reverse complement.
TCCTGGCGCTCCAGTGACGGCAACCACTGCAGAGCCGTGACAGACCATCGTCAGGCCACCCCACGCATTCTCGAGTACTGCGGCGCCGAACGGATTGCCCACCAGCCGATTGGCCGCCGCCATGGAACCCCGGTCCAGCACCCCGGAACCCGACACCCCGAGCGCCGTCATGCCGGGCCGCCCGCAGTCCTGCACCAGCGTCTGCGGGCCAGGCGACAGAACCTCGAACGAAGTCTGGCCCGACGCTGCACCACCCTCTCGCACAACGTCTGCCTGGTCCCCGACGGACTCCCGGGGGATGCTGAAGTACACCCCGGGCGCGGCCAGATCCCTGAACTGGACCTTGAATCCGGGCTGCAGCAGCGCAGGGGATTCACGCCCCAAGTCCCACATGCGCAACGGCGTCACACCCAGTAATCGCCAGCCGCCCGGGCTATCCGATGGATAGACCGCGCTGAAGTCGCCGCCGATGGCAACGGAACCGGCTGGAACCCGAGTGCGCGGCACGGCGCGCCGTGGCATCCCGTCGAAACAGGGATCACCTCCTGTCAGGTAAACGAACCCTGGCGCAAAACCCGCAAACGCACCCCGATACTCATGACCCGTGTGGCGTTCGATCACCTGTGCAGGCGACAGGCCCAGCATGGCGCCGACCTCTTCCAGATCCTCGCCCGTGTAATGCACCGGGATTTCGACGCGATGCGCAGAAGTCTGAGACAGCACCGCAGCCACGCCATCCCTTTCAACCTGGTGCAACAGGAGGCGCAGCCAATCCGCAACGGCAGAAACAGAAACGGCCGTCGCGTCGAACTGCACCAGCAGCGTACGCGCAGCCGGGACGAGGTCCATGACGCCATCCGGCCGACGTCCGTCCGCCTTCTGGAACAAGGCCAGAACCTCGTCAAGCGAGGCCAGCTCGACCAACAGCGCACGGTCGCCTGCCGGCAAGATACGCATGCCGCTGTCAGGTCCCGACGGGCGATGCGAACGCTTTCAACGACACGCCCGCCGCATCCAGCCGCGCGCGAACGGCCTGAGCCATGACCACGGCTCCAGGGCTGTCGCCATGCACGCAGATGGAATCGGCACGCAGGTGGATCTGACTGCCATCAATCGCCGTGATCCGGCCCGTCTGCACCAGGCCCAGCATGCGGTCGGCCACCTGTGCCGGATCAGTCAGCACGGCGCCCGGTTCGCCCCGGGACACCAGCACCCCCTGGGGGGTATAGGCCCGGTCCGCAAAGGCCTCGGACACAACCCGCAGTCCACGCTCGCGCGCCCAATCCAGGATCGGCGTCCCGGCCAGCCCCATCAGCACCAGTGATGGGTCCATGGCCAGAATGGCGCTGATCACATCGGTCGCCTGACGCAGGTCTTGTGCGATGGTGTTGTACAAGGCGCCATGAGGCTTCACATAGGTGACACGGGTACCTGCTGCGGCCGCCAGACCCTGCAACGCGCCAATCTGATAAATGACATCGCCGACCAGTTCGCGACTGGTGGGATCCAGCTTGCGTCGTCCGAAACCCACGCGGTCCGGATACCCCACGTGAGCCCCCACCGCCACCCCCCGATCGGCGGCTGCACGCAGCGTGTCCAGAATCCCGGCCGGATCACCGGCGTGAAACCCACAAGCCACGTTGGCGCTGGTCACCACGTCCAACATCCGGGCATCATCACCCATGCGCCAGGCGCCGTAGCTTTCACCCAGATCACTGTTCAAATCCATGGGTCCCCCACTGTGGCGCCTATGCCGCCGGAAAATCCGTCGCCAGGCCACGCTCGCGCCAGGCCTCGATGTCGGCCAGCTTTTGCCGCAACCGTTCGGTGCCACGTTCCATCGCCATCGCGCCCAGCGCGACGTTGCGCGGAGGCTCCGGCAACTCGCTCAGGTCCAGGATCAGCTGAGCGGCCCGGACCGGATCGCCAGCCTGGTGGCCGCTGATGCCGGAGGTCAGCTCCAACCGCTTGCCCACCGTATCGGCGTAGTCCGCAATGAGAACCGGCGTCTGGTGCAGTGAACGCCCCGCCCAGTCGGTGCGGAAGGGACCGGGCTCGATGCAGGTTACATGAATGCCCAGCGGCCCACCCTCGACAGCGAGGGAATCGGCCCAGCCCTCCACGGCATGCTTGGAGGCAGCGTAATAGCCCGAGGCGGCGAAGCCGTTCAAACCCGCCAGGGACGTGATATTCACCACATAGCCTTTGCGGCGCTCGCGCATCCCCGGCAACACGGCCCGAGTCAGCGCAAACAGGCCAAACACATTGGCGTCGAAAAGCGCACGAATTTCCGATTCCACGCCCTCTTCGACCGAGCACTGATACCCATAGCCCGCATTGTTCACCAGGACATCGATTGCGCCAAATGCCTTGTGTGCAGCGCCCACCGCAGCGACGATTTGGTCAGGCTGGGTAACGTCCAGTGCAAGGGCCAGAGCGTGAGATTCATGCCCGGCTACCAGGTCGGCCACCCGGCTGCGATCTCGCGCCGTCACCACCGTGCGCCAGCCGCGCGCCAGCGTCAGGCGGGCGATCTCGCGACCAAACCCCGTGGAACATCCTGTAATGAACCAGACTGGAGAATCATTTTTCGACATGGATGGCCTCAGCAAAAGGAATCGAGAAAACACCTGAATGCATTGTACGTTGGGCAGAAAGCCCGAGGGCAGCCTACTCCTTGGCGTGCCCTAAAGGCCACCCTGAGGCGCGGCGCCCTTCAGCCACCGCAAGCGAAACGGCCCAGTGCGTACCCATCACCGGCCCCGAAAGGCTGCAGGCGGGCTCCTCGACTACCGCTGACGCAGGGCCGGCCGCCCAATCAGAAAACGTCTTCTGCATATCGCCCCTGCTCCCGCAGCCTCTGCACCGTTAGCCCCAAGCCCGCAAGGATCTCATCAAGGACGATGGCCACCCCCTGCGCCATCGCCTGACTTCCGCAAACCCGCAGCGCTGCCCCTCTGACCAGCAACGATTTCAGCCGGCCCGCATCCTGCCGCAGCGCATCCTGAACGTAGCAGCCGGCTGGTGGCCGCGAAAACGCGGTCCGCAGGCGGGTCAGGCGGCGATCCTGAAGCCATCCCTTCAATGCATCCCCAAAGTAGAAATCTTCCTCGGAGCTACGGGTGCCGAAATAAAGATACATGGGTGCCTTGCGCGAGTTGTTCCGGATGAACCCTGCCAGCGGAGCAACACCAGTACCAGCGCCAATCAGGATGAGCGGCTGATGACTACGGTCGAGCGTGAACCCATCGTTGGACTTGATGAAGGCCTGAATCTCGTCACCTCCCTTCAGAGTGTGCAGGAACCCGGAACATAGCCCGCCGGGAGTATGGCGCACACAGATCTCCAGAAAGCCGTTCCGGCGGCCCGACGCCAGCGAATAATAGCGGGGCACCGGGCTGCCCGGTGCAAGAACCCCCAGCAGATCCCCGGCCTCGAAGTGCGGCAGCCGATGACGACCAGTTGTCCGGCTCCCATCTGACGGCCCGGAAAAACGCAGGATAGCCGTAGCGCCTGCCACACTGGAATAACTTCGGCGGGCCTCGAGCCGCAACGTCACCGTGCGAGGCACATGAGGCACATAGTGCGGCATAATCCTCCGCCCCAATACAGCCGAGAGTGCATCGCACCAGCGCTCGAACTGCTGGGCCGACTGCCGGTGGATGCATTCAAACGGCAAGAGATGCGGCCACCCCCGGTCGCGCAAGGCCCAGTCCAAAGCTCTAGGGAAACGTCCAAAAGCTGGAAACTGCCGATCGCCGAACCCCAGCACCGTGACAGGCACGCCTTCAACCGCAGGCAGCCGCTGAATGCGCTCGAGAGCCTGATCCGCATGGGCAGGGGCCTGGCCATTGCCGTAACTGGCTGCGAGGACAAAGACGTAACGGGTGGCCGGCGCCACGGCAAACGCTTGCAGGCCAGTCGTGCAGACCCGATGCCCTGCGCGCACCAGGGCATCGTGCAAGGCTGTGGCGAAGCCCCAAGTAGTCCCGCCTTCGCTGGCCACGAATACCAGCACATCCGCACTACGCAGGGAACTGCTCCCCGAGGGCCTCGGCGCACCGTGCCGCCCTTGGAGCCAGATCAGCAGACCCGAAACCCAGAACAGCGGGACACAAAGGCCGATCAGCCCCATCAATAGGGACCAGAGCCAGAGCCCCTCTCCCGTGTGAAGGGCGTAGACCACGTCGTAGAGGCTCCGAGCCAGACCCACAGGCTGCCAGGCCAGCCACTCACCACTGTGCCGATCGATCCAGCCCTTCCCGCCGTCAGTCACGACCGTCCAGGTATCCCCCGGATCGTCGGCAGCCGGCAAAGTGAGATCGCGAAGGTCACCGGCCCGCAGCTCCTGTAGCACCTTGATCTCTGCCGGCCGTCGGTCCGGTCCGGTGGAAGTAGCCGACACCACCTGTGGGTCCACCCCGGAATCGGCGGGGATCAGACTGAAAGTCGTGGCCGCCATGTAGAGTGCTGTCAAGGAGGACACACCCAGTCCCAGCACGAGCGCTCGGCCCGTCCAGCCATGGATCTTCTGGGCAGCAGACCCGCGCATAGGAGTCCCCAGACGCCGCCACCCGCCCAGGCGCCGCGCAAGCATGAATACGCCTGACAAGCACAACAACACCATTGCCAGCGACACGGCGGCGGCTGCTATCCGCCCGGCATCCCCCAGAAAGAAGGAGCGATGCAGGCCGCGCACCCAGCGTTCAACCGGCGACGGCGCATAAGGACCCAGGATCCGGCCGTCTGTCGGATCGACTCTTGCTGCCCGGGTCTGATCCGCGTGAAAGGAATAGGCCACGAAACCGCCTGCCGGCAGGCGCTTGATCTCCTCAAGCCCAGGAACGTGATCCGCAACACGTTGCGCCAGAACGGACACAGGCAATGCCGCTTCGGGCCGTACGGCCACCCAGGCGTTGCGCAGCGGGAAGAATGCGAGGATGGTCCCGGTCACCGCGATCAACAAGGCAGCGGTCCCGAGACTCAAACCGAGCCAGCGATGGATCGACTTCCAGAACATGCTTGTCCCCGCCTACCGCACCTGATAGGTGAAAGTCTGGACAAACTGCCGGCCTGCGTGCGGCTTCCCCGAACCAGCCCGCGTCAGTGGCACTTGAATCTCGAAGGGGCTGCTGTGCATGTCCTCGACGGCGGCATCCACATGGATCTCATAACCGGCGTCAAACAATGCATCAGCCAGGTCGGCCGTCACCTTGAGCGTCCGGCCCTCGCCGACACTGGCGCCGGTGACACCATCCAGCGATCCGGTGCTCCGCTCCGACAGCCGCCTCCATTCGGTCAGGTGCCGGTAATATCGCGACCGGCGTCCAGCGATCCAGAGCGTCCTGTCGTAGGCGCCGTGCGGCCCCGTCAGATACACCGCAACATAGGCGCCCCCGCCGCCGTAATGCTTCAGAGTCGTGGAGATCGTGACCGTTCTGGCGTGGCTCAGTGCTGGAATGGCCAGTGTGGTCGCCGCGAGCAACGCAGCATGGGCAATCGGGAAAGCCTTCATGGGAGTGTCCTGTAGGAGATGGCCGTGTCGAGGCCGTTTTCAGGCGACGACTGCAGGATACTGTCCCAGGCTTAGCGGAAACTTAGCCCTTCCGGTCGATCATCATGACGCCTCGCTCGGACAATAAAGATCGTAGAGTGTGGCCAGTAGCTGCAGGAGCTTCCCGTCCGCCACGCAGTAATAGACATACTTGCCCTCGCGCCGCGTGCTGACCACGCCTTCGGCACGCAGGACACCAAGCTGCTGCGACAAGGTTGGTTGGCGAATGTCGAGCGTAGCTTCCAGGTCGCTGACACAGCGTTCACCCTGTGACAGCTGACACAGCAGCAGCAGGCGTTCCCGGTTTGCCAGAACCTTGAGCCTGTCGACCACGTCAGTTGCCGCGTTGCGCATCAGCATCGGATCGAGAGCCACGCTTTCCATCTTGCACTCCAAATCGGTTGAACATAATATATTTCTATATATAATATCTGTCAACATAACAACAGTGTCGCGCTTCTGAGGAGACATCCATGCCGCCCGCCATCCAGTCTTTCCTCGACCCCGCCTCGGAAACGATCAGCTACGTCCTATCCGACGGCCGTCATGCAGCCATCATCGACTCCGTACAGGACTTCGATGCCGCCAGCGGACAGATCGCCACACGATCGGCCGACCGGATCATCGACTTCGTCCAGACCCAGGGGCTCGAGGTCCAGTGGATCCTGGAAACGCACGCTCACACAGACCACCTGTCGGCAGCAAGCTATCTGAAGCACCGGCTGGGCGGCCAAATCGCCATTGGCGAAAACATCCGGCAGGTCCAGGCGATCTTCAAAAAACTCTACAACCTGGATCCGGACTTTCTCGCAAATGGCCGTCCATTCGACCACCTGCTCCAGGACGGCGAACGATTCCAGGTAGGCAGCCTGACAGTGACTGCACTCCTGGTTCCAGGCCACACGCCGGCTGACATGGCGTTTCGGGTCGAAGACGTAGTGTTCGTGGGTGACACCCTCTTCATGCCGGACGTGGGCACTGCGCGCACGGACTTTCCGGGCGGCAGCGCACACGCGCTGTACCGGTCGATTCACCAGATCCTGTCCCTTCCCGGGTCCGTCCGCCTGATGCATTGCCACGACTACCCGCCTCCAGGACGGGCACATCAGTGGGAGAGCACCGTCGCCATGCAGCGATCGGACAACATCCATGTCCATGACGGGGTGACTGAGGCGCAATTCGTGGCCATGCGCCAAGCCCGGGATGCAACCTTGCCAGCACCCCGGCTGATTCTTCCAGCGCTACAGGTCAACATCCGCGCAGGCCAGCTGCCGCCGGCCGAAGGCAATGGCGTGTCGTACCTGAAGATTCCGCTCAACACGCTTCACTTCCCGGGAAGCCCCGTGACCAGTACCTGACAGAACCGGCCACGCATTTCCCCCCATCCGGGACTGATCTGCCCGGAACGTCAGGCGTCCAGCAACGCCTGATAGTGCTTGCGCGCTTGCAGATACAGCTCCAGCGGAAAGCGGACCGGGACATCCTCCAGGGCCGCCGCCAGCATCGCGAGATGGCCCTCGAACCCGGCGCATGCCTTGGCCGCGTCCTCGCCAGCCGGCAGGCGCACTGTCAGCGCCAGACGGGTTCCGTCCGGTTCCGGGTGGAGATCCCAGCGCAATGGCCGCATCGGCTGCTGCCCGCTGCTCCACGAATACTCCAGGGTCTGCAGCGGCGTTATTGCACTGACCGTACTATCGATCACGACACCGCTGTCGGCGAAGTCGATACGCACCGCACCGCCTTGCCGCAGCTCGATTGTGCCGGGCGCCAGCCACTTGGGCAGGTGCTGCGGCTCAGTCAGCATTGCCCAGACGGTCGCCGGATCATGCGGGTAATGTCGTTCGAGCCGACCTTCGAATCCTGTGTCCAGCCGCTGAATCGTGCCGGGGTGAAAATCTTCGTCATCCATGTCAAGACGCCTCCTGGGGTTGAAAATCCGGCCAGATGCCATAACAGGTCATCGAGAGCGCCCCCATGGAATAACCACGAAGCAGTGCCCGAGCATCCGCGCCCGATGCTGCTGCGAGTCCGGCGATATAGAGTAGCGGAATGAAGTGATCTGGAGTGGGCACCGCCATGGCAAAGTCAGGGTGCTCAACCGATTTGAGAATGTCGGCAGGTGAGTCGGCCATCTGCCCAGCAACGGCATCGTCGAAACGCCTTGCCCAGTCGGCGCCCGTATCCGGGCGATCCCACTGGACGCGTCGCAGGTTGTGCACGACATTGCCGCTTGCCACGATCATCACGCCTCGTCGGCGCAGCGGATCCAGCTTCGCCGCCAGATCCAGGTGATAGTCCAGGGGCTTGGAGGCATTGATCGACAATTGCACGACCGGGACATCCGCCTCGGGGAAGAGATGCGTCAGCACACTCCACGTCCCATGGTCGAGCCCCCATTGGTCTCGGTCGGCCCCGACCCAGTGGGGTTTGGCAACCTCGGCCACCTCTTCGGCCAACTCCGGCAAACCGGGGGCCGGATAGTCGAACGCAAACAGCTCTGGCGGAAAGCCGTAGAAATCATGAATGGTGCGTGGCCGCGCCATGGCGGTGACGGCAGTCGCACCGATGAACCAATGCGCCGACACCACCAACAGGACGCGCGGCCGCGGCAAGGCCGCGCCAAACCTGCGCCAGGCCTGCGTGTAGTGGTTGTCTTCAAGCGCATTCGTCGGGCTGCCATGCCCGAGAAACAGTGCCGGCATCGTTTGCATGGTCGCAACTCCTGTGTCAACTCTGATCATACCCCGTCCCCTGCGTTCACCAGGACGCTGCAGCGCAACCGCGAGCCGGCCCCGACGATACACACAACGCCCGCCAATGTATGGCCCTACCGAGCGAACACGCGTGGCATCATGGCAGCCGACACCCGTAGACGACGCTTCAGGAGGAAGCATGACGAGAATCAACCATCGCCAGGGCATCACGCTCGGCATCCTGCTCGGACTGGCTGCCGCACAGGCCTCCGGAGCTGGCATTTCCGACGATGTCATCCGCATCGGCTTCATCACCGACATGTCGGGCGTCTATGCGGACGGTGACGGGCCCGGCGGTGCGGAAGCCATCCGCATGGCAATCGCTGACGCCGGCGGAGCCGTCGACGGCAAAAGAATCGAGCTGCTGGTGGCAGACAGTCTCAACAAACCGGACGTCTCGGCGGCCCTGGCCCGCGACTGGTTCGACAACAAAAAACTGGATCTGCTGATCGGCGGCACCAATTCGGCAGCCAGCCTGGCCATGTCAGCCGTTGCAGCCGAAAAGAAGAAGCTGTTCATCACGTCCGGCGCGGGGGCGTCAGCCTTCACCAACGAGAAATGCACCCCTTATTCGATCCAGTACACCTACTCCACGCAGGGCCTCGCGCGCGGTACCGGCTCGGCGGTCGTGGCCAAGGGCGGACGCAAATGGTTCTTCGTGACCACCGACTACACGTTCGGCCATGAGCTGGAACACGACACCGCCGCAGTCGTCCAGAAGGAAGGAGGACAGGTCCTGGGCAACGTGAACACGCCGTTGGGCACCTCGGACTTCTCGTCGTTCATGCTACAGGCCCAGGCCTCTGGTGCGAAGGTCCTGGCGCTGGCCAATGCCGGCGCCGATCTGGTCAATTCCCTAAAGGCGGCCGTGGACTTTGGGCTGACGCGCACCATGACGCCAGTCGGCCTGACGGCAACCCTGAACGACATTCACTCGCTCGGGATGGAAGCGACCCAGGGCATGTACCTGACAGTGCCCTGGTACTGGAACAAGGACAAACCTTCCGAAGACTGGTCACGCCGCTTTTTTGCCAAGATCGGCCGCATGCCCACTTACGGCCAGGCAGGCGACTATTCGGCAACCGCCAGCTACCTGAAAGCCGTGCATCGAACGGGCACGGACCAGGCTGAGATCGTCATGACCTGGCTGAAGGCTCACCCGGTCAACGACTTCTTCGCACGGAACGCCGCCATCCGTGCCGATGGGCGTCTGATGAACGATCTGACGCTGCTGCAGGTGAAGCACCCCGCCGAAAGCAAGGGTCCCTGGGACTACCACAAGGTCGTGGCCACCATCCCGGCCAAAGTGGCCTACGGGCCATTGAGCGAATCCAGGTGCCCGTACCTCAAGTCGAAGTCCTGAACCGACCCCGTCCATTGCGAACGCTCAGCGCCTTGTCGAGCCGTTACCCGCCAAGGCCAGGCCATCAGCCAACCAGCCGCCACCCAGATCGCCGATCAGCGAAACCGTATCGAGCAGCCGCTGCTGCCGGACGCTGAGGGCGGTCTGTTCATCGCCCAACTGGGTCGCCTGCGCGACGGCCACAGTCGTGAAATCCACGATGCCGGCCGCGTACTGGTTGCGCGCGATCTCGGTGGCACGGGTGGCGTCGCCGACCGCTCCATCCAGCACCTCGGCACGTTGCCCAAGGACGCGCAGCCCCACCAGATCGTCCTCGACATTCCGGAACGCGGTGAGGACCGTACCGCGATAGTTGGCCACGGCCGCCTCGTATTGCGCCTTGGCGACGGCCACCCGGCCGTGGCGCGCCCCGCCTTCGAACAGAGCCGCGCCAATATCAGCGCCCAACGCCCAGACGTGATTGGCGATATTCAGCAGTCCCGCCAACGGCGATTGTGAAAAGCCATCGGCGGCTGACAGGGACAAAGTAGGGTAATACGCGGCTTCAGCCACGCCAATCGCGGCATTCTGCGCAGCCATCTGGCGTTCGGCAATGGCGATATCGGGGCGGCGCTGCAGCAGAGTCGAAGGCACGCCTACCGGGATATCGGGCAGCACGGGCAGCGCCGTACTGTGAGGAATATCGAGCGACTCAGGATTCTTGCCGACCAGCACGGCAATCGCATGAGCATATTGCGCACGCGCAACGCCCAGCGCAAGCAGGCTCGCCTGGGCGTTTTTCAGCTGCACGCGTGCACTGATCACATCCGACGGCGGCACGGTGCCCGCAGCGTCCTTGGCGGACACCACGCGCAGATATTCCTGGTAAGCATCCACGGTCTTGCGCAACAGGTCGATATTGGCATCCGTCACCCGCAAATCGACCACTGCAACAGCGAGTGCCACCTGTTCGGACAGTGTGGCATTGGCCAGCGTCGCGGCGCTGGCCTGGGCGTTCGCCTTGTTTTTTTCCACGCTGCGGCGAACCCCACCCCAAAGATCCGGCGCCCAGCTCACGGAGCCCTCGATCGAGCCGACATTGGACGCGGACTGAGTGCTGACGCCGCCCCGGCCAACCGCACCACCGCCGCCCTGCCGGGTGAGGGTGCCGGAGAGGCCGACGACCGGAAAGAGGGCGCTGCGCGCAACTCGGACCTCAGCCAAAGCGGCCTGATAGTTGGCGTAGCTCTGGGCCACGGTCTGGTTCGAGACAGCCACTTGCGGTTCCAGTTCGGCCAGCAGCGGGTCGTTGAACGCCGACCACCATTTGCCTTTGGGTGCTGTCTCGGCTGGCGCGGCCTGGGCCCAGCCCGGCAGTTCCTTGTAGTGCGCCGGCACGGTGACCTGCGGGCGCTGGTAATCGGGACCGATCGCGCATCCCCCCAGCACAAGAACAACTGCAAGCGCGAGCGATGTGCGGCAGATTTTCGTTTTCAAATCGGAGCCGATGTTCAAAGTTGACTTGAACGTCATATAGACTGTTTACTATACTAACATTTCGCTGGCTAAATATCTATTCACTGAACGAATGAGCAGCCTGACGCTACACATGCAGAGAATGGGGGCAAGTCTGAACCTCGCCGCGCAGAGCGTAGCGGATTTCCCGCTGCAGGACGCGGAGCTTTCCGGCTGGCTGAATCTGGCCGCCGGCGGGCTGACCAGCCTGTCGGATGCGGCGCTGGCCCCCTACGATCTGCACCAGAGCGATTTCCGGGCCCTGATGTATCTGTTCGTCAACGCCAATCATCCGGTTTTCCCCAACGAATTGTCCACTTACCTGGCGCAGACCCCAGCCAACATCACCCGAATCGCGAACCTGCTCGTCAAGCGCGGGCTGGTGGCGCGAGCCCACAGTACCGAAGACCGGCGCCGCGTCGAGCTGCGGATACTGGACGCCGGCCGCCGGTTTGTCCTCGACCTGTTGCCCAGATTCTTCCCGCCGTTACGCGAAACGTTTTCCTGCCTGAGCTCAACGGAGAAGCGCGAGCTGCAGCGCCTGCTGCAACGGCTCGTCACGTCGATGGATACCGTGATCGACACCTGACCATTATGAAAAATTTTATTCTGCGCGCCGCACCCTGGTGTCTGGCGCTGATGCTGGCGGCTTGCAGCGACCATCCGAATCAGGCAACGGCACCAACACCCCCGCTGGTCGGCATCGTCACGGCGCACGAGGAGAACGCACCGCTCGTCAAGCACCTGGTGGGCCGACTGTCCGCATTCCGCAGCGCAGACGTGAATGCGCGGGTCGCGGGTGTCCTGCTGAAGCGGGCCTATGTCGAAGGCAGCGAGGTCAGGAAAGGACAACTACTGTTCGAAATAGACCCGGATCCCCTGCAGGCGGCGCTGGACAGCGCCACGGCCCAACTGGCCAAGGATCAGGCAAACCTGGGGCAGGCGCGCGCGGACTTCGCCCGCTACCAAAAACTGCACCAACAAAAAGCGATTGCCGAAAAAACCTACACCGACCAGAAATTCCTGGTGCAGCAACAGGAAGCGACAGTCAAGGCAGATCAGGCAAGCGTGCGGATGGCGCGCATTGATCTGGGCTACGCCCACGTCACGTCGCCCATCGACGGCCGCGCCGGCCAGCAGCAGGTCACCGAAGGCGCTCTCGTGGGCCAGGGCTCCGCAACCCTGCTCACGACCGTTAGCCAGCTGGATCCGCTGTACGTCAACTTCACCATCGGCGTGAACGATCTCAACGCGCTGCAAAGGGCCGCCGAGCGCGGCGACATCCGGCTCGCTGAGCCCAACAAGACCACGGTCAAGGTCACGCTGCCCGACGGCACACCCTACGCCAAAGTCGGTACCGTGGATTTCTCGGCGCCCACGGTCGACCCCGCCACCGGATCAGTCACCTTGCGGGCGCTACTGCCGAATCCACAGTTCAGGTTGCTCCCGGGCACCTATGTCACCCTGCAGATGAAACTGGGCGAGCGCCATCACGCGTTCCTGATTCCGCAGGCCGCGGTGCAGCGCGACATCACTGGCACTTACGTCCTGGTGGTCAGCAAAGACGGCAAGGTTGCACATCGCAACGTGACAACGGACGGCACACAGGGGGTCGACTGGGTCATTACGTCCGGCCTGGCCGCAGGGGATCAGGTGATCGCTTCGGGACTGCAGGTGGTGCAGATCGGCGCGCAGGCCAAGACGGAGCCCTGGCAGCCACCGGCATCAACCGCAAAGACAGACGGTCCCTCCATTGCATCCGCCACAGCATCCGGCAAGTAACGGGATCCCCACATGTCGAACTTCTTCATCGACCGACCGATCTTTGCGTGGGTGATCGCGATCCTGATCACGCTGGGCGGGGTGCTTGCGATCGACAACCTGGGTGTGCAGTCATATCCGAACATCGCACCACCGGAGGTTTCGATTGTCGCCCACTACCCCGGCGCCAGTTCCAGCACCGCCGAGGGATCGGTCACTGAAGTGATCGAGCAGCAACTCACTGGCATCGACAACCTGCTGTACTTCAACTCGTCCACCAGCTCCAGCGGCCGCGTGGCGATCAAGCTGACTTTCAAGCCTGGCACCAACCCCGACATCGCCGCGATGCAGACGCAGAACCAGGTCACACGGGCCGAGCCCAGGCTGCCACCGGCCGTGCTCGCACAAGGCATCATCGTCGCCAAAGCCAACCCCGACACGCTGATGGCCATCGCGTTGAGTTCTGACAATCCCACCATCGGCCGGGACCGCCTGAACGACATCATCGCCTCGCAGGTGCTGAACCCAATCTCACGTATTGCCGGCGTCGGGGCCACCAATCAATTCGGTGCCGAATACGCCATGCGGGTCTGGCTGAATCCGGAAAAAATGCATGGCTACGGCCTATCGGCGACCGAAGTGATCGATGCACTGAAATCGCAGAACATTCAGGTGGCAGCCGGCACTCTGGGCGCGGACCCGGCAGTCAAGGGCTGGGGTTTCACCGCCAACGTGGCCGGCGAGGGCCTGTTCTCCACGCCTGGACAATTCCTGGGCATCATCCTTCGGGCCAACCAGGACGGCACCGTGGTGAGGCTGGGTGACATCGCAACAGCGGACTTCGGACCGCAAGGCTATGGCTTCGACACCATCTACGACGGCAGGCCGATCGGCGCATTTGCAATCCAGACACTGCCCGGGGCCAACGGGCTCGCGGTCGCCAAGGCCGTACGCGCCGAAATGGCGAAGCTGCAGGTCGGTTTCCCGGAAGGAGTGACCTGGTCCGTCCCCTATGACACCACGACATTCATCACGATCTCGATCCAGGACGTGCTGACAACGCTGGTCGAAGCCCTGGTACTGGTGTTCCTCGTGATGTTGGTCTTCCTCCAGAATCTCCGCGCCACCATCATCCCCGCCATCGTGATCCCGGTGGCCCTGCTTGGGGCGTTCATCGGCATGGATGCTCTCGGGTTCACGATCAACCAGCTCAGCCTGTTCGGCATGGTCATGGCCATCGGCATCGTCGTGGACGATGCGATCGTCGTGATCGAGAACATCGAGCGCATCATGACCGAACAAGGCCTGCCGCCCAAAGAAGCCGCTCGCAAGGGCATGCGGGAGATCTCAGGCGCCGTGGTAGCCATCACGGCGGTGCTGCTGGCCGTATTCGTACCGTCCGCCTTACAGTCAGGTTCGACGGGCATCATCTACCGCCAGTTCGCCCTGACGATCGCGGTATCGATGTTCTTCTCGGCGTTCCTTGCGCTGACCTTCACGCCGGCACTTTGTGGTCGCTACCTGAAACCGGAACATGAGCGCAAGAAGAACCCTCTGTTCCGCAAGTTCAACGATCTGTTCGCCTGGACGCACGGCACCTACATCGGCCACGTCGGCCACGCCGTGCATCATGCGCCGCGCTGGATGATGGTGTTCGCCGTGGTCGTGGCGGCAGCCGGGTTCCTCTACGTCAAGCTGCCAGGCAGCTTCTTGCCGCAAGAAGACCAGGGCTACCTGCTGGCCATGGTGCAATTGCCGCCGGGCGCTACCAAACAGCGCAGCGAGGCGGTGATGAGCCAGGTATGGAACACGCTGCGGAAAGACCCCGAAATCGAGCACGTCATGCAAATCATCGGTTTCAGCCCGGTGGGATCGGGGGAAAACAACGGCATGGCATTCATTCAGCTGACGGACTGGAGCAAGCGCGCGCGCTCTGCGGCGCAGCTGATTCCACACCTGAACGCGCAACTGCACAAGAGCATCCGCGACGCATCCATCGTCGTGGTCAACCTGCCCACCGTGCACGGGCTCGGACAGTTCGGCGGTTTCGACATGTACCTGGAGGACACCGGCGGTCTGGGGCGTACTGCGCTCGACCAGGCACTTCACACACTGCAGACCAAATCCAAGGGCAACAAGGTGCTGGTCAACGTGCGGGCCAACCAGTTGCCCCCGGCGCCGCAACTCGACTTCAAAATCGACCGTGTACAGGCGGCGTCGATGGGCCTCTCGGCAACCGACGTGGCCAACGCCGCCAGCCTGATGCTGGCGCCTACCCAGGTCGGCCAGATGTTTGCCGAAGGGCGCGTCAAGTTCGTGATGCTGCAGGCCGACGCGCCCTACCGGATGAGCCGCGCGGCCTTCAACGACTTCTACACGCCCAGCAGCACACGCAAGAACCCGGACGGTACGCCAGCCATGATCCCGATTTCCAGCGTAATCAAGAGCCACTGGGCACTGGTGTCGCCGTCGCTTACGCGGTTCAACGGCAATCCGGCGATCGAGGTCGTGGGCGATGCCGCCCCCGGCTTTGCATCAGGCCAGGCAATGGACGCCATGCAAAGCCTCGTGGCGCATGACCTGCCGCACGGCTTCGGTTACGACTGGGCCGGCGAATCATTCCAGGAGGCCGCGTCGAGCAACGGCGCACCCATGCTGATGGCCTTGTCCATCCTGGTGGTATTCCTGGCGCTGGCCGCCCTGTATGAGAGTTGGTCGGTTCCGGTCGCCGTGCTGCTGATCGTGCCGCTTGCGCTGCTTGGCACGGTACTGTTCACGATGGGACGCGGTCTGGCCAACGACGTGTTCTTCAAGATCGGGCTGGTGACTGTCATCGGGCTGGCTGCCAAGAATGCCATCCTGATCATCGAGTATGCGGTTGCGGCGCAGAAAGGAGGCAAGACCCTGCGCGAGGCGGTCCTGACTGCGGCGCGGCTGCGTTTCCGCCCCATCCTGATGACCTCGTTCGCGTTCATCCTCGGTGTGTTCCCGCTCTTCATTTCCACCGGCGCCGGCGCCAACGCGCGCCACGCAATCGGTACGGGTGTGATTGGCGGCATGTTGTTCGCCACGATTTTCGGGCTGCTGCTGATCCCGGTGTTCTACGTAATCGTGCGACGCATCGCCGGGGACAAGCTCGATGGCGTGCCTGCAATCAAGAACGGAAAGCCGCCAGCGCAGACGTGATCCGACACCTGCCTTTCCGTCTATGGTCGACAAGGCAGGAGTGCAGGCAAAAGAGATCGAAGAAAAATCCGCACCCCCCAATAGACGCACCCGGACTCGGCATGGATAATGAGCGAAAAGGCCACGAACGGCGTGGCCTCAATGTTCACGGGCCGAATACAGGACACGTCACACCCGCCGGGAGCGCGCTCGATGCCATTGCAGATGCCAGCACTGAAACTCAGCCGTCGGACAGGCAAGATCCTGGCGGGCATCGCACTTACGCTGCTCGTTCTGGCCGCGCTGTCGGCTTGGCTGGTGCCCAAGGCCGTGCATCGCGTGCTCACGCAAAACGTGGCCGAATTGCTGGGGCGCCCAGTAGACGTGGGCGACATCCGCTTTAACCCTTTCACGCTGGCGCTGAGCGCCAAGGATCTCGTCATTGAGCAGCGCCAGTCGGCGCCGCTGCTGAAGATCGGTGAGATCGACCTTCGGGTGGCCTGGCGCTCCATCGTGTTGTTCGCGCCGGTACTCGACCGGATCCGTATCGACCAGCCCCAGCTCACGCTGGTGCGGCAGGACCCCACCCATTTCAATTTTTCCGACATCATCGAACGACTGGAGAAGACGTCGGCCGAACAGCCGGCCAAGCCCAAACCAGCTTCGACGGGGGTGCCGCGATTCTCGGTGAACAATCTATCGTTGACCGGAGGCGCCATCAGCCTGGATGATCACGTCACCGGCCGCAGACAGACGATCACCGATCTCACGCTAGGTATCCCATTCATTTCGTCACTCAGCTACGCCACGAAGACCGATGTGCAGCCGGCGGTGCACATGCTCATCAATGGCAGCCCTTTCGACCTGACCGGCACGGCGCGTCCGTTCGATACCGCGCCCACATCCACACTGAACGTGACGGTCGACGGCCTGGCGCTCGACAAATGGGTCGATTTCTGGCCCCCGCCCCTGCCCGTCAAGATCAAGAATGCCCTGCTCGATTCCAGGCTGCAGGTGTTGTTCGAGCAACCCCAAAACGCTGCGCCGCGAATCCGCGTACAGGGCGACCTGGGCCTGCGCGCGCTTGACACGACCGAGTCATCCGGAGCGCCGTTGATGGCCTGGGATGACCTGAAGATCCAGGGTCTGACGGCCGACCTGGGCGCACGAACGGTCTCCATCGACACGGTGGCCCTGGAAAAACCGCGCGTGGAAGCGCACCGTGACGCCCGGCAGTCGAACTGGCAGCGCGTGGCCGAGGGCTTCGCCAAGCTGGGAGCCCCGGCCTCCACCAAACCCGAGGGCTCCAACCCGGCGAACCCCGCAACAGCAGGCTCCGCTGCCGATGCTCCCGATAGCCCGGCCGCAGCCTGGAAGGTCGCCATCGGCACCTTCAGACTCAACGACGGTGAAGCGCATCTCCGCGACGATCCGATCAAGCTGGACTATTCGCTGAAAGGCCTGGACGTGGAGGTCCAGCACATCGCCGTGCCGCAGGCTGCGAACCAGCCCATGATGGCGCAACTGAGCATGAACAACCCGACGGACGGCAGCTCGCTGCAAGTTCAGGCACCCATTATCCTGCGGCCCCTTTCGGTCCAGGCACAGGTGCGGCTGGACAAGCTGGCGCTAGCGCCCTTCGCGGCTGCCGTTCGCCATTTCGCACCCATCACCCTGCAGAACGGCCGGCTGAGCCTCGAAGGCAAGGTCACTCTGGCGAACTCTCGGGTTGAAGCCCACAACGTGAAGCTGGGCCTGGCGCAGTTCGCCGTGCGCGACGACTCCGTCAAGCCTGGGGTGAACCTGTCCATCGGCTCGATGGCACTGGACGCCGACCGACTCGCCCTGGACGCGAAACCAACAAACTTCACCCTGCGAGCCGACGGTATCCAGAAACACGGCACACTGGCGCTCAAGGGCTCACTGACGGTACAGCCGCTGTCGCTGAAGACTTCGGTCGACCTGGCCAAGTTCGACGCGGCCTCCCTGGCCCCCTACATCGCTTCCAGCCTGAACGCCACGGTGCGCAGCCTGTCTCTGGGCGCGCGCGGCAATGCCGAATTCACCCCTGAGCAGAAAGGCAAGCCGATGCAGGCCGATTGGCGCGGCGCCGTCCAGATCAACGATTTCGACCTCCAGGACCGCGTCAACAAGGCGGCATTCCTCAACTGGAAGCACCTGGGCCTGACCAACATGCACATTTCGGCAGAAGGAACCAGGCTCCAGCTAGGGCTGGGCGACATCCTGCTGGACGATTTCTACGGAAACATTCTTCTCAATAACAAGGCGCGCCTGAATGTCATGGACATCATGGTGGACAAGGGCAAAGCCGCAGGCTCGATCACGCAGGATACGCAAACTCGTCGAAACCATGCGGCCGGGCATGAAAAACCCACCGCCCGGCACGTCAGTGCCGGGCCCGACATTTCGATCAACAGCGTCAAGCTCAAGCGCGGCCGCATGACATTCAACGACCACTTCGTACGGCCCAACTACCGCGCGGAGCTGTCGTCCATCGACGGCTCCCTCACGGCGGTGTCTTCGACCAAACCCACGCCAGCCAAGGTCAGCGTGGCAGGCCGCGTGTACCGCACAGCGCCCTTCTCCGTCTCGGGCACGGTGCAGCCCTTCTCGCGCTACCTGGCGCTGGACCTCAAGGCCTCGGCCAAAGGCGTGGACCTACCCCGATTCACCACATACTCATCCAAATATGTAGGCTACGCCATCGAGCGCGGCAAGCTGTCGGTCGACCTGCGATACCAGATCAAGGACCGTGCCCTGCAGGCCAGCAACAAGGTACTCCTCAACCAGCTCACCTTCGGCAAGCCGTCCGGCAGCGCTGACGCCATCAAACTACCGGTACTGCTGGCGGTCGCCCTGTTGAAGGATTCCAGCGGGAACATCGACGTGAATCTGCCGATCTCGGGCTCACTCGATGACCCACAGTTTTCGGTGGGCGGCATCATCGTCAAGGTGATCATGAACACGCTGGTCAAGGCGGTGACCGCACCCTTCAAGCTGCTGGCCTCAGCCTTTGGTGGTGGCGAAAGCGACCTGTCGCACATCGACTTCGCACCCGGCAGCGCCACGCTCGACGATACGGCCAAGTCCAACGTCGCCACATTGGTCAAGGCACTGGCCGACCGCCCCGCGCTGAAGATGGACATCATCGGTCGTGCCGACCCGCAAGCCGACGAGGCAGGCCTGCGCCAGGCCTGGGTGGACAACCAGATGCGCGCGGCCAAGGCCCGCGATGCCGGCCGAAGCAAGAAGCCCGACCTGGAAAGCATCCCGCTCACCAAGGCCGACCGCGCCAAGTACCTGGGAAAGGTCTACGACAACACCAAAATCAAGGACAAGCCGCGCAACGCCATCGGCTTCGCCAAATCGATTCCGCCCGAGCAGATGAACACCCTGCTGCTGGCCGCCGCCCCTGTGGGCCGCCAGGCCCTGACCAAGCTCGCCGAGGCACGTGCGCAAGCCGTGTATGAACAGATCACCGCCAGTGCGGAGGATCTGGCTGACCGGATCTTCATTGTGGCCCCCAAGACTGACGCTGCAAGCGCCGACGATGGCGGCCCCGCGACGCGCGTGGACTTCGCCCTGCACTAGGCGGCCCGCCCGGCGTAGCGGGCGCACGACAGCGCTGCCCTGGCCACGCAGGACCGCAGTCATGGTATATTCTCACCTCTTTACAGCCGTTGCCCGGATGGCGGAATTGGTAGACGCGCAGCCTTGAGGTGGCTGTGCCGAAAGGTGTGGGGGTTCGAGTCCCCCTTCGGGCACCAGTGGGTACTTTAAGCGGTACCGATAGCATCCGATGTAATCCGACGACGATACAGAAAAACCCGCATGGACACTGAGTCTTGCGGGTTTTTTGTTATCAGAGAGTCCGATAACATCCGATGTTCGTCCAGTTGAATCTATTGCTTTTGGGTACCAACTTGGGTACCTTGGCAGTAGAGAACCCAACTGACAGACCCCAACTCCATGCCCAAGCTTGCACAGCGACTCAACGATCTTGCAGCAAGGAAAGGGGCTGCAATTCGGTGGACGGGGCCTTTCCTTCGAACAGGTACTTCTCAAACCCACGGGCAAATTGTTCGTGCAGCGCCCGGTCGATCGCCTGATCACGGGCGACATCGCCCGAGGTCTTGGCATCCAAGTAGGCGCGGACATGGTCCGCCGTGGTGTCCGATGCGCCGTACCCAGCTGCTTCCCGGGCGATGTCGTCAGCGTTGCCACCGTACCACTTGCCCAGGGCATCCATGTCCCGGCGCATGTCGGCAGGGGCGTCGTCACGGGCCACAATGTCACGCATCGTGGACAGGAAGAAGTGTCCAGATTC
>NZ_SCQN01000010.1 GCF_004321985.1 Castellaniella sp. | reverse complement strand
CAAGAAAACCAACTGCATGGTGATCTTCATCAACCAGATCCGCATGAAGATCGGCGTGATGTTCGGCAACCCCGAGACCACCACGGGCGGCAATGCGCTCAAATTCTATGCGTCGGTTCGCCTGGACATCCGCCGCATCGGCTCCATCAAAAAAGGCGACGAGGTCGTCGGCAATGAGACGCGGGTCAAGGTCGTCAAAAACAAGGTTGCCCCGCCGTTCAAGCAGGTCGAGTTCGACATCATGTATGGCACCGGGATCTCCCGCGAGGGCGAGATCATCGATCTGGGCGTACAGGCCGGCATCGTCGAAAAGTCCGGTGCCTGGTACAGCTACGAGGGCGACCGCATCGGCCAGGGCAAGGACAACGTCCGCGACTACCTGAAGGAACACGCCGACATGGCGTTCGAGATCGAGAATCGCGTGCGGGAAAAGCTCGGTGTCGTGCCGCGCGCAGGGGCCGTCGCCGCTACGGGCTCGGCGGATGCGTCGGGTGCCACGGCGGAACAGGGCGCCTGACTTGGCTTTTGGGCGCCGCGACGACCTCAGCCTGAAGGCGCGGGCGGTCGCCTACCTGTCGCGGCGCGAGCACTCCCGCCAGGAACTGCAGCGCAAGCTGTCGGCCTATACGGATGATTCGGCCGCGATCGAGGCGGTGCTCGACGAACTGCAGCGCGAGCATTGGCAGTCCGACGGTCGGTATGCGCAGGCCTATGCCCATCGCAAGGCACAGGCCCAGGGAACCCAGCGCATCGTGCAGTCGCTGCGCCAACAGGGCGTGGCGGATGCCGAGCTGGCCGGCCTGCAGCAGCAGTTGCGGGATTCCGAACCCGAGCGGGCCCGCGCGGTCTGGCAGCGGCGGTTCGGTAATGCGCCCACCGATGCGCGCGACTATGCGCGTCAATATCGTTTTCTGGCCGGGCGTGGTTTCTCGGCAGAATGCATCCGGCGAATTCTGGGCGGCAAGTCCGACGACTGATGCGCTACCGGGTGTCGGCGGTGCGGATGCCGGGCAGTGTCTCGAAGCAGATTCGCCGCGCCTGTTCCAGGAATGCCTGTACATAGGGCGTTTCGGCGTCTTCCGCGCGCACGGCAGTGTGCAGCGTGCGCCAGATGCCGTCGCCCAGCCGCAGCACTTTCAGACCCGGAAGATCCCGGTATTCTGCTAGTGCCCAGCTGGGCAGCGCGGCCACGCCGCGGCCGCTGGCCACGAGCTGCACGATCATGGGTGTGAGCTCCGCCGTGCGTATGGCGGCCGGCTCGGCCCCCGCCGGGTCCAGGAACACCGTGAAGACATCCAGCCGGGTCCGGTCCACCGGATAGGTGATCAGAGTTTGATCCGCCAGGTCGGAAGGCTGGACCTGGGCGGCCCGTGCCAGCGGGCTCGCGCGGTTGACTGCCAGCACCAGTTCGTAGGCAAACAGCGCCTGGTAGTGCAGCCCGGCCAGCGGTTCCGGGTCCGAGGTGATCACCACGTCCAGATCACCTCGCGCCAGTGCGGGCAGCGGGGCGAACGAGAAGGCGGCCGTCAGGTCCAGCGTGACTTCAGGCCAGTCCTTGCGAAACGCATCCAGCGTGGGCATCAGCCACTGGAAGCACGAGTGGCAGTCGATGGCGACGTGCAGCCGCCCGGTGCGGCCCGCCGCCAGGCGCCGCAGCTCCAGCTCAGTGGCGCGAATCCGGGGCAGCACGTCTTCGGCCAGCGCCACCAGCCGCAGCCCGGCCGTGGTCAGGCGTGCGGGCCGCGTGCGGCGGTTGAGCAGCGGTGTCCTTAGGCGAACTTCCAGATCGCGCAACTGGTGGGAGAGCGCGGATTGCGTGACGTGCAGTCGCTCGGCCGCTTCCTGAAGGCTGCCACCTTCCCGGATGGCCAGCAGGGTTTCCAGGTGCCGGGTTTCTATCATGAAAATATCTCAAGTAATGAGTGCAGCATTTGATTTCTTGTTCTGGGAGTAGTGGGTCAAAATGGTCGTTATTGAGAGATTCTAATGTAATACAGGTAACATCATGACGATCATTCATAATCTGGGTTTCCCCAGAGTCGGTGCTGCTCGCGAACTCAAGCGCGCCCAGGAGTCGTACTGGGCCGGGAAAATCGATCAAGCGGCACTTCGCGAGACAGGGCGTGAGTTGCGGGCGCGCCACTGGAAGACCCAGGCGAAGGCGGGACTGCAGTGGGTGCCTGTGGGCGACTTTGCCTGGTACGACCACATTCTGGAATGGAGTACGTTGCTGGGGGCCGTGCCAGCGCGCTTCGGTCAGGCCGAAGATGCCCCCGTCGATCTGGACACGCTATTTCGCATGGCCCGTGGGCGCGCGCCCAGCGGCACGCCAGCCGCTGCTTGCGAGATGACGAAGTGGTTCGATACCAATTACCACTACATCGTCCCGGAACTGCATCCGCAGCAGACGTACCGGATTGCGCGCTCCTATCTGTTCGAGCAGGTTGCCGAGGCGCAGGCCCTGGGGTTCAAGGCTCGGCCAGTGATTCCGGGACCATTGACCTGGCTGTGGCTGGGCAAGGGCGACGCCTACGGCGAAGGGGCCGGTGATCCGGCCAAGCTGGTGCTGCTCGAGACCCTGTTGCCGGTCTATGAACAGGTGCTGTCCCGCCTGGCTGGCCAGGGGGTGGACTGGGTGCAGGTCGATGAGCCGCTTCTGACACTGGAGTTGCCGCAGGCCTGGCGCGCGGCGTTCGAGGGTGTCTATCGGCGCCTGGCGGGTTGCGGTGTGAAGCTGCTGCTCACTACCTATTTCGAAGGTCTGGATCTCAATCTGGATGTGGTTCGGTCACTGCCGGTCCAGGGATTGCATGTGGATCTGGTGCGCGCGCCGGGGCAGTTGCCGGCTGTGATGGAGGGCTTGCGGGACGACCAGGTGCTCTCGCTGGGCGTCATCGACGGGCGCAATGTGTGGCGCACGGATCTGGACCGGGTCCGCGCGCAGGTGAAGCAGGCCGCTGCCTTGCTGAAGGACCGCTTGTGGCTGGCGCCTTCATGCTCGCTGCTACATGCGCCCATCGACCTGGATATGGAAACGGGCCTGGACGGCGAACTGCGCAGCTGGCTGTCTTTTGCCGTACAGAAACTGGATGAGCTGCGCCTGTTGCGCGGACTGGTGGACGGGACGTTGGCGGCATCCGATGAACGGGCGCTGGCCGCCGCTCGCCAGGCAATTCGCGACCGTGCGGCTTCCCCGCGTATCCATCGTCGCGACGTGGCCGATCGCTTGGCTTCGGCGGCCGGGATTTCCCGGGATCGGGCGCCGTTTGCGCGACGGATCGAAAGCCAGCACAGGCGCCTGAAGCTGCCGGCCTATCCGACGACCACCATCGGTTCGTTTCCGCAGACGCCGGAGATCCGCACTTTGCGGCGGGATTGGCGCAATGGGTCGCTTGGCGATGCGGCATACGAAAAAGCGATCCGGGCGGAAATCGAGCGCGTCGTCCGCTTTCAAGAGGAAATTGGCCTGGATGTGCTGGTGCACGGCGAGCCTGAGCGCAATGACATGGTCGAGTATTTCGGCGAGCTGCTCGCGGGCTTCGCATTCACCGGCTTCGGGTGGGTCCAGAGCTATGGGTCGCGTTGCGTCAAGCCGCCGTTGATTTTTGGGGATGTTGCGCGCCTTGCGCCGATGACAGTTGCCTGGTCGGCGTACGCGCAGTCGCTGACTGACCGGCCGGTCAAGGGCATGCTGACCGGGCCCGTGACCATTCTGCAGTGGTCATTCGTGCGCGACGACCAGCCGCGTGAGCAGACTTGCCGACAGATTGCGCTGGCCTTGCGCGACGAGGTGCTGGATCTGGAAGCGGCCGGCATCCGGGTGATCCAGATCGATGAACCCGCGTTCCGGGAAGGCTTGCCGCTGCGCCACAGCCAGTGGGCGGCCTATCTGGATTGGGCGGTGGACAGCTTCCGCCTGACGACCAGCGGTGTTCAGGATGACACGCAGATCCACACCCACATGTGCTATTCGGAGTTCAACGACATCATCCAGGCTATCGCGGCGATGGATGCGGATGTGATCACCATCGAGACTTCGCGCTCCAACATGGAGCTGCTCGGGGCCTTCGAGGACTTCGACTACCCCAATGACATTGGGCCGGGGGTCTACGACATCCATTCGCCCAACATTCCAAAGGAAGGCTGGATGGTGGATCTGATGCATCGTGCCGCCCGTCGCGTGCCGGCCGACCGCCTGTGGGTGAATCCCGATTGCGGGCTGAAGACCCGCGGCTGGCCGGAGACGCGCGAGGCGCTGAAGGCCATGGTGCACGCGGCGCACAGCCTGCGCGAAGCTGCATAACATCCGTATTGCGGGTGCCGACGGGTCCGGTTGCCGGGCCCGTCGGCGTTTCCGCCGTCCGGGTTTTGCGTCGTCGGCCGACCAGAGGTCGGGTCGTCGTGCACGCTATAATCGAAAGATTGAACGCATTTTGCCTTTCGACCCCGAATGCCACTGTCCATCATGCCGGCCGGGCTCCTGATCCTGGCTGCGCCGATGTGTCGAAGCGACGCATCGGCCGATTCCTATTTATCTCACTGACAGGTAACTCATGAAAATTCACGAATATCAAGGCAAGGAATTGCTGAAGAAGTTTGGCGTGACGGTCCCGCGAGGCATTCCGGCGTTTTCGGTCGATGAGGCCGTCGAGGCTGCCAAGAAGCTGGGAGGGCCTGTCTGGGTGGTCAAGGCTCAGATTCACGCGGGTGGCCGTGGCAAGGGCGGGGGCGTGAAGCTGGCCCGCTCGATCGATGAAGTCCGCAAGCTCGCCTCGGAAATCCTGGGCATGCAGCTGGTGACGCACCAGACCGGACCGGCGGGCCAGAAAGTCAAGCGCCTGCTGATCGAAGAGGGCGCCGACATCAAGAAGGAATACTACGTCGGGATCGTGACCGACCGTGCCTCACAGAAGGTCTGCGTCATGGCCTCCAGTGAAGGCGGGATGGAAATCGAAGTCGTCGCCGAGAAGTCGCCTGAAAAGATCCTCAAGGTCTTCGTCGACCCGACGACTGGCCTGACCGAGTCCGACGCTGCAGGCCTGGCGCGCGGCATTGGCGTGCCGGAGGCTTCGGTGGCCCGCGCGGCCGCCGAGTTCCAGAAGCTCTACAAGGTCTATTGGGAAACGGACGCCTCGCTGGCCGAGATCAACCCCCTGATCCTGGAAGGCAACGGTGGTATCAAGGCACTGGACGCCAAATTCAATTTCGATGCGAATGCGCTGTTCCGCCATCCGGAAATCATGGCCTACCGTGATCTGGATGAAGAGGATCCCGCGGAAGTCCAGGCAAGCGACTTCGGCCTCGCATACATCCAGCTGGACGGCAACATTGCCTGCCTGGTGAATGGCGCCGGCCTGGCCATGGCGACCATGGACACCATCAAGCTCTATGGCGGGTCTCCGGCGAACTTCCTGGACGTGGGCGGCGGGGCTACCGCCGAGAAAGTGACCGAGGCCTTCAAGATCATGCTGAAGCACAAGAGCGTGAAGGCGATTCTGGTGAACATCTTCGGCGGCATCATGCGCTGCGATGTGATTGCGGAAGGCGTGATCGCGGCCTGCAAGGCGGTGAACCTCAGCGTGCCGCTGGTGGTGCGCATGAAGGGTACCAACGAACAACAGGGCAAGAAGATGCTGGCGGCCTCGGGCCTGCCCATCATCAGTGCCGACACCATGGCTGAAGCCGCGACCGCTGCTGTCGCCGCCGCAAAATAAGCGTCAAGGACTACATAACATGTCGATTCTGATCAACAAGGACACCAAGGTCATTACCCAGGGGATCACGGGCAAGACCGGCCAATACCATACGCACGCCTGCCGCGAATACGCCAACGGGCGCGCCGCCTTCGTTGCCGGGGTGCATCCCAAGAAGGCCGGCCAGGACTTCGAGGGCATTCCCATCTATGGTTCGGTGCAAGATGCCAAGCAGGCCACGGGTGCCACGGTGTCCGTCATCTATGTGCCGCCCGCCGGTGCCGCCGCCGCCATCTGGGAGGCCGTCGAGGCTGACCTGGATTTGGTCATCTGCATCACCGAGGGCATTCCGGTGCGCGACATGCTGGACGTTCGCAATCGCATGCGCGACCAGAACCGCAAGACCTTGCTGCTGGGGCCGAACTGCCCGGGCCTGATCACGCCGGACGAAATCAAGATCGGCATCATGCCGGGCCACATTCACCGCAAGGGTCGTGTCGGCATTGTCAGCCGCTCCGGCACGCTGACTTATGAAGCCGTGGGGCAGGTCACCGAACTGGGCTTGGGCCAGTCGAGCGCGGTCGGCATCGGCGGTGATCCCATCAACGGTCTGAAGCACATCGATATTCTGAAGATGTTCAACGACGACCCGGATACCGACGCTGTCATCATGATCGGCGAAATCGGCGGGCCCGACGAAGTCGATGCCGCGCAGTGGGCCAAGGACCACATGAAGAAGCCGGTGGTGGGCTTCATCGCGGGCGTCACCGCGCCGGCCGGCAAACGCATGGGCCACGCGGGCGCGCTGATTTCTGGCGGGGCGGACACGGCCGAAGCCAAGCTGGCGGTCATGGAAGCCTGCGGCATCCGTACGACGCGCAATCCGTCTGAAATGGGCAAGCTGCTGAAAACCGTGCTGTAATGATTCGAGGCGCTCCGTGCAAGCGGGGCGCCACGGTCGGCAGGCCCGACTTGTGTGCCCACCAACCGGGCGGCGCACCATCGGGCCTTTTTGCGTCCCAAGAGCTGATTCGATATCAGCCCGGTGAATTCATCATGAAACGTCCCACTTTGCTGCAGGGCCTGGTCATCCTGGCCGCGATCGGCCTGCTGCTGCGCCTGATCCTGTCGCTGGTAACCGCATGACCGCCACCCAATCCCCTGAAAGACTTGTGATCGCTACCCGGGCCAGCCGCCTGGCCTTGTGGCAGGCCAGCCACGTGCAGTCCAGGCTGCGGGATCTTTACCCGGACTGCCGTGTCGAACTCCTCGAGATGACGACGCGCGGTGACCAGATTCTGGACCGGACCCTGTCGAAAGTCGGCGGGAAGGGGCTTTTCATCAAGGAACTCGAGACGGCCTTGCTGGATGGCCGTGCAGACCTTGCGGTGCATTCACTCAAGGACGTGCCGGTGGACCTGACGCTGCCTTTCGCGCTGACAGCCATCATGGAACGGGCCGATCCGCACGATGCGCTGGTGTCTAACGTAGTCGACCGCCTGGAGGACTTGCCCGCACACGCGGTGGTGGGGACATCCAGCCTGCGGCGTGAGGCGCAGTTGCGGGCCCGTTTTCCGCAGCTCGTGGTCAAGCCGCTGCGCGGGAACCTGGATACACGTCTGGCCAAGCTGGACCGTGGCGACTATGCGGCCATCGTGCTTGCGGCGGCTGGTTTGCAGCGCCTGGGGCTGGCGAATCGCATTCGCTCGACGCTGCCGCCCGAGCTCAGCCTGCCGGCGGCGGGCCAAGGGGCGCTGGGCATCGAAATCATGGCGGATCGCCGTGATCTTGCCACCTGGCTGCGGCCGTTGGCGAGCGCTTCGACTACTGCCTGCGCTCTGGCAGAGCGGGCGGTTTCCCGCCAGCTGGGGGGATCCTGCCAGGTGCCGCTGGCAGCGTATGCTGTCTTGCAGGACCAGGACCTGTTCTTGCGCGCACTGGTGGCAGAGACGGATGGCTCGCGGGTGTTGCGGGCCGAGGCCCATGGCCGTCCCGGCGAGGCCGAGGCGCTGGGAGAATCCGTCGCCCAGACCCTGCTGGCGCAGGGGGCCGAGGTGATCCTGGCGCGGCTGAGCCAGTCTTCCGACGCCTGAGGGGGACCGTTTGGACCCACAGGCGACTGTTTTTCTGACGCGGCCGGCCGGCCGGAATGAGGCGCTGGCAGGCCGTTTACGGGCTGCGGGTCTGGCGGTCCTGCTGGCGCCCGCTCTGGAGATCCACAGTCTGCCCACGCCGCGCCCGCAGCCTTCAGCCGGCAGTCTGCATCTATTTGTCAGCCGACAGGCGGTGGACGCCTATTTTTCATCGGTCCGGACGTCCTGGCCCACCGGTGCATGGGCAGCCGCCGTGGGCGGGGCGACGGCTCAGGCCCTGCGGGCCTTCGTGCCGGCCAGCCAGGTGCTGGTGCCGGACGAAAATGCCGAGCCCGATTCCGAGTCTCTGTTGGCGCTGATCGACGGCAAGGCGCTGTCGCCGGGTCAGGCGCACATCCTGCGCGCCACACAGGGGCGCGACTGGATGGCCGAGCAACTCCGTTTGCGCGGCTGGTCGGTCAGCTGCCATGCGTTGTATGAGCGGACGCCCGTGGTGCTGGACAGGACCGCCTGTGAGGCGCTGGCCGGGCCGGCGGGCCATGTGCTGCTGGTGACCAGCCTGGAAGCGCTGGACGCCATCGACGGCAGCCTGCGGCACCATCATCTTGCGTGGCCTGCTCGACTCGAGGCGGTCACGCTGCACGCGCGCATGGCGCGGCGTTTACAATGCTGGTACGCGGATCGGCCGGCGGATGCGTTGCACGTCACGCTCAGTGCTCCGGATGATGCTGCGCTGTTTCAAGCTATATTGGCTGCTTCCCGCCTGCTTCACTAGAAGGACCCGACCGTCGCCATGACCGATACCGAGCACAGCACGTCCGCTTCGCCTGCAGAGTCGAAATCCCTGTCGGGCGCGCCCAGCAACGCTGCGACACCGCGGCAGCGGGGCATGCGGACGGCGCTGATCGTTCTGGTCCTGTTGGCGGTGATCCTGGGCGCTGCCTTGTATTACCAGCAGCGGCAATACCAGGCGCTGCACGCGGACCTGCTGCGGCAGCATGATGACAGCGTGCGCCAGGCCGAGGACACTCAGTCCCAGGCGGCCCAGGCCCTGGCTCTGGCCAAGCAGCAGGCGACCCAGCTGGAAGACTTGCGCAATACGCTGAACAGCACGAACAATCAGGTCCAGGATCTGGACCAGGCGCTGCAGATGATGACCGACAGCGGTTCGGATCTGATGCTTCTGAACGACATTGACCGTCTGGTGACCATTGCGCAGCAGCAGTTGGGGCTGGGCGGCAACGTCGCCAATGCCATTGTGTCGCTCGAGGCAGCTCAGGCTCAGCTGGCGCGGGCTAACCGGCCCAGCCTTGCGGCACTGCAGCAAACGCTCAATGGGGACCTGGACCGCCTGCGGGCGGTGGTGACCGTCAATGTCCCGGCCTTGTCAGCCCAGCTCGACGAGCTCTCGGGCCTGGTGGCGAAGGCGCCCCTGCTGGTGCCCGACGCAGCCGCGCAGCCTGCGCCTGAACCCGCTGCCACTGCGTCGTCCCGCGCTGCGGTGCCAGCTCCTGCCGAGACGACCGGCTGGCGTCACGCGCTGTCACGCGCATGGGGCTGGACGCGGAATACGGCCGGTGATCTGACGCACGATCTGCGGGGGCTCTTCGACATTCGACGGGTCGACGATACGGCGGCGCTGCTTATGTCGCCGGATCAGGCCTTGCGATTCCGCGAGGGGCTGAAGCAGCGTGCGGTGACGGCACAGCTTGCGCTCATGATGCATCAACCAAAGATCTGGCAGGCCGAGCTCGCCCAGGTCGCGAAGTCCGTTGATCATCGCTATGACATGCACGCCGAATCGTCCCGACAGGCCCTGAAGCTCGCACGCGATCTGCACGACGCACCGATCGAGGTTCAGCTGCCGAACGTGGACAATACCTTGCAGGCAATTGCGGCGGCGCGGGAAGCCGCCGCAGCCGAAGACTCGCAGCAGGACTCTGGTGGTGACGGTTCCGATCCTGGTAATGACGCCTCGCCGGCTTCGCAGTCGCCCGCAGCGGCTCCGGCCGGCAAAGTCTGAGGGGGTAGGCGATGCGCAGCTGGATCTGGATGCTGATACTGCTGGCGGCGGCCGTGGGTCTGGCGCTGGTGCTGCATGATCATGGCGGCAACGTGCTCATCATCGCGCAGCCATGGCGCATCGAGCTGTCATTGTCTCTAGCGGTCGTCCTGACGCTGGTGGGCTTCATCCTGCTGCACGTTCTGCTGCGCGGTCTGTATTGGCTGGGAAGCAGCCCGGATCGCCTGCGGGCATGGCATGGGCGCCGGGCGCAGCGGCGCGATACTGAGCTTCTGGAAAGCGGCTGGATCAATGTGCTGGAGGGGCGTTACATCCAGGCGGAAAAGGACCTCTCCACGCTGCTGTCGCGCACGCGCTCGG
The DNA here is from genome assembly GCF_004321985.1 of Castellaniella sp. Lineage (GTDB taxonomy): Bacteria > Pseudomonadota > Gammaproteobacteria > Burkholderiales > Burkholderiaceae_B > Castellaniella. The sequence goes on along the minus strand of NZ_SCQN01000010.1, from coordinate 100,798 downwards.
CGGATCGCAAGGTCCTGGCCGGGCTGAGCGCCGCGCGGGCCCTGCATTTGCTGGGCGAGTACACCCGCCGGGACTCGATCCTGAAACGGGCCCAGGAGGGCGCTGGCCAGGACTCCCGCCTGCATCAGGCGGTGGATACGGTCACGGCGGAAATGTTTCTGGACCAGGGGCGGGCCGATGAGGCGCTGGCCTTACTGGAACCCTGGCAGGACGCGTCCTCGCGGTTTTTGCATGGCACGCGCCTGCTGCTGCGTGCGCACCGCCAGCTTGGCCATTCGGCGCGCGTCTATGCTCTGACCCGGCTGCTCCTGCGCCGCAGCGCCATCGACCCGACACAGGCCCACCAGTTCATCTGCGAATCGGTGGCCCAGCGCATGCCCCAGCTCGACGAAGCCGGCTGGAAGTCGATCTGGACCGATCTGACCGCGGGCGAGCGCGTGGATCCACAGGTCGCGCTGGCGGCGGCCCAGGCGCAGGAACGTCTGGGGCATCCCCACGAGTCTGCCCGCATTCTCGAGGCTGCGTTGGGGCGGTCGCTGGACGAGCGCCTGCTGCGCGCCTATTCACATTGCGACACCTCGCAGGCGGCTGACCGTCTGGCACATGCCGAGCTCTGGCTGAAGTCTGCCCCGGATCATCCAGGGCTGCTGGCGGCGCTGGGTCAGCTGTGTCTGGCCGGCCAGCTATGGGGCCAGGGCGAGCACTACCTGAACCGCAGTCTGGCCCTGCGCGAAGACATGCACATCCATGCCTTGCTGGGCAATCTGGATGATGCCATGGGGCGCCATGATCAGGCGCTGGCGCATTGGCGGCGCGCCTGCCTGTCCGCCGACGTGGCCGCGCCCGAAATTCCGCGTCTGCTGCCGGCGGCTGACACCCGGGCGGATCCCCGGTTCGTGGCCGGCGCGGGGCCGGCGTCTGCTGCACCCACGTCGGCGGCCCACCCCGTGGCGGCCAGCGGAGCCTACTTGCATGATGCCACTGAGGACGCGCCCGGTGCCGTGGCGCCACCCCAGAAGCCCCCGGCACCCGCTGCGGGCCGCAGGCCGGCAGCGTCCGATGAAGAATATTTCGATACGGCGCCCATCCCCGGTGTCGACATGTCGCAGACGTCGGAGTCGTCGGCCCCGGGCGACGCCCCGCGCTGACGGCGCGCCGCATCCGCCCGCACTGATTGCAGTTACCTTATCGCATCCTTCCAGAGGAACCTCATGAGTCTAGATCGTGTCCCGGCTGGTACCAAGCTGCCGGAAGAGTTCAATGTCGTGATTGAAATCCCCATGAATGCGGATCCCGTCAAGTACGAGGTGGACAAGGCGAGTGGCGCCGTGTTCGTGGATCGCTTCATGACGACCGCCATGCACTATCCCTACAATTACGGATACATCCCCGAGACCCTGTCCGAGGACGGCGACCCGGTGGACGTGCTGGTGATGACGCCGTTCCCGGTCGCCGTCGGCAGCGTGATCCGTTGCCGTGTGCTGGGTGTGATGAATATGGAAGACGAGGCCGGTAAAGACGCAAAGCTGCTGGCGCGGCCCGTGGACAAGCTCTACCCGGCCTATCGCTCGATCGAATCCACGGCCGATGTTCCGCCAGAGGACCTGGCCCGCGTCCAGCATTTCTTCGAGCACTACAAGGATCTGGAAAAGGGTAAGTGGGTGAAGGTCCAGGGTTGGGCCGGCATCGACGCCGCCAAGCAGGAGATCCTCACCTCCGCAGCGCGGTACGCGAAAGCGCACAAGGCCTGAGGCCAGCGTTCCAAACCTATTTTTTTGTCGTTGCCCCGGCTGAGTCGGCCGGGATGCCTGGAGATCCAGAATGGATGAGACCGTTATTCCCCGTCCTGTCGCCCCGTCCCTGGTGGTGCAGGGATCCAGCGCCCGGTTTCCGGTGCGCCGCATTTATTGTGTGGGCCGAAACTACGCTGATCACGCCCGCGAGATGGGTGATACAGGTCGCGAGCGGCCGTTTTTCTTTGCCAAGCCCGCGGATGCGATTCTCAATGTGGCCGACGGCACTGAAGGCCTGCTGGCTTATCCGTCGGTCACACACAATTTGCACCATGAAGTCGAACTGGTGGTGGCGCTGGGTACCGGCGGACACGATCTGACCGTGGATCAGGCGGCGGCCTGCATCTGGGGCTTTGCCATTGGCCTGGACATGACCCGGCGCGATCTGCAGGCAGAGTCCAAAAAGACCGGCCGGCCCTGGGAAACCGGGAAGGGCTTCGATCACAGCGCACCTATCGGGCCGCTCCATTCAGTCAAGGACACCGGGCTGATGGCCGCCGGCCCCATCACACTGTCGGTCAACGGTCAGATGCGCCAGTCCGGGGATCTGTCCGACATGATCTGGTCGGTTCCCGAGGCGATCGCGGATCTGTCGACGTTCTTTACGCTGCAGCCCGGCGACCTGCTCTTCACCGGGACGCCAGCGGGCGTCGGCGCCGTAGTGGCCGGTGACCACCTGGAAGCGGCCGTCCAGGGGCTGGGCAAGATGCGCATCCGGATCGGTTGAGCAGATTCCCGGCGGGTCAAGACCCGCCGGATGCTTTCGGCCAGCTCGGAATCCACGAATAGCTGGGGGATCGTGCGTCGGGCACACTGGTTCCAACCCTGGAACCTGGAGCCCGGCCATGACTCAGCCCCCACTTTCACACTTGCGTGTCCGCCGTTCCGTCCGCGCGGCTGCCATACCCTACATCTTCACGGCCAGGCTCGCCCGCGTTGCCTCCCAGCGAGGGCAGGCCATGGTGGAATATGTCATCGTCGTGGCGCTGGTCGCCGTGGCGGCCATTGCCGTCTACCAACTCTTCGGTCAGGTGATCCGGTCGCAGACGGCAGCCATGGCGCGCGAGATCGCGGGTGAGGACGGGTCCGAGCAGTCCCGGGCAGCTCAGATGGCTGCGGAGTCCGCAGCGGCACAAACGGCTGCCAAGTCGCTGAAGGCTTTCACCGGCAATGCTGCCGCGGGGCAATGAAGTGGACGCGTGCAGAGCCTCTACCGTTGACCGCCAGTGTGGTCGGCTGGCCGACGCCCAGCGAGGGCATGTGCTGGTCATGGGCATGCTGCTGGCGGCTGTGCTGGCATTGGCCTGGTTGCGCTACTTCGCCACCGGCCAGGTGATTGCCGGTAAAGCGCGGCTGGTGCATGGGCTGGACGCAGCAGCCTATAGCGGTGCACTGGTTCAAGCGCGCACGCTCAATCTTCTGTCCTATGTCAATCGGGCGCAGCTCGCACATCAGCTCGCGATGGCGCACCTGGTCACGCTGGGCAGCTGGGCGCATTTTGGCGGTACGCAGGCCGAGCGGCTGATGCGGGCCAATCCGCCTGCTCACCTGATCGGAATGCTGTTCGGTGCGGATCATGGTCGGGCTTACCTGGCTGCGGCCGGTGCCGTCGGCCTGACCGCACAGGCGGGGCCAGATGGCGGCCTGGGGCGGGCCTGGACGGCGCACGACACCTTCGTGCATGGGCATTTGCGGGATTTGTCGCGTGCCCTGGCCCAGGGCCTGCCGGATGCGCGTGTGGCTGCCATGCAGGCTGTGCTGTCTGCACACTATCCGGAGCTTCCGATCGCATCCTTCGACCTGAAAGTGACGGCAGACGACTGGGATCGTCTGGTGCGGACGCGCCGCCCCGATGCGTCGTTCCAGGCGTTCATGCGACGCCTGGCTGGCTTCTATGCCTTTCTGGGGCCGCGCAACCATACTGCGCGCAACATCTGGGCCGTGGACGCCCGTTGTCCCGGGCTGCGTCATGAGCTCCGGCGCCGGGGGGCCACGGACCTGGATGCTGGCGGCCGCTGGCAATCCGGCGACACGGAGTCGTTCCATGGGCTGCGCTCGAACCGGTGGATCGGTTGCTATTACCGTGAATATCCCATGGGTTGGGCCTGGATGCCGATGGCGGGTGGCGAGGCCGCGCCCGGAGACTATGTGGAGGACGCCCCGGAGAACTTCTCGGAACAGGACTTCTGGCGTTGGGTCCAGGCATCGACTCAGTGGGATCTGGTCGGGGGTCAGGCGAACCCACTGGGAAATTCCTACGCTGTCCGGGACCGACAGGCCTGGGCTTCGGGTGGACTGGCCGCCTACGAAGATGTGGCCGCAGGCATGGGTGCAGAAGCCGTCTCCGGTTTCGTGGTGGAGCTTGCACTGCCAGGCCCCGAAGGCCAGCTCCTGCATGCTCGCAGCGCTGCGGAAACTCATTTCGTGCGGCCTGCGCAGCGCCCGGATGGTCTGCACGAGACTCCAAATCTGTTCCATCCCTACTGGCATGCCCGACTTGCGCCAGGGTTGGCCCCCTGAACAGGAGCGTTTATCATGCGCGCGACAGGCTTTGGTGGGAATCGTCCGGTCCGATCTGGTGAGTTGTCTGCACAAGCCGGGCAGGCCATGGTCGAAGGCCTGGTCGTGGCGGGTGTGCTAGGTAGTCTGGTGGCCGCTGTTCTATGGCTGGGCGGCCTGCAGGACGTCGGGCTGCAGCTTCAGCACGCCAGCCGGCGCGTGGCCTTCGGCCATGCACATCAGGGGCTGAGGTCCGACCGGTTCTCGATGGGCGTGGACGGCTATCTGGCGTCGGCCGGCCACGAATGGCGGATGCGCCGGGGAGATGAATTGGTTCGATCCCGGGATCCGGGCCAGGCCGGCCTGGATGGGGAATCTCCGGTCCGGGTTGGCCTGGAACGCCTGGCGCTTGAGCCGACTCGGCAGCCCGGCGATGGGGTTGCCGGGGCATCACGTTGGCGGGCCCAGTTGCGGTTGGGGGACGCCAATGTCTGGCGGGCGAGCGTCAGCGCCGATACTGGGTCCGGCCGGACGGTCGGGGGTGCGCTGCACGACTTTGATCGGCTGGGCCTGGGGTTGCGTCGCCACACGGCTATCCTCTCGGGTACCGGGGCAGCGAGTGATGACCCAACTGTTCAGCGAAACCTGTCAGATAGCGAGCAGGCCTGGGGCCGGCTGGCAGACGTGTCCCGGCGTGAAGGCCTGGCAGTTGAACAGCGCGTACAGGCGCTGGATGGGGCCTGGGGCCGGGCGCTGCCCAATTGGGACTGGCTGGGTGCGTGGGCCGGTGAGGTCCCGTTTGGTCACCTGCAGCCGTGGAGAAAGCCATGACCATCGACAGCCTGTTGGTTCGTGCCTCTTGGTGGCAAATGTCCGATGCGCGGCTGGCCGCAGGCCTTCTTGGCCTTTTGCTGGCTGTGTCCTTGCCGGCAGCCGCCTGGAATCTGGGTGAGCAGATTGCCGAGCCTGCCTGGGCCTGGACCAGCCCTCAGGAATTTGATCTTCCTGGTGTGCGGGTTAGGGTTCAGCACTTCGATGCTGCAGAGGACCCCACCCAGGCGGCCAGGCGCCTGATTTCACGGTCGCCGGATCGTTTTGCGAGGCTGCAATTCACCGGCCCTTCCCTGAGGCTGTCGGGAATGGCTGCCGGCGCACACTGGCTGGCTGACCTGACGAAGACGTCCACGGGGACCAGTGGCGTCATCTCCAGTCTGACGCCTCGAAATGATGTGCGTGGCGTCAGCCACTTCGATGCCTCCTCTCTGGTTCCCTGTCGCTCGGCTCCGGTGATCAGCATGTCCTTACGGGTTCCGATCCCAGCGTCCATCGTGCGCATCGAATGTCCCGGAGCGGAACGTCAGGTCCTGGATCAGCTTCGGAATCGCCTGCGCTTGGCACGCTGGGATCCCGCCGACGGGGGCATGCCGGTTTCCGGACCGTTGGCGCGTGACTGGCGGCATGCTTCAGGTGCGGCACTGTCGGTGCTGTCCGAAGTCCGATCTTCCGGGGTCGTGCTGACCTTGTGGCATCGTGAATCGGAGCCTCGATCATGAGAGCACTCTCATTTCGGATGCCTCGCAGTGCCGTTCTGGCTGGCCTGGCCGTCTCGGCTGGGGTGCTGGCTGCCGGGGCATTGGCGTTGCACCTGCAGGCGCGAGAGCGGGAGCTGGCCGCCCAGGCGCAGGTACCCATGGTCGAACGGATTGTCGCAGCGCGGGATCTGCCAGCCGGCACCCGTCTGATTTCCGATCATCTGGCGGTGCGCAGCTTTCCGGCGCGGTGGGTGGGCAGCGACACGCTGCCGGTCGTGCGGCATGGCGAGCTCGAAGGGTTGGTCCTGACCACCTCCTTGCGGGCTGGCGATGCAGTGTTGCCGGTGCATGCGCTGCGGCCCCAATCGGCTTTCTCGACTCAGCTCGCGCCGGGGCGCAGAGCCATCACCTTGCCGGTCGACCAGGTGAACTCTTTGTCGGGCTTGCTGCAACCGGGCGATCTGATCGATCTGTATGTCTCCTTCGATCATCAACGCAAGCGGCTGACGGCGCCTTTGCTGCAAGGCATGCTGGTACTGGCGACGGGGCGTGAAACGCGGATGGCCGAGTCCGATGGTCAGGGCTATTCCACAGTGACGCTGGATGCCGGACCCGAGGACGTCGTCAAGCTGGTGGCTGCCCGCCAGGGCGGTACGCTGACGGCGATTCTGCGGCACCCCGACGATGCGCAGCCCGATCGGCGGGCCATGCGCGGTGACCTGGCCGCACTGCTCGGACTGTCCACGCCGGCTCCGCCGGTGAATCGGCGTCCGGTCATCCTGTATGGCGCTTCAGGCGCTCGCTCGGTCCCATCGACCGCTGGTCAGCCCGGAGCAGTGCGCCTGCCCAGCGGGTGGTTTGATCTTCCTGGCGTCACGGCAGGAGTGCTGTCGGCCGTGCCGGCCCCGGACACCCCGATTCTGGTTCCGGACCTCGACGCTTCGGCGCCTTCCCCGACGTTTTTCGGGGGAGCGGAATGACTCCAATACGCGTGCACGCCTTTGTGGCCTTGTTCAGTCGTTGCTTGCTGTCCGGGCCAGGCCTGCTGGTTCGGGCGGCTGCCTTGGGCCTCGCGGTCGGTCTGTCCCCACTATGGGCTGCGCCGGTGCCTCCAGAGACACCGCTTCTTCTGCAGGTCGGCGATGTGCGTGTGCTCGGCATTCCAGGCGTGGCGCGCGTGGCTGTGGGCGATGGCAAGATCCTGAATGCGGTGAGCACGGATGATCGTGAGGTCATCGTGTTCGCCAGACAGGCAGGCTCCAGTACGCTGCAGGCCTGGACGTCGGATGGTCATCAGCATCGCTACGTGGTCGAAGTGTCGCCCGAAGGCACGCGTCAGCTGCATGAGGAATTGCGGACGGTGCTGGAGCGGATCCCTGGTGTGCGGGTGAGTTCGCTGGGCGACAAGCTGCTGGTCGAAGGTGATGATCTTTCTGACGGCGACCGGCAGCGGCTGACCGAACTTGGCCGGCGCTATCCCCAGCTTCTGGATTTCACCGGGACCGTCGGTTGGGATCAGATGGTGTTGCTGGACGTTCAGGTGGTGGAGCTTCCCACGACGCTGTTGCGCGAATTGGGCGTCCGCTGGTCGCCCGCGACGGCCGGCGGGCTGTCGGCGGGTGTTGGTTGGGATGCCGGTTCCCGCCGTTTTGCGGATCGCCCGGGCGAGACCGTGTTGCCGCTGGCGTTTCCGGCCGTGCCGGTTGCTGGCTATTTCGGGGTGAACGCGCTTCTGTCGGCTCAGATCAACCTGCTGGCGCAGGAGGGGCGGGCCGTGGTGCTTGCGCAGCCGCAGCTCCTCGCGCGCAGCGGCGCCACCGCCGAGTTTTTGGCCGGCGGCGAGGTGCCTTATGCGACCACTGATCGCAACGGCAATACGCAGACCTCGTTCAAGCCGTACGGTGTGTCGCTGCGGATCACGCCGTCCGTGGAGCGCAGCGGCGCCGTTCGGTCCCGGATCGAAGTCGAGGTCAGCTCGGTTGACCCGTCCTTGTCGGTACCCGGCGGGCCATCCCTGAAGACACGTCGTACGGCGACGGAGTTCAACGTACGGTCGGGCCAGACGCTGGCGCTGGCGGGGTTTCTGTCGCGCGACATTGCAAACAATGTGGACCGGGTGCCTGGGTTGGGCGATCTGCCAATCCTGGGGGCGCTGTTCCGATCCGCGCGCTTTCAGCGCAACGAAACTGAACTGGTGGTGCTGGTCACGCCCGTGCTGGCCAGTGCTGATCAGGCCAGCCTGCGAGCGCGGGTCGATCGTACCCGATCGGTCCTGCAGGATGCCTTTCCCGCTCCGCCACAGATCGTCAATCCACTCCAATCGGGACTGCCGGCGCCGATCTCGGGGAGCGGCAAAGGCTGGAACCCTCGCGCTGGAGGCACTGGATCGCAATGGCGTGGTTCAACTCAGGAGAGATCTCATGATCCGTGAAGCAACCCCCCAGCGTTCCTCGTCGCCAGCGTGCGTGGAGCTTGCACTGGCCTTCGAAGACGGCCGCCAGCGGCGCGCGCACCATGAATTGCCGCTGCTCATCGGCCGCGATGCGTCATGTGGCCTTCCCCTGCGAAGTTGGCGGGTGGCGCGCCATCACGCCCGCCTGGGGTGGCGCCAGGACGGTGTGTGGGTGGAGGATCTGGGGGCGTTGACGGGCACCTCGGTCAACGGGCAGCGGGTGGCTTCCTACGGACCGCTGCGGCCGCACGATGAACTCGTCATCGGGCCGTGCCTGGTGCGGGTATTGTCGGCGGATCTGTTGCTGGAGCGGGAGGCAGCTGAGCCGGTGGCCGCCGCCGCTGTCGGGCCGCGCGCGCCGGGTCCGGTTTCCGACGTGATTCCCTGGGTGGTCCATGAGCCTGGGCTACCGGTCGCTGGGGTGCCGCCTCCGGCCTGGAATGCTCATCGCAGGCGGTTGCACGATGGGCTGATCGCAGCGCTGCAACTTCGCAGGCAGGATATCGGCCACATGAGCGACGCAGCCCTTCGGGCCGAGGCTTCGGTCGTGCTGCAGCAATTGATTGCGGCCGAGCCTGGGCTCGATGGCGTGTCGGATCCGGCCGCACTGGTGGCCGATCTGGTCAATGAAGCCGTTGGGCTGGGCCCGCTGGAGCCTTTGCTTGAAGACCCTGGGGTAACCGAAATCATGGTCAATCGCCACGACGAGATTTTCGTCGAACGCGCTGGTCGGCTGGCTCCGGCAGGCACCACGTTCAGCAGCGAGCAGGCTGTTCTGGGCGTGATTGATCGGATCGTGGCACCCCTGGGCCGGCGGATCGATGACGGAGCACCGATGGTGGATGCTCGGCTCCCTGACGGTTCGCGGGTCAATGCCGTGATTGCGCCCATCGCACTGCGGGGTGCGAGCTTGACCATCCGCAAGTTCCCCGCCAAGCGCCTGAATCTGGGGGATCTGCTGAAGACGGGGGCCTTGGATCGCCCCATGGCGCAGTTTCTGACGCACTGCGTGCAGCATCGCAGAAACCTGGTTGTCTCCGGGGGGACGGGTTCCGGCAAGACCAGCCTCCTGAATGTCCTCTCCAATGCCATTCCGTCCGGTGAGCGCATCATCACGATCGAGGACGCTGCCGAATTGCGCCTGAACCATGCGCATCTGGTGAGCCTAGAAGCCCGCCCGGCCAATCTGGAGGGGCGCGGACGGGTCGAGATCCGCGACTTGGTGCGCAATGCGCTACGCATGCGCCCCGATCGCATCGTGGTGGGTGAGTGCCGAGGTGGTGAAGCATTCGACATGCTCGCCGCCATGAATACGGGACATGAAGGCTCTCTGACCACCCTGCATGCCAATAGCCCGCGCGATGCGCTTTCCCGGCTCGAGACCATGATCCTGATGGCGGGAATGGATCTTCCGCTCCAGGCCGTGCGTGAGCATATCGCCGCCAGCGTGGATTTCATCGTGCAATTGGTCCGCGTGGCGGATGGACGACGGATGGTCAGCGCCATTGTCGAAGTCACGGGTCTGGAGGGAGGGCGAATCCAGATGCAGGAGCTTTTTGTCGGCGAATCGGGCCCGCCCGCCGTGTTCACCGGTTGCGGGTTGCTGCCCGGAGGCTTCTCCGGGGCGGCGGTGCCGGACATGGCCTGGTTCGTGCAGCGCACGGTCAGCGAGGGTCAGGCGGCCCTCCCGGCAGAGGCGGAGGATGGGACATGTGGCTGACGATGGCGGTTCTGTCCTTTGCGATCGCCGTTTCGCTGGGTGCGTGGCTGGCGCTGGGGCGTATGTGGCGGGCCTGGGTGGTGTTCGATGACCAGGTACGGCGTGACGCCCGGCATACGCTCGAGGCCTCGTTCCTGTTTCTGGACGAGGGGCGGATCTGGGTGGCGGCCTGGGTGGCCGGCACGGCTGTGGTTCTGGTGATTCTCTGGCTGGGGGGCAGCGGATGGCTGGCACTGCCAGTGCTGGGCGGGCTGCTGGCGTTTCCCAGGTTCGCATTGCGGATCCTCCGTCGGCGCCGCGAGCACCGGTTCGACGCTCAGCTTCCGGATCTGGTGCAGGCACTGGCGGGTGCGTTGAGGGCGGGGGCAGGGGTGCAGCCAGCCCTGCAGCATATCGTGGCACAGTCGCTGCCGCCGCTGTCGCAGGAATTTGGCCTGATGCTGCGCGAGCAGCGCCTGGGGCTGGGGTTCCAGGATGCGCTGCAGAAGCTGCGGGAACGGGTGCCGACCGAGTCCTGCGGGCTGGTGGTCTCAGCGCTGTCCATCGCAGCCCAGACCGGCGGGAGTCTCGCCGATACCCTGGAAGGCATCGCTCAGACGTTGCGGGCCCGCCAGCATTGGTTGGGCCGGGTGCAGGCGCTGACGGCCCAGGGCCGCATGCAGAGTCACATCATGGCCGGCCTGCCGATCCTGCTGCTGTTCGTGCTTTCCCGCCTGGAGCCCGAGGCCATGGACAAGCTTTGGTCCACGGCTCTGGGATGGGTGGTATTGCTCGGCATCCTCGTGCTCGAATGCCTCGGGACGCTCTGGATCCGGCGCATCGTTGCTGTCGAAGTCTGAAGCCGGGTCGCCCTGAAACCGGGGTGGCCGCCATCGGGAGGACCGTTCATGCTCTGGTTGGGTCTGGCTGCTGCGGCATTATCTGTCGCGTTGCTGCTCTGGCTTCTGGGACATCCCTGGGCCGCCCATCCGCGCGGCGGCGATGCTGGGCCGGACGGCCAAAAGCCGCCGTTCTGGTGGCCCTGGGTGCGTGCTCTGACCCCGGTATGCATCCCGTTCGTGACCTGGCCCATGCGCCGCATGTTCGAGCGCTGGCAGCCGCGTGCCGGTCTGGGCGCCCGATGGGATATCGGAGAATGGTTTGCCGCCCGGCTGCTCCTGGCGAGCATCGGCGCCTTGCTGCTGGCTGGCACTGGTCTCATCCTGGAGCTGTCGTCATCCTGGCTGCTGATCGCTGGCGCGGCCGGCGGTCTCCTGGGTTACGCCTGGCCGGCGTGCTGGCTCAGGCGGGCAGCCTCGCGCCGTCGGTTGATCATGATGCGCGAGCTGCCGTTTCTGCTGGACCTGCTCACCCTGTGCGTCGAAGCCGGCCTGAGCCTGCCCTCGGCTTTGCAGCAGGTGGCGCACCATGCGCCGGCGGGGCCTCTGCGCAGCAGTCTCAGCGAAGCCGCTGCGCTCGAGCGTACCGGGATGGCCCGTCCACAGTGGCTGGCCCAGTGGTCCGAGTCCACGGACGTGCCCGGCGTGCGCAGCCTGGTGCTGACGCTGGCGCAGGCCGACCGCCTGGGCATGAGCCTGGGCCCCTTGCTGCGGGCCCAGGCGGCACAGCAACGTAGCGAACGATTTCTACGTGCTGAAAAGCAGGCGCTGGAGGCGCCGGTGCGCATGCTGTTTCCCATGGTGTTGTGCATCTTTCCCTGCACATTCCTGGTCATCGGATTCCCCGTGGCCATGAAGCTGCTGCAGTCGGGGTTGTCGTGACGGTCGGCGGCCTGCGGATCCGGGTTGCGTGGACTTTCAGGCAGCGCCTGCTGGGCGTGCGCGCCTGGGACGACTGGCACACCCGATCGTGGGCGCTGTGGCTACCCCGCTGCCGCGCCGTGCACACCCTGGGACTGGACCAGGCCATCGACGTGGTGTTTGTCTCCCGTATCGGTGAACCCGTGCGCGTGGTCCCCTGTCTGGCGCCACGTCGGGTTTGTGTGTGCCCGCGGGCCTGGGGAGTGCTCGAATTGCCGGCCGGCTATTGCCGCTCGCCGGGTTGGTCTGCGGTGCTGTCTGGGGCCTGAGGGGCCCTGAAGATCGTCGTGTAGATGGGGTAGAAGCTGCAGTACAGCAGGGCAGTGATGAGAATATCCACCGGCAGTGCGATCCAGCCCAGCGTGGCCCCCGCAACGCCCGCGGCGGCCAGTTGTTCGATCAACCAGTGAAAACCGAAATAGAGCGCTGCCCAACTGGCGACGTAGGTCACGATGGGCAGCTTGTTGCGCCAGCAGGCGACCATGGAATAGAACAGGGCCCGCCGCAGTGGTAGCCGGTGCCAGCCCACGAGCGCCGGGGTATGCCAGAACAGCGCCGAAATGACGACGTAGAACAGGCCGAAGACGATCAGCGGGCCGGTCATGGCCTGCGAAAGGGCGGCATAATCCGGCTTGTCCGCCTGGCTCTCCAGCGTCGCCAGCAGCTGCGACCAGAACAGCATCGTGGCGATGGCGGCGGCCGTGAACGTGGCGCCCAGATAGGCCAGCCCCAACCTGAGCAGCGGGCGCGCGACGCCGGTGCCCTTGATCGGCTGCAGCCACAGGCTGGGCAGCATGCGGACGTTGTGCTCCAGATTGCGGCAGGCGCATAGCGTCAGGAAGGTCAGCAGCGGCGTGAGCGCCACCAAGGCGACCTGTCCCAGGATCGGGATCAGCGACCCGATGTTGATGAGGAAGCTGGTGGTGACGCTCCAGAACAGCATGGCCATGGGCTGGCGCCGGAACAGGGCATAGCCCTGGAGGATCCAGCCCCAGCCCGCGCTCATCGGCAATGTGGTGGCTTGCATCTTGGTCAGTGAGGCAGGACGGGTGCGGGCTGCGTGCTGCGCAACCTGAGGATGCGCTCGAAGTGGCGCGGGTCGTGGGGTTTCAGCGTCTGGGCGGGACGTGGCAAATGAAAGTCATAGAGGCGCGAGATCCAGAAGCGTAGCGCGGCCGCGCGCAGCATCGCGGGCCAGATGGCTCGTTCATCGTCCGTGAAGGGGCGTACGTCGTGATAAGCCTGGAGCCAAGCGTCCAGCCGCTTGTGGATGAAGGCGCCCGAACTGCGCTGAATGCACCAGTCGTTGACGCTGACTGCAACATCGAACAGCCAGAAGTCCCAACCAGCGAAGTAGAAATCGATGAAGCCGCCCATGTGAGGCGATTCGAAGGTGCCGTCGAAGAGCACGTTGTCCCGGAATAGGTCGCAGTGTGACGGCCCGAATGGCAGCGCTGCCGTGTGCCCCTGGGCAGCCAGCTCGGTCTGTTCCGCGAGGCTGCGTGTCAGCAGCGTTGCCTGGCCTTCGTCCAGAAAGGGATAAAGGGCGGGTGCCGTGGATTGCCACCAGGACAGGCCGCGCAGGTTGGGCTGGCGGATCGTGAAGTCGCGCGCGGCCAGATGCACCTGTGCCAGCGTGCGCCCGGCGAGCATGCAGTGTGCCGGGCCCGGCTCGGGCTCGTAGCCGCCCGACAGGCGCGTGACGATGGCGGCGGGTTTGCCGTTGAGCGAGGTCAGGCGGGTGCCGTCCTTCAGCGTCTGCGGCTGTGGCACGGGGACGCCGTGCGAGGCCAGGTGATGCATCAGCTCGATGTAGAACGGCAGCTGGCCCGCGTTCAGAACCTCGAACAGCGTGAGCACGTAGTGCCCTCGGGTCGTGTCCAGGAAGTAGTTGGTGTTCTCGATGCCGGCCGTGATGCCCCTCAGCGTGATGAGTTCGCCCAGGTCATAGCGTTGCAGCAGGGTGCAGGCATCGTCATCTGAGACGGAGGTGAATACGGCCATGGGAGCGTCAGACGGCCGAGCGGGCCAGGCGGAAATGGGTCAACAGGGGATTTTAGACTAAATGGAATCGGCACCGGCAGGCGCCAGGGGCCGAATCACAGCAGGACCCCACGCGCCATTCGTTAAAATGGCGTTTCGCTATGGAATTTCATCATGCCTCAGTCTTCGCCTTGGCGGCTGTGCGTGGCGCCCATGATCGATGTCACGGACCGTCACTGCCGCTATTTTCACCGCCTGCTGGCGCCATCCGCGCGCCTCTATACCGAGATGATCACCACGGGAGCGTTACTGCATGGTGATGTGGCGCGCCATCTGGACTTTGATGCGACTGAACATCCGGTGGCGCTGCAATTGGGCGGCAGCGACCCCGGCGACCTGGCCCAGTGCGCCCGCATGGGGCGGCGCTGGGGCTATGACGAGATCAATCTGAATTGCGGCTGCCCGTCCGACCGGGTGCAGAAAGGCGCCTTCGGGGCCTGCCTGATGGCTGAACCGGTGCTGGTGGCCGACTGCGTGCGGGCGATGCAGGATGCGGTCGATGTCCCGGTGACGGTCAAGCACCGCCTGGGGCTGGACCATGACGAATCCTATGATTTCGTCCGCGATTTTGTCGGCACCCTCTACGAGGCCGGCTGCCGCGTCTTCATTGCCCACGCGCGCAACGCCGTGCTGAAGGGCCTTTCGCCCAAAGAGAACCGCCAGGTTCCGCCGCTGCGTCACGCTGACGTGCAGCGGCTGAAGCGAGACTTCCCGGATGCCGTGATCGTGCTCAATGGGGGGTTGACGGACGTTGCTGATTGCCGCCGCTGGATGCAGGCCCTGGATGGAATCATGCTGGGCCGCGCCGCCTGGCATCACCCCGATCTGCTGGCTGAACTGGACCAGGGGCCCGATTCGGGTGTCGGCAGAACCGACGAGGCTGTTCTGGATGCTTTTTTGGAGTATGTCCGGCGCCAGCATGCGGCCGGCGTCCCGCTGCATATCCTGGTGCGCGGCATTCTGGGGTGGCGGGCTGGACGCCCCGGTGCGCGGCAGTGGCGGCGCCTGCTGTCGGACCCGCAGTCGTTGAAGGCGCGCGGACCAGATATCCTGCGGGACGCGTGGGCAGCAGCCCTGCCGGCGTGAACGGGCAGCTGCAGCCAGGCGCGGCCCGCCCCCGGTGGGATCAGCCCTTGCGGGCGGGTTCCGACACGTCCGATGGCCAATCCCGGATGTAGGCCTTCAGCATGTCGTTCTCGAATTGCTGCGCCTCGACGATGGCGCGTGCCATGTCGTAGAACGAGATCACGCCCATCAACGTCGGACCGTCCATGACCGGAATGTAGCGCGCGTGCTTGTCCAGCATCAGCCGCTGGACTTCGTCGGCGTCCGTGTTGGGGGTCACGCTGACGGGGGCGTCATCCATGATGCTGCGCACCGTGAAGTCTCCCGACTGGCCGCTGTGCGCATCCAGGTGATTCATGATTTCACGGAAGGTCAGCATTCCGACGAGCTGTCCGTGTTCCATGATGACCAGCGAGCCGATATCGAGCTGGCTCATGGAGGCGATGGCATCACGTACCATCATGTCAGGGGTTCCGGTATAGAGCGTGTGCCCCTTTACACGCAGGATTTCGTTGACTTTCAGCATCGTGAGCACCTCTGACGCGACAATGCGCCTAGTTTTGTCTATTGTGCATCATCCTCCAGGGGGGAGGAAGCGTCGGAATCGAAAAGTGCCTGCAGCATCGGCGGGGTGCCGTTGAGCGTGTCGGCCAGCGCCTTGGCGATGGCGGGCGTCAACTCCGGCTGCGTGCGGTCGATGAGCAGCCTGTCGGTCAGCGCGCCCGTGTCCGTCGTGGATGGGTCACACGCCAGCACCCAGTGTTCGCCTTCGGGTGTAGGAACCACATAGCCCAGTTCACGCAGCGCCGCCAGAATGTCGTGCAGCAGATCCGGATGCACGCGCAGGTGCCGGGCCATGAAGGTCAGGCTACGACCGGGTGGGCGGTTGTTCCGGGCGCGCCCCAGGATGTTCAGGACCCGTAGCGCGTCGGTAATCTGTTCGCCGGCCCGCCGCTGCAGCGTCCAGCGGTGCAGGCGGAGCGCTGGCAGCAGCGAGGCTACGGTGGCCCCCATGAGCACGACCAGCCACGAGAAGTAGATCCAGAGCAGGAAGATCGGCAGCGTTGCGAAGGCGCCGTAGATGACCGTGTACGAGGGAAAACGCGTCAGGTACCAGGTGAATGCGCCTTTCATGATCGTCAGGACCAGAGCTGTGCCCAGACCGCCCATCAAGGCGTCGCGCCACATCACCCGGCAGTTGGGCACGAACACGAAAAGTGCGGTGAATCCCAGCACCGACACCACAAACGGCACGAGGCTCAGCAGCAGCCCCAGCCATTCCGGCAAGGTTCCGATGTAACCCAGAGATTCGCGGGCGAGGATCGAACTGGCCCACAGGCTTGCTCCCATCAGGATGGGGCCCAGCGAAATGATGGCCCAATACACCAGCAGCCGTTGCCGCAACGGGCGCTGACGCGCCACGTTCCAGATTTCGTTGAACGCTGCGTCGATCGTCATGATGAGCAGGATGGAAGTGATGACCAGGAAGGCGCCGCCGACCGCTGTCAGCCCGGAGGCTTGGGCTGCGAACTGGTTCAGGTAGCGCATGATGGTGTCGGACACCGACGGCGGCAGCAGGCTTTCGCTCAGGAAGGTCTCCAGCGCCCGATGGAACTGGCCGAACAGCGGAAAGGCCGTGAATAGGGCCAGCACGACAGCCAGCAACGGCACGATGGCCAACACGGTGGTGAAGGTGAGGCTGGAAGCCACCCGGGTGAGCTTGCGGCGGCCCGCAAAGTCCAGCGTGAAGCGCAGGACGTCCAGCGCGCGGGCGCGGCGCGCGGCGGCGGCGGATTCGGCGGAGGAGGGCTGGCCTTGTTGCATGACCATTTCCGGTCGGGGTTTCGAGTCATAATATCAGCATGGAAGCAAAACTCAGCCGTGGCTGGCACCTGCTGGCGGCCGGCAGCCTGATTGGTCTCTTTGTCTTGTGTGTGGGGTGGGAGCTCTGGTGGGCACCCGTACGCCCAGGGGGGTCCCTGCTGGCGTTGAAGGCTTTGCCGCTGCTGTTTGCGCTGCGCGGCGTCCTGAAGGGCAGCCTGTATACCCTGCAGTGGACGGCGATGCTCAGTCTGCTTTACCTGATGGAAGGCGTGGTGCGGGCGTGGTCCGATCTCTCCACGGTTTCTGCGGCGCTGGCTGGAGTGGAGATCGTTCTGTCTCTGGGTCTGTACCTGGGTGCCGTCCTTTATGTGCGTCCGGCCAAGCGGGCAGCCAAGCAGGCGGTGACACGGGCGGCGCGGCATGGCTGATCTATTTCGCAGCGCCCAGGTTGGTTGCACGTTTGCCGGTCTTCCACTGGGCTTCCATGCCCAGGTCACGCCGCGCCCGCTGACGGCGCCGCGTCTGTTGCACGCGAATCCGCGGGTTGCCGCACTTTTGGGGCTGGATCCGGCCGACTGCGCCAGCGCGGACTTTTTGGCGCTTTGCTCGGGGGCCAGCCGCCTGGCGGACGACATCCAGCCATTGGCGACTGTCTACAGTGGCAATCAGTTCGGCGTCTGGGCAGGACAGCTGGGCGACGGGCGCGCACACCTACTGGGCGATGTGTCGGCGGCCAGCGGCACCTGGGAGATCCAGCTCAAGGGCTCCGGCCGCACGCCTTATTCCCGCATGGGCGATGGGTGGGCGGTGCTGCGTTCCAGCATTCGCGAATACCTGGCCAGCGAGGCCATGGTCGGGCTGGGCATCCCGACGAGCCAGGCGCTCGCCCTGGTCTCCTCGGATGATCGTGTCCTGCGTGAAACGCCCGAGACGGCAGCGATGGTGACGCGGGTCGCTCCATCGTTCATCCGTTTCGGGCATTTCGAGCACTGGGCGCAGTCTCATCACGAGCAAAAAGCACTGCTGGAATATGTGGTGGACCGTTTCTATCCCGAGTGCTGGGTCGGCGAGGCTGGCGCCCGAGACATCCAGGCCACGGCCATGGCGGTCCTGGCGGAAGTGGTACGGCGTACGGCCAGACTGATCGCACAGTGGCAGCTGGTGGGGTTTTGCCACGGCGTGATGAATACGGACAATATGTCCATCCTGGGCCTGACGCTGGATTACGGTCCATTCGGTTTCATGGACCGGTTCTCGGCCGGCCATGTCTGCAACCATAGCGATACCTATGGGCGCTATGCCTGGAACGCGCAGCCTGGCGTGGCGCGCTGGAATCTGTACCGGCTGGCGGAAAGCCTGCATGTCCTGGGATGCGACATTCCATCGCTGGAATCCTGTCTGCAACCCTTCGAGTCCCAGTTCCTTCAGGCCTACCACGAAGGCCTGGCGCGCAAGTTCGGTTTGTCGGACTGGCGCGAGGGGGACTCGGCCCTGGCCAATGAGTGGTGGACGCTGCTGGAGACACAGCAGGCCGACTTTACGCTGGCTTTCCGGCACCTTGCCCGAGTGCGTGAGGACGCTGGTCCTTGGCTGGCGCTGTTCCGGGACCCCGCTGCGGCGCGCGTCTGGCTGGCGCGATACCGTGACCGGCTGACCGGTGATCCGGCGGACGCGTCGGCCCGTCGACTGGCCATGGATGCGGCCAATCCGCTCTATGTGCTGCGCAATCACCTGGCCCAGGAATCCATCGCCGCCGCCCAGCAGGGGGATGTGTCGGTGCTGAATCGACTGTTCAATGTCCTGCGCGCGCCCTACGAACCACACCCAGATGGCCGGCACTTCGCCGAGCCACCGAAGGCCGACACCCCGGAAGTCGCCGTCAGTTGCTCCTCCTAAAAATGCCATAATGCAGGGGTTTCCGGACTTCCCACTGCAACGACCATGGCTGGCAATTCCCTGGGTACCCTGTTTCGCGTGACCAATTTCGGCGAGTCTCACGGGCCGGCCATCGGCGCGGTGATCGACGGCTGCCCGCCGGGGATGGCGCTTGCCGAGTCGGACATCCAGGCTCAACTCGACCGGCGCCGCCCGGGCACCTCGCGCCATGTGACCCAGCGCCGTGAACCGGATGTGGTCGAGATCCTGTCGGGCGTATTCGAGGGCCAGACTACCGGCACTCCAATCAGTCTGTTGATCCGCAATACGGACGCGCGCAGCCGAGACTATCGAAACATCGCCGAGACCTTCCGGCCGGGGCATGCCGACTACACCTACTGGAAGAAGTACGGCATTCGCGATCCCAGGGGGGGCGGGCGCTCTTCGGCGCGTCTGACAGCTCCGACCGTCGCGGCCGGAGCCATCGCGCGCAAGTGGCTGCAGCAGGAGCATGGCGTCGTCATTCGCGGCTACATGAGTCAGCTGGGTCCCATTCCCATTCCTTTTGAATCCTGGGATGCGGTACCCCAGAATCCGTTCTATGCGCCCAATTCGGGTATCGTGTCGCAGCTCGAGGCGTTCATGGATCAGCTTCGTCACGACGGGGACTCCATCGGGGCCCGTATCGAGGTGGTTGCCGAGGGAGTGCCGGCGGGCTGGGGCGAACCTGTGTACGACCGGCTGGATGCCGATATTGCCCATGCCATGATGGGCCTGAATGCGGTCAAGGGCGTGTCCATCGGTTCGGGGTTCGACTGCATCGCCATGCGGGGCTCGGAGCATGGCGATGAGCTCAGTCCGGACGGTTTCCTGGGCAACCATGCCGGGGGCGTCCTGGGGGGGATCTCCTCCGGGCAGCCGGTCAGGGTTTCGCTGGCCATCAAGCCCACCTCCAGCATCCGGCTTGAGCGCCATTCGGTGAACAAGGCCAATGAGCCTGTCATGGTGCAGACGCTGGGGCGGCATGATCCCTGCGTGGCCATCCGGGCGACACCCATTGCCGAGGCCCTGCTCGCCATCGTGCTCATGGACCATGCCTTGCGCCATCGCGGGCAGTGCGGGACTTGAGGCCTGTTGCTCCTTCAGGCCTGTTACTGCTGATACTAGGATGGCAGCTTGGCTTGTCCGGGCAGATCAGGCTGTCATAATGAATTCGGTGGCCGGATCCGGCCTGATTCATTGTACGAGGTCACGACCATGCCCCAAACCCTGTATGACAAGCTCTGGGATGCCCATGTGGTTCACCAGGGCCCCGACGGCACCTGTCTTTTGTATATCGACCGCCATCTGGTCCACGAAGTGACCAGCCCCCAAGCCTTCGAGGGCCTGCAGCTCGCCGGCCGCAAGCCCTGGCGCATCGCGGCCAACCTGGCGGTGTCCGACCACAATGTCCCCACCACGGACCGGGCGAAAGGCATCAAGGATCCCGTTTCCCGGCTGCAGGTGGACACGCTGGACAAGAACTGTGAAACCTGGGGCATCACGCAGTTCCGCATGAACGATCGGCGCCAGGGCATCGTTCACATCATCGGGCCCGAGCAGGGGGCCACTTTGCCGGGCATGACGGTGGTCTGTGGGGACTCGCATACCAGTACCCACGGCGCCATGGGGGCATTGGCCTTCGGCATCGGGACGTCCGAAGTCGAGCACGTACTCGCGACCCAGACGCTGCTGATGAAGAAAAGTCGCAATATGCTGGTTCGCGTGGAGGGCCAGCTCCCGTTTGGCTGTACCGCCAAGGACCTGATCTTGTATGTGATCGGCCAGATCGGCACGGCGGGTGGCACCGGCCATGCCATCGAATTCGGCGGCAGCGCGGTGCGCGCGCTGTCCATGGAAGGCCGCATGACGATCTGCAATATGGCCATCGAGGCAGGCGCGCGCTCCGGGATGGTGGCGGTGGACCAGACCACCATCGACTACTTCAAGGGCCGCCCCTATGCTCCCGAAGGCGATCTTTGGGATCTCGCTGTGGCCGACTGGAAAACGCTGCACTCGGACGAGGGGGCGCATTTCGACCGGGTCGTCGAGATCGACGCGACCAGGATAGAGCCCCAGGTCAGTTGGGGGACCTCGCCCGAGATGGTCACCACCGTGGGCGGCCGGGTTCCGGATCCGGCTGCCGAGGCCGACGCCGTCCGGCGCAAGGGCATGGAACGTGCGCTGCAATATATGGATCTCAAGCCGGGCACGCCCATGGAGCAAATCCCTGTGGACAAGGTCTTCATCGGATCCTGCACCAATGCCAGAATCGAAGACCTGCGGGCTGCCGCGGCTGTCGCCAAGGGACATAAGGTCGCGAGCAATGTGAAGCTGGCGATGGTGGTGCCCGGATCCGGGTTGGTGAAGTCCCAGGCGGAAAAAGAAGGACTGGACCAGATTTTCCTGGCAGCGGGTTTCGAGTGGCGTGAACCGGGCTGCTCCATGTGTCTGGCCATGAACGCCGACAGGCTGGAGGCCGGCGAACGCTGTGCCTCCACTTCGAACCGTAATTTCGAGGGTCGCCAGGGGCAGGGTGGGCGTACGCATCTGGTGAGCCCGGCCATGGCTGCTGCGGCAGCCGTTGCGGGTCACTTCGTGGACGTGCGTACTTTTCAATAGGAATCCATCATGCAAGCCTTTACCACGCATCGGGGCCTGGTGGCGCCCCTGGATCGCGAGAACGTCGATACAGATCTCATCATCCCCAAGCAGTTCCTGAAGTCCATCAAGCGTAGCGGGTTCGGCCCCAATCTGTTCGACGAGCTGCGCTATCTGGATCATGGCGAACCGGGCATGGATAACAGCAAGCGTCCGTTGAATCCGGATTTCGTCCTGAACCGGCCCCGTTATCAGGGCGCCTCCATCCTGCTCGGGCGCAAGAACTTCGGCTGTGGCTCCAGTCGGGAGCACGCGCCCTGGGCCTTGCAGCAGTACGGGTTTCGAGCGCTGATTGCGCCGTCTTACGCCGACATCTTCTTCAACAACAGCTTCAAGAACGGGCTGTTGCCCATTGTGTTGCCCGAAGAAGTGGTGGCCAGCCTGTTCGCGGCCGTTGAAAGCACTCCCGGATATGAGCTGACGGTGGACCTGGCGCAGCAGCGGGTGACGGCCCCGGACGGTGAATCCTGGGCCTTCGAGGTGGACGGCTACCGCAAGGAGTCGCTGCTCAAGGGGCTGGACGAGATTGGCCAGACCTTGCTGCGCGCTGACCAGATCCGCGCCTTTGAGGCGGACCGCCTTGCCCGCCATCCCTGGCTGGTGAAGACCGCCCCGGCGGCGCACTAGGCAATCGCTGTCCAGTATTGGCGTCCTGCCTTGGTGCAGGGTGTTGCCCGATTCCCGGAGCGGCAGATCCCTGCGCGCCGGAATCGGGCTTTTATCATCGGAAACTCTTTATGACCTCTCGTATTGCTGTGTTGCCGGGCGATGGAATCGGCCCGGAGATCGTGTCCCAGGCCGTACGCGTGTTGCGCGCGCTGGATCTGGATCTGGAATTGACCGAGGCGCCAGTCGGCGGCGCGGCCTATGCGGCCCTGGGGCATCCCCTGCCGCCCAGTACGCTGGACCTGGCGCTGAAGTCCGACGCGGTGCTGTTCGGCGCGGTGGGCGACTGGAAGTACGACCATCTGGAACGTGCCCTGCGACCGGAGCAGGCCGTGCTTGGCCTGCGCAAAGCGCTGGGACTGTTCGCCAACCTGCGCCCGGCGATCCTGTATCCGGAATTGGCCAATGCCTCGTCGCTCAAGCCCGAGGTTGTGTCCGGGTTGAACATCCTGATCGTGCGCGAACTGACGGGGGACATCTATTTCGGCCAGCCGCGCGGCGTGCGCACCGTCGCCGATGGCCCCTTCGCCGGCGAGCGCCAGGGCTATGACACCATGCATTATGCCGAGTCGGAGATCCGGCGAATCGCCCACGTCGCTTTCCGGGCGGCTGCGGCGCGTAGCGGAAAGCTCTGCAGCGTGGACAAGGCCAACGTGCTGGAGACCTCCCAGTTCTGGCGCGACATTCTGGAGGATGTGGCGCGTGAATATCCTCAGGTGGCGCTCTCGCACATGTATGTCGACAACGCCGCCATGCAGCTGGTGCGGGCGCCCAAGGCCTTTGATGTGGTGGTGACGGGCAACTTGTTTGGCGACATTCTGTCCGACGAGGCGGCGATGCTGACCGGTTCCATCGGCATGCTGCCTTCGGCGTCGCTGAATGCCAGCAAACAGGGTCTGTACGAACCCAGCCATGGCTCGGCGCCGGACATTGCTGGACAGAATATTGCCAACCCGCTGGCGACCATTCTGTCGGTGGCCATGATGCTTCGGTACTCGTTGGATCAGCCGGCAGCGGCCGACCGTGTCGAAGCTGCCGTTCAGACCGTCCTTTCACGCGGTTTGCGCACAAGCGACATTCATGAGGCAGGAACCACACAGGTTTCGACCTCTGAGATGGGCGATGCTGTGTTACAGGCATTAGAATAGAGAATTCAAGTTCATTTCTTTTGGTTTTGGTGGGGTTTATGGCTCAAGCAGTTGGTCTGGTGGGATGGCGGGGGATGGTTGGTTCGGTGCTGATGCAACGCATGCGCGACGAACATGATTTCGCCCTTTTCGAACCGGTCTTTTTCTCGACCAGCAATGCAGGCGGCCCGGCACCGAAATGGGCAACAGGCGCGGCCGCCCTCCAGGACGCCCATGATGTGACGGCCCTGAAAAAACTGCCCATCATCGTGACGACACAGGGTGGCGACTACACCACCCAGATTTATCCGAAGCTGCGGGCTGCCGGCTGGAAGGGACTGTGGATCGATGCGGCCAGCACCCTGCGCATGAAGGACGACGCCGTCATCGTGCTCGACCCGGTCAACCGCCCGGTGATTGACCGCGCCATGGAGCGCGGGGTCCGAGACTATATCGGCGGGAACTGCACTGTCAGCTGCATGCTCATGGGGTTGGCTGGGCTGTTCAAGGCGGACATGGTGGAATGGATGACCTCCATGACCTACCAGGCGGCCTCCGGCGGTGGTGCGCGCCATATGCGCGAGCTGCTGACGCAGTTCGGCATCCTGAATTCGGCCGTCGAAGACCTGCTGAAGGACCCGGCATCGGCCATTCTCGACATCGACCGCGGCGTCCTGAAGGCGCAACAGGACCCCTCGTTGCCGCAGGACAATTTTGGTGTGCCGCTGGGCGGTAGCCTGATCCCGTGGATCGACAAGGACCTGCAGGACGGCATGTCCCGCGAAGAATGGAAGGGCAGCGCCGAAACCAACAAGATTCTGGGGCGCGGCCCCGGATTCGAGACTCCGGCCATTCCGGTCGATGGCCTGTGCGTGCGCATTGGCGCCATGCGCTGCCATAGCCAGGCGCTCACCATCAAGCTGCGGAGGGACATTCCTCTCGAAGACATCCATGCCGCCATCCGTTCCGGAACCGAGTGGGCGCGGCTCATCCCGAACGACAAGGAAGCGACCGTGCGCGATCTGACGCCGGTGGCCGTCACCGGGACGCTGGATATTCCGGTGGGACGCCTGCGCAAGATGTCCATGGGGCCCGAATACCTGAGCGCCTTTACGGTGGGGGATCAGTTGCTGTGGGGGGCGGCGGAGCCGATCCGCCGCATGCTGCGCATTGCGCTGGGCGAGCTGTAAATGGTGATTCCATTGCGTCCGAGGCAACGTTCGGGCCGTTTCCTGCGCTGCTGTGGCGCGTCGTTGGCGATGCTGGGGGCCTTGGCGTTGTCGCCTGCCCAGGCAGCTACTTTCGGTCATGCCCGACTGGCATCGGCGACGGGACAGCCGTTGCTCGTGGTGGTGCCGGTAACCGGACTGACGGCAGCGGACCTGCAGGCGCTGTCGGCGCAACCGGCCCCGGCAGCCGCGTGGGCACAGGCAGGGCTCACGCCGCCGGTCGCCCTGGAAAGCCTCTCAGTTTCCGTGGTGCCGGGGGTGGGGAACAAGTCTGATCGGGAATTGCGCATCCATTCACCGCAGGCCTTCGCGGGAACGCTGGCTGACGTCTTGCTGGATGTGAAGACGGCTACCGGATCGGAGCGCTACCAGGTTTCCCTGATTGCGCCGGGGCCGGCTCATGGTCAGCCGACTGGCGCTGGCCAAGTGCAGCCCGCCGGGGCTCGCACTCTCGGTCCGGCCCTTGGGGCGGCTCAGGCGCCGACCAGCGTGCGCCGGGTTCCGGCCGGTTCGATCCGCGTCCGCACGGGCGATACCATGTTCGCCATCGCGCGGCGTCATAGCGTCGAAGGCGTTTCCATCTATCAGTTGATGTTGGCCTTGCAGCGGGCGAATCCTCAGGCTTTCATCCACCAGAACATCAACCTGGTGCGAGCCGGCGCTTCACTCGCTGTTCCCGACGTGGCCGACATGCTGTCGATCTCGGATGCCGAGGCTCGGCGCCAGTTCGTCGCTCAGACGGTCGCGTTTGACCGCATGCGGGGGCGTCACGCGAGCCGCGTGCCGGCCGCACGGGGCGGCAGTGCATCAGCCGGAACCGTGCAGCCTTCATCCGGAGCCGAATCGGCAGCCGCAAAGCCAAGTCCCGGCGATCGGGTACGCCTGTCGGAGGGCCGCAATGACCGGGCTGACGCCAGAACGGCACAGGGCCACGCGCTGGCGGATGCCGAGTCTCGGGTGACCCAGCTCCAGGATAACGTTCAGAACCTGAATCAGGCCCTGCAAACTCAGGGCGAGGCTGCTCGCAACGCCGTGGCCAGCGGTGCTGCCGCGATTGGTCATTCCATTCAAACCATTACGGGCGCCATCAGCCAGGCCAGCCATGAAGCGGCAGCCCAGGCGGCGGCCGATCGCACCGAGGAGTCGGCTGCTGCTGCGGGCGGGACTGCGGCTTCGGGTGCCACTGGGGCTTTGGGAACCAATGCGGTTCCGGGTTCGACGGCTGCTTCTGGTACCGTAGGCGCTTCGGGTGCAGCGGGTGTTTCGGGTGCAACCGCTGCTTCGGGTGCGGCCGCTGCCTTGGGCGCAACCCCAGGCGGCCGTGCCGCTTCTGCGACTGGCAGTGCCGCTTCGGGCCCGGTTGCGCCAGGGGCGGTTTCCCCGAGCAGCTCGGCATCGCCGTCCGGCGCCGCCACCGCTTCGGCGTCCTCTGGCTCCTCGCATTCTGGTACTGCGGCACCAGGCGCAGCCGGAAATGCGCCTGTGGACGAAGCCAAGGCCAGCGCCAATGCCGAGGCGGCGGAGCTTCGCGCGAGCGTGCAGACGCAGCATCGCGTGAACTGGCTGCAGGACCATCTGCTGGGTGTGATGACGGCGCTGCTGGCTCTGATCGTCTTCATCATCGCCTGGTTGTTGCGGCGCGCCAACGCTGCCCGGGACGAGGCCGATGCGGATCCCCGGATCACGGAGGCCATGGTGCAGGAAAAGCTTCAGGACATCGATCTGGAATTGCCGCCGTCCACACAGTCGGAACCCACCGGTTCCAGGCCTGAGGCCTGAGCCGGCCCTGCGGCCTGGAACTGACGCCGTGCGGATTGCGCTAGGGCTTTGCTACGACGGCAGCTGCTGGCATGGCTGGCAGACGCAGCCGTCGCACCAGACCGTTCAGGACGTGCTGGAGGCAGCTCTGGCCCAGTTCGTTGCAGCGCCTGTAGCGACCGTTTGCGCGGGCCGCACGGATACGGGCGTGCATGCGCTGCAGCAGGTGGTACACCTGGATACTGAAGCGCAACGCCGCGATGAGTCCTGGGTGCGGGGGTTGAATGCGCTCCTGCCGCAAAGCATTTCTGTGCAGTGGGCCTTACCGGTTGTCCCTGCTTTTCATGCCCGGTTCGATGCCCGGATGCGAACTTATTTCTATGTGCTGCGGTGCGCTGCGGTGCGCTCGCCGATCCTGGTTGGGCGCGTTGGCTGGATTCATGATCGTCTGGACGTCCATGCCATGCGCGAGGCAGCTGATGGTCTGGTGGGCGAGCATGACTTCAGCGCCTTTCGGGCGGCCGAGTGTCAGGCGGCCAGCCCGGTGCGGACGCTGGAGGCGCTGACGATCCAGGCTCGTGGAGATTTTCTGATTTTCGAGTTTCGCGCCAATGCCTTTTTGCATCACATGGTGCGTAATCTGATGGGGACGCTCGTCATGATCGGACGGGGCAAACGGCCCGCACGATGGGCCGCCGAACTGCTGAGTCTGCGTGATCGCCGGCTGGCGGCGTCCACCTTCATGCCGGATGGCCTGTACCTGGCCCATGTGGCCTATCCCGAGGCACCCCAGTTGCCGCTGCTGACAGCGTCCGCAGCGCTGCGGCGTCATCTGGGACCGATTCTGCAATCTGACGCCGGAGCCGCTCTTCAATGAATCATCGCACGCGAATCAAGGTTTGTGGTCTGACCCGGCCCCAGGACGTGGACGCAGCGGTCGCAGCCGGTGTAGATGCCGTCGGATTGGTGTTTTACCCGGAGAGCCGCCGTCGCCTGGATCTGGACCAGGCACGTCTCCTGCGCCAGCGTGTTCCGGCGTTCGTGACCGTCGTGGCGTTATTCGTCAATCCGAGTCCGGACGACGTCCGGCGCGTACTGGATCGAGTGGCGCCCGATCTGCTGCAGTTCCATGGCGAGGAGCCGCCGGAATTTTGCGATGGGTTCGCCAGCCGCTATATGAAGGCGTTCCGGGTGGGTGCGCCCGGACAGGGTTCGGCGCCGGAGCTGGCGGCCCGCTGCCTGGACTATCCCCATGCCGCTGGATGGCTGTTCGACAGCTATAGCTCCGGGTTCGGCGGCAGCGGCCTGCGCTTCGACCTGTCGCTGCTGGCCGATATCCCACGTGGACCCGGGATCCCGGTGGGCGTGCTCTCGGGTGGGCTGACTGCCACCTCCGTCGGCAGGGCGATTGCGGCGTGGCAGCCATTTGCCGTGGATGTCAGCAGTGGCGTAGAGTCCGCTCCCGGGATCAAGGATACGGGCCGCGTGCTGGAATTCGTGCAGGCTGTAAGAGCGGCCGATGCCGGGGCCCCCGCATCCGCGACGCCATGAGTTCCGGCAGACGCTAAAATGATGGCGCTGCCGGGGTTTCCCGACAGAAGGCACCATCGAACGTAGACTGAACGCCTCATGACCAACGTGCAGACCCACCGGGCGGCACGCGTGGTTTGCTGTGTGTTGGCATTCCTCACCAAGGAGCTTCTTCATGATTCTGCATTCCGCGCTTCGCATCCTGGCCGGCGCTGTTGCCGTCGTGGGCGTACTGGTTGTCGCCCCGGCGCAGGCCCAGTCCGTCGCCGTGACGTCCATCGTCGAGCATCCGGCACTGGATGCCGTCAAGGATGGCGTGCACCAGGCGCTGGCTGCTGCGGGCTATACCGAGGCCAAAGGCTTGAAGTGGCAGTTTCAGACAGCACAGGGCAATAATGCGATTGCGGCACAGATTGCCCGGAAATACGTGGGTGACAGACCTGACGTGATCGTCGCGATCGCTACCCCCATGGCTCAGGCAGTGGTGGCATCGACCAAGACCGTCCCGGTGGTGTTTTCGGCCGTCACGGACCCGGTCGCCGCGCAGCTCGTACCGGGTGTCGGCGCATCGGGTACCAACGTGACCGGTGTCTCGGACGCTTTGCCCCTCGAAAAGCAGATCGATCTGATCAAGAAAATCGTCCCGAATGCGAAGAAGATCGGCATGGTCTACAACCCCGGGGAAGCCAATTCCGTGGTGGTCGTCAAGCAGCTGCGCGAGCTTCTGCCCAAGGCCGGGCTGACGCTGGTCGAGGCGACGGCGCCGCGCACGGTGGACGTGGGGGCTGCCGCGCGCAGCCTGGTCGGCAAGGTGGACGCCATCTATACCAATACGGACAATAACGTCGTGTCGGCCTACGAAGCGCTGGTAAAGGTCGGCGAAGCGGCCAAAATCCCGCTGATCGCGGCCGACACGGACAGCGTCAAGCGCGGTGCGATTGCCGCTCTGGGTGTCAACTACCATGACATCGGTGTGCAAACGGGCCGGCTGGTGGTGAAGATCCTGAAGGGTGCCAAGCCAGGTGACCTGGCCTGGGAGACCAGCTCCAAGCTGGAGCTTTACGTCAATCCGGGCGCGGCTGCCCGCCAGGGTGTCAAGCTCCCGGACTCGCTCATCAAATCTGCGACCAAGGTCGTGAAGTAACCCGCCCGCCGCATGTCCATCTACTCTTTGTGGGGCTCCCTCGAGATCGGGCTGATCTTCGGCCTGGTCGCTCTGGGAGTCCTGATCTCCTTTCGCGTCCTCAATTTCCCCGACCTGACGGTCGACGGCAGCTTCCCGCTGGGCGGAGCGGCGGCTGCGATCCTGATCCATCATGGTTATGACCCGTTCCTGTCCACCGGGGTCGGGACGCTCGCAGCGGGTTTTGCGGGTGTGATCACAGGCTGGCTGAACGTGCGGCTGAAAATCATGGATCTGCTTGCCAGCATCCTGATGATGATTGCCCTGTATTCCATCAACCTGCGCGTGATGAATGCCCCGAATGTCCCACTGATCACGGAATCCACGGTGTTCACCGTCCTGCAACCGTCTGGCGTACAGGACTACGTCGCGCGGCCGCTCATCTTGCTGGTGCTGGTGGTGGTCGTCAAGCTCGCCCTGGACTGGTTCTTCGCGACCCAGGTGGGTCTGGCCATGCGCTCGACAGGGTCCAACCCGCGCATGGCCCGCGCCCAGGGCATCCGCACCGGCAACATGGTGCTGCTGGGTATGGGTATCTCCAATGCCTTGTGCGGCCTGGCGGGCGCGCTGTTCGCTCAGTCGCAGGGCGGGGCCGACATTTCCATGGGGATCGGCACGATCGTGATTGGCCTGGCGGCCGTCATCATCGGGGAATCCATTCTGCCCAGCCGCAGACTGTCCATCACTACGCTGGCTGTGGTGATCGGTGCGGTGCTGTACCGCTTTTTCGTGGCGCTGGCGCTGAATGCGGATTTTGTGGGCCTGAAGGCCCAGGATCTGAACCTGGTCACCGCAGTGCTGGTGACCGTGGCGCTGGTGATTCCGCTGATCAAGCAGCGGCTGCGCAAGAAAAGGGTATGAACGATGCTGAGCGCGCAGAATCTGCAGTTGACCTTCAACCCTGGCACACCCATCGAGACCCAGGCTTTGTGCGGGATGTCGCTGGACATTCCCGCCGGTCAGTTCGTGACCGTCATAGGCTCGAACGGGGCGGGGAAGTCCACTTTTCTGAACGCCATTTCGGGTGAACAGACGATCGATGGTGGATCCATCCTTATCGATGGCGAGGACGTCACGCGCCAGCCGGTCTGGGATCGGGCGCGGAAGGTCGCGCGAGTATTCCAGGATCCCATGGCCGGCACCTGCGAGAACCTCACCATTGAGGAAAACATGTCGCTGGCGCTGGGGCGCGGGCAATTCCGTAGCCTGCGTATGGCAGTCCGCGAGGAAATGCGGGTGTTGTTTCGCGAGCGCCTGGCCATGCTGGGGCTGGGCCTGGAGCGCCGGCTCACCGATCGCATTGGGCTGCTGTCCGGTGGGCAACGTCAGGCCGTGAGTCTGCTCATGGCGTCACTGCGTCCATCGCGCATCCTTCTGCTGGACGAACATACCGCAGCCCTGGATCCGCGCACCGCCAAGTTCGTGTTGGATCTGACCGCGCGCATCGTGGCCGATCACGGCTTGACCACCATGATGGTGACGCACAGCATGCGCCAAGCCCTGGATGTGGGGGATCGTACCGTCATGCTGCACCAGGGGCGGGTCGTGCTGGACGTTTCGGGGGAGGCCCGACAGGGTCTGGATGTCCCTGACCTTCTGGCCATGTTCGAGCGGGTGCGTGGCGAGGAACTGGCGGATGACTCTTTGCTGTTGGGCTGATTCCGAAAAGTCGATCACTAAAATATTTTGACAAAAAACGTGTATTTTGTCAGAATGCGTGGATGTCGCAGAAACTGACAACCGAAGCCATGGAAGCCCGGCGGACCCGTATCCTCGATGCAGCCCGCTGGTGCTTCCTGAACTTCGGCTTTTCCCGCACATCGCTGGAAGAAGTGGCCCGGCGAGCGTCGCTTTCCAGGACGTCTCTCTACCAGGTGTGCCGCGACAAGGAAGACCTCTTCATCCAGGTTTTCGACGACTGGCTGTTGACCCGGTTGCCGGCAGCACGCGAGGCGGCTGTGGCTGCGGGTTCGGCCCGAACCCGCCTGCAATCGATCTGTCAGGTCATGCTGCTGGACCTCTGGTCCGAAATGGAAGTCGCCCCCATGGCGGGGGAATTCCATGACGTATGTGAACGGCTGGGGCCGCAGGCAGCCCGGCGGCATCACGAGGGCATGCTCGAGTGCGTCGCCAGCGTGCTGGGGGATCCTGAGGTTTCCCTGGTGTTCCTGCTGGCGCTCGAAGGCCTGCTGACGGATCGCCCCACGCTTGAGATTCTCTCTCTCCGGGTCGGAGTTCTGGTGAACCGATTCACGGGGCCGGCCGCATGAACAAGGCGGCGGCCAAGCCGGCGGATGGCGGGACTTTCACCTTATACTCGTACTTTGCCTGCATTTTCGTGCAGGCCCCGGTCGGACGTCGGCCCATCGTGCGATTGCGCTTCGCGCACCGATATCAACTCAAAATTCAAGAATCCGGGAGCTTCTCACATGGCTTTTCATAACCTGACCGCCTTTGGTATTTTGCGGCCTCTGGTGCTGGTTTCGGTGCTGGCATTGGTGGCCTGCGGCCAGAAGCCGCAGCAGAATCCTGGGGGGATGAAGGTGCCGGTGAGCGTGGTCCAGGTTCAGCCCCAGCCCACGGTGATCAATACCGAGCTTCCCGGGCGTGTCCAGGCCATCGAGGACGCTGAGGTCCGTGCGCGCGTCAATGGCATCGTGGAATCCATCGATTTCGAACAAGGCAGCGAAGTCAAAAAGGGCCAGCTCCTGTTCACCATCGATCCGGCTCCCTACCGGGCCGCGCGGGATCAGGCGGCCGCCCAGCTGAAGAACGCCCAGGCGGCGGAATACACCGCACAACTCCAGGCGAAGCGCTTTGCCGCGCTGGTCAAGCAGCATGCGGTGGCACAGCAGGACTATGACAACGCCGTGGCGCAGGCTCGCCAGACGGCCGCCAGCGCCGCAGCAGCCAAGGCGGCGCTGGAGGCGACCACCATCAATCTGGACTATACCCGCGTCGTTTCGCCGATCGACGGGCGCATCGGCAAGTCGTTTGTGACCGTGGGGGCGCTGGTCAGCGCCACCTCGGCCACATCGCTGGCGACGGTCCAGCGCCTGAACGAGGTGTATGTCGACATCACCCAGCCGGTGGCGCAGCTGTCGACCCTGCGCCGGCAGCTTGCCGAGGGGATCCTGAAGCCGGATGCCCAGGGCAACACCCAGGCCGAGGTCCTGCTGGGCGATGGCGACGTCTACCGCCACAAGGGCAAGCTGCTGTTCTCAGGGGTGTCCGTGGATCCGGGTACCGGCCAGGTCAATCTGCGCGCGCTGTTCCCCAATCCCGAGCAGATCCTGCTTCCTGGGCTCTATGTTCGCGTACTTCTGGCCCAGGGGGTCGATCAGAAGGCGCTGGTCGTGCCCGAGCAGGCCATTCAACGTGCAGCCGATGGCCGCAGCACCATCGTGAAAGTGACCGACGGCAAGGCAAACTTCACGCCGGTCGAGCTGGGACCACGCGCCGGCCAGGGCTACATCGTCTCCCAGGGTCTGCAGGCGGGCGATCAGATCGTCGTCGAGGGCTTCCAGAAGATCCGTCCGGGCGCACCGGTGCAACCCATGCCTTGGAAGCCGGCGGGTGCGGCAACCCAGAGCCAGTCGCACTGAGCGCCTGACACACTGATCAACCTGCGGTTTCCTCGCGAGCGTTCATGCCACAATTCTTTATCGACCGACCGATTTTTGCCTGGGTGATTGCACTGGCCATTGCACTGGCAGGCATTCTGGCGATTCCCAACATGCCAGTGTCCCAGTATCCCGAGGTCGCGCCGCCCACGGTCAATGTCCGGGCCGTTTACCCTGGTGCCTCGGCCTCAGAGGTCGCCACCAGCGTCTCCAGCATCATCGAGAATCAGCTCAACGGTGCCAAGGGCCTGCTGTATTACGAATCTGTCAGCGATTCCAACGGCCAGGCGCAAATCACGGTGACCTTCGCGCCGGGCACCAACCCGGATCTGGCTCAGGTGGATGTGCAGAACCGACTGGCCAACGTCACGGCCCGGCTGCCGGCTGCGGTGGTGCAACAGGGTATTCAGGTCAGCCAGTCGAATTCCAACTTCCTGATGGTTGTCACGGTCTCGTCCAAGGATGGGTCCGTGAACCAAACCGCGCTAGCCGACTACATCACGCGCAACATTCAGAACCCCATGTCCCGGGTGAAGGGCGTGGGGACCTTCCAGTTGTTTGCGGCGCCGCGCGCCATGCGCGTCTGGCTGGATCCGCAAAAGCTGGTGGGTTACAACCTGACTGCGGCCGACGTCAACAACGCCATTACCGCGCAAAACATGGTGGTATCGGGTGGCCGGCTGGGTTCGCCACCGAATCCGGATTCGCAGCGCACTACGGCGCCGCTCACCGTCAACGGGCAGCTCAAGACACCCGAGGAGTTCGGCAATATCATCCTGCGGGCCAACCCCGATGGTTCCTCGGTGAGGATCCACGACGTGGCTCGCGTGGAGCTGGGGTCGGACAACTACCAGTTCGGCGCACGCCTGAACGGCAAGCCCACGGCGGCGTTTGCCCTGTCGCTCACGCCGACGGCCAACGCGCTGGAGACGGCGCGGCTGGCCAAGGAAAAGATGAAGGAACTCTCGCGGTTCTTTCCGGACAACATCACCTATGCGATTCCGTATGACACGTCTCCGTACGTGGAGCTGTCGATCAACCAGGTCGTGGAAACGCTGTTCGAAGCCATCTTCCTCGTCTTCGTCGTGATGTTCGTCTTCCTGCAGAACATCCGCTATACCTTGATCCCGGCGCTGGTGGTGCCGGTGGCGATCCTGGGCGCTTTCGCGGTGATGTTGGGGCTAGGGCTATCGATCAACGTGCTCACCATGTTCGCGATGGTGCTTGCCATCGGGATTCTGGTGGACGATGCCATCGTGGTGGTCGAGAACGTCGAGCGCATCATGGCCGAGGAGGGCCTGTCGCCCCGCGAAGCCACCAAAAAGGCCATGCCGCAGATCAGCGGCGCCATCGTCGGCATCACGCTGGTGCTCACCACGGTGTTTCTGCCGCTGGCCTTCATGTCTGGGTCGGTGGGCGTGATCTATCGCCAGTTTTCCGTGGCCATGGCGGTGTCCATCCTGTTCTCGGCATTCCTGGCGCTGAGCTTCACGCCGGCGCTTTGCGCAACGATTCTCAAGCCGATTCCCAAGGGTCACCATGAGACCAAGGGCGGTTTCTTCGGCTGGTTCAATCGGGGCTTCGACCGTACCACGCGTGGCTACACGCACTGGGTGAGCAGTAGCCTGAAGCGCACGCTGCGCCTGATGCTGGTGTTCGTGGTGCTGGTGGCTGTGATGGGCTGGATGTATGTTCGCCTGCCCACGTCGTTCCTGCCCGACGAGGACCAGGGCTACGTGATTGCCAATATCGAGTTGCCTTCCGGATCCAGTTCGAACCGGACAGTAGACATCATCAAGAAGGTCGAGCACTATTTCATGAGCCTTCCACAGGTGGCCAACGTCATCGCGGTGCAGGGGTTCAGCTTCAACGGCAACGGCCTGAACGCAGCCATTGCCTTCGTCCCCCTGAAAGACTTCTCGCAGCGCAAGGGGCCGGGAGACTCAGCCCAGGCGATCTCGGGAACAGCCATGGGCAAGCTCCTGTTCGGGCTGCCGGATTCGATGGTGATTTCCATTACGCCGCCGGCAATTTCGTCGCTGGGCAATGCTTCGGGTTTCGACATGCGGCTGGAAGACCGCAGTGGGGTCGGGCATGATGTGCTCCAGGCGGCAGCCCAGCAGCTGCTGGGCATGGCGGCCAAGAGTCCGATCCTGGCGCAGACCCGCATCACGGGGCTTGGACCGGGGCCTGAACTGAAGGTGCAAATCGATCGCGCCAAGGCGGCTGCCCTGGGCGTGGATTTCTCCGAGGCTGCGAGCATCATTTCGACCGCTATCGGGTCGTCCTACGTCGGCAAGTTCACCAACCAGGGCTGGGTGCAGAACATCTGGGTGCAGTCGGACGAAAAGGAACGCATGAATCCGGATGACATCCTGCGGCTGAACGCGCGCAATGCCAGCGGCAAGATGGTGCCCCTGTCATCGTTCGTGAGTCTGACTTGGACGCGCGGACCGGTTCAGGTGGTGCGCTATAACGGCTATGAGTCGGTGCGGATCGGCGGGTCGGCGGCCCCGGGCTATTCCACCGGCCAGGCGATGGCCGAGATGGAAAAGCTGGTGGCACAGCTCCCGCCCGGACTGAGTTACGAGTGGACCGGGCTGTCCTACCAGGAAGTCAAGGCAGGGAACCAGTCCGCCATTCTGCTGGGCCTGTCCGTGCTGGTCGTTTTCATGGTGCTGGCCGCGTTGTATGAAAGCTGGGCGATTCCGTTGTCGGTCATGCTGGCGGTACCGCTGGGCATGCTGGGCGCCGTGTTGCTCAGCAGCTTCATGGGCAAGGACAATGACGTGTACTTTCAGGTCGGTATGGTCACGGTGATCGGGCTGGCCGCGAAGAACGCCATCCTGATCGTGGAGTTTGCCAAGGACCTGTATGCCAGCGGAGCCGGCCTGATGGAAGCCTCCATCGAGGCCGCCCGCCTGCGGTTTCGGCCCATTTTGATGACGTCGTTCGCCTTCATCCTGGGTGTGGTCCCGCTGGTAATCGCCACGGGCGCCGGCTCTGCCAGCCAGAATGCCGTGGGGCTGGGTGTCATGGGCGGCATGCTGGCCGCCACACCGCTGGCCGTCATTTTCGTACCGACTTTCTTTGTGGTGATCCTGAGGCTGTTCCGGACCAAGCCCAAGCTGCTGGGTCATCAGGCGCCCCATATTCCGTCTGCGGAAGTCACCCGTGAAGGAGAAGAACCGTGAGGATCCGCATGTCGCAGGGGCGCCTCTGGACGACCGTCACCTTGTGCCTGGCGCTGAGCGCCTGCTCATTGGCGCCGACGTATCGTCGGCCGGCCGCGCCGATTCCGCAGCAGTATCCGGGTGCAGCGGCACAGGATGCAGCGGCCTTGCCGCCGTGGCGGGACTTCTTCCGGGATACGCGCTTGCAGGCACTGATCGGGCTGGCCTTGGACAACAATCGAGACTTGCGTGTGGCCGTTCAGCGCGTCGAGCAGGCGCGTGCGCAGTTCGGCATCGCGCAGAGCGACCGCCTGCCGACCATCGGCGTGCAAGGCACCGGGCTGGCGACGCACACACCGCCCGACTTGCGCAACGGCGGGGCGGATTCGCCGTCCGTGAGCCGCAGCTATATCGCGGGTGTCGGGATGACGGCTTTCGAGCTGGATTTCTTCGGGCGTGTGCGCAACCTGAGCGAGGCCGCCTACCAGGAATACCTGTCCACTGATCAGGCGCGGCGGACGGTGCAGCTCAGCCTCATTGCGCAGACAGCCGAGGCGTACTTCAATCTGCGCACCTCCCAGGCCCTGCACGATCTGATGGTCAAGACCTTGCAGGCGCGCCAGGGAACGCTGGACTTGGTCAAGGCGCGCTTCAAGGTCGGTGTGGCGTCGGATCTGGACTTGGCCCAGGCGCAGGGGCAAGTAGATTCGGTGCGAGCCGACCAGATTGCCGCCGAGCGCAACATCGCGCGGGCCACCAATGCGCTGCAACTGCTGCTGGGTACGCCCATTCCGGCGGACCTGCCGCCCGCTGCGCCCTTCGGGCGCGACCAGCTGGTGGCCGCCCTGCCGGCGGGTTTGCCGTCGCAGTTGCTGGAAAGGCGGCCCGACATCATTGGCGCCGAACATGGCCTGATGGCTGCAGATGCGCAGATCGGGGCGGCGCGGGCGGCCTTCTTCCCGCGAATCACGCTGACCGGCCTGCTCGGTTTGGCCAGCCCCGAGCTGGGTACCCTGTTTGCGGGCGGCCAGGGTTATTGGCAGTTCGGGTCGCAGATCCAGGCGCCGCTGTTCTCGGGCGGGGTCAAGGGCAACCTGGATCTGGCCAAGGCATCACAGCGGATTGCGGTGGCTTCCTATGAAAAGGCGATCCAGACCGCTTTCCGCGAAGTCTCCGATGGCCTGGCGGGCGAGGCAACTTACAACCGCCAGCTCGATGCGCTTCGCAGCACCGAGGACACGGCCTTGCGCTCACTGAAGCTTTCCCAGGTCCGGTATGAGACGGGTGTGGACAGCTTTCTGCAGATCCAGACCGCCCAGGTTACGCTGTACGGCATCCAGCAGCAGTTCATCCAGGTGGGGGCGAATGCCCTGGCCAATCGTGTCGAACT
The DNA here is from genome assembly GCF_004321985.1 of Castellaniella sp. Lineage (GTDB taxonomy): Bacteria > Pseudomonadota > Gammaproteobacteria > Burkholderiales > Burkholderiaceae_B > Castellaniella. The sequence continues at coordinate 63,817 of NZ_SCQN01000010.1, read as the reverse complement.
CTACAAGGCGCTGGGCGGCGGCTGGGATCCACAGGACGTGAAGCAACCAAAGGACGAGAGTTGAGATGGAACTGGGCGTCAATATCGATCACGTGGCCACGCTGCGGCAGCAGCGGCTGACGGTCTATCCCGATCCATTGCAAGCCGCCTTGCGGGCCGAGGACGCGGGCGCCGACCTGATTACCCTGCATTTGCGGGAGGACCGGCGGCACATTCAGGACGCCGACGTACGGGCCATCCGGCCGGCATTGCACACCCGGATGAATCTGGAATGCGCCATTACGCCCGAGATGCTGGCCATCGCCTGCGACATCCGGCCTCAGGACGTCTGCCTGGTGCCGGAAAAGCGTCAGGAACTGACGACCGAGGGCGGCCTGGACGTGGCTGGCCACTATGACCAGGTGCACGAGGCCGTGGCGCGCCTGCAGGATGCGGGCATCCATGTATCCCTGTTCATTGATCCGGAGGCCGCTCAGATCGAGGCGGCCGTGCGGACTGGCGCCGAGAACATCGAGCTGCACACGGGCGCCTTTGCCAACGCGCCGGATGCGGCCGCCCAGGCGGCGGAATTGCAGCGTTTGCGCGCAGCCATCGCCCAGGGCGTGGGCCACGGGCTGCGCGTTAATGCGGGCCACGGACTGCATTACGACAACGTTCAGATCATCGCGGCATTGCCGGGGATTGCCGAACTCAACATTGGCCATGCGATCGTCGCGCAGGCTTTGTTCGACGGCTGGGAGCTCGCCATCCGCCGCATGAAAGCGCTGATCGTCCAAGCAGCCCGCTGATTCCGGGAACGACCTCATGAATGATTTTCTGCAGACTCTGTATACCCGACGCTCCGCCAAGTTCGTCCAGGCTCCGGGCCCCGATCAGAATGAACTCGCACTGATCCTGCAGGCGGCCGTCTGTGCCCCCGATCACGGCTGCGTGCGTCCTTGGCGCTTCAAGATCGTCCAAGGGGCTGATGTTCCGGCGTTGATCGAGATCGGTATCCGGGCCGGCCTGGATGCGGGCTCACCGCTGCCCGAGCCCAAGATCCAGAACGCGCGCAAATGGCTTGCGCGAGTGCCCGTCATCATTGCCATCGCTTGCGCTCCCGATCCGCGTGGGCGTATCCCCGAACAAGAGAGCCTGCTCTCGGTAGGGGCGGCCGTGATGAACATGCTGAATGCCTGCCACTCGCTGGGATATTGCGGGTTCTGGAGCACCGGCATGGGGACGTATCTGGACGGTGTGGGTGAGGCGCTGGGCTTCGATGCGCTGGACACCCGCTTCATGGGCTATCTGTCGATCGGCACACCGATCGATCCGCTGCCGGAAAAGACACGTCCTGATTACCGGGAATTCGCCTCGGAATGGCACGCTGCGCCCTTAGGTGACTGATCGGCGATTCCATCCAGGATGGGGCATTCCGGCCGTTCGTCTCCGTGGCAGTGGCGCGCCAAGTCGCGTAATGTCGCCGCCATGCGCTTCAGCGTGGCCGCCTTGTCTTCCAACTCGTTGATGTGCGCCATCGCCAGCCGCTTCACTTCAGCGCTGGCGCGGCTCCGGTCCCGCCACAGGCTCGTCAATTCCGCGATCTGCTTCAGCGAAAATCCCAGCGCCCGCGCGCTGTGGATGAAATTCAGCGAGTGGATGTCCTGGCCGTCGTATTGACGGTAGCCGGCCGTGCTGCGGGCGTGCGGTTCGAACAGACCCTGCTGCTCGTAGTAGCGGATCATTTTGGGACTCAGGCCGGTGCGGGCGGACGCCTCGCCGATATTCAGCAGGCGGGAGGTGGCCAGCGCTACTGGTGCCGGTCGGTGCGGGGCATCGGATGGAATTGCACTGTATGAAGTCAGATTCTCAGGCATGGGTGCCCTCCAGTCGCAACCATTTCAGCCGCAGCGCGTTGGTGACGACAAAGACGCTGGACAGCGCCATGGCGCCCGCACCCAGCATGGGTGAAAGCTGCAGGCCCGTCCAGGGGTAGAACACGCCGGCAGCCACCGGGATCAGCGCAGCGTTGTAGGCGAAGGCCCAGAACAAGTTCTGGGCGATGTTGCGCAGGGTCAGCCGGGACAACGCTACCGTGCGCGCCACCGAGTTCAGATCCTCGTTCATCAGCACCACATCAGCCGATTCGATGGCAACGTCCGTTCCTTGTCCGACTGCGATGCCCACGTCGGCGGTCGCCAGCGCGGGTGCGTCGTTGATTCCGTCTCCGACGAAGGCAAGCGGCCCGACCTCACGCTGCAGGGACTGCAGAATGGCCGCCTTATGGGCCGGGAGGGTCCGGGCGTGCACGACGTCGATGCCCAGTTCATCAGCGACTGCGTGGGCCGTGGCCTCGTGGTCGCCTGTGATCAGAGCCGTCTTCAATCCCAGGGCATGCAGTCTGGAGACGGCCTGGCGGGCGCTGGGCCGCAATGTGTCGGCCACGGCCAGGATGCCGGCAAGCCGGCCGTCCCGGGCTGCCAGGAAAACCGTTTTGCCCTGGCCTGCCAGATCCCGCATCCGGGCGAGCGCCGGGTCGTCGACGGGTATCCCGTGGTCAATCATCAGCGCTTCGTTGCCCAGCAGCCACGCGTGGCCGTCGACGCGGCCCTGTACGCCGGCGCCAGTGAGCGCTGTGAAGGCTTCGACCGGCGTCAAGGGCAGGTGCTCAGCGTCCGCGGCGTCCAGTATGGCTCGCGCAATGGGGTGCTCGGAGGCACTCTGCACCGAAGCAACCGCCGCCAGCAGTGCCGAACGGGTTGAACCATCCAGGGGCAGGGCGTCGCTGAGTGCCGGGCGTCCCCGGGTCAGTGTGCCGGTCTTGTCGAATGCAATCACCCGGACACCGCGCAGGCGCTGGAGCGCGTCGCCCTGGCGGAAGATGATGCCCAGTCCCGCTGCCCGTCCCGTCGCCACCATGATCGAGATCGGAGTAGCGAGGCCCATGGCGCAGGGGCAGGCGATGATGAGAACGGCCACGCCGGCGACCAGCGCGTGCGTCAACCAGGGCTCGGGCCCCCAGAACGCCCAGCCCAGAAAGGCCAGTATCGCCAGCGCCATGACGGCCGGCACGAACCAGCCTGTGACCCGGTCCACCAGCTGCTGAATCGGCAGCTTCGCACTTTGGGCCTGTTCCACCATGCGGATGATGCTCGCCAACACGGTATTGGCGCCGACCTGGGTTGCGCGCATGATCAGGCTGCCGTGCGTGTTCAGCGTGCCGCCGATCAGGCGATCCCCCGGGCGGCAGGTCACCGGCATGGGTTCGCCAGTGATCATGGACTCGTCCACCCACGATTCCCCTTCGGTGACGGCGCCGTCCACCGGAACCTTCTCGCCCGGTCGTACTCTCAGTTCATCGCCGACGGCGAGCGCTGCGATGGGTTGCTCCGACCAGTCGCCCTCGCGGCGCACCCACGCGGTGCGCGGCTGCAGGTCAAGCAGATGGCGGATGGCCGTTCCGGCCTGCCCTCTGGCTCGTGCTTCCAGCCAGCGGCCCAGCAGGATCAGGGTCGCCACGACTGCGGCAGCCTCGAAGTACAGGTGGCGGGATTCGGCGGGAAACAGGGTGGGGGCGAGTAGCACCAGTGTCGAGTACAGCCAGGCGCTGCCGGCCCCCAGCGCCACCAGTGTGTTCATGTCCGGTCCCAGGTGCCGGAGCGCCTTGAAGCCTCGGGTGAAGAATTCGCGGCCCGGCCCGGCCAGGGTCGCTGTGGCCAGCACGAACTCCAGCCAGCCCAGTGCACGGCTGTCCACCAGTGACAGAATCCCATGGTGCAGGAGCGGGATCAGGTGACCCCCCATTTCGACCAGGAAAACAGGCAACGTCAGCAAAAGAGCCAGTGCAAAGCGCCGGCCGGCAGCTCGGTATTCATCATCGCCAGCGAGGTGTACCGTGTCCTGAGGTGTGCGTATCTGGGCCTCGTACCCGCGTTTCCGGACAGCTTCTATCAGGGCCTGGTGGTCGGTGCCGTCCGCCGTCAGCGTCACGTGGGCGCTGCGCGTCGCCAGGTTGACACTGGCCTGGGCGACTCCAGGGACTTTCGCCAGCGCTGTTTCGACGCGGCGGACGCACGACGCACACGTCATGCCTTCGACGTCCAGATCGAGGGTTGAGAGAGATGGTAAAGCGGACATGGACAGATTCCTGTTCCTGACGATGATTAGAGGATCAGGCTTGACCATATGGTAAGGTCAAGCGGTCACTTTGCCAAACTGATGCTTGAGTCTCCCGCTGGGTCAAGGTTTAACATTCAAGACGTTTCCCTTCAAAAGGTTATACCCATGAAAACCGAATTCATCGTGTCCGACATGACCTGCAACCACTGCGTGCAGACCATCACCAAGGCCGTGCAGGCCGTCTCACCGGGGGCGGTAGTTGCAGCGGACCTGACGGCTCACCGCGTCAGCATCGAAGCCCCGGCGAAAGCCGCCGTTTTGCAGGCGGCGATTGCCGACGAGGGCTACGATGTACAGCCGGCCTGACCGGAGCCGGCCTTGAGTAAGCGAATCGACTGTGATGTCGCCATCGTAGGCGCGGGCTCGGCTGGTTTGCCAGCCTATCGGGCAGTTTTGGACGCCGGTTTGAAGCCTCTGCTGATTGAGGGAGGTCCGCATGGCACCATGTGTGCTCGTGTTGGCTGCATGCCGTCCAAGCTGTTGATTGCAGCCGCGGAGGCGGCTGCGGCGATTCGTCACGCGCCGGATTTTGGTGTGCGGGTGCCTGGCGCGCCGGTGGTCGACGGGGTCGCCGTGATGGATAGGCTCCGTCGCGAGCGGGACCGATTCGTCGGCTTCGTGGTGGACGATGTCAACGCCATGCCGCCTGAGCATCGCCTGGACGCGAAGGTGGAATTTCAGCGCGACGGTGTGCTCCAGAGCGACCAGGGACATGAGATCCATGCCTCGCGTATCATTCTGGCGATTGGAACCCAGCCCGTGGTGCCGGAGGCCTACCGAGCTCTGGAAGAACTGGCCATTGTCAATGACGATGTCTTCAATTGGCGGGATCTGCCGCGTAGCGTGCTGCTCGTAGGGTCGGGTGTCGTCGGCGTCGAACTGGGATTGGCCCTGGCGCGCCTGGGGGTCCGGGTTCGTGTGCTGAATCGTTCGGGCAGTTTCGCCCATCTGAGAGATCCGGCAGTGCGGCAGACTGCCGTGGATCTGCTGGCGCCCGAACTGAATCTGGTGCAGGGCGCACAGGTTACGACCGTGCAACGCGAGGGCGATCAGGCGCTGGTTGGATGGACGGTCGGGAAAGGCCCTGAGACGCGCGAGCGCTTCGATAAGGTGCTGCTCACGGCCGGTCGCCAGCCGGACCTGGCATCCCTCCACCTGGAACGCACCCACATGCCGCTGGATGACCACGGTTTCCCGATCATCGATCCGACGACCCTGCAGGTGCGCGGGGAGCCGGTGTTCCTGGCGGGGGACGTCACTGGCCGGCATGCAATCCAGCATGAGGCATCGGACGACGGCCGCCTCGCGGGCCATAATGCGGCCGCCTGGCCGCAGGTCCAGGCGCTGCCGCGCCGGGCTGCGATGGCCGTCGTGTTCAGCAACCCGCAGATCATGCAGGTGGGTGGCGGTTTTGCAGTTTTCGACCCGGATGCGATGGCGATTGGTGCAGTTGACTGGACCCGGCAGGGCCGCTCCCGGGTGATGCTGCGCAACCACGGGCTGATGCACGTCTACATGCGGCGCTCGGATCAGCGGTTCATGGGTGCGGAGATGGTCGGTCCCGACGCGGAACACGTGGCGCATCTGCTGGCCTGGGCCCTGCAGATGGAATTGACGGTCCCGCAGATGCTGCGTATGCCGTTCTACCATCCGACGATCGAAGAGGGCGTCCGGACAGCATTGCGCGAAGCGGTGAAGCAGGCTGCTCGGGTGGCCAGCTAGCGCAGCAGCGGCTTGATGGCCGCCAGCAGGTCCGCCTTGGACTCGCTGTCCGGCGCCAGCCAGGCCGCGTGCCCCCGGGTATCGAAGCCGAAGATGCCGCGGCTGTGGGAAACCTCGTAGGGGGCTCCAGGTGCGGAAGATGAGGGCTTGCCGATCTGGTACGCGACGCGATAGCGCCGCGCCAGTGCTGCGATGGCATGTTCGTCACCGGTCAATCCGATAGCGTGAGGGTCGAACTGATCTACGTAGTGCTGGAGAATGTCCGGCGTATCGCGATGAGGGTCCACGCTCACGAACAGGATGCGGACCTGATCTGCCTTGGGTCCCAGCGCCTGGCGCACCTGCGCCAGCTGCGCCATCGTGGTCGGGCAGATGTCCGGACAGCTGGCGTAACCGAAGAACATCAGCACGACCTTGCCCGCGAATGCCTGCTGCGTGACCGTGACCCCGCCCGCGCCCTGTAGCGTGAACTTGAGATCCGGCAGAAATCCGCGGACGGGATGCACGACCGCCAGGGCCACGGCCATGCTGCCCAGCCACAGGCCAAGGGCCAGGAGACCGCGCCGGGTGAGGCGCCCAAGGGATGTTTCGTCTGGCATGGTCATACCTCCACGAGTCCGCTATGGCGCAGCAGTGCGTCGATGGTGGGTGCCCGGCCGCGGAAAGCCTGGAACGAGTCCGCGGCCGGCCGCGATCCGCCTACTGCGATGATCTCGTCCAGATAACGGCGGCAGGTATCCGGGTCGAAGACGTCACGGGTGCCGTCGGCCATGGGCCGGGCATGTTCCTCGAAGGCGGCGAAGGCATCGGATGACAGAACCTCGGCCCACTTGTAGCTGTAATAGCCCGCGCCGTAGCCGCCGGCGAACAGGTGTGAAAACGCGTGCGGGAACCGGTGCCAGGCTGGCGGCACCAGCAGCGCAACCTCGCGCCGGACCTGATCCAGGGTGTCCAGCACGGCGCTGATGGACAGGCCTTTGGACTGCGTGTGGATCAGCATGTCGAAAAGGGCGAATTCCACCTGGCGAAGCGTCTGGAGACCACTTTGAAAATTTCGGGCTGCGATCATCTTGTCGTACAGCGCGCGGGGCAGGGCTTCGCCGGTTTCCACGTGATGGGTCAACGACTTCAGCACTCCCCATTCCCAGCAGAAATTCTCCATGAACTGGGAGGGCATTTCGATGGCATCCCATTCCACGGCGGCGAAGGCGGCCGCCCCCGGATCGTCCACGCGCGACAGCAGCGTGTGCATGGCATGGCCGCTTTCGTGAAATAGCGTGATCACCTCGTCGTGCGAGAGCAGAGACTCTTGGCCGTTCTGCGGCGCGGCAAAGTTGCAGGTCAGCCAAGCCAGCGGGATGTGCAGTTCGTTGCCGTGGCGCCGCCGGCTGCGTTCGCTGTCCACCCAGGCGCCGCCCTGCTTGCCGGGACGCGCGTACAGGTCCATGCCGAGGCGACCGAGCTCCTGGCCCCGGTCATCGAGTACACGATAGATACGCGCGTCGGGATGCCAGGCGGTCGCGCCGCAGCCTTCCAGATGCACCCCGAACAGGGTGTGGATGACGTCGAACAGTCCTTTCAGGACATGGGATTCTGTGAAGTAGGGACGCAGCTCTTCGTCTGAATAGGCGTAGCGTTCTTCCCGCAGGCGTTCCGAGGCGTAGGCCACGTCCCAGGGTTCCAGGGTCCCCAGGTCCAGCCTGGCGGTGGCGAAGGCGCGCAGCTCTTCCAGATCCCGCTGGGCGCTGGGGCGTGCCCTGGCGGCCAGCTCGCGCAGGAAGTCCAGCACTTGAGGCGCATCGTGCGCCATGCGGGTTTCCAGGCGCAATGCGGCGAAATCCGCGTAGCCGAGCAGCGAGGCCTCTTCGGCGCGCAAGGCAAGCAGCGATTCGATGGGTTCGGAATTGTCAAAGGCTGGATCGCCTTGGTCGGACGCGCGCGTGCCGTAGGCACGGTACAGTGTCTGGCGCAGTTCGCGATCGTGGGCGTGCTGCATGACCGGCAGGTAGCAGGGCATGTGCAGGCTCAACTTCCAGCCGTCTTCGCCGGCAGCCTGAGCAGCCTGGCGTGCGGCCATGACCACGTTGGCAGGCAACCCACGAAGCCTGGTCTCGTCCGTGAGGAGGAGCGTCCAGCCATCGGTCGCGTCCATGACGTTTTCCGAGTATTTCTGGGAAACTTGGGCCTGCAGGTCCGCATTGCGCGCATAAGTCTCGCGCGCTGCGCCTTCGAGCTCCACGCCGCTCAGGCGGAAGTCCCTCAATGCCAGGTGGACAATGTGGCGTCGCGTGGCGCTCAGTTCCGCATACAGCGGTCCCGCGGCCAACGCCCGGTAGCGCTCGTAGAGCCCACGGTGCAGCCCCACCCAGGTGGAAAATTCGCTCATGAGTGGCAGGCAGTCGTTGTAGGCTGCGCGCAGCTCGGGTGTGTTGACTACGCCGTTCAGGTGGCCAGCGATCGCCCAGGCGCGGTGCAGCTGCTCAGACGGGTTCTCGATCCCCTCGACGAGATTCTCCCAGGTAGGCGGCTCGGTGCAAGCGGCTGCTTCTTCGACGGTGCTGCGTGTGGCCGTGATCAACTCGCGGATCGCGGTCTCGATGTGCTCAGGGCGGATCGATGCGTAGTCCACGAATGCCTCGGCCGGAACGAGGAGGGGATTGCCGGCTGTCGATGGTGAAGTCATGCGCGATCAGATGGGGGCAAAGCCCCCGATTTCAATACGGAGCCGCCGATTGTGCGTCGTGCCGGTCAGATGGCTGGCGTGCGTTCAGCAGCCTCCAGAGTGTTCATGAGCAGCATGGCGATCGTCATCGGGCCGACGCCGCCGGGCACCGGCGTGATGGCTGACGCCACTTCCGCTGCAGAGGAGAAGTCCACATCGCCCACCAGCTTGCCTGAAGGCAGCCGGTTGATACCCACGTCGATGACGACCGCGCCTGGCTTGACCATTTCGCCCGTGACGATCCCCGGCTTGCCCGTGGCGACCACCAGCACGTCGGCGCGACGGGTCTGGGCGCCCAGATCTCGGGTCTTGGAATTGCACAGAGTCACGGTGGCGCCGGCCGCCAGTAGCAGCATGGCCATGGGCTTGCCGACGATGTTGCTGGCCCCCACGATGACGGCTTCCGCGCCGCGCAGGGTGACGCCCTCCGATTCCAGCATCGTCATGACGCCATATGGAGTGCAGGGCCGAAAGCGCGGCCGCCCGGTCATGAGCAGGCCCGCGTTGCTGACGTGGAAGCCGTCCACGTCCTTGTCGGGCGAAATCGCCTCGATCACCAGGCCGGTGTCGATGTGGCCTGGCAGCGGCAGCTGCACCAGGATCCCGTGGATCGCCGGGTCATTGTTCAGCGAGTCGATGACGTCCAGCAGCTCGTCTTCAGCCGTGTCGGCGCCCATGGGAATCACGCGTGACAGCATGCCAGCGGCTTCGCACGCGGCGGCCTTGTTGCGGACATAGATCTGGGAAGCCGGGTTCTCGCCGACCAGCACGACGGCCAGGCCCGGGGTGACGCCCCGTGATCCGAGCCGCCGAACGCGTTCTGCGATCTCGCTGCGGACCTTTGCGGACAGGGCCTTGCCGTCGATGATCCGGGCTGCCATATCAGGCTTCCTCGGCGCGCGTCAGCGCGATCTTCATCAGGTCGGCAACCGTCGTGACCTCGAGCTTTTCCATGATGTTGGCGCGGTGGGCCTCCACCGTCTTGATACTGATGTTCAGGTCTCCGGCGATCTGCTTGTTCAGGCGGCCCGCCACGATGCGCTCCAGCACTTGCTGTTCGCGCGCCGTCAGGCGCCCGAGCACGGCTTGCTGGTCGCGCTGCACCTGGGCGTCGCGTATGCGCTCATAGGCCTGGCTCAACATACCGGCTACGATGTTGCGCAGATCAGCCTCGTTGAAGGGCTTTTCCAGAAAGTCCACCGCGCCTTTTTTCATGGTGGAGACCGCCATGGGAACATCGCCGTGGCCGGTGATGAATACGATGGGCAGCGGCGCCTTGCGGGCAATCAGCGTTTCCTGAAGTTCCAGTCCGCTCATGCCCGGCATGCGGACGTCGGCGATGAGAACGCCCACTTGATTCGGGTCGTATGCGGTCAGAAATTCCTCGGCACCAGCGTAGCTGCGGACGGTATAACCGTTGGCCTCGAGCAGCCAGCGTAGTGAATCGCGGACGGCTTCGTCGTCATCGACGATGTAGATCATGCTGGAAGCTTGGTGGTCGGTCATGCGGTGTGTACCTCCGTAAGTTCTTGGGGCTGTGGGTCCAGCACGGCCTTGGGCAGCGTGAAGCGAAAGATCGTACCGCCTTCGGGGTTGGCGCTGGCCCACAGGCGTCCATGATGCGACTCGATGATAGTACGGCAGATGTTCAACCCCATCCCCAGTCCCTCGGATTTGGTGCTGTAGAAGGGCTCGAAGAGACGTTCCGGATTGCGCAGGCCATGGCCTCGGTCGATGACGGCGATCTCTACCTGGGGGTCTTGATCCGTGATCCTGACGTGGAGCGTGCGGTATTCGCTGTGCTCCATGGCCTCGACGCCGTTCTTCAGAAGGTTGAGCAGTACCTGTTCAATCAGGATGGGGTCGGCGAGCACGGATGGCATCGGCTCCGGCAGATCCAGCGCGATATCGATCTGGCGCTTACGGGCGTCAATATCGGCAAAGCCTACCGCGTTTTCCACGATGCGCGCGAGCCCTACCGCCTGGCGGCGAGGTTCGCTGCGTTTGACGAATTCGCGGATGCGACTGATGATCTTACCGGCGCGCTCAGCCTGCCGGGAAGCCTTCTCGAGCGCCTGCAGCAGGGATTCCATCGGTGCCTTGCCCGATTTCAGCATGGCCACCGCCGCCATATTGTAGTTGCTGATGGCCGTCAGCGGCTGGTTCAGTTCGTGAGCCAGTGACGATGCCATCTCGCCCATGGTGGTCAGGCGGCTCGTGAGCTGGGCTTTTTCCTGCTGGACGCGGGATTCTTCCTCGTGGCGGCGACGGTCGGTGATGTCGCGGGCGACCTGGAGACGTACGCGCCGGGAGTCCGTCCACGCCAGCATCCGGTGGTGGACTTCGAACCAGCGCTGCGCCGACGGTGAGAAGATCTCCATGGTTTCATCCGTGAAGCGCCCCAGGCGGCCGCCCAGCAGCTCGGCGTGGCCGCTGGTCTGCGCGCCGAACAGGCGCCGGTAGGTGCGGTTGGCGAACAGCAGCTCCAGCCCTTCGGGTGTATCCGCTACGACCGAGATCGCATCGTCCAGGCCTTCGAGCACGGTCATGAAACGTTCGTGCGCGGCCGTGAGAGCTTCGCGGATGCGCTTGGGCTCAGTGATGTCGGTCATGGAAGTCATCCAGCCGATCTGCTCGCCCTTGGGGTCGCGCAATGGCGACACATACATGCGCGCGGTGAAGCGCGAGCCGTCCCGGCGCTGGGCCTCGATTTCCAGTCCACTGCTGGGGGTGCGCCCCGACAGGAGCTGGGCGAGAGTCTCCCGGTGGTGATCGTGGCGACCCGGCAACCAGTAGGGGAAGGGAGCCGTACGCCCGATGAGGTCCGCCTCGTTCCAGCCGATCATGCGGCAAAAGGCGGGATTCACATAGGCAATGCGGCCCTGCATGTCGAAGACCCGCATCCCGGTTGACATGGAGTTTTCCATGGCGCGCCTGAAGCCGGTTTCGGCGAGCAGGGCGGCTTCGGCCTGGGTGCGGAAACGGGTATAGCGCCAGAGGGCCAGCAAACTGAATACAATGACCAGGGACAGCGCGAACACGACCATCATCAGCCGCTGCTGACGGGTTTCCTGGTCGATTGTGACGAACATTACGCTGTCGCTCTGCAGGCGCTGCAGCCAGATGAAGGCACCCATGACGCAGAGATACAGCACCAGCACGATCGCAGGCGTCAACCAGTACAGACCACGGCGGCTATGGCGGGCATGCTCATAGAACGTCGTCGGAATCAGGGACTTGCGATTGGGAGTTGCCATAGGCCGGAGGATATCGCGATCTGGTCATTTTAGACGGGAATGACGCATTCGATTTTTCACATAATAAAAATACACTTCATAGAATGAAATTTTGCTTGTGCTGTCCGGGCGGTCTTACCTAGAATGACGGCAGTTGCCGGCATCTGGTGGTAACCGGATTTCTTGAATGCGCGGCCTAGTTACAGGCCGGCGGGCTGCTTGGCACCCTGCCACTGAATAACCTCACAGGAGACACGCGACATGTCCTCTCTTGAACCTACCAGCCTCGTGCCGGCGGATATTGACCAACAGGAAACTCAGGAGTGGCTCGATGCCCTCGAGGCCGTATTGGACCGTGAAGGTGCGGAACGTGCCCACTACCTGATCGAGAGTCTGATCGACAAGGCGCGCCGCAGCGGCGCGCACATTCCGTATTCGCCCAATACGGCGTATGTGAATACCATTCCTCCTGGGCTCGAACCCGCCTACCCCGGCAATCTCGTGCTCGAGGAGCGTATCCGCTCCTATATCCGGTGGAATGCCATGGCGATGGTTGTGCGGGCAAACAAGCATACCCCCGCCGACGGCGGCAGCCTCGGGGGCCACATTGCCTCCTTTGCCTCGCAGGCCACTATGGTCGAGTGCGGCCAGAATCACTTCTGGCATGCCGAGACGCCTGAGCAAGGCGGTGACCTGGTGTTCTTCCAGGGGCACTCGTCGCCCGGCATGTATTCCCGGGCATTCCTGGAAGGCCGGCTGACGGAAGAGAACCTGAACTATTTCCGCCAGGACGTGGGCGGGAAGGGCAAGGGGCTGACGTCTTACCCGCACCCCAAGATCATGCCCGGCTTCTGGCAATTTTCGACGGTGTCCATGGGCCTTGGGCCGCTGATGGCGATTTATCAGGCCCGATTCCTGAAGTACCTGCATGCGCGCGGCATAGCGGATACCAGCCAGCGCAAGGTCTGGGTGTTTCTGGGCGATGGCGAGATCGACGAACCTGAGTCCCTGGGTGCCATCGGCCTGGCTGCCCGCGAACATCTGGACAATCTGATCTTCATCGTGAACTGCAATCTGCAGCGGCTGGATGGCCCGGTGCGCGGCAACGGCAAGATCATCCAGGAACTCGAAGGCAACTTCCGGGGTGCCGGCTGGAATGTCATCAAGCTCATCTGGGGCGGCTACTGGGATCCGCTTTTTGCGCGCGACAAGGAAGGCATCCTGCGCCGGGTCATGGAAGAAACCGTCGACGGCGAATACCAAGCCTACAAGGCTAATGACGGCAAGTTCGTACGCGAAAAGTTCTTCGGCAAGCACCCCAAGCTGCTCGAAATGGTCAGCCGCATGAGCGACGAGGACGTCTGGCGCCTGAACCGGGGTGGCCACGATCCACAGAAGGTCTATGCCGCTTTCGCTTCAGCCGCCGGCCATGCCGGTCAGCCGTCCGTCATCCTGGCCAAGACCATCAAGGGCTACGGCATGGGTCATGTGGGCCAGGCCAAGAACCCGACGCACCAGCAGAAGAAGCTCGACACCGAGTCGGTGCGCGAATTCCGCGACCGCTTCAACATCCCCATCCCGGACGATAAGGTCGACGAGATCCCGTTCTTCAGGCCAGCTGACGAGTCGCCGGAAATGAAGTACCTGCACGAACGGCGCAAGGCGCTGGGCGGCTACCTGCCCCATCGCCGACAGAAGGCCGACGAGCATCTTACTGCACCCAGCCTGGACGCCTTCAAGGCGGTGCTGGAGCCCACCATCGAAGGGCGCGAGATTTCCACGACGCAGGCCTTCGTGCGTGTGCTCAACCAGCTGCTGCGCGACAAGGCGCTTGCCCCGCGGGTGGTGCCTATCCTGGTCGACGAGTCCCGCACCTTCGGGATGGAAGGCCTGTTCCGCCAGATCGGCATTTACGCACCGGGCGGCCAGAAATACATTCCGGTGGACAAGGGTCAGGTGATGTACTACCGCGAGGCGGCCGACGGCCAGCTCCTGCAGGAAGGCATCAACGAGGCGGGCGGCTTGTGCTCATGGATCGCGGCGGCCACGTCGTACTCCACCAGCAACCGTATCATGATCCCCTTCTTCATCTATTACTCCATGTTCGGGTTCCAGCGCTTCGGTGGCCTGTCGTGGGCGGCTGGTGACATGCTGGCTCGCGGCTTCCTGCTGGGTGGCACGGCGGGGCGCACGACCCTGAACGGCGAAGGCCTGCAGCACGAAGACGGCGACAGCCTGGTGCATGCGTCGTTGATTCCGAATTGCGTGGCCTACGACCCGACCTTTGCGCACGAGGTGGCGGTCATTCTCCAGAGCGGCCTGCAGCGCATGGTCCAGGATCAGGAAAATGTGTTCTTCTACATGACCGTCATGAATGAGAATTACGCCCAGCCGGGTCTGACGCCGGGCGACGAGGAAGGCATTCGCCGCGGCATCTACAAGCTGCGTTCCATGGGCAAGGCCAAGAACAAGGCGCATGTCCAACTGATGGGGTCGGGCACCATCCTGCGCGAGGTCATGGAAGCACAGGAACTGCTTGAAAAGGATTGGGGCGTTTCTTCGGACCTCTGGAGCACGACCAGCTTCAGCGAGCTGACCCGCGACGGCATGGATGTGGCGCGCTGGAACCTGCTGCACCCGGCAGAACCTCAGCGTGAGGCTTATGTCACCGGGGCGCTCAAGGCGACGCGCGGCCCGATCGTCGCTTCCACCGACTATGTCAAATCCTGGGCCGAGCAGATTCGCCCCTATTTGCCCAAGGGCCGTGATTATCGCGTGCTGGGAACCGATGGATTTGGCCGCTCGGACTACCGGTCCGAGTTGCGCCAGTTCTTCGAGATCGACCGCCATTTCGTTGTGCTGTCGGCGCTGCGCGCCCTGGCCGACGAGGGCACCATCGACATCAAGAAATGCACCCAGGCAATCGCCAAGTACGGGATCGACCCCGAAAAGGCCAACCCGCATCACGACTGAGAGGGCGACCGACATGAGCAATATCGTGGAAATCAAGGTTCCGGATATCGGCGATTTCGACGCTGTCGAAGTCATCGAGGTGCTGGTGGCCGTCGGCGACACCATTCAGGCCGAGCAGAGCCTGATCACGGTGGAATCGGACAAGGCCTCCATGGAGATTCCCGCCTCCCAGGGAGGGGTGGTCAAGTCGTTGAAGGTCAAGGTCGGCGACAAGGTCTCGCAAGGCGCGGTGATCCTGGAAGTCGAGGGGACCGATGCCGATGCAGCGGCGCCTTCGACCGGGCAGCCTGCGGCATCCGCGCCGGTTGCCGTGGCCGAACCTGATCCGGTTCCGGTGGCTGCGGCGGTTGCTGCGCCGGCCCAGTCTGGTGGCGAACAGTCTGTCGTGGTTCCGGATATTGGCGACTTCGATACCGTTGAGGTCATCGAGGTGCTGGTGGCCGAAGGCGATACCATCCAGGCCGAACAAAGCCTGATCACGGTCGAATCCGACAAGGCGTCGATGGAGATTCCAGCGTCCGTGGGCGGCGTAGTCAAATCGTTGAAGGTCAAGGTTGGCGACAAGGTCTCGCAAGGCTCCGAAATTCTGGTGGTGCAAGTGTCCGGGGCACCAGCGGCCTCTAGTGCGCCTGCGTCCGCCAGGCCGGTAGCACCGGCCCCGGCCCCAACAGCTGCGCCTGTGGCCAACGCTTCCGTGGCCGTACCAGCGCAGACAACCGTTTCGGCCACCCCTGCGCGCACGTCGCCGACAGCAGCGTTTGCCGAGTCTGCGGTGCCGCTGCGCAATCTTCCACACGCTTCACCCTCGGTGCGCAAGTTCGCGCGCGAATTGGGGGTCAATCTTGCCCAGGTGACAGGCAGCGGCCCCAAGAACCGCATTACGTCCGAAGACGTCCGCGGGTACGTCAAGCAGGCCCTGGCGACGGGTGGCGCCAGCCCGGTGGGTTCCACTGTGGCGGCAGGCGAGGGCTTCAGCGTGTTGGGCTGGCCCAAGGTCGATTTCGCCAAGTTCGGTGCCATCGATACCAAGCCGCTGTCGCGCATCAAGAAGATCTCGGGCGCCAATTTGCATCGCAATTGGGTCATGATTCCGCACGTCACCAACAATGATTTGGCGGACATCACCGATCTCGAAGCTCTGCGCCAGCAGCTCAATGCGGAGAACAAAAAGGGCGACGCCCCCAAGGTCACCATGCTGGCCTTTCTCATCAAGGCGGTGGTGGCAGCGCTCAGGAAATACCCTGAATTCAATGCTTCGTTGGATGGGGACAACCTGGTCTACAAACACTACTTCCACATCGGGTTTGCGGCGGATACGCCCAATGGGTTGGTCGTACCCGTGATTCGCGATGCCGATCGCAAGGGCGTGCTGGAGCTCGCTGCCGAGACGGCCGAACTGGCCAAGGTTGCTCGGGACGGTAAGCTTTCCCCCTCGCAGATGCAGGGTGGGTGCTTCTCGATCTCATCGCTGGGCGGGATCGGCGGGACGGACTTCACGCCCATCATCAATGCACCCGAAGTCGCCATTCTTGGCGTGTCGCGTTCGTCCATGCAGCCGGTCTGGGACGGCAAGTCCTTCCAGCCGCGCCTGATGCTGCCTTTGTCGCTGTCCTACGATCACCGGGTCATCGACGGGGCCACCGCCGCGCGCTTCAATGCGTATCTCACCGGCCTTCTGGCGGATTTCCGCCGCATCATTCTGTAAGGGGACGCGCATGGCTACCGTCGAACTGAAGGTTCCGGACATTGGTGATTTCGATGCGGTGGAGATCATCGAGATTCTGGTGGCCGAGGGCGATACCATCCAGGCCGAGCAAAGCCTGATCACGGTCGAGTCCGACAAGGCTTCCATGGAGATTCCGGCCGAGCAGGGCGGTGTGGTCAAGGCGCTGAAGGTCAAGGTCGGCGACAAGGTCTCGCAGGGCTCCGTGATCCTGACGGTCGAATCGGCATCTGCATCCGGGGTTGCCGCCGCAGCGCCTGCAGCGGCCGCGCCTGCGGTTCCTGCCCAGGCCGTACCGGCTGTTGCAGCTCCTGCGACAGCTGAAGCGGTCTCGTCGCCGGCCCCGGCGCCTGCCGTTTTCTCGGGCAGCGCACAGGTAGAGTGCGACGTATTGGTTCTGGGAGCTGGCCCTGGGGGCTATTCGGCCGCTTTCCGGGCCGCTGATCTGGGACTGAACGTCGTGCTGGTCGAGCGCTATGCGGCACTGGGCGGCGTTTGCCTGAACGTGGGCTGCATTCCATCCAAGGCCTTGTTGCATTCTGTCGGGGTGCTCGAAGAGGCGAAGGCCTTGGCTGCTCACGGTATCAGTTTTGGCGAGCCCTCGATCGATCTGGACAAGCTCCGTGGCTTCAAAGACTCGGTGGTCGGCAAGCTGACTGGTGGCCTGGCCGGCATGGCCAAGGCACGCAAGGTCACGGTCATTCGTGGCGTGGGTAATTTTGCCGACCCGCATCACCTGACGGTTGAGCAGGCGGACGGCAGCCAGAAGACGGTGAAATTTTCCTCGGCGATCATCGCGGCAGGCAGCCAGTCCGTGAAGCTGCCATTTCTGCCCGACGATCCGCGCATCGTGGATTCGACCGGCGCGCTGGCCCTGGTGTCCATTCCTCAGCGCATGCTGATCGTGGGGGGCGGCATCATCGGCCTGGAGATGGGGACGGTCTATTCCGCTCTAGGCGCACGCCTGGATGTGGTCGAGATGCTGCCCACGATCATGACGGGCGCCGACCGCGATCTGGTCAAGGTCTGGGAGAAGATGAATGCGCAGCGCTTCGATCACGTCATGCTAAAGACCAAGACGGTGGGGGCGGAAGCCAAGGCCGATGGCATCTGGGTTCGTTTCGAAGGTGACTCGGCGCCAAAGGATCCTCAGCGCTATGACCTGGTCCTGCAGGCAGTCGGGCGCTCGCCCAATGGCAAGAAGATTGGCGCTGACAAGGCGGGGGTTGTGGTCAGCGATCGCGGCTTCATCGCTGTCGATCGCCAGATGCGCACCAATGTTCCGCACATCTACGCCATCGGCGATATCGTCGGTCAGCCCATGCTGGCGCACAAAGCCGTGCACGAAGCACATGTGGCGGCTGAGGTGATCGCCGGTGAAAAGTCCTTCTTCGATGCACGCGTGATCCCGTCGGTGGCCTACACGGATCCTGAGGTCGCGTGGGTGGGGTTGACCGAGGACGCGGCGAAGCAGCAGGGTACAGCCGTCAAGAAAGGCCTGTTCCCCTGGCAGGCCTCTGGCCGCGCCATCGCCAATGGCCGGGACGAGGGCTTCACCAAGCTGCTGTTCGATGCGGAAACCGGGCGCATCCTGGGAGGTGGCATCGTGGGCACCCATGCTGGCGATCTGATCAGCGAAGTGGCGCTCGCTATCGAGATGGGCGCGGATTCCGTTGACATCGGCAGGACGATCCACCCGCACCCGACACTGGGCGAATCCGTAGGCATGGCCGCCGAAATTGCAGACGGCCATTGCACGGACGTTCCACCTGCCAGACGCAAATAAGGCAGTACCGCCACGCTGGGCAGGGATGCCCGCGTGACGCACGGATGGCAGGTGCTAATATCGGCTCCTGCCATTTTCACGCCTGGATTCGAAGCACACTCATGACCCGACCCGCCCCTGCCCAAGACGCCACTCTGGAGGACTGGCTGCATTACCTGGAAACGCTGCACCCCAAGGCCATCGATCTGGGCCTGGAGCGTGTCCGCGCCGTGGCTGAGCGCCTGGGCATTTCGCTGGATTGCGTCAGGATCGTCGTGGCCGGCACCAATGGCAAGGGTTCGACCTGCGCCATGCTGGATTCCATCTTGCGCACGGCGGGATACCGCGTTGGCCTCTACACGTCGCCGCACCTGCTGCGCTTCAACGAGCGCATCTGCATCAACGGCGAGCAGGCCACCGACGAAGCCATCATCGAGCAGCTCCAGCGGGTAGAGGCGGCACGTGGCGAGATTTCGCTGACCTATTTCGAAATGACGACGTTGGCGGCCTTCCTGCTCTTCCAGTCGGAACCGCTCGACGTCGTGGTGCTCGAGATCGGCATGGGCGGGCGCCTGGATGCCGTCAATATCATCGATGCTGACTGTTCCATCCTGACCAGTGTGGACCTGGACCACATGCAGTGGCTGGGCAACACCCGCGAGGCAATTGGTTTCGAGAAAGCTCACGTTTTCCGCCCTGGGCGGCCTGCGATCTGCGCCGACCCGCTGCCGCCGCAGACCGTGCTGGATCACGCGCAGGAAATCGGCGCGGACCTGTGGCGTTTCGGGATCGATTTCAACTATTCAGGTGACCGCCAGCAATGGGCGTATGGCGGGCGCGGGCAGCGCCGCGCCGCACTGGGCTATCCGGCGTTGCGCGGCGCCAATCAGCTGATCAATGCATCGGCCGCACTGGCTGCGCTGGAAGCATTGAGAGAACGGCTGGTAGTCACCCAGCAGGACGTGCGCGAAGGCCTTCTCAACGTGAATCTGCCCGGTCGGGTCCAGATCCTGCCCGGATTACCGCACATCATCCTGGATGTGGCGCACAACCCGCATGCCGCTGCCGCTCTGGGCCAGAGCCTGGACGCCATGGGGCACTATCCGCACACATACGCGGTCGTGGGCATGCTGCATGACAAGGACATCGAACACACGCTGGAGCGCATGGCGCGGCGCATCGATCGGTGGATGTGTACCTCGCTGGGTGGGCCGCGCGGCACGACTGCCCAGGAGTTGTCCGAGGTGGTGCATCGGGTCAGCGGCGGCGAGTTGCCGGTGGATGCGTTCGTCGAGCACACCAGCGAGATCAGCCGCTCGAAGAAACCAGGCGTGCGGACTGCGCCCCGTCCGGCCGTTGCGCACCGTGACGTGCAGGTTTCAACATTTGACACTCCGCAGCAAGCCTTTGCAGAGGCACGTAAGCAGGCGACCGACAATGATAGAATTCTCGTTTTCGGGTCCTTTGCAACAGTAGGCCCGATTCTCGATGTCCTGCGCCAGGAAGGCAGGGACACCGCAGCGTATGTCGGGCGGGGCCGCTGACCCGCCTTTTCTGGGGGTTGGGCACGATGTTTTTTCGCCATGGGGCCGATTCTGAAAACCACGCGGCCGTGCGTACCCGCGGCACCAACGAAGCTCAACTGAAAGAATTGCGTGCCAAGGCCCGTCGCCGGCTCATCGGAGCGCTGGTGCTGGTGCTGGCCGCCGTCGTCGTCGTACCCTGGCTGTTCCAGGAACCAGTCACTGATGATACTCACGCGCCGGCCGTCGTGCCGGCGACGCCGGCGGGGCTCCCCCCGGCGCCGGCATCTCCCCCCAGCAATCCGGCTTCTCCAGATGCTGGAACGCCTGCCGGTGCGGTGAACTCGACCGCTCCAGCGGCGGATGCACAGGCTTCCCAGGGGACCGTGCAACCGGCTGCCCCGTCATCCACTGATGGTCAAGGCAGCTCTACGGCTGAAACGGCAGCTCCGCAGCCTGCTTTGCCAGCCACTGAGCCCGCCCACCCCAAACCTGAGCCAAAGACGCCTTCGATCGAAACCCGGCCGCCGGAATCCACCTCGGTTGCCAAGTCCGCCAAAAAGCCGCCGGTGGAGCGGACGGACGACGGTTCTGTGGCGCGGGCGCTGCTGGCGGGGAAGTCACCGGCGAAGTCATCCGCTCCAGCCAAGTCCGCGTCAGGCCAGGGGCGCTACTTCCTGCAGGTGGCGGCCTACACTGTTGAACAGGACGCGCTGTCCCGACGCAACAGCCTGCGCCAAGCCGGCGTGACCGACGCCTACATCGAGAAAGGCCAGTCAGCTGGCCGTACCGTCTACCGCCTGCGGGTTGGTCCGTTCGGGTCGCACGAGGCCGCCCAGGCCGCCCAGGCACGTTTGCGGGCTCTGGGTTACCAGAACGGTCTCATTTCGGCCAATTGACTTTTTTCTGGGCGCTATCCATCCCGTGACCAGTTTCGATTACGTCATGCTGGCAGTTGTGGCAGTTTCGGCTCTGATCGGGCTGCTGCGCGGGTTTCTGCGCGAGGTTCTGTCACTGATTGCCTATATCGTGGCCTTCGTCGCGGCTATCTGGTGGGGGCCGCCGGTCTCGAACTGGCTCACTCATCTGATCGATAATGGTTTGTTGCGCACGCTTGCAGCCTATGGTGCGGTGTTTATCGTGGCGCTCATGGGTGTCGGGCTGCTGAACATGGCGTTAGGTGCTCTGGTCGATCGAACCGGGCTGACGCCAGCTGATCATGGCCTGGGCGCACTTTTCGGGACAGTACGCGGGTTCGTTCTGGTGCTGGTGCTGGTCGGTATGGCAGGCTACACCCAGCTTCCCCAGGAGCCCTGGTGGCAGCAGGCCAAGACGGCCAGTGCCTTCGTCAACGGCTTCAAGCATATCAAGTCTCTGTTGCCCCCCGGGGTGGCAGAATTACTTCCCTATTGAGCTATTGAGCGGGATTTTCATCTATGTGCGGCATCGTGGGCGTGATGGGGAAAAGCCCCGTCAATCAACTGATTTATGACAGTCTCCTGTTGCTGCAGCACCGGGGGCAGGATGCCGCCGGGATCGCCACGGCGCACGATCAGTTCTTCAGCATGCACAAGGCCCATGGTCTGGTGCGGGACGTGTTTCGCACACGCAACATGCGGGCGCTGGCGGGCAACAGCGGCCTGGGCCAGGTGCGCTACCCCACGGCCGGGTCGAGTGCCAGCGTGGACGAGGCCCAGCCGTTCTATGTGAATGCGCCCTTTGGCATCACGTTCGTGCATAACGGCAATCTCACCAACTGGCGGGAACTGCGCGAATCGCTGTTCAAGCACGACAGGCGTCACATCAATACGAACTCCGACTCCGAGGTTCTGCTCAACGTCTTTGCGCATGAGCTGCAGCAGGCTTCCAACGGAGGCACGCTGGATGCCGATGCCGTGTTTCAGGCGGTTCGAGCGGTGCACCACCGGGCCAAGGGCGCCTACTCAGTGATCGCCGACATCAGCAGCTTCGGCCTGATCGGGTTTCGCGACCCCTACGGCATCCGTCCGCTGTGCCTGGGGCGGCGGGAGACAGAGGCTGGTGCCGAATGGATGCTGGCGTCGGAATCCGTGGCGCTCACGGGGACCGGGTTCTCGCTGGTGCGTGATGTGGCGCCCGGCGAGGCCATCGTCATCACCGAAGCCGGCGAGGTCTGTCAATCGCTTTGTGCCGAGCCCGGGCTGGTACAGACGCCCTGCACGTTCGAATATGTGTACTTTGCGCGGCCCGATTCGGTGATGAACGGCATCTCCATCTATGACGCACGCCTGCATATGGGCGAATACCTGGCCGATCGCGTGGCCCGGTCTCTGCGGCTGGGTGACGTGGATGTCGTGATGCCGATTCCCGATTCCTCGCGACCGTCGGCCATGCAGCTTGCCTCCCATCTGGGCCTGAATTACCGCGAAGGCTTCATCAAGAACCGCTATGTAGGCCGCACCTTCATCATGCCTGGCCAGGCGGTGCGCAGGAAGTCCGTCCAGCAGAAGCTGAGCGCGATCGAACGGGAGTTCCGTGGCAAGAATGTACTGCTGGTGGACGATTCAATCGTACGCGGTACCACCAGCCGGGAGATCGTCGAGATGGCGCGCGCGGCGGGCGCGCACAAGGTCTTCTTCGCGTCGGCAGCGCCCGCCGTGCGCTATCCGAATGTCTACGGGATCGACATGCCGACCCAGTCCGAGTTGATTGCGACAGGGCGGGATACCGAGCAGATCGCGCAGGAAATCGGGGCCGACGGGCTGGTATACCAGGATTTGGCTGACCTGGAACAGTCCCTGCGGGACCTGAATCCCGCGCTGCAGGCCTTCGAGTCATCCTGTTTCAATGGCCAGTACGTCACAGGCGATATCGACGCCGCCTATCTGGATCGCCTGAGCAAAACCCGTGGGCTAGCCACCCGCTCCGGGGTCATGGTGGCGCCTGCCGAAGAGGCCTGATAGCGGTGCCGCCATCGGGCGCGTCGAGTGCGCCCGGGCCCCGCGGTCGCCCGCCTGTGGTCTGCCGCAGGCTACTGACGCCCGGCGCGCGCCAGCGCCCACAGTGCCAGCAGGCCGCAGACCACGAACGTGATCAGCCCCCACATGCTGTATTCCACGCCAAGCAGTGTCCTGCGTGCGTCCATGCAACTCGCGTAGATCCCGAACAGCCACGGCATGGCTGCGTCTGCACCCAGCCCCGTGATGAAACGGTCGGCGAACGTCTCGGCGCATGAGAACGAATGGGCGGCCACGCTGTACTGATACCACGCGGCCGCCACGCCCGAGGCAGACAGCAGCAGCGTCAGGACTGCGCCCAGGCGCCGCATCACGGCTGAGCCCCAGCCCGCGCCTGCGAGCAGGCACACCACGGCCATCACCAACAGGATGAAGCGCTGCAGCACGCACCATGCGCAGGGCTCCATGCCGAAGATGTGCTGTGAGATCAGCGCGATGAACACGGCCGCCAGTGACAGGAAGGCGATGAAGCGGAGGATGCGATCGGAGCGGTTGGTTGTCATGTTGAGCCTTGCCACTGAGGGAGAAGAATTGGCGGAGAAACCGAGGCGGCGGGAGAAACCGGAGCGGCGGGAGAAGCCAGGGCCTCGAGGATGTGGCGCTCAAACTGCAGCTGGCCACGGGTCCGGCTCAGCGCGTCGCCCTCCAGGATGAAGATGTCTTCGACCCGGTCGCCCAACGTCATGATCTTGGCCATCTTCAGGTCGATGCCGTGGCGGGTGAAGACCTGTGCCAGATCGTGCAGCAGGCCGACCCGATCAGCGGTCGTGACGGATAGGCGCCAGGTGCCGCCCTGCTCGTCGGCCTGTAGAGCGACGGTGGGCAGGATCGGAAAGGTCCGCAGGCGTCTGGAGCCATGAGCTCGGTAATGCTGGCCTTGCGCGGGAGAGATTGGGGAGGCCAGCGCCGCTTGCAGCTCGTGTTCGATGAGCGTCGCGTGCGCCCGGTAATCGGTTTCGTGTTCGGGTAGCAGCACGACGAAGCTGTCGAGCGCCCACCGTTGGCGGGTCGTGTGGATGCGCGCGTCCTGAATGCTCAGTCCGTGTCTGTCGAAGCAGGCGCAGATGGTCATGAAAAGGTCGACGCGGTCCGGCGCGTAGGCGAGCACCTGCAGGGCCTCGCTCTGTGCCAGTACTCGGGCCTGGACCACGGGATCCGGTCCCTGGAAGCGGTGGTACAGCACCCGGGTATGCCAGGCGATTTCGCTGGCGTCGTGGCGCAGAAAGTACGCCACGTCGAGCTGGTCCCAGAAGGCCTCGCGGCTTTCGTCGCGCAGGCCCATGCGCCGCGTCTCGGCGGCGGCGGCTTCCTTGCGTAGCGCGAGGATCGTGCCCGTATCGGGCTGCGCGCCGCCCAGCGCCTTCAGGGTCAGGTGGTAGAGATCCTCGAGTAGTTTGCCTTTCCAGGCATTCCAGACTCTGGGGCTGGTTCCACGGATGTCGGCCACCGTCAGCAGGTACAGCGCGGCCAGGCGGCGCTGCGAGGATACTCGCGTGGCGAAATCGTGGATGACCTGCGGATTGCTCAGGTCCTGCTTCTGCGCGACCTGGGACATGGTCAGGTGCTCGCGGACCAGGAACTCCAGGAAGAGGATATCTTCGTGGGGCAAGTCATGCGCCAGGGCGAAGCGGCGCACTTCGCGTGCGCCGAGCTGAGAGTGATCGCCGCCGCGACCCTTCGCGATATCATGGAAGAGTGCGCCGATGTAGAGCAGCCAGTGCCTGTCCAGCCCGGCGATCAACTGGCTGGCGAGTGGGTATTCCTGGGCATGCTCCGGCATGGTGAAGCGCCGGAGATTGCGGATGACCATCAGGATGTGTTGATCCACCGTGTAGGCGTGGAAGAGGTCGTGCTGCATTTGCCCGACGATGCGTCGGAACACCGGCAGGTAGCGCGGCAGGATGTTCCACATCGTCATGTCGCGCAGCGCATGGACGACGCCTTGCGGTTGCTGCAGAATCTGCAGGAATTGGCGGCGGTTGACCGGATCGTCGCGAAAGGCGCGATCAATCAGTCGCCGTGCATGCCAGAGGGCGCGCAGGGTACCGGCAGCCATCGCCTGCAGTTCGGGGTGTTGCTGCTTGACGAGGAACACGCGCAGCAGCAGCGACGGGTCGCGTTGGAAGCCGTCCTCCAGGATCAGCGCCAGGCGGCCGCGGCGCACGCAAAAATCCCCGTCGATGGGGGCGATTGGAGCATTCGGCTGCGGGAACAATCGTTCTTCGAGGCTCTGCATCAGCAGGTGATTCATCTGACACACGACGCGGGCCGCCCAGTAATAGCGCTGCATCAGCAGTTCGCTGGCCCGCCGGTGGGGCTGATCCATGAAGCCGTAAATCCGGGCCAACCGGGGCTGCAAGTCGAACAGCAGGCGGTCCTCCCGCCGCCCTGCGAGCAAATGGAGTTCGATGCGCAGCCGCTTGAAGGCAAGTTCCGCGCGGCGCAACGAGCGGAATTCCGCTGCGGTGAGCAAGTCTGTCCGAGCAACCGTGGACCAGTCATTGCCCAGTCCGGATGCTCTCGCGAGCCACAGCAGGACTTGCAGATCGCGCAGCCCACCCGGGGCTTCCTTGCAGTTGGGCTCCAGCGCATAGGGAGTGTCCTGATGATGCGCATGGCGCTGCTGCATCTCGGTACGTTTGGCCAGAAAGAACTCCTGCGGATTGAGTTCAGCCTGCATCTGCGTCTGGAATTGTCCGAATAGCGCCTTGTCGCCCGCCAGCCAGCGCGCTTCCAGCAGCGAGGTCTGGATGGTGATGTCGGCCGCCGCTTCGTGGCGGCATTGCTCCAGCGTGCGCACGCCGTGCCCCGGCTCGAGGCCGGCGTCCCAGAGCGCTGCGATGAATTGTTCGATACGTTCGCGGCCGCCGGCATCAGGTGGCTTGCCCAACAGGATCAGGATGTCCAGATCAGACCCGGGGTAGAGTTCGCCGCGCCCGTATCCTCCTACGGCCGCGATGCAGGCGCCTTCGGGGGCCGGGTAGAGGCGCAGCAGCGCCAAGACAAGTTCATCGGCAATCCGGCGCAGCGCCACCAGAAGTGTTTCGGGGCGCAGGTGTTCGCGGTACGACTGGATGGCCTGGGTGCGACGTTGCTGCAGGCAGATGCGCAGCTCTGCGACGCTACCCAGGCGGGGAATGCTCATACAGAGGCAAGGGCCGCCGTCGCGAATTCCGGGGGAGCCGGCATGCCTGGCGAGACCGTCAGGACTTCACACCCCGTCTCGGTGACCACCATACTGTGTTCCCATTGGGCCGACAGGCTGTGGTCCCGGGTCACAACGGTCCATTGGTCAGCCAGTGTGCGGATTTCACGGCGCCCGGCATTGATCATTGGTTCGATGGTGAAGAGCATGCCTGGTTCCAGGCGAACCCCGGTCCCGGGACGGCCGTAATGCAGGACCTGAGGGTCATCGTGGAATTTGCGTCCCACGCCGTGTCCGCAGTATTCGCGAACGACGGAAAAGCCCGCGCTTTCGGCGTGCTTCTGAATTGCGTGCCCCACATCGCCCAGCGTGGCCCCCGGGCGGACCTGCTCGATGCCCAGCCACATGCATTCATAGGTCGTGTCAATCAGGCGGCGTGCCAGGATCGAGGGCTCGCCCACGCAGTACATGCGGCTGGTGTCGCCAAACCATCCGTCCTTGATGATGGTGATGTCCATGTTCAGGATGTCGCCGTTCTTCAGGACCTTGTCACCCGGAATCCCGTGGCAGATCACATGGTTCACCGACGTGCAGATGGATGCGGGGTAGGGCGGGTAGCCCGGCGGCGCATAGCCGACCGTTGCCGATTTGACGTGCAGCTCGTCGGTCAGGTATTCCATGCAGAGGCGATCGAGTTCGCCGGTAGTAACGCCGGGTTGTACGAAGGGCGTGAGGTAGTCCAGGATGCTGGCCGCGTCTTTGCAGGCAGCACGCATTCGGTCGAGATCCTGAGGGTTGGTGACGATTTGGCTCATGGGTGAGGCTTGATGTATCTACAGAAAGAATAGTAGAATTATAGGCTTACTTTTGTTTTGAAAATTGTTTTGAAAATCGCGTGCTTGGCCGCTAAAAGGGTGTCCTGGCCTTGGGCTTTTTGCTCATGTTAGCCCCGGATACTGGCCCTGTACAAGACCAAACCCTAGGAGAACTTCATATGTCACTCATGCGCGAAATGCTAGAGGCCGGTGTCCATTTCGGTCACCAGACCCGCTACTGGAACCCGAAGATGGCCGAGTACATCTTTGGTCAGCGTAACAAGATCCACATCATCAATCTGGAGCGCACGGTTGAGAAATACCTGGAGGCCAGCCAGTATGTGCGCCAGGTTGCCGCCCGCCGCGGGACCGTGCTTTTCGTCGGCACGAAGCGGTCCGCCCGTGAACTGATCGCCGCCGAAGCCCAACGCTGCGGAATGCCGTATGTGGATAGCCGCTGGCTGGGCGGGATGATGACCAATTTCAAGACGGTCAAGACCTCGATCAAGCGTCTGAAGGACATGGAAGCCCAGCAGGCCGAAGGTGTCACCGAGCATATGACCAAGAAGGAAGCGCTGATGTTCGATCGCGAAATGGCCAAGCTCAACAAGTCCATCGGCGGCATCAAGGAAATGACCACGTTGCCCGATGCGCTCTTCGTGATCGACGTGGGCTATCACAAGATCGCGGTGGCCGAAGCGCGTACGCTGGGCATTCCGGTGGTCGGGGTCGTGGACACCAACCATTCGCCCGAAGGCATCGACTACGTGATCCCCGGCAACGATGATTCGTCCAAGGCGATTGCCCTGTATGCCCGCGGGATGGCCGATGCCGTCCTGGCCGGCCGCGAGCAGGCCCTCAATGGTCTGACCGAAGAACTCGCCGAGAACGAGGAATTCATCGAAGTCGAGCAGGACCAGGAACAGGAATAAATCCGCTCCCGGCTTTGCCAGACCCAGGCGTCCGCGATGTCGGCGCCTGCCGTGCACCGGCTTTTGCCGGTGTGCGCATTGATTGAACAGGAGAATCTGATGGCTCAAATTACCGCTTCCATGGTGAAGGAACTGCGCGAAAAGACTGACGCGCCCATGATGGAATGCAAAAAGGCACTCACTGAAGCTGGCGGCGACATGGCTCACGCCGAGGAACTGCTGCGCGTCAAGCTCGGCAGCAAGGCCTCCAAGGCAGCCAGCCGCGTCACGGCCGAAGGTCTGGTCGGGGTGTACATTGCCGACGGCGGGAAGTCCGGGGCCCTGGTCGAGGTCAACTGTGAAACCGACTTCGTGGCCAAGAACCAGGACTTCATCGGCTTCGTCAACGCGCTGGCCCGTTTGGTGACGGAGCGTGACCCGGCTGATGTCGCTGCCTTGAACGCCTTGTCCATGGGCGAGGGCACGGTTGAGTCCACCCGGACCGCACTGGTGGGCAAGATCGGCGAGAACATCACTGTGCGCCGTTTCCAGCGCTTTGAGACGGTTGACGGCTTGAACAGCTATGTGCACGGCGGGCGCATTGGTGCGCTGGTGGATTTCGCCGGCAACGCGGAAGTCGGCAAGGACTTGGCCATGCATATTGCGGCTTCCAGGCCCAAGGCGTTGGATGTCGGCGGAGTGGATCCGGCGCTGATCGCCACGGAGCGTTCCGTGGCCGAGCAGAAGGCGGCCGAATCCGGCAAGCCGGCAGACATCGTGACCCGGATGATCGAGGGTTCGGTGCAGAAATTCCTGAAGGAAGTCACGCTGCTGTCCCAGCCCTTCATCAAGAACGATAAGCAGTCCGTTGAACAGATGCTCAAGGCGCATGGCGCTCGTGTGAACCGTTACGTCCTGTATGTCGTGGGCGAGGGCATCGAGAAGAAATCCGAAGACTTCGCCGCCGAAGTGGCGGCTGCTGCCAGCGGTTCCTGAGCCGCGGTGATTCGGGTACGATGGCATCCGCACGGGATCCGTGACGGTGCCGTCGGGTACCCGGCGGTCTTCAATTCCGTGCTTCAACCTTCCAGGAACCTGGTGCATGACTAATCCGGCCTACAAGCGTGTCCTCCTGAAACTGTCGGGCGAGGCCCTGATGGGTGCTGATGCGTTCGGCATCAACCGTGCGACGATTCTTCGCATGACAGAGGAAATTCACGGTGTGGTATCGCTGGGTGTGCAACTGGCGGTCGTGATTGGCGGCGGAAACATCTTCAGGGGCGTAGCGCCGGGTGCCCAAGGCATGGACCGGGCGACGGCCGACTACATGGGCATGCTGGCCACGGTGATGAACGCCTTGGCCCTGCAGGACGCGCTGAAGAACCACGGAGCGGACGCGCGCGTCCAGTCGGCGCTGAACATTGACCAAGTGGTGGAACGCTACATTCGGCCGAAAGCGCTGCGCTATCTGGAAGAGGGCAAGGTCGTGATCTTTGCGGCCGGCACCGGCAATCCGTTCTTCACGACGGATACGGCTGCTGCGTTGCGCGGCGCCGAGGTGGGGGCTGAGGTCGTGCTCAAGGCCACGAAGGTCGACGGCATCTACAGCGCGGATCCGAACAAGGACCCGAGCGCCACCCGCTATTCCCACATCAGTTTCGACGAGGCCATCATTCGGCGCCTCGAGGTCATGGACGCGACGGCGTTTGCGCTGTGTCGCGATCAGAAGCTGCCGATCAAGGTCTTTTCAATCAACAAGCCAGGGGCTCTTCGACGCGTCATCTGCGGCGAGGATGAGGGTACTCTGGTTCAGGTATAGGAGCCTGTATGAGTCTCTCCGACATTCGCCGCTCGGCTGACGAGCGCATGGGCAAGTCCATCGAATCGCTGAAGGCCAGCCTGGGCAAGATCCGTACCGGTCGTGCCCACGCCGGGATCCTGGACCATGTGTTGGTCGAGTACTATGGCTCGCTGGTTCCGGTGAGCCAGGTTGCCAACGTCACCGTCATCGACGCGCGGACGCTCAGCGTCCAAGTCTGGGAGAAGACCATGGCGGGCCCGGTCGACAAGGCGATCCGTGAGTCTGATCTGGGGCTGAACCCTATTGCGATGGGCGACAACATCCGGGTACCCATGCCGTCCCTGACCGAGGAGCGCCGCCGTGACCTCACCAAGGTCGCGCGCGGAGAAGGCGAAGACACCAAGGTCGCCGTGCGCAATCTGCGCCGCGAGGCCAATGAAACCCTCAAGAAGCTGCTGAAGGAAAAAGAAATCTCCGAGGACGAAGAGCGTCGGGGCCAGGACGAAGTCCAGAAACTCACGGACCGCTTTGTGGCCGACATCGACAAGCTTGTCGCCCAGAAAGAGGCCGAGATCATGACGGTCTGACGGTCCGGATCGGCACAGGCGGCATGAGCCCGAGCAGTTCAACTCGCACGATTCCGGCAACCAGCCAGACACCGCGCCATGTGGCCATCATCATGGATGGCAACGGGCGCTGGGCGACGCAGAGGCATTTGCCGCGCACGGCCGGGCATATCCGGGGAGTGCATGCCGTCCGGCGTGTGGTAGAGGCCTGCGGCCGGCGGGGTGTCGAATACCTCACACTCTTTGCTTTCAGCTCCGAGAACTGGCGCCGCCCGGCTCAGGAGGTTTCCTTGCTCATGCGGCTGTTCGTACGTACCCTCGAAAGGGAAGTGGATCGCTTGGTGGCCCAAGGAGTGCGCCTCAGGGTCGTGGGCGACCTGGGCGCTTTCGATGACAAGTTGCGCGGGCTGATCAAGTCAGCCGAGGAGCGCACCGCCGGCCAGTCCGCGCTGACACTGACCATCGCCGCGAATTATGGTGGCCGGTGGGACGTCCTGCAGGCCATGCGCGCCTTGCTGACCGCACACCCGGAACTCGCAGCTCAGCCCGAGCAGATCGACGAAAACGCTCTGGATCCCTGGCTCGCCATGTCCTACGCTCCGGAGCCGGACTTGTTCATCCGGACTGGCGGTGAGCAGCGCATCTCCAATTTCCTCATCTGGCAGCTTGCCTACACCGAGCTGTATTTCACCGATCGTTATTGGCCCGATTTCAGAGCGGACGACGTGGATCAGGCCTTCGCATGGTATCGTGGCCGCGAACGGCGATTTGGCCGCACCAGCGCACAGTTGGCCTCGCCCACCTGAGGCCTGGAACCGGAACCTGACGGGGATCTCCATGCTGCGTACGCGCATTCTCACGGCATTGGTGCTGTTGCTGATCGTTGCCGCAGCGGTATCGGCGGACAGTTCCTGGCCCATGCTCATTCTGCTGACCGTCATGTGCGCTTGCGCTTGGTGGGAGTGGCTGCGGCTGGTTCCAGTGGGGGCCCGCCGTGCGGGCTGGCTCGCTGGCGCGTTTGCCATCCTGCTGCTGGCGGCCTCAGCCGGATTGCTCCTGGGTTCCGGTTGGCTGGAACCCGGGTCGCGTGCAGTCGTTCTGTCGTTGGCAGTCCTCTTCTGGCTGCTGGCGGCACCTCGCGCGGTCATGCGCGCTGAATTGCCGGGATATTGGCGGGCGGTGCCGCTGGCAATGCTGGGGCTATGGCTGCTTGCGGCCACCTGGTATGCACTGGCATGGCTTTTCGTGGTGCACGGCGCGGCGGCACTGATCAGCCTTTGGGCGCTGGTCTGGTGCGCCGATATTGCGGCCTATTTTGTCGGCCGAAGCCTGGGGCGGCACAAGCTCGCCCCTCGCGTCAGCCCAGGCAAGAGCCGAGAGGGCGCCGTGGGTGGGATCGTGGCGGCCGTATTGTGGCTGGCGGCCACAGCCGTGTGGTGGCCGGGGAGCTTTGGCGCGCTGTTACTGGGCCGGTTGGGCTGGCCAGCGCTGATCGTGGCCGGCATCCTGCTGGCAGCATGGTCCATCGTGGGTGACTTGTTCGAGTCGCTGCTCAAGCGCCGTGCGGGTGTCAAGGACTCCAGTCGGCTGTTACCGGGTCATGGCGGGGTGTACGATCGAATCGATGCCGTGCTGCCGGTTGCGCCGGCTGCCATTCTTCTTTTGCTTCTTTGACCAGTGTCCATGTCTGTCCTGCATCATCTCTGCATTCTCGGCTCGACGGGTTCCATCGGCGTAAGCACCCTGGACGTCGTGGCGCGTCATCCCGGGCGCTTCGTCGTGCACGCGCTCAGTGCCTACACGCGTATTGAGGCCCTGGCGGCTCAGGCGGCACGCCATGCCGCCCGCGTTGTGATTGTTCCGGATGATGCAGCGCGAGCGCGGTTCGTGGCGGCCTGGCCGGTCGGGCGTCCCTTGCCGGAGATTCGCCAGGGCGCTCAGGCGCTGGCGGATACGGCAGCAGACCCCGAGGTCACTGCCGTGATGGCGGCGATTGTCGGTGCGGCTGGTTTGCCGGGCGCGCTGGCGGCTGCGCGCGCCGGCAAGCGGGTGTTGCTGGCCAACAAAGAAGCGCTGGTCGCAGCAGGCGGGCTCTTCATGCGGGCCGTGCGGGAGCATGGCGCACAGCTTTTGCCAATCGACAGCGAACACAACGCGATCTTCCAGTGTCTGCCCCAGACACCGGATCGGGCATTTGCCCCGGATCATCCCGCGCCGGGCGTCAGGCGCCTGCTGCTGACGGCTTCAGGTGGACCGTTTCGCCGCACTGCATTGGAACAACTCGATTCCGTGACACCGGATCAGGCGTGCGCTCATCCTAACTGGCGCATGGGCCGCAAGATTTCCGTGGATTCGGCCACCATGCTCAACAAAGGCCTTGAAGTCATCGAGGCTCACTGGCTGTTTTCCATGCCCACAGATCGGATCCAGGTGGTCGTTCATCCGCAAAGCGTGGTGCATTCCATGGTCGAGTACGACGACGGATCGGTGCTGGCCCAGTTGGGGCAACCCGACATGCGCACACCCATCGCTTACGGGCTGGGTTTCCCGGACCGCATTGCCAGTGGAGTGGGGCTGCTGGAGCTCACCCGGCTGGGGCACCTGGATTTCGAGGCACCGGACCTGGTGCGGTTTCCCTGTCTGCGGCTATCGCTGGACGCCCTTGGCCAAGGTCAGGCCGCCTGTATCACCCTGAATGCGGCCAACGAAGTCGCGGTCGATGGTTTCCTCAAGGGGCGGCTGCGCTATACACAGATTGCCCGTATCATCGAGAGATGCCTGAATGACTCCCTCAAGTGGAAATCGTCGCTACCAGGATCGCTGGATGACGTTCTGGCGATCGATGCCAGGGCACGCCGTATCGCTGCGGATTTCTGCCAGACCGCCTTCTGACCTCTGACTGCTGACGTGATTCACCCATGCTGCTGACCCTGGTTGCGTTCGCCTTTGCCTTGGGCCTCCTCGTGACCTTTCACGAATGGGGGCATTATTCCGTTGCCCGCCTGTGCGGTGTACCCATCGTGCGATTCTCCGTCGGCTTCGGCCCGGTCCTGTTGCGGCGGGTGGACCGGCACGGCACCGAATGGGCGCTGTCGGCCATCCCGTTGGGCGGCTATGTCAAGATGCTCGATGACGCGCCAGCCGGCGCGGATGCGGCCACACGCCGGCTGGCCTTCAATCATCAACCGCTCACGCGGCGGGTAGCGATCGTGCTGGCCGGGCCACTGGCCAACCTCCTGCTGGCGGCGCTTGTCTACGCGTTTCTGGGGATGTGGGGCACGCTCCAACCGGCGGCGGTACTCGCCGCTCCCGCCGCGAATACACCAGCTGCCATGGCTGGTCTGCCCGCCGGCACGATTCTGACATCGGTGGATGGTCAGCCTGTTGCGTCCTGGACGCAGGCCCGCTGGCAGCTGATGGAGCCTGTGACCGTGGGTGGTGCGATCCTGATGGGAATCCGGACCCCGGATGGCAGTCGCCGAACGGTCACGCTGCAGGTACCCGCCCAGAAGGCGTCTGCGAGTGGCCGGACGGACCCGCTGGTGGCCGTCGGCCTGGTGCTTGCATCGCCGGTTCCGGTGATTGGGACTTTGACACCGGGGGGACCGGCCGAGAGAGCAGGGTTGCAGCCGGGGGATGAGGTTCGCGCGGTCGGAACGATTCAAAATCCGTCGGTTCAACGGTTCGTGGACGTGACCCAGGCTCATGCCGGACAACCGCTGCCCTTGACGGTTTTACGCAACAGCGACTTAGTGTCATTGACTGTGACCCCTCGGTCGGAGACTGATTCGGGGGGCCACCGGATTGGGCGGATCGGGACACTGGTGCAGGGGCGGCAACCCCAGGTGCTCGTGCGGCAGGGGCCGGTGGACAGTCTGGTCACCGGGGTCCGCCGGACGGCGGACATGAGCCTGTTCACGCTGCGCATGTTGGGGCGCATGCTGGTCGGCGAAGCTTCCTGGCGGGCCATCAGCGGGCCGGTGACCATCGCAGAATACGCGGGGCAGACGGCCCGAGTCGGTCTGGTGGCCTACCTGGATTTTCTGGCTCTCATCAGCATCAGCATCGGGGTGCTGAACCTGTTGCCCATTCCCATGCTCGACGGTGGTCATTTACTGTTCTATGTCATCGAGGCTTTGCGCGGTGGACGCCCTGTTCCGGAACGGATCCGGGATGTGGGGTTGCGCCTGGGGCTGGCGGCGGTGCTCGGGCTCATGGTTCTGGCGTTGTTCAATGATTTTGAGCGGCTTTTCAGTTGATGAGGTTGTGACTTACAATCGCGCATCGCTGATGCCTTATCCGCGCACGGCTTGAAAAGGATTGCCAGGATGTCGTCTCCCCGGAAGTTTCGTTTGTCCAAGCGTGCCGTTTCGCTGATGCTGGCAACACTGCTGGCGCCGACAGTGGCGGCGGCTTTTACGCCCTTCGTGGTGCGTGACATTCAGGTTCAGGGGCTTGAACGCGTAGATCCGGGTACGATCTTCACCTATTTGCCCGTCAAGATAGGCCAGACCTTCACAGAAGAAGAGGCGTCCACCGCCATTCAGAAGCTGTACGGAACCGGGTTCTTCAACGACGTGAAGATTGATGCACGCGGCAACGTGCTCGTTGTGTCGGTGAAGGAACGCCCCACCATCGCGTCCGTCAACTTCAACGGCATGCGCGAGTTCGATACCAAGACGATCCTGAAGTCGCTGTCACAGGTCGGTTTCGGCCAGGGCCGGGTTTTCGATCAGGCCATGCTGGATCGCGCAGCCTTCGAAATCAAGCAACAGTACCTGTCCAAGGGCAAATATGGGGTGCAGATCAACCCCGTCATTACACCGCTGCCGCGCAACCGGGTGGGGGTAAGCTTCGACATCTTCGAAGGCGACGTCGCCACGATTTCGAAGATCGAGTTCATCGGCAACAAGGCCTTTTCGGCGGGTAAGCTGGAAGACCAGATGGAGCTCACGACCGGCGGCATCATGACCTGGTACACCGGGACGAACAAGTACTCCCGCGAGAAGCTCGAAGGCGACGTGGAGCGCATCCGTTCCTATTATCTGGACCGTGGCTATCTGGAATTCTCCATGGAGCCCCCCCAGGTCACGATCTCGCCGGATCGCAAGTCCATCTACATCACCATGACCGTGCACGAGGGCCAGCCATACAAGCTGGGCAAGGTCGAACTGGCGGGCGATTTGCTGGGTCTGGAGGACAAGCTCAAGCCGCTCGTGACCGTCAAGGAAGGCGAAACGTTCTCTGCTGAGAAGACCAACGCGGTCGCCAAATCGATTACTGATTACCTGGGATCCCTGGGCTACGCATTTGCCAACGTCAATCCCAACCCCGTGCTGGACCGTGATCATCACGTTGCCAGCCTGACCTTCTATGTGGACCCAGGCCGCCGCGTTTATGTGCGCCGGATCAACGTCGGCGGCAATACGCGCACGCGCGATCAGGTCGTGCGCCGGGAAATGCGCCAGCAGGAGGCTGCATGGTATGACGCCTCCAGCATCAAGACCTCCAAGGAGCGGATCGACCGTCTGGGGTACTTTACAGACGTGAACGTGAAGACCGAGCCGGTGCCTGGCACGCCCGACCAGGTGGACGTCAATGTCGACGTCAAGGAAAAGCCCACTGGCATGGTCAATCTGGGGGTTGGCTACGGTTCCACCGATAAGCTGATGCTCTCGGCCGGGATCAGCCAGGACAACGTCTTTGGCAGCGGCAATTCCCTGTCGCTGAATGTCAACACCAGCGCCACGAACCGCGCCGCAGTGCTGACGCATACCAACCCGTACTGGACCCAGGACGGCATCAGCAAGACCACGTCGCTGTATTACCGCCGCACGACCCCGTACAACGTCGACGGCAGCGGTTCACTGGGCTGGTATTCGGTTCAGTCCCTGGGCGCTGGCCTGAACTTCGGGGTCCCGATCTCCGAGACCGACCGGGTGTTCGCCGGGGTGACGTTCGAACACAATTCCATCAACGACATCAACCTTTCGGGTCCTTTCCAGGCTCCGCAGGCCTATGTCGACTACGTTCAGAAGTACTACGGCGACACGACCAATTCGGCGATCTTCAGCGTCGGCTGGGCCAAGGACACCCGGGACAGCGCACTGGCGCCGCACAAAGGCAGCTACACCCGTCTGTCCACCGACGTGTCCACGATGGATCTGAAATACTACAAGCTCAGCGGTCAGCAGCAGTTCTTCTGGCCGCTGGGCCGTGCCTTCACCTTTGCGCTCAATGGTCAGGTGGACTGGGAAAAGACTTACGGCGAAGCCGGCAAGCCTTTCCCGGTCATCAAGAACCTGTACGCTGGCGGCATCGGGTCGGTGCGCGGCTTCCGGGGTGCGTCCCTGGGGCCGGTGGACACGGCCACGGGCACCGATCTGGGCGGTTCGCGCCGGATGGTGGCCAATGCTCAACTCTATCTGCCGTTCCCCGGCGCGTCACGCGACCGTACGCTGCGCTGGTTCGTCTTTGCGGATGCGGGCCAGATTTCCACGACGGACAGCTTCGGGTGCCCGGTCGGTTATGCCAGTTCTCCGTCGGCCGATCCCTGCGGCTGGAAGTACTCCGCAGGCTTGGGCTTGTCCTGGGAATCTCCGCTCGGCCCGCTGCAGTTGTCCTTCGGCCATGCGTTGAACGCCAAGGAAGGCGATCAGAAGCAAGTCTTCCAGTTCCAGATCGGCACGGGTTTCTGAACCCGGCTGTTTGATGGCACAATAAACCCTTTTGTAGCAGCTCGTCCCAGGTGGATTCCACATCATGTTTCTTTCAGGTTTGAACGTTTCGACTATGACCCGTCGCGCCGTGCGCGGGCCGCTTGTTTTCGCAGTGGCTGCGGTGATTGGGCTTGGGGGGCTGCCGGTTGCGTCTTCCTACGCCCAGGGCACGAAGATCGGCTTTGTCAGCACAGAGCGCATTTTGCGCGATTCCAAACCGGCCAAGGCGGCGCAGGCCAAGATCGAGGCCGAATTCAAGAAGCGCAACGATGACCTGCAGAAGCTGTCCGACAGTCTGCGGGCACAGGCGCAGAAGCTGGACAAGGACGCTCCGGTCCTGTCCGAAGCAGATCGCATCAAGCGCCAGCGTCAGCTCCAGGACATGGATTCCGAATTGCAGCGCAAGCGCCGCGAGTTCCAGGAAGATTTCAACCGTCGCCGTAACGAGGAGTTCTCGGCCATCGTGGCGAAGGCCGACGCCGCGATCAAGAAAATCGCGGAACAGCAGAACTACGATCTGATCATCCAGGACGCCGTGACCGTGAGTCCGCGCGTCGACATCACGGACCAGGTCATCAAGGCTCTGGGCAGCTGATCGCCAATGCCTGTGCTGCTCGTGCTCGAAAGGGCTCCTGCACTCTCGCAGCTTCTCGCGGCCGCTGATACCGTTGGCCTGGGGTGCACGCTCCAGATCCCCGATGGTGGTACCGATCCGCGAATTGCCGGTATCGGATCCCTGTCCTCAGCGGGCGGCACTGAGATCAGCTTCCTGTCCAATCCCAGACTCCATGGGCAACTGGACGACTGCCGGGCGGCGGCTGTGATCCTTCGGCCCGAAGACTGGAAATCGTTTCGTGCGCGGCATCCGGATGCGGTCTCCTGGGCCGCCGTTCTCTGCGCCCAGCCTTATCTGATGTATGCGCTGCTTGCGCAGTGGTTCGACCGCCATCGGCTGGCCGGCCTGCCGCGAGGCATTCACCCGAGCGCGGTGGTCGCCGATGATGCCGTTCTGGAAGAGGGCGTAAGCGTAGGCCCTCTGGCAGTCATCGAGGCAGGCGCGCATCTGGAAGCGGGCGTGCGGGTGGGTGCAGGCTGCGTCATCGGGCCGGGGTGCTTCGTTGGACGCGACAGCCTGCTGCATGCACACGTCACGCTCTATCATGGCGTCACGATCGGCGCGCGAGCCATCCTGCACGCCGGGGTGGTGCTGGGTGCCGACGGCTTCGGCTTTGCACCGGATCCGCGTACACCCGGGGCTTGGGCGAAGATCGCCCAGCTGGGTGGTGTGTGTATTGGCGATGACGTAGAGATCGGCGCCAATACCACTGTGGACCGCGGGGCTGTTGAGGATACGGTTCTGGGCAATGGTGTCAAGCTCGATAATCTGATCATGATCGGCCATAATTGCCGCATCGGTGATCATACGGCCATGGCGGCCTGTGTGGGGGTTGCGGGTTCCACCACCATGGGGCAGCGTTGCGTGATCGGCGGTGCTGCCATGTTCGGCGGGCACCTCACGCTGGGCGACGATGTGCATATTTCGGGCGGTACGGCCGTCACTTCCGATATCCTGAAGGCGGGTCGCTACACGGGGGTATTCCCTGTGGCCGAACATACTGCCTGGCAACATAATGCAGCGGTGATCGGCCAGTTGGCGCAGTTGCGCAGGCGCGTGCGCGCGGCGGAACGGCAGGGCGCAGCGAGTCTCACCGGACAGCCGGCGGACAACAAGCAGGACACACAATAATGGAACTCGATATCAAGGACATCATGGAACGGCTGCCGCACCGACAGCCGATGTTGCTCGTGGACCGCGTTCTGGAGATGGACCCCGGCAAGAGCATTGTGGCTATCAAGAACGTCACCTACAACGAGCCTTTCTTCCAGGGACACTTCGCGCACCATCCGGTCATGCCGGGGGTGCTCATCATCGAGGCGCTCGCACAGGCCGCCGCCCTGTTTTCCTTTGCAGATGCCGGTGCGCCGAATCTGGCCAGCACCAAGATCGCCTACTACCTGGTCGGCGTCGATGGTGCCCGTTTCCGCCGCCCGGTCGTGCCGGGCGACCAGCTCCGCATGGAAGTCTCCGCCGACAAGCTCAGCCGCTCGATTTGCAAGTACACAGCCGTCGCCAAGGTCGGCGACCAGATCGCAGCCGAGGCCAAGATCATGTGCGCCGTGCGAATCCTGGAGGAATGATGGCGGCGGCGCAGATTCACTCCACCGCGATCGTCGCACCGGGGGCCATTCTGGAGGATGGCGTGACCGTCGGCCCTTACAGCATCATCGGTGAGCATGTTCGCCTCGGTGCCGGTACGCGGGTGGGTCCCCATTGCGTGGTCGATGGTCACACTACCATTGGACCGAACAATCATTTCTATCGCTTCTGCTCGATCGGCGGTATCCCTCAGGACAAGAAATACGCGGACGAGCCTACCGCGCTGGTCATCGGCGGCGCGAATACCTTCCGGGAATTCGTCACCGTCAATATCGGGACGGCGCAGGACGCCGGCACGACGCGGATGGGCGACGACAACTGGATCATGGCCTATGTCCATATTGCGCACGATTGCCAGGTGGGCAGCCACGTGGTGATCGCCAACAGCGTGCAGCTGGGCGGACACACGCATATTGGCGACTGGGCCATTCTCGGGGGCCTGTCGGCGGTCCATCAATTCGTGCATATCGGCGCGCATGTGATGATCGGTGGCACCAGTTCCGTGCGCCAGGATGTACCACCCTACATGATAGGAGCCGGTGATTCGTTCCGGCCCATTGGGATCAATTCCGAGGGCCTTTCGCGGCGCGGCTTCACCGACCAGGACATACTGGTCCTCCGGGAAGCCTACAAGATTGTTTACCGGCGCAAGCTCCAGATCGATCAGGCTATCGAGGCGCTGGTCGTGCTGCAGCAGGACCATCCCGCGGAGCGCCAGGCCGTGCAGACGCTGGTAGATTTTCTGCGTGGCGCTGGCCGCGGCATTGCCCGCCCATGACGCTGCGCGCCGCCATCGTGGCGGGCGAGCCTTCCGGGGACCTGTTGGCCGCCCGGGTGATTCAGGGCTTGCGGACACATGATCCCGCAGCCCGCACCGTTGGTATCGGCGGCCCCGCCATGGGACGTGTGGGGTTTCAGGCCTGGCATTCCATGGATGCGCTGGCGGTGTTCGGGTATGTGGATGCGTTGCGGCGCGCCCCCGGGCTCATCCGGATCTGGCGGGACACGCACCGACGGGTGCTGGCTGAGCGGCCGGATGTCTTCGTGGGCGTGGATGCGCCCGACTTCAACCTGCGGCTGGAAGAGCGCCTGCGCTCGGCGGGCATTCCCACGGTGCATTTCGTCAGTCCGTCCATCTGGGCCTGGCGGTTTGAACGGATTCATCAGATTCGGCGGGCGGTGTCGCACATGCTGGTGCTATTTCCCTTCGAAGAGGATCTGTATCGCGAGCAGGGCGTCCCAGTTACCTATGTCGGCCATCCGCTGGCGGAACTGATTCCCGTGCACCCCGACCGCGCTGCTGCACGGGCCATGCTGGGACTGGAAACGGGGCGGCGCGTGCTCGCGCTGATGCCTGGCAGTCGTGAGTCGGAAATCCGCCTTCTGGCGCCCCGTTTCCTTCAGGCGGCGCAGCTCCTGAGCCAGCGGGACCCGGAACTGCAGGTGGTGGTTCCAGTGGTCAGCGGACAGCGGCAGTCGCAGTTCGAGACGATCCTCGCGCAGTATCCATTGCCGAACTGCAAGGTCCTTCGGGAGTTGCCGGAGGGACCGAGCGCTGTCTTGGCACGGGCCGATGGCCGGGAAACCGGGCAGTGGCCCATCGCCTGGCATGCCCTGGAGGCGGCTGATGCCGTCCTGGTAGCCAGCGGTACCGCCACACTGGAGGCGGCGCTGTTCAAGCGTTCAATGGTGATCGCTTATGCCATCACGCCCTGGATGCGGCGGCTCATGGCGTGGCGATCCGGGCAGCGCGCTCCAAGCCTCCCATGGGTCGGGCTGCCTAATATCCTGGCGCGCGATTTTGTAGTGCCGGAGCTGCTCCAGGATGCCGCCACGCCGCAGGCACTGGCGGAGGAGACCTGGCGGGCGCTCACTGATACTGATCTGGCCCTTCAGGTGGCGGATCGCTTCGCGATCCTGCATGCAACACTGAGCCGCGATACGCCACGGCTCGCGGCCCAGGCCATTCTGGAGGTTGCAGGTGGCTGACATCGCTTCCGATACGCGTATCGGGCAGCCGGATTTCTTTCCAGCTGCCCGTCCTTCCGAGGACTGGCTGGCTGGCGTGGACGAGGCGGGTCGAGGCCCGCTGGCCGGACCCGTCTTCGCGGCGGCGGTGATCCTGGATCCTGCCCATCCGATTACCGGACTGGACGACTCAAAGAAGCTCAGCCCGGCCCGCCGCGAGGTGCTCGCGGCGGAGATTCGGGCGTTTGCACTGGGCTGGGCAGTGGCCAGCGCGACCGTGGAGGAGATCGACCGTCTCAACATCCTGCAGGCGACCTTTCTTGCCATGGAGCGGGCCTGCCGGTCCCTGCGGCGGCTACCGCGTCTGATACTGGTCGATGGCAACCGTCTGCCCCGGCATCTGCTGGCTCCGGCCAGAGCCGTCGTCGGCGGGGATGCCCTGGAGCCCGCCATCTCGGCTGCTTCCATCTTGGCGAAAACGTCGCGGGACGCTTGCTGTCTGGCATTGCACGCCTGCTATCCAGACTATGCATTTGATCGGCACAAGGGCTACGGGACGGCGCTCCATCTGTCCCGCCTCGAGGCCTTTGGACCCTGCCCAGCCCACCGGAGCAGTTTCGCGCCGGTTCGGCGCTGGTATGAAACCCATCCAGCCCGAGTACCCGAGTGAGCATTCCCATCCGCACCCTTACCTCGCGTGACAATTCAGACTTTCGCTTCTGGCTGCGTCTGGCTCAGGCGCGGGTGGGCCGCACTGGCGTGGATCGGGTGCTGCTCGAGGGCCGGCATTTGTGCGAGGCCTGGTGCGACCACAATGGGCTGCCACTGGTCCTGATCGTGGGCGAGTCCATGCAGCCGCAGCCCTGGGTGCAGGAACTCTGGCAGGCTTGCGAGGAGACCCGCCGCATCGTGCTGCAGGACAGCCTGGCGCGCCTGCTGTCGCAGGTCGAGCACGGACCGGCCGTCTTCTGTGTAGTGGCGCCGCCCCGACCGGCTTTGCCGGACCGGGTCACGCAGGGCTGTCTGTGGCTGGATCGGGTCCAGGACCCCGGGAATTTGGGAACGTTGCTGCGCACGGCTGCCGCTGCCGGCCTGTCGCAGGCCATGCTGTCGTCGGGTTGTGCGCAGGCATGGTCGCCAAAGGTGTTGCGCAGTGGCCAGGGAGCGCATTTTGCGCTGCAGATTCACGAGCGTGTCGATCTGGGTGCGCTGGCTGACCGGCTCGACGTACCGTTGGCAGTCACGACGTTGGAACAGGCTCGCTCGCTGTATGACGTTGATTTGCGCAGGCCTTGCGCCTGGCTCTTCGGCAACGAGGGGCAGGGTGTGGCGCCTGATCTGTTGGCGCGTGCGACGAGGCGGATACACATCCCCCAGGAGCCGGCCGTCGAGTCCCTGAATGTGGCGGCTGCGGCGGCCATCTGCCTGTTCGAGCAGCGTCGCCAGCAGTGGGT
This sequence comes from Castellaniella sp., assembly GCF_004321985.1. Lineage (GTDB taxonomy): Bacteria > Pseudomonadota > Gammaproteobacteria > Burkholderiales > Burkholderiaceae_B > Castellaniella. The sequence continues at coordinate 21,402 of NZ_SCQN01000010.1, read as the reverse complement.
TCACGGGGCTTCGCCGGTTGCTGGCTGACGGACGGCTACTCCCTGACAGGCGACTACTGATAGCTCAACCGGTCCAGCCCGACCTCATCCATGATCTTGGTGGAGATTTCCTCGATCGAGCGGGTCGTGGTGGAAAGCCAGGGGATGTTCTCCATTCGCATCAAACGCTCGGCGTTGGCGACCTCGTCCCGGCACTGCCTCAGTGAGGCGTAGGTGCTGTTGGGCCTGCGCTCGTTGCGGACCTCGGCCAGACGCTCGGGCTGAATCGACAGGCCGAAGAGCTTTCGCCGGAAGGGCAGCAGCGACGCCGGCAGGGCCGCGCGGTCGAAGTCTTCCGGAATCAGCGGAAAATTGGCGGCCTTGACCGCATACTGCATCGCCAGGTAGAGGCTGGTCGGCGTCTTGCCGCAACGCGACACGCCCACCAGGATCACGTCCGCCTGCTCCAGGCCCTGGACGTATTGGCCGTCGTCGTGTGCCAGACTGAAATTGATGGCTTCGATGCGGTGGTTGTATTGCTTGCTCAGGCCGTTGGTGTGCGATCGGCCGACCGAACGGTTGGCGCTGGCGTTCAGAATCTTTTCGAGGCGGTGCACGAAGGCCCCGAACAGATCCAGGAAGATGCAGGGCGCCGAGCGGATGTGGCTGGCGATTTCGGGGTCCACCAGCGTGCTGAAGACCAGCGGTGGTGGCCCGCCCAGGGACGATTTCTGGGCGATTTTTCGCGCGGCGGCGTCAGCCTTTTCGATGGAATCGATGAAAGGCAGCCGAACCGCCTGGAAGGCGATGGTTTCGAATTGCGAGAGAACGGCATGGCTGAAGGTTTCCGCCGTAATGCCGGTGCTGTCGGAAACAATGAAAACAGTGCGTTCCGGGGGGGTGACATCCATGAACTGTTACGCCATCGAGCATCAGAAACGGTACAATCCGCCAAAGGTTACCAGTCACCTGGCCAGCAAGGCAAGGCTGGTTTGCCGGGCGCACGCACAGGCCTCAGCATCGCCGCTTTTTGGGCCTGAAGTCCGTACGCCGGGCAAACACGCTTTCCATATCTCAAAGGTGACATCATGTCTTACGTCGTACCATTCGAGCAGCTCCGCATGACGGACGTGGACTCGGTCGGAGGTAAAAACGCTTCCCTAGGGGAAATGATCAGTCAGTTGGCCGGCGCGGGTGTCCGGGTGCCGGGTGGCTTTGCCACCACGGCGGACGCCTTTCGCACCTTCCTGAAGTCTTCCGGGCTCGACGGCCGCATCAATGCACGGCTGGCCACGCTCAATGCCGAGGACGTGCGCGAGCTGGCCGCCGCCGGCTCGGAGATCCGCCAGTGGGTGGTCGATGCGCCTTTCCCCGCCGATTTCGAATCGGCTGTGCGCACCGCCTTCGCCAAGCTCGACGCCGATGGGAAGGGCTCCTTCGCCGTGCGTTCTTCGGCGACGGCGGAAGACCTGCCCGATGCGTCTTTTGCGGGTCAGCAGGAAACCTACCTGAATGTCGTCGGCATCGAGGGCGTCCTGGAGAAGATCCGTCAGGTCTTTGCGTCCCTCTACAACGATCGCGCAATTTCCTATCGCGTTCACAAAGGCTATGCCCATGCGGAAGTCGCGCTGTCGGCCGGTATCCAGCGGATGGTCCGGTCGGACAAGGGCAGCGCTGGTGTGATGTTCACGCTGGATACCGAATCCGGCTTCAAGGACGTGGTCTTCATCACTTCGTCCTACGGACTGGGCGAGACGGTGGTACAAGGCGCCGTCAACCCGGATGAGTTCTATGTGTTCAAGCCGACGCTGGCCTCCGGCCGTTATCCCATCATCAGCCGCCGCATCGGTTCAAAGCTCATCAAGATGGAATTCGACGAGAGCCGCGCCTCGGGTCACGCGGTTCGCACGGTCGAAGTACCGGCCTCGGAACGCAATCGCTATTCGCTGACGGATGATGAAATCATCGAACTGGCCCATTACGCGACCATCATTGAGGCTCATTACAAACGGCCCATGGACATCGAGTGGGGCCGAGATGGCGTGGATGGCAAGCTCTACATCCTTCAAGCCCGCCCGGAAACCGTCAAATCCCAGCAGGGTCACCATGATGTTCAGGAGCGCTACCGCCTGAAGGCCACCGGCGAGATCCTGGTTCGCGGGCGGGCAATCGGCCAGAAGATCGGCTCGGGCACGGTCCGCATCGTCGGTGACGCATCGGAAATGGACCAGGTGCGTTCCGGCGACATCCTGGTGACCGACATGACGGATCCCAACTGGGAGCCGGTCATGAAGCTCGCTTCGGCCATCGTCACCAACCGGGGAGGGCGTACCTGCCATGCGGCCATCATCGCTCGCGAGCTGGGGATTCCCGCCGTCGTGGGATGCGCGGACGCAACCGATGTCCTGACCAACGGGCGCGAGGTCACGGTATCTTGCGCCGAGGGTGACGAGGGCCGGATCTACGATGGTCTGATCGAGACCGAGGTCGAGGAAGTGCACTGGGGCCAGATGCCCGACATTGGCCTGAAGGTCATGATGAATGTCGGCAACCCGCAGCTTGCCTTCGACTTTTCGCAGATTCCAAACGCCGGCGTGGGTCTGGCGCGTCTGGAATTCATCATCAACAACAACATCAACGTGCACCCGAAGGCGATCCTGGACTACCCCAACGTAGACGCAGACCTGAAGAAGGCCGTTGAATCCGCCGCGCGCGGGTATGCCAGTCCCCGAGCCTTCTTTGTCGAGAAGCTGGCTGAGGGCATTGCCACCATTGGTGCCGCCTTCTACCCCAAGACGGTCATCGTGCGCCTGTCGGATTTCAAGTCCAACGAATACCGCAAGCTGGTGGGCGGTTCCCGCTATGAGCCCGACGAGGAAAACCCGATGCTGGGATTTCGTGGCGCCTCCCGCTATATTTCAGAGGACTTCGCCGAGTGCTTCCGCATGGAATGCGAGGCTCTGAAGAAGGTCCGTGACGAAATGGGCCTGACCAACGTCGAAATCATGGTGCCGTTCGTGCGTACGCTGGAGCAGGCGCGGCGCGTGGTTGAGCTGCTGGCGGCCCATGGCCTGAAGCGTGGCGAAAACGGCCTGCGCCTCATCATGATGTGTGAAGTCCCGTCCAATGCCATTCTGGCGGATGAATTCCTGCAGTATTTCGATGGGTTCTCGATCGGCTCGAATGATATGACTCAGCTCACACTTGGGCTCGACCGGGACTCGGGGCTGGAGCTTCTGGCGGCTGACTTCGACGAACGCGACCCGGCCGTGCGCTTCATGCTGCGACGTGCCATCCAGGCGTGCCTGAAGGCCGGCAAATATGTGGGCATCTGCGGCCAGGGTCCCAGCGATCATCCGGACCTGGCCCAGTGGTTGCGGGACGAGGGCATTCTGTCGATATCCCTGAATCCCGACACGGTGGTGGATACCTGGCAACGGCTAGCCGACACGGCTGTCGCCGCCTGACTGCGGCTGCCCGCCGCGACCGAGCCTCACTGGGGTCATCACATGCTGTTTCGTGCTGTGGTCGACTCGCCCCTTGGCGCCATTTTGCTGGAGGCGGACGAAGCAGGCCTGACGGGGCTTTACTTCACTGACCAGCGGGATTGCCCCACGGTCGCGGGAGTCGGGCCTGCTCCCCGGATCGTTTCCGACCCGTCCGCCGGGCGGCTGGCTGGCCGACCCATCCGCTCGTTCAGGGCGCAGCGGGTGCCTCCACAGGGCAGCGGGGATCTGTTCGCCAACGGATCGTCGGTATCCTTGGTCGCCAGGGATGCGGCGGAGATGGGGCCCCTACGGTTCCTGCAGAACGACACGCCCGGCGCCCCTGCAGCAGTTCTGCGCCAGACGCATCAGGAACTGCATGAGTACTGGCGTGGTGATCGCAAGGTCTTCGACGTTCCGCTGTCTCTTCGGGGCACGGACTTCCAGAAGAAGGTCTGGGCCGCACTGCTGGAGGTCTCCTTTGGCGCCACCCTGTCCTATGGGGAGTTGGGCGAGCAGGCTGGCCTGGGCACGGGCCATGGCCGGGCGGTCGGCACCGCCGTTGGTAGCAACCCTGTCAGTATCATTGTTCCCTGCCATCGGATCCTGGCGCGCGACCACAGCCTGAACGGTTACGGCGGTGGGCTGCGCCGCAAGGTCCGGTTGCTCCAGCTCGAGGGTCTGGGGATCGTCTGAGCGAGCCGCTGTGCCGGACCCGCCCCGGGTGTCATCCTTCGGCCGCCTGACGGATTCCGGTGCTCGCGACCGCTACTCTTTGCGGGTCTGATGGGTATCGTGTTTCATCAGGCGCTCTTTTTCGCGCGCCCAGTCTTTGTCACGCTCGCTGTCGCGCTTGTCATGCAGCTTCTTCCCGCGTCCCAGGCCAAAATCCAGCTTGATGCGCCCGTTCTTGTAGTGCAGGTTCAACGGCACCAGCGCGTAGCCGCGTTGCTCGACCTTGCCGATGAGCTTACTGATTTCTTCCCCGTGCAGCAGCAGCTTGCGGGTGCGGGTCGCACTGGGGTGGATATGGGTGGATGCGGTGGGCAAGGGACTGATGTGCATCCCCAGTATCCATAACGCTCCATCGCGCACGATGACGTAGCTTTCCTTGATCTGGACGTGGCCCGCCCGGATCGCCTTGACCTCCCAGCCTTCCAGCACAAGCCCGGCCTCGAAGCGATCTTCAATGAAGTAATCGTGCGTGGCCTTGCGATTCTCTACAATACTCATGGGTTGCTGATGTCTGGGTCAGTAAAATCCAACAATTCTATCTTATCCACTCGTCTTGCCGATGCATTCCATCCAACGTTCCGTCCTCGTGCCCTACCGTTGTGAGCAGATGTTTGATCTGGTCGCTGACGTGGCGCGCTATCCCGAGTTCATGCCGTGGTGCGGCGGGACCGAGGTGCAATGGCAGAACGAGCAGGGTATGCAGGCAACGGTGCAGATCCGCTTTGCGGGAATCCGCCAGAGCTTCACGACCCGCAACGACCATCATTATCCGCATCGGATCGTATTTCATCTGGTCGACGGGCCGTTCTCGAGCCTGACAGGGGACTGGAGTTTCCAGGCGCTGGGTGAGGATGGCTGCAAGGTCATCTATACCATGGAATATGCGTTTTCCAGCCGGGCCATGTCGGCCGTGATCGGTCCCGTCTTCAACCGCATCGCGACCAGCTTCATCGACTCCTTCACACAGCGCGCACGGGACGTGTATGGCAATCAGCGCTAGCTCTGCCACCATGATGGCATGCTGGTCATGCAAGTGACGATTGCATTTGCGGCGCCAGCGGGCTTGTGGCGGAAAGCCTTGCAGGTCCCGGAGGGTACGACTGCGGGCGAGGTATTGTCGCTCAGCGGCTTCGCGCGTGAATTTCCGGAGTTCACGGACCACCTGCCTGTGCTCGGTGTCTATGGCGAGCGCTGCGAACCCTCGCGCGTGCTGCACGAGGCAGATCGCGTGGAGCTCTATCGGCCGTTGGTGTTCGACCCTCAGGAGTCTCGCCGCCGCCGGGTGATGCATCGCAAGAGCAAGGCGGGGCGGCCTTGAGGCTGCAGCGTGATTGTCGCGCGCATGACAGCCCGTAGGCAGCCGGCTGCGCTAAGGTGGCGCATCGAGGGGCATTCGGTGGTGCTACAGTAACGATGCAGCGTTTCGGTTGACCGTTACCTCAGTCCTACTGCGTCGTGCGGCGCCACAAGCCTGCACGAGCCACATCCACAGTCCGGAGACTTTGCACCATGGATTTTCGCCTCAGCGAAGAACAACAGGCTTTTGCCCAGGCGGCGCGTGAATTTGCACAGGGCGAACTTGCTCCGCATGCTGCCCAGTGGGACGAAGAGCACATATTTCCGCGCGAAGCCTTTGCCAAGGCGGGTGAACTCGGTTTCTGCGCGATGTACGCGCCAGAATCAATCGGTGGTCTGGGCTTGCCGCGTCTCGATGCCACGCTGGTCTTCGAAGAAATGGCAGCGATTGATCCGTCCACTACCGCTTTTCTCACGATCCACAACATGGCCACCTGGATGATCGGCAGCTGGGCCCAGCCCGCAGTCCGGGACCACTGGGGGCCCCTGCTGTCCACTGGCGACAAGCTGGCATCCTACTGTCTGACGGAGCCCGGTTCAGGTTCGGACGCCGCCTCGCTGGCAACCAGTGCGCAGCGCGACGGCGGCAGCTACGTCCTCAATGGGTCCAAGGCTTTCATTTCGGGCGCCGGGGATACCGATGTGCTGGTCGTCATGGCCCGCACGGGCGATTCGGGGCCGCGCGGCATCTCGGCGCTGGTGGTGCCTGCCGACAGCACCGGCATCACTTACGGTCGCAAAGAGAACAAGATGGGCTGGAACAGCCAGTCCACGCGCCCCATTACTTTCGAGAACGTCCGCGTTCCGGCCGAAAACCGTCTGGGCGAAGAGGGAGAAGGCTTCCGCTTCGCAATGAAGGGCCTGGACGGCGGCCGCATCAATATCGCCACCTGCTCGGTGGGCGCGGCGCAGGGTGCCTATGATGCGGCACGCCGCTACATGGGGGAACGCCGCCAGTTCGGGAAAGCGCTGGCCGACTTTCAGGCGCTGCAGTTCAAGCTGGCGGACCTGCTGAGCAACGTGGTGGCTTCGCGCCAGATGGTCCGGCTGGCGGCCTGCAAGCTGGACGAGGGCGATCCCCAGGCGTCTGCGTATTGCGCCATGGCCAAACGGCTGGCGACCGATCTGTGCTTCCAGTCATGCCTGGATGCCCAGCAGATCCATGGGGGGTATGGCTATCTGAAGGACTACCCGCTGGAGCGCCTGGTCCGCGACACGCGCGTCCATCAGATCCTGGAAGGTACCAACGAGATCATGCGCCTCATCGTCGCCCGACATATTCTGACCCAGGGAGCCGATTTACGATGAGCGAGCCCGTCGTCTTCCGGGAAATTTCGGCGCGCAACGGCTGGCGCATCGGGATCGCGACACTCAACAGCCCGCAGACGCTCAACAGCCTGTCTCTGGACATGTGCCGGTTGCTGGGGCCCCGGCTGGATGCCTGGGCGGCCGACTCCCGCGTTGCGGCGGTCGTGCTGAATGGGGCCGGCGAAAAGGCGTTTTGTGCCGGCGGTGATCTGCAAGCCTTGTATCGCGGCATGCTGGCCTGCCCGCCGGGGGATGCCTGGGCGAACATTCCGGCACGCGAGTTCTTCGAAGCCGAATACCGGCTGGACTTCCACATTCATCGCTACCCCAAACCCATCCTATGCTGGGGTAGTGGGATCATCATGGGCGGCGGAGTCGGGCTGATGCTGGGTGCGAGTCACCGGATCGTGACCACCACGACGCGCTTTGCCATGCCCGAAGTCACCATCGGCCTCTATCCGGACGTGGCGGGCACCTGGATGCTGAGCCGCCTGCCAAACGGCATTGGTACCTTCCTGGCGTTGACCGGGGCGCAGCTGGGTGCGGCGGACTGCGTGCATTTGGGGCTGGCGGACTGGATCTGCGGGCCTGCGGATCTGGATGCGGCGCTGCAGGGTCTGGCGGAAACTTCCTGGGATGCCGATCCAGAACGCCATGGTGCCCAGGTCGACGACGTGCTGCAGGCGCTCCGCTTGCCCGATCCCGAGCCAGGTCCGCTGCAGCGCCACACCAGCGAGATCAGGACGGGCTGCGGACAGGCCGATTTCGGTCGAATCGGTGATGCGATCACGCGGTGGAAGACGCACGACGACCCCTGGATGGCGCGTGCGGCGGCAACCTTTCTGGCGGGTTCTCCAGGGTCGGCACGGCTGGGGTACACCCTGTTGTCCCGGGCCCGGCACCAGTCGCTCGCAGACACCTTCCGGGCTGAATACATCGCCTCACTACGCTGTTGCGCCGAGCCGGACTTGCGAGAGGGCATCCGCGCCCTGCTGATCGACAAGGACAAGAACCCCCACTGGCAGCCGGCCACGCTCGAGCAGGCTTCCGGCGACTGGGTCCAGCGCTTTCTGGTCGCCCCTTGGCCGGCCGGGCAGCCGCACCCGCTGGCTGATCTGGCCCCCTGATCGGGTTCGATTCATTTCCACATAAACATCATCAGGAGACAATCAATGAGCAGCACAATAGGATTTATCGGTCTGGGCCACATGGGTGGCCCCATGGCCAAAAACCTGTTGAAGGCGGGCCACCGCCTCAAGGTCTTTGATCTGGTACCGGAAGCCGTCCGGTCTCTGACCGATGCGGGAGCGAGTGCTGCCGAGTCGGCTGCTGCCGCCGCAACGGGGGCCGACCTGGTTGTGACGATGTTGCCGGCCAGCCGGCATGTCGAAGGCCTTTACCTGGGCAAGGGCGGCCTGCTGGAGTCGATCGCCAAGGGCACGTTGGTGCTGGAATGCAGCACCATTGCACCTGAATCGGCCCGCAAGGTCGCCAAGGCGGCCGCTGAGCGTGGCATTCCCATGCTGGATGCGCCTGTTTCAGGGGGCACTGGCGGCGCAGCTGCCGGCACGCTGACGTTCATCGTCGGCGGAGAATCCAGGGATCTGGAATCGGCGCGGCCCTATCTGGAGGTCATGGGCAAGAACATTTTCCATGCCGGCGCAGCCGGGGCGGGGCAGGTCGCCAAGATCTGCAACAACATGATCCTGGGTATCCAGATGGCGGGTACGGCAGAAGCTCTGGCGCTGGGTGTGGCCAATGGGCTGGATCCCAAGACCCTGTCGGACATCATCGCCAAGAGCTCTGGCCGGAATTGGGCCACCGAGCTCTATAACCCTTGGCCTGGTGTCATGGAAAACGCGCCGGCTTCGCACGACTATGCGGGTGGCTTCGGCGTGGACCTGATGCTCAAGGATCTGGGTTTAGCCACCGAGGCATCCATGCACGTCAAGGCGACGACCCCGCTGGGCGAGCTGGCACGCAACCTGTTCGCCCTGCATAGCGCCCAGGGCAATGGAAAGCTGGATTTTTCCAGCATTCTGACGCTTTACCGCAAGAAGGGCTGACCCGACCTCTACCCGGGTGGTTCCGATTCGGTTGATGCGCCAGGTTCAGATCGCCCCGGGTTGAACGCCCGCCGGTGCGTGCACTGGCTGCAGCGACACCACCGGTCCATCCGGCCTCCCCAGCGCGTAGCGGGTGCGGGGCCAGTCGGACAGGGTGATTTCCGCCGCAACGTGCAGGGTCTGGGAGTGGATGGTGGATTCGATCACCCGGCCAATAGGCCTTTCATCCGTTGCCCCGGCCGCATACAGATCTCGCGCGCCAGCTTCGGCCGGCACAATAGGTTCCTGTTTCAAGACACCATAGGCCAGCCTGCGCTTGACGGTGCCGCGATAATGACTTCTAGCGATCACCTCCTGGCCTGGGTAGCAACCCTTCTGGAAGTCGATGGTGCCGTTCAGGTCCATGTCCAGCGCTCCCGTCAGAAACTGTCCACTGGTGCCGGCCCGGATGCAGGGCCAGCCGCCGCCCAGTCGAGCCGCCGCCCACGCACCCGTGTCGGCAGGCTCCTTCCCCGGTACGCTGGTCACGCACCATGCGGCGGGACGGCTGGCGGTGGCGATTGGAGCGACGATCCAGAGCCTGTCCTGAGTGGGTATCACCGACCATGGGTTCAGGCCATGCAGTGCTTCCGGCACGTGGCGGGCGCCCAGCGCCGCCAGGATCCGGGAATCCCGGGGTTCGGAAATTGAGACTTGCGCCCGCAAGACGAACAGGCGCAGGCGTTGCGCGACGGGATCCAGCAGATCGCGCGCCACCATCCACTCGAAGCCGTAGTCGGATGGCCAAAGTGGGCCGTTGGCCAGCACGCGCCCCTGCGCGGTGCACCAGGCTGCCGGCCGGGCCATTGCCGGCTCCAGGGTCGAAACAGCGCTGGTGAATTGCCCGTGAAGGAAGGCTCTGGCATCGGGACCTTCGATGCGGATGATGGCCTGGTCGGGCAACTGCCAGCAGCCCTCAGCGATGGGGTCCGCCATTTTTCTAGCCAAGGACGAATGGGCGGCCGGTGACGGGCGTCGTGGCTACGGCCATTTCCTGTTCGGCCATGATACCGGCCTCCCAGGCCAGACGACCTGCATGAATGGCCCATTTGAACGCCTCTGCCATGCGCACCGGATCGAGCGCGCGTGACACGGCCGAATTGAGCAGGACGCCGTCGAAGCCCAGTTCCATGGCCTGAGTGGCATCCATGGGCGAGCCAATGCCAGCGTCGACAATGAGCGGCACATCCGGGAGACGCTCGCGCAGTGTACGCAGGGCCGACAGGTGAATCAATCCTTGGCCGGAACCGATAGGCGCCGCCCACGGCATGAGCAGCGTGCAGCCAGCGTCAAGAAGCCTTTGGCAGGCGATCAGGTCGTCGGTGCAGTAGGGGAACACTTGGAAGCCATCCCGCACCAGGGTTTGCGCTGCGGAGACCAACTCAAAGACGTCTGGCTGGAGCGTGTGGGGATCACCGATAACTTCAAGTTTAACCCATGGAGTGTCGAATACTTCCCGGGCCATGTGTGCCAGCGTGATGGCCTCCGCCGCTGTATGGCAGCCTGCCGTATTGGGCAGCAGGTGGCAATTCAGTTCCTTCAGGATCGAAAAATAAGGCTTTCCGCCACCTTCCTGGGGACGAGCAGCTGCTTGGCGCTTGAGGCTGACGGTGACGACTTCCGTGCCCGATGCGCGGACGGCGTCCATCATGATCTGGGGGGAAGGGTAGCTGGCGGTGCCAAGCAGGAAGCGGCTGTTCAGCTCGGTTTGTGCGACTTGCCACGTCATGCGGTCAACCTCCGGTGATGGGTTCGAATGTAGTGATATGGTCACCTTGGGTCAGCAAGGTTTGATCGCGCAATCCACGCGCGATGTGCTGGCCGTTCAGCGCGGTCGCTATCCTGCCGGAGTCGACTTCCTCCGCCCCAGCTGTCAGGTGTGTCAGCACCTGCAGGAGGGAGGAGCCAGCAGGGACCGTCAGCGGCTGACCATTGACATGGACGGTGATGATATTCGGCGTGGGGTTGGTGTCGTCGGGGTTCATACCGAGATTCCTGCGCCCTGAATGGCGCGGACCGTCATGGCGGGTGCGATCATCCACCCGTGACGGAAGAGTCCGTTGATCCGGGTAAGCCCCGGCGTCTGCTCGATGCGCGGCAGGTTGTCGCGCAATGCTGGCCTGAGATTGGTTTCCGTATGCACCAGGCGCGCCTCTGCCAGACCAGGCAGCGCACTGTGGGCAGTCGCCAGGAGCTCCACCGTGGTGCGTAGCGAGACCGGCGAGCGGTCCTCACTCTCGATCTCGCTCGCACCGACGATGAAGTGATGGTCCCGGCGAGGCACGACGTACACGCGGTGCCTAGGGTGCAGTACCCGTATCGGCCGCGCGAGGTTGACGTCGGACGCCTGGAGTAAAAAGATTTCGCCGCGGACGCCGCGCACCTCGGTGCAGCCTGATCCTGGGCCGTTAGCGGGGCGCTGCCCCAGGCCGCGCGCATCGAACACATGGTCGAAGTCGTGGCGGTTTCCGGATGATTTCAGGTAACCGGCCTGGACTTCGTCCACATTCTGGCCCCACATCCAGCTTACTCCACGGGCACCTTCCTGCAGCGCCTGCATCAGCTGTACGGGGTTGATGGCGCCTTCGCACGGCAATAGCCATGCCAGTGAAGGGCCATGAATGTCGGGTTCCAGCTCCGCTAGAGCCGACGGCGTCAGCGCCTGCGGCCGATACCCGTCTGGCGCCTTGCGGGCAATCAAATCCACCAGGCGGTGGGCCGCACCGGCATCGTCTCGGTGAGCGAGCAGCAGGCTTCCGTGGTTGTCGAAATCCGGTGCGCCAGGAAGTTCATGGATGATTCCTTCCCACATCTGGATAGAATCGACGCCGTCGCGGAAGACCTGCAGGTCGGCGCATTCCAGTTCGGCCGACGGCGACAGCATCCCGGCAGCTGTCCATCCGGCAGCACCCCGGCCCAATGGGCCGCTGGCAAGGTCAAATACCGTGACCTGGTGTCCGGCACGGCTGAGCCGCCACGCGAGCAGACGGCCCAGAACACCGGCTCCGGCGATTCCGATTCTGAGGATTTTGGACATAGGCTGAAAGGCGTTTCCATCGCTAAATATTGGCTGCTGAATGATACTGCACGCCGCGCTGGACGCAGGGTAGAAGCCATGTTCGCCGAGTCATTCGTCCAGAATAATTCAATATTTCTTATACGATAGCTAAAATCACTTTAATTTATTTATTTATAGCTTCTTCTTAGAATGACCAGACTTTTTCGTGTTGTCCAGGCCGATTCATGCTACCGATCTCCGCTATCCCACACCCCCTTCCATCCGCCGTGTCGGGTGGCGATCGGGGTGTGTGTCCAGACAGCGCGTTGCGCGCGCCATCCATCTGGTATGGCGTACTGCTTGCGGGGGGCCTGGGGCTCGCGGCCTGGTGGCTGGGCGTCCGGATACCGTTGATTGGCGGGCCAGTGTTCGGGATTGTCCTGGGCATGGTTTGGCGCAACGTTGTGGGGCTCTCACCGGTCTTTACGCCGGGGGTCATTTTCAGCAGCCGGCAGATTTTGAAGTGGTCCATCGTTGGCCTGGGGTTTGGCCTGAGCCTGGGCCAAGTCCTGAAGACCGGCGCGTCCTCCCTGGGGGTGACGCTGGTGACCTTGTCCACGGCCTTTGTTGTTGCGTGGCTGCTGGGACGCTGGCTGAAGCTGGGCGGGCATCTGCGGACTCTGATCGGGGTCGGGACGGCGATTTGCGGGGGCTCGGCAATTGCCGCCGTGGCCCCCATCATCCGGCCCGATGACCATGAAACGGCGCTCTCCATTTCGACGATCTTTCTTTTCAATGTCATCGCCGTGCTGCTGTTTCCGCTTCTGGGGCACTGGATGGGGTTGAGCAACCATGGGTTCGGGGTGTGGGCCGGGACGGCCATCAACGACACGTCATCGGTGGTGGCAGCAGGTTACAGCTACAGCACGGCGGCGGGGGACATTGCCACCATCGTGAAGCTCACGCGCGCCACGCTCATCATCCCGGTCTGCATCGTCATTGCCCTATGGGTTGCCTGGCGCAATCAGCATGCCGAAACCAGAGTGTCCCTTTCCCGAATTTTTCCCTGGTTCATTCTCTGGTTCCTGGCGGCTTCCGGCGCGCGTAGTCTGGATCTGATCCCGGGGGCGCTGCTTGGGCCTTTGCATGAGATATCGCAGTTCTTCATCATCATGGCGCTGACGGCCATCGGGCTGTCTTCTGACCTGCGCCGCATGGCACTTTCGGGGATACGTCCGATCCTGTTGGGGCTGGGCGTATGGATGGCCGTGTCGCTCAGCAGCCTGGGCATGCAGCTTCTGCTGGGCAACCTCTGAAAGCAGGGGCGGCGCACGCCCACGTCCATGGCCTGGCTGTGCGAAAAGTAACAACCACTGCAGGCCTTCAAGGGCTGTTCCAGTTAAACTGGCGGGCATGAAAAAATCACTGCGATGGCTGCTCTGGCTGCTGATTCTCAGCCTGACGGCTGTGGCGATCGCCATTGCGGCGACAGCATGGTGGGGCTGGCAACGCCCGGTCCCCATGCGCGCGCAGGTCGTGGATTACACCATCGACACAGGCAGTTCTCCACGCCAGATTGCGCTGACCATGCAATCGGCCGGCATTGATGTCTCGCCGCTGGCCTTCGTCTGGCTGACTCGGCTCAGCGGCCGCGACAAGCTTCTGAAGGCGGGGGCCTACGAGGCACGCGCCGGCGATACGCTGTGGAAGTTGCTGGAGCGCATGGCCAACGGCGATATGACACAGACCCGGCTGACTTTCCCTGAAGGCTGGACGGTGGCGCAGATGCGGGCGGCGCTCGACGCTGACCCACATTTGCGCCATGATACGAAGGGCATGAGCAATGCGGCCATTGCACTGCGCCTTGGGCTGGACAAACCTGATCTGGAGGGCTTGTTTTACCCCGACACGTACGTCTTCGCACCCGGTTCATCTGACCTCGACATTCTGCGCCGTGCAGCGCTGGCCGCCCGTCAGGTGTTGGCAAAGGCCTGGGCGGAAAGATCACCGGACCTGCCACTCACCGACCCCTATCAGGCGCTGATCCTGGCATCCATCATCGAGAAGGAAACGGGGCATGGAACAGATCGCACCAAGATTGCCGGCGTGTTCATCAACCGGCTGCGCCAGAACATGCCGCTGCAGACTGACCCCACGGTGATTTACGGCCTGGGAGCGGATTATCAGGGTCGCTTGAGCAAGAAGGACCTGGAGCGCGACACCCCGTGGAACACCTATACGCGGGCGGGGCTGCCGCCCACACCCATCGCCAACCCAGGCAAAGCCGCGCTTTGGGCGGCGCTGCACCCTGACCACCATTCGTACCTCTATTTCGTTTCCCGGGGGGATGGGACCAGCGAATTCTCCTCCACGCTGACTGATCACAACCGCGCGGTAGGCAAGTACATTCTGAACCGGAACTGAGCCCATGACCGCACGAGGCTGCTTCATCACCCTGGAAGGACTGGATGGTGCCGGCAAAAGCACGCATATTCCCTGGATCGAACAGTTCCTGCGTTCTGCTGGTGTCGATCTTCTGTGCACCCGTGAGCCGGGGGGCACGCCGCTGGGCGAAGACCTGCGTGATCTGCTGCTGCATCGAGCCATGGACGTTCGCACAGAAACGCTGCTGATGTTCGCCGCTCGCAACGAACATTGGCAGACGCGTATTCGGCCGGCCCTGGAGCGCGGACAGTGGGTGCTGTGTGACCGGTATACGGACGCCTCGTACGCCTACCAAGGCGGGGGTCGGGCGCTGGGCAGCGAGGCGATCGGCATTCTCGAAGACTGGGTGCAGCAGAGCCAGGGTCCGGATTTCACGGTGCTCTTTGACATTCCACTGGAGGTTTCCCGCGAGCGGCTGGGCAAGGGACGCGGTCAGGCAGACCGCTTCGAGCGTGAAGGCACAGCCTTCTTCGAACGGACACGCCAGGCCTATCTGGAGCGGGTGGCGGCCGACCCGAAGCGGTTTCACGTGGTGGATGCCGCCGGCACCGTGGCCGAGGTGCAGGCCGATCTGGACGGCTTCTTCCAGCGTTTGCTGGGTCCGAACGGATGGTCGCGAGGCGCGTCGTGAGTTCCGCCGCCGGATTTTTCCCCTGGCAGGTTCCCTTGGCGCAACGCTGGCTGGGCCAGAGGGATCGTTTCGCCCACGCATGGCTGATCCAAGGCGCGCCCGGGATCGGGCAGCTGGAATTTGCCCAGGCTGGGGCCGCCAGTCTGCTCTGCGAAACGCCTGAGAATGGGCTGGCATGTGGCCGGTGCCAGGCCTGCCGCTGGGTCGCGGCGGGCAATCACCCGGATCTGCGCCGCCTGCGGCCGGATGCAGTCGCGGCCCAGGAAGGAGAGGCCGAAGAGGAGGGCAGCGGCAAGAAGCAGCTCTCCAAAGAGATCCGCGTCGAGCAGATCCGCGGGCTGATGCCCTGGTTCAACATGGCGTCGCATCGCGGCGGATGGCGGGTTGCGTTGCTTTATCCGGCCGAAGCGCTCAATGTGATCTCGGCCAATGCATTGCTGAAAATTCTGGAGGAGCCGCCGGGCCGTACCGTGTTCCTGCTGGTAGCCCAGGCGCCGGACCGGCTTCTTCCGACGCTGGTTTCGCGCTGTCGCCGATTGCCGTTGCCGGTTCCGACCCACGATGAGGCGCTGGGTTGGCTCTCGCAGCAAGGTGTTCACGATGCGTCCACCTGGCTGGCGGCCGCTGGCGGAGCTCCACTGCTGGCGCTGCAGGCCGCTCAGGCGGGCGGCGGCCCGGTGCCGCAATGGCTGGAAGGTTTCCTGGATCTGGCGCAGTGTGGCGGTGCCCCTGCGGGGCTGGCCGATGCCCTGGTGGCGCAAGACGCGGCCGCGTGGATCGACGCCGCACAGCGGCTCTGGACCGACCTGAGCCTGGCGGCGCACGGCTTGCCGCTGCGGTATTATCCGGCACAGGCATCTGCTATCGAGATACTTGCGCGGTCATCGGATCCGGTCCGTCTGGCGCAGACTGCGCGCTGGCTGCAGGATCAGCAGCGTCTCGCCCAACACACGCTGAACCCGAAGTTCCTCGCCGATCATGCTGCCCGCATGCTCCTGAGTTCGTTCGGCAAGCCCGTGCGGGCGGCAAGCTGACCGCCGATGCCAACCTCCCATCTCACGCCATGTACATTGATTCCCACTGCCATCTGAATTTGCCTGAACTGGCCAGTCAGCTTCCGGACATCCTGTCGCGAATGCGGGCGGCCGACGTCGGCCATGCGCTCGTCGTCGCCGTGAATCTGCGGGATTGGCCCGGGTTGATCAGTCTGGTGGAGCGGCACCCTCATCTGCGCGCGTCCGTCGGCGTGCATCCCGATAACGACGCGGGCGATGATGACGGCCTCGAACCCACGCTTCAGGACCTGCTCGTCCGGGCACAGCATCCAAAGGTCGTCGCCATCGGTGAAACGGGGCTTGATTATTCCCGTCAGGCGGAGCCCCTGGAGTGGCAGCGGGACCGGTTCCGGCTCCACATCCGTGCTGCCCAGGACAGCGGGTTGCCGCTCATCATCCACACGCGGGCGGCAGCCGAAGACACCATCCGCGTGATGCGCGAAGCGCGTGCGGCACGTGGCGTCATGCATTGCTTCACGGAGTCCTGGGAGGTTGCGCAAGCGGCCATGGGCCTGGGGTTCCATATTTCTTTTTCGGGAATCGTCACCTTCAAGAACGCTGCAGCGCTGCAGGACGTGGCGCGCAAGGTGCCGCTGGACCGAATGCTCATCGAGACGGATTCACCCTACCTGTCGCCGGTCCCGTATCGTGGGAAGCTCAATGATCCCTCGCGCGTGATTCATGTGGCCGAGAAGATCGCCGAGCTACGCGGGGTACCGGTTGCCACCATCGAACATGCGACCGCGGAAAATTATTTTTCCCTGTTCGACAAAGCCGTTTCCATCCATTCCTGACGGAGCATCATCATGGTCAAGACGCATCCAGTTCTACGCGGGCTGCGTGCCGGGTTGCTGGCTCTCATTGCAGGAGCGCTGTTCTTGCCGGTTGGCGAGAGCTGGGCGCAGCAGGCGCCCGGCGCGGACTGGTGGTCAGCCATCGACCGTGACGACGCGTCCGCCGTTCGCGGCCTGCTGTTGCGCAACGTGGATCCAAATGCCTTCGGCAAGCAGGGAAACCCGGCTCTGATTCAGGCCATCCGGGACCAGTCCTGGGCGGTCTTCGACGCGCTGCGGGTAGCACCGGGGGTTCAGATCGACGAGCCCAATGCGCATGATGAAACGGCTCTCATGTACCTGTGCATCCTGGGGCAGACGGACCGTGCGTCAGACCTGATCGCGGCCGGAGCGCACGTCAACCGCCTGGGCTGGACGCCGTTGCACTACGCGGCCTCCAAAGGCCGTGTCGAGACCGCCCGGATGCTGATCAAGCGCGGCGCTATTGTCAACGCGCCGGGGCCGGACGGTACGACCCCGCTCATGATGGCGGCCCTTTCGGGGAGCAAGCCCATGGTGGAGCTGCTCCTTGCTCAGAAGGCGGATCCGACGATGTTCAATCTGGCGCACGAGACTGCAGCCGACTGGGCCCGCAAGCGCAAGAACACTGATATTGCCCAGCGCCTGGATGAAGCGGCATCGCGGCGCGGCGCCGAGCGCCAGCTTGGTGTGGAAGGTGGTTCATCCGCGCCGGCGGCTGTATCGAGGCCCTCGGTGCCGGCCGCTACGGTTACACCAAGCGCTCCCGCGGCGGCGCCCTCGTCCGGGGCTCCTCAGGCCGGCGACCAGAGTTCGTTCTCGCGTTACTTCGACCTGGGAAGATTCGACCAGCCCGCGAAGTGAGCGGTAGTGGCCGCTCGGCCCCCAGCCACGTTGGGCACGCAGGCTGGGGAAGCCGGACGTCGGTCAGGCTGGCGGCAGGTATTCGGGTCGCAGGATGCTCTTCAGCTCTGAATAGGGAATCAGCAGTTCAGGTTGGCCGGAAGAATAGGGGGCGATTTCGTAGGGCTGGTATTTCACGACGATCCCCGTATCGGTGAGCGCCACGTTGTCGCTCGACACGAAGGGCCACAGGCGGCGGAAATTCGCGGGGTCTTCTCGCGCGGCCGGGCTCTTGGCGAGCCACTCGGTGTGGGCCTTTCGCAAGGCCGCATCGAATGCCGGACGGGCGCCTGGCAGCAGAAGGTTGTCCAGCGTGACTGCCTTTTTCAGGTCGTTGCGCCAAATCAGGAACTGCGTGCCCGAGATGCCGTGAGCCATGCCGGTCCGGTATTCACTGGCCTGGAGTTCGACTACCGTCAGGTGCGGGTTGCGATAGCGCGTTTTCGCGTTCAGATCGATTTCGTCGCGCGGGCCGGCCGTCTTCCAGAAGTAGTCTCGCAGGCTCGGCACAGTGTCGTAGGGAGCAGGATGATCATTGTCCACCCAGGTCATCAGCGCAAGCGCGTGGTCCACCAGTTCCGTGAGGCGCTGGTGTCCGGGGAACACCAGGGAATTCACCATCATGGTGGGACATTCGCCTTTGCAGCCGGGCTTTTTCTGGTTCCAATTGATCGGTTGCGAGAACAGGCCTGCTTTCTGGGTCTGTGTGTTGAGTTCTGCCGGAACCAGGCTCAAACTGCCTTTTGGGCCGCTGGCGCATGCGCCAAGAAGTAGCGTTGCCATCATCGCCGCCATGAGCGGTCGCAGGAAAGAGGGGAGTGCGAGATGAATCATCATTGTCCAGTCTGGTGTTCGTTCATGCGGCAACGCCCGCAGAACCCGGGAGCCCTGCAGCCTGCACAGCCTCAGGCTATCATGCTTAAAATCTACCACAACCTCTGCTGCGGCACGTCATATTGGGCCGTCTGATGTCGTCATCATGAAATCACTTTCCGTCCGCCAGTCTGTCGAAACGCTTTCGGCCTGCGTATCGGGGAAAGTCCAAGGAGTGGGGTTCCGGGCCGCAACAGTTCGGCAGGCGCATCTGCTGAAGCTGGGCGGGTGGGTGCGCAATCTGCCCGATGGGCGCGTCCAGGTCCTGTTGCAGGGGGATCACGACGCCGTGGACCGCATGTTGTCCTGGCTGTTGCGCGGTCCCCCGATGGCGAGCGTCACCGGAGTCACTCACGAAGAGGTCTCCACCCAGCGCCTTTTCGATCGCTTCGAACAGCTATAGCAGTGCGAGGAATCAGGCGTCACTCGTCGCTGTGTTTCGAGACCACCAGCTCCACACGCCGGTTGCGGGCGCGGCCCTCGAGTGTGCCGTTATCGGCGATTGGCCGAGAATCGGCGAAGCCAACCGCTTTCAGGCGGGATTTGGGGATGCCATTGGCCTGCAGGTAGCGTACGACGCTGCCGGCGCGCGCTGGAAAGCTCCCAGTTCGAGGGATAGGGCGACGAGCTTCGCACCCGCACTGAATCCGTGTGGCCTTCGACCGTGATGTCGTAACCGGCGCTGACCAGCACCCGGGCCATGCGCTTGAGCACGGCCAGACCCTCGGGGCTGAGGTCCGTCTGGCCAGTGTCGAACAGAATCTCGCTGTTCACTCGGAAGCTCACCGAGCGCTTGTTGATGATGACCTCGACGTCCTTGCCGAGATCCCCTAGCGACAATGAGGCGGCCATGGCTTCTCCTTCCGAGGGCCCCGGCGCCACTATCTTGGCAGCGGGGGGCGCCTCGGTCGGCGCCGCCACAGGTGGGGTGACCACTGGCGCACCCCACGTACGCATGCTGGCGATCCGCACCTCGTCCGCCTGCGAAGCCTGTACGTCCTCGTTTTCAGGCTCCTTCTGAGCGGAAACGGGTTCTGGTGTTTCGATGATGGTAGCTTGGGCCGATGTCGCAGGCGGTGGCGCCTCCGTTGCCGAGGCCTTTGATGGGCCGGCTTTCGATAGCGGCTCCGTCATGGGTTCGGGGGGGAAGGTGCCGGCGAGCGGTGCCAGGGTAGGGGTGGATGGCTGCGTGGGCCGTTCCAGGGCCTCGGCAGGCTCAGCCGCCGGGTAGGCAACTGGCAGATTCTCTGGTTTCGGCCTCAGGGGGGCAGTCGGGTGCAGGGCGGCAGAGGGCGGGGAATCGCGCTTCGCCACGGCAGCAGCGGTTTCGTGGCGTACCGCCTGGATTTGTTTGCTCACTGGTCCGGCAAAGGCCAGCATCACGATCATGGCTACCATCAGCAGTGTGACCATATCCAGATAGGTGATGAGCCAGTCCTCGTCTTGCGGTGCGGTTCCGGCTTGCTCCAGTCCCCAGCGGTCCGATTGGGTTCCGTGGCTGCGGCGTTCACGGCGCAGGTGCTGGCGCGCGCGCTGCAGGTCGAGCTGCATGGTCTGCATGCGCTGGACGACTGCCTGCGACGGCTGCAGCTCCGTCGTGATCCGTCTCATGGTGTTTCCGGGGCAGTCCTGGTTGTCCCACCGGTGTCCGTACCATGGTCGTGGTCGCGGATTTCATCGCGCACTTCAGCCACGAACGCTCTGAGCGTCTCCCGCATCAGCGCTGGGCTGCGCTTCTGACTCATCATGGAAATGCCCTGCATGAGGGTGTTCATCAGAATCAGCCGTTGCTCCGTACGGCGCTCGAGCTTGACGGCAACCGGCTTGAAAACCAGGTTGGCGAGCAACACCCCGTAGAACGTCGTCATCAGCGCCAGCGCCATCTGCCGGCCGATGGCCGTGATGTCGCCGTCGCCGAGCAGAAACAGCAGGTTGACCAGCCCCACCAGGGTCCCGACCATGCCGAAGGCGGGTGCGAACCCGGCCATCACGCGAAAAAGCTGTGCCTCGGCGTGTTCCTTCGCCTTCATGCGGGCGATCCGCCATTGGAGCAGATCCATGATGTCCTGCTCGGGGACGTTGTCGATGACGAACTGCACACCATTGCGCAGAAATGGATTGGAGACCTTCTGCAGTGCCTTTTCGACCGCGTGGATATCGCTCTGCATCCAGATCCGCGCGATCTCGCTCAGATCTTCCAGGTCCTGGTCGATGGGCAGTCGCTCGCTGTGCAGCACGTTGCGGATGGACCCGAAGATCCGCATGACCTCCCGCAAGGGATATGCGATGAACGTCGCCGCCGCCGTCCCCAGGAGCACGATGCCTAGCCCGGGCAGGTCCACGAACAGGCTTGCGTCCCGCGCTGAAAAGATCAGGACGCTGCCAAGCAGAAGGATGCTGGCAACGATGCCGATCAGTGTGGATGGGTTGACGCGGGCGGTCATTGCGGAAAACCGGATCTGGAAGCGATAGGGCATCTTAGCGTGAGGGCTGATCCGGCCACTGTGAGAACAACGGGGATTTTCGGCTTGATCCCGCGTTTATCCATTCTGCCACCTCAGTCAAATTCGCATAATGTATATTATGTCAAGTTTAAGATTGGATGTTTTGGGATGTACCTCAGGCACCGTCTATTCAAGTAAAACTATGGGTATTTTTCAACTAAATTTTAGCAGGGGGAGCTGCCTCCCCCTTTGTGCCGTTCTCTGGGTGTTGGG
>NZ_SCQN01000009.1 GCF_004321985.1 Castellaniella sp. | reverse complement strand
CCAAGCGTGGCGGTATCGTCGATTTCGTCGATGCCGAGCGGGTGGTGATCCGCGTGGACGACCACGAGAACATCGCCGGCGAAGTGGGCGTGGACATCTACAACCTGAAGAAGTACACGCGCTCCAACCAGAACACCAACATCAACCAGCGCCCCATCGTCTCACGTGGTGATCACGTGGCGCGCGGCGACGTGCTGGCCGATGGCGCTTCCAGCGACCTGGGCGAGCTCGCCCTGGGGCAGAACATGCTGATCGCGTTCATGCCCTGGAACGGCTACAACTACGAAGACTCGGTGATGATTTCCGAGCGCGTGGTGGCCGATGACCGCTATACCTCGATCCACATCGAGGAACTGACGGTCGTGGCGCGCAACACCAAGCTGGGTGATGAAGAAATCACGCGCGACATCTCCAATCTGGCGGAAACGCAGCTCAATCGGCTGGACGAGTCCGGCATCGTGCACATCGGTGCCGAGGTCAAGGCGGACGACGTGCTGGTGGGCAAGGTCACCCCGAAGGGTGAAACCCAGCTCACTCCGGAAGAGAAGCTGCTGCGCGCCATTTTCGGCGAGAAGGCTTCCGACGTGAAGGACACGTCCCTTCGCGTGCCGTCGGGCATGGTGGGGACGGTGATCGACGTGCAGGCCTTCACGCGTGAAGGCATCACGCGCGACAAGCGTGCCCAGTCCATCATCGACGAGGAACTGCGCCGCTATCGCCAGGATCTGAACGACCAGCTGCGTATCGTGGAAAACGACGCCTTCGATCGTCTGCGCAAGACGCTGATCGGCAAGGTCGCCAACGGCGGTCCGCGCAAGCTCGCCAAGGGGACTGCGCTCACGGGCGAATACCTGGATGATCTGGATCGCTGGCAGTGGTTCGATGTGCGCCTGTCCGATGAGGACGCCGCGGTGGCGCTGGAGCAGGTCAAGGACGCCCTGGAGCAGAAACGCCACCAGTTCGATCTGGCCTTCGAGGAAAAGCGCAAGAAGCTTACCCAGGGCGACGAACTGCCGCCCGGTGTGCTGAAGATGATCAAGGTCTACCTGGCCGTCAAGCGCCGCCTGCAGCCGGGCGACAAGATGGCCGGCCGCCACGGCAACAAGGGCGTGGTCTCGCGCATCGTGCCGGTGGAAGACATGCCGCATATGGCCGACGGCACACCGATGGACATCGTGCTCAACCCGCTGGGGGTGCCTTCCCGGATGAACATCGGCCAGGTGCTGGAAGTGCACCTGGGCTGGGCGGCACGCGGCCTGGGCCGGCGTATCGCCGAGATGCTCGATGCCGAACGTACTGTGCAGATCAAGTCCCTGCGCAAGCTGCTCGACACGATCTATAACTCGCGCGGCACGCCGGTTCGGCTGGACGAACTCACGGACGACGAAATCCGGGTGTTGGCCAACAACCTGCGCGACGGCGTGCCGCTGGCGACGCCCGTGTTCGACGGTGCGCCGGAAGAGGACATCCGGCACATGCTGGAGGTCGCCTACCCGGACGACGTCGCCGAGCGCCTGAAGCTCACCAATGGCCGCACGCAGGCCTGGCTGACCGATGGCCGCACGGGCGAAGAGTTCGAGCGTCCAGTCACGGTGGGCTACATGCACTTCCTGAAGCTGCACCACTTGGTGGACGACAAGATGCATGCGCGTTCCACCGGACCGTACTCCCTGGTCACCCAGCAGCCGCTGGGCGGCAAGGCGCAATTCGGTGGTCAGCGCTTCGGGGAAATGGAAGTCTGGGCCCTGGAAGCCTATGGCGCAGCCTACACCCTCCAGGAAATGTTGACTGTGAAGTCCGACGATATCACCGGCCGCACCAAGGTCTATGAAAACATCGTGAAGGGCGATCACGTGATCGACGCGGGCATGCCCGAATCGTTCAACGTGCTGGTCAAGGAAATTCGGTCCCTGTCTCTGGACATGGATCTGGAGCGTAAATAATGAAAGCGCTACTCGATCTCTTCAAGCAAGTCTCCCAGGACGAGCAATTCGATGCCATTCGCATCGGCATTGCCTCGCCCGAGAAGATCCGTTCCTGGTCTTATGGCGAGGTCCGCAAGCCCGAAACCATCAACTACCGGACCTTCAAGCCGGAGCGCGACGGCCTGTTCTGCGCCAAGATCTTTGGCCCGATCAAGGACTACGAGTGCCTGTGCGGCAAGTACAAGCGCCTGAAGCACCGTGGCGTCATCTGCGAAAAATGCGGCGTCGAGGTCACGGTGGCCAAGGTGCGCCGCGAGCGCATGGGGCACATCGAGCTGGCGAGCCCGGTGGCCCACATCTGGTTCCTGAAGTCGCTGCCGTCGCGCCTGGGGATGGTGCTCGACATGACGCTGCGCGACATCGAGCGCGTCCTGTATTTCGAGGCCTGGTGCGTGATCGAACCCGGCATGACACCGCTCAAGCGCGGTCAGATCATGTCCGATGACGACTACCTGGCCAAGACCGAAGAATACGGCGATGACTTCCACGCCCTGATGGGTGCCGAGGCCGTGCGCGAGCTGCTGCGCACTATCGACATCGACCAGGAAGTCGAGAAGCTGCGCGCCGAACTGAAAGCGACCGGCTCGGACGCCAAGATCAAGAAGATCTCCAAGCGCCTGAAGGTCCTGGAAGGCTTCCAGAAGTCCAGCATCAAGCCGGACTGGATGATCATGGACGTGCTGCCGGTGCTGCCGCCGGACCTGCGCCCGCTGGTGCCGCTGGATGGCGGCCGCTTTGCTACGTCCGATCTGAACGATCTGTATCGCCGCGTCATCAACCGCAACAATCGCCTCAAGCGCCTGCTGGAGCTGAAGGCGCCGGACATCATCCTGCGCAACGAAAAGCGCATGCTGCAGGAGGCGGTGGATTCACTGCTGGACAACGGCCGCCGAGGCAAGGCCATGACGGGCGCCAACAAGCGCCAGCTCAAGTCCCTGGCCGACATGATCAAGGGCAAGAGCGGGCGCTTCCGCCAGAACCTGCTGGGCAAGCGTGTGGATTACTCAGGGCGCTCCGTGATCACGGTGGGTCCGTCGCTGAATCTGCATCAGTGCGGCCTGCCCAAGCTCATGGCGCTGGAACTTTTCAAGCCGTTCATCTTCAACAAGCTGGAGCTCATGGGCCTGGCGACCACGATCAAGGCCGCCAAAAAGCTGGTCGAGAGCCAGGAACCGGTGGTCTGGGACATCCTGGAAGACGTGATTCGCGAGCACCCGGTGATGCTCAACCGCGCGCCGACGTTGCACCGGCTGGGGATCCAGGCGTTCGAGCCGCAACTGATCGAAGGCAAGGCCATCCAGCTGCACCCGCTGGTCTGCGCCGCTTTCAATGCCGACTTCGACGGCGACCAGATGGCCGTGCACGTCCCGCTGTCGCTGGAAGCCCAGCTCGAGTGCCGCACGCTGATGCTGGCCTCGAACAACATCCTGTTCCCGGCCAACGGCGAGCCGTCCATCGTGCCGTCCCAGGACATGGTGCTGGGTCTGTACTACGCATCGCGCGAGCGCATCAACGGCAAGGGCGAGGGCATGTTCCTGGCTGACTTGGCCGAGGTCCAGCGCGCCTACGACAACCATGAAGTCGAGCTGCAGACCCGCATCACGACGCGGCTGCCGGAATACACCAAGGACGAGGAGGGCGAGTGGCACGCTGAGCCGCACCGCTTCCAGACCACGGTGGGCCGCGCGCTGCTGTCCGAGATCCTGCCGCATGGCCTGTCCTTCAGTGTCCTGAACAAGGCCCTGAAGAAAAAGGAAATCGCCAAACTCATCAATCTGTCGTACCGCCGCTGCGGGCTGCGCGATACGGTGATCTTTGCCGACAAGCTGATGAAGACGGGCTTCCGCCTGGCAACGCGCGCGGGTGTCTCGATCGCCATGGGCGACATGATCGTACCTGATGCCAAGGCCGAAATCCTGGCGCAGGCGTCCGCCGAGGTCAAGGAAATCGATCGGCAGTATTCCTCCGGCCTGGTGACGGCCCAGGAACGCTACAACAACGTGGTCGATATCTGGGGCAAGGCCGGTGACCGGGTGGGCAAGGCCATGATGGAACAGCTATCCACGGAACCGGTCGTCGACCGCCATGGCAAGCCTGCTCGTCAGGAATCCTTCAATTCCATCTACATGATGGCCGACTCGGGGGCGCGCGGTTCGGCGGCCCAGATCCGGCAGCTCGCCGGCATGCGCGGCCTGATGGCCAAGCCGGACGGCTCCATCATCGAGACGCCGATCACGGCCAACTTCCGCGAAGGCCTGAACGTCCTGCAGTACTTCATCTCCACGCACGGCGCGCGTAAAGGCCTGGCCGACACGGCGCTGAAGACCGCCAACTCCGGTTACCTGACGCGCCGCCTGGTGGACGTGACCCAGGATCTGGTCATCACCGAAGACGATTGCGGCACCACGAACGGCTACATCATGAAGGCGCTGGTCGAAGGCGGTGAAGTCGTCGAGGCCTTGAAGGACCGCGTCCTTGGCCGTGTGGCGGTTGCCGACATCGTCAACCCTGAAACTCAGGGGACCTTGATTTCCGCTGGCACGCTGCTGGACGAGCATCAGGTGGAACTGCTGGATGAAGCAGGCGTCGATGAGGTCAAGATCCGCACACCGCTGACCTGCGAGACCCGCCACGGTCTGTGCGCCAAGTGCTACGGTCGCGACCTGGGCCGCGGCTCGCTGGTCAACAAGGGCGAAGCGGTGGGTGTGATCGCCGCCCAGTCCATCGGTGAGCCGGGCACACAGCTGACGATGCGGACCTTCCACATCGGTGGCGCGGCGTCGCGTTCCGCGATGGCGAGCTCTGTGGAAACCAAGTCCGCCGGGACCATCGGCTTTGCCATCGGTCTGCGGTATCTGACCAACGGCAAGGGCGATCGCATCGCCGTATCGCGTTCTGGCGAGGTCGTGCTGGTGGACGACAATCACCGCGAGCGCGAACGTCACAAGATTCCCTACGGGGCCACCATCCTGGTGGGCGACGGCAACAGCGTGAAGGCCGGCACCAAACTGGCCACCTGGGATCCGCTCACCCGCCCCATCGTGTCCGAATACCACGGCACGGTGCGCTTCGCCAACATCGAGGAAGGCGTCACGGTGGCGCGCCAGGTGGATGAGATCACCGGTCTGTCCACGCTGGTCGTCATCACCCCGAAGACGACGCGCGGTGGCAAGGCTGCGCAACGGCCCCAGATCCTGCTGCTGGATGAGCAGGGTCAGGAGATCAAGGTCGCAGGTACGGATCACGCGGTGGCCATCTCGCTGCCGGTGGGCGCGCTCGTCACGGTGCGCGACGGCCAAAAGGTCGGCGAAGGCGACTTCCTGGCCCGCATTCCGCAGGAATCCCAGAAGACTCGCGACATTACGGGTGGTCTGCCGCGTGTGGCCGAGCTCTTCGAGGCCCGTTCGCCCAAGGACGCCGGCATGCTGGCCGAGGTCACCGGTACGGTCTCCTTCGGCAAGGATACCAAGGGCAAGCAGCGCCTGGTCATCACCGACATGGACGGCACCAGCCACGAATTCCTGATTTCCAAGGAAAAGCAGGTTCTGGTGCACGATGGCCAAGTCGTCAACAAGGGCGAACTGATCGTAGACGGCCCGGCCGACCCGCACGACATCCTGCGCCTGCAGGGTATCGAGGCGCTGGCGTCCTATGTCGTCAACGAAGTGCAGGACGTCTATCGTCTGCAAGGCGTGAAGATCAACGACAAGCACATCGAGGTCATCGTGCGTCAGATGCTGCGTCGCGTGAACATCACCAGTTCTGGCGATACGTCGTTCATCACGGGCGAGCAGGTCGAACGCGCCGAGCTGTTGAACGAAAACGACCGCATGGATGCCGATGGCAAGCTGCCTGCGACGTACGATAACGTGCTGCTGGGCATCACGAAGGCCTCGCTGTCCACGGATTCGTTCATCTCGGCGGCTTCCTTCCAGGAAACTACCCGCGTACTCACCGAGGCGGCCATCATGGGCAAGCGCGATGATCTGCGGGGCCTGAAGGAAAATGTGATCGTCGGGCGTCTGATTCCGGCCGGCACCGGTATGGCCTATCACGAGGCGCGTCACGCTCGCGAGGTCTTCGAGGCGGCGGAGCGGGCGGCTGCGCGCGAGCAGGCCAACCCGTTTGGTGACTCCGAAGAAGTGGTGCACGTGGGGTCCGACGACGAGTCGGGCAACGGGGAATCCGCAGCACAGGACGTTCCGTCCGACGAGTGATCGCCGGGTTCTGAGCCTACCCCCCCGATATTCCGTGTGAGCCGGAAATCGGGGGTTTTTCTTTGCAGGTGGAAACGAAATGGGATCTTCGCTTTTTTCGCCCTTGGCCCTGAAGGGCCTGACGCTGCCCAACCGCATCGTGGTCAGCCCGATGTGTCAATACAGCGCGGTAGAGGGCAGTGCCAGCCAGTGGCATCGTACGCATTGGGGGACACTGGCCGGCAGCGGTGCCGCCTTGCTGTTGATCGAAGCGACGGCGGTCGAGCCCGAGGGGCGGATCACCTACGGCGATCTGGGGATTTACTCGGATGCCAATGAGCACGCGCTTGCTGAAGTCCTGGACGGCGTGCGCGCCAGTAGCGACATGCCGATCGGGATTCAGCTGGGCCATGCCGGGCGCAAGGCGTCCTGCGAGGTGCCCTGGGGGGGCGGTCATCAGATCGCACCTGCGGACACCGGGGGGTGGCAGACCGTCGCGCCTTCCGCCGTACCGATTCACGAAGGGGATCACCCGCCGGCCGCGCTGGACCGGAAGGATCTGGTCCGCATTCGGGACGCTTTCGTCACTGCTGCCCGGCGGACGGACCGCCTTGGACTCGCGGCGATTCAGTTGCACTTTGCCCACGGCTACCTGGTGCATCAGTTCCTGTCGCCGATCTCCAATCAACGTACGGATGAGTATGGCGGCTCGCTGGAGAACCGTCTGCGCTATCCCTTGGAGCTGTTCGATGCCGTGCGCCAGGTCTGGTCCCATCGGCCGCTGGGCATTCGTGTGTCCGCCACCGATTGGGTAGCAGGCGGCTGGGATCTGCCCCAGACCGTCGCTTTGGCGCAGCGTGTCCGCGAACTTGGCTGCGACTGGATAGACGTATCCTCGGGCGGTCTGAGCGCGCAGCAGCAGATCCAGGCCGGGCCGGGCTATCAGGTGCCGTTTGCCCGTGAGATCCGCCGCGCAGCCGGGATGCTGACGAGTGCGGTGGGCTTGATCACGGAGCCCCGGCAGGCCGAAGACATCGTATCTGGCGGGTCCGCCGATCTGGTGACGCTGGCCCGTGCGTTGCTGTGGAACCCGCACTGGCCCTGGCGGGCCGCAGCCGAGCTGGGTGCCAGTGTGACGGCGCCCGCCCAGTACTGGCGCAGCCAGCCGCACGGCGTACGGGGAGTGTTCGAGGAACGGCTCGTCGGTTCCACAAAGGCGCGTCTGCGCAAGTGACTCCTCCCACCTCGGGGAGTCACTGTGGCGGCAGGCCGCATGTGGGTTATCCTCGGGGAACCCAACACTCACTGAGAGTTCATCATGTTTGATCTTGCCGGGCAGGTTGCGCTTGTCACCGGGTCGTCGCGAGGCATTGGGCTTGCCTCCGCCCGCGCGCTCGGGAAGCAGGGCGCCACCGTCATCCTCAATGGCCGCAACGCCGTAGCGGTGGAAGAGGCGGTGGGCCTGCTGCGCGAGGAAGGCATAGCGGCGCATGTCGCCATCTTCGATGTGGCCGATGTCGAGGGCGCGAAGCGCGTGGTGGATGCAAAAGTGGCCGAGCTTGGCGCCATTGACATCCTGTTCGCCAATGCCGGCGTGCAGTACCGCGCGCCGCTGTTCAGTGTGCCGCAGTCGGAGTTCGAACGGATCGTGTTCACGAACCTCACCGCGCAGTGGGCCCTGGGACGCCATCTGGCCGCCGGCATGGCCAGTCGCGGGCACGGACGCATCATCTTCACGGGCTCGATCACGGCGATACTGGGTCGCCGAGACATCACGGCCTACGTGGCGGCCAAGTCGGCGCTGCATGGCGTGACCCGGCAATGGGCGGCGGAATTCGCAGACTCGGGCGTCACGGTGAATGCGGTGGCGCCCGGCTACATCCGCACGGAACTGACCGAGGCGCTCTGGCACGACGAGGCCTTCAACGCGTGGCTGGTGGAGCGGGTTCCGCAGAAGCGCTGGGGGAGCCCGGAGGATATTGCCTCTGCCGTCGTGTTCCTGGCGGCACGGGAGTCCGGATTCGTGACTGGCCAGATCCTGGCCGTAGATGGCGGCACCACCAGCGTCCTCTGACGGCCTGGTGATTCGTACTACACTCGACTGGCAGAACTTCCATCGAGCGCGGCGTGGTCCGCCCTTGAGCGGGCGCTCGCCGCAGTGTTTTTTCAATGTTTTCAGGTTTCCCCATGACTGCTACTCAATACCCGAATACCAAGCTTTTGATCGCCAACCAGTGGGTGGATGCCGCCGATGGCAAGACACTGGATGTCCTGAATCCCGCAACCGGCGAGGTCATCGGAAAGGTCGCCCATGCGTCCAAGGTGGATCTCGACCGGGCGCTGAAAGCCGCTCAGGATGGCTTCACTGTGTGGCGGAACACTTCCGCCCACGAGCGTGCCGCCACAATGCGCCGCGCAGCGGCGTTGCTGCGTGAGCGCGCGGGCGACATTGCGCGCCTGCTCACCCGGGAACAGGGCAAGCCGCTGGCTGAAGCCACGGCTGAGACGCTGGCGGGTGCAGGCCTGATCGAATGGTTCGCCGACGAGGGCCTGCGCGTCTATGGCCGCATCGTGCCGTCGCGCAATGTCAGCGCGCTGCAATTGGTGATCAAGGAGCCGGTCGGACCAGTGGCCGCGTTCACGCCGTGGAACTTCCCGATCAATCAGGTCGTACGCAAGTTGGGCCCGGCGCTGGCGGCGGGCTGCTCCATCCTGTGCAAGGCCCCCGAGGAAACGCCGGCCTCTCCGGCGGCGCTGCTGCAGACTTTCGTGGACGCCGGCGTGCCGGCGGGGGTGGTAGGCCTCGTCTATGGCAATCCGGCTGAAATTTCCAGCTATCTGATCGCGCATCCCACAATCCAGATGGTGACGTTCACGGGGTCGATCCCCGTTGGCAAACAACTGGCGTCGCTGGCAGGTGCGCATATGAAGCGCGTCACGATGGAACTGGGCGGCCACGCGCCGGTGATCATTGCAGACGACGCCGACCTGGATGTAGCGGTGAAGGTCTCGGCCATGTCGAAGTTCCGTAATGCCGGGCAGGTCTGCATTTCGCCGACCCGCTTCCTGGTGCACAAGAGCCTCGAGAAGCCTTTCACGCAGGCCTTCGTGAAGTACGCGGAGTCCCTGAATCTGGGCGACGGCCTGTCGGAAGGTACAACGCTCGGGCCGTTGGCCAACCCGCGCCGCATCACGGCCATGGAAGAAGTGGTCGCCGATGCGCGCAAACGTGGTGCCGAGATCGTCACGGGCGGAGCGCGCGTCGGCCAGGCGGGGAACTTCTTTGCGCCGACCGTGGTGACCAACCTGTCGCTCGAAGCCGATCTGTTCAACAAGGAACCCTTCGGCCCGATTGCCGGTATCCGCACCTTCGATCACCTGGACGAAGCCATCACCGAGGCGAATCGCCTGTCGTTCGGTCTGTCGGCCTACGCCTTCACGCGCTCTTTCAAGAACGTGCGCTTGCTGGCCGACCAGATCCAGGCCGGCATGCTCTGGATCAATCAGCCGGCCACTCCGTCGGCCGAGCTGCCCTTTGGCGGTATCAAGGATTCCGGCTACGGCTCGGAAGGCGGCCCCGAAGCGCTGGAAACCTACCTCAACACCAAGGCGGTCTCGGCCGTCGGTGTCTGACGGTCAGGCCCCGGCGCCGGCCTTGCCGCCAAGCTCGTCGTCGATGTGGATGCGGATGATCTGGTCGAAGTCCGCATCCGCCTTGAAGCCCAGCGCAACGGCCCGCCGGGTGTCGAAATTGCGCGGCCAGCCCGCCACGATGTCGATGATGGTCTGATCGGGCTCGTGGCGGATGAGGCGCACCGCCGATTCGCCGGCGATGCGACGCAGGGCCTCGATTTCTTCGCCCACCGTGGCCGACAGCCCTGGCATGCTGAGGCAGCGCCGGTTGCCCAGCCGGGCCAGGTCCAGCGTTCCCGCGTGAGTCAGAAAGCCGATCGCGGCTCGTGGGCTGGCAAACCAGTGGCGCACGTCGGTGGACACCGGCAGCACGGCTTCCTGGCCGGACAGCGGTTCGCGCAGGATGTTGGAGAAGAACCCCGAGGCCGCCTTGTTCGGTTTGCCGGGGCGCACACAGATGGTGGGCAGGCGGATGGCGATGCCGTCCAGGAATCCCTTGCGCGTGTAATCCGACAGCAACAGCTCGTCGATCGCCTTCTGGGTGCCATAGCTGGTCAGCGGTGTGGAGAAGAATTCGTCGTCGATGCGGTCGGGGAACGGCGCACCGAACACCGCGATGGAGGACGTGAACACCAGCCGTGGCCGGTATGGCGTCTGCAGGCCTTGCTGGCGGATGGCTTCCAGCAGGAAGCGCGTGCCGTCCAGGTTGATGCGGTAGCCCTTGTCGAAATTCGCCTCGGCTTCGCCCGAGACGATGGCGGCCAGGTGGAAGATCACGTCGGGGCGCGCGGCCACCAGGCTGGTTGCGGCTCCTGGCTGCGCCAGGTCGATGGCGATGGTGTTCACGGTGCCGCCGAAGCGGGTCGGCGTGTCCGGTGCGATGACATCGGCTAGCGTCAGTTGGTCCACGGTTGCGTGGCCCAGTCGCCCGTCCGCCGCCAGGCGTTGGGTGAGCTTGCGGCCAATCATGCCCGCGGCGCCAATGATCAGGATATGCATGTCGAACCTCTGGTTGGGTGCGGGCCGACGGACTCCGGCCTGCGTGATTTTGCCGACTGCGGCCACCTCATCTTACGGTGAGGCGTGGCGATCGTGAAGGGTTGTTATCCCTAAAAAATTCCATAATGTGAACAGTCGGTGCGCATGATGGGGATTTCCCTGCTTACGTGGCGTCCGGACGTAGTGCAGAATTCCGGTAGGCAATCAAGCAGACCAGAATTCGAACACAAGGACGTGCAATGGCATCAGTGCAGCTCCGGGCAGTTCAGAAGTCCTTTGGTGGCACCCAGGTCATTCGGGGGGTGGACGTAGAAGTCAAAGACGGTCAGTTCGTCGTACTGGTGGGACCTTCCGGGTGCGGGAAGTCCACCTTGCTGCGCATGCTGGCCGGGCTGGAGCAGATCTCCGGTGGCGAGATCCTGATCGACGGTCGTGTCGTCAACACCCTGTCGCCCAAAGCGCGCGACGTCGCGATGGTGTTCCAGAACTACGCGCTTTATCCCCACATGACGGTTTTCGACAACATGGCGTTCTCGCTCATGCTGGCCCAGACCGATCGCGACGAAATCCGCAAGCGTGTGGACCAGGCCTCGGAAATCCTCGGTTTGTCCCAGCTCTTGAAGCGTTATCCGCGTCAACTGTCCGGCGGACAGCGCCAGCGGGTGGCCATGGGGCGTGCCATTGTCCGCAACCCCCAGGTCTTTCTGTTCGACGAACCGCTGTCCAATCTGGATGCCAAGCTGCGGGTGCAGATGCGTGCGGAAATCCGCGCGCTGCACCAGCGGCTGCAGGCCACGTCCGTCTATGTGACCCATGACCAGATCGAGGCCATGACCATGGGCGATCTCATCGTGGTCATGAACGATGGCCGGGTCGAGCAGCAGGGTCAGCCGTTGGATCTCTACGACCGGCCCGACAATCTGTTCGTGGCCAGCTTCATCGGCTCGCCCACCATGAATCTGCTGCCAGGCGTGCTGCATCGCACGACCGAAGGCGACCAGGTCCACTTCGAAAACGGCACCCTTCTGCCGGTGCCGCGGGCCGCCAGCGGCCTGGGCCAAGACGGCCAGAAAGTCATTTATGGCGTGCGCCCGGAGCATATGTCCATGGCCACGAGCGGCCATGGCCTCGAGGCGGTGGTCACCGTAGTCGAACCCACCGGGGCTGACACCGAAGTCCATGCGCGTGTCGATTCCGTCGACGTGGTGGCGGTATTCCGCGAGCGCCAGAATCTGCATCCGGGCGATACAGTGTTCCTGGCGCCGGACCCGGCGTTTACGCACCTGTTCGACGAAGGTTCCGGAAAAGCAATGAGGCAGTGATGTTTCCCAGCCGGTTGGCCTGGCAGTTCGTGCCCGTGTGCACGGAAAATTTCCTTGAAGGAGCAGAGACATGGCTAAGTTCACAAGACGTGATTTTCTGACGACCACCGCTGCGGCGGCCGCCTCCACTGCTTTTCCGGGGTTGGCCGCCGCCGCCGGTACCGGAACCAAGCTGCTGCATGCACCCGAAAAGGGCGCAAAACTGAACGTGCTGCGGTGGCACGCCTTCGTCCAGGGCGATGCCGACCAATGGAAGGTCAACACCGAGAAATTCACCAAGCAGACCGGCATCCCCGTGAAGGTGGACGACGTAGGCTGGGAAGACGTCCGTGCCAAGGCCGCCCTGGCTGCACGTGTCGGCAGCGGCCCAGACATCATCATCAGCTGGTTCGACGATCCCGAGCAGTTTCCCGACAAGCTCCTCGATGTGTCCGAGCTGGGCGATTACCTGGGCAAGAAATACGGCGGCTGGTATGACGTCTGCAAGCGTTATGGACGGCACGGGGGCAAATGGATTGCCATCCCGCTGGGCTCCAACGGCAACGCCATTGCCTATCGCGAAAGCGCGGTCAAGGCTGCAGGCTTCGATGGGGTTCCCAAGGACCTCGCAGGATTCCTCAAACTGTGCCAGGCGCTGAAGGCCAAGGGCACACCGGCCGGCTTTGCTTTCGGCCATGCGGTGGGCGACGGCAACAATTTCTGCCATTGGCTGTTGTGGTCGCACGGCGGCAAGGTCGCAAGTCCGAAGGGCCAGGTCGTGCTGGATACCCCCGAGACCGTTGCAGCGCTCGAATATGCGACCCAGCTCTACAAGACCTTCATCCCCGGGACCCTGGGCTGGAACGATACGTCCAACAACCGGGCCTTCCTGGACAACCAGATCTTTCTGACGGCCAATGGCATTTCGCTCTACTACAGTGCCAAGACGTCCAAGGATCCGAAGATGAATGCGATGGCTCAGGACATGGCGCACTCGCATTTCCCGGTGGGGGCCAGCGGCAAGCATACCGAGCTGATGCAGATCAGCCAGTTCATGCACTTCAAGTATTCCAAATACCCCAATGCGGCAAAGGCCTACACGCAGTTCATGATGGAAGCCGACCAGTACAACCCCTGGATGGAATCTTCCATCGGCTACGTCAGCCAGCCGCTGAAGGCCTACGAGGCCAATCCTGTCTGGAACGATCCCAAGATCACCGTGTACCGGGATTCGACGGGCATCATGCTGGACAATGGCTACGATGGCCCGCTGGGAGCCGCGTCCGCCGCGGTGATGGCGAACTACGTGGTGGTCGACATGTTTGCAGCCGCCGTCAGCGGCTCCAAGACGCCCAAGCAGGCGGCCGCCGAAGCGGCTGAACGGGCCAAGCGCTACTACAAGTCCTGACCAACCCGTGCGGCTGGTCGCCGGTCCATGCCCCGGCGATCGGTTGCGCGGCTGATCGGGCCGGGCGCCTGCCGCCCGGCCGTGATCACGCAAAGGGGTACCCATGCTGTCCCATCGATTTGACAACAGCAATCTGCTGGGCTGGATCTTCATGGCTCCAGCCGCCGTCTTGCTGCTGTTCTTTCTGACTTACCCGCTGGGCCTCGGCGTCTGGCTGGGGTTCACCGATACAACGATCGGCAGTGACGGGCGCTGGATCGGGCTGAGCAATTATGCCTACCTGGTGGGTGATCCGATTTCGCGATTGGCGCTGTTCAACACGATCCTCTATACGGTGGTGGCGTGTGCCTTCAAGTTCGTGCTCGGCCTGTGGCTGGCTGTCCTGCTGAATCACAAGCTGCGCATGCAGTCGTTCTTCCGGTCCGTGATCATGCTGCCGTGGATCGTTCCCACAGCGCTGTCCGCTCTGGCCTTCTGGTGGATGTACGACCCGCAGTTCTCCATCATCAGCTGGGTGCTGGTCAAGTTCGGACTCATCGACCATTACATCGATTTCCTGGGTGATCCGTGGATGGCCCGCCTGTCGGTGGTGATTGCCAACATCTGGCGCGGGATTCCATTCTTTGCCATCACGCTGCTGGCTGGCCTGCAGACCATCTCCCCCACGCTCTACGAGGCCGCCGCCATCGATGGGGTCACGCCCTGGCAGCAGTTCCGCTATGTGACGCTGCCGCTGCTCACCCCCATCATCGCTGTGGTGGCCACCTTCTCGGTGCTCTTCACCTTCACCGACTTCCAGTTGGTGTACGTGCTGACCCGTGGCGGTCCGGTGAATGCCACGCAGCTCATGACGACGCTGTCGTATCAGCAGGCGATCTCGGGCGGCGCGCTGGGCGAGGGCTCGGCGCTGGCCATCATGATGGTGCCGTTCCTTCTGGCATCCGTTCTGTTCTCGTACTTTGGCCTGCAGCGCCGGGCCTGGCAACGCGGGGGTGACAAATGAGTGACAAGAACAACGCAGAACCGGAAGGCATGGAGTATCTGCAGTCCCTGCCTCGCCGCTGGGTCACGGTCTACATCCCATTGGGCATCCTGGTGTTCGTGCTGCTGTTTCCGTTCTACTGGATGGTGATCACGGCGTTCAAGCCCGCCTCGGAACTTGCCCTGCACACCAGCAACCCGTTCTGGGTCAGCGCCCCCACGTTGGAGCACTTCAAGGATCTGCTGTTCAACACGCCGTTTCCGAAATGGATGCTGAACACGCTCATCGTGTCCGTGGTGGCGACCGTCCTGTCGCTGGCCTGCGGAACGTTCGCCGCCTATGCGATCGAGCGCCTGCGCTTTCAGGGGTCCAAGCAGGTGGGGATGGCGATCTTCTTTGCGTATCTGGTTCCGCCTTCCATCCTGTTCATTCCGCTGGCTTCCATCGTCTTCAAGATGGGGCTGTTCGACTCGCGCTGGGCGCTGATCCTGACGTATCCCACCTTCCTGATCCCGTTCTCTACCTGGCTGCTGATGGGCTATTTCCGTTCCATCCCGTACGAGCTTGAAGAGTGCGCGCTCATCGACGGGGCGACGCGCTGGCAGATTCTCGTGAAGATCGTCCTGCCGTTATCGGTTCCGGGGCTGATTTCGGCCGGCATCTTTGCCTTCACCCTGTCCTGGAACGAGTACATCTATGCGCTGACGCTGATCTCCTCGTCGGACATGAAGACGGTACCCGTGGGGATGACCACGGAGCTCATCGAGGGCGACGTCTACCACTGGGGTCAGCTGATGGCGGGCGCGCTGCTGGGGTCGTTGCCGGTGGCGGTCATCTACTCGTTTTTTGCGGAGTACTATGTATCCGGCATGACGGGTGCCATCAAGGAATAGCGACAAGTGGGGTGTTCGATGTCTGGAAGCGGTGGCTTCAAGCGCGGCCTGACGAGTTACGGGGACGTCGAGTTCTCGCTGTTCCTGCGCAAGGCCTTCATCAAGGGTGCCGGGTACACCGACGACGCACTGGATCGCCCCATCGTGGGCATCACCAATACCGGCAGCGGCTTCAATCCCTGTCACGGCAACATGCCGCAGCTCATCGAGGCCGTCAAGCGCGGCGTGATGCTGGCGGGCGGCCTGCCGTTTGATTTCCCGACGATCTCGATTCACGAGAGCTTCGCCTTCCCCACCAGCATGTACCAGCGCAACCTGATGTCCATGGACACCGAGGAGCAGATCCGCGCTCTGCCCATCGACGCCGTCGTGCTCATCGGCGGCTGCGACAAGACGGTACCGGCGCAGCTCATGGGGGCCGCGTCGGCGGGGTTGCCCGCCATTCAGTTGGTGACTGGCTCCATGTTGAATGGCTCGCATCATGGGACGCGGGTCGGGGCGTGTACAGACTGCCGACGCTACTGGGGCAGCTATCGTGCCGGCGAGATCGACAGCGACGAGATCGCAGCCGTCAATGACAATCTGGTGGCCAGCGTCGGAACCTGCTGCGTCATGGGCACGGCCAGCACCATGGCGTGCCTGGGCGAGGCATTGGGCATCATGTTGCCGGGGGGCGCCACGGCGCCTGCCGTGTCGGCCGACCGCATCCGGATGGCCGAGCAGACCGGCAAGCAGGCAGTCACCATGATCGCGCAGCACCTGGTGCCGGAGCGTATCCTGACCCCCGATGCGTTCGAGAATGCCCTGCGGGTGCTGCTGGCGATCGGCGGGTCGACCAACGGCATCATCCACCTGACGGCCATCGCGGGGCGCATGGGCATCCGCATCGATCTGGACCAGGTCGACCGGATGAGCCAGGAGACGCCGGTTCTGGTGGATCTGAAGCCGTCGGGCAGTCATTACATGAGCGATCTGCATCACGCGGGGGGCCTGGCTCCGGTGCTGCGCGAATTGCGCCCGTTGCTGCATCTGGATGCGCTGACCGTCACGGGCCGCACTCTGGGCGAGGAACTGGATGCCGCGCCGCCGGCCTTCAGCCAGGACGTCGTGCGGCCCTTTGATCATCCCGTGTATCCGCTTGGCAGCTTTGCCGTGTTGCGCGGCAATCTGGCGCCGGGCGGGGCGATCATCAAGCAGTCTGCGGCTTCAGCCGACCTCATGGAGCACGAGGGGCGGGCAATCGTCTTCGACAATGCACAGGACATGGCCGAGCGCCTGGATGACCCTGGGCTCGATGTCCGGGCGGACGACATCCTGGTGCTGCGGCAGATTGGCCCCGTGGGGGCGCCCGGCATGCCGGAGGCAGGCTACATCCCTATCCCGCGCAAGCTTGCGCGCCAGGGAGTGCACGACATGGTGCGTGTTTCGGATGGCCGCATGAGCGGTACCGCGGCTGGCACCATCGTGCTGCACGTGACGCCTGAGTCGGCCTGTGGCGGGCCGCTCGCGCTGGTGCGCACCGGGGACCGCATCCGGCTCAGCGTGCATGACCGCAGCCTGAGCCTGTTGGTCAGCGATGCGGAGCTGGCCTCGCGTGCGGCGTCCCGTTCCGAACCGTCACCCGACCCGGACCAGCGGGGCTACCGCAAGCTGTATGTAGAGTCCGTGCTGCAGGCCGATCAGGGCTGCGACTTCGGGTTTCTGCAATCGCCCCGGCGCGACGTCAGCGTCCCCAAGCCGTAGCCGGTCGTATCGTCCGGGGGGCCCCGCACGGCGCCCTGAAACCTGGTTGGGGCGGATCAGGCCTCCCACGCGATGACCTTGCCAGGATTGAAGATGTTGTTCGGGTCGTAGGCGTGCTTGATCAGGCGCATGAGTTCCAGTGCGGCTTCCCCGTGTTCCGCCTTCAGAAACTCCATCTTGTGGATGCCTACGCCATGCTCGCCTGAGCAGGTTCCGTCCATGGCGATGGCGCGGTGGACCAGGCGGTGGTTGATCGCTTCGGACTTTTGCCATTCTTCGGGCTTGTCGGGGTCGATCAGCATCTGCACGTGAAAGTTGCCGTCGCCGACGTGGCCCACGATGGTGTACGGGAACGGCATGCCTTCCAGATCGGCGGCCGTCTGCGTCACGCAGTCGGCCAGGCGTGAAATCGGCACGCAGACATCGGTGGCCACGCTGCGGCTGCCCGGGCGCAGCTGCAGGCCGGCGTAATGGGAATTGTGCCGCGCGTGCCACAGGCGGGTGCGGTCCTCGGGACGCTCCGCCCACTGGAAGTCCATCCCGCCGTTACCCTGCGTGATTTCCTGCACGGCCTCGATCTGTTCCTGGACGCCCGTCTTGCTGCCGTGGAATTCGAACAGCAGCAGCGGTGTTTCCTTCAGCCCGAGCTTGCTGTGGCGGTTCACGGCGTTGACCGCGTGCTGGTCCATGAATTCGACGCGTGCGATGGGCACGCCGTATTGCATGATCTCGACCACAGACTGGACGGCGTCGGACAGCGTCGGGAAGTTGCAGATAGCGGCCGAGATCGTTTCCGGACGCGGGTAGACGCGGACGGTGATTTCCACGATGATGCCCAGCGTGCCTTCGCTGCCCACGTACAGATGGGTCAGATCGTAACCAGAAGACGATTTGCGGGCCCGGCTGGCGGTGCGCACGATGTCGCCCTGGGCGGTCACGACTTTCAGCGAGACCACGTTTTCGCGCATGGTGCCGTAGCGCACGGCGTTGGTGCCCGACGCACGCGTGGCGGTCATGCCGCCGATGGAAGCGTGGGCGCCGGGGTCGATGGGGAAGAACAGCCCGGTGTCGCGGATTTCGTCGTTCAACTGGGTGCGGATGACTCCGGGTTGCACCGTGACGGTGAAGTCTTCGGCGTTGATGGCCAGCACCCGGTTCATCTCGGTGAAGTCCAGTGTGATGCCGCCCTGGATGGGGAGTACGTGGCCTTCAAGCGACGAACCGATCCCGAAGGGGATCACCGGTACCTTGTACCGGTTGCACAGCCGGACGATTTGCACGACCTCGTCCTCGTTGTGCGGGAAGATTACGGCGTCGGGCGGGCATACCGGGTAGGGGGATTCGTCTGTCCCGTGGTGAGTCCGGACGGCCTCTGATGTGATGAAGCGGTCGCCGAACAGCGCCCGGAATTCGCTCGCGCAGTCGGGTGGAATGGCGCGGTGCAGTATCTTAAGGGTCAGGGTATCCATGGTCGGCTCAGGACGCGGGTCGCCATGGCCGGCAAGGTGCCGTCGGCCATGGCGGTGCGTGCCGTTCAGTGGCTGTCGCGGGCTTCGCCGCGGGTTTCGATGATGTTCAAGTACAGCGTGGCGGGCTCCATGCAGGCGCCGGTACCATGCTGGCCGACGGTGTTGCGGTAGATTTCCTCCCAGGGCGTCTGGTTCACCAGCTTCGGCGGCT
This sequence comes from Castellaniella sp., assembly GCF_004321985.1. Classification (GTDB taxonomy): domain Bacteria; phylum Pseudomonadota; class Gammaproteobacteria; order Burkholderiales; family Burkholderiaceae_B; genus Castellaniella. Next base: position 86,099 of record NZ_SCQN01000009.1, on the reverse strand, counting down.
GCCAGGCGGCGCGCCGCTTGGCCAGTTCCTCGTCGGGAATCAGGACGTCCACACGGCAGGTATTCAAGTCCAGCCGAATGACGTCGCCGTCCTTGAGCAGTGCGAGCCCGCCGCCGATGGCGGATTCAGGCGTCACGTTCAGGATGGACGGGCTGGCCGATGTTCCGCTCTGGCGGCCGTCGCCCATGGTTGGCAGCGTGTCGATGCCCCTGGCGAGCAGTGCGGCCGGCGGCTGCATGTTGACCACTTCGGGACCGCCCGGGTAGCCCACGGGCCCCACGTTGCGGATGACCAGGATGGTCTTGTCGTCGATGCCCAGTGCAGGGTCCTCGATGCGCGCGTGGTAGTCTTCCGGACCTTCGAAGACCACAGTCTTCAGGTCCACGCGATTGGGGTGTGCCGGGTCGGCCAGGAAGCGCTGGCGGAATTTCTCGTCGATCACGCTGGTCTTGATGACGGCGTTGTCGAACAGATTGCCCGTGAGCACCACATAGCCCGCGTTGGGCTTGAGTGGCTTGTCGTACGCACGGATGACCTCGCGGTCGGCTTCAGGGATGTCCTTCAGGTTTTCAGCCAGCGTCTTGCCGGTCACCGTCATGACGTCCGTGTGCAGTTTGCCCGCCTGCATCAGTTCGCGCAACACGCCTGGCACGCCGCCCGCGCGGTGGAATTTTTCACCCAGGAAGCGCCCGGCCGGCTGGCAATCGACCAGCAGCGGGATGTGTGGCCCCAGGCGCTGCCAGTCCTGCAGATCGTGGTCCACGCCCATGTGGCGCGCGATGGCGATCATGTGGATAGGGCAGTTCGACGAGGCGCCCAGGGCAGCTGCGGCGACGACGGCGTTTTCGAAGGCCTGCTTGGTCATGATGTCGGACGGACGCAGGTTCTCATGCGCCATGCCGACGATGCGCCGGCCCGTCGCGTAGGCCATCTGGCCGCGTTCGCGGTAGGGGGCCGGGATGGCGGCGCAGCCTGGCAGCGACATGCCCAGCGTTTCTGCCAGCGAGTTCATGGACAGTGCGGTGCCCATGGTGTTGCAGTGGCCGACGGAAGGAGCGGCTGACGCCGCGATGTCCATGAAGTCGTTGTAGTTGATCTCGCCCACCGACAGCTTACGGCGGGCCTCCCAGATCACGGTGCCTGAGCCGGCCAGTTCGCCGTGCCACCAGCCGTCCAGCATGGGACCGCCCGACAGGACGATAGCCGGAATGTTGACGGTGGCGGCGGCCATCAGACAGGCGGGCGTCGTCTTGTCGCAGCCGGTGGTGAGCACCACCCCGTCCAGCGGGTAGCTGTGCAGCACTTCCACCAGCCCCAGATAAGCGAGGTTGCGCTCCATGGCGGCTGTGGGGCGTATGCCGGTTTCCTGCAGCGGATAGACCGGGAATTCCATTGGAATGCCGCCGGCGTCCCGGATCCCGTCGCGCGTCCGCTTGGCCAGCTCGATGTGGTGGCGGTTGCAGGGGCACAGATCGGAGCCGGTCTGGGCAATGCCGATGATGGGTTTGCCGGACTGGAGTTCTTCTCGGGTGAGACCGTAATTCAGATAGCGTTCGACGTACAGCGCCGTCATCCCCGGATTTGCGGCGCTGTCAAACCACCTGCGACTGCGGAGTTTCGATGATTTTTCTGATGTAGACATAAACGTATCCCTACCTCACTGTTGATTGAATCTCAGACCGCCTGCTCGCAGCGTTCATCATGCCGTCCGCAGTGTCAACTGTTATCTTAGTCCTCGGCCTTTCTCCGATGGGGTTTCCGGCCCGTGGCACGCTGGCGCCGTCACCAGTGTGCCACGGGATGCCGATGCGCTCACCCCCGGAAGGTGTACTGCGTGAGCGAGTCGCGTTTCATCTCGATGGAATAGCCGGGATGGGCCGGCGGCATGTAGGCTGCGTGACGGATCGTGCAGGGGTGGACGAAGTGCTCGTGCAGGTGGTCCACGTACTCGATCACGCGGCCTTCCTTGGTGCCTGAGAAGCACAGGTAGTCGATCATCGACAGGTGCTGCACGTATTCGCACAGACCCACGCCGCCCGCATGCGGGCAGACCTTCAGGCCGTGTTTCGCGGCCATCAGCATGACGGCCAGCACCTCGTTGACGCCCCCCAGCCGGCAGGCGTCGATCTGCACCACGTCGATGGCCGATTCCATGATCAGTTGCTTGAACAGGATGCGGTTCTGGCACATTTCGCCAGTGGCGACCTGCATTTGGCCCTGCATGGCCTGGCGGATACGGCGGTGGCCGGCGATGTCGTCCGGACTGGTCGGCTCTTCGATGAACCAGGGCTTCGCGAAGGCGAGCTGTTCCAGCCAGGGGATGGCCTGATCGACTTCCCAGACCTGGTTGGCGTCTATCATCAGGTGGCGATCCGGGCCTATGACTTCGCGAGCGATGCGCAGGCGGCGGATGTCATCCTGCAGGTCGCGCCCGACCTTCAGCTTGATGTGCGAAAACCCGGCATCGATGGCTTCGGTCGCGAGCCGGCGCAGCTTCTCGTCGCTGTAGCCCAGCCAGCCGGCCGAGGTGGTGTAGCACGGGTAGCCGTTCTGCTGCAGCTCCTGAAGGCGCGCGGCCTTGCCTTGTGCGCGCTCCGTCAGCAGCTTCAGGGCTTCTTCGGGCGTGATGCAATCCGTGATGTAGCGGAAGTCGATCAGTTGCACGATCTGTTCGGGCGTCATGTCAGCCACCAGTTGCCAGACCGGCTTGCCCGCCGATTTGGCCCAGAGGTCCCAGACCGCGTTGACCAGGGCCGCCGTGCCCAGATGGATCGCGCCCTTGTCCGGGCCGATCCAGCGCAACTGGCTGTCTGAGGTCATGTGCCGCCAGAAGCGGCCCATGTCCTCGGTGATCCAGTTGAGGTCCAGCCCGACCAGCAGGTGCTTGAGCGCGTGGATCGCCGTGCAGCAGATTTCCGTCCCGCGTCCGATGGTGAAGGTCAGTCCGTGGCCCTCCAGTCCGGGGACGTCCGTATGCAGGATGGCATAAGCGGCGGAATAGTCGGGGTCCGGATTCATCGCGTCCGAGCCGTCCAGATTCTTGGAAGTCGGGAAGCGTACGTCCAGTACTTCGACGGATTGGATGATGGTCATGCTTATTTACCTTCCTTCAGCACGTCTTGCGGCAGATCGGCGCCGTGGTATTTCTTGTAGACAGTGTTCAGCTCACCGTTCTTCAGGTCCTTGCGGATCATCTCGTTCAGCTTGTCGAGCAGCGCGGGGTTGTTCTTGGCGACGCCCAGGCCCAGCATCGAGGTGGCCATCACGACCTTCGTCACCAGGGGCGGCTTGCCGTTCTTTTGCAGTTCCTTGTTCAGCGAGGCGATGATGGCGGGTGCACCGGAGTAGATCTCCGCGCGGCCGCTGGTGACTGCGGTCATCGCTGTCGCGTCGTTTTCGAAGCGTACGATATTGGTGCCCATCGGGGCCAGCTTGGTGACGTTCATGTCGTTGGTGGTTCCGCGCGCGGTGACCACGGTCTTGCCCGCCAGATCGGACATCGACTTGATGTTAGCGCTGGCCGGCGCAGCGATCACGGACTGGATGGCGGCATACGGGATGGTGAAGTCCACGACCTTCTGGCGTTCCGGTGTGATCGTCAGGCTGGAGATCACCACATCGGCCTTGTTGGTGAGCAGGAACGGAATCCGGTTGGCCTGTGTCGTGGGCACGATGTCGAGCTTCACGCCCAGCTCTTTTGCGAACAGGCGCGCGGTTTCGACATCCGAGCCGACTTCTTTCAGGTTGGCGTCCTTCATGCCGTAGGGCGGCGCGTTCAGGTCGATGGCCACGCGCAGGGTCTTCTGCTGCTGGACTTGTGCCAGCGTGTTCGCCTGCGTGGGGACTGTTGCCGTGAACAAGGCGGTGGTTGCGATGGTCAGCGCGACTGCGCTGCGGTTCAACGTGAAGAAACTCATGGTTGTCTCCTGGGAGGAAGCGAGCCCGGCAGGGCTCGTCGGTTAAAGTCCGTTACTGACAAACTGCTGCAGTTCCGGGGTTTTGGGGTTGCGCAGGATGTCCGCTGTGCCTTGTTCGTGGATCTTGCCCTCGAACATGAAGATGATCCGGTGGGCCAGCTTCATGGCGAAGGCCATTTCGTGCGTCACCAGCACCATGGTCATGCCGCCTGCGGCGAGCTTCTCGATGACGCGCAGCACTTCGCCCGTGAGTTGCGGATCCAGGGCGGAAGTGACTTCGTCGAACAGCATCAGCTTGGGGTCCATGGCCAGGGACCGCGCGATGGCCACGCGTTGCTGCTGGCCGCCCGAGAGCTGCTCGGGGTAGAAGGCCAGCTTGTCCGACAGGCCCACCTTGGCGAGCACGTCTGCCGCGATCTTGCGGGCCTGCTCTTTGGAAATCTTGCGCACCGAACGAGGTGCCAGCGTGATGTTCTGTTCTACCGTCAGGTGGGGGAACAGGTTGTAGCTCTGGAATACGATCCCCACGTCCAGACGCAGGCTCTTCAGATCGCGGCTGGAGATGCCGGCGCCGAAGCTGTGGCCGCAGACGGTGATCTCGCCTTCGTTGATGATCTCGAGGTGGTCCATGCAGCGCAGTGCCGTGCTCTTGCCGGAGCCGCTCTGGCCGATGATGGCAATGATTTCGCCTTTCTGGACGCTGAGATCGACGCCCTTCAGGACGTGGTTGTCTCCGAACCATTTATGGACGTTCTTGAGGCGGACGATTTCTGTCATGTGAGGCTCCGTGGGTCGTCATTCAGGCCTGGTCGCGGGCGACCGTCAGCTTGCGCTCCAGCCTGAGGCTGACCCAGGACAGCGGATAGCAGATGACGAAGTACAGGGCGGCGGCGACACCGAAATACAGGAAAGGCTTGAAGGTCGAGTTGTTCAGGATCTTGGCGTTGTAGGAGAGTTCGGCAAAGCCGATCACCAGGGACGCAAAGGACGTGTTCTTCACGATCTGGACCATGAATCCGACCGTGGGAGGGGTGGCGATGCGCAATGCCTGGGGCAGAATGACCTTGAACATGCGCTGGATGCGGTTCAGCCCGAGGCATTCGGCCGCTTCCCATTGGTTTTTCGGGACGGATTCGATGCAGCCGCGCCAGATCTCGCCCAGGAAGGCCGCCGCGTGGATGGTCAGCGCCAGGACCGCCGCAAACATGGCTGGCGTGTCCGTGAAGCCCAGGATCGATGGGCCGTAGAAGCACACGCCCATGATGACCAGCAGCGGCGTACCCTGGATGAGGTTGATGTAGCCGAAGGCGCAGCCGCGCAGGACCTGGCTGGCCGAGACGCGCATGAGTGCAACGGCAAGCCCCAGCATGGCCGAGAAGACGAATGTCAGGGCGGACAGCTCTGCGGTGCCCCAGGCACCCTGAAGAAGATAAAGAATCTGTTCGTGGTTCATGGGGCGGCCTCAGAGCAGTGTGCCCAGCTTGCGTTTGCGCACGAACATGATCTTGCTGGCCAGTGCGAACATTCCGCGCACGAGGGCGGACATGATGAGGTACATCACCCAGAGCACGATGAAGACTTCGAAATTGCGGAACGTCATGGCCTGGATGTTGCCGGAGACGCCGAACAAGTCTTCGGTGCCGACGGCCGACAGCAAGCTGGTGACCAGCATGAGCAGGACGAACTGGCTGGTCAGGGCCGGGTAGACGCGCTCCAGTGCGGGCGACAGGATGACGTGCCAGTAGACCTGCAGCGGCGAGAGTCCCAGGCATTCACCGGCCTCACGCTGGCTGCGTGGAACGGATTCGATCCCCGCCCGTACGATCTCGCAGGTGTAGGCGGTGATGTTGATGACCAGTGCGAGGATAGCGCCGGCCATGATGGACATCTTCAGCCCCACGCTGGCCAGGCCGAAAATCAGGAAGTAGCTCTGGATGATGAGCGGGGTATTGCGGATGATTTCCACATAGGCACCTACGACGCGCCGGATGACGAGGGTGCCGGAACTGCGGGCGATTGCGCAGACCACGCCCATGACGAAGCCCGCCACCGTGGACCAGAACGACATGATCAGCGTCGTCTCTGCGCCCTGTAGCAGCATGGGCCAGTATTGCAGGACCGAGCTGAAATCGAATTGGTACGTCATGGTTGTGAACCTGTCTGCCACCGGAAGGCGGCCATGGAACCGTCTGTGCCCGATAGTCTAAATTGGTTGACCGGTAAAACCAGTTATGGATTTCCCTAGTATTTGAACAATTGGTTTGACCAGATAGAATGACCGCACATTCAGTGCTAAAGGTAGGGGTGGCATTCATGCAAAAGGCAGTCACCACCGCGCCGGTCCTGGACCGTGCGCGCAGCTACATGCACATTGCGGAGGTCCTGCGGCAGGAGATCCACCGGATGGACGTGCCGGTGGGCGCACGCCTGCCCTCCGAACGGGAACTGGCCCAGCGGCTGCAGATTTCCCGGCCCAGCCTGCGCGAGGCGCTGATCGTGCTGGAACTGCAGGGCGAAATCGAAATTCGCGTAGGATCGGGCATTTACCTGACGCGGGATGCTCTGCAGATCGTGCCGGTCCCGGAACTCCAGGCCGACGATGTGGCGTCCGAGGCGTCCCTGATGGGCTATAGCCCCAGGGAAGTGAATCAGACCCGTTTTTTTCTGGAAAGCGGCGTGGCGGCGCATGCGGCCCGCTTCATCACGCACAAGCAGCTCAAGGCGCTGTCGGCCAGTATGGCCACCATGCGCAAAGCCCTGGACTTGCGCGGCCATTCGGGGGACAAGCCGCTGGCCGATGCGGACCGCCAGTTCCATGCCACGCTGGCCTCGACGACCGACAACCGGCTGCTGGTCCAGACCATTGAAGATCTCTTTGACCAGCGCTACACGCCGATCGGCGGCTCGATGCACCGACTGTTCGACAACCAGCTGGTCTGGCAGAGCGCCGTGGATGAGCACCAGGCCGTTTATGACGCGGTGGCTGACCGCGATCCGCTGCAGGCCCAGGCGGCCATGCAGCGCCATCTGACCCGTGCGCATGCCCGCCTGATGGCCGTCATCGGGCCGCATTGATTCGGTTCGACGGCCGCCGACGCCTGGTGGTCAGTCCGCAAAATCAATACGGTTTCTTCTTCAGGAAACGGGTGCGCAGAAACAACGCCAGCATGACGGGCCACAGAAATATCGTCAGGAGGTCGAGAACCGGGTCACCCCAGAATATGGATGCCCAGTAGCTATCGATATCCACGAAGAACATGACGTGAAGGAGCATCAACACGCACCCGATGCCAACCCAAGTCAGCAGGATTGCAGCCATCGTACCCCCCTTCGTCATCAAGTCACATGCTTTGACTATAGGGCTCGTGGACGAGGTGGACAACACGGGAAGCCTGGAAACCCGGGGTATTGACGCCGACAACGTGACGATTATCAAGGCGAGCCCGGTGAAGCGCTTTTCAGTGCAACGCCCCATGGCGGTAATGGACTACGGTGTCAATATTCGTTGAAATCTGGGCGGAGTAATGAGGCCATGGCGACCAATATCAAAGTGAATGGGGTGCTGGTTGGTTATCCCGCAGGTAGCACCATCAGCGATGTCGTGGCGCGTCTGGCCGTCATGAGTCGATCCGTTGTCGTCAGGTACAACGATCGGACCGTGCCGATTCCGGAATTTGCCCGCGTCGTTTTGTCGGAAGATGACATGGTGGATGTGCGGTTCGGCGGGCGCACCGCCGAACTGAAAATGACGGGCCAATGAAACGGCCCGCGGCCCTTAGCGCGGGCCCGCAGTCCCCAGCAGGCCGCGTCGCGCCAGGTTCGCCATGAGCCAGATGATGCCCTGGGTCCACGCCGGGGCGTCTTCGCTGTGGGTGACGCGGTTGACCAGCGCCCCTAGCCGGGACGAGCGGATCTGCACTAGATCGCCCAGCTTGTGGGTGAATCCCTGGCCCGGCGCGTCGCGATCGTCTGTGGGGGCGAACAGCGTACCAGTGAACAGCATGAAGCCGTCCGGGTACTGGTGATGCCGGCCGCAGGTCTGGGCCGCGAGGTCCGTCAGGTCACGGCTGATCTGGCTGGTGGAGCTGTGACCCGACAGCCTGAAGCCGTCGTCGCCCGTCACATGCAGCTCCAGTTCCATGTGGCGCGCGTCGTCCAGCGTGAAGCGTTCGTCGAACAGGCGGATGAAGGGGCCGATCGCGCAGGAAGCGTTGTTGTCCTTGGCCTTGCCCAGCAGCAGCGCGCTGCGGCCTTCGATGTCGCGCAGGTTCACGTCGTTGCCCAGCGTCGCCCCGCGAATTTCGCCGCGTGAGTTCACGGCGAGCACCAGCTCGGGCTCGGGGTTGTTCCATTTCGAGGCTGCCAGGATGCCGATCGCCTCGCCACTACCGACGGCCGACAGCACGGGCGCCTTGGTGAAAACCTCGGCATCCGGCCCGATGCCGACTTCCAGATACTGGGACCAGAGCCCTTCCTTGATGAGGTACTGGCGGACTCGTGAGGCGTCGTCAGAGCCGGGGCGGATGCTGGAGACGGCTGAACCGATGACCTTGCCGATCTCGTCGCGGATTTGTGTCGCGCGCTTCGGGTCGCCGCCGGCCTTTTCTTCGATGACGCGTTCCAGCATGCTGCCGGCGAATGTGACCCCGCAGGCCTTGATGACCTGCAGGTCGCAGGGGGCGACGAAGCGCGCCGCCGTGCGGTTGTTGTCCAGCGTGCTGCGCATCACGGTGTCCAGGGACCATCGCGAGGTGGCCGGGGTGCGGGCCACGATCGCGGCGGGGTCGCGCTGTTCGAGCAGTTGCGACACGGTGGGGAAGTGCGGTGTCAGGTCGTGCAGCGCGTGGCCCTGGATGGCCACGACGCTGGGACCTTCGTCGCGCGGGTCGTGAATGCGGCCGATGAGCAGGGCCTGTTCATGGTCTTCGGGGAGTAGGGAGAGATGAGCTTGCATGGTGGTTCAGTAGGCTTGTTCGATGATGGCGATGGGTTGGTGGACGTTGACAGTATCGTCCACTTCGACCAGAAGGGTCTTGACGATACCGGCGTGCGGCGATTCGACTTCCAGGTTGATCTTGTCAGTCATGATCTCGGCGATGACCTCGCCCTGCTGGATCGAGTCGCCCACGGCCTTGCGCCAGGCAACCAGTGTGCCGGACTGGAAGTCGTTGGCCAGTTCCGGCAGGGTGACGGTATGTTCATGGTTCATGGGGGGTCTCCGTGGAAGCGTGAATCATGAGGTCTGCGAGATCCTCGAGAAAATGCCCGGCAGGTACGCCGTTGATGACGCGGTGATCATAGGTGAAGGATAGTGGAAGAACGGTTTCCACATGCCAACCCTGAGGGCTGTCGTCCGCCACCAGACCGGGGTGCGCGCGACCCATGCCCAGCACGCCGGACTGCCCGGGCGGGATGATGGGCGTGGCCCAGACCGTATGCTCGAGGCTGCCGTAGTTGCTGAGCGTGAAGGTACCGCCACGGACGTGTTCGAGCCCGAGCCCGCCCTCGCGTGCGAGGCCGATCAGCGTGTCGGTCTCTGCGGCGATATCCGCCACGGTCTTTTGACTGGCATCGCGGATGACCACGGCCTGCAGGTCGCCGTTGGGCATGGAGAGGGCCAGTGCCAGGTTGACCGGGCCATATTCGTAGACCACGCCCTCGTGCAGCGTGCCGTTCAGCGGCCGGTGGCGTTCCAGGCAACGGGCCGTCAGATGAAGCATGTGGTGGGTGAGGCTGGTTTCGACCCCGCGGGTACGCCAGGCGGCCTGCGCCTCGAGCAGCCCGCGGATGGGGATCTCGGCCATGGCGGTGACGCTGGCTGTCTCGTGCAGGCTGGCCGCAAGGCGCTCGGCCACGAACTTCTGCATGCCCGACAGCTTGTATTGGCGGGCGATGGGCACATGATTGAAGGTACTTTCCATGGCGTGATTCGTGGCAGGTCAGGAGTGGGGCGCAATCCCCGCACTCCGCAGGATGGCGGTGTGGATGTCCTGCCAGGTCGGCAGGGCGAGTTTGCGTAGTGGTCCGCTGGGGATGGGAACGGGTCTGGCCCCGACCCGGCTGGCGCGGACCGTTCGGCCTTCCGCGCCCAGAACTTCCATGACCCGTGCAATGACTTCTGCTCCGTGTCCGAAGGCCTTCCAGGCTTCGTGGACCGTCAGCAACCGGCCGGTCCGACGCACCGAGCCGATGACCGTGTCTTCGTCCCAGGGCGCGAGGGAGCGCAGGTCGATGACTTCCGCGTCCACGCCTTCCTCGGCTGCCTGCTGGGCGGCCCGCAGGACGTGCGGAAGCTCGGACCCGTAGGCGACGATGGTGAGGTCCCTTCCGGCGCGGGCGATTCGGGCGCTTCCCAATGTGGCGTCGGTGGCGTCCAGGTCCACCACCTCGCGGCGTCCGTGCGACAGTGACATGGGTTCGACGAACAGCACCGGCGCCGGGTCCCGGATCGCCGCCCGCATGAGCTGGTAGGCGTCCGGCGGTGTGGCCGGCATCACGACCTTCAGCCCCGGGACGTGGCAGAACCAGACCGAATAATCCTGCGGGTGGCCGCCGTACGGACCGTCGCCGGCGCGGGTGCGGATGACCACCTGGGGCGACACGGCGCCTGCCGTCATGTAGTGCAGGTTGGGGGCCTGATTGATGAGCTGGTTCATGGCGGCCGGCAGGAACTCCCCGAAGCTCAGCTCCACGATCGGTTTGCAGCCGAAGCACGAGGCGCCCAGGCCGATGCCCGCCATGGCGGATTCGCTGATGGGAGTCTCCAGAATCCGCTGTGGACCGAATTCCTCGTACAGTCCTTGTGTGCCCTGCATCACGCCGCCAAATGGCCCGACGTCCTGGCCGAGATAGAAGACGGTGTCGTCCGCGCGCATTTCGTGCCGGATGGCTTCGATCACCGCTTGTGCGAAGGTGAGCCTTGGATGACGAGTGGCCGTGGTGTCGGTGCCAGCCTGAGTCCTGACCTGATCCATGATGACCTCGAATGAAGGATGACCGTTTCAGGCCGGGGATGTCTGCGCGAGGACCTCGTCCAGGCCGAATTCGGGCTCGCCTGCGTCCGGTTGGTTCGCCGCGTATTCGATGGCGGCGTCTACCTGAGCTGCGATGGTGGCCCGCATCCGTTCCAGATCGACCGGGCTTGCCTCGCGTCGGTCCAGCAACCGCTGGCGCATGAGTTCCAGCGGGTCGCACGGGTGGTCGGGGACGTCGGCGGCCGTGCGGTAAGGTGTCTTGTCGTTGGCCCAGTGGCCGCCCTTACGCCATGTCCGGGCCTCGATCAGCGTGGGGCCTTGGCCCTCAGCTGCTCGGGCCATGGCCCGTGTGACCGCGTCGTGCACGGCTTCTGCGTCGTTGCCGTCCAGCGCAATGCCCGGGATTCCATAGCCTTTTGCGCGTTCGACAATGGGGGCAGGGAGGTAGCTGCGCGCCGGCTGGGAGATGGCCCAGCTGTTGTTCTGGCAGACGTAGACGATGGGAAGCTTCCAGAGCGCTGCGAGATTGACGCTTTCGTGAAAATCGCCGCGATTCGAGGTCCCGTCACCGAACGAACAGATGCAGACGCCGCCCCGCCCGCTGCGCTGCAACGCGAGCGCGGCGCCGGTCGCGATGCCCAGCGACGTTCCCAGGTCCCCGGCGACCCACGGGACGAATCCCAGCGCGGCTGGCCCGATGAAGGGGACCGAGCGGCCCTTGCTGTAGCCGCCAGCCTTGCCGAAGGCCTGGCAGGCGAGCCGCTTCATGTCGGCGCCGCGCATCAGGTAGGTGACGAACGGACCCCGGTAGTGCGGGGCGGCGATGTCGCCTTCGCGGATGCCCGCGAAGGCGCCCACGATCGTGGCCTCTTCACCTTCCGTCGAAAACCAGCGTGGATTCTTGCTGCTCAGGGCTGACTCAAGCTGGCGGCTGGTCAGCATCCAGCGATACAGATCGACTGCGTTCACGATGTCTCCCGTCCTCTGGTGGCGGATCCGTCCGGCTCTGTGGCTTGGCACATCGTTGTGGTCGTGTCGCGGCCGTGGCCGTGCTGCCGGAGCGATGCGCCGTTCGTGAAATCCCTAGTAGCCGAAAGGTCTCTTCCTTTTTAACATTTTCTACATGGTAGATCATATGTTCACATTGTGGAGCATCCAATGGGCCAGAAATCGTCTGTCGACCCGGGGTTGAAACCCTTGCCTTTTCAGGGGGTCAATCCACGTGAGGCGTTGGCGGATATCGTGGTGGGCGATGCCATTCCGACGGATGAGCGCATCTGGGTTCCTCAAGCCGAAAATGTCTGGTTCCGCCCGTTGTGTCTCAATGCGGGCCAGGGCTATTGGACCAACTTGCTGCGGGTTCGGCGTTCGGGGGTGCTGGCCTGCCACCGGCATCCGCAGCCCGTCCATGGCTTCGTGCTGAAGGGCCGCTGGCGCTATCTCGAACACGACTGGGAGGCCGCCGAAGGCAGCTATGTGTTCGAACCGCCTGGCGAGACGCACACCCTGTATGTGCCGCCGGACGTCGAAGAAATGATTACGTTCTTCCAGGTCAATGGCGTCATGTACTACACCGATCCATATGGCAAGAACATCGGCTATGAGGACGTTTTCACCAAGATCGCCATGTGCAGGGCGCATTACACCGAGGTCGGTCTGGGCGAAACCTACGTGGATCAGTTCATCCGATGACCCGCTCGCCCCGAACGGCCGTCTACGACTTTTCCGATCGGGTGGCCGTCGTCACGGGTGCGAACGCGGGTATCGGTGCGGCGATCCGCACGCGGCTGCAACAGGCGGGCGCTACTGTTTGCAATTGGGATCTGGCGGTTGACCCGTCCGACCCCGAGGCTACCCAGGTCGATGTGTCTGATCGATCGGCCGTGGAGCGGGCGGCCCAGGCCGTCCAGGACCGCCATGGCCGGTTGGACTTTGTGGTCAACAATGCGGGGTTTTCGGGCTCCACGGTTTCGCTGGAAGCGTTCGACCCGACAGAGTGGGCGCGAATCATTTCGGTCAACCTGCTGGGCGTGTTCCATGTCTGCCATACCGTGGTGCCTCTCATGCGCCGGGCAGAATCGGGCAGGATCGTGAACATTGCTTCGCTGGCGGGAAAGGAAGGGACCCCCAATTCGTCGGCCTACAGCGCGTCAAAGGCCGGCGTCATTGCTCTCACCAAATCACTGGGGAAGGAGCTCGCCGAAACCGGAATCCTGGTCAATGCGATTGCTCCCGCCGCGGTCCGGACGTCGCTGCTGGATCAGATGACGCCCCAGCACGTACAGACCATGATAGACAAAAGCCCCATGAAGCGGCTGGGTGAACCCCAGGAGGTGGCCGAACTGGTCGCCTGGCTGTGTTCGGATTCCTGCACATTCAGCACGGGTGCAGTCTTTGATCTGTCCGGCGGGCGCGCGACCTATTGAGCGTGGTTGTGTGGCAGACGGCAGTTGGTAGTCAGTAGTGTGTTTTATTCATGACCAACAAAAGGGAGAGGAGCAAATGAAACGATTCACTTTGACGAAAATGGCGGCGGTCGCGGTGCTGGCCATGGTATCGGCGACAGCCAGCGCGGCCTGGCCCAATCGGCCCATCACGTTGTTGCTGTCGTGGTCGCCGGGCGGCGGCACGGACGCCACGGCGCGCATCATCGGCAGCCTAATGGAAAAGGAACTGGGCACGCCGGTCAACGTGGTCAACCGTCCGGGGGGCAATGGGGTGGTGGGCAATCAGGCCATGGCCGGCGCGAAGCCGGATGGCTACACCATCGGCCTGATCTCGGTCGAGATCTCCATGCAGCACCACATGGCGCTGACCAAGCTGACCCCCAGCGATTACACGCCGCTGGCACTCATGAATTTCGATCCCTCGGGCGTGACGGTGGGCGCCAACTCCAAGTACAAGAAGCTGCAGGACCTGCTGGATGCCGCCAAGGCGAACCCCGGCAAGCTGAAGGCTTCGGGGACCGGTGAAGGCGGTATCTGGCAGCTCGCGCTGGCCGGCATGCTGAACAGCCTGAAAATCAAGCCGGATGCCATCCGCTGGGTGCCTTCGAACGGGGCGGCGCCGGCCATGCTCGAGCTCGTGGCGGGTGGGGTGGACGTGGTTCCGGTGTCTCTGCCCGAGGCTCGTTCGTTGATCGATGCGGGCAAGGCCAAGCCTCTGGCGGTCATGGCCGACAAGCCGGCGGGTCTGTATCCGAATGTGCCCACGCTCAAATCGGTGACAGGTTCCGACTGGACCATGGGCGCGTGGCGCGGGATCGTGGCTCCGAAGGGGCTGCCGGCCGACATTGCGGCCAAATACGAAAAGGTTCTGGACAAGATCAATCACAGCCAGGAATACAAGGACTTCATGACCAAGCAGGGGTATGGCATTGCCTACGCCAGCGGCAAGGACTTCGCTGACTTCATGGCCAAAAGCGATGCGGACATGGGCAAGATCATGAAGACCCTGGGTCTGGCCAAGGACTGATCTTCCGGACCTGGCGGCTGCCCGGCGCCCGTGCGCTTCGAGGTGTGCCGCCGGGTGACGCCGGGCGGGTCGCGTACCCGCCCGGACTGAACCAAGGATTATTCGCATGAAAGTCAGTGACGTTTTAACGGGGGTCCTGCTGGCCATTTTCGGGATCGCCGTCGTACTGTATTCGCAGACCTTTCCCGTCATTCCGGGCCAGGATTTCGGACCGCGTGCCTTTCCCAGCGTCATTGGCGCAGGCTTCATCATCTGTTCCCTCTTTCTGATCCGCAACGGCCTGAGGGCGCAGCCGCGCGCGGCATGGCTGCGGCTGTCGAACGAATTCCGCAGTTCACACAGCGTGTTCCGGTTCCTGCTGGTGCCGATCATGATCGTGATGTACATGCTGTTCTCGGACAGCATCGGCTTCGTCGTTTTCTCGGTTTTCTTCTTGCTGGTGCTGTTCCTGGCGTTCGGGGTGCGGCCGGTGCCGGCCGTGGTGATCGCTGCACTGGGCGGCGTCATCATTTTCTATGGTTTTTATTCCCTGCTGCATGTGCCGCTGTCCTGGGGCCTGCTCGAGCCACTTCTCTGACCGCCGGAGACTGATCCATGCTTGATCACATTATTGCCGCTCTGGGCATGATTTCGGACCCCTATGTCATCGTCGTGGTCCTGCTGTCGTCCATCTATGGTCTGTTCATCGGCGCGGTACCCGGGCTCAGCGCGACCATGGCAGTCGCCCTGCTGGTCCCCGTCACATTCTTCATGCCAGCGGTGCCGGCCATTGCCGCCATGGTGTCGGCGACGGCGATGGCGATTTTCTCGGGCGACCTTCCCGGCTGCCTGTTGCGTATCCCCGGTACGCCTGCATCGGCCGCGTACACCGACGAGGCGCATGCCATGGCCATGAAGGGAGAGGCCGGACGGGCGCTGGGTGCGGGCCTGGTCGTGTCCTGCATCGGCGGCTTGTTCGGCACTCTGGTGCTGATTTTCTTTGCGCCGGTTCTGGCCGAGTTCGCACTGGACTTCTCGACCTACGAGTACTTCTGGCTGGTGCTGCTGGGTCTGACTTGCGCCATTTTCATCGCTTCGGAAAGCCCGTTGAAAGGCTTCGTGTCGCTGCTGATCGGCCTGTTCGCCACCACGGTGGGCATGAACAACCCGGGGGGTTATCCGCGCTTCACGTTTGACAATCCGGATCTGCTGGGAGGGCTGTCGCTGATTCCCATCATGGTCGGGATGTTCGCCGTGTCCGAGGTCCTGCGCTATGCCGTGACCAGCGCCCATGGGTTTCAGAAGATCGACGCCACCGTCGGACATATCTTCAAAGGTCTGTACGGCGTCATCATCAAGTACCCGATGTCCGTGGTGCGCGGCAGTGTGCTGGGCGTGGTCGTGGGCGCTCTGCCGGGAGCCGGCGCCGATATTGCGGCCTATATTTCTTACGGCATCAGCAAGAAGTTCTCGCGCACACCCGAAAAATTCGGCACCGGTTACGTCGAAGGCATCGTGGAGGCCAGCTCGGCCAACAATTCGTCGTTGGGCGGCGCGTGGATTCCGGCGCTGGTGTTCGGGATCCCCGGGGACTCCATCACGGCTATCGTCATTGGCGTGCTGTACATGAAGAACCTCAACCCTGGGCCCACCATCTTCATCGAGAATGCGGTCCCCCTGTACGCCATTTTCCTGATCTTCATCTTTGCCAATCTGCTGATGGTGCCGCTGGGCTATGGGGCCATCCGCCTGGCGCGCACGGTGCTGAAGGTGCCCCGCAACATCCTGATGCCGCTCATCCTGCTGTTCTGCCTGGTGGGATCCTATTCCATCAACAACAGTCTGTTTGATGTGGGTGTGACGCTGGCCTTCGGCGTCATTGCGTATCTGATGGAAGAAAATGGGTTTCCGCTGGCACCCACCATCCTGGGCATCATTCTAGGCGGTATGCTGGAAAGCAATCTGGTCAGCTCGCTCATCAAGGCCGACGGGCATCTGCTCGCGTTCTTTGAGCGGCCCATCGCCGGGACGCTGGGCGTCATCACGCTGGCCATCTGGATCGTACCGACTATTCTGCGCTTTGTTCGCGCCAGGAGATCAGCGTGAGTTCTGTAAGCTCGAAAATCGCCATTGTCACCGGGGCGGGTTCCGGTGTCGGCCGCGCGGCCGCGCGGGCCCTGTTGTCGGATGGTTATCGCGTCGTGCTTGCGGGTCGCCGGCCGGAACCGCTGGAAGAGGTGGCCGCGCAATCCGGCGCTGGCAACCGGGCGCTGGCCGTGCCCACCGATGTGACCGACGAGCAGTCGGTTGCGCGCCTGTTCCAGACCTGCGTCCAGCACTTCGGCGGGCTGGACGTGCTGTTCAACAATGCGGGGCGCGGCGCACCCGCCGTGCCGCTCGAAGACCTGACGCTGGCGCAGTGGCAGCAGGTGGTCGACGTCAACCTGACCGGCATGTTCCTGTGCATCCGCGAGGCCTTCCGCGTCATGAAGTCAAAGAACCCGCCGGGCGGGCGCATCATCAACAACGGTTCCATATCGGCCCATGCGCCGCGTCCGTTTTCGGCGCCCTATACGGCCACCAAGCATGGGGTATCGGGCCTGACGCGGGCGGCGTCGCTGGATGGGCGCAAATACGACATCGCCGTGGGCCAGATCGACATCGGGAACGCATCCACCAACATGACGGCGCGCATGGCCGAGGGTGTGCCCCAGGCCGATGGCACGCTGGCGGTTGAGCCGCGCATGGACGTGGACATCGTCGGACAGTCAGTGCTGTATATGGCCAATCTTCCACTGGAAGCCAACGTATTGTTCCACACCGTCATGGCGACCAAGATGCCGTTCGTGGGCCGCGGCTGACCAGTTGGCGCCAAGCCGCTGCGGTGCGGTAGGTACCGATCATTCAAAGTGTAGTGACAGGAGTCATCATGGCAGGGAATCAGTACAACTTTTCCGGTAAGCACGCTGTCGTGACCGGGGGCGCGTCCGGCATCGGGCTGGCCATTGCGCACAAGCTGGTCGATGGTGGCGCTGTCGTCAGCCTGTGGGACCGCAATGCGGATGTGCTGGAGCAGGCGCGCGCCGGGTTCAAGACGGGACAGGTCCACGTCGTCTCGGTCGACGTGAGCGACGAGACCTCGGTGGCTGCGGCCACCGCACAGTCCGAAAAGGCCGGTGGCGCCGTCCAGATCCTGGTCAACAGTGCCGGGATCACCGGGCCGAACATGACCGTCTGCGATTATTCGGTCAAGGACTGGGATTTGGTGATGGCGATCAATCTGCGCGGCACCTTCCTGACCTGCCGCGCGCTGGCGCCGGGCATGGTGTCCAGCCGATACGGCCGCATCGTCAACATCGCGTCCATCGCCGGCAAGGAAGGCAACCCGAACGCATCGGCGTACAGTGCTTCGAAGGCCGCCGTGATCGCGCTGACCAAGTCTCTGGGCAAGGAACTTGCAAAGACGGGCGTCACGGTCAATTGCATCACGCCGGCGGCCGTGCACACCGCGATGTTCTCGCAGATGACGCAGCAGCACATCGATTACATGTTGTCCAAGATCCCCATGGGGCGGTTTGGCCAGACAGAGGAAGTCGCCGCTCTGGTGGCCTGGCTCGCGTCCGCCGACTGCTCGTTCACGACAGGCGGCACCTTCGACATTTCGGGTGGAAGGGCGACGTATTGATGGCTTCCGAACGCATTCCGGCAGAAATCCTCAGACGCTTCGCCGGGCGCCTGCTGCAGGCCGCCGGCCTGCAGGAAGACAAGGCGCGCGACGTTGCCGACGTGCTGGTCGAGGGCGACCTGCTGGGTCACGACACGCACGGGCTGGCGCTGTTGGCTCCCTACGTCCGGGAGCTGCGCAGCGGCAGCATGACGGCGTCCGGCGCGCCCGCAGTGATTTCGGATCGTGGCGCAGCACTGTGCTGGGATGGCCGGCGTCTGCCAGGGCCCTGGCTGGTGCGCGAGGGCATGCGGGTGCTGGAACCCAGGGCCCGGCAGTACGGCAGCGCCACGCTGGTGATCCGCCGCAGCCACCATATCGCTTGCCTGGCCGCCTATCTGCTGCGGGCGGCCGAGCAAGGGCTGGTAATGGTGCTGGCCAGCTCCGATCCTGATCACGGTAGCGTGGCGCCGTTTGGCGGCACGCGAGGCGTGTTCACGCCCAACCCGATTGCGGCGGGTATCCCGACCTCTGGAAGCCCGTTCCTGATCGATATTTCGGCTTCGCTCGTGACCAACGGCATGAGCAGCCGGATGCACAAGGCCGGCAGGCAGTTCGACTATGCCTGCTTGCAAGACGCCCAGGGCCAGCCGACGACCGATCCCGCCGTGCTGGCCGCCGATCCACCCGGGACCATTCTGCCGCTGGGCGGGACCGATGCCGGACACAAGGGCTTCGCGCTGGCGGTGCTGATCGAGGCACTGACGGGCGGACTGGCCGCTCACGGCCGTGCGGATCCTGCCGAGGGCTGGGGTGCCACGGTATTCCTGTCGTTGTATGATCCCGAGGCCTTCGGCGGGCTGGCGGGCTTCACGCGCCAGACCGACTGGCTGGGAGATGCCTGTCGGGCGAATCCTCCCCGGCCGGGCGGTGCGCCAGTGCGCATGCCCGGGGACCGTGGTGTCGCGCGCAAACGGGAACAGGAGCGTGACGGAGTTCTGCTGCATCCGTCGATCGCACCGATGCTGGACGCCTGCGCACACGAGTACGGGCTCGAATTTCCCGGAGATTGAGGTGTTGGGGCTCCCTGGCCCCAATGGGAAAAGATGACGTTTCAAGAAAATCTGTTTTCGGGTAAGCATGCGCTGGTGACCGGCGCGACCCAGGGGATCGGGGCGGGCGTGGCGAATTGCCTCGCTTCGCTTGGCGCCCGTGTCACGGCTGTGGGGCTGGATGCCGGCGACGGCTCCCTGGCACCGGGAATTCGCGTGGTGGTGGCGGATATCAGCGACGAGGCGTCCACGCGAAACCTGTTCGAGCAGATCGATTCCCTGGACATCCTGGTCAACTGTGCCGGCATCATTCGCAGAGGTGCCGAGCATCGGGTGGATGTGTTCGAGAAGGTGCTGGCGGTCAACCTGACTGGCACCATGCGCCTGTGCAGTGCTTCACGCGCCTTGCTCAAGGCCTCGCACGGTGTGATCGTGAACATGGCTTCGATGCTGAGCTTCTTTGGCGGTGCGAGGGTGCCCGGCTACGCAGCGAGCAAAGGTGGCGTGGCGCAACTCACCAAGTCCCTGGCGCTGGCTTATGCAGAGGACGGCATCCGCGTCAATGCGGTGGCCCCGGGCTGGATCGCGACGCCGCTGACCCAGCCATTGCAGGACGACCCTGTCCGATCGGAACCGATTCTTTCCCGCACGCCGCTGGGCCGCTGGGGGACTCCTGAAGATGTGGCCGGGTGCGTGGCCTTCCTGTGCGCCCCAGCCGCGGCTTTCATGACAGGGGTCATTCTTCCGGTGGACGGTGGATACTTGGTCGCTTGAGGGCTGCTTGCCATGACACTTCCTGATCGCGGTCCTTCGTTGCGCACCCGGCCGGCCGGAACGGCGGCGTTCTCCAAGTTCGTTCATCTGCTGCAGCTGGTCGCCGAAAGCGACCGCCCCTGCTCGGTTACCGAACTCGTGCGCCTGAGCGGCTACCCGCGCGCGACGGTCTATCGCACGGTGGCCGGCCTGGTGGCCGAACGCCTGCTGGCGGCAAGCCTTGCCGACAAGACCTATGTGCTGGGGCCGCGCTTGATCGAATTCGCCAGCCGCAGCTGGGAACAGTCCGAACTGCGGCGCCTGGCCGTCGTGGATCTGGCGGCGCTGCGGGACGCGACGGGCGAGACGGTCCATCTGGCCGTGCCCGACGATCGAAAGATGGTCTATATCGAGAAGCTCGAAAGCCCCAGTGCAGTCCGCATGGCTTCGCGCGTCGGTTCGAGCGTGTCCATGCATTCGTCCGCAGTCGGCAAGGCCTATCTGGCGACGCTGGACGAGACGACCTGCGAACAGATCCTGCAGCGCCTGGAGTTTCCCCGATATACCGCCAATACCGTGGACTCAGCCGAGGCGCTGCGCGAGCAGCTGCGCGGCATCCGGGCGCGCGGCTGGGCCCAGGACGAAGAGGAAAACGAAGAGGGGATCTTCTGCTTCGGGGCCGCCATCGTGGACGCCAGCGGCCGGCCGGTGGCGGCGGTCAGCGTCAGCACCCTGCGCTTCCGCCAGCGCCCGGATCCGCAGCAGGCCTATGTGGCGCCGTTGCGTGCCGCCTGCGACGCCATCTCTCGGCGGATCGCCCGGGTACCCGCCGCCTATCGCACGGTAGCCTGAGAGCGCCTTTCCGGCGGGTCGCCGCCGCGCGCGGCGCCTGTCGTACACTCACCGGTACCGATCGAATCTCTTCATGTGACCATGACAATCATGAATGACGCGGACCGGGTGCTGAAGGCTGTGGTCAGCAAGCTGAGGATCAAGCAACTGCAGTTGCTGATCTCTCTGGACGAACACAAGTCGCTGCGCAAGGCGGCGGCCGCCATGTTCATGACCCAGTCCGCCGCGAGCAAGGCCCTTCAGGAAATCGAGGGCATGCTGGGTGTGACGCTGTTCGAGCGGACGCGTGCCGGTCTGGTGCCCAATGCCATGGGGCATTGCGCCATCCGGTATGCCACCCTCATTTCGTCGGAGCTCACTTATTTCTGCCGCGAGGTGCAAGACATTCGTTCGGGGGCCGGCGGCAGTCTGGTGATCGGGACCATCATGGGGGCGGTTCCGCGCGTTCTGGTGTCGGCGCTGGCCAGCCTGCGCGCCGCATATCCCAATCTGTCCGTCGAGATCATCGAGGGCACCAGCAGTCATCTGCTGAAACTGCTGGACGACGGGCGGATCGACCTGATGATCGGTCGGCCGGGCGTGAGTGCCGAACCTTACGAATACAGCTACTACCCCGTGAGCGGGGAGCCGACTTCGGTCGTGGTCGGCAGTCGGCATCCCGAAGTCGCCGGTGAGATGTCGTTCGCGCAGCTGCGCGACTTCCGTTGGGTGGTGTATCCCCGAAGAATGCCGTTGCGCATCCTGCTCGAAAAGGAAATGAATCTTGCTGGACTGTCGCTGTCGGCGAATTTCATCGAGACCGACTCGACCTTCGTGACGGTGGCCATCCTGGGAAACAGCGTCGATACGGCTGCGTTGTTGCCAACGGAGGTGGCCGACATGTTTACGTCGGTCGGGCTGATCCGCATTCTGCCCATTGACCTGAAGATCCCCGCCGATACCTATGGCATCGTCACGCGCAAGACGGGGACCACGACCGCCGTCGTGCAATTGCTGATCGATGCGGCGCGAAATCATCTGTTGGCGCCTGCCTGAGGCAACAGACTGCGGACCAGGACGCAGAGTCGGCTACTTCCTCACCTGTTGCCACTTTGACATGAACGCCTGAGCGTTCTGCCGGACCTTTTCGGCCGTGTCTCCCGGGCGGTATAACGCACCGCCCAATCCGAACCCGGAGGCGCCGGCTTCCAGATAGGCCTGGAGTTTGTCGGGGGTGATGCCGCCCACCGGCAGGAGCCGGATATCGTGCGGCAGCACGGCCCGCCACGCCTTCACGATGGTGGGGGTCAGCAGTTCGGCCGGAAAGGCTTTCAGGCTCGTGGCGCCAGCCGCCAGTGCGGCGAAGGCTTCCGTCGGCGTTGCCACGCCGGGCAGCACGATCAGGTTGGCATCGGCGGCGGCGCGGATGACTTGTGGGTCCGAATGCGGCATCACGATCAGCCGGCCGCCAGCGGCATGTACGTTGGCGACCTGGGTGGGCGTCATGACCGTTCCGGCACCCACCAGCGTATCGGGCGGAAGCTCCGCCACCAGGTGTTCGATGCTGCGCAGCGGATTCGGAGAATTCAGCGGGATTTCGATGAGGCGAAAACCCGTCTTGTAGAGTGTCGTGCCAATGGCCCGTACTTCATTGGGCCGGATGCCCCGCAGGATGGCGACCAGTCCGGTTGCGTCCAGTTGTGCCAGGAAGTGCTGCTTCAGCGTCTGCTCGTTCATTTCAGTGCCTCCCGGTGGGTGCCGTGCGCGCGGCGGCGTGCTGGATGAGGGACCAGAGGCCGTGGATGCCGGCGTCCTCCGACAGCACGTCGGCCGAGTGCCCCAGTTCCTGCAGAGCCTCATGGTAGCGCAGGCAGAGGCCGGGCCGGCCGACGAGCGCGATGCGCGCCGTGCGCCATTCGTCCTGCAGGCTGGCAAGCAGGCCCTGGAGCTCGTACCCCACCAGCAGACCTGACAGATATTCGCGCTGCTCGGGGCCGGTGAGGCGCCCGGTGAGTGACAGGGTGCGGCTGCTGAAGATCGTCCCCAGCAGCCCTTTGCGGCCGATGTCGGTCGTGGCGTTGCGCACGCCCAGCATGAAGGACTGTCGCGATTCGTCGCTATCCGGCGCCAGCACTGTGTCGCCCATGGTCCGGCCCAGGATGCTGTGCTGCACCAGCAGACTATAGAGCTCGCCGGTCAGAAAGGTATCGAAGCGCAGGATCCGCCCAGCCTGGACGGCGGCCCATTTGCTGTGTGTGCCCGGCAAGCCCAGCAGCCAGCATCCCTGCATGTCGGTGCCCTTTTGGGCGAGCAGCGCCGGTACCCCCGCGATCTGCGTTTCTTCACCGCGGATCGCGTCGGGCAGCGCGCCTTGCTGGAGCAGGCCGGGGGTGATCGCCAGGGTGACGCCTTGGCCAGCGTCGACTTCGGTGAGCGACCCTGCGATGTCCATGAGGGCGACAGGAACGCCGATGTAGCCGGCTTCCCGCCAGCCCTGATTGCTGCCGACCATGCCGCAGGCCATGACACGCCGGCAGGTGCCGGGTTGCCCCAGCCAATCGCCCAGCAGCTCCCAAAATGCCCGTGCGAATCGACTTTCCCGGTCCCCGGGGTCGGATCCAGGGGCGACTGGGAGGTTCATCACGCCCCAGCCGGCCTCGCGGCTGTCCAGCACCCGGCCATCATCGGCAAACAGATAGGCCCGCATGGAGCTGGTACCCCAGTCGATGCCGATGAATTGGCGCGGTGTCATGGTGGGTGTGCAGCCCCGGTCAGGCGGCCCAGCGCAGGACCATGGGGTCCAGTCGGCGGGCAGTTTCGATCAGGCCCTTCCGGGTCTCGGCCGATGCCTGCGGCAGCGGATGGCGGGTCCGGTCCGAGCCGATGATGCCGCCTTCCTTCATCAGGATCTTGCTCGTCTGAATGCCGGTCTGCCGGTTTTCATAGTTGATGAGTGGCAGCCACTGCTGGTAGAGCGCAACCGCCTTTTCGCGATCCCCGGTCTGGTAGCTGTCGAAAATGGCCTTGATGCCGTCCGGATAGCCGCCGCCCGTCATGGCACCGGTCGCGCCCGCGTCCAGGTCGGGGAGCAGCGTGATGGCTTCCTCGCCGTCCCAGGGACCCTCGATGGCGTTGCCGGCCAGCTGGATCAGGGTACGAATCTTTGAGGCGACGCCCGGCGTCTCGATCTTGAAGTAGGAGATTTGTTCGATCTCGGTGGCCATGCGGGCCAGCGATTCGGCCGACAGGGGCGTGCCGCTGATGGGCGCGTCCTGCACCATGATGGGGATGTCGCTGGCATCGGACAGCCGGTTGTAGTACTCGTGGACGACGGCTTCCGGACAGCGGATGGTCGCGCCGTGGTAGGGCGGCAGGACCATGACCATGGCGGCGCCGAACTCGCGTGCGTGCCGGTTGCGCTGGATGCAGATGTCGGTGCTGTAGTGCGAGGTCGTGACGATGACGGGTACCCGTCCGGCGACGTGCTTCAGGATCTCTTCAGTCAGCAGCCTGCGTTCTTCGTCCGTCAGGGAGAATTGCTCGGAGAAGTTGGCCAGCAGCCCCAGGCCGTCCGAGCCTGCGTCCATCATGAAGTCGACGCAGCGCAGCTGGCCTTCCAGGTCCAGGGAGCCGTCGTCCTTGAAGATCGTGGGGACGACGGGGTACACGCCCTTGTAGCGGGCTTTTTGATAGAGATCTGACATGGTTGTACCGATAAGAGTTGGGTGGGCTTCAGCAGATCACGCTCGGCTGCCAGGGAACGAATTCGTTCTGGCCGTAGCCGTAGAGTTCGCTCTTGGAGCGTTCGCCAGATGCGCAACGGATGATCATTTCGTAGAACTCGCGGCCTAGGTCGTGAATGTCCCGGCCTTCGTCGATGACGCTGCCGCAGTTGATGTCCATGTCGTCCTGCTGGCGATTCCACAGGGTCGTGTTGGTGGCAAGCTTCAGCGAGGGTGACGGCACACTGCCGAAGGCCGAACCGCGCCCGGTCGTGAAGCAGATGATGTTGGCGCCTCCGGCCACCTGGCCGGTCGCCGACATGGGGTCGTAGCCCGGGGTGTTCATGAAAACCAGTCCCTTGGCTTCGACGGGTTCCGCGTAGTCGTAGACCTCCATCAAGCCGGTCGTGCCGCCCTTGGCCACGCCGCCCAGGGATTTTTCCAGCACTGTCGTCAGGCCGCCCTTCTTGTTGCCGGCCGATGGGTTGTTGTTCATCGAAGCGTTGTTCCGGTGGCAGACGTCTTCCCACCATTCGAAGACGTTCACCAGTTTCTTTCCGACTTCCGGAGTTACCGCACGACAGGTCAGCAGGTGTTCGGCACCGTAGATTTCGGGCGTTTCCGACAGGATGGCGGTCCCGCCGTTGCGCACCAGGATGTCGACCGCGGCGCCGAGGACGGGGTTGGCCGTGATGCCTGAGAAGCTGTCCGAGCCGCCGCATTGCAGGCCGATCTTCAGGTGGCTGACGGGCACAGGCGTGCGTGCGACCTTGTTGGCTTCGGGCAGCATGCTCTTGACGAGATCCACGCCTTTGGCGATGCTCTTGGGGGTACCGCCCACAGCCTGGATCGTGAAGGCGCGCAGGTTGGTGTTTTCTTCCAGCGCCTCGGCCTTCATCAGCGCCGGGATCTGGTTGGTTTCGCAGCCCAGGCCGATGATCAGCAAGCCTGCAAAGTTCGGATGGCGGACGTAACCGGCGATTGTGCGTTGCAGGACTCTCAGGCCCTCGCCGCTGGAATCGATCCCGCAGCCCACGCCGTGCGTGAGCGCCACGACGCCATCCACGTTCGGGAAGTCCGCCAGGGCTTCCGGCCGGATGTCGCGCCGGAACTGGTCCGCGATGGCGTGGGCGACCGTGGCCGAGCAGTTCACCGATGTCAGGATGCCGATGTAGTTGCGGGTGGCGACGCGCCCGTCAGGCCGGACGAACCCCATGAAGGTGTCGGGCTTGTCGACCATTTTGGTGGGCGTGTAGTCCTGTGAAAAGCGGTAGTCCTTGTCGAACTCGCGAAATTCCAGGTTCTGCATGTGCACGTGCTGGCCGGCTGCGATGTCCTGAGTTGCGAACCCGATGATCTGCCCGTAGCGCTTGACGGGCTGGCCGCTCGCCACGGCGCGCAGCGCGATCTTGTGGCCGAACGGGACGGGGTCGAGCAGCTCGATGTGGTTGACCTGTTCTCCCTTGGGGAAATCCTGCAGCGCAATCATGACGTCGTCGGCAGGATTGAGGATCAGGAAACGGGTATTCGTTGACATGGCAGTGGTCTCGTGAGAGCCGCCGACGCCGGGGGTCGGGTCCGGCGGCTCCGGGTAATGAACAGGGTTATGCTACTTCAACATCGCTTCGGGCAGCGACTGTCCGAAGAAGTACTTCTTGTAGATGGCGTTCAGATCGCCGTTCTTCAGGTTGGTGGCGACCCACTGGTTGATGCGCGCCTTGAATTCCGGCTGGTTCTGGCGGATACCGACCCCCATCGGGAACTCGGTGGCCGTGTATTTGTATGCCAAGTCAGCCTTTGGATTGGCCTTCTGGATTTCCGGCAGCACGCTGGGTGCGCCGACCAGGACCTTCTGTTGGCCGGTAGAGGCCGCAGTATTCGACGTGGAGTCGTCTTCGTAGCGGACGATCCGCACACCCGAGACCCCCTTTGTGCTGTCCGTAATGGTCATGTCGCTCGTGGTGCCGCGAGTGACCGCGATCGACTTGCCCGCCAGATCCTTGGGTCCGGCGATTTTGTCAGCCTTGGGGCCGAACACCACGACCGGCACGACACCGTAGGGGTTCGAGAAGTCGATGACCTTCTTGCGTTCGTTGGTGATCGAGAACGAGGCCATGATGGCGTCCACCTTGTTGGTGAGCAGGAACTGCACCCGGGTGGGGCCCGTCACCGGCACGACGACCAGCTTGACGCCCAGATCCTTGGCCAGCAGGTGGGCCGATTCGATGTCGAATCCCGTCTGTTTGGCGTCCTTGTCCACCATGCCATAGGGCGGTGCGCTGATGTCGACACCGATCCGGATCTCGCCCTTCTTCTGAATGTCCTGCAGTTCGTTCGCCTGCGCGCCCAGGGCGCAAGCCAGTGCTGCGGTGCACAGTACCGTTCCGGACAAGGTCTTCATGATATTCATTGCTTGCTCCATCCTCTCGTAAGAAATGTCGGGGTGCGCCGGTTGGTCACAACCCGTTGCTGATGAACTGCCGCAGCTCGGGCGTTCTGGGGTGTTTGAGCAGATCGCCGTCTCCTGCTTCCCATACCACGCCGTCGCGCATGTAAATGATCTGGTCGGCCACGGCTGAGGCGAAGCCCATTTCGTGCGTGACCAGCACCATCGTCATGCCGCCTTTTGCGAGACCTTCGATCACCTTCAGGACTTCTCCGGTGATCTGCGGGTCCAGGGCCGAGGTGACCTCGTCGAACAGCATGAGTTCGGGCTGCATGGCGAGCGACCGCGCAATGGCGACGCGTTGCTGCTGGCCACCCGAGAGCTGATCGGGGTATTCGTTCGCCTTGTCCGACAGGCCGACCTGGCTCAGCACATGCGCGGCCAGTTCGCGCGCCTCTTTGGGGGCGGTGCGTTTGACCTTGCGCGGCGCCAGCGTGATATTCTTTTCCACGGTGAGGTGCGGGAACAGGTTGTAGCTCTGGAACACGATGCCCACCTGAAGTCTCAGTGCGGTGATGTCGCAGTGCTTCTCGTGCAGGGCGCGACCGCACACATACAGTTCGCCGCCGTGGATTTCTTCCAGCCCGTTGATGCAGCGCAGGGCCGTGCTCTTGCCCGAGCCGCTCTGGCCGATGAGTGCGACCACGTTGCCCTTTGGCACGTCGAAGGAAATGCCTTTCAGGACCTCGTTGTGGCCGTAGCGCTTGTGAACGTTCTGGAACTGGACAGTCGGATTCATGGAGTTCTCACGACCTGGAATGGCGCTTGAGCCTGCGTTCCAGGCGGTACGACAGGATGGACAGCGGGTAGCACATGGCGAAGTAGATCAGCGCAGCCGCCGTGAAGATGACGAATGGCTTGAAGGTCGAGTTGTTGATGACGCGCGACGAGTAGGTCAGGTCGAAGAAGCCGATCACCACGGCGTAGGACGTGTTCTTGACGATCTGTACCAGGAACCCGACGGTCGGCGGAATGGCCACGCGGAGGGCCTGCGGCAGGATGACGCTGGTCAGGATCTGGAGCTTGCTCAGCGCAAGGCTCTCAGACGCTTCCCATTGCGTCTTTGGGATGGCTTCAATGCAGCCGCCCCAGATTTCGCCCAGGAATGCGCTGGAATACAGCGTCATCGCGATACCTGCAGCGACCAACGCAGGGAGGTCGTAGCCCGCAATGCTGATACCAAAGTAGCAGAGGAACATGACCACCGGAAGCGGGATGCCCTGGATCAGCTTCACATAGCCGGCCGCCAGGACTCGGAGCGGGAGATTGCGTGAGGTCCTGAACACGGCCACAGGCAACCCGACGACCGTGCCGCCCACGAACCCCAGCAGCGACAGAATCAGGGTCCAACCCGCGCCTTGAAGGATGAAGAACCACTGGCTGTAGGTCACGCCCAGGATCATGATTTCGCTCCTGTCGCGATCGATGTGCCATGCGCTGCCGCCGGCGTGGTGCGAGAGGCGGATTCTGCCTGGGTGATGTAGCGCTGCCTGGGAAAGGCGACGTTGTAGCAGAGGTTCATGATGACGCGCAGTAGCCAGGACATCACCAGGTAGACTGCGGCGATCACCAGATAGGCCTCGAAGCCGCGGAATGTGCGGGTCTGAATCTGCAGGCCCACGGCGGTGAGCTCTTCGACGGATATTTGGGACATGATCGATGTCGCCAGCATCACCAGGACGAACTGACTGATGAGCGACGGGTACATCTTTTCGATGGCCTGGGGCAGCACGACATTTCGCATCACCTGGGACTGGCTCAGGCCCAGGCACGCTGCCGCTTCTTTCTGTCCGTAGTGGACGGAGTCGATCCCCGCCCGAACGATCTCACAGGTGTAGCCCGACGTGTTGATTGCCAGCGCGACGACGGCGGCGGCAATCGCCGGCACCAGGAATCCCAGCGCCGAGAGGCCGAAGAACAGCCAGAAGGTCTGCACGATCAGCGGCGTGTTCCGGGTCAGATCCACGAATCCGGTCGCCAGCCGGCGAACCAGCGGTGATCCCTGGCTTCGCGCCACGGCCAGCATCACGCCCAGCAGGAAGCCGCCGATCAGGGCGATAGCCGACATTTCGGCCGATACCCAGAGGCCGTCCAGCAAGCTGGGCCAGTACTGGCCGATAAAGCTGAAGTCGAAGGTGTAATTCATGATGGACAGATGGATTGGCAGCGTGTGCGTGCTGCGGAAGCAGTATCTCCAGCGGGGGTTGTGGCGTCGATGGAATATTTGTGGTCGGCTGAACGATTTTTGGAATGGTCGGCGGGACAGCGTGCAGCGGCGCGGGCTTTGGTGGCGATGCGTGGATTGCGAGGGCTACGGAACCCGGGAAAACCATGATTCCTGGAGTACGCGTGTGATAGCCCTCAAATCCGCTTGTTGGGTGTGTGGCTCGCGGTCGCGGGTATTCACCCGTGTCCGTCGGTGCCGATCAAGCTAAGCGTCCGGCTGGGTGCCTTGAACTTTGCATCGCGAGAGATGGAGCCGAATAGCCATCACGCGTAGCGGCTCAATGCCTTGCGGAGACTGTCCGGAATGCGAGTCGGCCTGTGGTCGTCGGCACCTACGCAGACATGGATGAACTCGCCTTGTGCGGCCGCGGCATCCAGGCCTTCTCCGAAGGCTGCAACCGCATATCGGATGCTCGAGTTGCCCAGGGCAGCGATTTTGACCCCTATGGTGATGGCGCCAGGAAAACATAGAGAAGACAGATACTCGCAGCCCGACTTCACAACTAGCCGGTTCAGCCCGCCAGCACCGAAGAGCTCTGCCCCGCATTCTGAAAGCAGCATCGCAATGGCCGTGTCGAACAGCGAGTAATACACGGCGTTGTTCAAGTGGCCATACACATCATTGTCCATCCAGCGTGCCTGGATGGTATGGAAATACCTGTAATCGCTGCGCGACGTCGCATTCATAGCTTGTCAGCCTTGTCCGGAAAGAGAATCAGCCCGTTAGATCGCGCCGATGAACTGCGCGATGAGATCCATCTGATTGTCCAGCATGAACCGGCCAGGGCAGGTTCTGCAACCCTGGTTCGCGGCAGGCTGCCCAGTCAGGAGGCGAAGGCCTGACGCGGGGCGCCCAGGCTCCCGCCTTCAATGTAGGTGGCTTCCATCGGCTTCTGGCGTTCTACCGTTTCGCCGGCAATTAACCGAGCCATGATGCGTGCGGCCCGCATGCCGATCTCGTGGGCCGGAATGCGGACCGTCGTGAGCGCGGGCTGCAGCATAGCCGCTTCTTCGATGCCGTCGAAGCCGATGAGGGAAATGTCGTCCGGGACGCGGACGCCCATCCGGCGGCATTCGTCCAGAGCACCCATGGCCTGCAGGTCGGTCCCGAACAGGATGACCGTGGGACCGTCGGCGAGGTTCCAGTAGTGTCGAATGGCGGCGCGGCCGCCTTCGTAGGAAAACGGAAACTCGACGATCCATTCCTCGCGGACTTGCGCGCCGCCCTGCGCGGCAGCTGCGAGGATGCCCTTGCGCCGGCACCGTGCCCGTTCGTTGCGGGAGATGTCCCCGCCGCAGATGCCGATGTGCCGGTGCCCCTTGGTCAGCGCCTTCTGGGCCAGGCGATAGGCGGTGTCGAAGTTCGAGACGCCTACGCACCAGGGGTGATTGCTCTCGTCCACCGACCAGGTCAGCACGTAGGGCAGGTCGTACTGCTCCAGCATGGTGTAGACGGCTGCGGGATGATCGGTTCCAACCATGATGAGCCCGTCCACGCCGCGCTCCAGCGTGGCCCGGATGAGCGCCGCCTCGTCGTCGGCGTGATATTCATGGCTGGCGATGAGCAGTTGAAAGCCCAGTGACCAGAGCGTCTGCTGCATGGAGTGCGTGGAGTGCGCAAAGATCGGGTTGTTCAGGGTCGGATAGACTGCGGCGATGGTGTGGGTACGCCGCGATGCCAGCGCTCGGGCGGCTCCGTCCCGGATGTAGCCTAACTGGCTGACGGCCCGGTTGACGGCCTGTAATGTGTTGGGCTTGACCTGCGCCGGCAGGGACAGCGCACGCGAAGCGCTGCCCAGGGACACACCCGCCAGCTTCGCGACGTCAGCCAGCGTAGGGCGACGGTGACTGCCCTCCGGTCGTGCAGGGTGTTTGGGCATTGACAGTGAATTTTGGTGTCGTGATAATCTGGCACAAGGGAATGAAGCGCTTCAACGATTATAGGTGATCACGAAACCGGCATTTCCTTTTTTTGGAGCGAGTTTTTGAAGCGCTTCAACACGGGTATGGCACGGTATGGCGCCATACGGAAGAATGAAGGTGCGAACCTGACAATAATTCCCGGATCCGGCATCTGTCGCACGGGATGAGGAGTGTAGACATGAAGTGCAGCAAACTGGTCATTGCCTTGGCGTCGAGCGTGCTGGCGGCGACGGCGACAGCGGCTCCCGTGAAAATCGGGGCGTTGTATCCCTTCAGTGGCGGCCTGGCGTTGCTGGGCCAGGAGAGTTTTCGCGGATTGGAGCTGGCGGTCAACGAGCGCAACGCTGCCGGCGGCATCAACGGCGACAAGATCGAGATCGTGAAGGTGGATGCGGTTGATCCGAACCAGGCTGTATCGGGAGCCAAGCAGCTCGTTGCCGACAAGGTCGCGGCCATTTTCGGGAGTTACGCCTCCGGACTCGCCTACGCGGCCTCCCCGGTCGCGGAGCTCGCAGGGATCCCGTATTTCGAATTAGGCGCCACGGCTCACAAGATCACGACCCGCGGCTATAAGTACCTGTTCCGCAGCAACCCGAATACCGAAACGTTTGGCGATGCCGTCGTGGGTGCGCTGGATAAGACGATTGTCCCCGGGATGGGCTTGAACAAAAAGGACATTCGAATTGGCATCATTCACGAAGATGGCCCTTACGGCACCGATGTGGCGGCCACCGAGGAAAAGCGCGCTAAGGCACTTGGTTATACCGTCGTGCAGAAGTTGGCGTATTCGGCGAAGTCCGTGGACCTGTCTTCGCTCATCTTGCGCCTGAAGGGCGACAAGGCCAATGTCGTGATGCAGACGTCCTACCAGAACGATACGGTGCTCTACTTCCGCCAGGCAAAAGAAGCTAATTTCAATCCTGCAGTTGTGATTGGCGCTGGTGGCGGGTACTCGCTCGTCGACACGGGGAAGGCCGTAGGATCGGATATCAATGGGGTGTTCAACCTGGACTTCCCGCAGATTTCTATCAACCCGAAGGGCGCACCGGGGCTGGAAAAGTTCCTGGCCGAATACAAATCGACCTATAACGCCACGCCGCAGTCGGGGCACAGCCTGGCCAACTATGTCGGTGCCAAGGCGTTCCTGGACGCGATGGGCAAGGCAGGATCTCTGGACAAGGACAAGATTCGCGAAGCGGTTCTCGCCTATCAGGTGCCGACAGGGCAGACGGCCAACGGCTGGGGTTTCAAGTTCGACAAGGATGGCCAGAACGTCGCCTCCACGCTGTATTTGATGCAGTGGCAGGATGGCATCCTGAAGACCATCGCGCCCAAGGACTTGGCGCAGGCTAAGCCCGTCTTCAAGAAGTGATGGCGGCCGCGTGATTGGGGGGTGGGGCAGCGCATCGGCCCCGCACCTCAGCTTTCCTGTCGGCGGCCTGTGAGAATCGGAGACTGGGTCCATGGACATCTTTTTTCAGCTGCTCGTCAACGGCCTCCTTTTGGGCGGAGTCTACGCCATCATCAGCTTGGGGCTGACGCTCATTTTCGGGGTCGTCCGCGTCGTGAACTTTGCCCACGGCGAGTTCCTGATGGTCGGCATGTATCTTGTCTACCTCATGTCATTGCACTTGGGCATCCATCCCTATATCGCGCTGGTGCCCGTGGTGGTCATCCTGTTCGCGCTGGGTGCGCTCATGCAGAAGGTTGTCATCGAGCCGCTGTTGAATGCGGGCGAGGAAATTCAGATTTTCGCAACGGTCGGGGTATCAATCCTGCTGATGAATCTCGCGCTGGTGGTGTTCGGCGCGGACGTCTTTCGGGCGCATGTGACGGTCGGCACGCGCTCAGTGGCCGTGGGGCCGTTGTCCCTGGTGACGGGCCAGATTCTGACCTTCATCGTCGCGATCATGCTGGCGATCTTGCTGCATCTGTTCATGCATCGCACCTACCTGGGCCGCGCGCTTCGAGCCGTTGCGCAGCATCGATATGCGGCCATGCTGATGGGTGTCAATGTCAAATCGGTCTACGTAGTGGCCTTCGGTTTGGGTACCGCGTTTGTGGGGGTGGCCGCCGGCCTGCTGTCACCCCAGTACCCCGTCTTTCCCACAGTCGGGACCTATTTCGTCTTGACCGCGTTTGTCATCGTGGTGCTGGGCGGGATGGGCAATCTGTACGGCGCCGTGGTCGGCTCCCTGATCATCGGGGTGGTGGATACGATGGCGGGCTACTACATCTCGCCGGACCTGAAGGAGGTCGTTTATTTCGGCGTCTTCCTGCTGATCCTGATACTGCGTCCCAGCGGGCTGTTCGGCCTGGGCACGGATTGAGTCACAAGGAGTCTCGCGCGTGTTTCCCGACATCCGACACCCAAAAACCTATGTCAGCCTGACTCTGTTCGCGCTGATGTTTCTGGTTCCGCTGTCGTTGGACAGCCCCTTCTGGACCAATCTGTTCGTGCTGCTCTTTGTGTTCTCATCGCTGTCGGTCGCGTGGAACATCGTGGGCGGGTTTGCGGGCCAGCTGTCCCTCGGGCATGCCGTGTTCTATGGCATTGGCGGTTATGCGGCCACGCTGCTCACCCAGGATTTCGGGATTTCGCCGTGGTTCGGCATGATCGCGGGTGCCCTGGTGTCGGGGGTCGTGGCGGTCATCATCAGCTATCCTACGTTGAGGCTCAAGGGACCGTTCTTTGCCCTGGCCACCATCGCCATCCTGGAAGTCGTGCGGCTGCTGGTCATCCATGAAGAAAGCTGGACCGGCGGCTCCAGTGGCATCAGCCTGCCCCTGAGCATAGGCTGGAAGTGGATGGTGTTCCGTGACAAAACCAACTACCTAATCATTGCCTTCGTGCTGTTCCTGCTGGTGCTCTGGGCCTCGTGGGTGATTCGCAAGGCACGCCTGGGGCACTATCTGCTCGCGGTCCGCGAGCGTGA
This sequence comes from Castellaniella sp., assembly GCF_004321985.1. Classification (GTDB taxonomy): domain Bacteria; phylum Pseudomonadota; class Gammaproteobacteria; order Burkholderiales; family Burkholderiaceae_B; genus Castellaniella. The sequence goes on along the minus strand of NZ_SCQN01000009.1, from coordinate 52,202 downwards.
GGACGCCGCACTGGCGGTCGGCATCAATACGGCCAACGTCAAGACGCTGGCGGCCGTCATCTCGGCCATGCTCACCAGCCTGGTGGGGACGTTCCACATCACCTACTTGACCTTCATCGACCCCGCCTCGGCCTTCTCTCTGGATCTTTCCATCCAGATCGCCATGTTTGCACTCATCGGCGGCATGGGAACCGTGGCCGGCCCCGTGGCCGGGACTTTCCTGGTGCTGCCCATCGCCGAACTGGCGCGGGCGTGGCTCAGTGGCGTCGGCAACGGCGTGCACGGCCTCATTTATGGAGTCATCCTGGTCGTGGTCGTCCTGACCATCCCTCATGGGCTGGTCGGCGCCTTTGGCAATTATGTCGAAAGGAAGGTTCTTGCGCGCTTGCCGTACCTGGGGCGGGGGCAGGGGGGTGGCCACGCGGCGCAGCCGCTGGGCACAGGTTGCACGCGCAGCGAGAAACCTGTGCTCGAGGCCAGCCACCTGTTCAAGAACTTCGGTGGTCTGCGTGCCACGAATGACGTCTCGCTAACGTTGTACGAGAACGAGATCCTGGGAATCATCGGTCCCAACGGGGCTGGCAAGACCACGGTGTTCAACCAATTGTCGGGCTTCCTGCGGCCGGACAGGGGGACGGTGCGCATGCTGGCGCGTACCGGTGACTGGACGAGTTGTCATGCGCCTTTCCAGTTCGCGCACAAGGGGATGAGCCGGACGTTCCAGATTGCCCAACCGTTTACTGGGCTGACTGTCCTGGAGAACGTCATGCTGGGTGCGTTCATCCACACCACGGACAGGCGGCATGCCGAAGCTGAGGCGCTGGCCGTTGCACGGCAGACGGGATTGGAGGAGCAGCTGCAGGTCGAAGCCAGGAACCTGACCGTGGGTGGCATGAAGCGGCTGGAAGTGGCCCGCGCCCTGGCGACACGTCCCAGGATTCTGCTGCTTGATGAAGTCATGGCCGGCCTGAATCCCACCGATATCGACAAGGCAATCGCCATGATCCGCAGGATCCGGGAGTCCGGCGTGTCGGTGGTGATGATCGAGCACATGATGCAGGCCGTCATGGCACTTTCCGATCGGGTCATCGTCATCAACGAGGGGCAGGTGCTGACCAGTGGCACGCCTCAGGAAGTCGTCGAGAACCCGCAAGTGATCGAGGCGTATCTGGGTAAGGGGTATCGGCATGCTTAACGTCACCAATCTGTGCGCCGGATATGGCAAGACGCAGGTCATCAATCACCTGAACTTTCACGTGAATGCCGGCGAAGTGGTCACGCTCATCGGCGCCAATGGTGCGGGGAAGACAACGACATTGAAGGCCTTGTGCGGCGTCGTGGCCGCTACCGAAGGCCGGGTCGAATTCGAGGGCCAGGACCTCACTAACAAGCCTTCGTTCGAGATCGTTGACGCGGGCATCACGATGGTACCCGAGGGACGCCAACTCTTTCCGACTTTCACGGTGCGCGACAATCTGCTGATGGGAACCTACAAGCGGGCGGCCCGGGCGGATGCGCATCGCAAGATGGACGAGGTGCTGGAGCTCTTCCCACGTGTGCGCGAGCGGCTAGGTCAGATCGCCGGCTCCCTCTCGGGTGGCGAGCAGCAGATGGTGGCCATCGCGCGCGGCATGATGTCCGCACCGAAGCTGCTCGTGTTTGACGAGCCTTCAGTCGGCCTCTCGCCGCTGCTCGTGGACCAGATGTTCGATATTATCCGGCGCATCACGTCGGGCGGCATGACGGTGCTGCTGGTCGAGCAGAATGTTTTCCAGACGCTGCAGCTCGCCGACCGCGGCTATGTCCTGGAGAACGGCAGCATCGTCCAGGAGGGCACCGGCAGCGAGCTGCTGGCGAACCCGCACATCAAGCGGGCCTATCTGGGCTATTGACGGCTGACTGCCTGGCGTGTCGGATGGGTACGACGCGGTTCGTTCGGGCGAGCACTAGACGATATACAGCCCGCCATTCACGTGTAGAGTCTCGCCGGTGACGAAAGAGGCGAGTTCCGAACACAGAAAGGCCACCACACCCGCCACTTCGCGCGCCGTGCCGTAGCGTTTCATGGGCGTGTCGCCCAGCAGGGCCGTACCTTTCTCGCGGACTAGTTGTTCGATCATGGGGGTGGCGATGATGCCGGGAGCCACGATGTTGACGCGTGTCCGGGGAGCCAGTTCCCGAGCCAGGCTCTTGCTCAGGCTGCTCACGCCGCCTTTGGAGGCCGCATAGTGCGCGTGTGAAAAGCTGCCGCGGTGGCCGGCCATTGATGACAGGTTGACGATGGAACTGTTCTCGCCCAGGTGCGGAAGCACGGCGCGGCACATGTAGAACGTCCCGTCCAGATTGATGGACATGAGTGCACGCCACTGCTGGTCGGTCATGCCGCTGACGGTCTGTTCGGGGTAGATGCCGGCGGCATTCACCAGATGGTCGATAGACCCGTGACGGGTTGCGATGTCGTGGATGGCGGCGTCGCAGGCTTTGGAATCCGACACGTCCAGCGGGTGACTGCTCACCAGCCCGGCGTTGCCCGATCCCGCAAGCTCTTTGCGCAGGGATTCCAGGCTGTCCGCGGACAGGTCGCAAAGGGCGATGCCGGCTCCCGCCGCGTGCATGAGCTGGGCCGTTGCGCGTCCTATGCCGCCGGTAGCTCCGGTGATCACTACTGTCTTGTGTTGAAAACCGATCATTCGGGTTGCTCCCGGGTGAATTCAGCTCTTCAGGTAGAGCTTGAGCCGTTTGGCGGCGTTGACAAGGTGCTGTTCGGCCGCCTGCGCGGCTGCGTCCGGGTCGCCGGCCTTGACGGCCGCGAAGATGGCCTTGTGTTCTTCCTGCACGGCCTCGACGAGGTCGGTGGAGTTGGCCTTGGTGTTGCTGCGGGCCCGGCGGATGAGGCGCCGGACGCTGTGCTCCAGATGCTTGCTCAGCGCCTGGTAGTGCGGATTGTGCGTGGCATTGACGATGGCCTGGTGGAACGCGAAGTCCTGCTCGTCGCCCAGGTGGTCGTTGGCGATTTCGTACTCCATGCCGACCAGCGCGCGCCGGATGTTCTTCAGATCAGATTCGGTGCGCCGCAGCGAGGCGAGCCGTGTTGCGGCGGATTCGAAGGCCGACAGCAGCTCCATGACCATGGCCAGCGACTGCTTCTCGTCCAGGTCCACCGGCTGCAGGCGGAAAGCATCCTGGTAGTTCGGCTCGGTGACGAAGACGCCGCTGCCGGCCCGGGACGCCGTGAGTCCCTCGGACTTCAGTTGTGACAGGGCTTCGCGAATGACGGCGCGGCTCACCGAGAATTTCTCGCATAGCTCGCGTTCGCTGGGCAGCCGGTCACCGACGCCGTACGTGCCATCGCGGATGGCCGTGATGAGTTCGCTGGCGACCTCGTCCGGGAGGCTGGTGGGTTCAGCCACCGTCCGGCGGGCGTCGGGCCGGAGTTCGTATGTCTTCATAAGCTGATATTAGAGCATGGGGTGTCCGAGGTTCAAGCTGCCTGACAGGTTGGCTGATTTTTGCTTTGCCTGATCTGGTTCTGTTTTGAGCCGTGTGTCCCAGGTAAATGAATTGTCGATTGTTAATCAAGCCACTGATATAAATGAATAATATGGTTTCACTCGATGAATCCATAGGACTGGAATGAGGCAGATCGGTGAAAACCCTCAATGGGGTGATTTCTTATTGACAGTCAAAATTACGACTAATAGACTCACCTGTCAGACCAGTTGGATCACGGTTCAATGACCCGGCCGCCCTGCGGGTGGCCGCACGAAATCTTGAGTTCAGGAGACAATTTCATGGCAAACCGAGCCATTTTCAAACCGTTGATGCTTTGTGCTGCCCTTTCGGTGATCGGCAGCCTGGCAAACGCAGAGCCGCTGAAGATCGCAATTGTGGAAACGCTGTCGGGTCCTCAGGCTTCCACGGGCCTGATGTACCGGGATGCCACGCGCTATGCGGTGGAACGACTCAACGCCCAGGGCGGCTGGGGCGGCGAACCCATCAAGCTGCTGCAATACGACAGCCAGGGAACCCCGGCGGGCGCCGCCGAGAAGCTGAAGGCAGCGATCGCGGACGGTGCGCAGATGGTGGTCCAGGGTGCCTCATCGGCCGTCGCAGGCCAGCTCAGCGAAGATATCCGCAAGTACGATATCCGCAACCCGGGCAGGGAAGTGCTGTTCCTCAACGTCGGTGCGGAGGCCATGGAATTGACGGGCAGCAAGTGCAATTTCCACGCCTTCCGTTTTGCGGGAAATTCCGACATCAGCGTGAAGGCCCTGGTGGAAGCCATGAAGTCCGCCAATACGCTGGGCACGAAAGTCTATTCCATCAACCAGAACTATTCCTGGGGCGTGGATATGCAGAATGCGATCGGACAGAATGCCGCCGAGGGTGGCTACAAGGTCGTGGGCGAGACGCTGCATGATGTGAACAAGATCCAGGACTTCTCCCCGTACGTGCAAAAGATCATCGCCAGCGGCGCTCAGACGGTGATCACGGGCAACTGGTCCAACGACCTGCTGCTGCTCATGAAGGCCGCGAAGGCGGGTGGCCTGAAGGCGCGCTTCGCCACCACATTCCTGGATCAGCCTGGGAATCTGGCCAATGCCGGTCATGTGGCTCTGGGCGCCTATGTGGTGCACCCGTTTGATGCGGAAGCCAACGGCGGCGCTGGCGTTTCGATGGCCGACGAGTTCAAGGCCAAGGTCGGTCATTACCCCGTCTACGTCGAGCCCCAGACCTTGTTCGGTATCGAGATGGTCGGTGCGGCGCTGAAGAAGGTCGCTCCTGAAAACGGCAAGCTCAACATCAACAAGCTGGCGCTCCAGATCGAGCAGACCAAGCTGGACACCCCGATGGGTGCATGGACCATGCGGGCAGCCGACCATCAGGTCCTGCTGCCCATGGTGGTTTCGGAAGTTTCCACCGAGGCGAAATTCAAGGTGGACGGGACGGACATGGGATTCAAGCCCGTGAAGCTGCTGACCGCCGCCGAGGCCGAGGCGCCGGTTCAGGGCGCTTGCAAAATGCGGCGTCCAAGTTGATCGTCCCCATTTTGCTCGCAACGGGCGTTCCGGATCGTTCGGGACGCCCGGCACGGAATTCCTAGCACAAGGGCAATATGGACTATTTCGTCGTCTCGCTCCTGAATGGCGTGATCTACGGGCTGCTTCTCTTCATGGTGTCGGCGGGGTTGACCCTGATCTTCGGCATGATGGGCATCCTTAATTTCGCGCACGCCTCGTTCTACATGCTGGGCGCGTACTTCGCGTACGCCATGCAGCCTTTCCTGGGGTTCTGGCTGTCGGTGATCGTGGCCACCATTCTCGTGGGGCTGGTGGGCGTCGTGGCCGAACGCTACTTTCTCCGGCCGGTGCACAAGTACGGCCATGCCCACGAACTGCTGCTCACTTTCGGCCTGTCCTTCATCATTGCCGAATTCATCAAGCTGTTCTTCGGCAACTTTCCGGTCAACTACCGGATCCCGGCGTCGCTTTCATTCTCCGCGTTTCAGATCGGTCCGTCGACCTATCCCTTTTACCGGCTGCTGATCGGCGCGGTGGCGGTGGGGATGTTCGTGCTGATTTACCTGCTGCTGACGCATACCCGGGTCGGCATCATCGTCCGGGCCGCCATCCACCGGCCGGGCATGGTTGAAGCGCTGGGGCACGACGTGCCGGTGGTCTTCATGGCGGTCTTCGGCGTAGGGGCGGCGCTGGCCGGCCTCGCCGGAGCGGTCGCGGGCGCGTTCTACACCACCAGTCCCAACATGGCGATCGAGTTGGGCGTCATGGTGTTCGTGGTGGTGGTGATCGGCGGCCTGGGGTCGCTGGAAGGCGCACTGCTGGCGTCCCTGCTCATCGGTCTGATCACGTCTTTCAGCGTCGGCGTCGACTACAGCCTGGCCAGCTTGCTCGCGCTGGTGGGGCTGGGCTCGTGGGCCCAGGAGGTCGGCGGCCTGCTGACGCTGAAGCTCTCCAGCCTGTCCGGGACGATTCCCTACGCCCTGATGCTGCTGATCCTGCTGGTGCGCCCATATGGGCTGCTGGGCGAAAGGGAGTGATGCCATGCGATCCAGGATCATTCTGGGTGCCGTCACTGTCCTTGCACTCGTGCTCGTACCGGTGGTGCTGCCGCCGTCCCTGGTCAATGCGGGTATCCAGATGCTGATTGCCAGCCTGTTCGCCTGCGCGTTCAGCCTGCTTTGCGGACAGGCCGGGATGCTGTCGTTCGGCCATTCGGCGTTCTTCGGAGTCGGCGCCTTTGCCACGGTGCATGCCATGAACGCACTGGGCGGGGATGGCCTGCTGCCGACACCGTTCATGCCGCTGGTGGGCGCGGCGACAGGGCTGCTGGTGGGGTTGGTGGCTGGGTGGTTTGCGACCAAGCGCACTGGCGTGTATTTCGCCATGATCACGCTGGCGATCGGTGAACTCCTGTACGCATTGGCGCCGCATCTGGGTGGCTGGTTTGGTGGCGAGGCGGGCGTCTCCACCATGCGCATGCCGGCGTTCGGGCTGTCCTTTGGCAACAATACACAGGTGTACTACCTGACTCTGGCCTGGGTGCTTCTGTGCCTGGGCCTGCTGTACCTGTTCACACGGACGCCGCTTGGGCGGGTGGCGCTGGGGTTGCGGGAGAACACGCGCCGCATGCGGTTTCTCGGCTATAACGTGCACGCGGCCAGCGTGATGGTTTTCGCGGTGTCCACCATGTTCGCGGGCGTGGCCGGCGCGCTGCAGGCCATCAACATCGAGTCCGCCAATTATGTCCTGTTCAATCTTGATCTGTCGGCCGAGGTGCTGCTCAACAGCTTCATCGGCGGCGTGACCTTCTTTCTCGGGCCAGCCATCGGCGCGGCCCTGATGACCTTCTTCGGCTACGTGGTGTCGGACTTGACCACATCCTGGCTGCTGTACAAGGGGCTGTTGTTCGTGGTCGTGATGCTGTTCGTCCCGCGCGGCATTGCCGGCCTGGTGCGGGCGATCGCGGCTAGCGTTCGCAATTGCGGGTTTGCCGCCCTGTCGGTCGCCTTCATCCTGTACGGAGTGGCGGCGGTGCTGCTGGTGGCCGGCACGGTTTTTTCCGTGGAGATGCTCCAGCGCATTTTTTCCCAGGATTATCTCTCCCTGGCGCGACTCAGCGGCAAGGAGTGGCCGGCCGTACCTCTTTTCGGTGAGGCCTGGCACCCGCTTTCGGCCACGACCTGGCTCGTGCCTGTGGCGTTGTTCGTCATCGGGCTGCTGGTGTTGCGCCAGGCCGTGCGGCGGTGGCGCGCGGCGGTCGAGGCGGCCGCGGGCGCAACCGGTGAAGCCGACGCTCGCGTGCTGACATCGGGGGCTTCGTCATGAACGGCCTGTCCGCTCTTTCGCTGCGCGGTGTGCGCAAGTCATTTGGCACCATCGACATCATCAACGGCGTGGATCTGGACCTCGTTCCGGGAGAGCGCCATGCGCTGATCGGGCCGAACGGAGCCGGAAAGTCGACCCTGTTCCACCTGATTTCGGGACAGCTGGGCCTGAGCGCCGGGGAAGTGTTCCTGGGCGACCAGAAGATTTCGGGCCTGCCCCCTGACCGGGTCAACCACCTGGGGCTCGCGCGCTCGTTCCAGATCACGAACGTATTTCCCGGCCTTTCCGTGTTTGAAAACCTGCGCCTGGCCGTCATGCGCCAGCATGGCCTGCAGTACGTGTTCTGGAAATCCATTGCCCGCCGGACCCAAGTCACCCGGGAGACCGAGGAACTGCTGGAGCGCCTGCGCCTGGCCGGCCGCGCGTCCACGCCGGCCAGCGAGCTGTCCTATTCGGAGCAGCGCTCACTGGAAATCGGCATGGCGCTTGCTTCCCGGCCAACGGTCATCCTGCTCGACGAGCCCATGGCCGGCATGTCGCGCGAGGAGACCGCTTATGCGGTGGATCTGATTCGCGACGTCACTCAGGGGAAGACGCTGTTTATCGTCGAACACGACATGGATGTGGTGTTCGGTCTGAGCGACCGCATCAGCGTTCTGGTGTACGGACGCATCGTGGCGACCGGCACCCCGGACGAGATCCGAGCCAATCCGGTCGTGAAGGAAGCCTATCTGGGTGAGGAGGCTGCGTGATGGCGGGCGGCGCGGATCAATTGTTTCAGGTCTCCGACCTCAACGCTTATTACGGCAAGAGCCATATCCTCCATGGCGTCAGTTTTGACGTGGCGCGCGGCGAGGTGATCAGCTTGCTCGGGCGCAACGGGTCCGGGCGTTCGACCACCCTGAAGGCGATCATGGGGCTAGTGATGCCCGCCGCCGGCTCCATCCGCCTCCAGGGCCGGGAGCTGGCGGGCCGCCGCCCCTTTCTGGTCTGCCGCAGCGGCATTGGATATGTCCCGGAGGAGCGCGAGATCTTCACCAATCTGACGGTGGACGAGAACCTGAGGCTGGGGGTTCAGCCCGCGGTGGCAGGGGCGCCGGTCTGGACAATCGAACAGATGTTCGACTATTTCCCCAGGCTGAAGGAACGCCGCAACACGATGGCCGGCAGCCTGTCGGGTGGTGAGCAGCAGATGCTGACCATGTGCAGGGCCCTGCTGGGCAACCCGCTGCTGATGCTGATCGATGAACCGACCGAGGGCCTGGCACCCAAGATCGTGGCGGCGGTGGGAGACATGATCCGGGACATTCATCGCCGCGGTGTGGCGGTGATCCTGGTCGAGCAGAAGCTCACGATCGCGCTGAAGGTTTCAAGCAGGGTCTGTGTCATGGGACACGGACAGATCGTCTTCGAGGGGACGCCCGGTGATCTTGCCGCGCATCCTACTCTCCTGGACGAATGGTTGGCCGTGTGAATAGTCATTGCCAAGGAGGTTGAAGTGTCGATGAAAATGGTCGCGCCCCTGGAAGTGGGCTTGAACGTCCGGGATTTGCGGAAGATGCGCGAGTTCTATGAAACCGTCCTGGGACTCTCGTTCGTCAACGAGATCCGGGTTCCGGCGGTCAAGGCCCGCCAGGCGGCGCTGAGCGAACAGGCCTATGTCGTGGTGCGGCTGCAGGCCTCCAACGGCGAACGCCTGAAGCTGCTCGCGCCGGAGTCGCCGGCGGCCGCGGCGCCACAGCCGTCCTTTGTCCTTGACCAGCCGGGCAGCAGCTACATCACGTTCATCATCGACGATATCCGGTCAGCGTGCAGCCGCGTGCTGGCCCACGGAGTTCAGTGCATGACGGGTCCGGAACCGGTCGAAGTCCGCCCCGGTACCTGGCTCGTTTTCTTTCGGGACCCGGAGGGCCACATCGTTGAACTGGTGCAGTACGACGACATCGCCGCCTACCGGCCCGACCTTCAGGCCGCGGGGTGATCCTGGGTCGCGGCGATTCGCACCTCGATGGGCAGGTGCGTGAAGACGGTTGTAGGAGATGAGGATGCAGGACTCGATGGCCGCTCTGGTCGGAATGGCGCGCGGGAATGGTTTTGCCGGTTTGGCTGACAAGGTGGTTTTCATTACTGGCGCGGCCAGCGGTCTGGGGCGTGCAATGGCTCACGCCTTCGCCGCCTGTCAGTCGCGGCTGGTGCTGTTCGACATGGATGCCGAGGGCATGGAAAGAGTGCGGGCCGAGCTCGAAGCCGCGAATCCCGGCGTGGGGATCCAGTGTCGCCAGGGGCTGGTCAATGACGAAGCGGCCGTGGACCAAGTCTTTGCCGAGACGGAACAGGCCTGGGGCCATGTGGATGTGCTGCTCAACAATGCCGGGATTTCCATGAATTGCCCGACGCTGGAGCTTCCGGGCGACCAATGGCGCAAGGCCATGGACGTCAACCTGAATGGGGTTTTCTACTGCGCCCGCGCGGCTGGCCGCCTCATGACGGCCCGGGGCCGCGGCGTCATCGTCAACACGTCGTCCATGTACGGCGTGGTCGCGGCCCCCAACCGGGCCGCCTATTGCGCCAGCAAGGCGGCGGTGGCCATGCTGACCAAGTCGCTGGCAGTGGAATGGGGTCCGCTAGGGGTGCGGGTCAACGCCATTGCGCCAGGATATGTGCGCACCGCGCTGGTGGACGACCTGGTGGCGCGGGGGCGGATGGATCTGGATGCGCTGTCGAGGCGGACCCCGTTGGGTCGGCTGGGCACCCCGGAGGAAATCGCGGCTCTGGTGCTGTTCCTGGCCTCGGACAACGCGGCGTTCATCAATGGTCACGTCGCCGTCGCGGACGGCGGCTGGTCGGCCTACGGATATATTTGATTTGGAGTTTGTTCATGTCGAAGCTGATAGCACTCACACCCGCATCCGAGTGGTCGGAACTGCGTGTCACCGAAAGGGACTGGAAGACGGCGGATCCCGACGTGCTGGGGACGCTGCTGACGCACATGCATCTGATCCGCGCTTTCGAGGAAACGGTGGTCGATCTGGCCATGGAAGGCCTGGTTCATGGTCCGGCTCACTCCAGTATTGGCCAGGAGGGCGGCGCGGCCGGCGCGCTCGCGTTCCTGCGCTCGGCGGACCAGGTCAATGGCTCCCACCGCGGGCACCATCATTTCCTCGCGAAATCGCTGGCCCATCTCCGGCCCGGCCGCGCCGACCCGCGTGCGCCGCTGGGCGAGGACGTGCAGGCGCTGCTGCAGCGCACGCTGGCGGAGATCCTGGGGCTCTCGCAGGGGTTCTGCCGCGGGCGCGGTGGCTCCATGCATTTGCGCTGGGCCGAGGCTGGTGTCATGGGCACCAATGCGATCGTTGGGGGCGGGGTGCCGTTTGCGGCGGGGTCCGCCTGGGCGCATCGCCACGCCGGTACCGATGATGTCTCGGTCACGTTTTTCGGCGATGGGGCCACCAACATCGGTTCCGTCCTGGAGTCCATGAATCTGGCGGCCGCCTGGAAGCTGCCATTGTGCTTTTTCATCGAGAACAATCGCTACGCCGTCTCCACCAAAGTGGAAGAGTCCACCGCCGAGCCGCGTCTGTCCTCGCGCGGCGGCGCCTTCAACATTCCGAGCTGGAAGGTAGACGGCATGGACGCCTATGCCGTGCATCTTGCCATGCGGCAGGCGGTTGCCCATATGCGGGCCGGCAATGGTCCCACCCTGATCGAAGCGGACGTCTATCGCTATTTGCACCAGAATGGGGGTTATCCGGGCAGCGCGTTCGGCTATCGATCCAAGGAAGAAGAGGCCAGCTGGCGCGCGCGCGATCCGCTGGCGGCGCTGGGCAAGCGCATGAAAGCCCTGGGGATGGCATCCGACGCGGATCTGGAGACGCTGCGCGCGCGGATGCAGGAAGGGATGCGCCAGGCCGTGGCTGCCCTCATCGAGGCCGATCCGGAACGGCCTGGCAAGCGCCGCATCCGGCCCGAGTTGTGGCCAGATCCGGGATTCCGCGACGTGGGCGTGCGCAGCGAACTCCACGAACTGCGCGGTGTGCGGACCGAGGAACAGTCCACCTTCAAGGGCAAGCTCGAGGAGCGCAAGTTCATCGACGTGGTTGCCGAGACCATGGAGCGCCGCATGGTGGTGGATGACCGCATCGTGATCCTTGGGGAGGATGTGCATCGTCTCAAGGGCGGCACCAATGGCGCCACCCGGGGCCTGCACGATCGCTTCCCGGATCGGGTCCTCGGCACACCGATCAGCGAAAACGCGTTTGCGGGTCTGGGCGGCGGCATTGCCATGAACGGCCGTTTTCGTCCGGTGGTGGAGTTCATGTACCCCGATTTCCTGTGGGTGGCGGCTGATCAGGTTTTCAACCAGATCGGCAAGGCGCGCCATATGTTCGGCGGGGATATCCGGATGCCTCTGGTGCTGCGTTCCAAGGTGGCCATGGGGACGGGCTACGGATCTCAGCATTCCATGGATCCCGCAGGCATCTTCGCCACCAGTCCGGGCTGGCGCATCGTCGCGCCGTCCACGCCTTTCGATTACGTGGGGTTGATGAATGCCGCCTTGCGGATCGAGGATCCCGTTCTGGTGATCGAGCACGTGGACCTGTACAACAGCACCGGTCTGGCGCCCGTAGATGATTTCGACTTCCAGACGGCCTTTGGCCGCGCGGCCGTGCGCCGCGAGGGCAGGGATGCCACGGTGCTGACGTATCTGTCCATGGTCCAGCATTCACTGGATGCGGTGGAAAAGACCGGGGTGGATGCCGAGGTGATCGACCTGCGCTGGCTTGATCGGGCGAGCCTGGACTGGGAGACGGTGGGTGCCAGCATCCGCAAGACCAACAATGTGCTGATCGTGGAACAGGGGTCGTCCGGAACTGCCTACGGCGGCTGGCTGGGCGACGAAATCCAGCGCAGGTTCTTCGACTGGCTGGACCAGCCCGTGCAGCGGGTGACCGGGGGCGAGGCCTCGCCCAGTATCTCCAAGGTTCTGGAACGCGCGGCCTGCGCGCGTACCGAGGAGGTGATGGAAGGCCTGGAACGCATCATGGCCGGGCAGGGAGCGCCCGTTCGGGCTCGGGGAGGCAACTGACATGGCGACTCTGTTGCGGATGCCGGAGGTATCGGCCAATGTGGAATCGGCGGTCATTGTCGCCTGGGCGAAAGCGGAAGGTGACGCCATCGCGGTTGGTGAATGCGTGGCGGAAATCGAGACGGACAAGGCGGTCGTCGAGCTGACCTCTGAATCAGCGGGGCAACTTGGACGCATCCTGGTCCCGGCGGGTCAGGCCGCCCGGGTGGGTGCGCCGGTGGCGGTCCTGCTCGCGCCCGGTGAGCAGGCCACCGATGTGGACGCGCTGCTGTCGGGGCAACCGGCTGGGGCGGCGGCGACGAAAGTGGCGCTGGCGGGGACGGGCAGCCAGGGCGTGCCAGTGGCGTCCGCGCCCGCTGTTCCCCCGGTGCCTCAGTCGTCATTGACTGACGCGGCGCCGGAGCGGGTGTTTGCCAGTCCGCTCGCACGCAGGCTGGCTGCGCGGGCGGGTCTGCCCCTGCAGGGATTGGCCGGCAGCGGTCCTCACGGCAGGATCGTGAAGCGTGACGTCCAGGCGGCGCTTGCGCGCGCCGCGGCAGCCGTCCCGCCCGCCGTCCCGGCGGAGCCGGTGGCTTCGCGGGCTGCCTCGCTGGCGCCGGGCGACGTCGCGGTTCCTCATTCCGCCATGCGGCGCACGATCGCCCGGCGCCTGCTCGAGAGCAAGACCACAATCCCGCACTTTTATCTTCGGTCCGAGTGCCGCATGCAGGCGCTTGCCGCGCTGCGCCGGCAGATCAACGAAGGCGGGCGCCATGTGTCCATCAACGACATCGTGGTCAAGGCGGTGGCCGTGGCCTTGACGGAGCACCCGGACATGAATGTCAGCTGGACCGACGATGCGTTGATCCGCCATTCCGGGGTGGATCTGTCGGTGGCGGTCTCGACGCCTTCCGGGCTGATCACCCCGGTCGTTCGCGGCGTCCAGGACAAGTCCCTGTCGCGGGTCAGCGCGGAGATCGCCGCCCTGGCCGCCCGAGCTCGCGAAGGCAGGCTCTCGCCGCCAGAGTACCAGGGGGGCAGTTTCACGATCAGCAACCTGGGCATGTACGGGACGACGGAGTTTGCCGCCATCATCAATCCGCCGCAGGCCGCCATTCTGGCGGTTGGAGCCATCGAGCAGCGAGTGGTGGCGGGTCCGGATGGCGTCGTGGAAGTGGCGCCGATGATGATCGTCACGTTGTCCGTCGATCACCGCGCCATTGATGGCGCGGTGGCCGCCGAATGGCTGGGCGCCTTCCGTCGCATCATCGAAAACCCTCTGGCGGCTCTGGTCTGAAGACATCATGAAATCGGTTGATTACGATGTGGCGGTCATTGGCGGCGGCCCGGGTGGCTATGTGGCCGCCATCCGGGCCGCACAACTGGGATTGCGCACGGCGCTGGTGGAGCAGGCCGAGCTGGGCGGGGTGTGTTTGAACTGGGGATGCATTCCCACCAAGGCCTTGCTCCGGTCCGCCGACGTGCTGCGGCTGGTCCGAATGGCCGATCGCTACGGGGTGACGGTGGGGCAGCCCGTGGCCGACCTGCCGGCCATGGTTGGCCGCTCGCGCAAGGTGGCGGGAGAGCTGCAGCGCGGCGTTTCCTATTTACTGAAGAAGAACGGCGTCGAAGTGATTCGCGCTTGCGCGAGCCTGGCAGGCGGTGGTGCCATCCGGCTCGAAGGGTCACAGGCATCCGGCCGTGAGTCCTCGCTTCGAGCGGCGCACATCATTCTGGCAACGGGTGCCAGAGCGCGGGTGCTGCCGGGTCTGGACCCCGATCCGGCCAGCGTCTGGTATTACCGCGAAGCGCTGTCTCCCCGATTTCTGCCACCGCGCATGGTGGTCATCGGAGCCGGGGCGATCGGCGTTGAGTTCGCCAGTTTCTATCACGCGCTGGGTGTTCAGGTGCGGATCGTGGAAATGGCCGACCGCATCCTGCCCCCAGAAGACGAGGAAGTCTCCGCTTTTGTTGCAGCCTCGTTGCGTAAGCAGGGCATGGAGATTCATCTTGGTGCGCGCGTTGCCGGCAGCCAGCGGGTCGGCGCCGTGTGGCGGATCATGCTTCAGGGGGTAGCCCAACCTCTGGAAGCGGAGGTGGTTCTGGTTGCGGCCGGCATCGTCGGTAACTACGAGGGCCTGGGCCTGGAGCGGACAGCGGTCAGAGTGGAGCGCTCTCATGTGTTGACGGACGCTCTGGGTGCCACGCATGAGCCGGGGGTGTATGCCATTGGCGACTTGGCGGGCGCCCCGTGGCTGGCACACAAGGCCTCGCATGAGGCGGTAACTTGTGTGGAGGCCATTGCTGGAGGCAAGCCGCATCCGCTGGACGCAACACGGATTCCAGCTTGCACATACAGCCATCCACAGGTAGCGCATGTGGGCCTGACAGAGGCACAGGCGCATGCCGGGGGCCGTGAGGTGCGTGTGGGCCGCTTCCCATTCGCCGCCAACGGGAAGGCAATTGCCCTCGGCGATACCGAGGGTTTTGTCAAGGTCGTGATGGACGCGGCCAGTGGCGAACTCCTGGGTGCTCATATGGTGGGGGCCGAGGTGACGGAGATGATCCATGGCTATGCGGTCGCCATGGGGCTGGAGGCGACCGAGGAGGATCTGATGCGGACGGTGTTCCCGCATCCCACGCAGTCCGAGGCGATGCATGAGGCTGTTCTCGCGGCGTATGAACGGGCATTGCACATCTAGAGATCCTTTGAACGAGTCGCCGTGACTGTTCTCCGCTTGGTTCGTTGGCGGTGGCCGGGCGGCCCGGCTCGTACCTGTGTTGCGATTGCTTGTGGCCGGATGGATTTTGTTGCGCTAAAGTGTTGTTGCAGTTGCCGCAGCGGGTGCATGGTGCGGCTTCACCCGAAGAAGGCTGGACGTGTGGGACTTCGTGCCTGACAGATCCGGCCGTTTTTTGATACGCTTTTTGAAGCGCTTCAATATTGAGGATACAGGTATGAGATTGATCGACCATGGTGAGGGCGGAGATGCGAGCGTCCTGAGGCTCGTGGATGCCCCGGTGCCGGAGCCGGGATCCGGACAGGTGCTCATCGCGGTGCACTACGCGGGAGTCAATCGCCCGGATGTTCTGCAGCGGTCGGGATCCTACCCGCCACCGCCCGATGCCTCGCCGTATCTGGGGCTGGAGGTATCCGGGGAGATTGTTCGGGTGGGCACGGGCGTCATGCGCTGGAAAGCGGGCGATCGCGTTTGTGCATTGACCCCGGGTGGCGGCTACGCCGAGTATTGCGTGGTGGATGCCGGCCATTGCCTTCCGGTGCCCCACGGGCTGTCCATGGTCCAGGCCAGCGCTTTGCCGGAGACGTACTTTACCGTCTGGACGAATCTGTTTCAGCGCGGCCGGCTTCAGGCGGGTGAAAGCGTGCTGGTGCACGGCGGTTCCAGCGGCATCGGTCTGACGGCCATCCAGCTTGCCAAGGCGCATGGCGCCCGAGTCCTGACGACCGTGGGCAATGCGGACAAGGCGCAAGCCTGCCGAGGGCTCGGGGCTGACGTGGCGATCAATTACCACGACGAGGATTTCGTCCAGGTGGTGGCCCGGGAGACCGGCGGCAAGGGGGTCGATGTGGTGCTGGACATGGTGGGCGGAGACTACATCCCGCGCAACATCCGGTGTCTGGCACTGGAGGGGCGGCTGGTACAGATTGCCTTTCTGCAGGGTAGCCGCGTGGAGCTGGATGCCATGCCCATCATGCTCCGCCGTCTGACTTTCACGGGGTCCACCTTGAGGGCGCGGTCGGTGCAGCAAAAGGCTGAGCTGGCGGCATCGGTGGAATCCAATGTCTGGCCCATCCTGGAATCGGGGCGCTGCCTGCCGGTCATCCACCGGGTATTCCCGCTGGCTGAGGCACGCGCCGCGCACGAGCTGATGGAAAGCAGCCGGCATATCGGCAAGATCATTCTCGATGTCAATGGGGGAAAAGATGAGGCATGAGGGCAGAGTCGTCCTGGTGACGGGGGGCACGGGCGGCATCGGCAGTGCCATCGTGGATCGCTATGTGGCAGAAGGCGCGCATGTCGGGATCGTGGACTTGGACGAGGCCCGTGGCGACGCCATGTGCCGACGCTTGCGTGAACAGGGTCACACGGTGGTATTCGTGGCGGCGGACGTGGGTACACCCGATGGCTGCCAGCACGCGGTCGAGAGAATCTGCAGCGTGCTGGGTCCGATCGACACGCTGGTGAACAATGCAGGTATCTCCCCCAAGCACGACGGGCATCCGGCCACGATTGCTGCGATGGATCCCGCGGAGTGGGACCGAGTCGTGGGGGTCAACCTGAATGCGGCCTTCTATCTGACACACCTGCTGGCGCCCGGCATGCAGGAACGGCGATTCGGCCGCATCGTCTCGATGTCCTCCGTCGCGGGCAAGGCACCGCTGACCGACATCGTCGCCGTGCACTACAGCACCACGAAGGCCGCGCTGATCGGCTTTACACGCCATGCGGCCGCGGAGTTGGGGCCGCACGGCATTACCGTCAATGCCATTGCGCCGGGGCGCATCAATACACCGCTGCTGAAAACGGTGGCCGGTACGGCCAACGATGCCATCATCCGCGAGACACCGTTGCGGCGCTTGGGCGAACCTTCCGAAGTCGCCGAGGTCTGCGCCTTTCTGACGTCGCCGGAGGCCGGCTTCGTGACCGGCCAGGTCGTGGACGTGGCCGGCGGCTGGCTGATGACCTGACGGTCCGCAGCCCCCCGGCACAAGACGGAGAAAAGGGATGATTACGGGAAACACGCGTTTGTTTGCAATCCTCGCGGACCCTGTGGCGCAGGTCAGGACGCCCCAGGTTCTGAATGAACATTTTGCGGCGCACGGTCTGGATGCCATTCTGGTGCCCATGCATGTGGCTTCTACGGATCTGGAGGAAGTCCTGAGCGGGCTGCGCCGCATGAAGAACCTGAGCGGCTTCGTTGTGACTGTGCCTCACAAGATCGCGATGGCCAGCCTGTGTGACGAGCTTGGGCCCGCAGCGCGTGCCATCGGTTCGGTCAACACGGTCCGCCGGACTGTGGATGGCCGCCTGATGGGTGAGATGTTCGATGGGGCCGGGTTCGTGGGCGGATTGCTGGCACAGGGTCATGATCCGGACGGCAAGCGGGTGTTGCTGCTTGGGGCAGGTGGTGCCGCGTCAGCGATCGCGTTTGCTCTTTCGGGTGCCGGCGCACGCCGAGTAACCGTGGCCAATCGGACCCGAGCAAAGGCGGAGACAGTCGTGGAGCACGTTCGGCGCGCTTTGCCGCAGGCCGACATCGCTGTTGGCGATGCGGATCCCCGGGGCTATGACATGGTCGTGAATGCGACCTCGCTGGGGATGCGGCCCGAGGATCCGCTGCCGATGGACGTGTCCGGGCTGGAGCCGCGGACGCTGGTGGCCGAAATCATCATGAAGCCGGAAGTCACCCCCTTGCTTGAAGCGGCCCGCCAGCGTGGCTGCACCGTCCACTATGGCCGTCATATGCTGGACTGTCAGGTGGTTCTGATGGTGCGCTTCATGCTGGATCAGGCCTGAGGGCAGTCACCATGGAAACCTTCGATTACGTGATCGTCGGTGGCGGGACGGCCGGGTGCATATTGGCCAACCGCCTGACGGCGTCCGGCAGGCATACCGTGCTGATGCTGGAGGCCGGTACCGACGAACAGGGATTCTGGATTCCGATCCCGGCCGGTTTCAGCAAGCTGCTGGTGGACCCGCGCTTCAACTGGCGCTTCGAGACGGAGCCGGAGTCCAATACGCTGAACCGACGCATCGCGGTGCCGCGCGGCAAGGGGCTGGGTGGGTCCACGCTGATCAACGGCATGATCTTCGTCCGTGGCCAACCCTCCGATTACGATCGCTGGAATGAACTGGGCGCTTCGGGCTGGGCGTGGTCCGATGTCGAGCCGTATTTCCGCCGGTTTGAAAACTATGCCGGGGGCGGCGATTTGCGCGGGCACGACGGACCCATGCACATCACCGAGGTGGCGGAAAGGCATCCGCTGTCGGCTGCCATGCTGGCGGCCGCCCGCGAGGACGGCCAGCCACTGAATCCCGATTACAACGGCGCCTCACAAGAGGGCTTTGGCTATTATCAGGTGGCGCAGCACCGCGGGCGGCGCTGGAGCGTGGTCGATGGATACCTGAAGCCCGCGCGCGGCAGGCCCAATCTCACCATCCGGGCGCGGGCGCATGTGCTTCGCGTGGACCTGGATGAAGCGGGTAACCGGTGCACGGGAGTGACCTATCGCCAGAATGGACAGGATGTCCCGGTCCAGGCCCGGGTCGAGGTCATCATGGCGGCGGGTGCGATACAGACCCCGCAGATCCTGGAGCTGTCCGGCATCGGCTGCCCCGAAATCCTGCAGCGTGCGGGTGTGACCGTGCGTCATGACCTGCCCGGTGTGGGCGAGCACTACATCGATCACTTCTGCACGCGCATGAACTGGCGGGTGCATCACACGCAGTCGCTCAACGAGTTGACCCGGGGCTGGCGGCTTGCGCTGGCGGTAGGAGAGTATTTCACCCGCCATACGGGAATCCTGACCCTGGGAACGGGACTGGTGTTTGGCTTCATCAGAAGCCGCCCCGAGCTGACGGCGCCCGACGTCCAGTATTTCTTCATGCACGCGAGCTATTCCAACGCTGCCGAGCGCATTCTGGATCATTTACCGGGAATGACAATGGGCGTCGCGCAGATGCGGCCTCAGTCTAGAGGCAGCATCCATGTCCGCACCGCCGACCCGTTTGACGGCCCGTCGATACGTCCCAATTTCCTGGACTGCGAGGAGGATCAGGACAGCCTGATCGGCGGCATGGAGGTGGCCAGGCGTATCGTGGCCCAACCCTCGATGGCCCGCTACGTTGCCCAGGAAATCAGCCCGGGTGCGGAGATCCGTACGCGCGAGCAGTGGCTGGACTTTGCGCGCACCAACGGGCAGACCATTTATCACCCCATCGGTACCTGCCACATGGGTGCCGATCCGCTGGCGGTGGTCGATTCTCGGCTGCGGGTAAAGGGCTTGTCCGGCTTGCGAGTCGTGGATGCTTCGGTCATGCCGGCCATGGTATCCGGCAATACCCAGGGCGCCGTCATGATGGTGGCAGAGAAGGGCGCGGATCTGATCCTGCAGGATGCATCCTAGTGTGTTTCCGATTGGCCGTCGATTCCGCTCAATGCCAGATCAGTCCGTGGATCGAACAAGTAAATCTGGTTCGATTGGCAGGTGAGTACGACGGGGTCGCCGATCTTGGCGGGTTCCGACGATCCGATTTGCGCTGTCAAGACGGTATCACCGACGCGAACCTGGATCATGGTGAACGAGCCCACAGGCTCCACCACCTCGATCGCACCCGTGAATTTCAGATCGAGCGCGCCTGCGGTTGCTGAATGAAGGTGTTCTGGCCGAATGCCCACCAATACTTCCGCGCGTTCGCCGATGGCGCTGTGCTTCGCATCGTCGAGCAGCAACGAGAAGCCTTTTCCAGACACGCGATTGCCATCGACGATGGCGGCAAGAAAATTCATGGACGGTGTACCGATGAATCCCGCCACGAAGACGTTGACCGGTTTCTTGTAAAGGCTGTTGGGTGGATCTAGTTGCTGGATGACGCCGTCTCGCATGACGGCGATACGCTGGCCCATGGTCATGGCTTCGATCTGGTCGTGGGTGACATAAAACGTCGTGACACCAAGCTGGTGGTGCAATTTGACGATCTCGGCCCGCATGTCCACCCGAAGCTTCGCGTCGAGATTCGACAGTGGTTCGTCCATCAGAAAGACTTGCGGTTGGCGTACGATCGCGCGTCCCAGCGCCACACGCTGCTGCTGGCCACCCGACAGATCCTTGGGCCTGCGGTCAAGCAGTTTCTCGATGCCCAGTATTGCGGCGGTCTCATTGACTCGCTTGCTGATATCCGTCTTGCCGTATCTTTTCAGCCTGAGCGAGAACCCCATGTTTTCGCGCACAGTCATATGCGGGTATAGGGCGTAGCTCTGGAACACCATGGCGATATCGCGATCCTTGGCCGGGACACCACTGACATCGCGCCCATTGATAAGGATTTGCCCATGAGTATGCCGGTCCAAGCCCGCAATCATGCGCATCGTCGTCGTCTTGCCGCAGCCGGAAGGACCGACCAACACGATGAATTCACCGTCTTTCGTCACCAGGTTGAAGTCATCCACCGCTAATTGTTCCGCACCAGGATAACGCTTGCTGACTTGTCGGAGTTCTACGATTGCCATGAAACGATGTCCTTTGTTGTTCAGGGCTCTAGGGGGTCCTGGTCTGCAGCAGTCTGATGGGTACCCGGCTTCCAAGACCTATATGCGGCCAAACTTGGCAAGTAGTTCATCCACCGTGGCCCCCTGTGCAACTTGCTCGCGAGTTGCCGCTTCGCGCGCCGCCTGCTCCCTGGCCTTTTGCACGACCTCTCGCGCGTTTTCATACGGCACGACCACCACGCCCAGGAGATCCGCGACAATGAAGTCCCCCGGCTTGACCAGTTCTCCACCCACCGAGATCGGTACGTTGATGGACAGCTCGTCCTTTCGGCCCGAGAACATGGTGTGGGTGCCGCGCGGAGTAACCGCTCTGACCCAGATGGGCCAATGAATGTCTTCCAGCTCATCGATGTCACGGCCCGCGCCGTCGACGATCATGCCCCTGATTCCGCGATTCTTGGCCAACCCTCCCATGAGTCCGCCGCATACTGATGTATTGAGATCACCGCCGGCGTCCACCACGATGATGTCTCCCGGCTGGGAGACCTCCAAAGCCTTCAATGGGTCGACCAGATCTCCTTTCGAGAGCTGGACGGTGACGGCTTGGCCGCAAACCTTTGCACGGAAGACGGGTTTGATGCCGCTATCCATCACGCCGGTTCTGTACTGTGAATCGGCGATCACGGCCGAGATCGAATAGGTCGACAAGATGCTGTCGAACTGTTCGAGCATGTCCCGGTC
The DNA here is from genome assembly GCF_004321985.1 of Castellaniella sp. Classification (GTDB taxonomy): domain Bacteria; phylum Pseudomonadota; class Gammaproteobacteria; order Burkholderiales; family Burkholderiaceae_B; genus Castellaniella. Next base: position 30,818 of record NZ_SCQN01000009.1, on the reverse strand, counting down.
TCTGTTGAATTCATTGATCTGTTTGAGCATTTCTTCCTCACGTGATAAGAATCCGTCGCTGGCTCCAGTCGGTGTGAAAGCCGCGGCATATGACGGGCGAATTCGGAGCCATCATCCGCCGTCGATGGTCAGCCCTTCTCGGCTCCCGCGGTCAGTCCGGAGGCTAGATATCGCTGGCCGAACAACCCGATCAGCGCGACGGGCACGATCATTGCCACCGACAGGGCGGCAAGTCCTCCCCAGGCGGTTCCATACTCGCCGTATGCAAGTTTGGAAATCGCCACAGGCAACAATTGAGTACTGTCGCTCTTGCCGAAAATCAGCGGTATGAGGAACAGGTTCCACGCAGTCAGAAAGGTGATGGTGACGGTGCTTGCTATCGCAGATTTCGATAGCGGGATGATGACGTACCAGAGTATGCCAAACGAATTGCACCCATCGATCCTGGCGGCATCGATCAGTGACTTCGGAATGTCGTCAAAGAACGTGGTCAGCATCCATATCGCCAGCGGCAAGGCGATTGCCGAATTGATGAAAATCAGCCCGAGTCTCGTGTTCAAAAGGCCAAATGCGGCAAATAGGACGTAAAGCGGCACCACGATGGCAATCGGCGGCAACATCCTGGAAATCAGCACGAACAGGAACATCGTGTTTTTGCCCTTGAAGCTGAAAAATTTGGAGTAGCCGAATGCGGACAGAATGCCAAGCAGCAATACCACGGCGGTGGTTATTGCGGAAATGACGATGCTGTTCCATATGTACTGGGCATAGTCGTCTTTGACGAAGAGATTGATGTACTGGATGGCGGTGAAGTGATGCGGTACCAGTGTCGGTGTCGATGCGAATATCTCGTCGTGATCTTTGAACGACGTGAAGACGAGCCATATCACCGGCAGAAGTGAAATTCCGGCGGCTATCAGCGCGATCACCAGATAGACGAGTTTCCTGCCGCGAGACGATTCATTGTGGCCCATGGCTTATGACGCCCTTTTCTTGTACAGGATCTTTATGTATGCCAAAGATAAGATCAACGAGAGGATGAGAATCACAGTGGCGATGGCGGACCCATACCCCAGCTTGAACGACATGAAGGCGGCTTCGTAGGATCGGGTGCCGAGCACCTCCGTCGCACCCGCGGGCCCGCCCCCTGTCATGATCCAGGGGATATCGAAGAATCGCAGGGCGATCATGGTTCTCAGAAGCAGGGCCAAGGCGATGGCCGGGCGCAACATTGGCAGCGTGACGAACCAAAGGCGCTGCCATGGTCCGGCTCCATCGAGCTCCGCCGCTTCGTACACATCTTTGTTGATTCCCTGGAGACCCGCCAGCAGGATGATGAAGACGAATGGGGTCTCATGCCAGACGTCCACTCCTATCATGACGTGCAAGGCTAGCGTGGGATTCGTCAGCCAGCCGACGCTGTGGTGGACCAGCCCCGTCTTCAAGAGGAAATAGTTGACGATTCCGTAGCTCTCGTTGAGAAGCTGCGACCATACGAGCGCGGCAACGACCGGGGCGACCATCCAGGGAACTAGGATGAGACCCAGCAGGATGCGCCGAAACGGAAACTCCTGATTGAAGAGGTGGGCAAGTGCCAGGCCCAGGACAAATTCCAGCACGAGCGCAACCGCGACGATATACAGGGTATGCCAGAGCGCCGCGAGAAAATCGTCGCTGTGGAAGGCCTGTATGTAGTTTTGCAGGCCGACGAAAAAAGGTGCGGCGATACTGGACAGATCGTAGTGCTGCAGACTCAGCCAGAGGCCCTGGAACACCGGGTAGGCCAGTATTGCCACCAGGAGAAGCAGACCTGGAATCGTGAACAACAAGCCGACGGCGTCCGTCTCGGTCGTCCATCGCCGGATGCAATCTTGAAGCTTGTCTCTCAGGTTAGCCACATGGCCCTCATCTGTCCGGATGAAATAGGAGATACGTTCCCCGACCGATCATAGGATGCTCGTGCCATGTCCCGCCCCCGGGTATTGCGAGATTCTCCCGGAGGCGGGACACGATCCGTGCCGTCGCGCCGACGGCATCGGGTACACGCTGCCATGTTGCGCAAATATTGCAGAGCAGGGTTCCTACGCCTTTGGCAGGGCTTCTATCTTCTGTTTTGCGGTATCCAGAGCCTGTTGCGGCGTGACCTTGCGGTGCAGAGCGTTGTCGATCTGTTCCAGCAGTACCTGTGCTGCTTGTTGTGATGGCGGGCGAACGGGCTGGTTACCCTGCATGACCTTGAAGACAAACTGAGAAAAGTCCCAATAGCTTGCCGGCACCAGTGCCTTTGCTTCAGGTGAGGCATACACGGACTTTCTCAGCGAGTAATCCTGCTGCTTGCTGAACTCATAGATGCCCGATTGTGTGCTCGTCATCCACTTGATGAAGTCGAACGCGAGCTTCTTCTGGGTGGAGTTCTTCATGATGCCGAAGCCCCACGTGTTGGTCATTGTGCCGTGGATCCCGCCCGGTGGCGTCGGCTCCATCGCATACCCTGTCTTGCCGGCCAGCTTCGATTGCTCGATCATGCCTTGCATATAGGGCCAGTGGTTGGCCATCGCGAACGAGCCGTTCAGGAAGCCGGTATGGACGTTGCTGCTGGTGTACGTTGTGGAATCCGGCGGCATCACCGAGTTGTAGAGATCCACGTAGAACTGCAGTGCTTTCACGCCGGCCGGGGTATCGAACGCCGGCTTTCCGTCGACGAAGAGGTGTCCGCCTGCCTGGACCAGGAAATCCGTGAAGGTGGAGATGTTCCAGAAACCGGCCGGCTTGCCCACTGATACGAAGCCCCATTGGTTGGTGACGCCACCGCCGTTCGTGTCTTTGGTCAGGGCCTTGGCATCGGCCATCAACTCATCCCACGTTTTTGGGGGCTCGGAGATCCCGGCCTTCTTGAACAGATCAGTCCGGTAATAGAGCAGCCTCACATCGATGCTGTACGGGATGGAATACAGGTGGCCATTGTAAGGGTCGAGAAAAGGCTTTATGAAGTCGTCTTCATCGGTTTTGCTCAGTTTCAAGGCTGGATCGGCGCTGCCATCCAGCGGAGTCAGAAACGGATAAAGCGAACCCGTTGAATAATCCCAGAAGTACACGACGTCCAGCTTTGGAGTGCCAGTGCGGGCTGCGAGTATATAGTTCGTCAGATAGGTTTCCGTGCTCTCCTCGATGATCTTCACCGGGTGGCCGGTCTCTTTGGTCCACTTGTCCATCAACGGCTTTACCGTGTGGTAGTCGCTGATGTTGGTGATGAGTGCCACGACCAGCGGATCTTCTTTTGCCGAGGCGGGGCTTCCGAATGCGAAAGCCGCGGCGGCAACTATCGCCGGTATCTTGATACAACTCCACAAAAACTTCATGTCAGTCTCCTACAGCCACTCCGGTGGCTTTGTTGATGATGCCTGCGTATAAGCGGCTTCGACATTCATCTTGTTGCTGGCTGTCGGAGTCTCCTAACCGTGATTTGTTTGTTCGGTATTCCTCTGTTTCGTCTGGCGCGCTGCTTTCGATATGATCGTCTGACGCTAGTTCAGTGATAGGCGTTCAGATCAAGGATCTTCTGGTATTCGTCCAGCGAAGTCGCTTGCTCGGCGGCTGGCAGCCCGCGCATAGGTCTGCCCTCGGCGGATGGCTTCGTCTAGCCCCAGCGATGCGCGCGCGTCCGACCGGCCGATGATCAGGAATCGGGAATGGGTGCGAGCCGCAGTAGCCGCGCGGATCTTTTCGGCGTGTTCGTCGGCGTCGATCAGGCTCAGCGTATCCATCGCGCCGCATTTCTTGGGGGTGGACTGGTCTTCGAGGTGCAGCGCGGCCACCCCGGCCTGCTCGTAGAGTTTCACGGTACGGGCGACATTGTTCAGATTCCCGTATCCCGTGTCGGCGTCCGCAATGACCGGCACCGGCACGGCCGCCGCAACCGCGCGGGCGCGTTCAGCCATTTCCGTCAGCGTCAGCAGGCCGATGTCGGGTGCGCCCAGCAGGCTCGCCGACAGCCCATTGCCCGACAGATAGATCGCCCCGAATCCAGCCTGCGCGAGAATCCTGGCACCCAGTGCATCGTGACACCCTGGGGCGACGATGAAATCTCCGCGATCGAGTCGTTCGGCCAGGCACGGACCCTCAGCGGTCATTGCGGCGCTCCATTGAATCAGGAAATCAAACGCTGTGTATTCAGTGGTTTTGAGTGTATCTGGACACCTGTGGCGCCGATAGTGACAATGAGACATCCGGTGATGAGGAATCGTTATGACCCATATGGACACGACAGAAGACATCCAGGCCCTGGTAACCAAGCTGCGTTTTCGCCACCTGCGGGTTCTCATCACACTGGATGAATCCGGGTCCATGCATCGAGCGGCCGATCTTCTGTGCCTGACCCAGCCTGCTGTCACCAAGATTCTGCTGGAGGTGGAATCCGCCATCGGCGTCCAGTTGTTCGAGCGTTCCGCCCATGGCGTAGTGGCCACGCCATCTGGCCGATGCGTCATCCGGTATGCCCGCGTCATGTCCGCCGAACTGGCCCGAATGTCCGCGGAGGTCCGGGCGCTGGAAGCCGGGCAGGGCGGTACGGTGTCTCTGGGCGCCGTTGCCGGCGCCTTTCCAACCATTGCGGTGCGGGCCGTGATCAACATGCAGCGCAACCACCCCGGAATCACTGTGAAGCTTCGGGAAGGCACAAGCGCCTCTCTGCTCGCGGACCTGAGCGAGGGCCTGCTGGATGTGGCCATCTGCCGGACCGCCGTCTGTGCGAATCCGGACATCTTCGATCGTGTCGAATTCGGCGCTGAGCGGATTGCCGTCGTGGCCGGGCCCGACTCCCCGCTGTCGCGGGGCGGAGTGTCATCCCTGGCGGATCTGTGCACCCGCCGCTGGGTGCTGTACCCGAACCGCATGCCGGCTCAGCGGTTGCTCGAACGGGAACTCATGGAGCAGGGACTGGAGATGCCCACGCATCCGATCGAAGCCTCATCGACTTTCGTCACTATCCTCTTGCTGAACGCGGACCCCGGCCTGGTCAGTCTGGTCTCCCGGGAAACAGCCGAGATCTTTGCCGCCAAACGGCTTGTGTCCATTTTGCCGGTGACCATCCGGGCGCGCACCGAGCCCTACGAGCTGGTGACGCGCCGGGGGTCCGACTTGTCACCGTCGGCGGGGTTGCTGATCGATGCATTGAAGCGCAGCGCACGCCAGCAGACCCGGGAGGCGGAGGTGGAGGATGTGGCGCCGTAGTACGGCAGCGGTGCGGCGGCGCAGATCTTGCCGGATCGCCGCCCAGGCAGTAGCGTGATACGGTTCCTGCGCCGGCGGAGCCCGGCGGGAAAACCAAGGACCGAAAATCGTGCTGAGTTTGTCTGGAAAAACGCGGGTTTACTACATCGTCGGTGACCCCATCGAGCAAGTGAAGTCACCCGGCGGAATGACGGCCGGGTTCGGGACCCTGGGCATGGATGCGGTGGTATTGCCTGCTCACGTCAGCCGCGAAGCATTCGCCACCTTTTTCGCGGGCGTGAAGGCGACACAGAATGTCGACGGGGTGATCGCCACGGTACCGCACAAGTTCAGTATCGCCGAGCAGTGTGACGATCTGACGCCCAGGGCCCGGCTGCTTGGGGCGGTCAACGTCGCCCGACGTCGGGCCGATGGGACCTGGTTTGGCGATCAGGTCGACGGGCTGGGGTTCGTACAGGCGCTGCGCAAGACGGGGCTGGATCCGCATGGAGTGCGCGTCTTGGTCGTGGGGGCGGGGGGTGCCGGGTCAGCGATTGCCGAGGCGCTCCTGGCGGCGGGCGTGGGGTCGCTGGCGATCTGCGACCAGGATGGCGATCGTCGAAAGCACCTGGTAGATCGATTGTCCACGCTGAAGCTTGGCGCCGTTTCTGCTGCGTCCGCAGACCCAGCCGGGATGGACGTGGTGGTCAATGCGACGCCCATGGGGATGCGGGCAGAGGATCCCTGTCCGGTGCGGATCGCGTCATTGACGGCCCACATGGTGGTGGGGGATGCCATCACGGTTCCGGAGATTTCGCCGCTGATTGCTGCCGCTCGGGCCGCCGGTTGCCGCACAGTCACGGGGCCGGAAATGTTCGCCTGCGTGGCCCAGCACATGCTCCGTTTCTATACGGAATGAGAACTGGGTCGGTGGCTCGCGACGCGCGCGGCGGCTACGTACCCCCTCTGGAATACAGCGTGCCGTCGCGTTCCATCGCGTCGATTTCCGCGTCGCTGAAACCCAGCGACCGGGCGACTTCGGCGTTGTGCTGCCCCAGATCGGGCGCGACGTCGGGGACAGTCGACTCGCAATCCGAAAACCGGAACGGCAGATTGGGCAGCCTCAGCGTCCCATAGCGTGGGTGGTGTTGCTCGAGAACCATGCCCCTGGCCTCGATCTGCGGGTCGCGCAGCACTTCGTCGATGCGCTGGATCTTGGCACAGGGGACATCGATTGCATCCAGCAGTCCCAGCACTTGTGCGACGGGTCGCGCCGCGACCCACGGCTCTACGACAGCAAGAATCTCAGCCCTGTGGGCGTTGCGACCGTTTGTAGTGTGAAACCGCACGTCCGTGCCAAACCCGCCCGGTCCGCCGTGGGTCTCGATGAGTGCGGCGAACCGCTTCCAGGCGTCGTCCACTTGCGCGGCGATCACGAGGTCACCGTCCGATGCCCGGAAGGACCCGTAGAGCGTCGAGGTCGGCAGATCGTGTCCGGCCGGCTCGGGCAGTTGACCCTGCAGCGTGTAGCACTGTACGGCGTAGTCGTGCATGGACACCAGTGCGTCATACATGGCCATGTCGATGTGCTGGCCGCGACCGCTGGTCGTGCGGCCAAGCAGGGCCGCATTGATGGCCGCGACCGCGTGAATCCCGGTGTACATGTCGCCCAGCGCGATGCGCAGCATGGGGGGCGGCGCGTCGGGCGTGCCCACCATCTGCATGATCCCGCTCTTGGCTTCCGCAATCAGCCCGAAGCCCGCACGATGGGAGTCGGGGCCCGTATGCCCGTAGGCCGAGATGGAGCAGTACACGAGCTTCGGGTTGCGCTGTGAAAGCGCCTGGAAGCCGAACCCCAGTTTGTCGAGGACACCGGGCCTGTAGTTTTCGATGAAGACATCTGCCGAATCGCACAGGCGCAGCATGAAATCCTTGCCACGCGGGTCCTTGAGATTGACGCTCACGCCCTTCTTGCCCATGTTGAGCTGCAGGAAGTAGCCGCTTTGCTGATCATCCAGGATCGCGGAGTGGCGGCGGCCGGCGTCGCCCGCGCCTGGGCGCTCGACTTTGATGACTTCCGCGCCCATCGCGGCCAGGCAGCGCCCGACATACGGGCCCGCCAGGAAGTGGCTGTAGTCGACGACGCGAATGCCCTTGAGAGGACTGGCCTGCATCAGAATGCTCCTGGTTTGCGCGGCACCATCAGGCGGTGTTCGCCGCTCTGGACGGTCAGTCCGTCCTGGTTGATCAGATCGGAGGCGAGCACGACGATGCCCCAATCCGGCTTGCTCTTGCTGGCGCGCATCGAATCCACGCGAAAATGGACGTGCAGCACGTCATCCACCCGGATGGGCTGGCGGAAATCCCAGGTCCAGCCCAGCGACATGCCCGGCAGGAAGCGGTAGTCGCTCTGGGTCTTGAGTCCGTCCGCGATGGACAGGCCGAACAGGCCGTGCGCGACCAGGCCCCCGAAGTGGCTGGCCTTGGCGTAGGCCTCGTCCACATGCACGGGCGTGTGGTCGCCGGTCAGGTCGGCGTAGGCGAGAATGCGTTCTTTTGTGACCCGGTAGCTGGGGCTGTCGCATTCGTCGCCCACTTGAGCATCGTCCCAGTATTTTTCAGCGGCTGACATGTGGCTATGGCTTCATTCTAGGGTTGACGGCCAGTACCTGCGACACACTGCCGGCAGGGCTGGCCTGGATGAGTTCGATGACAATGCCGTCAGGCAGCTGGAGCCAGTCGCGTTTTCCCTCGGTCACTTCGACACCGTGCCGTTGGGCCAGGGCCAGTGAGGCTTCCAGGTCTTCGCACATGATCCCGATGTGCGCGAGTGGCCCGTGTGCGGTGGCCTGTTGTGGCGCGTGAATGAGCTGTATTCCCTCGTGGGTCCAGCATTGCGTGGGCGCTTCCGGCGTTCCCCGGATCTCGCGCAGCGTCATGCCCAGGACCTGTTCAAAGAAGCGGAGGTGCCAGTGGATGTCCCGCACCCGAATGGCGACATGTTCCACGTACGTTTTCGGCGTGCTCATTGCGAGGCTCCCTGTTGGTCTTTCATTGCCCGCTCCACGCCCTTTAGGCAGGCCACGAGCGTCACATTCACCGGCGTGGCGACCCCCGCCGACTGACCATAGCGTACGACCGATCCGTTGACGAAATCGACCTCGGTGACGGAACCTTTTTCCAGGCTCTGCAGCATGGAGGCCTTGAAGGCGTAGGGCAGCCCTTTGGAGGCCATCTCCCACGCCTGCTCGGGCTGTGTGATGGACAGGCGGATACCCATGGCGCCGGCAACCTCCATCGCCTCGGCGACGGCCGCCAGCGCGGTAGCCTTCAACAGCGGCTCATCGTAGAGCTGGCCGTAGGTGAGCCGGGTGATTCCGCTCAGTGCGCCGGTGGCAACGTTGATGAGCAGCTTGTCCCACATGGTGCCGATGATGTTGTTGCTGATGGTGGTGACCAGCCCGGCTCCGTTGAATGCTTCGGCAATACGCTGCACGCGCGGTGTGATCCCGCCGTCGAGCTCGCCGATGAGGGTGGGCTTGCCCTGGATGCCCGACAGGACACGGCCGGGGCCGAGCAGCACTCCGCCCACATATGTCTTGCCGGCCAGCACGTGCTCGCGCCCGACAATCTGGCTGAGGATTTCTTCATGCCCAAGGCCATTCTGCAAGGACATCACCAGGGTGTCCGGCCCCACCAGCGCAAGCGCGCCGCGCATGGCGGCCTCGGTCTGCATCGATTTCACAAGGACGACTACGAGATCGACGGGACCCGCTTCGGCGGCCTGGTTGGTGGCATGGACCGCGACGCGGCGCGTGCCGTTGGCGTCTTCTACCTGCAGACCGTTTTGCCGCATGGCTTCTGTGTGGGCGGCCGACCGCCCCACCAGCCAGGTCTCATGGCCGGCTTCGGTCAGGGCTGCTCCAAAGGTGCAGCCCAGGGCGCCGGACCCGAGAATTGCGATTTTCAATGCTGTTCTCCTGAGTGGATGCAGTCCACGATCGTGCCACCAACGATAGGCGAGACCAGTCATGTTGACAATACAATGATCACAATCTGTACATTGTGAAAATAAATAATGGAGGCCGTCATGGCGGCGCTTGGCGATGTTCCGGATTTGAAGCTGCTGCAGCTCTTCGATCTGCTCTACGACCTGCGCAGCGTGACGCGCGTGGCCGAGCGCTTGGGGCAGAGCCAGCCCACCATCAGCATCTGGCTGCGGCATCTGCGTGCGTACCTGCGCGACCCGCTCTTCGTCCGCACCCCGCGCGGGATGGTCCCCACCCCGCAAGCGGATGCCCTGATTGGAACCTGCCGCGAAATCCTCGAGATGATGCGGCGGCTCGCCGCTTGGGACGTCGCCTTTGACCCGGGGACCGCTCGGCGGCGCTTTCGCATCTGCATGACGGACGCCAGTCACATTACCTTGCTGCCGCGTTTGCTGGCGCACGTCCGGGAACAGGCGCCTGGCGTGCGGCTGGATGCCGTGAGAATCGACGGCCGTACCGAGCAGGCGCTGGAATCGGGCGAGGCTGATCTTGCCATTGGTTATGTGCCTTGGCTCAGTGGCGGAATGTATCAGCAGCATCTGTATGACCAGGACTGGGTGTGCCTGGCCACCCAGGAGCATTCCCGGTTGCACGGTCGTCTCACCATGAAACAGTATCGTGAGCAAGGGCATGTAGCGGTTGCCGCCGGGACGGGCGCCCAGTTGCTGGATCAGGCGCTGGCACGCGAGGACGTGCATCGCAATGTCGTGCTTGAACTGCCGGGTTTTCTCGGGCTGGGCGCCATCATTCAGACAACCGACCTGATCGCCACACTGCCGCGCCACATCGGCGAGACGCTTGCGCAAGCCAGCGGCATCCAGGTGCTGAACTGTCCGCTGACCATCGACGGGTTTCCTGTGCGTCAACATTGGCACACGCGCTATCACCATGAGCCGGGAAACCGCTGGTTGAGGGGCGTGGTAGTGCAGTTGTTCGGGGTGTGAAGCCTCCTATAGGCCCCGAAACGCCCCGAAGCGTCGTCACCGCGCCGACACCGAGAGGTTGAAGTCAGAGTTCGACCGTGGACCCCGACTTCGCAGCCGCCACGATCGCTTCCGTGACGCGCAAGTTCTGCAGTCCGTCAAGCGCCGACACCAAGGGGTCCGCTTCGCCACGTACCAGGGCGCCGAAGTGCTCCATCTGGCGCTTGATCGGATCCTCGCGCACCATCCCGACGACCCCGACCTCGAACGGCTTCCACCAAGATCGGTCCGCTGGGCGAGGGTAGGTTTTCAGGCGCATCGTGGGGATTGCCAGGCTGCCGTTCGTGCCGGCCACCAGATAGCAGTCCTCGTCTTCATAGGTCGGATAGGCCTTGTTTTCCTGTGAAGTCTGTTCCCAGCTCCGCGCACTGGCTGCGGTGTCGGACAGCATGAACGTCCCCAGGACACCGTTTGCGAATCGCAGGTTGATGGCCACCGTGTCTTCAACGGCAAATTGGCGCACTTGATTGGAGGCGAACGCCTGTACGCTGGCGATCTCGCCGCACAGCATGCGCATGTTGTGGACCTCGTGGATCATGTTCAGCAACACGGGCCCGGCCCCCGGCTGGCTGCGCCAGGGCGAATCGGCAAAGTAGTGGTCAGGCTTCAGGAACAGCGCGCTGCCCGTCACGGTCACCAGCCGGCCCAGCACGCCGGACTGGATGACCTGGCAGGCCTTGGCCATGATGGGACTGTGCGCCCGGTGGTGACCGATGAGGATCCTGGCACCCGCCTCGTCGGCGGCCCGCACCAGTGATTCGGCCTCCGGGACCGTGGGCGCGATCGGTTTCTCCAGCAGCATCGGCAGCCCGGCCGCGATGCACTGCAGGGCGTGCGCCACGTGCAGGTGATTGGGGGTCGCGATGACGACGCCATCGGGCCGGTCCTTTGCCAGCAGTTCGTCGATCGTTGCATACAGCGGCACCCCGAAGTCCGCGGCAAGCTGCCCGGAGGCCGGTACCGGGTCCACGATCGCCGACAGGGAACAGGTCTCGCTCTGTCGCGCGGCTTCGATATGAGCCCTGCCGATATAGCCGGCGCCCACGACGGCGATACGGGTGGTGGTCATGACTTTTTCTCCTCCTGTCTGATCCCAGATGTGATTGTCGGTTCCGGTCCTTGATGCTAATGGGCCGTCGTCGCGGCGTTGGCGACTTTTCTCGAAGTCTGCAGGCATTGCGTGATCCACGCCTGTGTGCCGACCTGTGCGCGCCGTTTCGTGTTGGGGATTTCCACGCTGATGGTGAGATCGGGAGCGTAGCACCGGAACATGTCTTTCAGCGGAATGTCGCCTTCACCCGGCAGCAGGCGTTCGTGGCGGGAGGCGTGAATGAGCCCGTCGGTGTCCGTCGGCCCTTTGGCCGGCGCGTCACAGATCTGGACGTAATGGATCATGCGGTCCGGCAGTTGCTGGATGTCGGCCAGCGTACTGGTCGAACGCTGGAAGTGGATCGGGTCGATGAGGATGCCGCCGTTGTCCTGGCCGGCCGCTTCGACGATCTTGCGCGCTGTGCGGACGGAGTCGGCGGTCATCCAGGGCATGAACTCCATGTCGGCCGTCAGTCCGTATGGCTTGCAGGCTTCGCACAGGCGTGCGAACGACTCGATGAGGCGGTTCTGGTCGGGGTCTTCTCCGGTGACCAGCACGTGCCGCGCGCCCAGCTTCTGTCCGGCCTCGAAGAACGGCAGATAGGAACGCACGTCCAGAGGGCCTTCGATCCGGATGATTTCGATGTCCGGGATGCGGAGCCCGGTGTCCTGCATGCAAGCCAGTGTGTTGCGCAGCGACGCTGGGTCGTCCATCAGCCGGTAGGCGGTGCCGCCCGGTGCGAAAGGCAGCAGGCGCAGTCCGCACCCCTGATATCCGGCCTGGGCTGCCGCCCTGATCATGGTGGGCGGGTCCAGTTCCAGAACGGTCAAATGAGCGAGGGAATAACTTCTTTGCATGATGCTCATCCTTCAATGAGGGGAGAGGTGGAAGCCTCTTATACGAACTGTATAGTACATTTATATTCAAAAAGAGCGGAAGCTCACTTCCGCCTCGTGTTTCTCAGTGTCTCGGTCTCGCCCGATCAGACTTGCATGTAGCGCAGGATCATGTCGATGACGCTGGTGCGGCGCTTCGCGGAGGCTCCGGGGGACATCATGTCGCGCCGGAAGATGAGCGAGAACGTGTACTGGTTCGACACGTTGTAGAAGCACAGTGCGCTGATCGACGCGTGGATGTCGACCGGATCCAGCCCGGTTCTGAACAGGTTTTCCTTGCAGCCCCGGGCGTAGATGTCACGGATGCTGCTGATGACCGGCCAGTTCACGTCGTTGATGGTATCGGACTGCTTGAGATAGTGCCCGTAGTGCATGTTCTCGTTCATGACGAGACGCACGAAATCCTGGTTCTGGGATTCGTAGTCGAACGTGAATCCGACCAGCGTGCGCATGGCCTCGATGGGCGGTAGATCCTCCAGGTGCAGCGTGCCCTCGATCTGACGAATGCCGCGGTATGACTCTTCCAGGGCGGCAAGGTACAGGCCCTGCTTGCTCTGGAAGTAATAATAGATCATGCGCTTGCTGGTGGCCGTCTGGGCGGCGATTTCGTCGATGCGGGCGCCAGCCAGGCCTTTTTTGGCAAACTCACGGATGGCGACGTCCAGGATGTTCTGGCGCGTCGCGGCCGGATCGTTGCTGCGGCTGACGGCCGCCGAGGTCCTGGGCATGTCACGCAGCCTTCCGGGCTTGTGCCGCCGAGACCGCCGCGCGCAGCGCGAGCAGATAGCTGTCGACCCCGAAGCCGGCGATCTGGCCCAGGCAGATTTCAGCGAGAACGGATTTGTGGCGGAACTCTTCGCGCGCATGGATGTTCGACATGTGCAGCTCTACGATGGGCACGGTCAGGATGGCCAGCGCGTCGCGTAGGCCGTAGCTGTAGTGCGTCCAGGCACCGGCATTGATGATCACGCCGTCCACGCCGTCCAGGTATGCCTGATGGATGCGCTCGCACATGGCGCCCTCGAAGTTGGTCTGGTAGGTTTCGAGTTCGACGCCCAGTTCCTTTGCCAGGCCGCGCACCCTGTCGTCGATCTGTTCCAGCGTGATCGTTCCGTACTGCTTGGGGTCGCGCTTGCCGAACATGTTGTGGTTGATGCCGTGCAGAAGGAGGAACTTCATGGGTGTCGCCTCGTGGGTCAAAGTAGTTCGAGTGGGGGGTGCGAGGTCCCGGTCCGGGTGATCGGTCAGTGCTGGCCTGCGGCACTGGCGCGCTTCGAGAGCACGTCGGTGATGTGGTCCTTCATGCGGGTCACGTCGGCCGGGATGCCATCGGTGTAAAGCTCGAATGCGCGGGCGGCCTGGTGCACCACCATGCCGATTCCGTCGATTGTATGGCAGCCTTTTTGCCGTGCGATGTGCAGCAGTTCGGTTTCCAGCGGGAAGTAGATGATTTCGGCGAACCAGTGGCGGCTTTCCAGCAGGGCGGGCGGCAGGGGGGTGCCCGGGTGCGTGCGCATGCCGACCGGGGTGGCGTTGATCAGGCCGTCGGCCTGGTGCATGGCGCCCGCCAGATCATGGCCCACACTGACCCTGGCTTGTGGGAAGCGTGCTTGCAGCGCATGGACCAGGTGTTCGACGCGGTCGCTGACCTGGTCGAACAGGGTGAGGCTGGTGGCGCCCAGCCGCAGGATCGCGTCGGCGACTGCCGACCCGGCACCGCCGGCGCCCAGCTGTACCACATGCCCGATGGCCCGATCCCGCAGGTTGGTCTTGATGTTCTGGGTGAACCCATAGTGGTCGGTGTTGTGCCCGATCCGCTGGCCGCCGCGAAGGACCACCGTGTTCACGGCGCCGATGGTACGGGCCTCATCGGATAGACTGTGCAGGTACGGAATGACCGCCTGTTTGCAGGGGTGGGTGATGTTCAGCCCGTGGAACCCGAAGCGTTCGGCAGCGGTGAGGAGCTCGGGCAGGGCGTCGGCGGTCAGATGCAGTTCGTTCAGATCCACGCGCTGGTAGATGCATAGGATGTCGTGGTGCGCGGCTTCATTTTCGTATAGGGTGGGGCTGAGGGACTGCCCGATTCCTTCGCCGATGAGCCCGAGCAACATGGCCGGTTTTTCTGTCTTGAGTCGCATGGATTAGGGTAAACATGTAGCGTACCATCTGGTACATTCGAGTAATATACGAGTTGTCAGATAGTACGTCAATCCTGATCCGTCAAACACATGAAGTCGCATCTCTACTGGGAAAAACGTTGATTTACCTCAAGAACAAAGCGCTGTGATTTGATCATCAAAAACAGTATCTTCTAGTTAACTATATAGTACATATTGTGATTTCTCATGGTTGTCTCCAATACGATCCGGACGGAATGAGTCATGGCTTATCAGTTCGACTTTGAACCCGTCTTCCAGCAGTTTCCGGAACTGCTGGCCGGGTGCGCGGGCACGATGGGCCTGGCGCTGGCGGGGATGGCGCTGGCCACGGTCATCGGCATCCTGGGCGTCATCTTGCGCAGCTCGCACAATCGTGTGCTTCGGAATCTTGTCATTGCCTTCGTCGAGATCATTCGCAATACGCCCTTTCTGGTCCAGATCTATTTCATCTTCTTTGCGCTGCCGCTCGCGGGTGTGCGGCTGAACCCCACGCCCACGGCCATCATTGCGCTGGGTGTCAATGGGGGGGCCTATGCCATCGAAATCATTCGCGGTGGGGTTCAGTCCATCCAGAAAGGGCAGATCGAAGCGGGCTTCGCCCTGGGCCTGAGCAAGCTGAACGTGTTTCGTCTGGTGGTGCTGAAGCCCGCCATGCGTGCGGTGTTCCCCTCCCTGTCCAGCCAGTTCATCCTCCTGACGCTCACCACCAGTATCGCTTCCGCCATCTCGGCCTACGAGCTGACCTCGGTGGCGCAGCGCATCGTATCCGACACCTTCCGCAGCTTCGAGGTCTTCTTCACCGTCACGGGCATGTATCTCGTGATTTCGACCATCATGCTGCTGGGCCTGCGCGCCGTGTTCAACCAGCTGTTCCAGTATCCGGTGAAGTAAATGCACAACCCGACCTTTCCCGAATGGGTGTTCCTGCTGGGCGGCGTGCGCTGGACCATCGCGCTTTCGATCATTGGCGTCGTGATGGGCGGTGTCGTGGGATTCGCCATCTCGCTGGCCCGCACCTCAGAGCGCTTCAAGTTCCTGCGTACCGTCACGGCCACCTACATTGGCATTTTTCAGGGCACGCCGCTGCTGCTGCAGCTGTTCGTCACATATTACGGGTTGGCGCTGATAGGGTTCAACATCACGGCCTGGGTATCGGTGGCCGTTTGTTTCACCTTGTACGCCAGCGCTTTCCTGGGCGAAATCTGGCGGGGTTCGATCGATGCCATCCCGAAGGGGCAGACCGAGGCCGCCACGGCGCTCGGCGTGAGCTACTGGGTGCGCATGCGCAAGATCATCCTGCCGCAGGCGTTGCGCATCTCTCTGCCGGCCACCGTCGGCTTCCTGGTGCAGCTGATCAAGGGCACGTCGCTGGCCGCCATCGTGGGGTTCACCGAACTGACCCGCAGCGGCACCATCGTGGCCAATCAGACTTTCACGCCATTGCTGGTTTACGGGGGGGTCGGGGTCGTATATTTCTGTTTGTGCTGGCCGCTTTCCATCTACGGTTCCCGGCTTGAAGCCCGATTGGCAGCCAGCGATTCATCAAACCGTTGAAAACCTTCATCATCACCGCTGGTTTTTCCAGCCACAGGAGACAAGCCTCATGAAATTCACCACACTCAAAGCCTGCGGGCTCTTCGCGGCGGCCAGCCTGCTGGCTTCCACGTCATTGCTGTTCAGCGCGCCCGCTTCGGCCGCCACGCCGGCCCAGATCAAGGCCAAGGGCGAGATCGTCATCGGCATCCAGGCCGCAAACCCGCCCTGGGGCTATGTGAATGCCACCACCGGTAAAGCGGACGGCATCGATGCCGACATGGGCAATCTGTTTGCCAAGTACCTGGGCGTCAAGGCGAAATTCGTGGGACTCGAGGTCGCCAACCGCATTCCTGCGCTGACCTCGGGCCGTGTCGACGTCCTGTTCGCCACGATGGCCATGCTGCCCGAGCGGGCGAAGGCGGTTCAGTTCAGCCAACCTTACATCGCCAACAGCATCACGCTGGTCGCTCCGAAGACCACGGTTGTGAAGACCGATGCCGACATGAAGAAATACACCATCGGGGTGCCCCGCTCCAGCGTGCAGGACATTGACATCACCAAGGCCGCCCCCCAGGGAACGGTCATCCGCCGCTTCGATGACGATGCGGCCACCATCCAGGCCATGCTGTCCGGCCAGGTCCAGGCCGTTGGCGGCAACGCGTTCTACGTCAAGCGCCTCAATGATGCAAAGCCGGGTACGTTCGAGAACAAGCTGACCTTCACCCGCCTGTACAACGGCGCCTGCTCTCCCCTGGGCGACAAGGAACTGAACGAGGCGCTGAATGCCTTCATCAGCAAGATCAAGGCCAATGGAGAACTCGCCAAGATCCAGACCAAATGGATGGGCTACTCCATGATGGATTTCCCGGCCTCGATCCCCGGCATTCCGTTTGTGGCCAAGTAATCCGATTCGCGCCGTTCCCAGAAGGTTCCTCATGAGCACTATCCGATCCGCCGCCGTCCAGTCCGCTGGCCCCATGATTCTCATGGAAGAGGTGAACAAGTGGTATGGCGATTATCACGCCCTCATCGACATCAACCTGTCGGTGCAGCCGGGTGAACGGATTGTGCTCTGCGGGCCTTCGGGCTCCGGGAAGTCCACGCTGATCCGCTGCATCAATCACCTCGAGAGCTATTCCAGAGGTCAGATCTCCGTGGACGGCATTTCGCTCACGAACGACCCCAAGGCCATCAATGCCGTGCGCCTGGATGTGGGCATGGTGTTTCAGCAGTTCAACCTGTTTCCGCACATGACGGTGCTCGAAAACTGCACGCTGTCGCCCATTTATACGCTGAAGCAGTCCAAGGAGCAGGCCGAAGAACGGGCGCGGCGCCTGCTCGATCGTGTCCATGTGCTGAACCAGGCCGACAAATACCCGGCGCAACTGTCGGGTGGGCAGCAGCAGCGCGTCGCCATTGCGCGCGCACTATGCACGGAGCCCCGTGTGATGCTCTTTGACGAGCCCACCTCGGCGCTGGACCCCGAAATGGTGAAGGAAGTGCTGGACACCATGGTGGGTCTTGCCGAAGATGGCATGACCATGATCTGCGTGACGCACGAAATGGGGTTTGCCCGGTCCGTGGCCAATCGGGTGATTTTCATGGCCGAGGGCAGGATCCTGGAAGAAGCGCCTCCCGCGACCTTCTTCGACAATCCCCAGCATCCCCGTGCCAAGGCCTTCCTGGGGGACATTCTGCATCGCTGAAGGGGACCGTACATGGATCTGGAACTTTCCGTCGAACAGGTCATGCTGGTCGAGACGGTACGCAAATTCGTTGAAAAGGAACTCCTTCCGCTGGAAGAGGGGATCGAGGAAAAGGGTTTCCTGGACCCGCTCCTGGCGCGCGCGCTATTCGAGAAATCCAGGGAAAATGGCTTGTATGCCATGAACATCCCGGAGGAGTTCGGTGGTGGTGGCCTGTCGGCACTCGACACCATGCTGGCCGAAGAGCAATTCGGCCACGCCAAGGACATCCTGATCCGCCGGGCATTCGGCAACGTCTACGAGGTCCTGCTGAACGCGAACGCGGCGCAGCGTGAACGCTGGCTGTTGCCGACGGTGCGGGGCGAACGGACCTGCGCCATTGCCATTACGGAGCCCGGTGCGGGGTCGGATGCGGGCGGCATTCGCACCCGGGCGACCCGTCAGGGCGATCGCTGGGTTCTGAACGGCGGCAAGCACTTCATCAGCGACGGCGAATTCTCCGACTTTTTCGTGGTGTCGGCCGTCACCGACCCACAGGCGGGTACGCGGGGAATTTCACTTTTCCTGGTGGACAAGGCGCTGCCCGGGCTGACGGTGGGGCGCAACCAAAAGATGATGGGGCTCACCGGCACCAGCCACGTAGAGCTGCATTTCGACGAGGTCCCGCTCTCGAACGATTGTCTGCTGGGCGAGGAAAACACGGGCTTTGGCCAGATCCTGCGAACGCTGGGACGGGTACGCCTGGCCCAGGTCTGCGCCCGGGCCGTCGGCAAGGCCACGCGTCTGATGAACCTGATGGTGTCCTATGCCAATGAACGCAAGCAGTTCGGGCGCGCCATCGCGGATTTCCAGATGATTCAGCAGATGCTGGCCGACAGCGCCATCGAGATCAATGCAGCGCGCTGGATGGTCTGGGACGCCGCCCACGACATCGATCGGGGCAAGGATCCGCGCGAGAAAATCTCCATGGCCAAGGTCTATTGCTCCGAGATGCTGGGGCGCGTAGCGGACCGCGCCGTCCAGGTGTACGGCGGCATGGGGTACTGCGCAGATCTTCCGGTCGAGCGCCTGTACCGTGATGCGCGGATCTTCCGGATCTTCGACGGCACCTCGGAAATTCACCGCAGCGTCATCGCGCGCAGCCTGTCCAGGCATGGCGAGGCACTTTACGGCACGCTGTAGGACAGACGCCAGCGCAGCATAAAACCTAGAACGCCGGGGCGCATGCCTTGCCTCGTGCGCTATTTGTCCTCGAAGTCTTCGGCGGCCGTGCCGAGAAACAGGCGTTCGATGTCGGGGTCGGCCAGCAGTTCCGCCGCCGGCTTCTGCAGCACGCAGGTGCCTGATGCCAGTGCCACGGCGTCATTGGCGACTTTCAGCGCGCTGTTGACGTTCTGCTCCACCATCAGCACTGTCAGCCCCTGGGCGACCAGACCGCGCAACAGGTCGAACACCCCCGCGACGATCTGAGGTGACAGGCCGATAGACGGTTCGTCGATGAGCAGAACCCTGGGCCGCAGCAGCAGGGCGCGGCCGATCTCGAGTTGCTTCTGCTCGCCCCCCGAAAGCGTTGACGACTGAGAATGCAGCCGCTCTTTCAGTCGGGGAAACCGGTCCAGGACCTCTGCGATGCGCTCGTGGGTGGTCTTCATCCCCAGCGTGATGCCGCCCAACTCCAGGTTCTGGTACACCGTGAGCTGGCTGAACAGATTGCGCCCTTGAGGAACGAAGGCGATGCCGCGTGCCAGCAAATCGCGCGGATCGGCATGGGTGATGTCTTCGCCGTGCAGGCGGATCTTGCCCGCGCGTACGCGCAGCAGGCCGAAGAGCGTCTTGAGCACAGTGGATTTGCCCGCCCCGTTGGGGCCCAGCAGCAGGGTGATGGCGGATTCGCGCGCGGTGAACGACAGCTCGTTGAGGATCATCAGATCCTTGTAGCCGGCCACCACGTCTTCGAACTCGATTGCGATATCGGACATGGACTCAGCTCCCCAGATAGGCGTCCAGCACCCGCTTGTTGGCGCGCACCTCGGCGGGCGTCCCTATCATCATCACCTCGCCCTCGACCATGACCATGACGCGCTGGCAAAGGCTCATGACGAAGTCCATGTTGTGCTCGATGACGATGAACGAGCTTTTGCGCTGCTGGTTCAGTTCCTTCAGCATGCGTGAGATCCCGACCACCAGGAGAGGGTTCACACCCGCGCACGGTTCGTCGAGCAGCACCAGCGACGGTTCGCTCATGAAGGCCATGGCGATGTCCACCAGCTTTTGCTGGCCATAGCTCAGCGCCCCGGCGGGCTTACGGCTCACGTGGGCAATGTTGAACATCTCGATGAGCGCATCGGCCTGCGGCCCCAGGCCCGAGTCTGTCGCGGCGAACAGCCGGTTGAGCATGGTGCCGTGGTGTTCCTGGGCGGCCACGATGAGGTTGTCACGCACCGTCATGTTGCCAAAGACTTGCAATGTCTGGAAGGTGCGTCCCACGCCCCGCATGCTCAATTGCTGGGGTTTGAGGTTGGTGATCTCTTCCCCGTTGAGGAAGATCTGCCCGGCGTCTGCCTGGATCTGCCCCAGCATGCTGTTGAACATGGTGGTCTTGCCCGAGCCGTTGGGGCCGATGACGCCGAAGATCTCGCCCGGCATGACGTCGAAAGATACGTCGTTGACGGCCTGGATGGCCCCGTAGGACTTCTTCAGCCCCTTGACACTCAGAATGGGCTTCATGCGGTTTTCCGGTGAGCGGTCTGGAGGCGCGCGAGTTCGTGCGCCCTGGCTTCGCGGCGTGAGGCGAGCCGCTGACGCAGGGACAGCAGGCCGCCTGGCAGCCAGACCATGAGCACGACCACGACCAGACCGAAGAGCAGCAGATACCAGCCTTGGGTGAAGCGCAGCCATTCAGGAGCGAAGACGCCGATGAACGATCCCAGCACCGGACCCAGCAGGTAGCCCGGACCGCCGATGATGACCATGAGGAACATGAGGATCGAGATCTGCACGTCGAAGGGAGAAGGGTCGATGTACTGCACCAGGGAGGCGAACAGCGACCCCGCCATCCCGGCGTAGACCCCGCCGATGGCAAAGGTGAGCAGCGTGTAGCGCTGGATGTTCACGCCCAGGCTTTCGGCGCGGATGGGGTTGTCGCGCAGCGCCGTGAAGGCCTTGCCCCAGGGTGAATGCACGATCCACCACAGGATGAAGAAGGACAGCAGAGCGAAGGCCAGCACGAAGTAGTAGAAAGGAATGGGTGCCTTGAAAACATAGCCAAACAGGCTGGGCCGCGCAATGTTCGAGATGCCGAAGGTGCCACCCGTGAGCCAGCTCTCGTTCTTGACGACCAGGACGAAGATTTCGTTCAGGCCCAGCGTCGCAAAGGCCAGGTAGTGCATCTGTACCCGCAGGGCGGGGAATCCCACCAGCAGGCCGAGCACGAAGCACAGCACCATGCCCACGGCCATGGCCGGCCAGAAGTCCATCCCGGCTCTCATCAGAATGGCCGAGGTATAGGCCCCCACCCCGAAGAATGCGGCGTGACCCAGCGCCTTCAGTCCCGCGTAGCCCACGATCAGGTTCAGCCCCAGGTTGGCGATGACGTAGACCAGCCAGTAGGTGAGCAGGTACACCCCGTAGGTCTTGAAGAAGTGGGGCGCTGCGATCAATGCGATGATGCTGATCAGGCCCAGTGCGAGATGCAGTTTCTTCATGGCAGCCCCTCAGACCTTGCGCACGACGGGGGCGCCCAGCAGGCCATCGGGCTTGAACAGGATCACCAGCAGGAAGAGCGCCAGTGCGACGCCGTCCATATAGGATGAAGAAATATAGGCCCCCACCAGGTTTTCGCTCACGCCGATGATCACCCCGCCCAGGAGCGCCCCCCGTGAATTGTTGAACCCGCCGATGATGGCGGCCAGAAAGGCCTTCAGGCCCAGCAGGATACCCATGTCGAATTTGGCCAGGTACATGGGCGTGACCAGCAGCGCGGCCAGGGTGGCCAGCATGGCGTTGATGGCAAAGGTGTAGAAGATCATGCGGTTGACGCGGATCCCCAGCACACGCGCCGTCTCGGTGTTTTGTGCGACAGCCTGCATGGCGCGGCCGGTCACGGTATGTTGCAGGAACGCCTGCAGCCCGAAGACGACCACGAAGGTGCAGGCCAGGATGCCCATGTCGCTGGCCGACACGTGGACGCCCGCAATGCTGAAGACGTGGTAGCCGAAGATGTTCTTGAAGGGCATCGCCTGTGCGCCAAAGGCGATCTGCGCGCCGCTGCGCATGATGAGCGCCAGGCCGATGGTGGCTACGACCAGCGGCATGACACCGAATTTGCGCATCGGGTCGACGATGGCCCGTTTGAAGCCATACCCCAGCACCGCGGTGGCGACCACCAGGGTGAGTACGAAGCTCGCCAGCAGCGGCAAACCCAGGGCCTGGAAGGCCAGCATCGAGAAGGCCGGGAGCATGACGAATTCGCCCGCGGCAAAGTTGATGGTGCCCGAGGCTTGCCACAGGAGCGTGAAGCCCAGTGCAACCAGGGCGTAGATGGAGCCGGTCGCCATGCCGGAAATCACCAGCTGCATGAAATTGATCATCGGAACGCTCGTGCGACGAAGGGGCGGCGGACCCGGACACCTGCCCGGGAAAATGACCAGCCGGGGTGACCCGCGGGGGCCACGCCGGCCGGTGGTTCAGTGGCTCAGGAGCCCGATCCCAGCGGCGGCAAGACGCCGACGATCTTCTGCTCGCCGTTGACGATCTTCACGAGGAAGCTTTCGCGGTCGAGGTCGCCCTTGTCGTTATAGGACACGTCCATCAGGATGCCGGGGTGGTCCTTGGCCTTCAGGTGGATGCCGTGCATGGCGGCGGCGACGGCCTTGGGATCGAACTTGCCGACTTTCTCGATGGCGGCTTTCAGGATGTAGATCCCGGTGTACCCCTTGATGCCGTTGTGGTCGGGCACGTAGTGGTAGGCAGCCTGGAAGTCCTTGTTGAATTTGGCCATGCCCGGCACGGGTGCGTCTACGGTCAAGCCCACATCGGCCACGACACCGTCGGCTGCGGCGGCGCCCGCCAATTCGATGACCTTCTGACCCGCGATCGTGGTTTCACCGATGATGGGCTTGTTCCACCCCTGCTTCTTCAGTTCGCGCAGCAGGTGGGCGGATTCTTCTTCGTTGGTGTAGGCGAACAAGGCGTCGGCGTTGCTCTGTTTGAGCTTCACGACGGCCGAGCTGAAGTCGACCTGGCCTTGGGCGGTGGAGATGACGTCCACGACCTTGACGTGGGTCTTCTTCAGCGCGTTGACGATGGCATCGCGCCCACCCACGCCAAAGTCATTGTTCACGAAGAGCACGGCGATCGTGTTGATGTCCTTGCGCGTATCGAGGTAGCGTGCCACCTTGGGCATGGCGTCGGACTGGGTCAGGCTGGTGCGGAAGATGTACTTGTTGCCCTGTTGGGTGATGGGTGCGCCCTCGGCTCCCGTGAAGTTCGGAATCTCGGCCGCCGAGGTGACGGCCATGCTCACCATGACGGATCCGGTGAAGACCGGGCCGAACACCGCAAAGGCGCCATCGTCCACGGCTTTCTGGGCCAGGCCCTTGGCGATGCCGGGGTTGGACTGTGTGTCGGCCACGGTGGTGACGATCTTCCTGCCCAGGATGCCACCCGCTGCGTTGACCTCTTTGATCGCCAGATTGGCGCCATCGCGGAAATTGGTGCCGGACGTGGTGCCCGGACCGGTCAGCTCGATGATTTCAGCGATCTTGACCGTGTCGGCGGCGAATGTTGGCAGGACCAGGCCTGAGGCTGCGAACGCCAGTGTGCTGGCGATTGCGTATTTTGTGAACAGAACCCGTGTTTTCATGTTGTCTCCTTGATGGTGTTGGCGCGAAACGGGGGCTTTTGCTGCTTATAGCATGGTGCCGCAGGCCTTTGAAATACGGGCACATCCTAGTGTACGGTCTGGTTAGTTCGTGCATGTTCACAGCGAACGTATGGGCCGTACCCCTTGGCGGGGCGCTGGGGATTCCTAGATCGGCTTGACCGTACTGCGCAACATGCGCATGACTTCCGTGACGTCCGGGCGGATGCCGCGCCACAGCAGGAAGCCTTCCGCAGCCTGGCCCACCAGCATGCCCAGACCGTCGGCCAGCCGTGCCGCCCCGCCCCGGGTGGCGTCGTCCATGAAGGGCGTGCGCCCCTTGTTGTAGGCCAGCTCGTACGCCAGGGAGCCTTTGGCGTAGGTGCCTTGCGGCAGCGGCAAGTGATCGCCCGTCAGACTGGCGGACGTCGCGTTGATCACCACGTCGAATTGGCCGTCTGCGGCGAGCTCGATGGCACCCGCTTCCACCTTGCCAGGGTCGGCGTGGTCGCCGATGATCTCGTGGGCCTTGTGTGCCGTGCGGTTCACCACCAGGAAGTAGGCGGGCTCGGTTTGCAGCAGCGGCAGGAAGATGCCCCGCGCAGCGCCACCCGCGCCGACCACCAGCAGACGTCGGCCCTTCAGTTTGACCCCCATGTATTCCTGGATGTCGCTGACCAGCCCGGCGCCGTCTGTGTTGTCACCGTACACGCCGTTCTCGTCGAACTTGAGCGTATTGATGGCCTGCGCCGCCTGCGCACGCTCGGACATCGTGTCGACCAGATCCAGCACGTCGAGCTTGAAGGGGGCGGTGATGTTCATGCCCTTTCCGCCCTCGTCGATGAACCGGCGCACCGTTTCGTGGAAGTTTTCCTTCGTGGCCAGGATGGCCTCGTAGGTCATGTCCTGATTCAACTGGCGAGCGAACGCCGCGTGCAGGATGGGGGATTTGGATTGGGCCACAGGGTTGCCCACGAGGGCGTAGCGGTCAGTCATGTCGGAGCCTCCACGAAACCATGAAGATTACTACGATAGTGCGCGTTCAGCCGCCGAAGCCGAACAGATGGAACGGAGTCTCCCACATGACCTGATGCCGGATGGCGGCGTCGGGCATCAGGGCCTGGGCGTACATGAGCAATGGACCGTAGTCCAGCCGCTCGGGAGCCTTCAGGTGCGGCCAGTCGGACGCCCACAGGCACTGCTGGGGGCCGAAAGCAGCCAGCAAGGCCCGCAGGTAGGGTTTGGTGTCTTCGAAGGGGTAGGGCTCGTTGGAATATTTGGACATCCCGGAGAGTTTCACGTGGGCCCGGCCGCTGTCGGCCAGGCGCAGCAGCGCCTGGAACCCTGGCTGGTTCAGGCCCGCGCGGACATCCGGGCAGCCGGAGTGGTCGAACAGCAGCCGGGTCCGGGTGCGCCCGATCAGCGGCAGCAGGCCGACCAGTTGATCCTTCTGGTACTGGATCTGCGCGAACATGTCCAGGTCCGCCAGCCGGTTGAACAGCGTGTCCGCATGGCTGAAGTAGTCCACGCCTTCGATGGACAGGTTCACGGTCACGCCCAGGACGCCCTGCGCCTTGAGTTCAGCCAGCCGCGCGGACGAAACATCGTTGGAAACCAGCCCGATGCCTTTGAGACGGCCTTCGCCGTGCGCGAGCGCGTCCAGCATGCAGCGGTTGTCGGTCCCGTAGCCCGAGGTGGGCTGCACGACCAGCGCGTACTGGACGCCGTATGCCTGCATGACGGCGCGAAACTGGATGGCGGTACCGATTTCCTGGCCGCTCGGGCGGTAGCGTGTGCCTTCGATGTACGGAAAATGCAGAGGATCGATGACGTGATTGTGACAGTCGATCTTGGGTTCATCGAAGATGGTCATGGCCCGGTCCTTTTCGATTCAGTGGCAGCCGCCGGCGCAGCACCTGGGTGTTGACCCAGGCCGCCGAGCGCGCCGCGAACTGGGCGACAGCCTGCGCCGGCAGCGCCTGGTAGTCCTCGTTGAAGACCAGCAGGCTGTAGTCCCCGTCATAGCCCAGCCAGTCCAGGTGTCGCACGAAAGCCGCGACCTTGTCGTGCAGTACACCATCGCCCGGGAATACGCGCAGATGGTCGCCGGTCTTCTGGCCCAGTTCATGGAAGACCGGCACCCCGAAGTCCGCAAGCTGGACCAGCAGAATTTTCTCGGGCGGAATCTCGTTGAGGCTTTCCAGTGCCCGGCCGCCGGCGATGAAGTGGAACGCATCGAGCACCAGGCCCAGATTGGCGTGTCGGACCCGGCTCACCAGCTCCCAGGCCTGGGCGGTGTCCGCGACTGAGTGGCTCCAGGGGATGGCCTTGAAGCCGATGCGTACCCCGGTGGGCACGGCCAGGTTCGCGAGCTTGCACAGGTCGGCTTCGGCGCGGGCGGGGTCGAATTGGGCTTCGATGGCGGCCGAGGCCCGCACCAGCAGCAGCGGCGCCCCCACGTCCACACAGACGTCCAGCAGCGCCTTGACGATATCCAGCCGATGTTCGTGCGATGGGCCGTTCATGCCCTCGTAGTTGCGCATCAATTGCAGGCCCGTCACCCGCAGCCGGCTGGCGTGCACCCGTTCCAGCGCTGCGTGGTAGCCGCTCGGGTAGTTGACCAGATCGCGCGCCCACAGCATGACCTGCGAGAAACCAGCCGCCTTGGCGGCTGTCAGGCGCTCTTCGAGGGACCCTGCCAGACAGGCCAGATCCAGGCCGAGACTGTTGCGGTTCACGCCTGGTCTCCGGCGGGTGGGGGCGCGGGGTCCTGGCGCACCAGCTCGAAGTTCACGTCGTAGGACAGTCCGGAGGTTACGGCACCGTGGCTGTCCGGCCTCGAGAATTCATTGTTTTCAAAGGGTACGCCGCGGGCCTCCAGGGAACGCACCGTGAGCGCGACGTCCGGTGTGCCGAAGGCGAGACGGGCAAACTGTTCATACCATTCGACATCGAACAGCGCGTCGCCCATCGGTTCGACCAGCTGCAGGTAGAAGTGCCCGCAGGGGCTTTGAAGGATCGTGCCGTTGGGCAGAATGCCAAAGTGCGTGTCGGGCGGCAGCGCGCGGAACCCCAGGAGCTGGGCGTAGAAATCGATCCATTCGGCGGTTCGGTCTGGGTTGATGTACTGCACCAGGCCAAAAAAGTGCAGCCCTGGCACTACGGTCGGGACTTCCCGTTCGTCGCTGACGTACTCGAAG
Source organism: Castellaniella sp. (assembly GCF_004321985.1). Classification (GTDB taxonomy): domain Bacteria; phylum Pseudomonadota; class Gammaproteobacteria; order Burkholderiales; family Burkholderiaceae_B; genus Castellaniella. Next base: position 4,131 of record NZ_SCQN01000009.1, on the reverse strand, counting down.
TCCACATCGTAAATGGAGACATTGCGCCGGTGATCCACCAGATAGATCACCGAATCGCCTACGCCGTGAATGCCGGGGATGTTCAGTTCCATCACGTCTGCGCGGGTGGGGATGGGCCAGGCTCCCCATTGCATGCAGCGGCGGTAGGCCAGGTTGGCGTCCGCCACGCGCAATGCCACGGCGTTGATCTGATCGCCCTCGTCAGGCCGGTCGTGGCTGGAGAGCGCCGCCTCGTCGGCGTTGATGATGATGTTCATCGACCCCTGGCGGTACAGGAAGACGGCGCGCGAGCGGTGTCTGGCGATCAGGCGGAACCCGAGCTGGGCGAGCACCCCACCCAGTTCGTCCGGATGCCGGGACAGGTATTCGACGAACTCGATCCCCTGCATTCCCAGCGGGTTGCTTTCCTCGGTGCCTGCGCGGGTCATGATCGCTCCGTCTGGTTTGCCGCCTGGTTACCCATTTGCGCCTCTATCATAATGGCAGTAGAGCATATTGCCTTCGAGTTCGCGACCATGCTAAACTTACAGGCTTGCTGGGTTATTGGCATTTGGCAGCAGTATGCGCTGCCTGTCTCATGTCTTTGAAATCGATCATGATTTTGCCTGGCAGCATCGGGGCTTGAGCGTGTTTGACATGCCAGGCCCCATCGTGCAAGACCCGCTCTTTACGTCATTCGTGCCCGGCGGATTTTGCATGAACCGCCTGGGATTCGGGGTTCAGTCACAGCACCAGACTCCGTAGTGCCAGACCCATGAATATTGACGTAAATGTACGCAAGTACAAAGGATGCGTAAAGGTCATGCCTACCATTGCTCAACTGCTGCGCAAGCCGCGCCAGGTCAGTCGCGAGAGCAGCAAGAGCCCGGCGCTGGAAAATTGCCCCCAGCGACGCGGCGTCTGCACCCGTGTTTACACTACCACCCCGAAGAAGCCGAACTCGGCCTTGCGTAAGGTCGCCAAGGTGCGCCTGACCAATGGCTTCGAGGTCATCTCCTACATCGGCGGCGAAGGCCACAATCTCCAGGAACACTCGGTGGTTCTGGTGCGTGGCGGCCGCGTGAAGGACCTTCCGGGTGTGCGCTATCACATCGTGCGTGGTTCTCTGGACCTGCAGGGCGTGAAAGACCGCAAACAGGCCCGTTCCAAGTACGGTGCCAAGCGCCCTAAGAAGTAATCAGGCCCGCGCGCTGATTTAGCTGTTTTTCATCGGTCCGTGGGGACCGAACGTGCAGCCGGAAAACGCATCTTCCGGCAGGTAAGTGGCTCTCCGACATGGAAGCCGTGGCTGTCCCAGGACAGTTCAACTGAATCGTCACAAGGAATTCGAAATGCCCCGTCGTCGCGAAGTACCCAAGCGTGAAATTCTCCCTGATCCCAAGTTCGGCAGTGTCGATCTGGCCAAATTCATGAACGTCGTCATGCTGTCCGGCAAGAAGGCCGTGGCGGAACGCATCGTGTACGGCGCTCTGGACCAGATCCAGACCAAGACCGGGAAGGAGCCCATCGAGGTCTTCAACGCTGCAATCAACAACATCAAGCCGGTGGTCGAGGTCAAGTCGCGCCGCGTGGGTGGTGCGAACTACCAGGTCCCGGTCGAAGTCCGGCCCGTGCGCCGCTTGGCGCTGGCCATGCGCTGGCTGCGTGAGGCCGCCAAGAAGCGCGGTGAAAAATCCATGGACCTGCGTCTGGCCGGCGAACTGATGGAAGCCGCCGAAGGCCGCGGGGGCGCCATGAAGAAACGTGAGGATACTCACAAGATGGCCGAGGCCAACAAGGCCTTCAGCCACTTCCGCTGGTAATCCAGTCGGTTATCAGACGGTTATTTACTAGGACAAGCATTATGGCCCGCAAAACCCCCATCGAGCGCTATCGCAACATTGGCATTTCCGCGCACATCGACGCCGGAAAGACCACCACGACCGAGCGCATTCTGTTCTACACCGGCGTGAACCACAAGATCGGCGAAGTCCATGAGGGTGCTGCCACCATGGACTGGATGGAACAGGAACAGGAACGCGGCATCACCATCACGTCGGCGGCGACCACGGCGTTCTGGAGCGGGATGAACCATCAGTACGAGCAGCACCGCATCAACATCATCGACACCCCGGGACACGTGGACTTCACCATCGAAGTCGAACGTTCCATGCGCGTGCTCGACGGTGCCTGCATGGTGTATTGCTCGGTGGGCGGCGTGCAGCCGCAGTCCGAGACCGTGTGGCGCCAGGCCAACAAGTACGGTGTGCCGCGCCTGGCCTTCGTGAACAAGATGGACCGCACGGGTGCGAACTTCTTCAAGGTCTACGACCAGATGAAGACGCGCCTGAAGGCCCATCCCGTGCCCGTCGTGATCCCGATCGGCGCCGAAGACAGCTTCAAGGGTGTGGTTGACCTGGTGAAGATGAAGGGCATCGTCTGGGACGAAGCCTCCCAGGGCACCAAGTTCGATTACATCGACATCCCCGCGGAGCTGGTCGATCAGGCCAACGAGTGGCATGAGAACCTGGTCGAAGCAGCGGCCGAGGCCAATGAAGAGCTGATGGACAAGTACCTCGAATCGGGCAAGTTGTCCGAAGAGGAAATCAACCTGGGCATCCGTCTGCGCACCATCGCCTGCGAGATCCAGCCCATGCTGTGCGGCACCGCCTTCAAGAACAAGGGCGTGCAGCGCATGCTGGACGCGGTCATCGACTACCTGCCGTCGCCGGTGGATATTCCGCCGGTGAAGGGCACGGACGACGAGGGCAACGTGATCGAGCGCAAGGCTGACGACAGCGAAGACCTGTCCGCGCTCGCATTCAAGCTCATGACCGACCCGTTCGTGGGCCAGCTGACGTTCATCCGCGTGTATTCGGGCGTGCTGAAGTCCGGCGAGACCATCTACAACCCGGCCAAGGGCAAGAAAGAACGCGTGGGCCGCATCCTGCAGATGCACGCCAACAACCGCTCCGAAATCAAGGAAGTGGTGGCGGGCGACATCGCCGCCGTGGTGGGCCTGAAGGACGTGACCACGGGCGAGACCTTGTGCGACGTGGGCGATCACATCCTGCTCGAGAAAATGGAATTCCCCGAGCCCGTGATCTCGCAGGCCGTGGAACCCAAGTCCAAGGCTGACCAGGAAAAGATGGGCATCGCCCTGTCCCGCCTGGCTGCCGAGGATCCGTCCTTCCGCGTGCACAGCGACGAGGAATCCGGTCAGACCATCATCTCCGGCATGGGCGAGCTGCACCTGGAAGTTCTGGTCGATCGCATGCGCCGTGAGTTCGGTGTGGAAGCCAACGTGGGCAAGCCCCAAGTTGCCTACCGCGAAACCATCCGCAAGACCTGCGACGAAGTCGAAGGCAAGTTCGTCAAGCAGTCCGGCGGCCGCGGCCAGTACGGTCACGTGGTGCTCAAGCTCGAACCGCTGCCCCAGGGTGGCGGGTACGAGTTCGTGGACGCGATCAAGGGCGGCGTGGTGCCGCGCGAGTTCATCCCCGCAGTGGACAAGGGTATCCGTGAGACCTTGCCGGCTGGCGTGGTCGCCGGGTACCCGGTGGTGGATGTCAAGGTCACGTTGTTCTTCGGGTCCTACCATGATGTGGACTCGAATGAAAACGCGTTCCGCATGGCCGCGTCCATGGCGTTCAAGGACGGCATGCGCAAGGCCAGCCCGGTGCTGCTCGAACCCATGATGCACGTGGAAGTCGAGACGCCCGAGGACTACGCCGGTACCGTGATGGGCGACCTGTCGTCCCGCCGTGGCATGGTGCAGGGCATGGACGACATTCCGGGCGGTGGCAAGATCATCAAGGCCGAAGTTCCGCTGGCCGAGATGTTCGGCTATTCGACCAGCCTGCGTTCGCAGACCCAGGGTCGTGCCACCTACACGATGGAGTTCAAGCAGTACGCGGAGGCGCCGCGCAACGTCGCCGAAGAAGTCATCGCTGCTCGCAGCAAGTAATGGGCGGTCCGATCCTTCGGGATCGGGCGCTTCCCCTTCAAATTTCTCAGGAATACGGGATTTATCATGGCAAAAGGCAAGTTTGAACGGACCAAACCGCACGTGAACGTGGGCACGATCGGACACGTTGACCACGGCAAGACGACGCTGACGGCGGCGATCACGACGGTGCTGGCACGCAAGAG
>NZ_SCQN01000072.1 GCF_004321985.1 Castellaniella sp. | reverse complement strand
GAAAGGCATTGAGCCATCTCGAACCTATGCCAGGCCGCGCCAGACAATCCATCCACGCCGATCGGGTGGCTCATCGACCGGTTGAATCCGCACCGCGATGCGGACGGCAGCAGCAGACTGGGTCCAGCCGGTCAGGTTTGGCAGCCCAGTGACCGCTGCCGGCGAGACCGGTCGCTCATCGCTTTCACGGTCGAAAGTCTGCAGTACCTTCGAACCGGCCGTTCGCCGGAAGTCGTGTGGAAGACGACCATATTCCGCCGCGACGAGTTACGGCCAATGACTGCTCTCGCAGGCTGCGAACTGGAACTCTCGACCCGTTGCGGCCGGTCGACTCGGCGCGAAATATCGGGCCGCTTTCAAGGGCGGACGTCCGTCTAGTCGCGTGCTCGGCAGCAGCCGTGTCTAGAAACCGGTGGTAAATTGCTGAAAAAAATCAACGACGATTGCACTTTGGATGGCTTCAATGTCTTTCTCCAATATCGAGGACAAATTCAGTGGAATTTGGCGACGCGCGCTGCATGAAACGTCGCTGAACGCCTTGACACCGGAACTCATTGAAAAATGGGCTAGCGACAAACAGTTCATCAATCCGGTCGCGAAGCTTACAAACGTCGGCGCCTTCCATACGACGCCGTGTATTGTCCTGACCGTCGAAGGTGGCAAAGCATGCTTCCCAACCATTCCAGTTTCCGGCGATGAGAACTGGCAAATACGGCGAAAACAATACGACGATCAAGCCGCTCTTTGGGACAAGGTCGAGTGGTTTATGCCGCTATGGCTACCGATGGGTCAAATCTCCAAGCTACTTGCTTCGGTCAAGCATGTGACGAGAGAGCGGGCGCTAGATCTTTTCAAATATCACACCTCAACGCTTTATACGCTGGCCTTCGAGGCGGTTTGCATCGAACAGATCTTACCTCTCGCTCGCAGCCTTAAAGAGATCGTGCCGTTGGCGCGGGAAGCTTATCTAGGCGCGTATAGCGGCTATTGGGCTACCAGTGTCGGAGCGTTGATACCGGTGATCGAAGGCAGTCTGACAAGAATTGCTTCGGATTTGGGGAGTAAGGCTACTGCCCCAGAAAAGATTGATCATGCAGTGAACCGTGCGATCGAAACTGCTGCACAACTCCATTTTGACCACATGTGGGTGCCGCTGGAATATAAGACTTGTGACTATCTATTCGGGCAGGATGAGCGTGTTTTCGCCTTTGACACATTTCGGAGGTGGCTGAAGAATCATTTTTTTTGCAAAACCGACGAATATCGGGGGGTGACCTGGCTGAATCGACACATGTTTGCACACGGCACCGCGGCGTCATGGCAGCAACCGGCGAATTTCGCTCGGATGGTGGTCGCGCTTGCGACGCTTGCAGCCGTCGAATCCTGGTACGACGCCTCTCATAGCGTCTCGTTTTTTCTCCCTGACATGAATGACAACAGCACCTTGTTATGGCAACAGGCGCTGCTTCGGGGCGATGTTCAGATGAAGCTGAAAATCACCGAACAAGACTATTTTCGAAAACATGGGCGCCTAGTTCCGCCATTGCCAGCAGACAATGGCGCCCTGCTCCGTAAGGGGCTCCTATCCCAGCAATGTATGACTGATCTGGTTCGGCCTTTACGCGATGCTGGTTGGAATGTGAAAGTCAACGAGCCCGACGATAATGCGCTCTATATGACCGTTGATGCCTCCCAAGGCGAGAAACTTTTCAGTGTCGCGTTGCTTTACAGTTGCGGAACTGAAAATGGCATTTACAAAATGCTCGCTAAAGAATGTGCGGCTGTTCTCTATTGTGGCGCCCCGTATAAGCAGGATTCATTTGCCCACGATATTTCTGTGCATGTTGGACCCGTTTTGGGCTGGCAACCACCAAAAGCAGGTTAAATACATGCGATTATTGAAAGGCGAAGGTATGATGCAGCTGACCTTGGCCAGCCAGACCCACGGGTCGAAAGTCAGCTTCTTGGCGCGGCCTCGTACTCACACTGCCGGCCAAGAGCGGCCAGTGCCCAAAGGGGAAAGCAGTCGCTCAACGTCGTAGCTAAGCGGATGCCGACAGGCAGCCGGCACCGAGCCATGATAGACCACCGGCCAGTGACGGCCGCCTGTCGGCGGGTCGTTTGAGCGTGGGGTTAGGCTGCACTCGCTGCCTCGGCTGCGCCGCTGAAATTGATTGACAGGATTTGCTTCCCGTCGGCGCCAAGTGTGGTGACCGCCATAGCGTCTCGGCCCGAGATCTTGGTCTTGCCCCAAGCAACTTCGATCGAGCCCATTCTTCCATGCCTCAAATCAAATCGACCAATCTCGACGGCGCAGGGACCGACAACTCGGATCTTGGACACTGCACGTAGAACTGCTGGCTCAATCTTCTTCATGTATAGAGCTTCGCCTGTGTCCGGCCTAGGTGGGGTCCATTCGAGTTCGAAGCCAATGTGATCTTCAGTCGCTGTCGGCACTAGTCGGTCGCGCGCTATATCTGTTGATAGCAAGCGATTGACCAACTCCTGGATCTGAGCGACTTCTGTGCCGTCCTGCAGATACAGGAGATTGTCTGGACTAGTCGCAACAACCTCTTCGGGAAGCTCTGCCGTTGCCTCAACGGTTGCGGTGACTTTTCCCGGGCTGACGCGAACGGTCTTCAGCCAGAGCGAACTCCCTGCAGCGAGGCGATTCTTCATGGTCTCCGGGTCAGGTTCTTCGAGTGTGAAGGTGTCGATGTCATAGGCCTTTGCAACCTTCAACGCTTCAGGCGTGAAGCCACTGCGGGAGGCAAGAAGCAGTGCGTTTGTGTTTAGGCGCTCGTGCTTTGACTTCATTTGCTCGATCCACGACACGTCGGCCACCCGCCGGTGGTCTCGGCATTCCACGCAGACTGTGACCGGCTGTCCTCCGACCGACCCCTCTATCACAACGTCAACCTCTCGGAAGCCTTTGGTTAGTCGATCCCGCATCATCTTGGACTCGACCACCTTCGCGCCTTCGGCCAGATTCACGCGTACTAGATAGACGAGACGCTGAAAGTCGTTTGAGCGCTTGGGCATTGGCTGTTGTGGCTGCGGCCTAACGCCTGACTTCAGTGGCTGGCCGAAGGCAAGTCCACTCGATGGAAGGGTTAGGTTTCATCACCATGTCGCACGTCGGGGTCTTTGTCTTCAGTTGAATCCAACGGAGGTCGCTGCCATGTGTCGTGGCGATTCGTCGAGCTTGCTCCTAGTAGATATCCAATGATGGTACCGAAAAGACCAATGATAGGCGTGTATTCGGCTTTGTCAGACCCGCTTGTTAGAACAGTCAGACTCAAGATGATGATTAGCGTGAGTGTGAATACGCGGAGAATCTCTTCCGGCCTTGCCTTCGCCTTTCGGAGCAATAAGAACTCGATTCCAATGACAAAGAAGCCGAATATGTAGACCATCGTGTTTTCTATCACTGCGGTGTTTGAGAGTACGTGCAAGACAAAAAAGTCCCAAGGGCCAGCGTTCGGCGGCATGAACTTTGACCTTAAGTCGGCGCTTTCCGGTGAGTCCGCGAACGCGACAAAGGAAGAGAGTGCGGAAGCTGTAAGAATGAAAGGTGTTCGCATGGAAGGGACTCCGAAGCAGATGAAGGAGATTGCTGAAATCTAACGCCTGACTTCGGTGGCTGCCGCAGGCAGTCCACTGGAAGGAAATGTTAGCCGTCAGAGCGTCAACAGGCCAGCGCGTACTAAGGCAAAAAGCACAATACCTATTACCACGATTACTCCATGCGGCAGTGCAATGTGCGGCCACAACGCCATGCCCCGGACGTCAGACCATGGTGTGGCGTTCCATTTCTTCATCCAAGAAGTGCAGATCTGATTGGGAGCGGTCCCCTTCAACTCGCCACGGAAATGTGCCTCAATCTCCTCCACCCGTTCGTAGTAGCCAAGCTGAAAGACCTTCCACATGGTTTCGAGGAACCAGAACAAGAGAGATGCTACCGATGCGATGAGCAGTACCGGACTCGCGCGGCTGGCAAACGCGCCGACCAAAACCGTGAGGCTGAACGAGATACTCCAAGCTTTGATAGTCAGGGCTTTGCTGTCGAAGTCCTCAATGGTCTTCTGGAGGTGAAGGTACTCGGCCTGAAGAGCGGCGGTGAGTTGCTGCTGGTCCACTAGTGGTGACGGCTAACGCAATGTATACGACAAGAAATGTCGGATAAAACTGGCTCTATCGCATAACTTGGCACTTGGAAAGGTCCGCAGGCCCTTGCAGGGCTGGCTTCCCGCCAATATACTGTGTTTTTGAACAGTTATAAATTTGCCATGAAACACGACGGACCTCCTTTGGTGTCCGGGCGCTTGTTGGATCAGTTGCGTAAACGCATCCGGTATCTCCACTATAGCCTGAGTACCGAAAAGGTTTATGTGTATTGGGTCCGATTTTTTGTCCGCTGGGGTGCTATCAACGGAGTCATGCGCCACCCTCGCAATATGGGCGGGTCGGAGGTTGAAGCTTTCCTGACGATGTTGTCTGTTGAGCGCCGGGTACGTTTGTGTTTTCATGGCGGCCACATTCAAGGTGCCGATTTTCGCCAAAATATAACGATGGTCCGGACCTAACGGTAAATTTTATGTCTTGCAAGTCACTCAAAGTGGATTATCGGGCTGCATTCGGCGCGGCAGGCGACATCGCGATCGCGTTGTGGCTGCCTCCTTGTGTCCCCTCTTACCGCCGACCACGCTCCGCCACGGGTCGAGTTAAGTCATCCACCGAGGTCAACTCATGGCCCATCGAGGTCGTTCAGAATGCCAGCCTCATGGCGAACTGGGAACCGTGACTCACGCGTTGACAGAGGCTTCTTGAACGGTTCTCCTGCGGTACAGATTGCCCAGTGCAAAATAGAATTTCACGGAAGGTTTATATGGCTCGAACAGCGTGGGAACGTGGGCATCGGGTCCTTTATCACTGGCAGCGCTTCGACATCGCCCCCGATCTTAAGCACGCAGAGCGGCTTGCCACGTTTCTGCGAACGAGGCAGCTGTACTGTTCAAGTCCCGGCGCCTTCAACGACCCTTGGGACTGCCGGCCGTGGTTCAATACGGCAGTTCTGCAGGACGCTGGCGAGCGGCAGCGGCATGCGAATTGGGCGCTGGAGGTCTGCAATCGACAGAAGCCGATGCCGCCGGAAGCAAATGAGCGAATGCGCACTACCTTGCTTGACGACCCGAAAAAAGCGAAAGAACTGCTAAATCAGATTGCTCAATCGCTCGCGCCGGTCATCGATGCTAGGTATCGCATCTATTGTCTGGGGCCGGACCCGACGAACGTGCTCATGTGGTCCCACTACGCCGGTGACCATCAGGGCATCTGCCTCGAATATAGCTTGCGTAACGAGGTCATGTGCTGCGCACTTGAGTGCGAGTACGTCAGCGAGTTTCCGCTGCTGTTACCGTATGACAGCGCAGACAGTGCGGAATTCCGCACCCTGCTGGCAAAGAGCAAGATTTGGCACTACGAAAACGAATTCCGCTTGGTCGCTCAGGAGCGTTCGCAAGCCGTCGAACACACCGACACCCTGATGACCGACGACGGCTTCCTGCAATTGCCAGATGGCGCATTGACTGCCGTCATCGTTGGCTGCCAAGGCGCGTACGATGTTGTCAAGCGTATCGTCGAGCAGAACGCACCGGCCGTCCAAGTCAAGCACGCTATGCGAGTGCCCGACCGGTACCAGATATTCATTGAGGGCTAGGCCTCATGAAAATCACCCTTGACCACAACTGCCTGATTGACTTAGCGACATCAACGCTCGTGGGCGATAAGATCCGCCAGCTGATTTCTGGCCCGGATCTGCAGCCGTACGTCGTGAACATCGGAGCGTCGGAGATGCGAGAGCGCGGAATACAGCCCGATCGATACGATCTTTTTGAAGAGCTTCTCTCCTCTGCCGGGCTCACGGAGGCGCCCCGATTGGACCCAGTAATGATCTGGGATGTGACGTTCTGGGATCGCTGTTTGTGGGCTGGCCCGGATGAGGAAAGCCTGATCGAAGAGGTCGAAGCAATCCTTTTCGGAGATAGTCCGCTTGCTAGTCCAGCTGGTGGCATGGATTCCCCTGAGGGGAAGAAGTGGTTGAACCGTGTCTGCGACGTCCAGACCATGTGGTGCCATATCCGGAACAAGAACGACCTGTTTCTAACCTCGGACAAGAACTTTCTCAAACAGACCAAGCTTCCCCGATTACTTGCAATTGGCGCTGGTGCAATCCGGAGCCCGAGTTCACAATGAAGCGTGGCCCGCCTTCGACGCGAGGCCCAACGGCAGGCTTTGGTCACCGTTGGCACAGCCTCACGTCGAACGTCAGCTTTTTGAATACAGTAACTTCCACTTTGGGTCGGCAGTTCCAGTTGGAGCCCTTGACCAGCGGACATTCGATCGGCCTTCGACTTCGAATGGCGTCGGCCGCGATTGATCTGCCGTCCTGGAGCTGCCTTCCCGCGCGCCGGCGACCGGCTATGTCTGCAGTACCCCGGGACCAGTCGTTGGTGCCGCAATCGCCTCGGTGCCTGAACGACCAGAAAGGAGCCGAGACCGTGAGTTCAGCCGCCGACCGCGACCGACCAGACACGCTGCAGACCAGCCGGTCGCGATTGAAATCCAGCATCGCCAGCTTCTGAACTTTTTCTCACCGACTTCTGGTCTAGTGAATGGCGGGAGACTTCATTCTCTCAAAATTAACTGATCGT
>NZ_SCQN01000008.1 GCF_004321985.1 Castellaniella sp. | reverse complement strand
CGACTCGCTCACACGCAGGCGTACATACCCTCCAATCAGCAGCAGCACCACGCTGGCCACGAAAGGAATGCGCCACCCCCAGCTCAACATGTCTTTCTCGGGCAGCTTTGAAACCATCGCCAGTGCGAAGGCGGAAAGCAACAGGCCGATTGCAACCCCCGTCTGCGGCAAACTGCCAAAGAGTCCTTTCTTCCCGGACGGCGCGTGTTCGACCGCGATCAGGACGGCACCGCCCCAGTCGCCACCGATTGCCAGGCCCTGCAGGATGCGCAGCACAACCAGCAAGACTGCGGCCCAGTAGCCGATGGAATCGTAGGACGGGACGAACCCGATCAGGATGGTGGGGACGCCCATCAACAGCAGCGTGAACAGAAACGTCGACTTCCGGCCCACGCGATCGCCAAAGTGGCCAAACACGATGCCCCCCAGAGGCCGTGCCAGAAAACCGACGGTATACGTCGCAAACGCGGCCAGAGTCCCCGACAGAGGATCGAACGAGGGGAAGAAAATCTTATTGAAAATCAGCGCAGCCGCGCTTCCATACAGAAAAAAGTCATACCACTCGATTGTCGTACCCGCCATGCTCGCCAAAGCAGCCGTGACATACCGCTTTGGCCCGGATGCCTGATTATTCTCATCATCATTGGTCTCGTCTTCCATCGTCTCCTCCTGTTATTTTCAGATTCCCATCAGCCATTCGAATTATTGGAAACATCCGAGTCGCAAGCCATGCACCGCAGGTCATAATTGATATGCGCACTGCGCCTTTCTGGGGAAATCGCCTTAGTAGGGGGGACTCAAATGCTCGATCAGCGGCTCAGATACTTTCTGGTGATCGCCGAAACAGGTTCGCTTTCCGATGCTGCGGAACAGCTGGGAGTCTCGCAATCGGGCCTAAGCCGCCAGCTCCGGCAGCTCGAAGACGATCTGGGACGCCCGCTGTTCATCCGAACCGGCCGGGGCGTGGAACTGAACAATGCCGGGGCACGCCTCGAACGGGCGATCCGCCCGGCATTTACCGCCATAGACGACGCGACAGAGATGCTGCGCACGGAACTCGGCACCGTGCAGGGATCGGTGCGGATTGCAATGATCCATACGCTCAGCCACTACTTCTTGCCGAAGCTGCTCGCGCAATTCCACAGGGAGCACCCCGGCGTCAATACCTACCTCCTGGGCCGGGGCTCCCCGGACGTCGTGAGTCTGGTGAAATCGGGCAAGGCAGACCTCGGTTTTGTCTATGACGTCGCCGTAACGGTCGACGGCCTGGCCATCGACCACTTGTTTGAAGAGCACATGTGTCTGGTCCACCACCAGGACAACCTGACCGCAGCCGTGCCCGACGGAAGCCAGCCCTGGGAACTACCCCTGATCACCTTCCCGAGATACTTCGCATTGCGCCAGATGCTCCACCGCGCCAGGCTCGACAAGAATGTCGTCGCGGAGGTCGAAACCGTGGACACCATGCTGCGCCTTGTCTCCTGCAAGCTGGGCGTTTGCGTACTGCCGGACCTGGTCAAGGATTCGGAACTCGAGAGCATGCAGCTACGTCGGCAGCCCATCTCCTTACCCGACCTGCGTCGTTGGGTGGTCTGCATCAGAAGCTCCGACGCCAGCCCGTCACCTACCTGCGAAGCGCTGATTCGCCTGGCAAAACAAACCAAGCCGCCCCAGACCCGACCCGATCTGTACCTGGTGCCCCGTTCGGTCACCCCCGACTTTTGAGGCTGGTCGTTTCTTCCAGCAGACTCAGGGCCTCCCGCACGCCGTGGAGCTGGTCCACCAGATGCAGGATGAGCGCCACCCCGGCGTCGTTGACACCGAAATCCCGCTGCAGATCGTGGATCAGGCTGGCCCGCGCAATGTCGCAATCGGTAAACCTGGCCTCAGTCGCCGTTTCATCGGGGATGAGCCACCGCTGTTCCAGCCAGAACTCCAGGGTCTGTTCCTGGAGGTCCGCGCTGATCAGGAATTCCTGCTTGGTCATGATCATGATGATTCACCTTCGCGCGGGTTGTGTGCCTTGCCCTTTTCCCAACCAGCCACGAACGCTTCCAGATCCGGATCGGGGGACTTCGGCAACACGACTTTCAATCGGATCAGCTCATCGCCGAATCCGCCTTCGCGGCGCGGCGCGCCCTTGCCCTTCAGGCGCAGCGTAGTGCCCGTATTGGCGCGTTTGGGAATGGTCAGCACGACCTCGCCCGTCGGGGTCGGGGCCCGCACCTCGCCGCCCAGGACAGCCTCCGACAAAGACACCGGCAGTTCCACGATGACATTCACACCATCCAGCCTGAAGCGAGGGTCGGGCAACACGTCGATCCTGATGAGCGCATCGCCCGGTCCTCCGGTGCCGCGTCCGGGGGCGCCCTTACCCTTCAGACGCAGCATCTGGCCGTCCAGCATGCCGGGCGGAATGGTGACATCGAGAGTGCCGCCGTCGGGCAAGGTGATCCGTTTGCTGGCCCCGGTCACCGACTCGACGAACTGGATGGACAAGCCATACATCAGGTCTTCGCCACGCTGGTTGGCGCGGGCCTCGTGACTGCGGCGCAGGATCTCGGCGAACACGTCGTCGTTCGCAAAGTCCGCATAACCGGCCTCGCTGGTATAGGGGTTGCCATGGTCGGCCGATGCAAAGTCCCGGTAAAACTGACGTTTGGGCCGCTCCACGCCGGATGCATCGATCTCGCCCGCATCGAAACGCTTGCGCTTTTCGGGATCGCCCAGCAGGTCGTAGGCGACCGACACCTGTTTGAACTTCTCCTCCGCCGCCTTGTCGCCCGGGTTCAGATCCGGGTGTAACCGCTTGGCCAGGCCGCGATAGGCCTTCTTGATCTCGGCTGCAGACGCTGTCTGCGCCACGCCCAAGGTCTGGTAGGGATCCTGCACGATGAGCCTCACAAGGACGTTGTGACAATATTTAGCCTATCACAGGTCGGCAGGGACGGTGCCAACTAGGCCCGGCCCGGGGGGTGGCTTCGCCGTAAAAAAATGTCACGGGTTGTGAAACGCCTGACCCACGCCGCGCATCCAATGCACGACTCTCCAGCCGAGCGGCACTGGCCGCCCAGCGGAGCTTACTTGGGAGAACATCAAAATGGTTATCACTGCCTTATGGTTCTTTGGGATCGGCGCCATCGGCGGCCTGGTCCTGGCGTCCAGCGTACTACGAGACAAATTCGCGCCGTGGGCACTGTCGCTGGTGCACGCGCTGTTGGGCGCCATCGGCCTGATCCTGCTGATCATTGGCCTGGTGGAAGGATCGGCCACGAAACCCGTTCTGGTGGGCTTCATCATCCTGCTGATCGCCGCACTGGGTGGCTTTTTTCTCGCGTCCTTCCATCTGCGCAAGCGCCTTCCGCCCAAGGCCATCGTCTTCACGCACGCGATCGTGGCCATCATCGGCTTCCTGACCGTCCTCAGCGTGGTGCTCTGAGACCATGCGGCATCCCGTACACCCCGCACTGGTCCACTTTCCAGTGGCTTGCTGGTCCCTGGCTACGCTGGTGGATTTCGCCAGCCTATGGCTGGGTGAACGCGCCTGGCAATGGTCGGGCGGCCTGCTCGCGGTGGGCTGCACGATAGCCGTCCTGGCCATGCTGGCGGGACTCTGGGAACTCACCCGGGTCCCGGACGGCCCAGCCCTGCGGGATACTTATCTGCACATGAGCATCATGCTGGCGGCGTTCGCGCTATTCACCGCACGCCTGCTGACACGGCTGGACCATCTGCAGCCGCTGGCGCCCGACACGCTTTCGCTGGTGCTGGATGCCCTGGGGTTCATCGCCCTGGCCGTCGGGGGCTGGCTGGGCGGCCGGCTCGTCTACGGTCACGGTATCGGCCGCTGATCTACCGCTTTTGATGGCCCGCTGCGCCGCCCGGCCCGGCGGGCCATTCATCGCCAGGTTCAGCGTTCAGTGATGCCCGCCAGACGCATGCGCGCATGCACACCCGCCACGATCCGGTCGCAGCGCTCGCCCGCGAACGAAAACGCATCGTGCGCATGCAGGTCCAGTTGGCCGCGCAGCGCGTCCTGCATCAGACGACGCGCCCGCATGTAACGCACCCGTACCGTCGCCTCTGGAATACCCAGAGCAGCCGCAACCTCGGCCGAGGGCAGGTCTTCGACACCGCGCAGCATGAAGACGGCACGATACTTATCGGGCAGCGCATCGATGTGTTGCTCGATCAGGCCGCGCAGCTCGGCGCCCCAGGCCTGGCGATCAGGCTCGAGGCTCTGCGGCATGGCACGGGAATCATCGGTTGTCGACATGGTGTCCTGTTCCTGCAAGTCCGGGTCCATGGATTGGATGATGGTTTCACGGGTTTTGTTTCGACGACGACGCATCAAGGCCTCGTTGACCACGATGCGGGTCAGCCAGGTGGCCGGCGAGGCTTCCGACCGGAAGTCCCGCAGGTGGTTATAGGCTTTCCACCACGCGTCCTGCACCGCATCTTCGGCCTCGGCTTCGTCATGCAGGATGCTGCGCGCCGTGCGGTAGAGCCGTTGATTGTAGCGGCGCATCAGCGCATCGAACGCCTGGACCTCGCCGCCAATCACCCGCTCGATCAGCTCCAGATCACCCAGCACGCAAACCGAAAAATCACGATGGTGAACGTCCAGAGCGCTCATCGTTTCATCTCCTCCCACAGATGAGCCATCGTACCGTTTCACGACTCTGGGCGCCACTGGAGCACGCCGAGCGAACCGACGCCGCCCGCCGGACAAAAGCGTAGTATTTGAGGATCGGGGATGCGAGATCAAATCATGAAACCTGCCCACCTCATCGCTGCAACGTTGATGGCTGCAATGTCCTTCTCCGCCTTCGCACAAGAGGCACGGATACACGGTCAGATCGAAAAGCTCGACCACTCTGTTTTGACCGTCAAAACCAACCACGACGGCACCCTGCCCATCCGGCTGGACCACGACGCGACCGTCACAGCGATGACCGCTGCCAGCCTGGCTGACATCACCCAGGGCAGGTTCGTCGGGACGGCAGCCCACCCAGGCGGCCCGAACGGCGAGCTGGTGGCAGTGGAAGTCCATATTTTTGCCGACAGCATGCGCGGCACGGGTGAGGGCCACCGCCCCATGGCTCAGGGCAACACCATGACCAACGCCACGGTGGAGTCTGTCGTGGCGGGCGTCCAGGACCGCGTGTTGACGCTACGCTATAAGGGCGGCGAACAGAAGGTCCAGGTACCGGCCAATGTCCCCGTCGTCATGCTGACCCCCAGCAACCGCAGCGCGCTGAAGAAGGGCGAACATGTGTCATTTTTCGCGACTCGGCAGGCGAACGGCGTCATTACCGCTTCCCATGTCACGGTCGGCGTGAATGGGGTGATTCCGCCACTGTAGGCTCCAGCGAAGGCCACGCCAGAATTACCGTCCCACCCGGCAGCAGACGCAGCATGACGCCAATCACGATCAGACCATACAAGCTTGATGGCGAGCGAACGTCTGCTGCTGATTCAATGCGCGAAGTAGCGCTGCTGTAATTCGGCCACGTCGACGTCACGCGCCGCCTGGGACAGGACTACCTTGCCGCCGCGCATGAGATGCACGTGATCGGCGACAGCCACCGCCTTGTGCGTGTTCTGCTCGACCAGAACGATGGTGCGGCCCTCCGACTTCAGGCGCTGCAACGTGTCGAATAATTCGTTGACGATCACCGGGGCCAGCCCCAGAGAGGGTTCATCGATGAGCAGGACCTTTGGGTCGGACATCAGCCCACGACCCATCGCCAGCATCTGTGCCTCGCCGCCCGAGAGCGTACCCGCCATCTGCCTCCGGCGCTCCTTGAGCCGCGGAAACATCTCGAACGCCCGTTCGCAGTTCGCCTGCGCGCCCGCCCGATGGGCCTTGGGAAAGGCGCCCAGCATCAGGTTTTCCTCGACCGACATGTCCTTGAAGATCATGCGACCCTCGGGGATCATCGCCAGGCCCCGGCCCAACATCTCCCAGGTGGGCGTTTTCTCGACAGGCTGCCCGTCGAAGCGGATGGAGCCCTGGCTCAACGGGATCAGTCCCATGATGGCGCGCAACAGCGTGGTCTTGCCCGCACCGTTGGGCCCGATGATGGTCGTCAACTGGCCCTCGGGGATCTGCATGGAAACGTCCCAGAGCACATTGATGGCGCCGTAGCCTGCGCGCACGTCGGAGATCTCAAGCATGATCGGCTCCCGTGTAGCTCTTGATGACTTCTGGGTCGCGGAACACCGTGTCCGGCGAGCCATCAGCAATCAATTCCCCGTAGTTCAGGACCGCCACCCGGTGACACAGATTGCTCACGGTCTCGATGTCGTGCTCGATGATGATGATGCTCAGGGAAAACCGCTCATGCAGATCCTGGAGCATGACCATGAAGCGCTGCTTTCCGGCGGTTTCCAGCCCCGCCAAAACCTCGTCGAGCATCAGCAGCTTGGGTTCGGTCACCAGCGCCTTGGCCACCTCCAGCGCCTTGAGTTCCGTCAGCGCCAGTTGGGTGGCGGCTTCCAGATCGGCTTTGTCGGCGAGATTCGTGAGTGCCAGCACTTCATCAAGCCTGTTGGTGTCGACGCGTCCGGCGCCGAAACGCTGGGCCACCAGCAGGTTCTCGCGCACCGTCAGCGCCTGCATGGGTTGCGGCACCTGGAAAGTACGCCCTATGCCCAGCCGCGCCCGGCGGTGCAGCGGCATACGCTCAATGCGTTCGGCATCGAACAGGATATGCCCGCTCGACGGGCGGACCAGCCCGGAGATCGCGTTGAACAGGGTCGTCTTGCCGGCGCCGTTGGGGCCCACCAGCCCCAGGATTTCATGCGTGTTGACTGACAGGCTGACGGAATTGACCGCAATCAGGCCCCCGAAACGAATGGTGAGGTCTTCGAGTTTAAGCATGGATGTCCTCTCTCGTCGTCCTACCGGGGCAGGGTCCGTGCCCGCAACCGATGCTCCAGCAAAGGCATCAGACCGCGAGGACTGCCAATGATCATGGCGACCAGCAGCGCGCCCAGCAGCAGCTGATGCCCCACGGGGATGAAATCCTTGAAGATCAACTGATCGACCAGATACACGACCAGGGCTCCCACGATGGGTCCGATGATGGTCCGGTAGCCTCCAAAGATCGCCGCCACCACCGGCAGAATGACCCAGGTGCCGTTGAAGGCATAGTCCGGTTCCAGAAAGTTGATGTAGTGTGCATTGAAGGCGCCGATCACGCCGGTCATGAAGGCCGATACGAACAGCATCGAGGCCTTGAGCAGCACGCTGTTGACCCCGACTACTCGGGTTGCGTCCTCGCTGCCGTTCATGGCCCGCAGCGCCATGCCATAGTGGCTGGCCCAGATAAGCCGATAGACCACGGCAAACACCACCAGCAAGGTCACGATCACCAGATAGCTGCCACTGCGGCTGGACAGATCCATGCCCATCACCACCGGCATGTGCGGGATACTGGCCAATCCCGCGGAACCTCCCGTCATCGACTCCCACTGCGTCGCGACGACGCGGAAGATGATGGAATACGCCAGGATCGCCAGCGCGAAATAAACGCCTCTCAGGCGCAGGACCGGCAGCATCGCGAACGAAGCCACCACGGCGCCCACACCGCCGATCAGCATGGCGGGAAGCACCCCCACGCCCGCCTTCATGGTGAGCAGCGCCGACACATAGGCGCCCACGCCAAAGAACGCGGAATGGCCGAAACTCAGCATGCCGCCCAGATTGCTCAACAAGGCCCACGCCAGCGCGATGCCTCCGATGATCAGGGCGGCGATGATGAGGCTCATGACATAGCTGTCGCCCAGCAGCCATGGGATGACCCCGTACACCACGACGAACAGGACGGCCCACAGGCCGGATTTCCGTGTCATCAGCATGCTCATCCCCTTCTCGCCTTGATTCCGAAGAGCCCGTTGGGCATGAAGAACAGCACCAGGAGGAACAGGACCATTCCAACCAGCTCCTGTAGGGCCGAGCTATATAGCGTGGCCGTCAAAGCCTCGACCAGCCCCAGCAGAATCCCGCCGATCAGCACGCCGGGGATCGACCCCAGACCGGCCAGCACCGTGATGATGAAGGCCTTGATGGTCAGCGACTCGCCAATCGAAGGCTGAATCACTTCATAGCTGAAGATGGCCACCCCCGCAAACGACGCCAGAATCCCGGCGACCAGAAAGGAAATGATTTCCGTGGTGTTCGGATTGATGCCCATGAGCTTGGCTGCAGCGCGATTGCTCGACACGGCCCGCACCGCACGCCCATACCAGCTACGCGACAGCCACCACCAGAGCCCGGCCAGCAGAATCGCCGCCACGATGAAGAACAGGATCTGCGCGCGCATGCTGAACAGCGGGCCCACCACGAACGCGTCCTGCAGCCAGGCCGATCCCGTGGAGTGCGGATCGGCCGACCAGATGAAGAGGAAGGCATTTGTCATGATCACTGCCACGCCGTAGCTGAGGATCAGCGAGTTCAGCTCGCGATCCGCCCGGATCAGGCTGATCAGCCAGTAAATGACGACCGAGCATGCGCAGACCAGCACCAACGCCACCGGAATGGCGAAGAGCGGGCTCAAGCCCAACTGCGTCTCAACCACATAGGCCATGTACGCGGCCAAGAGGATAAGTTCGCCATGCGCAAAGTTGATGACGTTCATCGTCCCGAAGACAAGTGCAAGCCCAAGTCCGATGAGCGCGTAGAGGCCACCCTGCAAGATCCCGGAATAGACGGACTGTAGGATAAGATCTGTCATGTAATGCCCTTGCTGAATTCCCGACTAGTGCCCGCCCGGTGGTCACGCTGACCATCGGGCGGACCGGCAAGCCTCTACCAGGGCAAGCCCGGATAGACCATCTTTCCGGTGGCCTGGTCATCGGGCCAGACGATCACGACTTTCTTGCCCTGGATCTGGCCGATGTGCTGCATGTACTCGGTATTCAGTCCACCCGCGTCAAAGCGGATTTTCCCAAGCACGGTGTCCATATCCGTCTTGGCAATGATGTCGCGCAGACTGTCATGGGTGACTTTCTGGCCGTTCGCCGTGGCTTTCAGAATCGCATCGAAAACGACTTTGGCGCCCGCATAGCCGTATTCTTCGATATAGCCGAAGTCCTGCTTCGGATAGAGCGTGCGGTGGATGGCGGCAAACTTCTTGCCGTCCGGGGTGGGAAACTCAGCCGGGAAGCTGAGCAGCGACAAGCCGAACACGTTTTGCACCAGGTCCGGGTTCTCCGTCACCATCTCGGGGACGGCGACCTCGTACGTGCCCACCACGGCCTTGAGTTTGGGCTTGAGCAGCTTGGTGGCGCGCAGGATGCCGATTTCCTCGTTCTGGTAGCCCACCATCAGCAGGATGTCGGGCTTGTCCTGCAGGCGGACCTTGTTCACGATGGGGGTGAAGTTGGTCGTGCTTGGTTCGTACTCGTGCATGAAGACCTTCATGCCCGCGTCAGACAGCCCCTTCTGTGCATCCTTGGCCAACTGAGAGGTCGATTCCGCCGTGCTGTAGACGAGTGACACCGTCTTGACCTTGAGCGACCGGATCAGCTCGATGACCGGCTTCGAATAGCCGTCGGTGTTGAGGATCTGGAAGTAATACTTCAGGCCGCGCTTGGTCAGGCTGTTGGCGATCGCGCCGCTGGACACATACGGCACCTGGAGCTTGTTGGCCGCCTCGGAGGCCGGACCCACAACGTTGGAGCCATAGCCGCCGGTGATCGCCACTACGCCCTGGCTGGCGAGCTTTTCGACCGCCGCGACGGACTTGGCGGGTTGCGACTCATTGTCGATCGTGATCAGCTTGATGCTGTCCTTGCCGCCCGAGGCTTCCTTGAAGGCCTCGACCGCGATGTTGATGCCCCGCTGCTGGCCAATGCCCTGCTTGGCAAAGTGTCCGGTCAGGGGGAGATCCACCCCGATGGTGAATTCCTCGGCACTGACGGTGCCGCCCTGAAGGCACAGGGCAACCGCCCCGAGTGCAAGCAGGCTG
Organism: Castellaniella sp.; assembly: GCF_004321985.1. Taxonomy (GTDB): domain Bacteria; phylum Pseudomonadota; class Gammaproteobacteria; order Burkholderiales; family Burkholderiaceae_B; genus Castellaniella. Next base: position 16,237 of record NZ_SCQN01000008.1, on the reverse strand, counting down.
CTCATTCTTCGAATCATCTTGTCTCTCCTTGGCTAGTCGCCACAGACTTCGGTGGAATACATGTTTTGCGTGAGCTGTGCACACGCCTGTGCATAATCGTTCTTGAGGCGTTCGACGATCTCCTCCGTCGTCGGGATATCGTCGATCAGCCCGACTCCCTGCCCCGCCCCCCAGATGTCCTTCCAGGTCTTGGGCTTGGAGCCGCCCGACTGGAAGTTCATGGTGCTCTTTTCCCCCTGTGGGAGATGGTCCGGATCCAGGCCGGCACGAGCGATGCTGGCACGCAGATAATTCCCGTGCACCCCTGAGAACAGGTTGCTGTAGATGATGTCGACCGCCGCCGAATCGACAATCGCCTGTTTGTATTCGGGTGCTGCATGCGCCTCCCGGCTGGCGATGAAGCGTGTACCGATATAGGCCAGATCCGCCCCCATGGCCTGCGCCGCCAGGATGCTGCTGCCCGACGCAATCGCGCCGGACAGGACCAGCAGCCCGGAAAAGAACCGGCGGACTTCGCCCACAAGGGCAAAGGGTGACAGCGTCCCGCCATGCCCGCCCGCACCGGCTGCAACCAGAATCAGGCCATCGACGCCGGCCTCCAGCGCCTTGTGCGCATGACGCAGGCTGATGACATCATGCAGAACGATGCCGCCATAGCTGTGAACGGCTCGAATGACCTCCGGCGCGGGAGCGCGCAGGGAAGTGATCAGAATGGGGACCTTGTGCCGGACGCAGGTCTGCAGATCCTGCTCGAGGCGGACATTCGACGCATGCACGATGAGATTGATCGCGAGTGGACCAACACGGACGTCCGGGCGGGCGTCCCGATAGCGAGAGAGTTCAGTCTCGATGCCGGACAGCCACTCATCGAGAAGCTCGGGCTGACGCGCGTTGAGCGCCGGCATGGAGCCCACGATGCCGGCCTTGCACTGCGCCAGCACAAGCTCCGGGTAGCTCACCGTAAACATGGGAGCTGCCACGACGGGCAGACTCAGGTCCCGCAGGACGGTTGGTAGCGTCATACTGCCCCCTCATTGCACAGGGAGGCAATCGCCTCCGCCTCGAAACCCAGTTCTGCAAGAATGGCCTGCGTATGCTCGCCCAAAGCTGGAATGGCGTCCATCCGCGCGTCTTCGGCGCGATCGATCCCAGGCGGCAGCAAGGCCGGCAACTCGCCCTCCGGACTTTGCACCACCGTCCACCTCTGACGAGCCCTCAGTTGCGGATGTTGCCACACGTCGGCCATATCGTTCAGATGCCCGTTGGCGATCCGGGCGGCATCCAGGCGTGCGACCACCTCGTCCCCCGTCAAATCAGCGAAACTTTCCAGAATGATCCGGCGCAGTTCTTCGCTGGCGGCCGCACGGCGCGAGTTCGAGGAAAACCGGGGATCATCGGTCAGTTCGGGGTGCCGCAGGACCTGTTCGCAAAAGGCACGCCATTCACGCTCGTTCTGCAGACCCAGCATGACGATCTTGCCATCGCCTGCGGCAAACGGTCCGTACGGATAGATGGTGGCGTGCGCCGCGCCATTACGCCCCGGGGGCGAGGCGCCATCGAAGCTGTAATACAGCGGATAGCCCATCCATTCCACCATGCTCTCCAGCATGGACACCTGGATACGGCGGCCCTGCCCCGTCCGGCCGCGCTGCAACAGCGCCGCCAGGATGTTGGAATAGGCGTACATCCCCGCCGCGATATCCGCGATCGAACACCCGGCCTTGGCGGGCTCGTCCCGCGACCCGGTCACGGACACGAATCCGGACTCACTCTGGATCAGCAGGTCGTAGGCCTTCTTGTCCCGATACGGGCCGTCATCTCCATACCCCGAGATATCGCAGACGATCAGCTTCGGAAAACGCGGATGCAGCGCTTCGAACGACAATCCCAGGCGCTCCGCTGCGCCGGGCGCCAGATTCTGCACCAGCACGTCGGCCTTGGCGAGCAGGCGCTCTAGGATATCGGAAGCACTGTCATGCTTCACGTTCAGTGTGAGACTTTCCTTGGACCGGTTGGTCCAGACGAAATGCGATGACAGGCCGCGCACGCGCTCGTCGTAGCCTCGGGCAAAATCGCCGCTGCCTGGCCGTTCGATCTTGATGACGCGCGCACCCAGATCCGCCAGCTGGCGCGTGCAGAAGGGCGCCGCAATGGCCTGTTCCAGAGTGATGACCGTAATGTCTTCCAAAGGCAGCATGTCCGTCCCTATTCAGAATGAACGCGGCATGCCGAGGACATGCTGTCCCACATAAGACAGAATCAGATTCGTGGAAATCGGCGCCACCTGATAGAGACGGGTTTCCCGGAACTTGCGTTCCACGTCGTATTCACAGGCAAAACCGAATCCGCCATGCGATTGCAGGCAGGCGTTGGCCGCCTCCCAGGAAGCATCGGCGGCCAGCAGCTTGGCCATGTTCGCCTGGGCGCCGCAGTCCTGGTGTGCGTCGAAGAGCTCGCACGCCTGATAGCGCATCAGGCTCGCTGCCTCGACATTGACATAGGCACGGGCAATGGGGAACTGCACCCCCTGGTTCTGCCCGATAGGGCGCCCGAACACGATGCGGTCACTCACATATTTGCGTGCGCGGTCGACGAACCAGTATCCGTCCCCGATACATTCCGCAGCGATCAGCGTACGCTCGGCGTTGAGCCCATCCAGGATGTACTTGAAGCCCTTGCCTTCCTCGCCGATCAGGCATTCTTCGGGGATCTCTAGATTTTCGAAGAACAGTTCGTTGGTCTCATGATTGACCATGTTCAGAATCGGCCGCACCGTCAGACCATTGCCGATCGCCTGGTGCAGGTCGACCATGAAGATCGACATGCCTTCGGACTTTCTCGCCACCTTGTCCAGGGGCGTCGTGCGTGCGAGCAGAACCATCAGGTCCGAATGCTGCACACGCGAGATCCAGACCTTCTGGCCGTTGACGATGTAGCGCCCGTCCTTGTGCACGGCCGTCGTCTTCAGACGCGTGGTATCCGTGCCCGTCGTGGGTTCCGTCACCGCCATCGACTGCAGGCGCAACTCCCCGCTGGCAATCTTGGGCAGCCACTGGCGCTTCTGTGCCTCGGACCCGTGACGCAGCACGGTACCCATGTTGTACATCTGGCCGTGACAGGCACCCGAATTGCCCCCGGCGTGGTTGATCTCTTCCATGATGACGGAGGCTTCCGTCAAACCAAGCCCCGAACCGCCGTATTCCTGGGGAATCAGGGCGGCCAGCCAACCGGCCTTCGTCAGGGCATCGACGAATTCCGCCGGGTAGCCCCGCTGCTCATCAATGCGCCGGAAATATTCGTCCCCGAACTGGGCGCACAAGTCCCGAATCGCATCACGAATGTCCTGGAACTGCTCCTGCGCGTTGACCATCGGTCATCCCCCACTCACAAAACCAGCGCATGAAGATCCACGCGCCATGCTTTCTAGAGTGAAGGAATCCACCCGGCCTGACAATTCGGCTTTAGCGAACAGTGCCTTTACACAAGCTTAAGATCGGATCCGTCCGTCCCGACAGTCCGCTCCGCATCCTGCACCAGAAGATCGACGAGCTCTTGGGAGAAGGCCGGCAACTCCGTTGATTCACGGACACAGATATGCAGTTGCCGCAAGGCCCACTCGTCCGTCAGGTCCATGATTTTCAGCGGCAGCAACTGCACATAACGGCGCGCGGCCGTTTCAGGGATGACCCCTATGCCGACCTGTGCGCCAATAAGCCGGCATGCCGTCTCGAAATTGCCGACTTCGACCCGTACCCGCAGGAACCGGCCGCTGTCTTCCGCCGCCGTGAGCAGGAATGAGTGGATGGCGCTGGATTCGGCCAGACTGATGAAATCGTAGTCGAGCACATTGCCGAAGCTGTGAGGACCCTGCTTCCTGGCCAAGGGGTGATCCCGATGGGTGACCAGCACCAGACGGTCGGTCCGGTAGGGCAGGAACTTGACACCGGCGCCTCCGCTGCCCTGGGCCGTAATGCCGATGTCGGCTGCACCCTCGACGACAGCCTTGACCACCTGGTAGCTGAGCCGCTCCCGCAATTCGATATTGACGGACGGGTGGCTGACCAGATAGCGTTCGAGCACCGCCGGAACGAATTCATTCATGGCCGTCGTGTTGGCATACACGCGTACGCGGCCCTTGACGCCCTGTGCGTATTCCTGGATATCGCCCCGTAGATGCTGGAGCTGGTGCAGGACAATACGCGCGTGGCGCACGAACGCCTCCCCGGCGGGGGTCAGCGTCACGCCCTGACTGTTCCGGTACAGCAGGGGCGTTCCCAGATAGCCTTCGAGATTCTTGACGCGGTTGCTGGCTGCGGGCAACGACAGAAAAGTGTGCTCGGCCGCCTTGGTCAGACTCATCGCGCTGGCGACATTCACCAGCAACTGCATGTCGGTCAGGTCAAAATGAGACGCCATGAATTTGCGGGATCCTTCAGCCAGCTTAAGTGGTTCTTAAACAAACAAAAATAGGCAAATCCACGATGGAGGCGCAAAGTCGTGGGCAAGAGTCTTTCCAGGAGCCAAGATGCGACACTTCAGCGCGGAACTCGCCCAATTTGCGGCCGAACTGCAATTTCACGATATTCCCGAGCCCGTGCTGCGGCGCACTGAAGACCTGTTGCTGGATTGTCTTGCATCTATTCTAGCCGGTTCCAGCGACCGCGCCGTACAGACGATCCACGCCTACGCCCAGACCATGGGCCCGCTCGAAGGCCTGTCGGAAAACATCGTGGGCCGAAACAGTACCAGTCCGGTGTTCGCCGCCATGGTGAACGCAGCGGCGACGCACATGGTCGAACAGGACGACGTGCACAACGGGTCGGTCTTCCACCCCGCCGCCGTGACGTTCCCACCCGCCATGGCCACCGCACAGGCGTTGGGTCGATCCGGCAAGGATCTGCTCGTAGCAGCCGTCGCGGGTTACGAAACCGGCATCCGCGTCGGTGAATTTCTCGGCCGCTCGCACTATACGGTGTTCCACACAACTGGCACAGCCGGCACCCTGGCTTCCGCCGTGGCCACCGGCCGGCTGCTGGGGCTGGACCCGCGTCAGATGCTGCATGCGCTGGGATCAGCCGGCACACAGGCTGCCGGGCTTTGGGAATTTCTACGAGACGGCGCAGACTCCAAGCAACTCCATACTGCCAAGGCCGCAGTCAACGGACTCATGGCAGCCTGGCTCGCACACGACGGATTCACGGGTGCCAGCCACATCCTGGAAGGCACACAGGGAATGGCGGCGGGCATGTCCAGGGACGCCGACCCCGATCGACTGGTGGATGGCCTGGGCAGCCGCTGGGCGGTGCTGGAAACCTCTTTCAAATACCACGCCTCATGCCGCCACACGCATCCGGCGGCGGACGCGCTTCTGGATGTCATGCAGCAGCACCAGCTGCAGATCGACAATATCGCCTCCGTGGTGGCCCACGTGCACCAGGGCGCCATCGACGTGCTGGGCCCGGTGATCGACCCGAAGACCGTCCACCAATCCAAGTTTTCGATGGGAACCGTGCTGGGGCTCATCGCCAAATACCAGCGCGCAGGTCTGACGGAATTCGATCAGGCGCTCGACGACCCAGAGGTTCGCGACTTCTGCCGCCGTGTCACCATGGAACTCGATCCGGAAGTCGACGCGGCCTATCCCAAACGGTGGATCGGCAAAGTGACCGTGGCCACACGGCGCGGCCTGGTCCTGGAGGGGCGCGTGGACACCCCCAAGGGGGATCCGGAAAACACGCTCAGCCGCAGCGAGATCGAAGACAAAGCTCGGCGCCTGGGCAGCTACCACAATGCCGCCACTCCAGAGGAAATCGACCACATGATCGAAAAAGTCTGGAACACCACCGACGAAAAGAGCGTAGGCCGGTTTCTGTCGCAATGATCAGACATTCGCCCGGGCGATGATGCGCCGGGCCCACTCGATCACCGGCTGATCCACCATCCGGCTATCCAGCCTGAACGCGGATGATCCGGTGGCTTCTGCCTGAGCGATCACCCGGCGGGCCCAGTCCAACTCATCGGAAGACGGCGCGAAAGCGCCGGCCACGATGCCGACCTGGGTCGGATGAATGCAGAGCATGCCGCCAAAACCCATCTCGCAGGACAGGCGCGCCGCGCGTGCCAGGCCCACCCCGTCGGAAATATCCGAGTGCACCCCATCGAGTGGCGGCGCCAGTCGGCACGCACGGCTCTGCACAAGCACCTGACAACGGACTTCGCCCAGCAGCAGATCCGCGCCTGCGGTGGCCGGCGTCACGCCAAGATCCAGCATCAGATCCAGCGTCCCGAGCACCAACCGATCCACACCGTGCGCTCCCGCAAGCCCGGCCAGGTCTCTCACCCCACGCGCGCTTTCAACGATAGGGAACACAGGCTGGCCCGCTGCGCCGGCTTCGAGAATCTGGTCGGCCGATTCCGCCTTGGGGAGCACAATCCCGTTCACGCCAGGCAGAGCGGCACAGGCTTTCAGGTCGGCCACATGCCAGGGTGTGCCGGCGCCATTGACGCGGACCAGCAGCGGTACGTCACCGTGCCGTTCGGCGGCCTGCGCCAGATTTGCACGGGCCGCATCCTTGGCTGCCGGCTCGACGGCGTCTTCCAGATCGACGATCACGGCATCCGCACCACTCGCGAAGGCCTTTGGGAAGCGCTCAGGCCGCGTCGCTGGCACGAAAAGCGCAGTGCGTAGGATTCCGGAAGCATCCATCATGTCAACCTGCAAAACCGATGTCGGCCCAATGAGCCAGGGTTCCGTCCTGCCCCGCCCACAACTGCGCGGTATTCGGCGAATCGCAGCACCCCGCCACCTGGAACGCCTTGGGCGAAATGAGAGGACGCATGCCTCGAAACGACATCGAAGCAATCCCCCTGTCCGGATGGGCGTGCTTCAGCGCCCGCAGCATGAGTGTGGCAATCAGGGGGCCATGCACGACCAAACCCGGATAACCTTCCACGTCCCGCGCATAGGGCGCGTCGTAATGAATCCGGTGCCCGTTGAAGGTCACAGCGGAATATCGGAACAGCATGACGGAACCAGGCTGGACGTCTTCCGACCATTGCGCCTCCGGCACGGGCCGCGAACCCTCCAGAATCGGGGGCGATGGCTCACGATAGACGATGTCCTGTTCTTCCGACAGGCAGAGCGCCCCGCCCTGGAAGTATTCGTGGGCGACCGTCACGAACAACAGCTTGCCGGTACGCCCCGTCTTCTCCACGACATCCTTGACCACGGACCGACGTTCGCCGGCCTTCCCGACCATCAGCGACCGCAGGAACTTCAAGCGACCGCCCACCCACATCCGATTGCGGTTATCTGCGGGCGGCAGAAATCCTCCCCGCCGGGGATGACCATCGGGTCCCAACTGGTCGTAGGGGTACGCCCGAATGAAGAATGCCCAATGCCACAGGAGCGGCAATGCCTCACCCATCGCGGGCGCGGGGTCCCCGAGGCTGAGCGCTACCCGTTCGGCGTGGCCCACGTCGATATTGTCCACGCAAGTTTCCGTGTGGCCCACCCAGTCAGCCGGATTGGAATTCGCCATGCTTGTACTCCTGTCAAAGCTCGGGCTCAGAGCGTCTTGTCTGGCCCGATTGCCGCAGAACTGGCTTGCAGTCCAAACTCCGCCAGGATTTCCTGCGTATGTTGTCCCAGCAACGGCGGCGCGGCCCGATACTGGATCGGGGTCTCCGAAAACCGCATGGGACTCGCTGTCGTCGGGGTCTGGCCAGCCAGCGGATGTGGCAGCGTCCGCCAGATCTGCCGGTGCTTGACCTGCTCGCTATGAAACACCTGGTCCAGATCATTGATGGGGCCGCAGGGCACTCCCACCTTCTGCAGCTCGGCAACCCAAGCGTCCCGCGGGCGGGTGCGCATGATGGCCTCCAGCTCGGCGATCAGGGCGACACGGTTCTTCAGCCGCTGGCTGTTGTCGATGTAATCCGGATGGATGCCCAGGTCCGGGCGCCCAATGACGCCGCAATAGGCCCGGTATTGGCCATCCGTGCCGACCGCGACGATCAGCTCGCCGTCGCTCGCCTTGAAGACCTGGTAGGGCACCACGTTTTGATGCGCATTTCCTGCCCGGCGGGGTGCCACCCCCGAGGTCATATAGTTCAGGTTCTGGTTGGCCAGCATGGCCACATGGCAATCCAGCAGCGCAAGATCGATTTGCTGCCCTTTCCCGCTGCGGTGGCGCTCATGCAATGCGCCCAGGATGGCCACCGTGGCGTACATCCCGGTCATGATGTCCGTGACCGCCACGCCCGCCTTCTGCGGACCGCCGCCCGGCCGATCATCGCGTTCTCCCGTGATGCTCATGAGCCCGCCCATGCCCTGGATCACAAAATCGTAGCCAGGCAGCGGCGCCATCGGCCCCGTCTGTCCGAACCCGGTGATCGAGCAATAAATGAGCGCCGGATTGACGAGCTTGAGGCTCTCGTAATCCAGTCCGTATTTTTTCAGGCCGCCCACCTTGAAGTTTTCCACCAGGACATCACAGCCGGCCACCATCTGGCGAATCAGTTCCGCGCCTTCAGGGGTTCCGATATCGATGGTGATCGACCGTTTGTTGCGATTGGTGCTCAGGTAATAAGCAGCCTCACTGGTGTCCCGGCCTTCAGCATCCTTCAGGTATGGAGGACCCCAGTGCCGAGTGTCGTCGCCACCCTCCGGGCGCTCGACCTTGATGACGTCCGCCCCCATGTCTGCAAGGTTCTGGGTGCACCAGGGCCCGGCCAGGACCCTCGACAAATCCAGAACCTTGATCCCCTCCAGAGGGGCGCTTCGCTCACTCATCCAATGCTCCTGCGATCCCCGAACCGCCATCCTTCACCAGGCGGTCCGTTTCATTGATTCGAACACTTCGATTTGGTACGACTTGGCCCGGGCGCACCGCTGCCCTGCCTCAGGCCACCAGTTCGCGCAGCGGCTGCTTTTTGATCTTGCCGCTGACGGTGGTCGGAATGGCATCCATGGGAACAATCCGAGCCGGAACCTTATAGGGCGCAAGCTGCTCCCGCAGGTACAGCCTGAGCGCCTCGACGTCCACGGAATCTGCTTTCAGCGGCTCGAAGAAGGCGATCACCTCTTCGTTGCCATCGTCCTCGCTCCGGCCCACCACGGCGGAAAGCTTGACCCCCGGAAAGGTGTTGATCACCGCTTCGACTTCCAGCGGATAGACGTTGAAACCCGAGCGGATGATCATGTCCTTGGTGCGGCCCGTGATGAACAGCGCGCCGTCCGCATCCAGCCTCCCGAGGTCACCCGTGCATAGCCAGCCGCCCGGCAGCAGCGCATCGCGAGTCCGCTCCGGGTCCCGGTAATAACCGAGCATCACCCCTGGACCGCGTACGAAAATGGGACCGGACTCACCCGGCGCAACAGCCGGATCGCCGGGAGCACCCAGGCGTAACTCCACGCCCTCCAGGGGAAACCCGGCGCTGCAATCCGTACGCGGCGCATCCATCGATGTCACATACAGGGAACCCGCGTACTCGGTAATCCCGTAACCGTGATGCATGGGAACCCCAAAATAGTGCTCCACCTGGCGCTTGAGCGTCGGATCCAGCGCCGAGCCGCCGGCATACACATAGCGGAGGCGGGAAGGCCCGGGCGGCACAGGATGAGCGGCCAACAGTCGGGAGTACATGGTGGGGACCCCCTGAAGGATGCTCAGGCCCGGTGTCTCCAGCGCCTGCAGCAAATCCTCGGGATCGAATCGCCGCCGCACCACCAGGCTGGCCCCGACCTGCACCGTGGCCATCAGCACCGTGGCGATGCCAAAGATATGGGACAGCGGCAAAGCCGCATAGCTGACGTCGGTAGCCGTCAGCCGGCGCGATGCCGACGAGACGCGTGCAAAGTGCAACAACCCCCGATGCGGCACCATCACGGCTTTGGGAGCGCCGGTTGTGCCCGAGGTGTAGATCAGGGTGGCCACCTCACCGGCCTCGGAGCCGGTTTCGGGCTCGGGCCGCTCGACAGCAGGCGACCAGAGGTTGCCTTCGCCCCAGACCGACTCGTCGGCAGATCTTGCCGCGTACTGGCGGGCGTGCTCCCCTGCCTTCTCCGATGTACGGCTGAAATAGAGGGCGAGCGCCGGCTGAGAATGCTGACGGATCGCCTCCACCTCTCGAGGACTCAAACGGGCATTCAAGCCCACGGTCCAGGCGCCCAGCAAGCTGCAGGCAAAAAGCGCCTGAACCATTTGGGGACAATTCTCGCCCACGACCAGCACTCGATCACCTGGCCGGGCACCCTGCGCCGCCAGCCAGTCGCGGGCGCGCTGCACGCGCTCCCACATACCGGCATACGTCACGGTGCCGCCGCCCTCCTGGTGCAGCAGCACCGCGTCAGGATTTTCCATCGCCTGCCGCTGCAACAGATGATGAATTCGATCAGGTTGGTTCAGATCACCCACTATGCTTCCCTTGTCCCTACAACGTGTCTTCCGTCCCCAAGATGGCCGTGGACTGACTGGACAGCGTGCCGCCGTTGCCATTGACCAAGGCCAACCGGGCACCCGGAACCTGGCGTTCGCCGCAGTCGCCGCGCAATTGCCGGACGGCTTCGATCGTGATGAAAATCCCATACATGCCCGGGTGCAGGCATGACAGTCCGCCCCCGTTGGTATTGACCGGCAACCGTCCCCCTGGGGCAATGGCGCCGCCACTGACGAATGCGCCACCCTCGCCCTTCTTGCAAAAACCCAGGTCCTCGAGGAACAGGAGCGTATTGATGCTGAAGGCGTCATACAGTTCCAGCACATCAATATCCGACGGTTTGACACCCGCCATCTCGAACGCGATGCGCCCTGACTGCTGCGCCGCCGTCACGGTCAGGTCCTGCATGGAAGAAATCTGACGGTTCCAGCACGCAGTGGAATTCCCCAGCACGTAGACAGGCTTCTGCTTCAATGACCGCGCACGATCCGCACGCACCAGCACATAAGCACCCGCGCCGTCCGTGACCAGGCAGCAATCCCGGATAGTCAGCGGATCGGACACCATGCGAGCCGATAGCACCTCGTCGATCGTGAGTGGATCGCGCATCAGGGCCTCAGGGTTGAGCTGCGCCCAGCGCCGAGCGGCCACAGGGATCTCGGCCAGCTGCTCGCGCGTGGTTCCATACTGGTGCATGTGGCGTGCCGCGGCCAGCGCATAGGAGCTGAGCGGATTGAGCGGGTTGTACGGCGTCTCGTACGGCTGGGGATCCAGCCAGCGGCGGACGCGGCCGACCTCGGCACGGCTCAAGCTGGAAGTACGCTGCGTGCTACCGTAACAAATCAGTACGGCATTGCATTGCCCGGACTCCAGCGCCTGGATCGCAGGCATGAGATGCGCCACGAAACTGGATCCGCCCAGCATGGTGCTGTCGATGAAGGTAGGACGGATGCCGAGATGCTCGATCACCGGCATGGCCCACATGGTGGCGGCCACGCTGGCGGTGCATATGCCATCGATGTCCTGCAGCGTGAGGCCAGCGTCCTCGACGGCCCGGTGCGACGCCTGCGCCAGGATCTCAAGCTCGGAATACCCGGTGGCAAAACCAAACCCGGCATGACCGACACCCACGATGGCTGTCGCGCCTCTCAGCCGTTTGTCGATCATGACCGATCCCCCGAGGGATTGAACACCACGAGCTTGCCTTCCTCGGCATCGATCACCCGCGCTTTGACCGCCATGCCGATCTTCACCTCGGCAGGAGGCACGCCTTCCACCCGACTCATCATGCGGGCGCCATCTTTGAGATCAATCAGGGCAACGTTGTAATCCCCACCCTTGTCGGCCTTTCGGCGAACGACCGTCGTGGAGTACACGACACCGTCGCCAGACGGCGCGAACCACTCAAGTCGATCGCTGCCGCAGTGCGGGCAGACCATGCGAGGATAGAAAATGCTGCGGGAGCATGCCGTGCAGCGCTGGATCAGGAAATTCCCCTTTTCCAGCTGTTTTCGGTAGTAGACATCTGCCCCGACTTGCGTGGGCAGAGGGTCGGCCGGGATTTCTATGTTGTCTGACATGGGTCTCCTCGATGGGACATGATCGCCTTTCATTCTACGGACACAAGTGTTCTGCAAATCGAGACCCATGGGAATTCCGTTTTGCTTAAATGACTGTTTCGACCTCGCAAACAAAGGACCCCCATGGAACACACCTACCAGCATATCCGGTTCTCTTACGAAGACGGGGTGGGCCACATCATGCTGAACCGGCCGGACACCCTGAACAGCTTTACCGAGATCATGCACGCGGACCTGCGCGCCGCACTGGACTTCCTGGAAGCCCGGAACGACCTACGCGGTCTCATTCTCACAGGCACCGGGCGCGGCTTCTGCGCCGGACAGGATCTCTCCGAACGCAAGCCGCTGCCTCCGGGCGAAAAGCGCGACCTGTCGCTCGGGCTCAAACACCACTACGAACCTCTGGTGAAGAGACTCAAAGCACTGCCGGTGCCCGTGGTGTGCTTCGTCAATGGCGTCGCGGCAGGCGCCGGCGTCAGCCTGGCCCTGGCCTGTGACCTGATCTACGCCGTCCAATCCGCCCGCTTCGTCCAGGCTTTCACTCGCATCGGCCTGCTCCCCGATGCCGGGGCCACCTACGCCTGGCCGCGGCTGGTCGGCTGGCAACGTGCCATGGGTGCCTCCCTCTTTGCGGAACCCGTCCCAGCCGCCACGGCGGAACAATGGGGACTGATCTGGCGCTGCATCCCGGACGAGGACCTGGACGCCACGATGCAGTCCGTTCACACCCGGCTGGCATCCGGCGCGACACTGGCGTACGCGGCAACCAAGCAGGCGCTCAATGCCGCTGCGGACAATACCCTGGGGGAACAGATGGCCCTGGAATCCGACCTGCAGAAAGCTTTGGGTCTGACCAGCGATTATCTGGAAGGCATGCAGGCTTTCGCCGAAAAACGCGCCCCACGCTTTACGGGACACTGAGACCGGCTGGCCGGTGTAAGCCGCAGCCAGCCGACGGGTTCGCTCCAACGTTCCTTAAACGCTGGTTAACTCTTGCTTTTGCAATTCGAAGTTGAGGCGGATCGGCTTTTTCTCTATTGTGAATCGGACGCCAATTTGCCATTCGGAGGAGCGTTTTCATGAGCGGATCAGTACAGGGCAAGGTCGCGGTAGTGACCGGGTCGGGCAGCGGCATAGGCCGTGGAATCGCACTGGCCATGGCGGCCAACGGCGCACAGGTCGTCGTCAACGACGTCAGCGCTGAAAACGCGCAGCATGTGGTCGACGAAATCAAGGCGGCCGGAGGCAACGCCGTCGCCTGCACCGACAGCGTCTCCAGTGCGGCCAGCGCCCGCAAGATCGTCCAGGCGGCCGTCGACTCATTCGGCCACATCGACATCATCGTCAACAACGCCGGGATCCTGCGCGACCGGCTGTTCCACAAGATGTCGGACGAGGAATGGTCTCAGGTCCTGGACGTGCATCTGAACGGTTCGTTTTTCGTCAGCCACGCCGCGGCGTCCTTTTTCCGCGCCCAGGAATCAGGCGCCTACATCCACATGACCTCCACGTCAGGTCTGATCGGCAATTTCGGTCAGGCCAATTACTCGTCAGCCAAAATGGGAATCGTGGGGCTGTCCAAATCCATCGCACTGGACATGTCCCGGTTCCACGTGCGATCGAACTGCATCGCGCCGTTTGCCTGGACCAGCATGACCAGCTCCATCCCGGCCAATACGCCCGAAGAAAAAGACCGGGTGAAGAAACTGCAGAGAATGGAGGCCGGAAAGATCGCGCCGCTCGTGGTGTATCTGGGCAGCGATGCCGCGCACGAAGTCACGGGGCAGATATTTTCTGTGCGAGCCAACGAAATCATGCTCTTCAGCCAACCGCGCCCCGTGCGTTCGGTACACATGTCTGAAGGCTGGACGCCGGAATCCATTGCCCAGATCGCCATCCCGGCAATGCAGAACAGCTTCTACAAACTGGAGCGCTCGCCCGACGTGATCAACTGGGATCCCATCTAGGACGCGACATGCCGCTCGACCATCAACGGATCAAGAACTGGAAGTTCGAAGACATCCGCCATCCCTACGGCCAGAAAGACGTCATCCTGTACGCGCTGGGAATCGGCCTGGGCCAGGATCCCACGGATCCCCTCCAGCTTCAGTATGTTTACGAAGACGGGTTGCGGGTCTTCCCGTCCATGGCGGCCGTCATGGGCTACCCCGGCTTCTGGATGAAAGACCCCAGGACCGGTGTCACCTGGACTCAGGTGGTCCACGGGGAACAGCGCATGTTTTTCCACGCGCCGTTCCCGACGCACGGCGAAGTGATCGGCCGCAGCCGCATCACACACGTCATCGACAAGGGGGCGGACAAAGGCGCGCTGGTGGTTACCGAACGCAAGATCCATGATGCGGCCACCGAGGCACTGCTGGCCACCGTCCAGCAAGTGACCTTTTGCCGGGCTGACGGCGGCTTCGGCAAGAGCGATCCTGGCCTCGAGCCCCTCCCCAAGGTCCCTGCCACCGAACCGGACCTGCGCTGTGCGCTGCCCACGTTGCCTCAGGCGGCGCTGCTCTACCGCCTCAACGGCGACGACAACCCCCTGCACGCAGACCCCGCCGTGGCGGCCAAGGCGGGGTTCCCGCGCCCCATCCTGCACGGGCTGTGTACCTACGGTGTGGTCACACGCGCCATCGTCCGCACCCTATGCGAAGGGCAAGGAGACCGCCTGAGCCATCTGCACGGCCGTTTTTCGGCACCGGTCTTCCCAGGCGAGACACTGCAGGTGGAGATGTGGAAATCTTCGCCAGAGACCGCACAGTTCCAGGCCAGGGTCCTGGAGCGGAACATCATCGTCCTGAGCAACGGCATTGCCGGCATCCGCTCCTGACGCCCGACACACCCCCCGGCGCGCGGGCGTGCCACCCCTTGCGGAGACCGCCGGCCCCACTCATGGCTGAACCATCATGATCAGAGATCAAGAAACCCTGAATATTCTCCTGGACAATATTTCACGATTCGTCCGTGAACGCCTGGTCCCCAACGAAGAAAAAGTCGCGGAGACCGACGAAATTCCGGATGACATCATCGAAGAGATGAAAGCCATCGGACTGTTCGGACTCACCATTCCCGAACAATACGGCGGTCTGCAGCTCACCATGGAAGAAGAAGTGCTCGCCATGATCGAGCTCGGCCACACGTCCCCGGCCTTTCGCTCCGTCTTCGGCACAACGGTGGGCATAGGCTCGCAGGGCATCGTCTTCGACGGCACCGACGAGCAAAAGCAAAAATACCTGCCGCGCATGGCCACGGGCGAAATCATCGCCTCATTCGCGCTGACGGAGCCCGGCTCGGGGTCGGACGCCGGGTCGCTCAAAACGACGGCGCGACGCGAAGGCGATCATTATGTGGTCAACGGCACCAAACGCTTCATCACGAATGCGCCTCATGCCGGCATCTTCACGCTCATGGCGCGGACCGATCCCGGTATCAAGGGCTCGGCGGGCGTCTCGGCGTTCATCGTCGAGGCCAATTCGCCAGGCATCACCCTGGGCAAGCGGGACCGGAAAATGGGACAGAAAGGCGCCCATACCTGCGACGTCATTTTCGAGAACTGCAAGGTTCCCGCGGCCAACCTGATCGGTGGCGTCGAGGGCCACGGCTTCAAAACAGCCATGAAAGTGCTCGACAAAGGTCGCATCCACATCGCGGCGATCTGCGTGGGCGTCGCTGAGCGCATGCTGGCCGACGCCCTAAAATACGCCTCAGAGCGCCACCAGTTCGGCAAGGCAATTGGCGAGTTTCAGCTCATTCAGGCTCTGCTGGCCGACAGCAAGGCCGAAATCTACGCAGCGCGCTGCATGGTGATCGATGCTGCCCGCCGACGCGATGACGGGCTGCCCGTGAGCACCGAGGCCTCATGTGCCAAAATGTTTGCCTCCGAAATGTGTGGGCGTGTGGCGGACCGCGCCGTGCAGATCTTCGGGGGAGCCGGCTACATGAGCGAATACGGCATCGAGCGCTTCTACCGAGACGTACGGCTGTTTCGCATCTACGAAGGCACAACGCAAATCCAGCAACTGATCATCGCACGCAACATGTTGCGCGAACTGCACTGAACCGCACAGGAACACAGGAAAATGAAGATTCTGGTACCGGTCAAGCGCGTCGTTGACTTCAACGTCAAGGTTCGCGTCAAGTCCGATCACACTGGTGTGGACACCGCCAACGTCAAGATGTCCATGAATCCGTTTGACGAGATCGCTGTC